>NZ_CM178739.1:2610000-3397500 GCF_058681455.1 Caulobacter sp. AVps16
CCCAGAAGGCGCGTTATGCGCTGCGCGCAATGATCGAACTGGCCCGCGAGGACGGACAGGTTACCGCCGGCGAACTGGCGGTCCGGGCCGATGCACCACGCAAGTTTCTGGAAGCGATCCTGTTGACCCTGGCCCGCGAGGGCCTGGTCGTCAGCCGTCGCGGCAAGTTCGGCGGCTATCTGCTCGGCCGCCCCGCCGCAGAGATCAATTTTGCCGAGGTCATCCGGCTGGTCGACGGCCCCCTGGCCCTCGCCCCCTGCGTCAGTCGCACGGCCTTCCGTCGTTGTGAGGACTGCCGTGATCTGGCGACCTGCGCCCTGCGTGAAGCCCTGCTCAGGGCCCGCGATGTCACGGCCCAGGTCCTGGAAGGCTACAGCCTGGCCGACGCCGTTGCCGGCGAAGGCGCAGAACTGCTCGGCGGCTAGAGCCCATTCCGGCCTGACGGAGTCATCCGGGCGGCTGAACCGCGCACTGGCTCAGGGGTCTGAGCGCCCTTCGATCCGATTGCTGTTTCACACCGGCCGGAAAACGCCCTAGCCCGCCGCGATATAGGCTTTCAGCCCCTCGGCTTCGGCCTGGGCTTCATTGATCTTGTACTTCACCAGGTCGCCGATCGAGATGATGCCGACCAAGCGTCCCTCGCGGACCACCGGAAGGTGGCGGATCCGGCGGTCGGTCATCCGCTCCAGCAGGACATCGATCGACTCTTCTGGCTGAGCGAAGATCACATCAGCGCTCATGCAGGTGGCGATCGGCTTGGTCAGGGCTCCGCCCCCCTCCTTGGCGATCACGCGAACAATGTCGCGTTCCGACAGAATGCCGACAATGGCCTCATCAGCATCGACCACGACCATGGCCCCAACCCGGCGGGTATGGAGCAGGGCCGCAGCAGCACCCACCGTTTCCTGGGGCGAGGCCGTAAACACCAGATCGCCCTTGTCCTTCAGGATCTGAGAAACCAGCACTGAGCACCTCCCTTGTTCATTCTTGTGGGGAGAGGGTCTCGCAAAGCGGTGCGGGGATCAATGGCCGTGTGAATTTGCTGCCAGCCAGGAGGCCGGCGAGACCAGAAGGGCCCCGGCGACGAAGCCGAACAGGTGGGCCTCCCAGGCCACCGCCCCCGTCAGGCCCGGAAAGCCCCCAAAGGCTGCCATGACCAGATTGATGACCAACCAGCTGAGGGCCAGGGACAGGGCGCGCGGTGCGAAGGGGCTGCTCAGCACCCCGGGACGATCCATCAGTCGGCCCGCCGCGCCCATCAGGCCGGCGACAGCTCCCGAGGCTCCGACCACCAGGTCGGTCGAGCCAGGGTGAAGGGCGGCATAGGCCAGGCCCGCACCCATACCCGACATTATATAGAGCAGGACGAAGACACTCCCGCCCTTCAGGCCAAGACCGAGCAGGCGGGCGACCGGTGCCCCGAAGGCCAGGGCAAAGGCGGCATTCATCAGGGCGTGAATCCAGCCACCATGCACAAAGAGCGAGGTGACCAACCCGGCCACCTCCCCGCGCCAGATGCGAACCGGCTCCAGCGCCAGGCTGTAGATCGTATCCGGGCTGGCACCGGCCAGGACCAGATGCGACAGCAGGATGCTCGCCGCCGCCAGCAAGGCCGGCCAGGGCGCATTGAACATCGGTTCGCGGGGTTCTTCGGGACGATCGAGGGTCATGCACTCTTACTTAGGACGGCGGCGCGCGTTTCAGAGTCGCACTGCCTATCGCTTAACCATTTTGCGAGACCTTGGCTCTAGACCGGAAGCTGTATGAATTTGGCACGGGGGTTGCTTGCACCTTCGCGTCGGCAGTCGCGGAGGCTCCCATGGCCTGGCAGATCAGAAACAGCATCGTCGTCGGCGCAGGCCTTGTCGCTGTCGTCGCAGGGCTCAGCGCGCCGGTCGCGACCCTCGCCCAGACCATGTCGAGCAATTCCGCCGCCTTCAATGCCGGCTATGGTCGCATCGCCGGTCAGGAAAACCGCGTGGTCGACTATTCGACCCGGGACGCCAATGGCAACCGCATCATCGTTGACGGCGTGATGCTGACCGGCGCCGACCAGAGCGTCTTTTCGTCCAGCCATTCCTCGGGATCGCTGGATGCCTATTCGGGCGTCGGCGGTCGCGGCTACAGCAGCTCGACGGCGATCGGCAACAATCTGACGGTCATCACCCAGGGCAACAACAATACGGTGATCGTCAACTCGACCCAGACCAACACCGGCAATATCTCGGCAGGATCTTCGGTGAAGGGCGTCACCGATGGGAAATAAGCGCCTATCCCTGGCCATCATGGCCCTGGCCTGCAGCGCCCTGACGGCTTGCGGCACGAGCGTGCCCAAGGTCTCGATGGAAGGCAATTACGCCAAGCCGATCGGCACGGCACCGGTCACCGCCAACCCGACCGACTATTCCGCCGCCCTGGTCTGCCTGAGCCAGTATGCCAAGCAGAACCGCATTGCGGCTCCGCGCATCGCGATCGGCCGCATCGCCGACTATACCGGCAAGGAAGAGTCCGACGGCTCGGGCCGCAAGGTCACCCAGGGGGCCTCCCTGCTGGCCATGTCCGCCTTCGCCAAGGCCGGCATGCCGATGGTCGAGCGCTTCGACACCTCGGTGTCTGAGTTCGAACTGAAATACGCCAACAACAAGCTGATCAGCGACCGTCCCAATCCCGCCGCTGACGTACCGGTCGACTATCGCCGCATCCTGGCCGGTCAGGTGCCGGGTTCGGACTTCTATGTGGTCGGCGGCATTACCGAGCTCAACTACAATATCCGCTCGGCCGGCGTTGACGCCTATGCCGGCGACAAGGACACCGACGGCCTGAAGGGCAGTTTCAAGCGCCGGGTGTTCGTGATGAACATCGCCCTGGACCTGCGTCTGGTGAATACCCGCACCCTGGAAGTGGTCGATGTCGTCGCCTACCAGAAGCAGGTGGTCGGGCGCGAGGTCAGCCTGGGCGTCTTCGACTTCCTCAATGGCAACCTGTTCGATATCTCGGGCGGCCGAGGCGCGCTGGAGCCGGTCCAGCTGGCGGTGCGCGCCCTTATCGAGCGCTCGGTCGTTGAGTTCAGCGCCAATCTCTATGGCATGCCCGGCCCCCAGGGCTGCATGCGTTACGACCCGCTGGGCGACCCCACCGTCGGACAGACGGGAGCCTTCACGCCCGCCTACAACAATCTGGGAACCAACAATGCGCAGACCCGCGAAGACCCGTCTCGCTGGAACGCTCGCAGCGATCCCGATCTGCGCAATGCTAAGCGGGGTCGCTACTAGCCAGACCGCGCCCAGCACGGTTCTGAACAACCAGATCAATCTGGGCGACGTCTTTGCCGAGCAGACCCTGAACGTTGAAACCGTCACCGACGGCTTCAGTGCCAGCACGATTGCGCCGGCCAACAGCGCCCTGGTCTCGGTACGGGATACCGACGCCGTCCTGACCTCGAACCAGGACAATTCCGGTCAGGTCCTGGCCCATGGCGTGGTCAATCTCGGTCTCAATGGCGGTGCCCGCAGCCACATCACCAGCACCGCGGTCGGCAATGCCGGCACGGCGGCGGCCGACAATGGCACCCTCACGGGGCGGGTGACCCAGCTGAACACCGCCGGGGTCACGGCCCGCAGCCAGCTGGAAGCGGATCATGCCGAACTTCAGGATGTGTCGATCAGCACCCTGGCTCAGGGCAACAGCCAGGGCCTGACCCTGATCAATGCCGCCATGGGCGTGCGGGTCAGCCAGGGCAATACGGCCAATGTGCTGGCCGATGGCGGTTCGATCGCCGGCGCGATCACCGGCACGGCGGCGGTCGCCGGCACGGCGACAGGGAACAACATCACCCTCTCGGGAACCGAGCAGTCGGCCGCGCGCGTGATCACCGAGCAGTCCAATGCCGGCATCACCCAGGCCAGCAAGTTCACGGCCTATGGCTCGAGCTATCTGAGCAGCACGGCAGCTTCTGCCAGCGGCAACAATCTTTCCGCGACCAATGAAGGCCCGCTGCTGGATGTCGCGAGCAACCAGTACAATGCCGCCTATGTCCGCGCCCAGGCCGAGGCGACGTCCTACCAGTTCAGCGCCGCCCAGGTCGGTGCCCATGGCGTCGGCAATTCCGCCCTGGTCGGCAACTATGGGCCCGAAGTGGTGCTCGACAACATACAGACCAATGAGGGCGGCGGCGTCGAAGCCCTGGCCCTGTTCGAGGGCCATGACGGCTATGATGCCGTGGCCACGGCGACGGCCATGGGCAATGCGGTGACCGCCTATGCCTGTTCGCAGTGCAGCGGCCAGATGACCATCCGCAACAATCAGGTCAACAGCACCGAGGTCGGTGCCCGCACGACGACGACCGCCGGTTCGGCCCGCTCGATCAGCGGCATCACCACGGCTACCGGCAACAATGCCAGCTTCTATGTGAGCTCGCCCAACCACTAGCCGGCCCTTGATATCGGGTCGCGGCAGCGGGTCCGGCTTCAGGACGCCCCGGACCTGCCGGGACTATGGGCGAGGCCATGGCTCGCGGTCTGCTGCGGCCTGGCCGGTTTTTGTCGTTTTTTCCCGGCCATCCCTGATATAGGCCGCATCCTCCGCGATATCCCGACGCCTCCCCACTAAGAGCACCTTATGGCTTCCCCTGCCCGCGCGCCTATTCTCGCCCTCAAGGACGTCCGACTGGCCGACGGGGCCAAGCCCCTGTTCGATGGTGTCGACCTGGCACTGGAGCCGCGGATCCGCGCCTGCCTTGTGGGCCGCAATGGCGCCGGCAAATCCACCCTGCTGAAGATCCTGGCCGCCAAGGGTATCGAGGCCGACAGCGGCGAGCGCTCCGTGCAGCCCGGGGCCAAGATCATCTTCGTCGACCAGGAACCGGAGATCACCGGCGCAACCCTGCTGGACTACTGCACCGCCGGCGGCGCGGAGGACTATGAAGCCCACGCCACCCTGGCTGATTTCGGGCTCGACTACAGCAAGGGGACCGAGGGCCTTTCCGGCGGCGAGCGGCGGCGCGCGGCCCTGGCCCGCGCCTTTGCCGAGCAGCCGGACGTGCTGCTGCTGGACGAGCCGACTAACCACCTCGACATCTTCGCCATCCAGACCCTGGAAGAAGAGCTGGCCAATTCCAAGTGCGCGGCCCTGATCGTCAGCCACGACCGCGCCTTCCTCAACCGCGTCACCCAGCGCACCTTCTGGCTGGAGCACCGCAAGGTCCGCCGCCTCGACAAGGGGTTCGCCGAGTTCGAGGTCTGGAGCGAACAGGTGCTGGCGGCCGAGGCCGACGAGGAACGCCGGCTCAACAAGCAGCTGGAAAAGGAAAACGCCTGGCTGGCTCGCGGCGTTCAGGGACGTCGGGCCCGCAATGAAGGCCGCCGCCGGGCCCTGATGGACCTGCGCAGCCAGAAGCGTGACCTGCAGGCCGACAAGCGCGGCAGCATGACCATGGCGGTCGAGTCCTCCGGCACCTCGGGCAAGCGGGTGGTCGAGGCCAAGCACGTCACCAAGCGTTTCGGCGACCGGGTGATCGTCGAGGACTTCTCGACCCGCATCCTGCGCGGTGATCGCGTGGCCCTGGTCGGTCCCAACGGGGCGGGCAAGACCACCCTGGTGCGCATGCTGCTGGGCGAGCTTGAGATCGACGCCGGCGACATCAAGCTGGGGACCAATCTCGAGATCTCCTATGTCGACCAGAACCGCATGGCGCTGTCGGAGAAGATGACGCTGTGGGACTTCCTGACCCCCGGCGGCGGCGACTCGATCCTGGTGCGCGGCGTGCCCAAGCACGTGGCCGGCTATGCCAAGGAGTTCCTGTTCACCGAGGCCCAGCTCCGCCAGCCGGTCACCAGCCTGTCCGGCGGAGAGCGCAACCGCCTGCTGCTGGCCCGGGCCCTGGCCTCGCCGACCAATCTGATGGTTCTCGACGAGCCGACCAATGACCTCGACATGGACACCCTGGACCTGCTCGAGGAACTGCTGGCCGATTTCGAAGGGACGCTGATCCTGGTCAGCCACGATCGCGACTTCATCGACCGGCTGGCGACCTCGACCATCGCCATGAATGGCCATGGCAAGGTGCTGGAAACGCCGGGCGGCTGGAGCGACCTGATCGACCAGAGCCCCGACTTCTTCAAGGGGGCCCGCGGGGCCGCCGGCGATTTTGCCACCGGGACCGGCTCGCACAAGGCGGTCGTGACCGCACCGCCCCCGCCGCCCAAGAAGGCCGGCAAGCTGTCCTACAAGGACCAGCGCCGTCTGGAGGAATGCGAGGCCCTGGTGGCCGCCAGTCCCGGGATCATCGGCGACCTCGAAGCCCGGCTGGCGGACGCGAACTTCTATGCACGGGACCCGGCCGGTTTCGACAAGGTGATGAAGGCCCTCGACAAGGCCCGCAGTGACCTGGCCCAGGCCGAAGAGGACTGGCTGGCGCTCGAGGAAAAGCGCGAGGCCATGGTCGGCTGAACGGCTCCTCAGCGACGACTGGTACGGCCTGGGCAACGGCGTACCAGCCAGTGCCCTTATGGTTTTCAGTAAAGACCCGCGCTTGAATCCCAGCGAACCTTATGCATCCTCAAGCGCCCGTCGAAGTAGAGACGGGGCGACCACAAGTTGGACTTGAGTTGATGGTGCGCCGCATCTGCGACAAAGCGCCACAGCAACTGAATTGGCCGCAACCTTAGACACGCGCAAGCGTATCAAGCTGGGGGGACAGGAAGAGTATGCGGCAAGAGTTGGCACAACTTGAGCGTCAGCGGCAGGATGCTCTGCTACTGGGCCTGGCTGTGGCTATTGTCGCCAGTCTGGCCTTCAGCGAGTACCTGACTCGCACCGCCCTGGGCGTGGCTTCCTTCTGGCCGGCCAATGGGCTGCTCGCGGTCGGCCTCATGGCGCTCAACGCCCCACGGCGCATCGCCCTGACCCTTGTTATGGTGTTTTTCCATATCGCCACGAGCCAGATGGTCGGCGACAGCCTGACCAAGACCCTGCTCTACACCACCATCGACGTGGCGGAGGCCTTTGCGGTCTGGATTGTCGTCAGCCGCTTCTCCAATGGCGTCATGCGCCTGCGCAACATGCGGCAGCTGGCCATGCTTGTCGCCCTGGGCGCACCCATCGCCACGATCGCTGCGGTGCTTGCCGCCCTTCCGCTCTCGGTGATCACCGGTGCGCCCTTCCTGACGATCCTCTGGGCCTGGTTTGCGCGAAGCGGTCTCGGACTGGCCGTCGTGCTTCCCGCGATCCTGGTCCTCCTCGATGCCGAGCACCGGCGCGCCTTCCACCGGTCAAGGCGCGAACGCCTGGCGATCTACGCCTCGATCGCCGTGATGACCGCGATCTGCTTCTATCCGGACGGGGTACCGGCACCCTTCATGATCTTCCCCCTGGCCATGCTGGCCGCCTTCCGTCTGGGCGCGCGCGGCGCGGCGGAAAGCTCTCTCGTCGTGGCCTGCATCGCCATCCCGCTGGTGGCCTCCTCAGGCTATCTCGCGGTGGGTCTACGCTGGGCAGACGCCAATCCGGCCCGCATCGTCCAGGTCTTTGTCTTCCTGCTATTCGGCACAACCTTGGCGACCGGCCTGGCCCTGGCCCAGCAGGAACGCCTCAAGCGCCTGCTCGTCCGCCGGGAACAGCTGACACGGGCGGCCAGGGCCCGGGCCTTGGCGGCGACCGAGGCCAAGACCGAGTTCCTGGCGACCATGAGCCACGAAATTCGCACCCCGCTGAACAGCGTGCTGGGCTTCGCCCAGCTACTCGCCGCCCGTAACGACCTGCCGCCGGATGCGCGACGCCAGGTGAACCTGATCGACAATGCCGGTGGCGCGCTGCTGACCGTCGTCAATGACATCCTCGACTTTTCGCGGGTCGAGGCCGGCCAGGTGGAGCTGTCGCCCCAGCCGACCTCCGCCGCCGCCCTGCTGCGGGACACCGTCGCGATCATGGCACCGGAAGCCCGCGCCAAGGGGCTGACGATCGAGGTCGAGATCATCGACCCGCTCGAGGCCCTGCATGATCTCGACGATGCCCGCCTACGCCAGGTCCTGCTAAATTTGCTCAACAACGCCGTAAAGTTCACCGAGACGGGGCGCATCGATGCAAGCCTGATCGTCGAGGCCGGCGAAGACGAGGATCGGCTGCGCTTCGAAATCGCCGATACCGGTGTCGGCATTTCCGTCGAGCAGCAGGCCCTGCTGTTCCAGCGCTTCTCACAGATCGACGGGTCCGCCAGCCGTACCTATGGCGGCGCGGGCCTGGGCCTTGCGATCAGCCGAACCCTGGTCGAGATGATGGGCGGCAGAATCGGCGTCGACAGCGTGCCCGGTCGAGGGTCCTGCTTCTGGATCGAGGTTACGGCACCGGTTGCCGAGCCCGTAGCCGCGCCCGAGGCCCGTCCGACGGCGGCACCCAGCGCCGCGCGCATCCTGCTGGTCGATGACCACCCGATGAATCGCGAGATCGGGGTCGCCCTGCTGCTCCTGGCCGGCTGCAAGGTCGACATCGCCGAGAATGGACAGCAGGCCGTCGAAGCCGCTGCGGTCGGCGAGTATGACATGATCCTGATGGATATCCATATGCCGTTGATGGATGGACTGGCGGCGACCCGCGCCATCCGCGCCCTCCACTCGCCCGCCAGCAAGATTCCGATTATCGCCATGAGCGCAGACGCCCTGCCCCAACAGGTCGAGCGCTGCTACGCCGCCGGCATGGTCGATCACATCGCCAAGCCGATCCAGCGCGAGGTCCTGTACGCCAAGGTCGATCGTTGGTTGACCGCGCCCACAAGCATCGATTAGTCGAACAGCGTTCGCCTGAGGCGCTCTAGTCCTGGAGGGATTGATGGGTTTCCGCCGCCTGGCCGCGCTGGCTGTCTGCGCCCTGATCGTCGCCTGTTCGCCATCCAGCCAGGAGCCGGCCGACGCCCCCGGCCGCACGGCGATGAAACTGGCGACCGACTGGCGGGCCCAGGCTGAACTCGGCGGCTATTACCAGGCCCTGGCCACGGGTGAATATGCCCGACGCGGTCTGGATGTGACCCTGATCCAGGGCGGTCCCGGCGTGAATGTCCCGCAGCTGCTCGCCACGGGGGCCGTGGACGTCGGCGTCGGCTCCAACAGCTTCATCGTCATGAACCTGGCCAAGGAACAGGCGCCGGTGAAGGCCGTGGCGGCCTTCATGGACAAGGACCCGCAGGTGCTGATCGCCCATCCCGGCCAGGGCATCAATTCGATCGCTGACATGAAGGGCCGGCCGATCCTGCTGGCCGACGCCTCGATCACCGCCTTCTGGGTCTGGTTGAAGGCGAAGTACGGCTTCAGCGATGATCAGGTCCGCAAATACAATTATAGCGCCGCGCCGTTCCTGGCCGACAAGCGCATCATTCAGCAGGGCTATGCCACCAGCGAGCCTTACCTGATCGAGAAGGAAGGCAAGATCAAGCCGGCGGTGTTCCTGCTGGCTGACAGCGGCTACCCGGCCTATGCGTCTATGGCCCTGATGCCGGACAGCTTCATCGCCAAGAACCCGGCCGCAGCCCAGGCCTTTGTCGACGCCACGGCGGCGGGCTGGAAGTCCTATCTCTACGGGGACGCCAAACCCGGTGACGCCGCCATCCTCAAGGACAATCCGGAAATGACCCAGGATGTGCTGGATCAGGCCCGGGAAAAGATGCGGGCCTATGGCATCGTGGGCAAGGACGGGATCGGCAGCATGACCGACGCCCGCTGGGCCGAGTTCTTCAAGGTCGCCGCCGACCAGGGCGTCTATCCCAAGGACATGGATTACAAGCGGGCCTACACACTGCAATTCCTGCCCAAGGGCCCATGACCCAGTCCATCGCCGCGCTTTCAGCCGTCGAAGTTGACTATCCGGGTCGAGGCCGCGCCCTTGGACCGGTCGACCTTTCACTGCGCGCTGGCGAGGTGGTCGCCCTGGTCGGACCGTCCGGCTGCGGCAAGTCGACAGCGCTTCGCCTGCTGGCCGGGCTGGAACAACCCACCCGCGGAACTGTGACCCGCGCCGCCGGCAAGGGCGAGACCGCCGTGGTCTTTCAGGCCCCGACCCTGGCCCCCTGGCTCAGCGCCCAGGCCAACGTCGCCCTGCCTCTGGAACTCGCCGGTACACCCCGCGCTGCGGCCATGACTGCCGCACAGGAGGCCCTGACCAGGGTGGGACTGGGCGAGGCCCTGGCGGCGCGTCCTGTCCAGCTGTCCGGCGGCATGGCCATGCGTGTGTCGCTGGCTCGCGCCCTGGTGACGGGCCCGCGCCTGCTGCTGCTGGATGAACCGTTTGCGGCCCTTGATGAAATCACCCGCCGCGCCCTGGCCGACGATGTGCTGACCCTGGCCGAAAGCCTGGGGCCGGCGATGATCTTCGTCACCCACAATGTCGAGGAAGCGGTCTATATGGCCGGCCGCGTGGTCGTCATGAGCCCGGGCCCAGGCCGTATTGCCGGTGAGGTCACCATCCAGGGGCCCTTGGTCCGCCCTACCGGCTTTCGCACCACCGAAGCCTTCCGCCAGGCCGTTGAAGCTGTTTCCGGCCTGTTGGCCCAGGCCGGAGCGCGGGCCGCATGAAGACCCTCTCGGCCATCCTGTCGCCGCTGGTCCTGATCGGTCTGCTGCTGACCATCTGGGAACTGACCTGCGCCCGCCTGGCCGTGCCGGCCTATCTGCTGCCGCCTCCCAGCGCGATCGGGGCGGCCCTGGTGGCGAGCTGGCCCCTTCTGCTCGCCTCGGCCTGGGGAACGCTCTCGACTGCCCTCCTGGCCCTGGTCATGGCCAGCCTCCTGGCGTGCGGCCTGGCCCTGGCGGTCAGCCTCAGTCCGCTGCTGGAAGACGCCATCCGGCCCATCGCCGTGACCTTGCAGGTCACCCCCCTCGTCGCCATCGCCCCGCTGGTGACCATCTGGGCCGGTATCGATCATCCAGAGCGGGCGGTGATCGGCCTGGCCGCCGTGGTGGCCTTCTTTCCGATTTTCTCGGGTGCCCTCTCCGGTCTGAAGGCCGTGGATCCCGATCTGGCGCGCCTGTTCGACCTCTATGGCGCGACCTCCGCCCAGCGCCTTTGGCGCCTGCGACTGCCCTCGGCCGTCCCGGCCCTGCTGGAAGGCCACAAGGTTGCGGCGGGCTTAGCCGTGATCGGTGCCGTCGTGGCGGAATTCGTGGCGGGGTCTGGCGGTGCCCAGGGTCTGGCCTGGCGGATCCTGGAATCCTACAATCGCCTGCAAACTGCTCGGGTATTTGCCGCCCTTCTGACCCTGGCACTGCTGGGCGTCGCCCTGCACGCCCTGATGGAACTGGTCGAGCGTCGCCTTCTGGCCCTTTGGCGCGGGCGTTAGGTCAAGATTAAGCCACAAGGCCTAAGGCTGGAGTCTGAAGTCCTCCGGCAGTCTCCCCGATGCGTTCCCTGGTCATCCTCGCCGTTCTTGTCAGCGTCGCTTCCGCCGCACGCGCCGAGGACACGCGCGAGAGCCGCTATGGACCGCGCCCGAGCCGGGCATCCCCCGCCCTGAGCGCCGCATCAGGCTATGCTGGTCCCATCCTCGGCTGGGCCGGCAAGCAGGAGCCGATTACGGGCCGGGCCGCATCGATCCAGGCCCCACCGGTGCCCACTGCACCGCTCAACATGCGGCCACCGGCCCAGGTCCAGGCCTTTCAGCCCGCCGCGGCCCCGGTAGCCGCCCAGGCGACGATGTCAGAGCCCTGGCGGAATCTCAGGGCCCTGCCGGAGTCGGGTTCGCCGGCTCCCGCACCGGCCCCGTCCGCCCCCCCGCAGCGCCAAACCTTGGCCGCCACCGCACCCCAGACTGTGCCCTCCCCCCTGAACGGCCTGCCCGACAGCGCTCAGCCACCGGGCTTGCTCCCCAGCATGGCCCGGACCTATTCGGTCGGCCGTCAGTACGGCCTGCAGCCTGACGCCCTACCGAGGCTTCAGCCCAATGGAATGGTCTTCATCGCACCCTCTGAGGAGGCGCCGCGACTGAAGGATGACGAACCCCGCCACGGCTCAGCCGAGTGGATGGCGCAGGGGGCCCGCGGCCGTGAAGACGCTGACCGCAGCGGATTGGACGGCACGCTGTGATGCAATCCAAGCTTCACGACCTGATCGCCCTGGCGGATGAACCGTCCAGCGCCAGGCGGCGCGAGCTTCTGCGTGGCGTGACGGACCTGTTCTTCACAGGCGACAGTCACGACCCGGTCCAGATGGGGCTATTCGACGACGTCATGAGCCAACTGGCCGGTGACATGGAAGAAGCCGTCAGGATCGAGCTGGCCGAACGCCTGAGCCAGGCTCCCGCCGCGCCGCGGGGCATCAGCCGGACCCTGGCCATGGACAGCATTGCTGTCGCCCAGCCGATCCTGAAGAACTCTTCGAGCCTGTCGGAAAACGATCTGCTGGAGGTGGCGCGCACCCGTGGCCAGGATCATCTGCGCGCCATCTCCCAGCGCACCAGCGTTCCCAGTGCGGTTTCGGATGCCATCGTTCAGCACGGCGATGATACTACCTTGGGCGTCCTGTTGCGGAACGAAGGTGCCGTGCTGTCCCGTCAGGCGCACGAAGCGGTCGTCGACCGTGCGGCGGCCAATCCGGCCCTGCACGAGGCCGTGGTCGACCGTCACGGCCTGCCCGTCGATCTGCTGAACGAGATGTACTTCATGGTCGAGGCCAGGCTGCGCGAGCGGATCATGGCCAAGAATGCCGATGTTGATCCCGCGACGCTGGAAGCGGCCCTCGACGCCGGCCGCAAGCGCGTCGCCGCCGGGGACGGTGCCCTGCCGGCGGACCATGCCCAGGCTGAGCACGAGTTCCGCGCCATCAAGGCGAAGGGTGGCGCGACGGCTGCGGCCCTCGCCGCCATGCTTCGCGCCAAGAACACCACCCTTTTCCTGGTGGCCCTGGCCGACATGGCCGATATCGACTTCCACACCGCCCGCCATATCTTGGAGCGGCACGAACTGGACGCCCTGGCCGTGGTCTGCAAGGCCGCAGATTTCGATCGCGCCCTGTTCCTGACCTTCGCCCTGCTGATCCTGGAACCGTCGGATGACGTGATGGGCAAGGCCAAGGCCTATGGCGAACTCTATGGCGCCCTGCCCCGCGAGGCCGCCCTGCGCACGATCCGATTCTGGCGCCTTCGCCGCCAGACCGGTGACGTCGCCGCCGCCTGATCAAGACTTTCGCAGGGCGCTGGCTGCCTTGCTTGCGCCTTCAGAGACGCCCAAGGTGAGGCTTCAAAATCCGCACCTAACCCTAGGCTGTCTATGATTCGCGCTTCGCGCCTGACGCTGCTGGCCGCCGTCGGCCTGTCCCTCGCCGCCTGCTCTGCCCTGCCAAAGCTATCCCTGCCGTCCCTGCCGTCCCTGGCAAGAGCGGGCTCCAACTCGGCACCGGCAGTACCTGCAGGACCCACCCGGGCCTCCCTGAAGCCCGGCCAGTGGGCACACGAGGTCTCCGACATTGCGCCAGACCCCCGCGTGCGGTTCGGCGTTCTGCCCAGCGGCATGCGCTACGCCCTGATGAAGAACGCCACTCCGCCCCAGCAGGCCGCCCTTCGGCTGTGGTTCGACACGGGCTCGCTGATGGAGGCCGACGATCAGCAGGGCCTGGCCCACTTCCTCGAGCACATGGCCTTCAACGGCAGCAAGAACGTGCCCGAAGGCGAAATGATCAAGATCCTTGAGCGCCACGGTCTGGCGTTCGGAGCCGACACCAACGCCTCCACCGGCCTGGATCAGACCATCTATCAGCTGGACCTGCCCAAGACCGACGACACCACTGTGGACAGCTCGCTGATGCTGCTGCGGGAGACGGCCGGCGAACTGACCATCGCCCCCGAGGCGGTCGATCGCGAGCGCGGTGTCGTCCTCTCCGAGGAACGCACGCGCGACAGCCCCGGCTATCGCGTGGCCATCAAGTCGATGGACTTCCAGATGGAGGGCCAGCTACCGCCCAAGCGCATTCCGATCGGCAAGACCGAGGTCCTCAAGACGGCCCCGGCCCAGCGCATCCGCGACTATTACGAGGCCTATTATCGGCCGGAGCGGGCTGTTCTGGTGGCCGTCGGTGATTTCGATCTCGACGCCATGGAAGCCAAGATCAAGGCCCGGTTCGGCGACTGGACGGCCAAGGGCCCCGCCGGCAAACGCCCTGACCTGGGCAAGGTTGCCAAACGCGGTCAGACTGTCCGCCTGATCGTCGAGCCGGGCGCGCCGCTCGCGGTACAGCTCTCCTGGGCCTCGACCCCTGACGGCCTGATCGAGACCAAGGCCGTCGATGTGCGCGATACCCTGCGCAACCTCGGCTTTGCGGTGCTGAACCGCCGCATGCAGGCCCTGAGCCGCGCTGCGGATCCCCCGTTCATCGCCGGCGGGGCCTTCGCGTCCGACCAGTACGGTGCCGTGCGCATGACCACCCTGGGTGCCACGGCCCAGCCCGGTCGATGGCGCGAGGCCCTGGCGGCCCTGGAGCAGGAACAGCGCCGGGTCCTGCAGTTTGGCGTGCGACAGGACGAACTGGACCGTGAGATCGCCAGCCTGCGCGCATCCCTGGTCGCCGCCGCCTCGGGCGAGGCCACCCAGCGCTCTACGGCCCTGGCCGCAGGCATTGTGGGCAGCCTGACCGACGGCGAAACCGTCACCAGCCCGAGCCAGAACCTGACCGCCTTCGACGAGATCGTCAAAGGCCTCACGGCCGACCAGGTCAGCGCCGTTCTGAAAGCCGCCTTCACGGGCCAGGGTCCCCTGATCCTGATCCCCACCCCGTCTGCCATCGAGGGGGGAGAGGCCACGGTGCTGGCGGCCTATGCGGACTCCGGCAAGGTCGCCGTCCAGGCCCCCGCCGGTCCCGGCGTCACGGCCTGGCCCTATGCCAGCTTCGGCTCGATCGGCAAGGTCGTCGAGCAAAAGGATATCAGCGACCTGGACGCCGTCTTCGTGCGCTTTGAGAACGGCGTACGCCTGACCGTCAAGCCGACCAAGTTCCGCGACGACCAGGTGCTGATCAAGGCCCGCATTGCCAATGGCCTGCTGGACCTGCCCACCACCAGCCAGAGCCCCCTGTGGTCAGGCTCGGCCTTCATCGAGGGGGGCCTCAAGCAGATCAGCGCCCAGGACATGGAGCGGGTCCTGAACGGCAAGATCTGGAATGCCGGCCTGGGCATCGAGGACGACGCCTTCACCCTCAGTGGTCGCACGCGGCCCGAGGATGTCGCCACCGAACTGCAGGTTCTGGCCGCCTTCGCCCAGGAACCGGGCTGGCGACCGGAAGCCTTTACCCGGGTGAAGACCTACTACGGCACCATCCACGACCAGCTGGAAACCACGACCGGTGGCGTCATCGGCCGGGAGCTCAGCGGCTTGCTGCACAAGGGCGACAAGCGCTGGACCTTCCCGACCCGTACGGACATCGCCTCCGCCTCGCTCGACACCCTGAAGGCGGCCGTCGCAGGCCCGCTCAGCAGTGGACAGATCGAGGTTGTGGTGGTCGGCGATATCACGGTCGACAAGGCCATAGCTGCCGTGGCCGAAACCTTTGGGGCCCTGCCCGCACGTTCGGGGCGGACCGAACCGACGGCGGCGCGCGAGGTGCCCTTCCCGGACCCTTCCGCGACGCCGGTCGTGCTGACCCACAAGGGCCGCGCCGACCAGGCCCAGCTGTTCATGGCTTGGCGCACCGACGACCTGTTCTCGGACCTGCAGCGGTCGCGTGACACCTCGGTCCTGGCCCAGGTGATGCAACTGCGTCTGACCGATGAGCTGCGCGAAAAGCAGGGGGCGACCTATTCGCCCTCAGCCGGAGCGACCCACAGTGTCGTCTTCAATGACTGGGGCTATCTGTCGGTCAGTGTCGAGGTTCCGCCTGAAAAGCTGGACGGCGTGATGGCCTCGATCCGCCAGATCGCCGCCGATCTGCGCGACAAGCCGGTCACCGAGGACGAACTGGATCGCGCCAAGAAGCCGCGCATCGACCAGATCGAGAAATCCCGGGTCACCAACGAGTACTGGCTTGGCAACCTGTCGGGGGCCCAGGCTGATCCGCGGATCCTGGACGCGACCCGCTCGGTGATCGCCGGGCTGGAGCGGGTCAAGGCCGCTGATGTCCAGAGGGCTGCACGCACCTTCCTCGGAGCGGACAGATCCTGGACCGTGCTGGTCAAGCCGGAAGGCAAATAGACGAAAAAGGCCCTCCCGCCTGTCCGGAGGGAGGGCCCGATCACTCTGGAAGCTCGGAATTCGGCTCTAGTAGACCACGCCGCCGACGCCACCATCGAGGCTGAAGCTCATCGAGGAGGTGCTGGCCTCGCGGACCTGTTCTTCGCGATAGGCGGTATAGGTCTCGGTCGTCAGCAGGGTCAGGATCTTGACCCCGGCACCGAACCGGCGAAGCAGCGAGCGCTCGTTGCAGTCACGGGCCGGACGTTGCGGACGACAGGACAGGGTGCCTGCCTGGCCGGCCTGGCCCGTACCCGGCGAATAGTAGAGCGCTTCATTCTTGGCGCAGATATAGGACTGGGCCCCGCGGCCGCCGGTGCTGATGTCGATCGCGCCGTCATAGTCGCCGATCACATACTGCATGCGCGAGCCGGCGATGCAGCGATAGAGCTCACCGTCATAGCGGTCGTCGATATCCCGATCGGGCGTGACCTGCGAGGCCGGATGCGGCACGTCGCGGTCGTCGAGGCAAACGGCGCGGATAACCACCCGACGCAGCTTGGTCCGGGTCGCCTCATAGGCCGTGCGACGACGCTGTTCGACGCCCTCGACATTGAGTCCCTGAATGTAGCCGGTCGACATCGGACCGGAATAGTAGCCACCATGGCTGCCGCCGCCGTAATAGACGGTCGAGCTCGCACCGCCGCCGGCACCGGAAGTCGCACCGGCTGATGCCCCCGCCGAGGCGCTGGCATTGGCATTGGCGTTGACGATCACCGTCGCGCCGACATTGATGTTCACGCCCGGAATATTGACGTTGTGACCCGGCGTGCAGCAGGGCGGCGAAGGCGGTCTCGGCGGCTTGGGCGGCGGAGCAGGAGGCTGGCAACAGGTCGGCGGCGGCGGCGGGCAACCCGTCGTGCAGCCGGCGGCATAGGCCGCGCCCCCCACCATCAGGCTGCCCAGCAGCGCACCAAGGCCCCAAAGCGGCCCGCGCATCGATCGTTTCGGCGCCTTCATGGCGTTTCCCTTCGCACGACGTCGTCCGACCGTTCGGCCAGCAAGAATCGGGCCGTCCTCCGTCGCCGACGCCGGCTTGCGCCAAAACGGGACGATCGGGCTCTGGCCCGGATCTCCTAGCAAGCCCCGTGCGGCAAAAAACAGCCGTGGAAGGACCCGCCAGGGGACAACGATGTTCCATCCAAGCACGGAACGGTTGATAGACTATTGGCGTGATCGCAAAGGCGATGCGCCCGCGCCGTCGCGGGCCGACATCAATCCAGGCGATTTTACCGACCTGCTGCCCCAGGTATTCATCGCCGGGCGGGAGAAACTGGGGCGCGTGCCGTTCCGGCTGGCCGGCGGCTTCCTGAACGATCTGCATGCCCGCGACCTGCGCGGCGAAGACCTGCTCAGCCTCTGGGCCCTGTCGCATCGGCTGGAGGTCAAGTCTTCCCTGGAGATCGCCCGTCGCCGTTGCCAGCCCGTGGTGGTCACCGCCGACATTCGCGCCCAGGGCGTCCCTTCGGTCGGGATGGAAGTGCTGTTTGCCCCGCTGCGCGGCGTGAACGGCGAAACCGATCGATTCCTGGGGCTCTATCAGCCGATCGCCATGACCGCGCGCCTGGAAGGGCGACCGGCCTATGAGCTGGGCGTTCGTCAGATCCAGCCGCTGGGTCTCGGCAATCAGCAGGGGGCCAGGCTGCGGCTGGCGACCCTGAACGGCCGCCGGATCGCCTAGAGGCCTGAGGCTCTCGCGGTCTCGAACTGGTTGGTATGGGTGACGTAGTAGTCCAGCTCGATCAGCAGGCCGCGCCAGGCTTCGTCGATCGGGGCCGTCCAGTCCTCGCCCAGAACCTCCCGGAGGGTGTCGGCCACCACCCCAAAGAACGTCCCGAAGACCTCGGGCGAGACATCATAACCGGCGTGGTTCATCGCCTCGGACTGGATCAGGGTCGCCGCATACTGACGCTCGCCAACGAAGTCGAGAATGGCCCGGATCACCTGAGACAGCATCTCGCCGCGCACCTGGCCATTGCCGTCCATGCAGAACAGCGGCTCAAGCTGGGGCTGTTGCGCGAACAGCCTGGCATAGACCAGGGGCGTCAGGTCAGCGCAGCGCTCGGCAGCCAGGGCCAGGCTTTCCTCGATCAGCTCAGCCCTCACGGCGCCTAGTCCCGTCCGGCCGCGTCAAGATCGGCGATCACCTGGGCCGGCAGAACCAGGCTGGCCGCACCCATCAGCTCCTCCAGCTGGGCCACGCTGGTGGCACTGGCGATGGGGGCGGTGATGGCGGGATGGGCCATGACCCAGGCCAGAGCGATCTGGGCGTGCGTGGCTCCGGTCGCTTCGACGGCCTTGTCCAGGGCAGCCAGAACCCGAACACCCTTGTCGTTCATATAGTCGCGCTTGATCGTGTGTCGCCGCGCGCGTCCCTCAAGGTCGGCTTCGGACCGGTACTTGCCCGTCAAGAAGCCCGCAGCCAGGCCGTAGAAGGGAATGATGCCCAGGCCCTCCGCCGCGGCCAGGGTGGCCAGTTCGCCCTCGACCTGGTCGCGGTCATAGAGATTGAACTTCGGCTGGATCGTCGCATACCGCGGCAAGCCCCTGGTTTCAGAGGCCGCAAGGGTCCCGGCGAGCCGGTCCGGCGAGAAATTTGAGGCCCCGATAGCCCGTACCTTTCCGGCCTTCACGAGTCGGCCAAAGGCCTCAAGCGCCTCCTCGACTGGGGTCGCCGCGTCATCCTGATGCGACTGGTAGAGGTCGATATAGTCCGTCTGCAGTCGGCGCAGCGAGCCCTCGACGGCCGCCTCGATATTGGCGGCCGACAGGCCCGGCTGCTTGGGCCACATGGCGACCTTGGTCAGGATCAGCACATCGTCGCGCCTCCCCCGAGCCTTCAGCCAGCGCCCGATGACGCTTTCGGACTCGCCCCCCTCGTGTCCGGGCACCCAGGCCGAATAGACATCGGCCGTATCGACGGCATTGAAGCCGCTGCCGACAAAGGCGTCGAGCAGACGATGCGAGGTCGCTTCATCCGCCGTCCAGCCAAAGACATTGCCGCCGAACACCAACGGGGCAGTCGAAAGGCCGGAACGGCCGAGGGGGCGCTTTTGCATGGCTAGCCGATCACGCCGCTGCCGCCCGCCCATCCTCGAACACCGGCGCATCGACGGGGGCCAGGGTCGCCTTGCCACGGATCAGATCGGCGGCGCGTTCTGCGACCATGATGGTCGGGGCATTGGTGTTGCCGCCCACCAGGGTCGGCATGACCGAGGCGTCCACCACCCGCAGACCCGCGATCCCCTGCAAGCGCAGATGATCATCGACCACCGCCATGGCGTCGCCCGCCGCGCCCATGCGGCAGGTGCCGACCGGGTGATAGATGGTCTCGGACTTGGCCCGGATCCAGGCGTCGATATCGGCGTCGGCCCGCACATCCGCGCCCGGCGCATATTCAGCGTCGCGATAGGGATCCAGCGCCGCCTGGGCCGCAACCTCGCGCGCCATCCGCACGCCTTCGCGCAGCGCGCGGCGGTCTTCGTCGGCGGCCAGGTAGTTGCCCAGGATGGTCGGATCATCGAACGGATCGGCCGAACGCAGGCCCACCGCGCCGCGGCTTTCCGGGCGGAGCTGACAGACATGCAGGGTGAAGCCGTCCTTCTCGACGACGACCTTGCCATGGTCCTGCATGATGGCCAGCACGCCATGGATCTGCAGGTCGGGACGGTCGAGGTCCGGGCGGGACTTCAGGAAGGCGCCGCTTTCCAGGAACTGCTGGCGGCCCAGACCCTTGCCCAACAGCATGTAGGACAGGCCCGTGGCCAGCTTGTTGAGGCCCTTGTTGGCCGAATAGGCGGTCGTCAGGTTCTTCGTCGTCCAGGACAGGCAGACATCGAGATGGTCCTGCAGATTGGCTCCGACGCCTTTGGATTCCTGAACCACGGCGATGCCGTTGGCCTTCAGGAGATCCGGCGCACCGATGCCCGACAGCTGCAGGATCTGGGGCGACTGCACCGCGCCGGCGCTCAGCAGCACCTCGGCATCGGCATAGGCCGTCCGGGCCTCGCCCCCCTTGCCGACGACATAGTCGACGCCGACGGCGCGGCCCTTCTCGATCAGGATCTTGGTCGTGCGGGCCTCGGTCACGCAGGTCAGGTTGGGTCGTGACAGGGCCTCGGACAGATAGGCCGCCGCCGCGCTCCAGCGCTTGCCGTCACGGATGGTCAGGTCATAGGGGCCAAAGCCCTCCTGCTGGTAACCGTTGAAATCCTTGGTGGTCTTGTGCCCTGCCTGGCGTCCCGCCTCGATCAGGGCCGGATAGAAGGGGCTGGGCGACTCACCCTTGGAAACGTGCAGCGGGCCCTGACCGCCGTGATAGGCGTCGCCACCGGCATGGTGGGTTTCCGAGCGCTTGAAATAGGGCAGCACCTCCGAATAGGACCAGCCGGACAGGCCCATCTGCCGCCACTGGTCATAGTCGCGGGCATGGCCACGGATATAGATCATTCCGTTGATGGCCGAGGATCCACCCAGGCCCTTGCCGCGCGGCCACCAGAGCTTGCGATTGTCGAGGTGCGGCTCCTCCTCGGTCCAGAAACCCCAGTTCTGATCGCCCTTGGCCTTGATCAGCTCGCCGACGCCGGCCGGCATCTTGACCAGGATCGAGGTGTTCTTGCCGCCGGCCTCCAGCAGCAGGACCTTGATGTTGGGATCTTCCGTCAGTCGCGCGGCCAGGACGCAGCCGGCGGAACCGGCACCGATGACGATGTAATCGAAGCGTTCGCTGGCCATGACCCCGACGCCCTCCCTGAATGTTATCGTTGTTAAGGCAGAGAGTGACGCGGCTTTCCGCTGGACGCAAGGCTAGAGCGTTTTCCGACAGGCATGAAACAGCCATCGGACCGGGAGGCGCTCTAAACCGCTGTTTTAGCGTTCTTTTTCCAAGACCCCGATAAGGCTATCAACCCCAGAGGGCCTCCAGGGGTGCGAGCCCCTTGACGCTTTTCCGCCCAGCCTGATGCCTAGCGCCTGGCCTGCACGATCCAGACACAGGCCGGCATCATAACGCCCTGCAGGGTATCATAGCTCACCAGAAGGGCCTCCAGGGCCTGGCTGACGCTAGCGGCAAGGTGAGGCGCGGTCCTGAGGGCTGAGCCCAGGGGCCCAACCCGAAAGTTCAGCCGGAGGGTCTCCGCGACCGAAGATCCGCCGATCAGCGTGTCGAACGGGTCAAGGGTCACGTCTGAAAAACCGGCACCCTCCAGAATGGACCGCACGCGCAAGGGATCAGCAAAGGCGAAAGGCCCCGGTGCCAGGGGGTCGGAGGCCGGCATGGGCGGCAGAAACGGCTGAGCGGCGTCCATCGGCGCCCGCATCCAGAGATTTTCCGCATAGGGTCGCCAGCAGACAAAGGCCAGGCGGCCGCCCGGCCTGACCGCGCGATGGAGATTGGCGAAGGCCGCGGCCGGATCGCTGAAGAACATCACGCCAAACCGCGAGAATATGGCGTCGAAAGCGGCCGCGCCCAGGTCAGCGACCTGCGCATCGCTATTACGGAACTGCGGCTCCACCGCATTGACCGGAAGGTCACGGGCCCTGGCCACGGCCAGCATGGGCTCCGAGATGTCGACGCCCACCACCCCTCCGCCGGGGCCGACGCGCGCAGCAAGTTCCAGCGTGGTCTCGCCACAGCCGCATCCGACATCCAGGATCCGCTCGCCCGCTGCAGGGGCCAGAACCCGCATGGCTTCCGCGCCCAGCGGTGCGATCAGGCGGTCCAGCTGAGCCTGATGCTCGACCCAGGTCTGACCGACCGCCGTGTTCCAGTAGTCGATCTGGGCGGCATTGGCGCTCGCGGTATCAGTCAATGACATGGGTTCTCCTGGGCGGTCAGGCCGCGCCTTGGACCTTGGATGATATTGCGATCAGGCCGCCCGCGCGACGCCAAGCTCGCACCAGCCCAGCGGCCGGGGTGCCTTGGGCATGTAGAAGGCCTGCATCTCGTCGAGGACAAAGCCGGCGGCGGTAATCCCGCTGGCCACGGGACGGGTCAGGCGGCAACCGCCGGCCAGGGGCGTCCAGATCGGCTCAAGCCGTTTCTGCCAGCGCGCTACCTTGGCATCGGGGGCCAAGCCATGTTCGCAGAACAGGAACCGGCCGCCCGGTTTCAGAACCCGTCGGGCCTCGGAGAGGACGGCCGGCGGCTGGTGTACCGAGCACAGGGTAAAGGTGCACACCACCGTATCAAAGCTGTGGGACTCGAAGCTGAGCTGTTCGGCTTCCCCGTCCAGGACCTCGACGTTCAGACCTGCAGGTCGCGGCGCCGCCAGGGCCCGGTCCCTCAGGCCCTGAGACGGATCCACCCCGGTCACGCTGGTGACGCGCGAGGGATCGTAAAAGGCCAGGTTGAGCCCCCCGCCGATCCCGAGCTCCAGCACCCGGCCCTGCGCGCGCGGCACGATCTTGGCCCGCTGTTTGGCAATGGCCCCCGCACCGCAGGCGCAGCCGATAACGCGCGGCAGGATGTGGCGATCATAGAATGACGTCATGGCGATTTTCCTGCCGGGGGCCCGACCATTCGAGAGAGATCGTCGGCGGGGGTCAAGCCCTCCTGCGATCAGGCACCGGACACGGTCAGGTCGCGACTGTAGCGCTGCCAGTTCTCGACATAGTGCAGGGCCGAGGCCTGCAGGATCAGGGCATGCTGCTCGCCGATCTCGCGCACCACCTTGCCCGGAGCCCCCATGACCATCGAATTGTCGGGGATCTCCTTGCCCTCGGTGATCAAGGCCCCCGCGCCGATCAGACAGTTTTTGCCGATCTTCGCGCCATTGAGAACGATTGCTCCGATCCCGATCAGCGAGCCGTCACCGATCGTGCATCCGTGCAGCATCACCATGTGGCCGATAGTCACATTCGCCCCGATGGTCAGTGGCGCGCCATGATCGGTGTGAAGTACTGACCCGTCCTGTACATTGCTGTTTTCGCCGATCTCGATCGGATCGTTGTCCCCGCGAGCAATGGCGCCCCACCAGATACTGGCATTCTTCTTGAGAATGACATGTCCCATGACCGATGCCGTCGGAGCGATCCAGTATTCGCCTGGCGCGGGAAGCGTGGGGCTTAGGGCGCCCAAGGAATAGACAGTCATCCGTACACCCCGTTTTCTTGAAATCGTCGCTTGATTAACATCTGAGAAACCACGTTAGCATCATTCTAGTCGGGCGATTCGAAGGGAGAAATCACTTCGATTCCCACCGGGGACGATGTTCGCCCCCGGCTCCCGACAACGGAGAACAGGGTGTCGCTCTTGGCGTTCAGGCGTTCCTCGGAACCACCGCCTTCTCGGTCCAGCGCCGAGCCGCCGCGTTGCGCACGCGTCTCCGTTCATCTCCTCCCCACCGCCAAGGACGACGCCACACGGCCTCGTCCTTTTTTAATGCCTGAATGGAGGCTTACATGACCAAGCGAGCCCTGAAGCGTATGGCGCGCGAAGGCGCGACCGAGAGCGGCCACTATGGTGACGACGCAAAAGTGCGCCGGTTGCCGGTCGATATTCGCGAGCGCGGAAACAGCTGGTCGCCCCTTGGGCATGACGGAGCCTCGCGAAATCCGGATCGAGACCAGAGCTACCTGAAAACCATCAAGCCCAAATCTCCCGGCCAGGCCGAACTGATGGAGGCCATCGACAAGAAGAACCTGGTGATGGCCCTGGGCCCTGCAGGCACCGGCAAGACCTATATCGCCATCGCCAAGGCCGTCGAGGCGCTGGAAGCCGGCTCGGTCGCCCGCATCGTCCTGTCGCGTCCCGCCGTCGAGGCCGGCGAGTCGATCGGCTATCTGCCCGGCGACATGGAGGACAAGCTCGCCCCCTATCTGCGCCCCCTCTATGACGCCCTGACCGACCGCCTGTCGAGCCGGCGCATGCGGGCCCTGATGGCCGACGGCTCCATCGAGATCGCCCCGGTCGGCTTCATGCGCGGCCGCACCCTGAACAACGCCTTCGTGGTCATCGATGAAGCCCAGAACTGCACCTACATGCAGCTGAAAATGCTGCTGACCCGCCTGGGCTGGAACTCGACCATGGTGGTGACCGGCGACCCGAACCAGTCCGACCTGCTGCCCGGCATTTCGGGTCTGGCCGACGTGGCCGCCAAGTTCGACGCCCTGGAGAATATCGGCGTGGTTCGCCTCGCCGACCGTGACATCGTTCGCCACCCCCTGGTCGCGGAGATGCTCGGCGTTCTCTAATTCTGCCACAGGTGGCCCATCAGGGGCTTGAGTTGGAGGCGGTCGGGCGTGCAAGGTCCGGCCGCCTTAACGATTTCAGGATCCCCCCATGGCCGACGCCGCCACCACGCCTCGTTCGGAGTTTACCGTTCGCGGCGTCCTGCTCGGGATCGCGATCACCCTCGTCTTCACCGCCGCCCAGGTCTATCTGGGCCTCAAGGTGGGCCTGACCTTCGCGACCTCGATCCCGGCGGCGGTGATCTCGATGGCCCTGCTGCGGCTGTTCAGAACCGGCACGATCCAGGAAAACAACATTGTCCAGACCATCGCCTCGGCGGCGGGCACCCTGTCGTCGGTGATCTTCGTCCTGCCCGGCCTGCTGATGATCGGCTGGTGGGCCGAGGTGCCGTTCCTGCCAACCTTCGGGGCCTGCGCCGTCGGCGGCATCCTGGGCGTCATGTACACGATCCCGCTGCGCCGGGCCCTGGTGACCAATTCCGACCTGCCCTATCCCGAGGGCGTCGCCGCCGCCGAGGTGCTGAAGGTCGGCACCGGATCGCGTGAAGGGGCTGCGGAGGGGCAAGCCGGCCTGCTGGCGGTCGCCGCAGGCACCATCGCCTCGGCCCTGTTCGCCGCCCTCGCTGCCGCCAAGATCTTTGCCGCCGAGGTCTCGGCCTATTTCAAGGCCGGGGCCGGCGCGACCGGCATCGGCGCGTCCAGCTCCCTGGCCCTGATGGGGGCCGGGCATCTGATGGGTATCACAGTCGGTATCGCCATGTTCGCCGGCCTCGCCATCGCCTGGGTCATCCTGGTCCCGATCATGACCAGCCTGCATCCGATGGACGGTGCCGATGCCGCCAAGCACGCTCTGACCGTCTGGAAGACCGAAGTCCGCTTCATGGGTGCCGGCGTGATCGGCGCAGCGGCCATCTGGACCCTCGGCAAGCTGGCCGCCCCGATCTGGAGCGGCCTGACCTCCGCCCTCGAGGCCGGCAAGGTCCGCAAGGCCGGCGGCGCGGCCATCCCGCGCTCCGAACAGGACATCCCGATCAGCATCGTCGGCCTCGTCGCCCTGCTGATGCTGGCCCCTGCCGGCTGGTTCCTGGCCCAGTTCCTGGTCGGAGGCCCGATCGAAAGCCTGTCCACGCCCCTCGTCGCCATCGGCATCGGCTATGTCGTGTTCGCCGGCATGCTGGCCGCCGCCGTCTGCGGCTATATGGCCGGCCTGATCGGATCGTCGAACAGCCCGGTCTCGGGCATCGCCATCCTGACGGTGCTGGGGGCCTCGCTGATGGTCGGGGCCGTGGGCCGCGGCATGATCGGACCCGACGTGACCAAGGCCCTGGTCGCCTTCGCCCTCTATGTGACGACCGTCGTCCTGGCCGTCGCCGTGGTCGCCAATGACAATCTTCAGGACCTCAAGACCGGCCAGTTGGTCGACGCCACCCCGTGGAAGCAGCAGGTCGCCCTGGTGATCGGCGTCATGGCCGGGTCGATCGTCATTCCGTTCGTGCTCGAACTGCTGAACCGCTCGAACGGTTTCGCCGGCGCGCCCAATCTCCACGCCATCGCCAATGACCCCCTGGCAGCCCCCCAGGCGACCCTGATCTCGACCCTGGCCAAGGGCGTGCTGGGCGGCGACCTGAACTGGGGTCTGCTGGGAATCGGTGCCCTGATCGGAGCCGGACTGGTCATGGTCGATGCGGTCCTGCGCAAGTCCAGCACCGGCCGGTTCAGCCTGCCGCCCCTGGGCGTGGGCCTGGCGATCTATCTGCCCAGCTCCGTCACCGCTCCGGTGGTGGTCGGTGCCCTGGCCGGCTGGATCTATGAAAAGGTCGTGGCCAGGGACAAGACCGCCGAACCGGCCAAGCGGCTGGGCGTCCTGGTCGCCTCGGGCTTCATCGTCGGTGAGAGCCTGTTCAATGTCGCCCTGGCCGGCCTGATCGTGGCCACCAACAAGGGCGAGCCCCTGGCGGTGCCCTTCGCCCCGACCGAGCACATCGGCATGATCCTGGCCCTGATCGCCGCGGCGATTTCGGTGTTCAGCCTCTACCGCTGGGCCCGCAAGGCGGCGGCCAGGACAGCCGAGGCCTGAGCCTGAAAGGATCCTGACGCGCGCTTCAGGCCCGCGTCAGGATCGTGAAGATCACCTCGGCCCGTCCGCGATAGCCCAGGGACTCGTAGAGCCTTATGGCCGTGGTGTTGTCGGCATAGCTGTGCAGAAAGGCCCGTTCGCCGCGGGCCAGAATGCGGGCCGTGACCTCCTGCAACAGCCGGGCAGCATAGCCCTGGCCGCGATGATCGGGGTGGACACAGACGCCGCTGGCCTCGGTGTAGCCGTCAGGCCGCATGCGCTCGCCGGCCATGGCGACGAGCTTGCCCGCAAGCCTTACACCGACGAAGCGGCCCATCTGGTGGGTGCGCGCGAAGAAGGGCCCCGGCTTGGTCAGGGTCGCTAGGGCCAGCATCTCGGCCGCGTCGGCGTCGGACAGATTGAGGATCTCGAAGTCTGTGGCCCACGCCGGCACGACCGTCTGGGCGGTCATCTGCAGGCACAGGGCGCTGGAGACGACCCGGGTGCCTGGCACCGGCGGCGGCACATGCCGTTCGACCAGGCCGGTGTCGCCATGGTCGGCGACCAGTGTGCCGAGATCGGCGAGGGCTTGCGGCGTGTCATCGACCGTCGTGGCGAACAGGCCAAAGTCGGGATGAAGCCTCAGGGCACCGCCCCTAAGGATCGCGAGCTCCGCCTGCCGACCGGTGAAGGCGGACAGGACGGGCCTGTCGAGAGGATGAAAGCTCATGGTGGTCTGGCGTCGCGCCGGGGCCAGGGCCCGGGCGCGACACCTGATGGCTTAGTCGAGGTCTTCGGCCAGGATCGCCATTTCGAACATGAACGAGCCGTCCTCGTCCTCGTCCTGGAAGACCACGCCGATGAACTCGCCAGCCACTTCGACCTCGGCGGAATCCTTCTGCTTCGGACGCGCCTTCACGGCGATGTGCGGGTTACCGAAGGTGCGCTTCAGGTGCTTTTCGATCTTTTCGATGGATGCAGCGTCCACGGGGAGCTCCTGTTTTCTCGTTGGGCGCCGTGGCGCGTATCGACGCGAACCTAGCGTTCCGCGCCGGAGTCGCAAGCCGCTTGCGTCAGTTCACGGCGGATCGGCGGCTTAAGGGGCCCGGTTGGCATTCGGGCGCAACCGGATCTCGAATAGCTTGGGCCAGAGCTTTCCCGTCACGAACAGGCGGTCGGTCGCTGCGTCATAGGCAATGCCGTTCAGCACATCGACGTGGCCTCCGGCCTGGTCGGCGGCGCTGAGCAGTCCGGTCAGATCGATCCAGCCCTTCACCTTGCCGGTCGCCGGGTCAATGCGGGCGATGCGGTCGGTCTGCCAGACATTGGCCAGCACCTCCCCCTTCACCCATTCCAGCTCGTTCAGGTTATCCACAGGTTTGCCGTCGTCGGTGACCTGGATGCGACCGGTCTCCGCCAGAGTCTCTGGATCGAGAAACCGCAGGGCCGAAGAGCCGTCACTCATGATGATCCGCGTCTGGTCGCGGGTCAGACCCCAGCCCTCGCCCGGATAGGAAAACTCCCCGACCCGCTCGAAGCTGTTGAGATCGAAGATGAACCCCATCTGGTCCTGCCAGGTCAGGTTGATCAGCCGATCCTTCCAGTCGACCAGGCCTTCGCCGAAATGGCGGCTGTCGATCAGGCGTTCCTGCTCGGGCACGCCGGTCTCCAGCGTCACCTTGCGGACCGAGGACCGCCCGTGCAGGCCGGTGCTCTCGTAGAGAAAGCCGTCACGCCACAGCAGACCCTGGGTGAAGGCCCGCGGGTCATGCGGATAGGTCTTCACCACGGTGTAACCGTCGGTTCGGGCCTCTTCGGCCTGGACCGGAGCAAGACTGCCGACGGACAGCAGGGCGGCGAGCCACAGGCCTTTCCAGACGATAGTGCGCACTCAGATCACGTAGTCGTAAACGGCCTCGGACAGGGTCTGGTCCATCGACTTGGCCGGCTCCTCGCAGGTCGGGCAGTTGACGATGCGAGCCGGAACCCCGGCAGCAGTGCAGTGCGGGGGAACTGGCTTGAGCACGACCGAGCCCGAGGCCACCTTGGCAAAGTCGCCGACGCTGATATTGCCCAGGACCTTGGCGCCGGCCCCCAGCAGTACGCCGCGGCCGATCTTGGGGTGACGGTCGCCACGATCGGCACCGGTGCCGCCCAGGGTCACGCCGTGCAGCATCGAAACGTCGTCGCCGACCACCGCCGTCTCGCCAATGACGATGCCGGTGCCATGGTCGATAAAGATCCCCTGGCCGATCCGGGCGGCCGGATTGATATCGACCTGGAAGACCTCACTGGACCGGCTCTGCAGATAGAAGGCCAGGGTCTCGCGGCCCTGGCTCCACAGCCAGTGAGACACGCGGTGGGTCTGCAGGGCCAGGAAGCCCTTGAAGAACAGGAAGGGCTGGACATAGCCCTTGCAGGCCGGATCGCGCTCGAACACGGCCATCAGGTCGGCTTCGGCCGCGATCACCAGGGCCGGGTCCGAGTGGAAGGCTTCCGCAGCGAACTCGCGCGCCGTCATGGCCCGCATCTCCTGGTCGCCCAGCTTGCGGGCCAACTGGAAGGTCAGGGCATCGGCCAGATTGTCGTGGCTGAGGATCACCGCATTCAGCAGTGACGCCAGGGCCGGCTCGGCCTTGGCGGCATGTTCGGCCTGGTTGCGCAGCGCCGCCCAGACGGGTGGCGTCGACTGCTCGGTGACGACTTCAAGGCGCTTGGCCATCGGGGCTCTCCCATTGCCTGCCGGAACTAGAACATTCTTTTTAAAAACGCACTAGCCATTTTGCGGGACGGCAAGCCCTCTCACCCGGCCTGGTCAGCCTAGCACAAGTCGGGCGAGATCGCGCGGCAGCTCACCCCTGACCGCCATATGGTGCACCCGAAGCAGGAGCGCCACGGTGAGGGAGTCGGGCATGTGGCCGGCGACCGCTGCATCAAGCGCTTCAGAAAACGGCACCCGGGCGACCGCCAGGTCCTCGGTCTCATCCGGGTCGGTGTCGGCCGGCGAAAGGTCCATGGCCAGAAAGCCGATGCCGACCTCATCGGTCACCGAGTTGGACAGTTCCAGTTTCAGGATCTGGCGCCAGTCAGCCGCCTGCAGCCCGACCTCCTCGGCCAGTTCGCGCTTGGCACCGTCGAGCGGCTCCTCACCCAGGGGCGCGCCGCCTTCGGGCAGTTCCCAGCTGTAATTGGCCAGGGCGAAGCGGTTCTGGCCCACCAGGGTGACTGTGCCATCCTCGTGCAGGGGCACAATACCGATCGCCTGGTTCTTGAAACTGACCTTGCCATAGAGCGCCGCCCGGCCTGTGGGCGCTACGGCCTGGTACTCCGTCACATTGATCCAGGGATTGTCGTAAATGACCTTCTGGCTGGTGACGCCCCAGGGTTTGCCATGGGATCTGAGCCAGACGGGCTTTGCGGGGTCAGAACTGTCGCTCATCGGGGCTCGCGGCTTGTGGCGACCGGGGCTCGGCCATAGTTAGGGTCCAGTACAACGGTTTGAGGAGATCGTCTTGACCGGTTCCGTTCCCGCCGCTCCGGCCTTTGGCGATGCCCTGCCGATCGAGGCCTCGCCCGAGGTTGTGGCCTTCCTGGCCCGTCGCCGGTCGGCCTCGGCCATGACCCTGACCGCCCCGGGCCCTAACGAGAACCAGCTTCAGGACCTGTTGCGACTGGCCGCTCGGGTGCCCGACCACGGCAAGCTCGCGCCCTGGCGGTTCCTGATCCTGCGCGGCGCGGCCAAGGACGTCTTCGCTGAACGGATCACCCCCCTCGCCGCCAGTCAGGCCAATCCGGTCAAGGCGACGGCCGCCCTGCGCAAGCTGACCCGTCCGCCGGTCTGCGTGGCGGTGATCTCACGCCACATCCCCGGCGAGATTCCGGAATGGGAGCAGCGTCAGAGTGCCTCGGCCGTCTGCCATCAGATGCTGCTCGGCGCCGCGGCCCTGGGCTGGGGCGCCAACTGGATCACCGACTGGTACAGCTATGATACCCGCGCCCTGGCTATGCTCGGCATAGCACCTGACGAGAAGGTGGCGGGCTTTGTCTATCTGGGCACGTCCACCGAAGCGCCCCAGGAACGGCCAAGGCCGGATGTGGCGGCGATCACGACGGAATGGCACCCGGACTGAAGGGTTAGCCCCGCCTTCTAGCCCCGACCGCGATAGGGGGCCACGCCTTGGTCGGGCACCCACAGCCCCTCCGGGGCCGGGCCCGTCTGCCAGAACACGTCGATCGGAATGCCGCCACGCGGATACCAGTAGCCACCGATGCGCAACCAGCGCGGCTCGGCGATCTCGACGATCTTGCGAGCGACCTTGACCGTGCAGTCCTCGTGGAAAGAGCCGTGGTTGCGGAAGCTGGTCAGGTAGAGCTTCAGGGACTTGCTCTCGATCAGCCAGTCACCCGGGGCATAGTCGATGACCAGGTGGGCGAAATCCGGCTGGCTGGTCACCGGACACAGCGAGGTGAACTCCGGTGCCACGAAGCGCGCCAGATAGAGCACGTCGGATTGCGGATTGGGCACGCGCTCGAGGATGGCGGCATCGGGGCTGACCGGTGCTTCGACCATCTGGCCGAGCTGAGTGACGTTGAGGTCTGTCATGGCCGCGATTTAGGCCCGTCCGTCCCCGGAGACAAGTCGGCCTCCTGTCGCTACACATTGCCAAACAGATGTTCGAACACGGGAGAGGCACCATGACGGGACGGGATTTCGACGGTTTCACAGTGGTGGTCACCGGGGCCTCTACCGGGCTTGGCCGGGCCATAGCCGTGGAAACCGCCCGACGCGGGGCCGGCCTGGTCGTGGTCAATTTTGCCAACAATGCCGAGGATGCCGAGGCCACCGCGCGGTTGATCGAGGCTGAAGGCTCCCGGGCGGTCTTGGTCCGGGGCGATGTGGCCCAGGACGCCGACTGCCGCCGGATCGCCCAGGCTGCCGATTCGACCGGCCGGATCGATGCGCTGTTCAACAATGCCGGCGTGACCAAGTTCGCGCCGAACCATGCCGACCTGGATGCCGTCGATGCCGAGGACTTCCTGCGGCTTTACAGCGTCAATGTCGTGGGGGCCTTCCAGATGGTCCGCGCGGCACGCTCCCTGCTTGAAGCCGCGCCGCAGCCGGGTGCCGTGGTCAACACGTCATCGATCGCGGGCGTGGTCGGAAACGGCTCATCCGTGCCCTATGCCGCCTCCAAGGGGGCGATGACGACCATGACCCTGTCCCTGGCGCGGGCCCTCGCGCCCCGCATCCGCGTCAACGCCATCTGCCCCGGCTTCATTGACACGCCTTGGTTTGGCAAGGCCATGGACGCCGACCGGGTGGACCGTCTGAGATCGGGTGCCGCAGCCGCTACGCCGCTCAAGGTGGCCTCAACCGCCGAGGATGTGGCCGGGGCCGCCGTCTTCCTGGCCGCCCCCGCCTCGCGGCACGTCACCGGCGAAACCCTGCTGGTGGACGCCGGCCTGCATCTTGGCGGCGCGAGTCTCTCCATGCGCTAGTGTCCGGGCGCGGCGCCAAAGCCACGGGTAAAGGTCAATCAAGCCTTAACCCTTCACTGTGGCCCAGGCCGTTCATTCTGCAGCAAATTCGTCACACTTGGTTCAAACTTTAGGCGAACCGGGCCGTTCGTGCTGGCGCTTTGCGCACTGTGATTGCAACAACGGGCAAGTCAGCGACTAATTGGTCGTCGACATAGTGCGCTTGCAGGCGCCGTCGCACTCGGGGCGAGCTCCGGGGAGACGACACAGAGAAGGGGATAGACCAATGAACATCTTTAAGATCGCGCTGGCCTCGGCCGCCGCCACCGTTGCCCTGAGCGGCGCCGCCATGGCGCAAGACACCCTGAAGCTTTCCTACAATGTTGGCGTCGCCAGCGACTACGTGTTCCGCGGCGTGAGCAACACCCAGGAAGATCCGCAAATCTTCGGTGGCGTCGATGCCACCTACGGCATCGGCTATGCTGGCGTCTGGGCCTCGAACGTTGACTTCGGCACTGACGATCCGACCGCTGAAATCGACATCTATGCCGGCGTGAAGCCGACCGTGGGCGACACCGCCCTGGACTTCGGTCTGGTCTATTACGGCTATGTCGACGACAAGGGTGCCACCCCCGGCCAGTTCAGCTACCTCGAACTGAAGGCCGCCGCTTCGCGTCCGCTCGGCCCGGCAACCGTCGGCGTCACCATGTTCTACTCGCCGGAATTCCCGCTCGAAGCTGGCAAGGCCTTCTATTATGAAGTCAACGCCTCGCTGCCCCTGGCCGAAAAGCTGACCCTCACGGGCGCCCTCGGCCAGCAGGAAATCGAGTTCGGCACCGACTACGCCACCTGGAATGTTGGCCTCGCCTACGCCATCACCCCGAACCTGACCGCTGACATCCGTTACTCGGACACCGGCGTGAACTCGCTCGGCTCGATCTTCGACGAGCGCGTGGCGTTCAGCCTCAAGGCTGCGTTCTAAGATTTTTCCAAAGTCTCTGACGATGGAATGGGCCGCCCCGGGCAACCGGGGCGGCTTTTTCGTGGATCAGGCCACGCCGGACCAGCTGGCAATGACGGCGTCCGCGTCCGTCAGGATCGCAAAGTTCAGGCCCATGACCTTGAGCGCCGCCTCATGGATATCGGGTTCATAGGCCGCACAGGCATCAGTCGGCACAAAAACGTGAAAGTCCTGATGGAAGGCGTCACGCGCCGAACAGTCGACGCAGCACTCTGTGGTCAGGCCGCACAGGACCAGAGTGTCCACACCCGCCTTTCGCAAACGCTGGCCAAGACCGGTGCCGTGAAAAGCGCTGTACCGGGTTTTCTCGATCACCAGCTCGCCAGGGGCTGGCTGGGGACCATAGAAGTCGGAGCCCGCATGACCGGCCCGGCACAGGTCACTCTCGATGTCGGGATTGCCGCCCCGGCGCGCCATCCGCTCGCGCCACGCCGGAGAATCGCTGGCCGGCGTCGTCGACAGGCCCACAAAGATCACGGGCACCTTGGCCGCGCGCGCAGCCTCGACCAGCCGCTCAGCGGCCGCGAGCGCCGGGCCGATGGTGGAAAGATCGACGCCCAGACGTCCAATGACCCCTTCCGGTGCCGCAAAGTCGACCTGCATGTCGACGATCAGCAGCGCCGTTCGCTCCGCCGCAACCCAGCCTGGTTCCAGCGGCACCCAGGTCATGAAAAACGCTGCCTCAGGTCCGGGAGGATCTCGGCGCCAAACATCGTCAGGCCCGCGACATAGTCCGGAAAGATCAGCATCAACCCGTCCAGTTCGCAGTCCTCGACAAAGCTGGCGATCCTGTCACCACAGGTGGCCGGTGAGCCGACCACGGTCTCGGTCATGAACGCCCCTTGCTGATGGGCCGCCGCATCCAGCCTGTCGGCCGGCGCACCCCAGCTGCGCAGCATGGCCTTGACCGCATCCAGATCCAGGCCATCGGCATAGACCCGGGCCAGGGCCTGGGCCGCGGCGTCGGTTTCAGCATGGACGACCGTGCACATGGCATAGGTGCGGATCGACTTGCCCAGCCCCTCCGCCATGGTCTTGGCCCGACGGCTCGCCGCGCGGCGATCCGCAGTACTGGCTCCGCCGATGAAACAGGCGTCGGCCTCCGCTACGGCGAAGGCAAAGCCACGGGCGGAACTGCCGGCGCAGATCAGGTCTGGTCTGGGCCGCGACAGGGGCTTGGGGTCCGACTGGCAATCGTCGAGATTGAAGAAGCGACCATGATGGCTGACCCGGTCTTCGCGCCAGAGACGCTTGACCACATGGGTCCATTCCTCGGCCAGGGCATAGCGGTCATCATGATCCAGCTTTTCGTCCCAGGCGCTCATCTGGGCGAATTCCTCGCGGTAGGCCCCGGCGACGATGTTGAGCCCGACGCGTCCTCCACTGATGTGGTCGAGGGTCGCAATCATCTTGGCTGCCACGGCGGGGTTCTGCAGCAGGGGGTGCAGGGTGGCCCAGATCCTGACCTTGCGCGTGGCCTCGGCCAGCCCGGCCATCAGGGTCACCGATTCCAGCACCGTGCCCCAGTGATCTGTCGCCCCGCCGAAACCGCGGAACTTGGCCATGGACATGATGAAATCGAGCCCGATCTCGTCGGCCAGAACGGCAGCGGCGCGGTTCTGCGGATAGAGTCCGTCAAGCGGCGGCGTCGTCGACGACACGATCCAGCCGCCATTGGCTACAGGCAGGAAGACGCCAAAATCCTTATGGTGGGGCGAGGGCCAGTTCATGTCCTGTCCTACCACGAGCACCGCCGAGGCAAACGGCCGATCTTCACCCCTGCTCCGCCCCATCCGGGCCGCTACATGCATCCTCCGGTGCCGCGGGCGGACGCATGAACAGGGCGGCGACAAAGACCACGGCGATCACGGCGGCGAAGAGCTGAAAGGTCGGGGCAAAGCCGCCCAGACGATCGCGCATGGCCCCGGCAATGAACGGGCCGGCCGCCGACACGGCCCCGACCAGACAGGTCAGGGAGAAGAGTTCCAGATTGTTGCGGCGGCCATAATAGTTCAGCAGCAGGACCGTGACCGCCAGAACGGTCAGGCCAAAGCCGACCCCGGTGCCGATCGCATAGAGCAGCATCAGGGGTGTGCTGGTGGCCGAGGCCAGGGCCAGCAAACCGATCACCAACATGCCCTGCGCGCCGACCAGCAGCCATTTGGGATCGATCCGGTCACCGATGAAGCCGCCACCCAGCCGCGCCGCGGTCTGCATCAGCGACTCCAGACTCAGCATCTTGGCCCCTATGGCAGCGGCAGCGGCCGCGGACAGGCCGGCAGCGACTCCGACTTCGCCAATGTGGCTGACGGAGACACTGGCCACCGTCACACCGGCCAGCAGGTGGGTGAAATAGGCGGCGACCAGGACATAGAATTGCGGCGTCCGCAGCGCAGCTTTCACGCTCCATTCGTGGGCTGTGCGATAGACCCTGGCACCGGCCGGGGTTTCCCGCGCCTCAGCCTCGACCTCGGCATCGACGTCATGAGCGGCCTCGGCCAGCCATTTCGACCCGCCGACCAGCGCCGCACAGAGTCCCCCGATCACCACAGCCAGGCTGGCCTGAACCAGCCAGTAGAGCCGCCAGTCATTGTCGGCGCCGTTCAGGACCGCCAGCGCCATCCAGGGGCCCGCCACGCCGCCCAGGGAGCCGAAGGTGAAATAGATCCCGAACGGCAGGGCCCGCCGGCGGTAGAGGGCCGACAGGACATGGGTGCCCGGGATCAGGGCCGCCATCTGAAAGCCGATGCCGCACAGCGCCGCTCCGGCATAGTAGCGGGCAATGCTCGCCGAGCCCGCAAAGCCCAGGAGGCCAAGTCCGAGGATCGCCGAACCCAGAAGCAGCGTCGTCCGAACGCCGATCCGGCGGATCAGGATCGCCGGCAGCCAGGACGAGGCTCCCGTGAACAGGCCGAGGACGGAAAAACCGAGAAAGGCCTGCTCGAAGCTCCACCCGAGTTCGCGGATCATTCCCGGCAGCACCACGCCCAGCGACCCGTAGGTCGCGGCGGTGATCAGGAACAGCAGCAGGCTGAAGCCTGCCAGCAGCGAAACGCGGCGCAGGTCGGGTAGGGCCAAGATCAGAAGGTCCGCTTGAGGGTCACGCGCCATTCGCGGCCCTTGCCGGGCAGCGCGCCCAGATTGGCATAGGTGTCGGCATCCGGGGTGAAATAGAAGGTGTCGAACAGGTTATCGACATTGAACTGGGCCGTGTAAGGGCCACGCGTCACATAGGCCGACCCGTTGACCACGGAATAGGCTGGATAGCGCACCGCATTCTGCACCGTTCCGGCCGTCTGGCTGACATGGGACACGCCCAGGGTCGCCCCCGCCTGCCCCCAGTCATAGCCCTTGCTGGTATAGGCTCCATAGAGGCTGACCACGGACTTGGGGACCAGCGTATAGGCATAGTCGCCGCCCCGGCCCGGCAGGCTGGCAAAGCTCCAGACCACATAGGACCCGCCATAGGCGCTGGGGCCAGGCACCCCGGCGGTATAGGCCGGGATATACTGGAACGAGCGATCTGGACCCTTCATGGTGGTCCGCTGACTGTTGCCCGCGAGGGTGAAGCTGAGCTGTTCGGACGCGAGCCAGCGGAGCTCAAGCTCGACGCCCTTGGCGCGCGTGCCCTGCACGGTCGGAGGCGAGCTGTTGGTCAACTGGGTGCGGTTCTGGCGGTAGGCCGCCAGGGAGCCGACCAGGGTTCCGTCGAGCAGCTGGAACTTCACCCCGGCCTCGGCCAGGTCGGAATTGGAAAGCCAGGACCCGTCGCGCACCAGGGATGGAGCGATATCACCGGCCTGGCTCATCTCCAGCGCCGAAGCCTTGGCATAGCTGGCATAGGGCATCAGCCCCAGGGCGGTCTTGTAGGTCAGGCTGGCGTTCCAGGTGGCCTTGTTGCGCCCGGCGGACTGCCGTCCGGTGACCGTATAGCTGAGGAAGCCTGTATCCTGGCTCTCGACCTCGTAGCGGTCATAGCGGCCGCCCACGATCAGGTTCCAGCGCCCGGCCTCAAGGTCAGAGGTGAAGAAGATACCCGACTGTGTCCACTCGGACCGGTTGTCGTTCTCCCAGCGCAGACCCACGCCGCCCGGCTCGTCCGTGAAGGGACTGTCGATGGTGTCGGTTGCCGTGGCGCCGAAGGCGAGATCGCGGCGATCGAGGGCAATCAGGCCGCTGTTGAAGCTTTCGCGACGCCGGCCTTCAAAGCTGCGATGCGAAGCGCCGACCAGGGTCTGGCCGCTGATCCGGGCGACCGTCGTCGGCAGGGCCAGGGTCAGGCGCGCTTCGCTGACCCTGGCGTCGATGGCCGACGGATAGCCGTAGGAGACGAACCGCTCATTGTCCTGACGGTCATGGAACAGCTGCAGCTTCAGGGACCGGTCAGCGCCCAGATCCTTGGCCAGATCGAAGTACAGGGTGCCGGTCGTGGTCTTCGAGAAGTCGGCGGGGCTGATATAGACCGTCCGGCGGTTCAGCGTGGTCTTGCCGACGCCCGTATCGAGCGTATGGACGGGATCACTGCTCCCGAAGCCGTAATAGGGAATGTAGAGCGCGCTGGCATAGGGATAGTAGCCGACCTCGTTGGGGGTCAGGCGGCCGTTGCCGTCGCTGTCCTTAAGGCTGGTGTCGCGGCCGGTGATGTAAAGCCGATTATCCACCAGCTCCTGGGTCAGGCGGTTCCAGCCCGGGGTCTGGACGTCGCCGTCTGACTGGAAGCCCATGCCGCCAAAGGCGGTGCTCCAGCCCTGACCCAGATCGAAATCGGCCGAGGCCTCGATCAGGTGCCGGCGCGGATAGAGACCCCGGTAATAGCTGTGGCTGTCCTCCGCCTCGCCATAGACATAAACCCCGCCCTCGGCTGCGCCCAGGCTGACCGGTGCCCCGAACTGGCCGGTGACGAGCTTCTTGTTGTAGCTGCCGAAGGTGGCGGTGAATTCACCCTCGGCCTGGGCCAGAAAACGCCCCTCGTTCCGCGCCGACTTGGGGATGAAATTGACCAGGCCTCCCACCTTGCCAGAGCCATAGACCGGGGTGGGCGGTCCGCGCAGGACCTCGATCCGGGCCGCGCCACCGATCGGGGTGGAATAGGTGCCGCGGTTCTCGACCCGCTTGAAACCGCGGAAATAGTTCTCCGCCAGGGTGCCACGGATGTTGAGCGATCCGGGAACGCCATAGAAGCTGGCCGTGTGAGTGCCCGGCGACACAGCACTCAGGCCATCCAGCGTCTCGACGCCGAAGCGCTCCAGGGTCAGATCGCTGACCAGGCTGGCCGAGCGCGGGGTCTCGATCAGGGGCTTGTCGATGCCGAACACCGTGTCGGACGGCTGCTTCTCGAGCAGGCCAGCCTTATCGCGGGCCAGGACCAGGACCGTGTCGACCGCGTCTGCACCCCGGGCGTCCGCCTGGGCTTCGGCATGAGCGACGGGTCCTGCCAGCAGGGTGAAGGCCGTGACCGACAGCAACAGGCGGCGGAAAGACATGACAGGCGGCTCCAGTCCCGTTCTGGAGGGACGTTCCAGGCGACGACCGGTACCTTTTGGGAATTACGCGACGTCGGTCAAAACGCCTTCTAACATTTCAGTTTGAATTTTGAACGCCTGTTGCCGGAACGCCTCACCTTTCCGGGCATCATTTGTTCTGGATCAAGGCGGTGGATCAGGCGTCTACGGAGGGCCGCTGCACGGCCTCGGGCGTGACGTTCAGGACCCGCATCATGGCCGCCCGCGCGCCTTCGACGTCCTTGCGGGCAATGACCCGGGCGACATCGCGATGCTGTTCGATATCCGCCAGCAACTCGGCTTCGGTCGCGCCATTGAACGAAAACACCCAGAAGCGCGCCGCCTTGTGCTGCAAGGGGATTAGGATGCGGGCCAGGGACAGGTTCTGGCTGGCGCGGGCCACAGCGGCATGGAACCGCTGATCCATCGCCACCAGCAGCGGCAGGTCACGGTTGCGTGCCGCCTCTTCTCCGCCCTCGAAGGCGTCGAGGATCGCCTGGGCCTCGGCCTTTGAGGCATGGCGGGCCGCCAGCCCCGCGCAATGGGGTTCGATCAGGGCCCGGGCTTCATAGCCCTGACGCAGTTCCACCAGGTCCAGCGGCGCGACCAGGGTGCCCGAACGGGCGCGACGGATCACCAGCCCCTCCAGGGCCAGCCGGCCCAGGGCATCGCGCACACCCGCCAGTCCAGCCTCATAGCGTGCCGCCAAGGACTGTTCGTCCAGTCGGGCACCGGGGGCCAGCTCGCCCAGGATCAGGTCCAGCAGGATCCGCTCATAGACCTTGGCTTTCTGCAGGTCCGGCGACCAGTCTTCCAGACCCGATGACGAGCAGACGTCGAGCACCAGCATCCGCGACCGAGCGTCCTGGGCGGGTATGGACACGGCAAGCCTCCCTCAGCATGAAGCCTGATAGGTAGTCTGAAATGTCAGGATAGACTAGGGCCAGCGCGGGCCAGGCGGATCAATCCAGCAGGATCAGAACCAGTTCGACCAGGGCGAGCCAGAGCAGGCTGGTGATCAGGGCGGCCAGTCCCCAACGACGGCTGGCCATCGCCAGTCGACCGCCCGGAACAGGTCTCGCCGTTTTCCGGAAGATCACCTCGCCCATGCCAGTCCCCATCGGCTCTGTGTCCGATCGTGGCCAATGCACGCAGAATCGCCCAGCTCAGCCAGGATGCAGTGGTGCCACAGGCCCTTGGCGTTGCAAGGATTTTCTGCCCAAAATGGGTATGCGGCAGGCGAGGCTCGCGCTCGTCTTCGATCAGAACGCCGGGACCACCGCGCCCTCATACTTGCGAGCCATGAACGCAGCGACCTCCGGTGTGGTCAATGCCGCCGCCAGCTTCTGAACCCGGGGATCGTCCTTGTTGTCCGGACGGCCGACCAGGTAGTTCACATAGGGGCTCTTGCTGTCCTCGATCAGCAGAGCGTCCTTGGACGGGTTCAGCTTGGCGTCGAGGGCATAGTTGGTGTTGATGATCGCCAGATCCACCTGGTTCAGCACCCGCGGCAGGGTCGCGCCCTCCAGTTCCTTGAACTTCAGGCCCTTCGGATTGGCGGCGATATCCTTCAGGCTCGCGAGCGGATTGGCTGGATCCTTCAGGGTAATGACATTGTTGCGTGACAGCAGCAGCAGGGCCCGGCCCTCGGTGCTGGCATCGTTGGGGAGGGCCACGGTCGCGCCCTGGGGCAGGTCTGCGATCGACTTGAACCGGGCCGAATAGGCCCCGATCGGCTCGATATGCACGCCCTTGATCGCGATCAGATTGGTGCCCCGGTCCTTGTTGAACGTCTCCAGGTACGGAAGCGTCTGGAAATAGCTGACGTCGATGCGCTTCTCGGCCACCTGGGTATTGGGCTGGACGTAGTCGTTGAAGACCTTGATCTCGATCTTCAGGCCCTGCTCGGCGAGCTTGGGCTTGATGAACTCCAGCACCTCGGCATGCGGAATGGCCGTGGCCGCAACGGTGAGAGTGTCGCTGGCGCTCGACGAAGCGTCGGGCTTCTGACCGCAGGCGGACAAGGCCAGGGCGGCGAGGCTGAGGGCGACGATAGCGCGGCGAGCGACCATGAACGGCTCCAGAAGGCGATAGACCAAGTCGGGTTTTGCCCGGTTTCCGCGATGCAGCGAAATCAGTTTTCCTGATCGAGGCGACAGTACACCACCCCGTTCGTTGACTCCGTCCTCAATACAACTAAAACGGGCACTGAGAGGGAGGTGTCGCATGCGATTCTGGAACAGCTGGAGCGACCGGTCGGGACGTCCCGAGTACTGGCTTTCTGTTACCTTTCTCGTCTTCGCCCACTTGATCAGTGTCTATGTTTTCAACCGGCCTGGACCGGGCCTCGGTATTCTAGGCATTTGGCAGTACGTCTATGCACGCCGTTTACATGACATCGATAGGACCGCTTGGTGGGGTGTCGCCGCTTTGGCGCTATCCTTTGGACCCATTGTATTGGCGTTTTACTTCGCTGGTGATGAAGTGGGTCCACTTCTAGTCGGAGAATCCAACCAGGCCACCAAGTCGGGCTGGCGTTGGTTTTATGTGGCGACCGGCGGAAGTGTCTTGGTGCAGTTTGCTTTCACCGTCTGGCTTGGCCTTACCAAAGGCGATCCCTGTCAGAATCGCTTTGGATACATGCCTGAGCGATTTCGTTGGCCAGGAAAATCGAAGGCTGAAGCAGCCCGCAAGGATGTCCCTTGACCCCGCCGCCGAACAGGCCGCCTGAGTGGGGATGGCCAAGGAAACCGTCTATATCGTGCAAGCCTATGTCGCCGGGCGCGGCAAGGGCCTGAAGGCCGAGCAGCAGATCGGCTGCAAGGACGCCGCCGAGGCGCTGCGCAAGGCCGAACGCCTGGCCCCGCTCCGGGAGGGTGTCGTCGCCTTTGCCGCCTCAGCCGATGTCGAGCTGGGCGACTATGACGAAAACCCCGAGATCCTGTTCAAGGCCGGACGGCTGCCGTTTCCGTTCGACCAGGCCTAGGCTTCGGAATCGGACTCGGACTCGGACTCGGCCTCATCCGGCGCGCCGTGAATGAACCAGTTGACGACAAAGTCCGGGGTCTCGCCGGACAGGGTGGTCACGCCCTGCGGAGTCGGGATGATCGCGGAGGTCTGGGGCGGCAGAGTGTAGATGTCACCATCCTGCTCACCCAGCAGGTCCAAGGCTATGCCCGTCTGGTCATTGGCCTCGATCACCACCCCGAAGAACTGCTGTCGCTCAAGGACCTCTCCCTCGTCATCGAGAAAGGTCAGGCCCAGCATCAGGGTCTTGCCGATCAGAGAGTGGGCAAGGTCAGGATCCCAGTGCTCGCGCGGCGGGGCGGTGAAGATCTTCGCTTCTTCGGTCATGCCCGCCTTCTAGCGATGTGACACCCGTCGCACCACCGTGTCGCCGACCATTTGCAGACACTGGACCAGCACCAGCAGCAACACGACCGTCACCACCATCACATCGGTCTGGAAGCGCTGGTAGCCAAAGCGGATGGCCAGGTCGCCCAGCCCCCCGGCCCCGACCACGCCGGCCATGGCGGTGTAGGACACCAGGGCGATGGCGGTGACCGTGGCTGCGGCGATGATCCCGGGCATGGCCTCCGGGAGCAAGGCCCCCAGCACCACCTGCCGGCGCTTGGCCCCCATGGCGAAGCTGGCCTCGATCACCCCCTTGTCGACCTCGCGCAGGGCGGTCTCGACCAGACGGGCGAAAAACGGTGCCGCCCCGGCCACCAGGGGCGGGATCGCGCCCTGGACCCCCAGGGAGGTGCCGACCAGAAGCACGGTCAGCGGGATCATCACGATCAGCAGGATCACGAACGGGACGGACCGCAGGATATTGACCATCAGGGACAGCAGGCTGTTGGCCAGGCGGTTCTCCAGCATCTGTCCCTTGCCGGTCAGGAACAGGATCACCCCCAGGGGCAGGCCCAACAGCACGGTGAGCACCATCGAGCCCCCCAGCATGGTCAGGGTATCGAAGGTCGCCTGCCCGATCTCGGACCAGTCGATGTTCGATGCGGTCATTGATCAGCCCCCTGGCTCAGAACAGGATCAACCCGTACGCCTGCGGCCTGGAAGCGGGCGATGGCGGCCTCGACGTCACCGCCGGTCAGGGTCAGGGTCAACTGGCCATAGGGCGTTTCCCGCAGACGGTGGATCCGCCCGCCGAGGATTGAATAGTCGACCCCCGTCGCCCGGGCCACCTCGCCCAGCACCGGCCTGTAGGTCGCTTCGCCCCGGAAGGTCAGGCGCACCACCCGCCCCGCCAGCATGGCCCCCGCAGCCGGCTCTCCGTCGGCTTCCCGGACGAAGCGCCGGGCCGTGGCGCTGACCGGATGCAGGAAGACATCCTCGACCGGTCCACTCTCGACCACCTGCCCGGCTTCCAGCACCGCCACCCGGTCGCAGACGCGGCGGACCACGTCCATCTCGTGGGTGATCAGAACGATGGTCAGGCCCAGCTCGCGATTGAGGCCCGAGATCAGGTCGAGGATCTGCTCGGTCGTTTCGGGGTCGAGCGCACTGGTCGCCTCGTCGCAGAGCAGGATCTTGGGTCCCGTGGCCAGGGCCCGGGCGATCCCGACCCTTTGCTTCTGGCCGCCCGAGAGCTGGGCCGGATACTTCTGGGCCTGGTCGGAAAGACCGACCCGGGCCAGCAGCTCGGCCGTCCGCGCCTTGACCTCGCCGGCCGGACGGCCAGCCAGTTTCAGGGGAAAGGCGACGTTCTGCGCCACGGTCCGGCCCGACAGCAGGTTGAAGTGCTGGAAGATCATGCCGACCCGGCGGCGCAGGCTGCGAAGCCCCTCGACCCCGAGCGCGGCGACGTCGTCACCATCCACCACAACCCGCCCCCCGCTGGGGAGTTCCAGACCATTGATCAGCCGGATCAGGGTCGACTTGCCGGCGCCGGAGGCCCCGATCACGCCGAACACCTCACCGGCCTTCACCGACAGCGAGACCCCGGTCAGGGCGGCGTGACCGCCCGTCTTGGCCGGTCCCTGGGCGGCATAGGTCTTGGAAACGGCCTCAAAGGCGATCACGTCTGAGCTGTCCCTATTTGCCGGCGGCGCGCGGCGGTGCGGTCTTCACATACTGGTCCAGCCAGCGGGTCATTTCCCAGAGCGTGTGCATGGTCGATTCCCGGGCGCGGTAGCCATGCGCCTCATTGGGCAGGACGACATAACGCACCGTGGCGCCGGCCCCCTTCAGGGCCGCATAGAACCGCTCGCTCTGCACCGGGAAGGTGCCGCTGTTGTCATCGGCCTGACCGTGGATCAGCAGGATCGGCTCATTGACCTTGGTCGCGTAGGTGAAGGGGCTCATCTTCGTATAGGTGTCCGTCGCCTCCCAGTAGGTGCGCTGCTCGGCCTGGAAGCCGAACGGCGTCAGGGTGCGATTATAGGCCCCCGAGCGGGCGATGCCGGCCCGGAACAGATTGGTGTGGGCCAGCAGATTGGCGGTCATGAAGGCACCGTAGCTGTGCCCGCCGACGGCGATCCGGTCCTTGTCGGCCACGCCCAGGGCCACCACCGCATCGACGGCGGCCTTGGCGCTGGCGGTGAGCTGCTCGACATAGGTGTCGTTCGGCTCTGCCCCATTCACGCCGATGATCGGCATGGAAGGCCCGTCCAGAACGGCATAGCCCTGGGTCAGCAGGAAGAGGTGGCTGGTCCCGCCAGGGCGAACGAAACGGTTTCCGGCATCCACGGTCTGGCCGGCCACCGAGGCGTCGGTGAACTCTTCCGGATAGGCCCACATCAGCAAGGGCAGCGGCCCGTCCTTGGCCTTGTCGTAGCCGGCCGGCAGATAGAGGGTTCCCGACAGCTTCACCCCGTCGGCGCGGCTATAGGTGATGGTCTGCTTGCTGACCCCGGCGAACTGCGGCGCGCGGTCGGCAAACTTGGTCAGGGGCACGGCCTTGCCGCCCTTGACGGACCGAAGGACATAGTTCGGCGGCTCGTCCTTGCTTTCGCGACGGGTGATCACGGTCTTGCCGGCCTCGTCAGCCAAGGCAACCGGCACTTCGTAATAGGGGGCTGCGGACTGCCACTGCCGGCTGGTCTTGCCGGTCGCGATATCCATCACGCCGACGAACGGGAACTCGCCCTTGGCGCTCGCCCCGGCCCCGGCAACGAACAGGCCCTTGCCGTCCGGCGTGAAGTGGAGAACTTCCTCGCCCTTGGCATTGGTGCGGGTGACCGGCGCGCCGGGATCGTTGTAGCGGTCCTGATAGTTGCGCTCGAGGATCAGACGGCTCGAACCCGGCTTGGACGGGTCAATGGCGAAGCGCTTTTCCTTGCGCGTCTCCCACCAGCGGCTGGCCAGGATGGCGAAGTCGGCGCGGCCCCAGTCGATGCCGGCATAGCGCTGGTCAAGATCCACAACGGTGGTCGGGGCGGCAGTGAACGGTGCCGCCAGGCTCAGGACCCGGTCATGGATCGCCACCTTCTTGCGCGGATCACCGCCATCCTGGGCCTCGGCCCAGACCAGGGTGGCCGGCGCATCCTCGCGCCAGGACACGGACCGTGGCCCCACCGAAACAGCATCGAAGGCCGCCGGCAGATTGTCGGCCAGGGGACGGTCGGCCAGAGCCTTGACCAGCTTTCCCTGGGCGTCGAGCACGTTAATCTCGGTCGGGAAGCGGCTGGCCGGAACCAGATAGCTATAGGGGCGCTTCAGCCGGTTGGTCAGAATGAACTGACCGTCCGGCGAGGGCGTCACCGCCGAATAGAGGCCGGGCGCACCCAAGGGCACCAGGGAGCCGTCCGCCAGGTTCACCCGGACCAGTTGGCGGGTGAAATAGTGGTCGAACAGGGCCTCATCATGCTCGGAGGCCAGCAGATCCTGGAAGGTGCGGATCGCGGCCGTGCGGCCGGCAGACTCCTGAACGATCGGACCTTTGGGAGAGTCATCCGCCACCGGCGCGGGGCCGCGCCCGGCAGGAATGGCGGCGACCAGAAGCGACTGACCGTCGGGCAGCCAGTAATAGCTGGTCCCGAAGGCCGCATTCAGCAGAAACCCTTCGACCTTGCGGGCCGTCGCCGAACGGCGATCAGCAATCCAGAGCTCCAGTCCCTGTTTGCCGTCGAGAACAAAGGCCAGCTTGGATCCGTCCGCCGACCAGCGGGCCTCGGTATAGCGGGCCCCCTCCGGCAGGGCGACGACCTGGGTCTTGCCGCTGGCGACGTCCTGGAAGCTCAGGCTGTTGAGCCAGTTGGTGCGGGCTTCGATCGGGCCGTTGCTGCGCGGATTGATGCGGAAGCCGCCGAGGCGGAGGATGGGCTCGGACACCGCCGCGATGGAGGGCAGGTTTTCCCGGCCCAGCAGGGCCATGGTCTTGCGCTCGGGGCTCAGGCTGACGCCCGGCGTCTGGGGCGCATCGAGGATCTGGGCGATCGGCGCGGGCGGGGTTTGATAGACTTCAGCGCCGGCGGCCAGGCTCATCCCGGCTGACAGGGCCACCAGGGCGACCGAAGCCGCCAGGGTCAGTGCGCGGCGGCGGACAGTGTTCTCAAACATGCAGGGCCCCTCTCGGTGACGTCGCGCCCGCCGCATTTGGCCAGGGCACCGGTGACGAAGGGCGGCAGGATTAGGCAGTGAGTGCCGGCAAGGAAACGAAAATTCGTCCCCGGAAGGTCGGCGTGAGCGTTTTCGTGCGCTCACGCCGGAAGCCCTCAGGGTTGGCGCACCACCGCCCCGCCCTTCATGACGAAAACCGGCTTTTCCAGCGTCGTCACATCGGCCAGCGGATCGCCCGAAACGGCAATGATGTCGGCATAGCGCCCGACGGCGACCTGACCGACATCCTTTTCCTGCCCCAGGGCCTGGGCGGCATTGACCGTGGCGGACTGGATGGCCTGCAGCGGGGAGGCTCCGTAGCGGACCATGACGGCGAACTGCTTGGCGTTCTGGCCGTGCGGATAGATGCCGGCGTCGGTGCCCAGCACCATCTTGACCCCGGCCTTGATCGCCTTGCGGAAGTTCTCGCGCTGCACATCGCCGATTTCGCGGTCCTTGCGCAGATTGTCTTCCAGCACGCCGTTCTTCTTGCCTTCGGACTGGGTGTAGTCGGTGTTGTAGATATCCATCGAGAACCAGGCGCCCTTCTGGACGGCCAGCTTGATGCCTTCGTCGTCGACGAGGCTGACATGCTCGATCGTATCGACGCCGGCGCGGATGGCGTCCTTGATGCCGGCCGCGCCATGGGCGTGGGCCGCGACCTTGAGGCCCCACATATGGGCTTCATCGACGATGGCGCTCATCTCGGCCAGGGACAGTTGCTGCTGGCCAGGCTCGGTATTGCGCGAGAACACCCCGCCGGTGGCGCAGATCTTGATCACCTGGGCACCGTACTTGCGTACCGCCCGCACCTGCTTGCGACCCTCTTCCGCACCGTCGGCGACATAGGGCCCCTTCTGCGCCATCGAGGGCGGGAAATAGGTCGAGTCGCAGTGTCCGCCGGTCGCGCCGATGGCATAGCCGGCCGTCACCACACGGGGCCCTGGCACATAACCGCCATCGATGGCTTCGCGCAGGCCCACATCGTTGAAACGGTCAGACCCGACATTGCGCACGGTGGTGAAACCGGCCTCGAGCGTGGCCTTGGCATTGGCGGTCTGGATCACGCTCCAGAAGGCGTCGCTGTATTGCAGGCTGTTATAGCCCCCGACCTCGGCCAGACTATCGAGGTGCACGTGCATGTCGATCAGGCCCGGCAGCAGGGTTGCGCCCGGCAGGTCGATGAGCTTGGCCCCGGCCGGCACGGCGATCTCGCCCTTTTTGCCGACGGCCGTGATCCGGCCATCGGTGATGATGACCACCGGGTTTTCAACATATTTGCCCGACGCCACATCCAGCATCCGCGCGGCGCTGAGCGCCTCGACCTGCGCCGCCTGGGCCGCTGTCGCCGCCAGAAGCGATCCGGCGACCGCCAGTGCCTTAAGTCCAACCTGCATGTTCCGTCCCCGTCCCTGATTCAGAACCGTGACGCTAACATGTGAGACCCGTCCGTCTAATGCCGATCAGCGTGTCCCGGCCGGGGTCTGGACGCTTTCCAGATAGGCGATCAGGTCCTTGACCTGTTCCGCCTCCAGAACAACCTGCGGCATCTGGGGATGGCCTGTCGAAATCCCTTCCGCAAAGGCTTCCTGCAGATTGGCCACGGGATAGCGCTGGCCGAGCACCCGAAAGGGCGGTGCCTTCGGCAGTGGACTGTCGCCGACCGGCCCCACGGCATGGCAGGCCGAGCAATTGGCCTCGACCAGAACCTTGCCCCGCACCACGGGGTCAGCGCCGGCGATCTGGGCAGCGGGCGGCAGTTCCGATGGCCCCGATGCGGCGCAACCGGCAACCAGAAGGGCCGTCAGAAGGGATAGACCGCGCAAGGTGGGACTCCGGAACAGGACAGACGCGACGCCAGGTATTGCGGCGCGGCCAGGGATGCAGCCTGACTAGCATGACCCACGAGGGTTTTGGGATGGGATCGCCGACGATCATTGCGGTCACGCCCCGTTTTTGCGGGGCAGAGCCTGCCTGCGCTCTCGACGGCGCAAACCCCTTGGCGTAAGGCCGTCCGGCTACCTGGGGACATGGCGGAATGGTAGACGCGCCGGACTTAAAATCCGTTGGAGCAATCCGTGTGGGTTCGAGTCCCACTGTCCCTACCAGTCCGGTGTCGGGTCACGCCTCCGGCGCGATCCGTTCGATCTGGGCCGCTCCGGCCTCCGTCAGCGCTACCACCAGCTCCTCGACTGCGGCATCGACCTCGGCCGGATCGCGCCCGCGCACGACCAGATTGGCCCCATAGATGTCCGGCGGCGAAAAGAACGGATAGCTGCCCAGCGACATGTCCGGATGGGCCTTGGCCACGGCCTCGAGCGGGGCGGCGATCAGGCCTTCGCCCGAGCCGGTGACGCGAACGGTCCGGCTGATCACCACCGCTCCGGTGCGCAGCCGCGGGCCGACATCGCCCAGCATGCCGCGCATGATCGCCGGCACCCCGGCGAGGACAAAGACGTTCTCGATCTGGAAGCCGGGCGGTCCCTGGACGGGGTTCTTCACCAGCACGCCGCCCTCGGGCACATGGGCCATGCGGCGGCGGGCGGCATTGGGCTCGCCCCAGCGCTCGCGCAGCAGGGCCATGATCTCGGGATGTTCGGGAGCGGTCACCCCGAAGGCCTTGGCCACGGAATCGGCGGTGATGTCATCATGGGTCGGGCCGATGCCGCCCGTGGTGATGACATAGTCATAGCGGGCGCGCAGGGCGTTGACCGCGTCGACGATCTCCTGCTCGATGTCCGGCACGACGCGCGCCTCGGCCAGGTCGACGCCGTAGGTGGCCAGATAGCGGGCGATGGCGCTGAGATTGACGTCCTGGGTGCGCCCCGAGAGAATCTCGTCGCCGATGATCAGCACCGCCGCCGTCACCCGATCCGTACTGGCCGTCATCGTCGCGCTCCCCTACTTCGCATCATCTTTGTCCCACCCGACTTAGGGCCGCCATGCTGCTCCCGCAACCGCTCGTTCGCGGCCGACTCGTCCAGCGCTACAAGCGCTTCTTCGCCGATCTGGTGCTGGATGACGGGCGGGCCATCACGGCCCACTGCCCCAATCCCGGTGCGATGCTGGGGGTCAACCTGCCCGGACAGGGCGCCTGGGTGTCGTGGTCGGACGATCCCAAGCGCAAGCTGGCCTGGACCCTGCAACTGGTGGAGACCGAGACCAGCCTGGTCGGCGTCAACACCCTGCTGCCCAACCGACTGGTCGCCGAGGCCCTGGCGGCCGACGTCATTCCCGAGCTGTCGGGCTATGCGACCGTCAAGCCGGAGGTGAAGTATCGCGAGGCCAGCCGCGTCGACTTCCTGCTGACCGATCCCGCCCGGCCGCCCTGCTGGCTGGAGGTCAAGAACGTGCACCTGTCACGCACCCCGGGCCTGGCCGAGTTTCCGGACTGCAAGGCGGCCCGGTCGACCCGGCATCTTGCCGATCTCGCCGCCCAGGTCGCCGAAGGGCATCGGGCGGTCGCCCTGTTCGTGGTCCAGCGCGCCGACTGTGAGGGCTTCAAGGCCTGTGAAGACCTGGACCCCGCCTTCGCGCGGGGCCTCGCCCAGGCAGTGGAGGCCGGTGTCGAGGTGCTGGTCTATGGCTGCGATCTCAGCCCGCAGGCGGTCCGCATTGCCCGCCGCCTGACCCTGCTCCCTTAACGGACATGACGGCGAATTAAGCTGCATTCGCGGCCGCCCTCACTAACCTCCCGCCGCGAGCTTGGGGGATGTGCAGCACATGAAATTCTCGACCCTGACGGCGCTGTGCGCCGTCCTGGCCCTGTCGGGCTGTGGCGCCTCCGAGGGCGGCAAGGAGGGCGGCATGATGACCGCCCTGCGCGCCGTCTTCGCCTTCAAGGCCTGCACAACCAAGCTGGAAGAGCAGTTCAAGCTGGGGCCGATCAATAACGTCACGTCCAACGACATGCACCCGGTGGCGCTCGGCAGGCCCGGTGAGTGGGACGTGACCTTTACCGCCGATGTCACCGAAAAAGCCTCAGGCCGGGTGACCCGCTACAAGGGCGTCTGCCGGGTTCGCCGCGACCGGCCGACGAGCCTGGACGCGCGCTTCCTGGAAGAGGTCAAGCCCGCCGCCACGCCAGGAGAGGCGCGGCGGATCCGGCAACCTTCTTCCTAGAGCGCGCCCAAATCACAGCCCCGGACCTTGAGGATCGGCCGCATCGCCCAATAGGCCGCCGGGGTCCGCATCAGCGGGATGCGCGGATAGAGATGGTGGATGATGTGGAACTGCATCCCCATGGTCAGGATATTGCCCAGCGGACTTCTGAAGGCCCGGGTGTCGCGATAGCGGCCGATCGCCTTGGCCGGGTGATGCGGGGCGAAGCTCAGGAAGTACTGGATGTAGGTGGCCGCCAGCTGGCGCGGCAGCCACCAGATCAGGGCCGCCTCGATCGCATGGCCGCTCCAGGCCAGGGCGAACAGGATCGAAAAATGGCCTAGCCGATAGACGGCGGCGATAATCATCGCGCGGCGGGCTTCGTCGGTACCCAGACGCATCAGCGTCTCGCCATAGGCCTTGTCGCCGGCCCCCGACGGCTGGCGGTTGGCGATGGTCCGGCGCAGGAAATCCAGGGTTCCGTCGGCGTGGGTGCTGTAGTCCGGATCGAGGTCCGGATGATTGGCGTGCTTGTGGTGCTCGTAGTGGGTCAGGCGGGCTACGTCATAGGGCAGCACCAGAGACAGGGTCGAGATATGGCCGACCAGCTCGTTCAACCAGAACAGCGGCTGACCCTCGCGGGCGATGATGCGGTGCTGGGCCTCATGCGAGGGCAGATAGCTCAGGGCGATACTGACGGTCGCGATCGGGAAGGCCGCCCAGAGCGGCAGAAGCCCTGACAGGGTCAGGGGCCAGAGCGAGAACCAGACCGCAGTGTTGACCAGGGCCCAGGTCACCGAGCCCCAGGGCACCCCGCCCAGATAGGCCTCGGCGACGGTCTTCTCGAGCTTGATGAGGGCCCGCTCGTCGAGGCCGGCGACCTCGGCCTCGGTGAGGGTCGGCGCGCTCATATCCAGCGGCCCTTCACGGTGGCGAAACCGCCCCAAAGCCCGCCGACCAGCAGACCCAGTACCAGCGGCGAGAAGCCATTGGGCAGCGTCCAGCCGAAGCGTTCGATGATCTGCGCCAGCAGGGGAGCCAGGAAACCCAGTCCGAACAGCAGGGGCATGACCCTGAACAGGCCGGTCAGTAGTTGCTGCATGGCTGGCTCGCCTTCCCGCTGCCGCCGGTCTGAACGCCAGCGCGGGAACAAAAATGACGCCCGCGTCATCTTTGTCAAGGCATCGTGCCGGCGCGATGATCTGGCAGAGGCGGCCATTGAAGTTTCATGCTAGGATGGCGAGATACGGTTTAACGCCGCCTGCCCTGCCCGAGTACGCCATGACCCTTGACGACGCCCTTGAGATCGAAGCCGAGACCCGCACGGGTGCGATCAAGATTCACAAGGCCGAAGATTTCGAAGGCATGCGCCGCGCCGGCAAGCTGGCGGCAGAGTGCCTGGACATGCTGATCCCGCACGTGGTGCCGGGTGTCTCGTCCGACCATCTCGACACCCTGGCCCGCGAGTTCATTCTCGACCACAAGGCTATCCCGGCCTGCCTGTTCTATCGCGGCTATCCCAAGACGGTCTGCATCTCGCGCAATCACGTGGTCTGCCACGGCATTCCGGGCGACTGGGCCCTGCGTGACGGCGACATCGTCAATATCGACGTCACGGTGATCGTCGACGGCTGGCACGGCGACACCTCGCGCATGTATGGCGTCGGCGAGGTCGGCCCCCGAGCGCGGCGGCTGATCGAAATCACCTATGAAGGCATGGCCCGCGGCCTGGCCGCCGTGAAGCCCGGTGCGACCCTGGGCGACATCGGTCACGCCATCCAGTCCTATGTCGAGGCCCAGCGGTGCAGCGTCGTCCGCGACTTCTGCGGCCATGGCCTGGGCCGGGTGTTCCACGACGCCCCCAACATCCTGCACTTCGGCCGTCCCGGCCAGGGCGCGGTGCTGAAGCCCGGCATGTTCTTCACCATTGAGCCGATGGTGAATCTGGGCAAGCCGGCCGTGAAGGTGCTGGGCGACGGCTGGACCGCCGTGACCCGGGACAAGTCGCTGTCGGCCCAGTGCGAACACTCGATCGGCGTGACGGAGGACGGTTATGAGGCCTTTACCGCCTCGCCGGCCGGCCTGTTCCAGCCAGCAATCCTGGGCGGCTGATCGCGCATAGCGCGCATTATTCCGATAGACAATCCAGACGGAATTGGCGAAGCTTTCGCCATGACCGAAGCTGAAAAACTCGCGCATTTTCGCAGGTGCATCGGGTGGTGTTGCCTTCCGATCTGGGTTGCGCCTGCCCTGAACCGGCAGGCCTAGGGCGCGCGATCATGGTTCAGGCCGCCTCGCTCAGCCCTTCGCCGCCGGACCCCGAGGTCGAGCGGCTTGGCAAGCCGGGGCGCGCCGCGACCAGCGATCCGAATGCCGGCCATCGCGAAAGGCTGCGGGCCAGGGCCAGGGCCGGCGGCCTGGTCGCCCTGCCCGACTATGAACTGCTCGAACTCTATCTCTTCCGGACCTTTGCGCGCGGCGACGTCAAGCCCAGGGCCAAGGCCCTGCTGGCCCGGTTTGGTTCGTTCGGCGCGGTGATCGCCGCCAGTATCGAGGAGCTGATGACCGTGCCGGGGATCGGCGAAACCGCCGCCCTCGACATCAAGCTGCTGCACGAGGCCGCCCTGCGGGCCGGTCGCGACAAGATCGTCAAGCGCCCGGTGATCTCATCCTGGAGCGCCCTGCTGGGTTATGTCCGCGTCGCCCTGGCCAATGAGCCCCGCGAACAGTTCCGAGTACTGTTCCTCGACAAGAAGAACCAGCTGATCGCCGACGAGGTGCTGAACCGCGGCACCGTCGACCACGCGCCGGTCTATCCCCGTGAAGTCATGCGGCGAGCGCTTGAGCTGTCGAGCAGCAACATCATCCTGCTGCACAACCACCCCTCAGGTGATCCCACCCCCTCGCGGCCGGATATCGACATGACCAAACAGGTCATCGACGCTGGTCGGGCGCTGAAGATCAATGTCCACGACCATCTGGTGGTCGGTCGGGACGGCGTGGCCAGCTTCAAGGCGCTGGGGCTGATGTGAGGGCCGGTCGACGACTTCGCCTTGACGCGCCCCAGCCCATCCCTGACCGTCGCAGCCACCGCCAGTGCCTGACCCCGGAGCCCGCATGTCCCCTCGCCTTCTGACCGCCTTGCTGGGCTCGGCACTCCTGCTCACCGCCGTCGGTCCGGCCACGGCAGCGCCCAAGGCTCCGCCAACGAAGGCCCCGGCACTCAATCCGGGCGTCTCCAGGGCCGACATGGCCCTCCATCAGTCGATCCTGACCCTGGACACCCATCTGGATACGCCGGAACATTTCGCCCGGCCGGGCTGGAGCATGCTGGACCGCCACGCCGTATCGAGCGACTTCACCCAGGTGGACCTGCCGCGCATGACCGAGGGCGGCCTCGATGGCGGGTTCTATGTCATCTATACGGGCCAGGGCGAGCTGACGGCCGAAGGCTATCGCTTCGCCCGCGACTTTGCGCTCCGGCGGGCGGTCGAGATCCGGGAAATGGTCGCCGCCCATTCCGACCGGTTCGAGCTGGCCTATACCGCTGACGACGCGGTCCGGATCAACAAGGCCGGCAAGTCCTTCGTCTATCAGAGCATTGAGAACAGCTGGCCCATCGGTGAAGATCTGACCCTGATGCAGACCTTCTACCAGGCCGGCGTGCGGATGGCCGGTCCGGTTCACTTCCGCAACAACCAGTTCGCCGACAGCTCAACCGATCCCCGGGGCAAGATCTGGAACGGCTATTCACCCCTTGGCCTGCGCTGGCTGGCGGAAGCCAACCGGCTGGGCATACTGGTCGATGTCAGCCACGCCTCCGACGAGGTCGTCAGCCAGTCGATCGCCCTGTCGAAGAGCCCGGTCGTCGCCTCGCACAGCGGGGCGCGGGCGATCTATGATCACCCGCGCAATCTCAATGATGCCCTGATCCGCAGGATCGGCGAAAGCGGCGGCGCGATCTGCATCAACTCGGTCTATCTGGCCGCGACCCCCACCAGCCCAGAACGCAAGGCGGCCCTGGAGGCGCTGGGCAAGCAGCCGGACTTTGACACCCTGTCACCCACAGAGGTGAAGGCCTGGGCCGACAAGATCGCCGCCGTCGACAAGCTCCATCCGCCGGTCCGGGCCAATTTCGAGATCTTCATGGCCAGCATGCTGCACGTCCTGAAGATCACCGGGCCCAAGGGCGTCTGCGTCGGGGCCGACTGGGATGGCGGCGGCGGCGTCGAGGGCCTGGAAGACGTGGCCGACCTGCCCAAGATCACGGCGCGGCTGAAGGCCAAGGGCTATACGGACGCCGACATCGCGGCGATCTGGAGCGGCAATGTGCTGCGCCTGATCGGACAGGCCCAGGCCTATGCGAAGAGTGTGGCGAAGTAGAAAATCCTCCCCCATCAGGGGGAGGTTTTCTTGACCCGATCCCATACCCGCCAGGCCATCAGCACCGCGAACACCGCCGCATAGACCAGCGGCGGGCGATGGTCGGCCTTGACCAGCAGATAGTAGTGGGCGACGCCCAGCGGCACGATCAGATAGACCAGCCAGTGCAGCCTCTGCCAGGTGGCCCGGCCCAGCCGGAGGATCCAGCCGTTCGTCGAGGTCACGGCCAGGGGGATCAGCAGCACGAAGGCGGCCATGCCCAGGGTGATGAAGGGCCGCTTCAGGATGTCCTTCCACAGCTGGCCAAGGTCGAAGAACAGGTCGACCCCGACATAGCTGAACAGATGAAGCAGGATGTAGCTGAAGGCGAACAGGCCCACCGTGCGCCGGAACCGCACCAGGCGAGGCCAGTTCAGAACCCGGGCCAGGGGCGTAATGGCCAACCCGACCAGCAGCAGACGCAGGCCCCAGACGCCCAGTTGCCGGATCAGCTTCTCGATCGGATTGGCCCCGAGGTCGCCCTGAAAGCCCTTCCAGGCCAGCCAGGCCAGGGGCGCAAAACAGGCCAGCCAGACCAGGCCATAGACCAGGTTGTCCTGCAGCTTCGACGGCCGGCGTCGCTTGCTCATGCCGTTGCCCCGATCCGAAGGTCCGGCAGGGCTGCAGGGACGAACCCCTGGTCGCGAACCATCAGTAGTTCGCCTTCAGATCCATGCCGCGATAGAGGTCGGCGACATACTGGCCATAGCCGTTGAACGGCAGGGTCTCGCGGCGCTTGAATTCGCCGATCCGGCGCTCGGTCGCCTGCGACCAGCGGGGATGGTCCACGGCCGGATTGACGTTGGAATAGAAGCCGTACTCGCGGGGTGCCGAGATATTCCAGGCCGTGCGCGGCTGCTTTTCGGTCAGGCTGATCCGGACAATCGACTTGATGCCCTTGAAGCCATATTTCCACGGCACGACCAGCCTCAGGGGCGCGCCGTTCTGGTTGGGCAGGGTCTCGCCATAGAGACCCACGGCCATCAGCGTCAGGGGGTGGGTGGCCTCATCGATGCGCAGACCTTCGCGATAGGGCCATTCCAGGACGTTCCAGGCCTGGCCGGGCATTTCGGACGGCCGCATCAGGGTTTCGAACGCGACAAACCTGGCCTTGGAGGTCGGCTTGACCGAGGCGATCAGGTCCCGGAGCGGAAAGCCGACCCAGGGAATGACCATCGACCAGCCCTCGACGCAGCGCATGCGATAGATGCGCTCCTCCAGCTTGTTCTGCTTGATCAGGTCGTCGATCCCGACCGTGCGCGGGGCTTCGCACTCGCCGTCGATCCGCACGGTCCAGGGGCGGGTCTTCAGCTTGCCGGCGTTCTCGGCCGGATCGGCCTTGTCGACCCCGAACTCGTAGAAGTTATTGTAAGTCGTGACATCTTCGCGCGACGTCAGCTTCTCGGTGGTGGAAAATCCCTTGGAAAAGCGCAGCGGGGCGGCGTCGGCGGTGCTCGCCAGACCGGCCAGGCCCAGGCCCGCCGCTCCGCCGATGAACTCGCGCCGCCTCAGATAGAGCCCGTGATCCGTGACGTCGTTTTCAGTCAGGTCGGGGGCGTTGCGGATCAGCATGGCAGGCTCCGAAGGAGGTTCACCAGCAAGATACGCATCACCCGGCCTTTTGGTTACGCCAAAAGCTGATTTTCAGTCCTCTTGCGGCTTTGCCCCCTTCTGGCGCGGCGCATAGACCCGGGCCAGGCCGTCAGCGAGGGTGGCCCGCTCGGTGGGTGAAAGGGTGGCGGCAAAGCGGGCCACAGCGCTCTCGACATTGCCCCGCGCCTCCAGATCCAGAGCCCGGGCTGCCCCCAGCCGCTTGCTGACATCGGCTGGGTCATAGGATCCGGACCGGAACAGCTGAATGGCCGCCTGGCGCTCGGCCTGGGCCTGTCGCGTCAGGGCCCGGTTGCGCTGGTTGGCGTCCCTCAGGGTGCGCCGCAGCGCCTGCCGGGTCTCGGGGGAAAGATCCTTGCCGGCGGTCCAGAGGGCCGGCCGGGCGGGCGGGTCGGAGGGGCGCGCCACCGGCCTCGACACGGCAGGATCCGCCTGGGGCCGATCCTGAAGCACCGGGGCCGGATCAGAGGCGGTTCCTGTCTCGACAGGGCGCTCCATCGGCATGGGGCCCGGGGCCTTCTGAACGGCGGAGGGGGCAGACGGACGCATCCACAGGGCCCCCGCTATGCCCCCGATCAGGAACAGGTTGAGCGCCGCCGACACGATCAGGCCGATCAGCAAGGGGCGATTGGCGATCATAGGGCTGCGGGCTCCTCGAGGGCGTCTGACAGGTCGGTTGCGAGATCGGCCGCGATCAGGGCCTCTTCCTGAGGCGCGCGAGGCGGATTTGCCTGGCCGATCGAGATGCCGACCGCCACGCCGGCCATGGCCGCAGCGCCCAGGCCCAGGGCGGCCCCGGCTCCCGCCAGCCAAAGGCGGGCAAGTCTCAGGGGTTGAGGCGCAGCTGCAATCAGGCGTCCCAGAAGGGCTGAGTCCACCGCCTGGGCCGGCGCGAGATCGAGAAGGCGATCCAGCTGGGCCGCCTCGACCAGCACAGCGTCCAGGGCTCCGGACGTCGAGATCAGCAGGGCGCGCGCCGCCTCACGCTCGGACTCGGGCCAGCGAGCCAGGTCGCCGCCATGGCTTTCCGCCAGGGCCTTGAAACGTTCGAGGGTCATGGTCATCCCACCATCTCCTTCAGGGTCCCGGGGCCGCGAGGTCGGCCAGAGCCGAGCGCAGTGTTCGTCGCCCCCGACCCAGCAGTCCTTCCAGCGCCTCGACGGTGATCGACATCAGGGCCGCAGCCTCGATATTGCCCAGACCCTGATGATGGCAAAGAACTATGGCCTCGCGTTGGCGCGCCGGCAGGGCCGCCAACGCCGCCTCGACCCGTCGTGAAAGATCGGCCCCGATCAACCCGGCATCGGGCGCGGGCCCGGTGTCGACCTGCTCCGGCGGCTCGGCCGTCACCACCTCGCGACGGCGACGCAGGCGGTCGTAGCAGAGGTTCAGCGCCACGCGGTGCAGCCAGGTATCGAACTTCGCCGCACCCGGCCGCCAGGATCGCGCCTGTTTCCAGGCCCGAAGGAAGGTCTCCTGCGCCACATCCTCGGCTTCGCCGGCGTCGTTCAGCATCCGCCGCGCCAGGGCGAGAACGCGCGGCAGGCGTCGGTCCAGCAGCTGGCGAACGGCGGCCGGGTCGCCCCGGCCCACCCCCGTCAGCAGGGCCTCGTCGGGATCGCTCCCCCCGGCCACCAAATCTCACCTCGCCGCGCGCGACCACATCAATCAGATCCCGACCTTGGCCTTGCCGGCCCGGGGCTTCAACTCCGCCGTCGACAGCGTGCCGTCATTGTCGGCATCCATGCGCTTGAAGCGGCCGGCCAGAAAGCTATCCAGTTCGCCGCGCGTCAGGGCATCGTCATTGTCAGAGTCGACGCGCGACCACAGGCGGTCAGCGCCCTTGCCGGGCTTGTCAGCGTCCGGGGCAGAGGCGTCCGTGGCCGGCTTGCGCATGGCGGCAAACTCCGCGCGTGACAGCTTGCCGTTCTTGTCGGCATCGAGCCGGCCCATCATCTGGCCGCCTCGCCCGGCCTGAAACTCGGACAGGGTGACCTTTCCGTCGGCATTGGCATCCAGCGAGGCCGGCCCCTTGGGTGCCGCCAGGGCCGGGCCTGCGAGCAGCATCACGGCAGCAGCGGCGATCAGAATTTCTTTCGACATAAGACTTCGTCTCCAAGACGTTGTGCGCCCGTCCCATGCCTCTTGAACGTCAGACCCCGGCGTTTCCGTCGCGGCGCACAATGGCCTCAAAGGCCGCCCGCGCCTCGGTCTTGGCCCGGGCCAGCTTGGTCTTCAGGGACCGGAACTCCCGCACATGACCGGCACGGGCCAGCAAGACCCGGAAGGCCCGGGACTCAGCCTCCGGATCGGCCCCGTCCTCGAGGGCGACCTTGATCAGTTGCGAGAGGTCCTGTTCCAGCCGCCAGGCCGCCTCGAGACTGGACAGGCCGGCCGGGTCGGCAAGGTTGGCCGTCTTCAGGGCGGCCAGGGCCTCGCCGGTATTCTGGGCCAGGGGCCCTCCCGCCGCCGCATGCTTGAGCTGCAGATACTGGGCGACAAACTCGATATCGACCAGACCGCCGGGTGACAGTTTCAGATCCCAGACCCCCTTGCCGGGACGCTCCTGCTCCATCAGTTCGCGCATCTCGAGCACGTCAACGGCGGTCTTGCCCGGGTCGCGCGGACGCCGCAGGGCGGCCTCGATGGCGGCTTCGGCCCGGATCTGAAAGGCCGGCGAGCTGGCCCACATCACCCGGGCCCGGGTCAGGGCCAGCAGCTCCCAGGTCTCGGCCTCGCGGGCATAATAGTCCTCGAAGGCGGCGAAACTGACCGCCACCGGTCCCTTGGTCCCGGAGGGCCTCAGCTTGAGATCGACCTCATAGAGGGTCCCCTCCCCGGTCGGGGCCGACAGGGCGGATGTCAGGCGCTGGGTGAAGCGGGCATAGAAGCTCTCGGCGCCCCAGCCCTTGATGGCCGACTGGGCGGTCGGGTCGTCGGCCGCATAAAGGGTCATCAGATCCAGGTCGGACTTGGCGGTCATCTCGCGCGAGCCGGCCTTGCCCAGGGCCACCACCGCAACCTCGCCAGGGAATTCACCGCCCAGACGGACCGTTTCGGCCAGGGCCGCCGGCGCCAGGCCGCGGACGATCAGGTCGCCCAGGCCGGCAAAGGCCGCGCCCGCATCGCGCGCCCCGGCCGTGCCGCTCATGACCCGCACGCCGATCCGGAAGCTCTGGTCGCGAAACAGCCGGCGGGCGGCATCCATCGCCCCTTCGAAATCACCGGGATCCCAGGGCGGGCTTTCCGGCACGGTCATCGGACCGAAGAAAGCCGGGTCCAGCAGGGCATCCAGGGCGGTCGGTCGCCGCGCCAGGGTGGCGGCCAGCCGCGGGGCGAAGGCCATGACCTCGACGATCAGCTCGAACAGGCGTGGCTGGGCCAGAAACAGCGACTGGATCTGAACCCCGGAACTCAGGCTGGCGAAGAAGTCGGCAAAGCGGTTGAAGGCCGTGTCGGGCGCGCCGGAGGCATTGGCGGCGTCCAGCAGACGGGGGGCCAGGCGGGTAAAGAGCTCGCGGCCGCGTTCGGTCCGCGTGGCGGCGATCCGGCCATGGTGCCAGCTGCGGATCGTGGCCGCGACGCGCTCCGGGCTGGAAAAGCCCATGCGCTTGAGGGTGGCCAGGGTCTCGGGATCGTCCTCGACGCCGGTGAAGACCAGACTGCCGAACCGTGAGGACAGTTCCTCCTCGCCCGCGAACAGCCGGCCATAACGCTGGTTGACCCCCTTCAGGATCCGGCCGACCGCCGCGTCGAAGCTGCGCAGGGCGTCGTGGTTCCACAGCGCCGCGACCTTCTTTCGGTCGGCGTCAGACTCCGGCAGCTTGTGGGTCTGGTCGTCGGCGATCATCTGGGCGCGGTGTTCCAGGGCCCTCAGGTCCTGATAGGCGGTGGTCAGCCAGTCCGCATCCTCGACCGTCACATGGCCGGCGCCTGCCAGGGCCCTAAGGGCGTCCAGCGTGCGAGGACTGCGCAGGTCCGGCTGCCGACCGCCCAGGATCAGCTGCTGGGTCTGGACGAAGAACTCGATCTCGCGGATCCCGCCGCGCCCCAGCTTGAGATCCGCCCCCTTGGCGGTCAGGCGGTCATCGACCTTGTAGGTATGGATCTGCCGCTTGATCGAGTGAATGTCGGCGATGGCCGCGAAATCGAGGTTCCTCCGCCAGATAAAGGGCTGCAGGGCCGCCAGAAAGGCCTCGCCCTCGCGGCGGTCGCCGGCCGCGATGCGGGCCTTGATGTGCGCCGCCCGCTCCCAGTTCTGGCCGACGCTTTCATAGTAATCCATGGCCGCATCAAGCGGCATGGCGGGCGGGGTCGAGGACGGATCGGGACGCAGGCGCAGGTCGATGCGGAACACATAGCCGTCGGCCGTGCGCTCCTGCAGGATCCGGCCCAGATGGTTGGCGATCCGCACGGCCACGCCCTGGGGCTCGACGCCCTCGGCGACCGGCAGCTTCTCCGGCGCGTAGAAGATCGAGAAATCGATGTCGCTGGAATAGTTGAGCTCGAAGGCCCCGTGCTTGCCCATGGCGACGCAGAACAGGCCCGGCGCAGGACCAGCCTCCGTATCGCCCAGATGGGTCAGGGCACCGCGATCGACCTCCAGCCGGACGGCCTGGGCCAGGGCGGCCCCCAGGGTTGCATCGGCAAAGCGGGTCAGGGCCCCGGTGACCGCGTCGAGATCCCAGACGCCCCCGAGATCGCAGAGCGCGGTCAGCAGATGCAGGTCTGCCTTCAGCTCGCGCAGCACCCTGCGCGCCGTCTCGAAATCCGGCTCTTCGCCGACCGCCCTGGCCCGGGTGAGGATGTCGTCCAGGCGCTGGCCGGGCTCGGACGTCAGAATCGTCGGCAGACGGCGGGCGTCGCGACGGGCCAGGCCGGTCAGATAGGGCGAGGCGGCAAACACCGGGGCCAGGGCCGGCCAGGCGGCTTCAACCAGATCCGACGCCTCGCCGACCCGCTTGAGGATCGCCTCATGGGCGCGCTCGGCCGCCTTCGGATCGACGATGGGACCACACGGGGCGAGACGTTCGAGCAGGCGAGTCATGGCACCACCGTGGCCCGGGCCGCATCGCGCGACAAGAAGAAGCCTTGCCGGAACCGCTGGGACGGACGCCCGCTATTCCACCCTTGGCAGCACCAGGGCGACCCGCAGACCCGGACCCATGCCGTTGTATTCCCCGGGACCTTCGGCCAGTTCCAGCCGGCCACCATGCGAGGCAGCCACGGCCTGGACCAGGGACAGGCCCAGGCCTGCACCCGGCTCGCTGCGGCTGTTTTCCAGCCGCACGAAGCGCTGCACCACCCGGGCCCGGTCCTCATCGGGAACGCCCGGACCGGTGTCGGTGATCGAGAACTCCAGCTCGCCGGACGAGCGCCGACGCGCCCGCAGCATGATCGCCCCACCCGACGGGGTATATTTGATGGCGTTGTCGAGCAGGTTGGCCAGGGCCTGAGCGATGAACTCGCGATTACCCCGGATGTGCAGGGCCGGTGTAATCTCGGCCTTGAAGTCCAGCCCCTTGTCCTCGCAGGAAAACTCATAGAGTTCGGCCATGTCGCGGGCCAGTTCCGAGGAGTCGAAGCTCTGCTGGTCGGGAGCCTGACCGGCGGCCTGCAGGCGGGCAATGGCCAGGACGGCATTGAAGGTCTTGAGCACGCCATCGGCGTCCTGCAGGGCCGTTTCCAGCGCCGCGACCGGATCGCCCTTGCCATTCTCGGCGTCGATCAGGGCCACTTCCATACGGGCCCGCAGGCGCGTCAGGGGCGAGCGCAGGTCATGGGCAATGGCATCGCCGGCATGGCGCAGACCGCCCATCAGCCGCTCGATGCGGTCGAGCATGTCATTGAGCCCTTCGGCCAGCTCGTCATATTCGTCGCGCGCCCCGCGAACCTTGGCGCGGGCCTGGAGGTCCCCGGCCTGCACCGCAGCCACCAGGTCGACGAGGCCCTGCATGCTGCGCGAGACATTGCGGCTGATCAGCACGCCACCCGCAAGGCCCAGCAGAATCACCAGGGCCCCGGCCCCCCACAGGGCCCGGACAATCTTGCGCACATAGCCTTCGGACGCGGCCACATCGGCACCGACGAACAGCACCTCGCCGCCGGCCAGGCGCTCCTGCACCCCGCGGGCCGGATTGCGCATCTCGGCCCCGTCGAGGTCGACCTCGGTGACCTTGAAACTGGACCAGCTGGGGCCGTCGCCTTCGAAGTCGTCGAGGGGCGAGGCCTCGATCGATCCCGAGATCCGTTTGCCGGTCTTGTCGGCCAGGAAATAGAGGAAGGGCCGTTCGCCGCTCGCCCGTTCGACGATCGTCTGGTTCAGGGCATTGACGCCGCCCTGCCGGTAGGCTGCCTCGAGGCTTTCCATCTCGCGGTTGATCTCGGCGTCGGCGCGGCGGTTCACCTCGCCGGCCGTGGCCACATAGATGTAGCCCAGGAAGGCGCTGGCCGCCGCTGCAAACAGGGCCAGAAACAGCAGGGTCAGCCGGAACGGCGTGGTGCGGAAAAGGCGCGGCAGGCGCATGGGGGCTCTCGGCGGCGGACCGCCCTATCTCCTAAGGATCGAGCCTGTAGCCCGCGCCGCGCACGGTCTGCAGCATGGCCCGGTCGAAGCCCTTGTCGATCTTGCTGCGCAGGCGCGAGATGTGCACGTCGATGACATTGGTCTGCGGGTCGAAGTGATATTCCCACACCTTCTCCAGCAGCATGGTGCGGGTGACCGACTGCCCGGCGTGGCGCATCATGAACTCCAGCAGCTGGAACTCACGGGGCTGGAGATCGATCTCCTTGCCCGCCCGATGGACGGTCCGGTTGATCAGGTTCATCTCGAGCTCGCCGACCTTCAGGGTGGTGGCGACCGCGCCCGTCTCGCGACGGCGCGACAGGGCCTCGACCCGGGCCATCAGCTCGGGAAAGGCATATGGCTTGACCAGATAGTCGTCGGCACCGGCCTTCAGACCCACCACGCGGTCACTGACCTCGCCCAGGGCCGACAGGAACAGGACCGGGGTATTGTCCCCTTCGCGTCGCAGGGTCTCGACGACCTCGACACCATCCTTCTTGGGCATCATGCGATCGACGATCAGCACGTCAAAACCGCCCTTGCCGGCCTCCTTGAGTCCCGCCTCGCCGTCTGGGGCGTGGACGCACTCATAGCCGGCTTCGGTGAGGCCGTGGCTCATTGCGCCCGCCGCCTCGATATCGTCTTCGATGATCAGAATACGCATCAGCCCGTCCCTCATGCGCCCGCCAATAGGAAGACTGACGGTCTCCCGATTCGACCCTAGGACGCGATCCTTGCTGATGGATACCGGTTTTGACCGGGCCCGTCCCTTAAACCTTGGACAGATACAGGACGCCCCGCCCCGGAGGAACCGGAGCGGGGCGCTTGCAGAGCAGTTTGGCCGACCCTGAGGTTAGGGTGCGATCTTCAGCGGGACGAAGACCGGACGGCCCTGGCGGATGATCTTGGCCAGAACACTGGTGCGGCCACCCTTCTGGGCCGAGGCAATCGCGGCCGCGACCTCACCGGTCGCATTGACCGCGACGCCGTTGACGCTGGACAGGACGTCGCCCTTGACCAGGCCCTTCTCGCCGGCGTCGGAGTCCGACTTGACCCCGGCAATGAGCACGCCACGCACGTCCGGTGCGATCTTGTAGGTCGCGCGGGATGCCGTATCGAGCGGGGCCAGGGTCAGACCCAGGGCTTCGAACTTCTGGGTCTGGGGCTTGTCCGGGGTATCGGGCGCGCCGCCGTCCTCGTTGGTGTTGTCATTGACGCCGAGGGCACCTTCGGACGGACGCACACCGGACTTGACCTCGACCGTGCGGGGCTTGCCGCCGCGCAGGATCGACAAACGGATGGTGTCGCCCGGCTTGGCCTTGGCCACTTCGCGCGTCAGTTCCGAGCCGCTCTTGACGTTGGTGCCATTGACGGCCGTTACGATGTCCTCGGGCAGCAGGCCGGCCTTGGCGGCGGGGGCACCGGCCACCAGTTCGGCGATGATGGCCCCCTTGACGTCGGGCATGCCCTGGGCCTCGGCCATTTCCTGCGAGAAGTCCTGGATATTGGCCCCGATATAGCCGCGGACCACCTTGCCGCCGGCGATCAGTTGCTTGGCGGTAGCCTCGGCCACGTCGGCCGGAATGGCAAAGCCGATACCGACCGACCCCCCCGTCGGCGAGAAGATCGCCGTATTGACGCCGATCACCCGGCCGAAGATGTCGAAGCTGGGACCACCGGAATTGCCCCGGTTGATCGGCGCATCGATCTGGATGTAGTCGACAAAGCGCGACGAGCTGTCGCCCAGGTCGCGGTTATAGGCCGAGATGATGCCGGCCGTGGCGGTGCCGCCCAGACCGAAGGGGTTGCCGATGGTGATGACCCAGTCGCCGACCCGCGGCTTGGCCTGGTTCTCAAAGTCGACATAGGGGAAGTCCGCGCCCTTGGCCTTGGGATCGGTGACCTTGATCACGGCCAAGTCGGTGCCTTCGTCGCGACCGACCACGGTGGCCTTCAGCTGGCGGCCGTCCTTCATGACGACATTGATCTCGTCGGCGTCGGCGACCACGTGGTTGTTGGTCACGATGTAACCGTCGGCCGAGATGAAGAAACCTGAGCCCGAGGACTGCTGCTTCGGTGCGGCGGGGGTGTCCTCCTCGCCCTCGGCGCCCGGCTTCTGGCCGCGCGGCACGATGTCGAAGCCTTCGAGGCCCGGAATTCGCAGGCCGCGGGCGGGGCTGGCCTTGGAGGTCACATCGATCTGGACGACGGCCGGCGAGACCTTTTCAAAGATGTCGGCGAACGACATCGGGGCACCGGGCGGCGGCGCGAAGGACGGGGCGGCGGCCGTCGAGACACGGATGGCGGCCGGGGCCTCGGCGGCATCGGCCGTCCCCATCCGCATGCCCATGCCGGCCAGAGCCGCGGCGGCGACGCCCGCGCCGGCAACGGCGCCCACAATGAAACCCGACTTCCTAGCGGTCATCTCTTGTCTTTCCTCACCCACGACGCATCGCGCCGGGACCTGTCATACGAGAACCTAATCGCGATGGCGTAACGCGCAATGGTTCTCGAATTATCTTTCCGTCACACGGAAGGTGTTTCTTGCGGCCGCTTTTCGGCGCAATCGTGGCCGAGGTCTTCCAGCAGTAGCGCCAGGCGGGCTTCTTCTTCGGGCGAGAGACCCGGAGCTTCGTCCGGCTCGGCCGCGCCATCAGCCCGCCGCCGGCGCAGCAGCGCCACCAGCAGGCCACCGCCGGCCGCCAGAATACCCAACGGAGCCAGCCAGAGCGCGGCATTACCGGCCGAGAAGGTCGGCTTCAGCAGAACAAACTCGCCATAGCGGGCGACGAGGAAGCTGCGAACCTCCGCATCGCTGCGGCCGCCGGCGATCTCCTGACGGACCACCCGGCGCAGATCCCCGGCCAGCTCAGCCTGGGAATCATCGATCGACTCGTTCTGGCAGACCAGGCAGCGCACCTCGCGGAACAGCACCCGCGCGCGGGCCTCCTGGGCCGGATCAGGCAGACGCTCACTGGGCTCCGAGGCTGCGGCCATGCACGCCACGGCGGCCAGGGTGACGAGCACAGCCCTGAGCCGGTTCATGCCTGGGCCTCCGAGGCCTTGCGACCGACACCCAGCCGCAGCCGGCGATCCGACACTGATATGGCCCCGCCCAGCGCCATCAGCAGGGGGCCGAGGAAGATCAGCCGGACCCAGGGATTGACATAGGCCCGGACCAGCCAGGCCGGCTTGCCGCTCTCACTGCCCCGGCGCTCGCCCAGCACCACATAGAGGTCGTCCAGCCCCTTGGGGCAGATCGCCACCTCCGAGGTCGTCTGTCCGCCGGTCGGATAGTAGCGCCGCTCGGGCTTGGCCTGGCAGACGATGCGACCGGATGGGTCGGTGATCCGCACCAGGCCGCGCTCGGCCAGATAGTTGGGGCCCTCGACCGAGCCGACGCCGGTCAGGGTTACCTCATAATGCCCCAGCTTGAAGGACTGGTTCAGGTTCAGGGCCTGGGCCTGCTCGACCCGCCAGGCGGTCTCGAACGATGCGCCCAGCACAAAGACCCCCATGCCGGCATGGGCCAGGGTCGTGCCCCAGGCCCCGCGCGGCAGGCCGACGGCCCGGCGCCAGACCTCGGCCAGAGGGGCACGCAGGAGCTTCAGGCGCTCGGCCAGTTCGGCGAGGGCCCCGCCGATCAGCCAGAACCCGAGCGCGACGCCGGCACTGGCGAGCGCCTTGCGCGGCGTGATCAGGGCATAGGTGAGCAGGCCCAGCAGGGCGGCGGCGGCAAGGGCCAACCACAGGCGGCGCATCACGGCCGAGGCATCGCCGCGCTTCCAGGCCAGCAGGGGTCCGGCCGGCAGGATGGCCAGGGCCAGCAGCATGATCGGCGTGAAGGTCAGGTTGAAGAACGGTGGGCCGACCGACACCGCCTCGCCGTCGAACGCTTCACGGATCAGTGGATAGAGCGTGCCCAGCAGCACCGTGGCCGTCGCCGTCGACAGCACGATATTGTTGAGGACAATGGCGCTCTCACGGCTGACCGGGGCGAACAGGCCTCCGGAATTGAGCGAGGGCGCGCGCAGGGCAAACAGCAGGAACCCGGCCCCGGCGGCCAGGCCCATCATGATCAGCAGCAGCACGCCCCGGGTCGGGTCGACAGCAAAGGCGTGGACCGAGGTCAGCACGCCCGAGCGCACCAGGAAGGCCCCCAGCATCGAGAAGGTAAAGGCCGCCAGGGCCAGGAAGACCGTCCAGCCCGGCAGGGCCCCGCGCTTCTCCATGACGATGGCCGAGTGCAGCAGGGCCGCGCCGATCAGCCAGGGCATGAAGCTGGCATTCTCGACCGGATCCCAGAACCACCAGCCGCCCCAGCCCAGTTCATAATAGGCCCAGAAGGCGCCCAGGGTGATCCCGATGGTCAGAAGGCTCCAGGCCGCCAGGGTCCAGGGCCGCACCCAGCGGGCCCAGGCCGCGTCGACCCGCCCGTCCATCAGGGCAGCCATGGCCAGGCTGTAGACGACCGAGAACCCGACATAGCCGGCATAGAGGAAGGGCGGATGCACCGCCAAGGCCCAGTCCTGCAGCAGGGGATTGAGCGAACGCCCCTCGATCGGGACCTCGGTCAGGCGGACCATCGGATTGGAAGCAAAGACCGTATAGGCCAGGAACATCACGCCCAGGGCCCCCTGGACAGCGACCGCATAGGCCCGAAGGCGCGGCGGCAGGCTGGCGCCGAACAGGGCCATGGCCGCGCCATAGCCGGTCAGGACCAGGCACCACAGCAGCATCGAGCCCTCGTGGCTGCCCCAGGCCCCCGCCACCTTGAACAGCATGGGCTTGGCGGTGTGGGAATTGGCCGCGACATTGGCCACCGAGAAGTCCGAGCTGACAAAGGCCCAGACCAGACAGGCAAAGGTGACGGCCGTGGCCCCGAAGGCCGCCAGGGCCGCGCCGCGTCCGGCCCCGGCCAGCATCGGCGCGCGCCGGGCTCCGGCGACGGCGGACAGGCCGGTCTGGGCGACCGACAGGACCAGGGCCAGGATCAGGGCAAAGGCGCCCAGTTCGATGATCATTTGCGATCCTTGCCCTCAGCGGGAGAGGACCCTTCATAGGCGGGAGGGCCTGCGCCCTCGCCGCGCCATTCGCCCTGCTCCTTGAGGGCCTTGGAGACCTCGCGGGGCATGTAGCGCTCGTCGTGCTTGGCCAGCACCTCCGTGGCCATGAACACGCCACGGTCGTCGAAGACCCCCTGGGCGACGATGCCCTGGCCCTCGCGGAAGAGGTCGGGCAGATCGCCGTGGAACTTGACCCTGGCGGTGGACTTTTGGTCGGCGATCACGAACTCGACGTCGCCGCCGGGGTGCTTGATGACGCTGCCCTTCTGGACGAGACCGCCCAGTTGGACCTTGCGGCCGGCCGGAACCTTGGCCTCCTGGGCCTGGGCCGGGGTGTAGAACAGCGAGATGGCGTCCCGCATGCCGTACAGCGCCAGGCCCACGGCCAGGGCCAGGACCGGGGCAATGGCCAGCAGAATGGTCAGGCGCCGGCGCGCCTTGCGGGATTTCGGCCAGAAGCTCACGGACGTCCCCCCTCGGTGCCGGACTGGGATTGCGGCGGGGTCTGGGCGGCCTGTTTCAGGGCCGCCAGAATCTTGGGCTGATCGCCGAAGCGCTGGTTCGCCGTGGCGAGGGCAGCATCCCGCCGGGCCGTGTCGCCCAGAACCGCATAGGCCCGGACCAGTCGAACCCAGCCATCGGGATCATCAGGCGCGGTCTTCAGTCGCTCCGCCAGGCCCTCGACCATGCCGGCGATCATGCCCTGGACCTGGGCGTTGTCCTCGGGCGCGGCCTGACGGGCAGGCAGGCCGCCGGCGGCCTGGACCTGGGCGATTTCACGATTCATCGCCGTTCGACGCGGATCCGTCGGCGACAGGCTGTCGGCCACGGCGCGCCAGTCGGCCAGACCCCCGGCGACATCGCCGTCGCTGATCCGGGCAAGGCCCAGATGATAGCGGGCCGAGAGGCTGGCCGGATCGATCTTCAGGGCCTGCCGGAAGGCCAGTCGGGCATCGGTCCCGACTTCGCCATCCGCTTCCGCCACGAAGGTTTCGCCCAGACCAATCCACAGGTCGGCACGGCCGGGAGCCAGGCTTACCGCGCGGCGCAGGGCTTGTTCGGCCCCGCCGAGGTCGCCCGAGGCGCTTCGGGCCATGGCCAGATGCTTCAGCGGCTCGGCGTCTCCGGGCCGTTCGGCGACAATGGTTTCCAGCACGGCGGCGATGCGGGGCGGATCCAGCTGGGCCGGGTCCGTCGCCCGCCATTCGGCCACCCGCCGGCCATAGGGCTGGTCAGAAAAGCCGGGCGAGCCAATCACCAGATAGATGGCCAGGGCCAGAAGCGGCGCAACGGCGGCGGCCGTCACCGCCAGGCGACGCGATCCCAGACCATCGCGCGACCAGACCTCGGCGCGGTCGGCCTCGACCAGCAGGCGACGCCCCGCCTCGGCCCGGGCCGCCTTGCGTTCGCCATCGTCGAGCAGGCCGCCGGCAGCCAGGCGGTCGATTTCGCCGAGCTGGCGGCGATGGGCGTCAAGGCCCGGTGCGGTGCCGTCGACGGCACCGGCCCGCGCGGCGCTGCGCAGAACCAGGGCACCGGCCGCAGCCGACAGCCCGGCCGCCGAGATCCAGAAAGCGATCATGCTTCGCCTGTTAGCCGGGAATGCGCGCCGCCGTTAGCGAAAAAAGCGCTTAAGGGATGGATCAGGCCGCGATCGCGGCGGCGGCCCGGCGGCGGACGATTTCAGCGGTCTTGTCGTCGCGCGTATGGGCGATGAAGGTCGCCGCAACATCGAGATACTGCTGGGCCAGGACCGGATCGCCGCCTTCGCCGGTGCGGGCGGCATAGAGCACGTCCTCGATATACTGATCGAGGCGGGTATTGAGCTTGTCCAGGACCTTGGTCCGGGTGGCCCCATAGCCGCTCTGGGCGGCGCAGGGTCGAAGTTGTTCGATAAAGACCAGGATCGCCGTGGCGCGTCGCACCGCCGTCGGGTCCGGCTCGGCATTCAGCTTGGCAATGCCCTTGCCGCCCTTCTTGCCCAGGATCGAGATCGGCTTGGTCGGCAGGGCCTCGGCCAGTTCCTTTTCGGCGGCGTTCATCCGCAGTTCGGCGACCTGGGCGATTTCCTGCTTGTACTTGGCCAGACGACGCCCCCAGGGGCCGTCCTTGGCGATGTTCACGGTCTGCTCGAACTCGGTGATCTGAAGGGACACGCGCTGGGCGGCCAGGGCGGCCTCGCGTCCCAGCTTCTCGCCCTTGTCGAGGCTGAAATCACGGATCAGGGCAATCGCTTCGTCGATCTCGGCCAGCACGCGCTCGCCGAACGAGCCGACTTCCGATGAGGCCAGATAGCGGTCATTGGGCCGGTCCATGACCGCCGAAATGACCCGCAGGATCCGCCAGTCGTCGGGCAGGTGCGCAGCCAGCATATCAAACAGCCGGGCACCGGAGTCCTCACGGATCGCGCAGGCGTCGCGATAGGCCAGGCGCGCCGCCGCAGCCCGTTCACCGCTCATCCGGCTGACCCAGTCCGACAGCTTGGGCAGGGAGGCCCGGACGATGTGTCCAATCTCGAGGCAGGCGATCAATTCGTCGGTGTTGCCGAGGCTGCGGGTCGCATCAAAGGCGTCCTGCTCGGCGTCGCGCAGGCAGCGCGCCGCCATCCGGCAGAGGTCGTCAAAGACCTCCGGGGCCCCCTGCTCCAGGTCCCAGGGACTGCACTTGGCGGCAGCTTCCTCGACGCGCTGAGGCGTAACGACCTTCAACGCTTTCCACAGGGACGGCAGGACCCGCGGCGAGAAGCTGATCTGGCCTGCACCGCGCGTGGCGCACATCGGCACGATCGGCGCGAGAACATTGTTGCGAACGAATCGGTCGGCGGTCTCGTCCTCAACCAGGCCCCGCACCTGGGCGAGCCCACCCGTTGTCCCGACGCCGGCCAGGGCCATTTCCAGACTGCGCAAGGCAGCGTCCGGCGCGGTTTCCACCAGCATCCGTACGATCTGCAATTTGTGCGCAGCGATTGCGGCCATGATCCCCCGCCGGATCCCAAAGACCGACAGCGTCAACCATGTTGGCAACGAGGTTAAGACTTTCCCAAATCCGCCAAAAAAGTCGCTGAGGCGCGCTGATGGGAAAGTCGAGGAAAGCCGAGGGCTTCGCGAGGCTTAGGGGCCTTCATCGGGGCGGCTGGCAACCCGTAGGGTGCGACAGAACGCCGCTAGGTTTCGGCGCTCGGAAGATCCAGCCGGACCTGCAATCCGCCCATGGGCGATTCACCAAGTGTCACCGATCCGCCATAGGCCCTGGCCAGTTCGTCGACGATGGACAGGCCCAGACCTGAACCCGGGGTATGCTCATCCATGCGCTGGCCCCGCTTCAGGGCATCAACCCAGCGTTCGGGCGGCAGGCCCGGACCATCATCCTCGACCACCAGGGTCCAGCGACCGGTCGCGCCCGGCGCGGCGATCACCCGGATACGGCCCCGGCACCACTTGCCGGCGTTCTCCATGACATTGCCGGCCAGTTCCATCAGATCCTGCTTCTCGCCCTGGAAGCAAAGGTCCTCGGGACAGCGCCAGTCGATCTCGATGCCCTGCCCGCCGGCCTTGTCCTGAAAGATCCGCTCCAGGGTTACCGCCAGCTCGTCGAGGATCGGCTCGACCGGCGTGCGCTCGCCACTGGTCTGGGAACGGGCCGCCGCTCGGGCCCGTCGCAGATGGTGGTCGACCTGCTCGCGCATCACATCGGCCTGGCGGCTGACGACATCGGCCAGGGATCCCGGCTGCTGGCTGGCCTCGGTGATCATCACCGACAGCGGGGTTTTCAGGGCATGGGCCAGATTGCCGACATGGGTTCGCTGCCGCTCGACCACTTCCTGGTTGTGGGCCAGCAGCGCATTCAGTTCGACGGCTAGAGGCTCGAGCTCGTCGGGATAGGCACGGGTCAGGCGCTCGCTCTTGCCGCGCCGCACCGAGGCCACCTCGCGCCGCAGCTGGAACAGGGGGGCAAGGCCCACCCGGACCTGCACGACCACCGCCAGGATCAGGCCGCCGCCCAGCAGTAGCAGGGCCACGGCGGTGATGCGGCCAAAACGGTCGGCGTCGGCGTCGATCGGCGAGCGGTCCTCGGCGGCGATGAACACCACGGGATCAGGATAGCCCGGCAGGCGGGCCTGGATGGCCGCGGCCCGCAGCGGCTTGTCCTGCGGCCCCTGCATGTCGAAGTACAGGGTCTTGCCCGGAGCAGCATCCAGCAGGTCGATCTGCCGCGACGCCACCATAAGGTCGCTGTCGAACAGCGAGCGTGACCGCTCGACGACCTTGATCGCGCCGTCGGCCGTATGGCGCGCGATGATCCAGTAGCGGCCGGAATAGGTGCGGGTGGCCCGGATATCGGTCAGGAACGGGGCCTTCAGCACCCCCTCCTCGACCGTCGAACCGGCATAGAGATCGTCGGTCAGGACCGCCAGTGACTGGTCGAAGCGGCGGATGGCGGCGTCGCGGAACTGGGCGGTCAGAAAGACGCCGGCCACGATCAGGACCACGGCGTTCCAGACGACGGCCAGCAGGACCAGCCGGCGGACCAGAGAAGGACGACGAAAGTCAAACACGGCTAGGCGCCCGCCGCAGCCGTCACTCGGTCGCCTCGCCCTCCAGCGGAGTCAGGCGATAGCCGAGGCCGCGCACGGTCTCGATGCGGTCGGAGCCGAGCTTCTTGCGCAGCCGACCGATGAACACCTCGATGGTGTTGGAGTCGCGGTCGAAGTCCTGGTCGTACAGATGCTCGACCAGTTCGGTGCGCCCGATCACCCGCCCCTGGTGCATGATCATGTAGTGCAGCAGGCGGTATTCCAGCGAGGTCAGACGCAGGGGCTCGCCATTGACGCTGGCCCGGGCGGCGCGCGGATCCAGCCGCAGCCCGCCGCAGGACAGGCTGGGCGCGGCATGGCCGGCCGACCGGCGCAGCAGGGCGCGCAGCCGCGCCAGAAGCTCCTCGGTGTGGAAGGGCTTGGCCAGATAGTCATCGGCCCCGGCGTCGAACCCGGCGACCTTGTCGCTCCAGGCCGCGCGGGCGGTGAGGATCAGGACCGGCGTGCTGACATTGCCCCGCCGCCAGCGCTCCAGCACCGAAACCCCATCCACCTTGGGCAGACCGAGGTCCAGGATCACGGCGTCATAGGGCTCGGTCTCGCCGAGGAACTGGGCTTCCTCGCCGTCCGGCGCATGGTCGACCGCATAGCCGGCATCGGCCAGGGCCAGTTTCAGCTGACGCGACAGGTCGGGATCGTCCTCGACGAGCAGGATACGCATGCAAGGAAGTCCCTAGTTGGCGCTGAGGATCTGACCGGTCTCTGCGTCGACGATGAAGTCAATACGGCGGCCGTCGTCTGTGGCCCATCGGACCCGATAGTTGCGGCCTTCAAGCCCGGCATCCAGCACCCGGCCGGGCGTCCGGCGGCTGATCTGGTCGATCACCCGCGACAGAGGCACCAGTCGGCCGGACTGCACGCCGCCCCGCGCCTGGTCGGACTGGGCACGCCAGCCGGCTCCAAGCGAGTCGCGGTCACGCTGGGCCAGGGCCGCACCCGGCAGGGCGGCGGCGACGGCGACAGCGACGAGAAGGGCGCGGATCGGTTTCATGCTGACGGGTGTAATGTCCGGCGGCTGAATGGAGACTGAACAAGCCGCTTATGAACGGCGTGTGGCGTTCTGTCACGGGCGGGAACGCTCGGAGGCGAAAAGGGCCGTTGGCCGGTACGGGAGAGCATCAGGACTGCCCGCCCCTCTATTTCCGCTTTGGCGCGTAGGGCTTCTGGTCGCGCCAGGCCTGGGCGAACTTTTCGAGGTCGCTGTCGGGCTCGTCGGGCAGGGTCACGACCAGCCTGGCCAGCAGGTCGCCGCGCTTGCCCTTGGCGTCGGCCAGGCCGCGGCCCTTCAAGCGCAGGGTGGCCCCGCTGTTGGAGCCCCTGGGCACGGCCAGCATGACATTGCCGTCGGGGGTCGGGGCCTCGATCTTGCCGCCCAGCACCGCATCGGGCACCGAGACTGGCAGGTCCATGACCAGGGTCTCGCCCTCGCGGCGATAGACCGGGTGGGGCTTGATGGCCAGTTCGATCAGGGCGTCGCCCTGGCCGCCGCGGCCCGGACTGCCCTGGCCCTTCAGGCGCAGGGTCTGGCCGTCCTGGGCCCCAAGCGGGATGGTGACGTCGATGGTGCGGCCGTCCGAAAAGGCCACCCGCTTCTTGCCGCCCCGGATGGCTTCTTCCAGGTCGATGTCGAGGCGGGCCTTGACGTCTGCGCCGCGCGGAGAGAAGCCGCCGCCCGAACCGCCACCAAAGCCGCCGCCGCCCCGGGCGCCACGCCCGAGGATGTCGCCGAACAGGTCGCCCAGATCGATCTCGGGGCCGTCCGCGCTGCCGCCGCGCGACTGGAAGCCGCCGCGATTGAAGCCCCCGCCGCCGAACGGACTGCCGCCCGCCCCGCCGAAGCCGCGCGTGGTCTCGCGACCGTCCGCGTCGATCTCGCCGGCATCGAACTTCTTCTTCTTGGCCGGGTCGCCGAGAATGTCGAAGGCGGCGCTGACCTGCTTGAAGCGATCCTCGGCCGCCTTGTTGCCCGGATTGGTGTCCGGGTGAAACTGCTTGGCAAGCTTGCGGAAGGCCTTGCGGATCTCGTCCGGCGTCGCGGTGCGGGAAACGCCAAGTTCCTGATAGGGGTCGCGCGCCAAGGAGAGTCCTCGAGAGTGATTGGATAGCCCGCCCTCAATTAGGCCTTTCGCGGCAGCACACAAGCGCAATGTGGCATTATTATCACAGCAACTTGCTGGCCGGCGCGCCCCAGCCGACGACGGCCGAGCCCTGGGCGACCTCTACCGTCAGCAGACCGGCGGATCCGGCCGCCAGATCGGTGACCCGCATGGCAGCCGTGTGAACGAAGCTCGGGGTCGCCAGTTCCACCTCGCGGACCACGACCGCGCCGTTCAGTACCCGCAGTCGCCAGGCCTCGCGGGCTTCGCTGAGCGGAACCTCGCCGGCCCAGACGTCGCCGCCCAGCCGGTCGCGGCGGATCCAGCCGATCCGGCGATCCCCGCCGGCCGCCGTGACCCTCAGATGGGCCGGGGCCAGGGGCCTGAGCGCCCGACCGCGCCAGACGGCCTCGACCTGGGTCATCGACGAACCGGCCGGTGGCCCGCCCGCCGGGGCCGCGCGGATCCACAGGGGCATGCCCCGCTCGAACGGCGCGACCTCTAGCCGGACCAGGGCGGAGTCGAGCAGGACGGCAGGGGATCCGGCCGCCAGCACGACGTCGCTGGCCGCCCCGTCCCTCTGGCCGCGCAGAAGGCCCGACAGGGTCCAGACATCCTCGGCCACCGCCTCGGCCGTGGTGAAGCCGATCACCTCCCAGTCGCCCGAAGGGGCCAGCACCGACAGGCCGTTGTCGCCGGCCAGGACGGCCGACAGGTTGCGGCTGATCAGGCTCGTCCCCTCCAGCCGCACGGTCAGGCGGCCGGACCGGTCCAGTCGATGGGGCGAGGCCGGCGGCAGGTCCGTCAGGGTCACCCCGACCGTGGCCGGGGTGCTTGCACGGCCGCGCAGGCTCAGACCGGTCCGGTCGCCGCCGGCATGGAGATCGAACGGTCGCCAGGGCTCGGCCGCGACCGCGACAAGAGGCCGGGCGTCGTCGCGGCTGGCCGGCAGGTCCAGCACCTGCAGGACCGGTGGCCCGACCGGCTCGCGCGGCGGGGCCGGGCTCCAGTCCGGCCCCGCCGCGACTGCGGTCACGGCCGGAAGCGGGGCCAGGGTGGCGCGCGGATGCTCGTCCAGATCGACCCGCACCACCCGCCAGGCCTCGCCGTCGAAACCGAGGCGATCACCGGCCTCCAGCCGCAGCGCCGCCAGGGGGGCCAGGTGAAGGACCGTCTCGGTCTGGGTCGCGGCCGAGCGACCCAGCAGGCGACGCCCGACGGCCTGGGCCTCGGCGGGGGACATGACGATCGGGGCGTCGGCGTCGGCCGTCCCCTCCCCGTCGGAGCGGCGCACGATCACCGCGCCGGTCTGGTAGTCGCGGCCTGCATCGATGAAGCGCAGCCGCAGGGCGCGGGCGGAGGCGACCAGCGCACGGCTGGCGGCCGTGGCGGCGGGACGATCCTCGGGCCAGGCCAGGTCGGCTTCACCCAGGACCTGCTGGACGGCACCGGTCAGGGACACCAGCCGCACCCGATCGCCCCGCTCAACCGCGTCGAGACCGAAGGCGGCGGTCAGGGGGGCGAGGGCGTCGCGCAGCCGCATCGGCCGGTCCACCACATAGCCGGCCACCGCCCCGCCGGCCTCGCCCGGATCGAGCGTCACCCCGGCACGCGCGGCCAGGGCGACGACCAGCTGGGCCAGGGGCGCGATCCCGGCCCGGCCGTTCAGCCAGTGGCCCAGGGCCCAGTTGGCCGCATCGCGCCAGACGGTGTCGCGGGCCGGGAAGTCCGGAAAGGGCCGGGCGTCCCAGCACCAGGCGCTGGCCGCCTCGATCATCGGACCGCCATAGACCGGCGAGAGCGGATTGGCGGTCGGGTCGGCCAGCCAGTCCAGTACCGCCTCCAGTATCAGCCTTTGGCCAAAGGCGTCCGGCGCGCCGCTGGAATAGGGCGGCAGGCGGCTTTCCGCGCTCTTGGGATCGACGAACAGGTTGGGGGCATTGGCACCCCGGTCGACGGCGGGACAGCCGAATTCGGTCAGGCGGATCGGCTTGGAGCGCGGGACCCAGGCGGTCGGCGCGGCCGATCGCACCCCGCCGGGCCGGTCATGATGCGGCTGCGACCACCAGCTCTTCAGGTCCTTGGGCCGGAACATCCAGGCCTCGCCATGGGCCCCGTCGGTAATCGGGGTGCGGGTCTGGGCGTCGCGGTCGGCGGGACTGGCATAGAACCAGTCAAAGCCCTCGCCGCTGGTCAGGCGGGCCCGCAGATAGGCGGGATCGTGCGGACCCAGAAAGCCCGCGGCCGCATCCAGATGGCCCTCGCCGTCCCGCCAGTCGCTGACCGGCGGATAGTAGTCGATGCCGACGAAGTCGATGGCCGGGTCAGCCCAGAGCGGATCGAGGTGGAACACGGCATGGCCCGAGCCGTCGCGGGGCTGGTGGCCGAAATACTCGCTCCAGTCGGCGGCATAGCCCAGACGGGTGCCGGGCCCGACCATGGCGCGCACATCGGCGGCCAGGGCCTGTAACTGGGTCACGGCCGGATAGGTCCCGCCCGGTCCGCGCACCGTGGTCAGGTCGCGCAGTTCCGATCCGATCAGAAAGCTGTCTACGCCACCGGCCAGGGCCGCCAGCCGGGCATAGTGCAGGATCATCCGCCGAAAGCCCCAGCCGCTGCCAGAGAAACTGGGCAGGCCGTCGCTGTCGCCGAACTGGCCGGGGGTCGCGGTCCCGAAGAAGGCCGAGACCTGGGCGGCGGCGGTCGCGGTCCCGTCCGGCGAGCCCGCCTGGCCCGGCGCCGGATGGCAGGTGATCCGCCCCCGCCACGGATAGGCCCCCTGCCCGCCGCCGCCATGGGGATCGGGCAGGCCAGAGCCGTGCGGCACGTCCATCAGCACGAAGGGATAGAGACTGACCTTCAGTCCCCGTCGCTTCAGCTCGGCAATGGCCTGCAGCACCGCCCGATCGGACGGCGTGCCGCCATAGGCCGGCCCGCCGTCATGGGTCGAAACGAGGTGGGCCTCGCTGCGCCCCACCCCGCCCGCCCGCCAGTCGAAGGCCAGGGTCGCCTTGGCCGGCTGGTCGACGCCCGGCCGGATCTCGCAGGCCCCGCAGCGCAGGTCGGTGCCGAACCACGAAACCACCAGGGTGACGTGATCCACAGCCGGCAATTGCGCCTGCAACTGGTCGAGCGACACCAGCAGATCGGGCCGGCCCTCGGTATTGTTGACGTTCTCGGCCGTGGTGCGGGTCAGGCCGTCGCGCCGCAGCACGGCTTCGGTGGCATAGACAAACTCCCCCGCGCCCGGGATCAGGCAGACGCCCTTCAGCCGCGCCTCCAGACCGGTCGGCGACCCGGGCCGGCGAAAGACCTCGAACGACAGCTGCGGCGGCCGATGGCCATAGGGCTCCAGCGGCAGGTCCTCGAACACCACATAGGCCAGACCGCGATAGGCCGGGGCCGAGCCTTCGATCGCCTCGATCAGCGGATCTGGGGTCTGGTCCTCGCTGCCCAGATGGACGCGCATGGTCACGCCGGTCAGGTCCATCACCCGGCTATCGGCCCAGACCCGGCCGATCCCGTCGATCGGTCCCTCGGCCACCGCCACGGCGAAGGACAGGCTGTAACCATAGCTCGTGGTCTTCTGACCCTTGCTGCCCCCGACCCGGCCTTCGATCCGGGTCTCGCGAAAGCGCGCCGCCCAGATCACATGGCCCCCGACCCGTCCCTGGCCGAAGACGCAGGGCATGGCCGCGCCCTCGGCAGCGCCGGTGATGCGCAGTTCCGGGATCCGTGGTCCCAGCTGGCGAGCGGGCGACAGGGCGTTGATCACGGCGGTGTCCGCCGCTCGCCCCAGCATCGCACCGACAAAACCGCCGACCGGCCCGCCCAGGGCCGCACCGACGGAAGAGAGGATCACCTGGGCCATCTTGGGGGTTCCCTTGAAACATCAATTCAACCGCTCTTCCCGGCGAAGGCCGGGACCCAGAGTCATCCACAGCGGTTGGGGATGACGTGCCTACGGCCGGACCCGAAATCGCAACCGTTCAGGTCTCGAGCTGGGCCCCGGCCTTCGCCGGGGAGAGCGGGATATTGAGATTGTCGACCTGGAAACCGGAACGCCGCGACCCGGCGCTCGCGCCACCAGCGTCCGAGCCAGGATTCGACACAGGCCCGGCCCCAATAGGCGTGGATCATCCGGTCCGGCGCCGACAGGATCGCGCAGTGCTTGGCCATGGCCCCGGGCTGAATGCGGAACACCAGAACATCGCCGGGAAGGACCTCGGACAGGGCCAGGGGCAGGAGCCAGCGGCCGAGGGCCTCAAGCAGGACCTCGCCCTCGCCGATCTCGGCCCAGTCGGGACGATAGGGCGGCGGAACCTCGGGCTCCTCGCCTTTAAGGGCCCGCCAGACGCCACGGACCAGGCCGAGACAGTCGCAGCCGACGCCGCGCAGGCTGGCCTGGTGCCGGTAGGGGGTGCCGAGCCACAGGCGGGCGGCAGCGAGGACCCGATCCTCCCCCTCCGGGGGAGGTGGCCCGGAGGGCCGGAGGGGGCAGCGCGGCGTCCGCCCGGATGGCCCCCTCAGTCGCTCCGCGACAGCTCCCCCAGAAGGGGAGCAGCTATCCCCACCCTCCCTCACCGCCGTCCCCCGTCATGGCGTTCGCCTTCGGTCGGGTAGAGGGTCAGGAAGTCTTCGCCCGGCAGGGTCGGAAAGCCCCTGAAGTTGAGGCCATTGGCAAAGGTCTGGACGCAGGTCGTCCAGCGCTTGTCGCACTCGGCCCCGGGCGCGACGGTGATCCCGCAGCGGCTGTCGCCGAGCACGGCGTCGCAGAGGCGGCCATAGGTGCGGCCCGCCACCCGCTCGAGATCGGCCAGGGGACCTGCGAGCGCCGCAGTGAAGGCTGACCCTTCACGGCGCAGGCTGGCGATGCGGGCCGTCCATAATCGAACCACCAGGTCCGGTCGTCGCCAGTCGACGCGAAGGCAAGCCACCCTGGCCCCGTCATAAAGTCCGGCCGCGATATCGGCCTCGCTCAGAGCCCCGTCGTCGAGCGCGCCGAGGGCGGCCGACAGGCCGGGCGCGAAGCCGGCGGCGGTCTCGAAGGCTCCGGCGGTCCAGCCCGTGGCCGCACGACAGGTGACGCCGTCGACCACCAGGTCGCGGTCATGGTCGGTAAAGCCGAGCATCGGGCCATCGGCGCGGGTCAGGATCCAGGCGTGGCACAGGCTGGCCGCGTCGCTGTCCAGGCGCTCGGCCAGGTCGGTGGGGACGGCGCGCATCAGAGCCGGACCTCGACCAGGGGACAGGCGGCGATCCGGGCGGCGGCAAAGCCCTCCATCTGCAGGTCCAGCCGGTCGATGTCGAAGCGTACCGGGGTGTCGAACTCGAACCCCGCCGTCACCGCTGCCCCCGAGGCGGGCGCGACCGCCAGGGTGACAAGGCCGGTTGCCGCATCGACCCCATAGGCCGGCGGGGCCAGGACGACCCCGCCGACGGCGACCTTGACCGTGCCGGCGACCGGCTTGGCGATCGGCCGGACCACGGGCTCGGGTCCGGTCCCGTAGGTCCGGGTCAGTTGAAAGGTCCGGCGGGTGCCGTTGCCAAGCCCGATCGGCTGATCGCCGGCGGCGGGCTGGGTGGAGGGGGCGCAGGACTTGAAATCGGCCGGATCGCGGAAACGAAAGCCGTGCAGCCGTCCACGCCGGGCCTCGAAGAAGGCGACCAGCTCAGCCAGCTCGTCGAGCGGCCGGGCGGCCGTGGCGATCAGATAGCGCCGCCGTCCCTGATCCCAGGGGCTGGACCGGCGCTCGTGCCCCGAAGCCAGGGTGACCACCTCGGTGCGCCGTTCGACGCCACTGGTACAGCCGAAGGCCAGCCGCGCCGGCAGACGGATCTCGTGGAAGGCGCTCATCGGCGGCTCCTGGATTTTGGGGTGTGGATGGACGCGGCCAGCGCCGCAGGCCCCCTCCTGACCGCTGCGCGGTCGTCCTCCCCCGGAGGGGGAAGACGCTCTCATCTTCCCCCTCCGGGGGAGGAGCGCCGCAGGCGCGGAGGGGGCGAGTGACAGGACGGCTGGGGAGCAGACCGCGATTAAGTCTGCGTCATGACCTGGTTTTCACTTCGTTTGCGGCGAGCCAGCCCGTAGGTATTGGCTACGAACTGGAGACCGTCATGGACTGGAAGAACCTGTTTTTCTCGGCTGAGGGCCGCATCGGCCGCCAGGCCTTCTGGATCGGCTGGCTGTGCCTGCTGGGTGCCAATGTCGTGGCCGGCTGGGTGCCGTTCTTCGGCTGGGCCCTGTCCCTGGCCTCGATCTGGTGCTCGATCTGCATCCACTCCAAGCGCCTGCATGACATGGGTCAGACCGGCTGGTGGCAGGTCCTGCCCTGGGTGTTCGGCCCGGTCCTGGTGTTCGGCTCGGCCATCTCGATCGGCGTGTCGGCAGCCCTGGCGGCGATCGGCAACGGCGAGCCGGATCTCGCGGCCCTGACCGCCCTGGGCGGCTTCTTCATCTCGCTGTTCGTGGCCTTCGCGGTCTGGCTGGCCTTCACCCTGTGGGTCGGCTGCAGCACCGGCCAGCCCGGCGACAACAAGTACGGCACCGCGCCGAATACGGCGGTGGCGATCTAGTCAAGGGCCCCCTCCTGGCTGCTGCGCAGCCATCTGCCCCCTCCGGGGGAGGAGCGCGAAGCGCGGAGGGGGCAAGTCTCCGGCCTAAAGCCCCCTCGCCCCCAGGCTCACCGCCCGGGCGAGGGCCTGGGCCAGCTGGGCATCCGAGCGGGCCAGGCCCGCCCTGTCTCCGCCCTGGACATTGACCGTCACCGACACCCCGCCGCCCGACAGCGGCTCGACCGAACCGGCCCCGGCCGGGCGAAACACCTCCGGGCCCCGCTCGCCGACCAGATAGGCCCCGCCCGGCAGCACCGGACCGCCCTCGGCCCGGGTCCCGGCGAAACTGCCCGACACCGCGCCCGAAAGGGCCTGGGCCAGTCCCCCGCCCCGGATCGCCGCGCCGGCGGCCCCGATCACCGCCCGCGCCAGTTCGGCCAGAGAGACCTCACCATCTGCGGCCGCCTGGGCCAGGGACCTGGCCAGGCTGGAACCGGCCCGGGCAAAGGCCACGTCGATCGACCGCGCCGCCCGCTCGGCCGGAGCCTTCAGGGCCTCCAGCGAGGCCGAGGCCTCGGCGGCCCGGGCCGGGACGGAGCCCAGGCCCTCAAGGTCGAAATCGCTCATGGCGGGGTCTCCTCATCGGGAAAGCGGGCAATCAGGGCCTCCAGCCCCGGCCGGGTCAGGCCCGTGACCGGAGCGGTCGCCGTCAGCATCCGCCACTCGCGCAGAGACAGCCGCCAGAAGGCCTCGGGCGGGATCTGCAGCGACACGGCCAGCCGCAGGGCCTGGCTCCAGCCGGTCATGCGGCGGCTGCCAGGGCCGCCGCCACGGCGGCGACGGCTTCGGGCACGGTGACTGCCCCGAGATCGGCGGGCTCGCCCGCGATCAGGGCCGCCAGCACGGCCATCAGCTCGCGCGCCGACAGGGTCTCCATTCGGGCCGGCAGCTCGCGCCAGTCGGTCAGGCCCAGAGCGCCCTCGATCCGGGCCAGGGCCCCGAGGGTCAGGCACAGGCAATGGGGGGTTCCGGCGAGGCGGACGGTGGCCTCGCCTCGGGCGGGGTTGGGGGGTGTCATGTGGGGTTTTCCTTTGTCGTCACCTGCCCCCTACGGATCGCTTCGCGATCGTCTTCCCCCGGAGGGGGAAGATGAGATCGCCGCCCTTCATCTTCCCCCTCCGGGGGAGGAGCGCCGAAGGCGCGGAGGGGGCCAGTGCCGGCCGCTCTAAATCGCCGTGAACGTCACCGCCCCTGCCGAGGCCAGGCTCAGGGCGAAGGCCGCCTCGCCGTCGTGGTCGCCGGCATAGTCCAGGGCGGCCACCAGGAAGGGCCCCTCCAGCTGGCCGAAATCGGGGATCACCAGCCGCCAGATGCGGGCCGACTGGTCGAAGAAGCTCTGGCGCACCTGGGCGTCGGAGGCGGCGTCGCGGAACACGCCGGCCCCTGACACCGCGCAGGTCCGCACCCCGGCCCCGGCCAGCAGCTCGCGCCAGCGGCCGGCGCTGTCGCTGTCCGTGGTGTCGATGGTCCGGGCATTGAGACTGAGGGTCCGGGTCCGCAGGCCCGCGACCGTCACGAAGGTCGGGGTCGGGGCCCCGTCGCTGATCTTCAGCAGGATATCCTTGCCGGCTTGAGCGGCCATGGGTGGGCTCCGTTTCTAGAGGGGCTCGGTCACCGCCCGCACGCGGACGATGCCGAGGGTCAGTTCGCGGTCGGCGGCGGGGAAGACGTCGGCATAGGCGACGCGCAGATTGACCAGCCGGCGGCCGGCAATGGTCGGGCGGGCGTCGTGGATCACGGCGCGGACGGCGGCGACCACCGCCCTCGCCTCTTCGGGGCCACCGAACCGCGAGACGCAGGTCAGGGTCAGCAGGTGCTCGACCACCTCGCCCTCGACGATGCGGCTCTCGGTGCGGCTGACGGCCAGGCAGGGATAGGTCGGCACCCGCGGGGCGCGGGCATAGACTCTTTGACCGAGGATGGCGGTGACGGCGGGCGCGGCCCTGAGGGCAGCGACGAGACTGTCGGCGAGGGCTTGATCGCTCACAGGCGGGCCTTTCGGTAGGGGGCCAGCCACGGCTCGACCAGGGCAAAGGGCGGCTCGGCCCCGTCCCGGTGCTCATAGGCGTGGGCGACCAGGGTCAGGACCGCCAGCCGCAGCGGGGCCGGGCTGGCGGGGGTGAGGGTCAGGCCGGTCGCCGCAGCGACGCGGGCCTCGGCGGCGTCGATCAGCAGGCTGACCGTGGTGTCTTCCGAAGCGTCGGCCACGCGCAGGAAGGCGCGCGCCTCGCTCAGGGTGAGGGCGTTGGGCATGGGATGGGGGCTTTCTGGAAGGTGGGTGACTTGCCCCCTCCGCGCCTGCGGCGCTCCTCCCCCTCCGGGGGAGGAGGGTCGCGAAGCGGCCCGGAGGGGGCAAGGGGTCGAACTTACGAGACCGCGAACTTCAGCAGCTTCACCGCATCAAAGTTCTGCACCCCGCCGCCGACGCGCTTGGTGGTGTAGAAGAGGACGTGCGGCTTGGCCGAATAGGGGTCGCGCAGGACCCGCACCCCGGCGCGGTCTACGATCAGATAGCCCTTCTCGAAGTCGCCGAAGGCGATGGCCAGGGCGTTGGCCGCCACGTCGGGCATGGCCTCGATCTCGGTGACCGGGAAGCCCAGCAGGCTCGCCGACTGGCCCGGCTGCAGGGCCGCGTTCCAGATATAGTTGCCTTGCGCGTCCTTGAACTTGCGCACCGCGCTGACCGTGCGGCGGTTGAGCACGAACCGGCCGTTCTGCCGGTACTGGCTTTTCGTCGCATAGATCAGGTCGATCAGCTTGTCGGTCGGATTGCTCGCCGCAAAACCGCCGGCCACGCCGGTGGCCACATAGCCGACCTGACCCCAGGTGTAGGACGCGTCCGGCGCAGCCGTATAGGCCAGCAGGCCCTTGGGCTTGTTGACCCCGTCACCGGCGACGAAGGCACTGGTCTCCTGGGCCGCGAAGGCGTCCTGCACTTCTTCTGCCAGCCACTCGTCGATGCTGACATAGGCGTCGTCGAGCAGGGCCTGGGTGGCGGCGGGGCTGGCATAGAGCTCGCCGGCTGGGAAATCGATCACGTCCAGGGTCGGGGCCGTGGTCTCGGGCCGGGCGGCGGTCTCGGCCACCCAGGCGGCGGCCAGGCCCGTGGGCGAGACCGGCTTGCGGAAGGTGCCGGCGCTGATGGTGCGGACCTGGCAGATCTCGCGCATCGGGCTGGTGGCCGCCAGACGACGCAGGATGGCCCGCTCCAGCTCGGGCGGGGCCACATAGCCGCCGGCGGTGGCCACGCCTTCCGACAGGCCCTTGGCCTCCAGCAGGAGGGCCGGGGTCTCGCCGGTCTTCACATAGCGCTCGAAGGCGGCCTTGCGCTCGTCGACCCGGGCCAGCGGCACGTCGCCGGCGAGGGACGGCCGCCGCGCCTCGGCCAGCATCCGGTCCAGCCGGTCCTGGGCGCGGGTGACGGCCTCGTCGATGCGGCCGACCTTTTCCTCCAGCAGCACATCGGCCCGCTTGGTCTCCAGGGCCGCCAGCCTCTGGTCATTGGCGGCCTTGAAGCCCTCGAAGGCGGCCAGCACCTCATGCAGCATGGCACGCGCCTCCGGCGTGGCCGGGGCCTGTTTGGTCTCTTTCATGGGGGTCTCCGAAGAGGATTACCCTTCTCCCCCTGCGGGAGAAGGAGGGACCTGCCGGCCACACGGCCGGTGGGAGGATGAGGGGTCGCGCCGACGTCGCCGTGCGACCCCTCATCCGGCCGCTGACGCGGCCACCTTCTCCCGCAAGGGGAGAAGGGAACTTGGCTTGTCCGCAGGTTCAGGCCAGGCTGGCGACATGACCGACCACGCCACGCCGAACCTGCCGTCGCGCGACTTCGAGACCACCGCGCGCTTCTATGCGGCGCTGGGGTTCGAACAGGGCTGGCGCGACGCCGGCTGGATGATCCTGGAGCGCGGGTCGCTGACGCTGGAATTCTTTCCCTATCCGGACCTCGACCCGGCCCAGAGTTCGTTCGGCTGCTGCCTGAGGCTCGACGACCTCGACGGCTTCTATGCAGTCTGCAAGGCCAGCGGTGTCCCCGAAAAGACCACCGGCTGGCCGCGCCTGCACCCGCCCCGCGACATGGGCCCGATCATCATGGCCGCCCTGATCGACCCGGACGGGACGCTGCTAAGACTGATCCAGAACGACGCCTAGCCGCGCCCCCGGCAGCATCGGAAACGTCACCACCGACACCTCCCAAAGCTCCACCCGCGTCAGCACCCGCAAGCTGCCGTCCTGCCGCGCCTTGACCTGACGAAAGCCGATCGACAGGCCGTCCAGCGCCCCGGCCTCGACCAGGGCGGCGACCAGCCTTCCGCGCGGCGTCGCGCGCAAAATCCGGCCACGGACGAACAGGCCCTTGGCGTCCTCGGTGATCTCGTCCCAGACGCCGACGGGCTCGGCGTCGTCGTGCTGGTGCAGCATCTTGACGCCCGCCGCGCCGCTCTCGGCCAGGCTCTCGGCGAAGGCCCCGGCGGCGGTGACGTCGTCATTGAGGTCGCGGGTCCAGAACAGCGAGGCATGGCCCTGGATGGGCAGGTCGTCGGTCATGGGGGGTCCTTTTGTCTGGCGGACTTGCCCCCTCCGGGCCTGCGGCCCTCCTCCCCCGGAGGGGGAAGATGATCCCATCTGCCCCCTCCGGGGGCGGACGACCGGCGCAGCCGGTCAGGTGGGGGCGAGTGACGGGATCGCTCAGTCCAGCTTGGCCTCGATGCGGTCCAGGGCGGCGCGGGTGGCGGCGGCCTGCTCCTCCAGCCGGGCCAGGCGTTCAGCGACCGGGGTCTGGGCGTCGAGGCGGGTGCGCATCTCGTCGATCCGGGCCGAGGCGCGGCCGGCCCACAGCAGGGCGGCGGCGGCCTGGAGGATCAGGGTGACGATCAGGGCGAGCGGTACCTGACGGTCGAGCCGCCAGGGGGTGGTGGTGGTGGGCATGGGGGTGGGTCCTTGATCGGGGCACTTGCCCCCTACTGACCGCTTCGCGGTCGTCTTCCCCCGGAGGGGGAAGATGAAAGCGCCCACCTCATCTTCCCCCTGAAAGGGGGAGGACGGCTGCGCAGCAGCCAGGAGGGGGCCCTGCTGAGTCAGCCGTCCAGCCCCGCCAGCCTTCGCCGCTCCTGCGGCGTCAGGAAGCTGGCCGCCTCCAGCCGGGCCCAGAGGGCGTCGCGTTCGGTCGAGAGGGCGGGGACGGCGTCGAGGTCGGGGGCGATGCGGGTACCGGGGAACCTGACGCCCAGCCAGGCGGTCAGGGCGCGGGCCGCCCGTTCGGCCAGGGGCACCACGGTGTGGCGCCAGAAGGCGGCATTGGCCTCGCGGTAATTGGCATAGGTCGCATCCCCCGGAATGCCGAGCAGCTGGGGCGGCACCCCGAAGGCCAGGGCGATCTCGCGGGCGGCGGCATGCTTGCCGTCGGTGAAGTCCATCTCGGCCGGGCTCAGGGACATGGCCCGCCAGTCGAGCCCGCCCTCCAGCAGCAGGGGCCTGCCCGCGTTCAGCGCGCCGGAATGGACCCCGGCCAGCTCGGCCTTCAGGCGGTCGAACTGTTCCTCCGACAACCGGTCGCCGGCGTCGCGATTGGCATAAACGAGGGCCCCGGACGGCCGGGCCGAATTGTCCAGCAGGGCCTTGTTCCAGGCGCTCGAGGCATTGTGGACATCGATGGCGAAGGCCGCTGCCTCCAGCGGCGAGAGGCCATAATGGTCGCTGGTCGGATTGAAGAGCTTCAGGTGCAGCACCGGCAGCCAGCCGCCGGCGTCGCGCCCGATCCGCACGCTGCGCCCGCCGGCCTGGTAGTCATAGGCCAGGGGCCAGCCGCGCGGACCGGGAACCAGGGTCATGCGGTCGGGCCGCAGGGCATAGAGCTCGGCCGGCTGCTCGCCCTCCCCCGCTGCCTCGAGATAGGCATTGCCGGCGGTCTGCAGGTTGCCGAAAAAGGCCTCCATCAGATCAGGCCCGCCCTGTTCGGGATTAGGCCTGTGCAGCAGGCGCTGCAGCGGATGGTCGGGCGCGCGCCTGCCATCGTGAAACACCACGAGCGGCGTGGCGGCGGCGGCCTCGGCGATCATCCGCACACAGCGATAGGCCACCGGGTTCCTGGCAAAGCCCTCGGACGCCAGGGCGGCATAGTCCCGCGGCGTCCACTGCGGCCGCCCTCCGGTGGTCAGGGCAATCAGCCGGGCGGCGCGGGAGTCCTTCTGCTCACGCCCGGACTGGGGCGGACGGGGTTTTCGGAACAGGGGCATGGGACGCTCCGGTTGAGAACAAATGGGGAACATGTTAGGGTTGTTCATCGTCACTTGCCCCCTACTGGCCTGCGGCCGTCTTCTCCCGGAGGGGGAAGATGAAGGGCGGCGATCTCATCTTCCCCCTCCGGGGGAAGACGACCGCGAAGCGGTCCGTAGGGGGCAAGTGGCCAGCCAAGAAAGGATCCGCCAATGCCCCAGCCCAAACCCACCGTCGCCAACGCCCGTCGGCTACGGAAGGTCATGACCTCGCCCGAGGTGATGCTGTGGTTCGCCCTCCGACGCGGCGGGCTGGACGGTTTAAAGTTCAGGCGCCAGCACCCGATCGGGCCCTATGTGCTGGACTTCTTTTGCGCGGCAGCGCGGCTGGACGTGGAGATCGACAGCTACTTCCACTGTATTGACGGGCGTCCAGCGCGGGATCTGGCGCGGGACCGGTGGTTGCGGGATCAGGGGATCAGAACCCTGCGGATTCCGGCGCATGATGTGATGGCATCAGTGGACGGCGTGCTTGAGGTGATCAGGGGGCATCTGGACCCCTTGCCCCCTCCGCGCTGACGCGCTCCTCCCCCGTAGGGGGAAGACGGCTGCGCAGCAGCCAGGAGGGGGCAAGTGTCACAGCCCCCTCACCCGCGGCACCCGCTCCACCCCCAGCATCAGTTCGGTCACCGCCCAGACCAGGGCATCGGCGCGGTCGGGGCTGTGGGTCAGGTCGGTGGTGCCGAGGGCCATCAGTTCCTCCTCCAGGGCCGTGAAGGTGCCGCAGTGAACCACGCGGCCCTGCTCATAGAGGGCGGCCACCGGCTCGGCGCGGGCGCGTTTGGCCAGGGTGGCCCGGACCAGTTTCACCGCGCAGGGCGGATCGGCCTGGGCCAGGACCGCCCGGACCATGTCGCCGCCCTGGTTGGCTTCGGCCACCAGGGCCTGGGCATCGAAAGCCTTGGCGGCCTCCACGGCGCGGCGGGCCCAGCCATGGGGCGACAGGCCCTTGGCCGAGCGGTCGGCCAGCACGAAGGCGCGGCCGTCGACCCGTCCTACCACCACGATCCCGCAGGCATCGCCGCCGGCCGTGGCCGGCGGGTCGACCGCCACCACCACCCGATCGAACTGCGCGGGGACGGCCCCGCGACAGCGGGCCAGGTCTTCGGCCCGGAACAGGCCGCCCTCGTCCTCGACAATGACCCCGTCCAGCTCCTGGGCCGCCAGGCGGGTGCCGCCATAGAGGCCCTGCAGGGTCGAGAGAAAGGCCGGGGCCAGGTTGTCGGCATTGGCCGCCGTACCGGCCCGGGTCATCGCGACACCGGGCTCGGCGATCAGGGTCTTCAGCGCCCGGATCGGCCGGGGCGTGGTGGTAATCACCAGCCGGGGATCCTCGCCCAGCCTCAGGCCAAACCGCAGCATGGCCAGGGTCTCGGCCGGTCTGGACCAGGCGCAGAACTCGTCGGCCCAGGCGGCGTGGAACTGCGGTCCGCGCAGGCTGTCTGGGTCCTCGGCCGAGAAGGCATGGGCGACGGCGCCGCTCTTCCACACCAGCCGCTTGCGCGTGGCTTCCCAGCGGGGCCGGTCGTCCAGCGGCGACAACGCCTTGAGGCCCGACGGCCCCTCGATCATCACTTCGCGCACGTCATGAAAGGTGGGGCCGACCAGGGCAATGCTTTTGGGCTGGGCGATGCGGTCGGCCACCCAGCGGGCCCCGGCGAAGGTCTTGCCGGCACCGCGTCCGCCCAATAACAGCCAGGTCGACCAGGGATCAGCCGGGGGGCGCTGATGGCACTCCGGCGGCCGCAGGCTCGGCAGGCACGCCGCCACCAGGTCCGGCGGTGTCGTCTCCAGCCATTTGTTTAGTTTCGCGATCGTCGAGAAGCTTCGCCATCCGCCGACGGACTTCGGCATGAAGGTCTGCGATGCGCTCGACTGTCCATTCAGATCGGTCATTCATCGGGGTCTCCTCGGCATCCGACGGGGCCGGGCGCGACGGCAGGGCGGTGATCGCCGCCACCGCGCGTTGTCCGGCATCGCGGAACAGTTTCAGGGATCGACCGGCCCGCGCCATCTGCCCGGCGGTCTGCAGGCGAGCGACGGGCGGGTCACTCGCGGTCGTCTCACACGCCGCCTTGGCCGCCTCGACATAGTAGGCGGTGACCAGGTCCTGCACATAGGCAAGGGCGGCTTCGATCTCTTCGCTTCTCTGGGCCATGACACAAAGATACGGGACCAGCGGGCGCCTCTGATCCAGGGACGCGAGAAAGTTTCAGGGTGTTGATTTTGCTGGGTTCCAGGCGCGGAACGCCGGGGATCGAGGGCAGCCAATCCCCGTGGTGGGACCGGCGGCACGGGGCCTCCGGGCGCTGGGAGCCTGTGGATAACTTCAGGGGGCGGCGTACTGGCCCCCTACGGGCTGCTGCGCAGCCGTCTTCCCCCGGAGGGGGAAGATGAAACGCGCGGACCCCATCTTCCCCCTCCGGGGGAGGAGCGCGTCAGCGCGGAGGGGGCGAGTGTCGGTCGCCCCTACCCCTCGTCCGGATCGTAGAACTCGTCCCCGCGGTCCTTCATCAGGTCCAGGGCCACGAAGTCCATGGCGTCTTCGGCGTCCTCGAAGGCCAGCTCGGTCACGGTCTGGTCGCGGACCGAAATGCCCTGCTTGTGGGTGCTGTCGGGGTCGCCGGTGACCAGGGGGTGCCACTGGGGCAGGGTCTTGCCCTCATGCAGGCGGCGATAGGCGCAGGAGGAGGGCATCCACTCCAGGTCCTCGATATTGTAAGGGGTCAGCTTGATGCAGTCGGGCACGGTCTTGCGGCGGTTCGCATAGTCCTTGCAGCTGCAAAGATGCTCATCAAACAGCTGGCAGTGCACACGCGTGGGGATGACCTCGCCGGTATCTTCGTCTTCGAAGCGAACCAGGCAGCAAAGACCGCAGCCGTCGCATAGACTCTCCCACTCGGGGACGGTCATTTGCTGCAGGGATTTCGTCTCCCAGAAAGGTTTGCGCGCCATCATGCGGGCGTCCTAAACCGGATTTAGGCTGAGACCAAACAGGGCCGTATCGAAACCGTGAACGACTGGACGCTTCCCCCGTACCGTTTCGAAGAAGGCGGCCGTCCTCCGCAGAAGCCGGAGACGACCTTTGGCGCGTCGCCCCCGCCGCCGCCACCGCCGCCCGAAGACCCGTTCCGCCTGTCTCCGGACCCTGCGCCTCAGCCGCCGCCCACGCCCGAGCCCGAGCTCCCGCCGGAAGAGCCATTCCGTGCCGATCTCGCCCATCAGAAGGCCCGCAAGAAGGCCAAACGCTTCGGCTGGGTCTGGAAGACCCTGCTGGTCGGCCTGCTGCTGGGCATCCTGACCGCTGGCGGCGGGGCCGGCTATGTCTGGTGGAAATACCTGCGCGACACGCCGAAACTGCCGACCCGCGAGGCCCTGTTTGCGGTCAATCGCGCGCCCGGCATCCGCTTCGAGGACAAGAACGGCCAGGTCATCGCCACCCGCGGCCCGCGCTATGGCGAACGGATTACCCTGGCCACCGTGCCCAACTATGTGCCCCTGGCCTTCATGGCCGCCGAGGACCGGCGGTTCTACCAGCACGGGCCGATCGACCTGCGCGGCATCGCCCGCGCGGCCGTGGTCAACTGGAAGGCCGGCCGCACCGTCCAGGGGGCCTCGACCCTCAGCCAGCAGCTGGCCAAGGGCCTGTTCCTGACGCCCGACCGCACGGTCAAGCGCAAGCTGCAGGAAATGCTCATGGCCCATGAGCTGGAAAAGGTCCTGACCAAGGACGAGGTGCTGGAACTGTACCTCAACCGGGTGTTCTTCGGGGCCAATACCTTCGGGGTCGACGGGGCCAGCCGGACCTATTTCGGCAAGCCCGCCAGCCAGCTCACCCTGTCGGAAGCCGCCCTGTTGGCCTCTCTGCCCAAGGCCCCCTCGCGCCTGGCCCTGACCCGCGACATGAGCGGAGCCCTGGCCCGCTCGCGCCTGGTCCTGGCCAATATGCGCAAGGAGGGCTGGATCACCGCCGAGCAGGAAAGCCGCGCCCTCGACGACACCCCGCGCCTGTCGCCCCTGGCCGTGCAGGACGAGGGCAATTACGGCTGGGTGCTGGATTTTGCCACCAGCGAGGCCGTGCGCATCGCCGGCCAGAACGCCCCCGATCTGGTGGTCCGCCTGACCATCGATCCGGGCCTGCAGAAGCTGGGCTCCGAGACCGTGCGCCAGGCCATAGCCTTTGACGGCGAGCGGGCCGGAGCCAGCCAGGCGGCCCTACTGTCCCTGTCCGCCGACGGCGCGATCCGGGCCATGGTCGGCGGCACCGACTATATCGAAAGCCCCTTCAACCGCGCCGTCCAGGCCCGCCGACAGCCGGGCTCGACCTTCAAGCCCTTCATTTATGCCGCCGCCCTCGACAAGGGCGTGCTGCCGACCGACATCCGCATCGACGGCCCGGTCAAGTTCGGCGACTGGGAACCGGGAAACTATGGCGGCGGCTATCGCGGTCCGATGACCGTGGAACAGGCCCTGGTCAATTCGACCAATACGATCGCCGTGAAACTGGGCCAGGAAGCCGGCGGTCCGGCGATCGGCGAACTGGTCCGGCGCTTTGGCATCACCAGCCTGCCCCCCAGCCCGGATCTTTCGGTGGCGCTTGGGTCGTATGAAGTAAACCTGCTGCAGCTGACCTCGGGCTTCCAGGTGTTCCAGCAGGGCGGCAACCGGATCGAACCCTATGTGATCGAGAGCATCGTCACCCAGGGCGGCAATCCGATCTTTGCCCGCCAGGGTCCATCAACGCCCCTGGCCGTCTATGACGTTGCCCGGGCCTCGATGATGGTCAAGATGATGAAGAAGGTCGTGACCGAGGGCACCGCCAAGCGCGCCGCCTTCGGCCGTCCGGCAGCCGGCAAGACCGGCACCAGCCAGAACTGGCGCGATGCCTGGTTCGTGGGCTTCACCCCCGACTATGTCACCGGCGTCTGGGTCGGCAACGACAACGACAAGCCGATGAACAAGGTGGTCGGCGGCGACATCCCGGCCAGCATCTGGCGACGGTTCATGCTCAGCGCCCACCAGAACCTGGCCGTGCGCGACTTCCCCTGGCTGTTGCCCGATCCGGCCCCGGAGAGTGAACCCGACCCCCGCAACGGCTATTACGAGACCCTGGCGGCCGAGTTTGGCCGCGTGGCCTCGGAACTGGAGGCAGCCGCCGTCGCCCCGCCGGGGCCAGAACAGCCCGGTCCGGACAACCTGCCCTACTGACGGGGCGACGCAACGGCGCCCTCGACAACCTGCCCTCGCCTCGCCACGGTCGCGCCAGACTGCGGGGAGACAGAGCATGACCGACCAGACCCTTGCCGGCCGTATTGTGCTGGTGACCGGAGCCTCGTCCGGCATCGGGGCCCACCTGGCCCTGGCGGCCGCCCAAGCGGGGGCCGGCGTGGCCCTGGCGGCGCGGCGCACCGACCGTCTGGCGGATCTGGTCGAGCAGATCCAGGCCGCCGGCGGCAAGGCCCTGGCCGTGGCCATGGATGTCGAGGACGAAGCCTCGGTGATCGCGGCCTATGACGCCGTCGAGGCGGGTCTGGGGACCCCGGACGCGGTGATCGCCAATGCCGGGATCAGCATCCAGGGCTCGGCCCTCGACATCGCCATCGACGACTTCGACAAGGTGCTGGCGGTCAATACCCGCGGCATGTTCCTGACCGCCCGCGAGGGGGCCCGACGGATGATCGCGGCGGGATCACCGGCCAGCGGCCGGGGCCGGGTGCTGCTGGTCGCCTCGATCGGGGCCCATACCGTACTGCCCGGCCTGACGCCCTACTGCACGTCAAAGGCGGGCACGGCGATGATGGGCAAGAGCCTCGCCCGCGAATGGGCGCGCAAGGGGATCAACGTCAATGTCCTCTGCCCCGGCTATATCCGCACCGAGCTGAACAGCGACTGGTTCGACCAGGAAGGCGGTCAGAAGCTGGTCGCCAGTTTTCCGCGCAAGCGCCTGATGGCCGAAAGCGACCTGGCGCCCATGGCCCTGCACCTCTGTTCGGATGCCTCGGCCACGATCACAGGCGGGGTGTTCACGGTGGATGACGGCCAGTCGCTTTAGAGCTTTCGGTACAGCCAGTCCCCCGGCAACCCCATCCGCAGACAGGCATCGCCGGGCGGCGCACCCGGCACGGGAAGGCGATCGGCCAGGCCCGCCGCCAGCCGGATCATCGGCAACTCCAACGGCCTCGGCAGCCATTCCGCGCCCAGACCGAGCACCCCACGCACTTCCGCCGGAACCAGCCCCACCGCCGCCCGGATCAGGGGGCGTTGCAGCAGGCTGACGGGCCCCGGCGCGATCTTGGTCTCCCGCATCAGGGTCAGGAACTCCAGCACGATGTCCGAGGCCTCGAGACGCGGCAGCATGGCCGCCAGCTGGGCCTCCCAAGCCGCCCGCGAGGTCGGGGCACCGGTCGCGCCATAGAGCCGCGCGGCAGGCTGGGCCTCGGCATAGAACCGGTCCTTTTCGGCGGCACCCAGAGGCGAGACCAGGGCGCTGTAGGCTTCCAGAAAGCCGAAACTGGCCGTGGCCTGCACCCAGTCCAGCAGCGCCACATCCGAGGCGCGATAGGCCTCTCCGCCGGGAGTCACCCCCGCCACCCGGGCATGCTGGCGGCCGATCCCGGCGATCATGGTCTCGGCAACCGACCGCGCGCCATAGACGGTGACCATGGCCGCCAGCCCTGTCCGCTTCAGCCGGGTCAGGGGATCGCTGCGAAAGCTGGAATGCTCCCAGACGCCGGTCCGCACACGGGGCTCGGCCAGTTCCAGAATGACCGCCGTCACCCCGCCGACAAACAGGGCGACCGGGTTCTTGAACACGCGCCAGGACACCGAATCAGGCGCGGCCAAGGCTGGCTCGCCGGCCGGCATGGTGAAGTCGATGCGCGGCCCGCCGGGGGTTTCGATGAGGTTTCGAACGGATCGCGCCAGCATGGCCCCTAATCGCCCCGCCCGGGCTTGACGAACAGGTTGCAGGGGGTCGTCATCATCTGCCCGATCTCGCTGCGCAGTGCGCCCAGGATGGTATGGCATGGCTTTCGATCCCGACAAGACCGGTGCACGGATCGCGCCCCTGTCGCCCGAGGCGATCATGCTGCCGGCAAGGCCCGAGCCGATCCCGGTCGATCCCAGATCCACGGCCGTGATCGTCATCGACATGCAGAACGCCTATGCCTCGCCCGGCGGCTATCTGGATCTGGCCGGGTTCGACATCAGCGGCGCGGCCGCAGTAATCGAGCAGATCCAGGCCGTCCTGCCCGTGGCCCGTGCGGCCGGAATGCAGGTGATCTTTTTCCAGAACGGCTGGGACGACCAGTATGTCGAGGCCGGCGGCCCCGGCTCGCCCAACTGGTGGAAGTCCAACGCCCTGAAGACCATGCGCGCCAAGCCCGAACTGCAGGGCAAGCTACTGGCCCGCGGCCAGTGGGACTATGAGCTGGTCGATGCCCTGAGGCCAGAACCGGGCGACATCTGCCTGCACAAGACCCGCTATAGCGGCTTCTTCAACAGCCAGCTGGACAGCGTCCTGCGGGCGCGCGGCATCCGCCATCTGGTCTTTGTCGGCATCGCCACCAATGTCTGCGTCGAGTCGACCCTTAGGGATGGCTTCATGCTGGAATATTTCGGCACCGTGTTGGAGGACGCCACCCATCAGGCCGGCCCGGATTTCGTCCAGAAGGCGGCCCTGTTCAATATCGAGACCTTCTTCGGCTGGGTCTCGACCACGGCGGACTTCAAGGGAGTCTTCGGACAGCTGGCACCGACCGCATAAACTCCGCTCTCCCCGGCCTTCGCCGGGGAGAGCGGGTTTGAAGAGCAAGAGGACACGAAAAATGCCCAAGACCGTCATCACCCCGCCCGGCACGGGAACCCCGATCGCCCCCTTCTCGCCCGGCACCCTGGCCGACGGGATCGTCTATGTCTCGGGCACCCTGGCCTTCGACAAGGACAACAATGTCGCCCATGTCGGCGATGCCGAGGCCCAGACCCGGCAGGTGCTGGAGACCATCAAATCGGTCATCGAGACCGCCGGCGGCACGATGGACGACGTGACCATGAACCACATCTTCCTCAAGGACTGGGCCGACTACCAGACCATAAACAAGGTCTATGCCGAGTACTTCCCGGGCGAAAAGCCGGCCCGTTACTGCATCCAGTGCGGCCTGGTGCGACCTGACTTCCTGGTCGAGATCGCCAGCGTCGCCCATATCGGCAAGCGCTAGCCGATGATCGTCTCGGGCACGGTCGACGGCCTGTATTATGAACTGCACGGCGGCCCCATCGCCGGGCGTGAGGTCGTGCTGCTGTCCTCGGGCCTGGGCGGCTCGGGTGCCTTCTGGGCACCGCAGATGGATGCCCTGCGCGCGAAGTTCCCGGTCGTCCTGTACGGCCACCGGGGCACGGGCCGCAGCGTCCGGCAGCTGACCCAGCCGCACGCGGTGCAGGCCATGGCCGACGACATCGTCAAGGTGATGGACGCCCTGGGCCTGGCCCGCGCCCATGTCGTGGGCCACGCCGCGGGCGGTAATGCGGGGCTGGCCCTGGCGCTGTCGCACCCCGACCGGTTGGCCAAACTGGTGGTGGTCAATGGCTGGTCGCGGCCTGATCCGCACATCAAACGCTGTTTCGACACGCGGATCTGCCTGCTCAAGAACAGCGGGATCGAGGCCTATGTCCACGCCCAGCCGATCTTCCTCTATCCGGCGACATGGCTGTCGGAGAACCATGACCGGCTGCAGGCCGAGGAACCACACCACGTGGCCGGCTTCCCGCCAGAAGAGGTGATGCTGGCCCGGATCCAGGCCCTGCTCGACTTCGACATCGACGACCGCCTTGGCGAGATTCTGCATCCGGTTCTGGTCAGTGCCAGCGCCGACGACATGCTGGTCCCCGTCGGCTGCTCCATGCGCCTGGCCGAAGGCCTGCCCAACGGCCAGCTGGAGGTCGCCCCCTGGGGCGGGCACGGATTCACGGTGACCGATCCCGAAACCTTCAATGCGGCCTTGCTGGACTTTCTGGAGGGGAACGGATGATCGCTCGCCTCCGATCCCGCTCTCCCCGGCGAAAGCCGGGGCCCAGATCAAACCCGCAGCCTCTCGGATCCGGATCGGTCGCAAGGCGCGAACACCCCAAACACTCAGGATGAATCTGGGCCCCGGCTTTCGCCGGGGAGAGCGGATTTAACAAGCCCAAGGAACCCCACCCATGCAGGTCGGCGTCTTCATTCCCATCGGCAACAATGGCTGGCTCATCTCCGAGACCTCGCCGCAGTACAGGCCCAGTTTCGAGCTCAACAAGGAGATCACCCTCAAGGCCGAGAAGTACGGCTTCGACTTCGCGCTCTCGATGATCAAACTCCGCGGGTTTGGGGGGAAGACCCAGTTCTGGGAGCACAATCTGGAGAGTTTCACCCTGATGGCGGGCCTGGCGGCCGTGACGACCAAGATCAAGATCTTCGCGACCGTCGCCACCCTGACCATCCCGCCGGCCATCGCCGCGCGGATGGCCTCGACCATCGACTCCATCGCCCCGGGCCGTTTCGGCCTCAACCTGGTCACCGGCTGGCAGAAGGCCGAGTACAGCCAGATGGGCCTGTGGCCCGGCGAGGCCCACTATACCGACCGCTACAACTACCTGGCCGAATACACGACCGTGCTGAAGGACCTGCTGGAGACCGGCGTCAGCGACTTCAAGGGCCAGTACTTCCAGATGGATGACTGCCGGGTCAGCCCGCACCCGAAAGAGACCAAGCTGATCTGCGCGGGCTCATCCAATGAGGGCCTGGCCTTCACCGCGCAGTATGCCGACTACAGCTTTGCCCTCGGCAAGGGCGTCAACACCCCGACGGCCTTCGGCTCGGTCAATGACCGCCTGAAAGCCGCCGCCGACAAGACCGGCCGGGATGTCGCCAGCTTCCTTCTGTTCATGATCATCGCCGACGAAACCGACGAGAAGGCCATGGCCAAATGGCAGCTCTATCGCGACGGGGCCGACCAGGAAGCCCTGGCCTGGCTGACCCAGCAGGCGGCTCCCAATGCCCAGGCAGGGGCCACGACCAACACCACCCAGCTGGCCGCGCCGGAATCGGCCGTCAACCTGAACATGGGCACCCTGGTCGGGTCCTATGAAAGCGTGGCGCGGATGCTGGACGAGGTCGCGGCGGTTCCGGGCACGGCCGGGGTCCTGCTGACCTTCGATGACTTCGTGCAGGGGGTCGAGGATTTCGGCACGAGGATCCAGCCGCTGATGACGAGCCGGAACTAGGCTGGGTAGATCCTCCCCCATTGGGGGAGGTGGCCCAGAGGGCCGGAGGGGGCAGCGCGGCCTAAGCCCAAATGGCCCCCTCAGTCGCTCCGCGACAGCTCCCCCAGAGGGGAGCAGCTCTCCGCCTTTAATCCACCGCCAGCATGCCCAGCAGCTGCAGGCGGAACGTCATCACACTGCCGGCGGGAATCGGGCCGACGTCGCGGTCGCCATAGCCCAGGGCCGGCGGCACATAGAGGATCCATTCGTCGCCGACCTTCATCAGGGGCAGGGCTTCGAGCCAGGCCTGGACCAGACCCTCCAGCGGCATGATCGCCGCCTGCTTGCGCTCAAATGAGCTGTCGAAGACCGTGCCGTCCAGGAGCTTGCCTTCGTAGTGCACCTTGATCAGGTCACCCGATTTGGGCGACGGGCCCGTTTTGGGGCCCGAGGTCAGGACCTTGTACTGCAGCCCCGACGGGAGAACGACCACCCCCGGAGCCTTGGCGTTGGTCGCCAGAAAGGCATCGCCGGCGGTCATGGCGGGACGGCTGGCTGGTGGCGCGGCAGGGGTCTGGGCGGAGGCCATTCCTCCTGCAAAAAGCGCCAAACCAAGGGTCAAACAGGCAAAGCGAAGCATTCGAAGTCCTGAACAAGAAATTTTTTTCTACGCCTGAGAATAGGCCCTCTAAAGGCCAAGGCAAGCAAGTTTTACAAAAAACCTAGATATATCAATTAGTTAACCTAGAAATTCGCCCGCCGGGCGAATTCGGATAACATGTTCGATCTGATTTCACGCCCTTATGTCGAGATTGTGACCCCTGTTAACCAAGTTTTAAGATCCTACTTGGGTCATGATCGTAATTGACCAGCATCAAGGCTGGATAGGGAGGTTCGACATGCCCAGACACACCGGCGCCTGCGCCGCCCAGCGCCACTGGTGGCAGCGCTATCCGATGTTCGCCCTGGCCGCCGGCTGGGTGATGATCGGGGCCGTGATGATGGCCGGCGTCTCGCAGCTGCGCATCTAGTCTCACGGCACCACCGGGTCGCTCCAGCGCGTCACCCGCCGGTCGAATCCACCACAATAGTTATGGTCTTGCCGCGCGAGTGCGGATCCCATCCGGCCGCGATGGCCGAAGCGATGGCCTTGGCGACCAGGGCCGTTGCGATATGGGCCGGCTTCAGCAGCGGGGCCCCATAACGCGGCTCCGGCCCTGCCGGGAACTCCATGACAACCTCGCGCTGGGCCTCCTTGTGCCGCGCGGCGATGGCCATGCCATGCCTGACCGCAGAGTCGCTTGACCAGCCCGGCTGGCGATGCAGCCGCCAGACATAGGGCTCGCCCTCGACCACGATATCGAATTCCGGGCTTTGCTTGGTTCTTGCCATAGCCGGGTGTTAACCCGGCAGACGCGTCCAGACCACCCACCCCTGTCGCCTGACGGTCGCATTTTCGCTGGCCTTGCAGCCACATGACCGCTAACCGCGCGTTATGATCCAACCTCATCCCTCTGGCGGCTACATCCTCGACGAGCTTGTGGTCGGCATGGTCGCCGAAAAGCTGGTCGTCGTCACCGAAGAGCGTATCGCGCGGTTTGCCGAAGCGTCCGACGACTTCAACCCCGTCCACATGGACGAGGCCTTCGCCTCACGGACCGCCTATCGCGGCCGTATCGCCCATGGCCTGCTGTCGGCCTCGTTCGGTTCGGCCGTGGTCGGCACCATTCTGCCCGGGGCCGGTGCGATCTACCTAGGCCAGACCCTGGCCTTCCACAGGCCCGTGCGGATCGGCGATACAGTTTCAGCCCGGGTCACGGTGGCGGCGATCGACGAAGCCGGCGCACGGGTGGTCCTGCGCTGCGAGGCCTATGTCGGCGACGACCTGGTCATGGACGGCGATGCCACCGTCCGCGTGCCACGCCGCCGCCGCCCGGCCAAGGCCTGACTCAACCGCGCGAAGGTGCCGCCTCGAAAGCGCCATCGAAGCAGTGCTATAGGCTCTCCCTCACCTCCCCTGCCCGATGACCGTCTTGCGCCCGCTCAGAACTCCTCTCCTTGCCATCGCCGCCCTGGTGTCGACCCTGACAGTCGCCGGCTGCGCCACCCAGACCCACGAGACGGTCTATATCCCGGTGGTTGCCCCCACGCCGCCGAGTTCGCTGACGCCCCAGCCCGTCGTGCTGTTCAACCAGACCAAGGCCGGCCGCAAGCTGTTCACCCTGGACGCCGAGTTCCCCTATTGCGACGTCGAGACCGGCAAGGTCATCGTCGTCCCGCGCTGGTATGTCACCGACTTCGCCAGCGTGCCCTGGTACGGCCAGGGCTTTGTCGATCCCCAAGGGCCGACGGCCCGCGCCGCCATCGTCCATGACTGGCTCTATGCCGTGGGCGAACCGGGCAAGCGCGAGGAGGCAGACGCCATCTTCCTGCGGGCCATGCTCCGCTATGGCGTGCCCAGTTTCCAGGCCAACATCGCCTATCAGGCGGTCCGGACCGGCGGGGAAAAGGGCTATGGCCTGCCCGGCGACTGGTGGTTCGTCGACCCCAAGCGGCAGGAGATGCGGCAGCCTCAGCCCTTCCCCAAGCCTCGCACCGGTGCCGTGCGGGTCATGCCGCGATGCCAGGGCTTCTCCGCCCTGATCCAGTCCGGCTGGCGGGCCTATCCGATCAAGGCCCCCACGGTCTATGTCCCGCCCCCCGTGGTGGTGACCAAGACGCCTCTCGATCAGGTCAAGCAAAGCCTGCCCTGGGGTGGCGACCGGAAGAAGTAACGCGCTGCGGTGACCTTAAGCCGCAGTCCCTGAAGGCGATTGAGGCCCGCCGACCGCTTGTCGGGACCGGGAATCATTCGGCCATGTGATCCTGGGGACTGCGCGAATTGGGTTGCTTGAAAACATGTTGCGTCACGCTTTGATCATCGAAGACGAAATCCTGATCGCCCTGGAAGTCGAGGTCCTGCTTCGCGACCAGGGTTTCACCTCGATCGACGTGGCGGACAATGCCCGCGACGCGCTCGACCTGGCCCTTCGCCACAGGCCAGACCTGATCACGGCCGATTACCGCATTGTCGGCGGCACCGGCGTGGATGCGGTCTCGGCGATCATGGCCCATCTGGGACCCATTCCGGTGGTCTATGTCACCGGCAATGCCGCCTCGGTCTCAAGCGGCGGCAGCAACCAGGTGGTCGAAAAGCCTGTTTCGCCGACCCGGCTGGCCCGGGCCTGCCAGGTCGCCACCCAATCAGCCGCTTGAGCCGCCTCAGCCCCTACCAGTAGCCCGCCATGATTTCGGCGGCCCAGGGCGGCTGGCGCAGGGGTTCACGCGGCAGGAAGCCCTGCATGGCGGGCTTGATGTCGAGGACCGGTGTGCCGTCCACGGCGTCCAGCCCCTCGACCTCGACCGACAGCCCCTTCACGCTGATGAGCCTGCAGGTGCAGAGGCCCAGCCGGTTTGGCCGGTTCTTGCCGCGCTGGGCAAAGATCCCGACCAGAGGCCAGTCCGGGCGACCGCGCGGCCGCCGCGCGCCGAACTCGATCTTCTCGTCCGGCACCCGGTCGAAGACGAAGATGACCTCGATGTGGGAAAAGTCCTCAAGCCCGGCCAGCGCCTCGGCGGAAAAGCGATCCGGGTCGAGCTCGAGGGTCGCCCGGCTGCCGCCCCAGTCGTCATCGATGACCTCGGCGCGACCGCCCCGCACATGGGCTATGGGCACAAGATTGATCTGATCCACCATGACGTCCTCCAGGCGCCGCGCCCAGGGCACACAGGGTCAAGGGCGGTCGCGACAGATCCGGAGGGTCGGCCAAGCCTTTTGCCTTGGCAAGTCAGATCGCATTCGGTGCCGCGCAGGAATCCCTTGCCCCGTCAGCACGCCGCCGTTGGTGCGCCATAGCGCGTATGGATCACCGTCGGCGGCGCTGTGCCGTGCAGATGGATGACGGTCATCTTGTCGTAGTCGCAGTCGGTAATCGCCTCGGGAGCGGGGTCGCCGAGGGCCCTGGCGATATTGCCGACCGTGTTGCTGTGACCCACGATCAGCACTGTGGCCTCGACCGGTACCGCGCGGGCCAGATCGGCCACCCGGCCGGCATGGACCTGATCGCCGCCGTCAAAGGGCACGGCCACAGGCTCGATCCCGGCAGCCTGGGCAGTGGGCTGACCCGTCTGGCCCGTACGCTTGAGCGGCGTCACCAGCACCCGGACGACCTGTCCGCCCGAGAGCGCCTGGGCCAGGGCCTGGGCCCGCACCTGACCGGCCGGCGACAGGTCCGGGTCACCGCTGGGCGCGGCCTTTTCGGCGTGGCGGACGATGACCACCGTCTGGGCCAGGCCCGGCGAAGCCGCCAGGAGGGGAACGAGGGCGAGAGCGACGATGCGACGGATCATCCCGGCAGCCTAGCATGGGTGCCCTTGCCGGCAAGCGGAGCGAAGGGCGCAGCGCGACCAGGCGCCCGAAATCCAGGCCCGATGCGGTTCCGGATTGATCTTACAAGTCCAATGAAGTCATCTGACCACTCATGCGCACCCTGCTCCAAACCTCCAAGTTCCACCTCGTTGCCCTCGCCCTGGCCGCCGCAGTTTTCGCCGGCCCGATCCGGGCCGAAGAGATCCCCCGCCTGGCCTCGCAGGGCGATGCGACCCAGTTGCTGGTCGACGGCAAGCCGTTCCTGATCCTGGGCGGAGAGCTGGGCAATTCCACGGCCTCAAGCCTGCCCTATCTGGAAAAGCAGTGGCCCACCCTCAACGCTCTGGGGCTCAACACTGTTCTGGCCCCGGTCGAATGGGACCAGATCGAGCCCGAGGAGGGGCGCTTCGACTTCACCGTGATCGACGGGGTGATCGCCCAGGCCCGCGCCCATGACACCCGGCTGGTCCTGCTGTGGTTCGGCGCCTGGAAGAACAGCATGTCGACCTATGCGCCGGCCTGGGTGAAGCGCGACGGCAAGCGCTTCCCCCTGGCGCGCTCGGCCGAGGGCAAGGTCCAGGAGATCCTCTCGCCCGCCAGCCCGGCGACCCTGGCCGCCGACACCAAAGCCTTCGCGACCATGATGGCCCACCTGAAGGCGGTGGATGGCGACCGGCGGACAGTGATCATGGTCCAGGTCGAGAACGAGATCGGCATGCTGCCCTCGGCCCGGGATCACTCGCCGCTGGCGGAGGCCGAGTTCCGCAAACCTGTGCCGGCCGCCGTTCTCAAGGCCCTTGGAAAGACGGAGGGGGGAAAGACCGGCTCGGGCAGCTGGGAGCAGGTGTTCGGCAAGAGCGACGCGACCGACGAGCTGTGGCAGGCCTGGTCGTTCGGGCGCTTTGTCGAAGGGCTCGCGAGCGCGGGCCAGAAGGCCTACCCGCTGCCGATGTATGTCAATGCGGCGCTGAACAAGCCCGGTGTCGCCCCTGGCGGCTATCCCAGCGCCGGGCCCCTGCCCCACCTCCATGAGGTCTGGAAGGCGGCGGCACCGTCGGTGTTCCAGGCCCCCGACATCTACTATCCCGACTTCACACATTGGGCGGCCCGGTACGACCGGCCGGGCAATCCTCTGTTCCTCCCGGAGGCGGACCGGGCGGGCAAGGCCGAGGCTCCGGCCAATGCCTTCTGGGCGATCGGCGAGCATGATGCCATCGGCTTTTCTCCCTTCGCGATCGAGACCGTGAGCGACCCGTCTGCCAATCCGCTCGCCGGGGCCTATCGACTGCTCCGCGAACTGACCCCGACGATCCTGGCGCACCAGGGCAAGGGCGTGATGCGCGGCTTCCGCCCACCGGTCAGCTTCGAGGGCGTGGTCGATGCGGCACCGCAGAGCGTGGCAATGGGCGACTGGACGCTGAAGGTCTCGTTCGTCGACCCCTGGACACCGAAGGACAGGCAGGCCTTCGAGACCCATGGGGGTCTGGTGATCCGCCTGTCTGACGACGAGTTTCTCGTCGCCGGCTCGGGCCTCACCCTGACCTTCGGAGACGGCGTAGGCCTTGAAAAGGTAACCGAGGGCCATTTCGTCGACGGCCAGTGGGTCGAAGGTCGCTGGCTGAATGGCGACGAGACCCACCAGGGCCGGCACGTCCGGCTGGAGCCGCGCCGGTTCCAGATCCAGAGGGTGAAGCTTTATCGGTATTGAGGCGGCCGGCTCAGCAGCGCCCCCTCCGTCACGTCGCCTATCGGCGCCGCGCCACCTCCCCCGCACGCTTCGCTACGGGGCAGGAGAAGAACAGCGCAACCCTCCTGCCCCGTGAAACGGGGGAGGTGGCGCGATGCGAATACGCATCGTGACGGAGGGGGCGTTCGGCGCCAAACTCAACCTATGAGGCCCAAGAAAGACGCCCACACCAAAGCCAAGGCTCTACGCAAGGTCATGACGCCGCCCGAGACCCTCCTTTGGTCGCGCCTGAGATCACGCCAACCCGGCGGCCCACGCATTCGGCGTCAGCATGCGGTTGGGCCCTATATCGCCGACTTCTACTGCTCCGACGCGCGCCTGGTGATCGAGATCGATGGCTGGTGTCACAACATGGGCGACCAGCCTGAGCACGACGTTCGGCGCGATGCCTGGATGGCGGCTCGAGGACTGACCGTGGTGCGGTATCCGGCCTCCGCGGTACTTGCGGACCCTACCGGCGTGGCCGATGGAATCTGGGATACCTGCATCGACCTGATGCGACGACGGGCGGCTCAGCACGCCCCCTCCGTCACGGCGCTTCGCGCCGTGCCACCTCCCCCGCAAGCGGGGCAGGAGAAGAGCGATTGAGGTCCTACTTCGCCCCGTTCGCGTAGACCCCGAACATGGCCCCCACGAACCCGCCGGCCTTCCTGGTCGACAGTATCGTCCCGTCCGCTCCGGCCTTGAGGACCTTCCAGTCCCCCGGCTTTGCGGCATAGGCGAAGTCGTACTCGCCGGCCCGTGCCGTGATCTTCAGATCGACAGGACCGGTTCCGGTCAGGGGCGCCTCGGCGACCACCATGCCGTCGACGGGTTCTCCCGCGCCGGCCCTGCGCTCCAGCCGCAGGACCGGCTTGCCGCCCGAGCGCACCACGCCCAGGAAGTAGAAGAACTCATCGCTCTGCAGGGCGGTCAGGCCCGCGCGATCACCGTCAGCGGTCGGCGCGAAGTCCACCGTCACCTGGGCGGTGGCGTTGATGTGCTGCTGGCGGCGGCCCCAGAACGAGGGCTGGTCGGTCAGCTTGTCCGGGCGGGCCTTCAGGGTCAGGGCCCCCTGGCCCACGCTCCACCAGCGTTCGGTCGGAATGCGGAGGGTCATCCAGTTCAGAGGCAGTTCGGGACCCGCAAAGGTCTCCGCGGCCTGGAAGGCCCCGGTCGTGGGGGGCGGCAGGACCTTGGGCGCGGGCAGGTTCGGGGCCGTCGCCGCATAGGGGATGGTCTTGCCATTCTCCAGGATCACCGGCCAGCCGTCCTTCCACTCGACGGGCAGCAGGAAGGTCTCGCGGCCGGTATTGTAGAGGTCGTCGCCATAGGGCCGCACCGCCAGGAAGGTCGCCCACCACCGGCCGTCCGGGGTGTCGACGAGATCGGCATGACCCGCCGAGGTGATCGGCAGGGGACGATCCCTCGGCAGGCCACGCTGGGTCAGGATCGGGTTGTTGGCATAGGGCGTGTAGGGGCCGGTGACGCTCCGGGACCGCAGGGCGACCTGGCTGTGGCCCTCGGCCGTGCCGCCCTCGGCGGCGGTCAGATAGTACCAGCCGTCCTTCCTGGTGATGTGCGGCCCCTCGGGCCAGATCGGCTTGGTCGATGGGTCTACGCCCTTGTCCAGCAGCACGGTGCGCGGGCCGATCGTGACCCTGGCCTTGGGGTCGTATTCCTGGATCCAGATGGCGCGGTGGCCCTGATACTCGGCGGGTCCTGGCGGCGCGTCATTGTTGAGGATCCAGGCGCGACCATCCTCGTCGAAGAAGATCGAGGCGTCGATGCCGCCGACCGTCGGCAGCCAGACCGGATCCGACCACGGGCCCTTGGGATCCTTGGCCGTGATCAGGAAATTGCCCTGGCAGTCGACGCAGGTGTTGAGGATGTAGAACGTGCCCTCGTGCTCCTCGATGGCCGGGGCGAACACGGCGCGCGACAGGCCCAGGCGCTTGAAGTCGAGCATGCCGGGACGGCCGATGGCGTTGCCGATCTGCGTCCAGTGGACAAGGTCGGTCGAGTGCCAGACCGGCAGGCCGGGGAACCAGGCGAAGGTCGAGTTGACCAGATAATAGTCGCCGCCCACCCGCGTGATGCTGGGGTCGGGATAGAAGCCCTTGAGGATCGGATTGCGGTACTGGCCTGGGGCCAGGACGACCTGGGCGTCTACCGGGTCTGCGCCTTCATAGGTGAAGTTGCGAAACTCGGCCTGGCCGGGCTTGGGCGCGGCCTGGGCGACGCTCACCGAAAGGGCCAGGGCGAGTGCGGTCAGGGTCGGGCGGATCATTCAAGAACTCCACTGGGTTGTCACTGCCCCCCTCCGCGCTGCGCGCTCCTCCCCCGGAGGGGGAAGATGAGAGCGCCTTCCCCCTCCGGGGGAGGACGACCGCGATAGCGGTCAGGAGGGGGTCTGCAGCATTGGCCTCTATCGCGCCGGCGCCGCCTTCAGTGCTGCCGCAACAGCCTCGCGCAGGGGCTTGGGCTGGTAGTTGTCGTCATAGAGCGTCGGGCGTTTGGCTTTGCCGTCCTGTCGCGGCCACTGGCCCTGCAGCCAGGAGTACTTGTCGACCATGCCCCAGGCGAGAACCTCCTTGGTCTGACGATAGGACAGCATCAGGTCGAGATAGCCCTTGGCATAGGCCGCCACGGCGGCGTCGCGCGGGGCGAAGTCATAGACCAGCCCCTTGTCGTGGACGTCGAATTCGGTGACCAGCAGGTCATAGCCCATACCGGTGGCCTCATCGAGGAAGGCGCGCCATTCCTGCTCCTGCGGCTTGCCGAAACCGGTGAAGCTGTCGGCGTTTTCGGCGCCGATATGGGCCTGGACGCCCAGGGCATCCACGGGTGTCCCGCGCTTGCGGAACCCTTCCAGCAGCTTGAGCACGCCGTAGCGGTGCTTCTCGTTGCCGACCTCCCAGCTCATATAGTCGTTGTAGACGAGGCGAGCCTTGGGCGCGGCCGCACGGGCCGTGTGGAAGGCCAGGTCCAGGGTCGGCTCCCGGCCCAGGATGTCGGACAGGACCGTGTTGCGCACCGAGCCGTCGGCGGGGTCTACGGTCTCGTTGACGACATCCCACGAGATCATCTGCGGATAGCGCTGGCAAAGTCGAGTGATGTGTTCCGTCAACAGGGCTTCGGCGGCGAGCTTGGGCTGGGCCCCGAAATCATGGGTCTTGATCCAGGCCGGGAACCATTGCGGATGGTGCCACAGCAGGGTGTGACCGCGCAGGGCCTGGCCATTGGCCTTGGCAAAGGCGGCGATCCGGTCGGCGCGTTCGAAGGCGAAACTGGCCGGTCCGGCGGCGCGGACGACATACCACTTCAGCTCGTTTTCGGGGACGAGCAGGCCGCACTCCTCCGCCAGGATCTGACGGTAGCGGCGGTCTTCGAAGGAGCCGGTCAGGGCACCGACCGGTCCGGCACCGACGGCGCTGCCGAACTGCAGTCCCTTGTCGCGAGCCAGGCTGGCCAGGGAGGGCCCGGTGGCGGCGAAGGCCGGAAAGCCGGACAGGGCACCGGCGGCGAGGCCCAGGCCGAGCGCCTGTCGGCGCGAAGGGGCCGGAGAGTTTGGGCGCATCGACGGAGCCTTCAGAAAAAACCGCGCACCGCCAGAGACGATGCGCGGAAAGGAGGAGCTGCAAGTGTATCCGGGCTCTGACAGAGCCCATTTCCGAAAGTCGCGCCGGCCCAGAGGAGACCCGACCGGCGCGGCTCGCGGAAACCTAGAAGCTCGCGCGCATCACGAAGGTGTAGCGGCGATCATTCATGAACCAGGAACGACCGGTCTTCAGCAGGCTGCTGTTGAGGACCTGGCTGGTCATGGTGGTTTCGTTCAGCAGGTTCACGCCCTGGACGCCGATCTTCACCTTCGGATTGACGGTGTAGAAGAACGAGCCGTCCAGCTGGCCGGTCGCCTCGTTCATGATCGGCGCATAGGGCACGATCACGTCGCGGACGGTCAGCAGGAAGTCCGAGCGCCAGTTGTAGGCCAGACGGGCCGAGATCGGACCCTTCTCATAGATGGCCGCGAAGTTGGCATTGTGCTTGGACAGACCCTGCAGCGGCAGCTTGCTGGTGTCGACCGTGGTCACACGGCCGGCCGCCACGTCGGGATCGGTGGCCGACAGCGTGCTTTGCGGCACGCCATTGCTCTCGATGTAGGAGTAGTTGGCATTGATGCCGAACCCGTCCAGCGGCTTGGGCAGGAAGTCGTAGAACTGCTGGTAGCCGATCTCGAAGCCCTTGACCTTGGCCTTCTTGTCGGAATTGCCCGGCGTGGTCGTGACGACATCGAAGGTTGCGCCGTTGTTGGTGAACGGCACGCGCTGGGTCGTGTTGGTCGCGACGTCGGTCAGTTCCTTGTAGAAGGCCGCGAAGGTCAGCGAGCCGACCGAGGCGAAGTACCACTCCACCGAAGCATCCAGATTGGTCGACTGGGTGGGCTTCAGGCCAGGATTGCCGACGGTGACATTGCCGCTGGGCCGGCCGTTGGAAATGCCGTCGGCATTGGTGTTCAACGACAGGTTATAATAATTGCGGGTCAGACCGATATCCGGCGGCGCCAGGGTCTTGGACGCGCCGAGGCGGTACTGCAGACCATTGGGCATGACCACCTTCACATTGAAGCTGGGCAGCCAGTAGTTGAAGTCCTTGCTTTCGGTGGTCGGGGTGACAGCCCCGTTGGCCCAGGCCCGGGCCGCAGCGCGCACCGACGGTGCCAGCTGACAGAACGGGGTAGGAGCCTGGCCAATCGGCACGATGGCGCACTGGGCATCCGTCGTGAAATTGGTGTTCGGGAAGGCCAGGAAGCCGTCGGCCTCGCGGGTGGTCGAGGTGTAGCGCAGGCCGATATTGCCGCTGACCCGGGCCGCACCAAGGTCACCCTTGAAGCGCGTCACCACATAGGCCGCCTTGTTGACTTCGTTGACCGGGTTGATTTCCTGCGGAAGGAACGGTGTTCCGGCGATGGTGTTACAGCGCTTGGCCAGGGGCACCCAGTGCTGCGGGCATCCATTGGCCCCATTGCGCGGCTGCCATTCATCACCGACCAGCAGGGCGAAGTCGGACAGGGTCTTGTAGTCGGTCGCCGCATTGCCGGCATAGAACAGACGCGCGTCGGTTCCGGTCGGCAGCGGGGTCTGGCCGCGCATGAAGTTGGGGAAGCCCCACAGTTCCGCAGCGCTGGCGGTGGTCGAACCGGCTGCGCCGAGCGGGTTGCTGTCGACGATGCCGTCGACCTTGTCGTCGAGCCAGACCGGGCCGTTATTGCCCCAGATTTCGCTGAGCACGCCCCAGTTATAGGTCGAGAAGCGCGTGGTCTGGTCGCGTTCAGCCCAGCGCACGCCGGCCTTAACCGAGTCAAACCAGGTGTCGTCGTTGAACTTGTATTCGACGTCGACCTTCAGCGAGTCCTCGGTACCTTCGGACTGCTCGATGTGGTCCATCGCCGAGCGCCAGAAGTGGTTGTACGGATCGCTCAGATTGGCATGGGTGCCACGGCCATAGGACGGGCAGTTGTTGTTGATCGGCAGGCAGTTCGACGGGGTCAGGCCATTGCCCGGCAGCGAGAAGGCCACCGTCGGCAGATCATTGCCGTTCAGGGTGATGGCGGCGTTCTGGAAGCTGGAGGTCCAGATGCCGACATCGATATTGTCGACCTTGGAGTCGACGTGCTGGGCGTCGAACTGGAAGCCCCAGTTGTCGTTCGGGGTCCATTTGAAATTGAAGCCGTAGTCGCTGGTCAGGTAGGTCTGAGCAACGTCGCGGCGGATGTTGTTCGACTGCAGACCGTCGATCGGCGTGCGCGGATCGGAGAACTGGTCCGAACGCCAGCCGGTGGTGCCGGTGATGGCCCCGTTGGTAAACACGCCGCTGCCGTCATAGCTGAAGGTCGTGCCGGCGACAGCGCGCGAGTCGCCATTGCTGGTCACGTTGTCAGTGGCGATTTCCATCGCGTGCTCGGTCCAGGCCGAATTGGACTCTGAACGCAGGTACTGGAAGGCCGCTTCCATGGTGCCGTCGGTGCTCTTCCACTGCACTGCGGCCGCAGCGCCCTGGCGCTCGCGATCGGTGTTGGTGGAGCGGAACGCCGCACCGCGCGGGAACCACACGCCCTTGGTGCCGTTGCCGCAGTCACCGCTGGTGACGCCCAGATTGGTGCGGCAGCCGAAGTTCGACACCTGGATTGCATCGCTGCGGGTCGACAGCTCGGAATTGACGTAGCTCAGCAGCAGGCCGAACTCGCCGACATTGGTGTCGAAACGGTCGCTGTAGAGGAAGGAATAGGTCGGCTTCCACGACTTGACCATGTCGCCATAGCTGGCCTCGGCCGAGAGCGAGAGCAGGCGCTTGTTGCTGTCGAACGGCAGGCGCGTGCGCAGGTTGACGGTACCCGAGATGCCGCCCTCGATCATGTCGGCCGAGGGGCTCTTGAACACGTCGACGCCGCCCATCAGTTCCGAGGGAACGTCGGCGAAGCTGAGGATGCGGCCGTTATTGGCCGAGAAGGTGTCGCGGCCGTTCAACTCGGAACGCACGAAGTTCAGACCACGCACCACGACGCCCGAGCCTTCGACCGAGAAGTGGTCAGGGTCGACGCCGGCGGCAAAGCGGTTGATCGACACGCCGGGCACGCGCTGCAGGGCTTCCGTGACCGAGCGGTCCGGGAGGGCGCCGATGTCTTCAGCGGTGATCGAGTCGCCGATGATCTCGGACGACTGCTTCAGCGCCTGGGAGCTCTTCAGGCTCTGGCGGATGCTGGTCACCACCACCGTATCGACTGCGACAGGATCGTCAGCCTTGGCCGCGGTCTGAGCGAAGGCCGGCCCGGCGAAGATCGCCGCACCCAGCGCCACGGCGGATGCGCCGCACTTCAGACCCGACATCAATGAATTTTGCCCGCGCTGCGCGGACGGCCTCTGAACAGAGCCCATGCGTCTCACCTCCCCGTTTTTCAGCAGCGCAACGTTAGCGCTACCATTGGTCATGTTACCGTGACCATTATTGGTCAGATCATATGACAGATCACCGGCTGTCAAGCGTTGCCACACAGGCCCGGCTCACGTAGCTGTGCAAAGGGGAGAGATCTTGAACGAGCGCCTTGGGGGCCTTGTCGCCTGCACGACACATGATCCCAGGCTAGCTCGGCCTACCGTTTCCCCCCGATGGTTTGACCACCTGAACCGGATCTTGCCGTCCGGATGAAGTTACGATGACGCTTAAAGACAGCGTTGTCAATTTCGACTTTGTCCCTACGGTCACATTGAGAAACAGCCCTGCGGAGACAGGGTGGAGGGAAGCCGGAATGGATGAGAACGGCAGGACGGGCGAGGCGATCCGCAGGATCGTCATCGTGGGCGGCGGAACGGCGGGCTGGATGACCGCAGCCGGGCTCAGCGCCGTTCTGGATGGCACCCGGATTGCCATCGACCTCGTCGAATCGGCCGAGATCGGCACCGTCGGCGTGGGCGAGGCCACCGTGCCCCACATCCGCAATTTCAACGCCAAGCTCGGCCTCGACGAGGCCGACTTCATGCGCAAGACCCAGGCGACCTACAAGCTGGGCATCGAGTTTCGCGACTGGGGCCGCAAGGGCGAGAGCTACATCCACCCGTTCGGGGCCTTCGGTCAGCCGCTGGGCGGCGTGGCCTTCCACCAGCACTGGCTGCGGGCGCGGCAAAGGGGCGAGGCCGACTCGATCGAGGCCTACAGCCTGCCGATCATCGCCGCCCGGCTGAAGAAGTACGCTCCGCCGGCTACCGACCCGCGCTCGCTCGGATCGACCTTTTCCTATGCCTACCAGTTCGATGCGGCGCTCTATGCCCAGTATCTGCGGGCCTATGCCGAAGCGCGCGGCGTCAAGCGCACCGAAGGCAAGATCCAGGACGTCAGCCTGGACGGCGAGACCGGCTTTGTTCAGGCCGTGATCCTGGAGAGCGGCCAGAGGATCGAGGGTGACCTGTTCATCGACTGCTCGGGCTTCCGCGGGTTGCTGATCGAACAGGCCCTGAAGACCGGCTACGAGGACTGGACCCACTGGCTGCCGTGCGACCGCGCCGCCGCCGTGCCCTGCGACTCGGTCGAACCTCCGACTCCCTATACCCGCGCCACCAGCGATGATGCCGGCTGGCGCTGGCGCATTCCGCTGCAGCACCGGGTCGGCAACGGCTATGTCTATTGCAGCCACTATATCAGCGATGACGAGGCGGCCCGGGTGCTGGTCTCCAAGCTGGACGGCAAGGCGCAGCAGGATCCGCGCTTCCTGCGCTTCACCACCGGCCGCCGCAAGAAACAGTGGAACCGCAACGTCGTGGCCATCGGCCTGGCTTCGGGCTTCCTGGAACCGCTCGAAAGCACCAGCATCCACCTGATCCAGCTGGCCGTCTCGACCCTGCTGGAACTGTTCCCCGAGCGCGGCTGCGCCGCCGCCGACCAGGACGAGTATAACCGGGTCATGGACCTGGAGTTCGAGCGCATCCGCGACTTTCTGGTGCTGCACTACCATGCCACCCAGCGCGACGACTCGGCCTTCTGGCGCGACAAGGCCGCCGCCCCGATCCCCGACAGCCTGGCCTACAAGATGGAGCTGTTCCGCGACCGGGGCGTGGTGGTGAAGTATCGCGACGGCTTCTTCCTCGAGCCCTCCTGGCTGGCCGTCTATCTGGGCCAGAACATCCTGCCGCGCGGCTACGACCCCATGGCCGACGCCATTGATCCGGCCGAGGCGGCCCGCAAGCTGGCCGAACTGAAGGCCGCCGTGCAGCGTACCGCCGAGGCCATGCCCGATCACCAGGCCTTTCTCGAGCGGTTCTGTGATGCGCGGGGAGCGGCATGAGCCCTCCCCCTCTCGGACGGATCGCCATCATCGGCGGTGGTGTCGAAGCCTGGATGACCGCCGCAGGCCTGGCCCGCGCCACCGGCCGGCAGGCGCAGATCCGGGTCGTCGAGACCGGCCCGCCGGCAACCGGGGCCCTCTCCACCCTGCCCGCCTTGCGGTCGTTTCACGGCCTGCTGGGCCTGGACGAGGCGGCGCTGATGAAAGCCACCCAGGCGACCTTCCGGCTGGGCACCCAGTTCAGTGGCTGGACGCCGGGCACGCAGTTCTGTGATGCCTTCGGCGAGATCGGAGCCAATCTCGACGGGGTGGGCTTCCACCACTACTGGACCCGGCTTCGCCAGACCGGCGACCGGAAGCCGCTGGACGACTACAGCCTGGCGGCGGTCATGGCCCGGCAGGGCCGGTTCTCCGGCCCTTCGGGAGATCCGCGGTCGCCGCTCTCGACACTGGCCTATGGCCTGCATCTGGATGCCGGCCTCTACACGGCGGTGCTGCGGACCCTGGCCGTGCAGGGCGGCGTCATGGGCGGCCCGGGCGAGGTCGCTGACGTGATCCGCGACGGCCTGACGGGCGACATCCAGGCCGTCGTTCTCAGGGACGGCGAGCGGGTCGAGGCCGAGCTCTTCATCGACTGCACCGGACCGGCGGCCCTGCTGATCGGCGAGGAGCCCTTTGAGGACTGGTCAGGCCTTTTGCCCGCCGACCGGACAGTCCGGGTTTCGGCACCGACGCGGCGGGACTCGCCGCCCCTGACGGAAATCGAGGCCGCCGCAGAGGGCTGGCGCTGGCGCGTCCCGCTGCGCGGTCGCCTCGACGGCGGCCTGACCTATCGCTCAGACCTGACCCGCGACGAGGTGGCCGTCAGAGCGGCCGCCACGGGCCTGCCGAAGGAGGGCCTCTCCCAGCCGGAATTCCGCACCCTGCGCAACGGACGGCGGCAGCGGGCCATGGTCGGCAACTGTGTCGCGATCGGCGGCGCGGCCGGCATGGTCGAGGCGCTCGACACCGCCGAAATCCACCTGATCCAGAGCGGGATAACCCGGCTGATCACCCTGTTTCCGCGTCCGGGCGGCTCGCCGGTGGCGGCGCAGGAATATAATCGCCTGGGCGCGGAGACCTTCGAGAGGGTCCGCGACATGGCCATCCTGCACTATCGCCGGGCCGGCCGGCGCGATGGAGCGATCTGGGATCTGGGGCGAGACGCGCCCGTTCCCGACGCCCTGGCCTACCGGATCGCCCAGTTCGAGAGCCGCGGCCGGGTGGTGATGTATGACGAGGAGACCTTCCTTGAACCCAGCTGGATCGCCGCCCTGATCGGCCACGGCGTACTGCCCCGGCGGCATGATCCGCTGGCCGACCGGATGCCGCTGGAGCGCCTGAAGGCCACGACCGAACGCATGCGGACGATCTTCAGCCAGACGGCCGACCGCCTGCCGACCCATACAGAGGCGCTGGCGCGAACGGCCCATGCCTGAACGCCCCCTCCGTCACGTCGCCTGTCGGCGCCGCGCCACCTCCCCCGGGCGCTTCGCTGCGGGGCAGGAGAAGAGTAGCTTCACCCTCCTGCCCCGCTTGCGGGGGAGGTGTCGCGCTGCGAATACGCGGCGTGACGGAGGGGGCGTCGCCGCGCGTCCGTTTCCACGACCTTCCGGAAGTCGCCCATGAACACCAACCCGGTCCGCAAGGTTCTGATTGTCGGCGGCGGCACGGCGGGCTGGATGACGGCGGCCGCCCTGGCCAAGGTCCTGCGCGGCGTGGAGGTGAGCCTGATCGAGAGCGACGCCATCTCCACCGTCGGGGTGGGCGAGGCGACCATCCCGCCGATCAACACCTTCAACCAGATGCTGGGCATCGACGAAGCCGATTTCATGCGCTCGACCCAGGCCAGCTTCAAACTGGCCATCGAGTTCGTCGACTGGACCAGGCCCGGCTCGCGCTACCTGCACCCGTTCGGGGCCTATGGCCTGGATATCGAGGCCATCAAGTTTCACCAGTTCTGGCTGAAGGCCCGCGCCCAGGGGTCGACCCAGCCCCTCGACGACTTCAACCTGTCGGCCACGGCGGCACGCATGGGCAAGTTCATGCTGCCCAGCAAGGACCCCGGCCAGGTGCTGTCGAGCCTGAAATACGCCTTCCATTTCGATGCCGGGCTCTATGCCCGCTACCTGCGCCGCTATGCCGAGGCGCGCGGGGTGGTCCGGCGCGAGGGCAAGGTCGTGGACGTCAGCCTGCGGGGCGAGGACGGGTTCATCACGTCGGTCACGACCGATGATGGCACCGTGCTCGAGGCGGATCTGTTCATTGACTGCTCGGGCTTCCGGGGCCTGCTGATCGAACAGGCCCTCGACACCGGCTTCGAGGACTGGGGCCACTGGCTGCCCAATGACCGGGCCGTGGCCATGCCCTGCGAGACCGGTGGTGACGGCCTGACCCCCTATACCCGCGCCACGGCCGATACGGCCGGCTGGCGCTGGCGCATCCCGCTGCAGCACCGCACCGGCAATGGCTATGTCTATTCCAGCCGGCATCTCGGCGACGACGAGGCCGTAGCGCGTCTGCGCGCCACCCTGGACGGGCCGGCCCGCGCCGAGCCCAATTTCATCCGCTTCCGGGCCGGACGGCGCAAGCAGATCTGGGTCAAGAACTGCGTCGCCATCGGCCTGGCCTCGGGCTTCCTCGAACCGCTGGAAAGCACCAGCATCCACATGATCCAGGCCGGGATCACCAAGCTGCTGGCCCTGTTTCCCGACCGGGGTTTCGACCCCGTCGAGATCGCCGAGTACAACCGCCTAACCATCCTGCAGACCGAGCTGATCCGGGACTTCATCATCCTGCACTTCAAGGCCAATGAGCGATCCGAGCCCTACTGGCAGCAGGCCCGCGACATGGCGATCCCCGACAGTCTGCAACACCGGATCGACCTGTTCGCCGCCCGGGGCCGGCTGTTCCCGACCGACTATGACCTGTTCGCCGAGCCCAGCTGGGTGGCGGTGCTGCTGGGCCAGAACATCCGGCCGCGCGCCTATGACCCTCTGGTCGATACCCTGGACGAGACCCTGGTCCGCAATCAGATGCAGCGCCTCGCCAGCCTGGTGCGCCAGACCGCCGAAGCCCTGCCCACCCATGAAGCCTTTATCGCCCGCTACTGCGCGGCGAGCGAAATCGAGAAACCCCGATGACCCGCGTCAACCGTCTTCGCAAGGTCGTCATCGTCGGCGGCGGCACCGCCGGCTGGATGACCGCCGCCGCCCTGGGCCGCTTCCTGACCCGCGACGGTCAGACGGAGGTCACCCTGGTCGAATCCGAGGCCATCGGCACGGTGGGGGTCGGCGAGTCGACCATTCCGCAGATCAATATCTTCAACCGCATGCTGGGTCTCGACGAGAACGACTTCGTCCGCAAGACCAAGGCCACCTTCAAGCTGGCCATCGAGTTCGTCGACTGGAAGGCGATCGGTCACAGCTACCATCACCCGTTTGGTCCCTATGGCGTCGACATGGAGGCCGTGTCGTTCCACGCCTACTGGCTGAAGCTGCATGGCATGGGCCTGGAGCCTGATCTCGGGGCCTATTCGCTCAATGCCGTGGCGGCCCAGCAGAGCCGGTTCATGCGTCCCAACGGACAGGCCAACTCGCCTCTGGGCGCGATCGCCTATGCCTTCCAGTTCGATGCCGGGCTCTATGCCCGCTACCTGCGGGACTATGCCGAAGCGCGCGGGATCGTGCGGCAGGAGGGCAAGATCGCCACGGTCCAGCAGGACGGCCTGACCGGCTTCGTGACCTCGGTGACCCTGGAGAGCGGCGCGGTCATCGAGGGCGACCTGTTCATCGACTGCTCGGGCTTCCGCGGCCTGCTGATCGAACAGACCCTGCAGACGGGCTATGAGGACTGGTCGAACTGGCTGCTCAATGACCGCGCCGTCGCCGTACCCTGCACCCTCGGCGGATCAAACGCCCCGGTGACCCGCGCCACGGCCCGGCCGGCCGGCTGGCAATGGCGGATCCCGCTGCAGCATCGGCTGGGCAATGGCTATGCCTATTCCAGCGCCCACATCAGCGAGGACGAGGCCACGGCCTATCTGCTGGCCCATCTCGACGGCGAGCCCCTGGCCGCGCCCAACCAGATCCGCTTCACCGCCGGCCGGCGCAAGAAGAGCTGGAACCGGAACGTGGTCGCCATCGGCCTGTCTGCGGGCTTCATGGAGCCTCTGGAGAGCCAGTCGATCCACCTGATCCAGGTCGGTATCGCCCGCCTGCTGGCCATGTTCCCCGACCGCGATTTCCACCAGCCGGACATCGACCGCTACAACCGGGTGATGGCCTTCGAATACGAGAAGATCCGCGACTTCATCATCCTGCACTTCAAGGCCACGCAGCGGAACGACACGCCCTATTGGGACTATCTGCGGGAAATGCCGATCCCCGATTACCTGGCCGACAAGATCGCCCTGTTCGAGAGCCATGGCCGGATTTTCCGCGAGAACGAGGAGCTGTTCAACGACACCTCCTGGTTCGCCGTCATGGTTGGTCAGGGCCTGCTGCCCGGGGGCTATGACCCGATGGTCGAGGTAATGGCCGAGGAGGAACTGGTCCGGCGCATGGCCGACATCAAGGCCGTGATCGCCCGCTCGGCCGAGGTGATGCCGGACCACTTTGACTTCATCCGGGCGAACTGTGACGCGATGCGGTAGGGCGCGACCGGGCCGAAGGACCCTTATTCGATCGCAAGGCCTTCGCCACCTATCTCGAGGGCCTCTCGGGTCTTGTCGCCAAGGCCTGCAACCAGACCCTGTGTCATATCGTCCCCTGGGATCTATTGCACTACAGGATGCGCTAACCCATGATCCAATTGGAAAATCAGGGGCCTTCGGCGACTCGGCATGGTGATCCTCGACAGTGTGCCAGATCTGGAGCAACGGCGGCTGGCGGCGCTGTGGGCGCTCGATATCCTCGATACGATCGAGGAAGAGGGCTTCAATGACCTGGTGACCGAGGTCTCCGAGACCTGCGGCACCCCGATCTCCCTGATTTCCCTGGTCGATGCTGATCGCCAGTGGTTCAAGGCGCGGGTCGGCATCGAAGATCAGGAAACCCCGCGCGACGTCGCCTTCTGCAGCCATACCATCCAGACCCCGTCCGTCTTCGTCGTCGAGGACGCAACCCAGGATCCGCGCTTTTCCGAAAATCCGCTGGTCACCGGCGTCACCGGGATCAAGGCCTATGCCGGAGCGCCCCTGACCACGGTCGACGGCCTGAGGATCGGCACGCTCTGCGCCATCGATACTCGACCCAAGGTCTGGACACCGCGCGAGCTTCGCTGCCTGGAGCGCCTGTCCCGTGTGGCCATGGCCCTGATGGAGGCGCGGGCCGGGGCGCAGATCGCCGCCGCCCAGATCCAGACCCTAGAGGACATGCGGCGCAGTGATCAGCGCTACCGCACGATCATTGCGGCCATGCGCGAAGGCGTGGTGCTGCAGGACCGGGCCAGCGTCATTGTCGAGCACAATGCCCATGCCGCGCGCCTGCTGGGCATGACCGAGGACCAGCTTGCCGGTCGCTCTTCGGTCGATTCGGACTGGAGCCTGATCGACGGCGACGGCATGCCCCTGCCCGTCGACCAGCAACCCTCGATGCAGTGCCTGAGCACCGGCAAGCCGGTTCTGGACTTCATGCTGGGCGTGAACCTGCCCCATGACGAGCGGCGCTGGCTGAACGTCAATTCCCTGCCGCTGCATGACGGGGATGACCCGACCCCGACCCAGACCCTGACCACCTTTGTCGACATCACCCAGCTGAAGCTGCAAGAAGCGGCCCTGATCGAGGCGGTCGATACCGCCGAGCGGGCCAGCGCCGCCAAGTCGACCTTCCTGGCCAATGTCAGTCACGAGATCCGCACGCCGCTGAATGGCGTCATTGCCCTGGCCAAGGCCCTATCGCGACTCGACATGCCCGATCGGCAGCGCGAGATGGTCGACATCATCGTCTCGTCAGGGGAGACGCTGGAGCGCATCCTCAATGACCTGCTCGACATCGCCAAGATCGAGGCCTCTCGCCTGGAACTGGAGATCGCGCCGTTCGACCTGAAGGCCGAGATCCTGACCTGCACCGATCTGATGCGCCTGCGGGCTGACGGCAAGGGCATCGGCTTTGATGTCCAGTTCTCGCCGGCGGCCGGCGGCCTGTTCCTCGGCGACGCCCTGAGACTGAGGCAGGTCGTGGGCAATCTGACCGCCAATGCCATCAAGTTCACCGACTCCGGCAAGGTCACGATCCAGGTCGAGGTGACCCCCACATCCGGCGATGACTGCCGGCTGACCATCACTGTCGATGACACGGGAGTGGGCCTCGACGAGGCCGTTCTGCCGCGGCTTTTCGAACGGTTCGTGCAGGGTGATGACACCATCACCCGGCGCTATGGCGGCACAGGACTGGGCCTGGCCATCTGCAAGAACCTCGTCACCCTGATGGGCGGCGAGATCGATGCGCAGGCCCTGCCCGGCCAGGGCAGCAGCTTCACCTTCAGCATTCCGCTCAAGCGCGCCCAGGCCGAGGGCACGGCCGCCGCTCCAACCCTGTGGTCCGATGTGTCGACGCCGAAGCTGGGCCAAAGCCTGCGCGTCCTGCTGGCCGAGGACCATCCGGTGAACCGCCGGGTCGTTGAGCTCCTGCTGGAACCTCTCGAGGTCGAACTGGTGATGGCCGAGAACGGGGCCGAGGCCCTGGAGCGGTTTGGCCAGTCGCCCTTTGACCTGGTGCTGATGGACATGCAGATGCCGGTCCTCGACGGACTTTCGGCCACCGCCGACATCCGCACATGGGAAGCGGCGCAGCAAAGGCCCCCTACCCCGATCATCATGATGACGGCCAATGCCTCGCCCGCCCATCGCGATCAGGCGATCGCGGCCGGGGCCAACGGGTTCATCACCAAGCCGGTCACCCCCGACACGCTCTATGCCGGCATCGACGCGGCCCTGGCGGTCAAGGTCGCTGCGGCCTGAGCCTGCACGACCCGGTCAGATCCCTGGCGCATAGGGAAAGCTGAGCCCCTGATAATAGTCCAGGGACTGGGGCGGCGGCGCTTCTCCCGCCGGTAGGGGGCGCTGCGAGAAGGTCTGGAACCAGGACACCGAGGCGTCACGCCACCACTGGGCCTCGCGGCGCTGGATCTTCAGGAAGGCGGTGACCTGACCGTGGCGCTCGGCATCGACATAGGGTGCCAGGTCGCCCCAGGTCTTGCCCATGGCGTCCACCCCGGCCACGCCGCGCGAATAGCGGGTGACGAGTCCCTCCCACAGGGTCTGGCCCGACTTCAGGCGATAGTCCCAGGGCAGGTGGTGGAACCACAGCAGGTCCTTTTCATCGACGCAGCGGAGGTCGGCGAAGCAGGCGCCGACGGCGGGAGCGTACTGGGCCACGGCATTGCTGCCCCGGGCCGTGCGGTCAAAGCCGATCCCGTCCGGCCCGGCCTTGGCGTAATAGACACTGGTCCAGTCGGCGCGCTCGCCTCCGGCCACCCAGGGCCCCGGGCCATAGTGATGGCTGCGGCCCATCTGGTGGTGCAGGCCCAGCGGGGTCATGTAGTCGACCACCGTCTCGCGCGAGCCCATCATCAGGTCGACCACCGGACCGACGAAGCGCGGATCGGGGCTGAAGGTCATCTTCGCCCAGTCGGCGGCGATGTCGCGGCTCGAGGCGTCAGGGTCCCAGGCGAGGCGGCCGAAGACGTACCAGTTAGCCTGGTCGAAATGCGAGCCGCTCCAACTTCTGTCTGTCCCAATGTTGGCGACGCCGGCCATGGCGGTCAGCTTGCGGCCGTCCAGGTCTCCGTCGATCACCCGGGCCACGGTCGAGCCCTTGCCCCGGGCCTGGGTGTCGGCGCGCAGGGTCTCCTCGTAGAGGGGGCCCAGATAGGCCAGATGGGTGGCGAAGCCGAGATATTCCTTGGTGATCTGGAACTCCATGCCGAGGTTCGACTTCGGCATGGCTCCGAACAGCGGATGGAACGGCTCGCGGGGCTGGAAGTCGATCGCGCCGTTCTTGACCTGGATGACCACATTGTCGCGGAACTGGCCGTCGAACGGCTTGAACTCGGCATAGCCCTGCTTGGCGCGGTCGTCGGGCTGCTCGTGCGAATAGACGAAGGCGCGCCAGATGACGACGCCGCCATGCGGGCCGACGGCATCGGCCAGCATGTTGGCCCCGTCAGCATGGGTGGCCCCATAGTCCTGCGGACCCGGCTGCCCTTCGGAATTGGCCTTGACCAGAAAGCCCCCGAAGTCGGGAATGACCTTGTAGATCTCGTCCGCCTTGGCCTTCCAGAACGCCCTGACAGCCGGGTCGCGCGGATCGGCCGTCTTCAGGCCGCCGATCTCGATCGGGGCGGAAAAGCGGGCCGACAGATAGACCCTGATCCCATAGGGCCGGAACACGGTGGCCAGGGCACCGGCCTTGGCGATCCAGGGGCCCGTCAGGCTCAGGGCCTTGGCGTTGACATTGTTCAGGACCGTCCCGTTGATCCCCAGGGAGGCATTGGCCCGGGCATAGTCGGCATAGCGGGGGTCGGCGTAGTCCGGCAGCTTCCACCAGTCCCAGATCGACTGGCCCGCATAGCCGCGCTCGACGGTGCGATCCAGATTGTCCCAGTGATTGAGCATCCGTAGCTTGATCTTCGGGGCCGAGACGATCGCCAGGTTATCCACAGGCTGGCGGGTCTGGATCAGGCTCAGATAGCGGAAGACGCCGTACAGAACCCCGATGTCGCGATTGGCGGCGATCACCGTGGCAGAGCGGCCGTCGAGGCTGACGGTCCGGATCAGATAGCCTTCCTCCCCCGCCGCCTTCAGCGGCAGGTCCAGGCCGGCTATGGCGGGCGAGCTCGCCGGCGTGCCGATCAGGATGACACGATCCGCGCCCGCCGTAGCCGCACCCACCAGACCCCGCAGGCCCCGCTCCAGCTCGGCGCGGGCGATCCTGAGGGTTGGGGTGTCGGCGACAGGGGCGATGGCGGTCGGGACATAACCCGCCCCGGCCTCGACCGGCCGGTAGCGCAGCCACAGGTCATGGCCGTCCTCGGCCCGGGCCGCCGGAGCGACCAGCAGGACCAGGCCGACAAGGATCGCAGAAAGCCGCATCCACTTAACTCCCAGATCAGTCTGCCCGTGCTCCCGGCCCTGGCCGGCACCCGCAGGTCGTGTACGCCCCGGCAGGAAAGAGGTCGGGACACCACTCTCTTATTGGTCATACCACTTGATTGACAACCCATGCCTCGCCGCTAAACCTTTGGGCGGGAGGAAACCTATCACACCGGCGCGCCGCCTGGCCGCGTCGCGCCAGGGTGTCCTGCCGGACCGCCCCCGACGAAAGCGCCCCATGTCCAAGATCATCGCCGCCAAGACCATCGTGACCTGCCCGGGCCGCAACTTCGTGACCCTGAAGATCATGACCGAGGACGGAACCTACGGGATCGGCGATGCCACGCTGAACGGTCGGGAACTGGCGGTCGAGGCCTATCTGACCGAACATGTCATTCCCTGCCTGATCGGTCGTGACGCGCACCAGATCGAGGATGTCTGGCAGTTCCTCTACCGGGGAGCCTACTGGCGTCGCGGGCCGGTGACGATGTCGGCCATCGCTGCCGTCGACATGGCGCTGTGGGACATCAAGGGCAAGGTCGCCGGCCTGCCGGTCTATCAGCTTCTGGGCGGGGCCTGCCGCACGGGCGTGATGGTCTATGGCCATGCCAATGGCGAGACCATCGACGAGACCCTGGCCAATGCCGCCGACTATGTCGAGCAGGGCTACAAGGCCATCCGCCTGCAGTCGGGCGTGCCCGGCCTGAAGGGGACCTATGGCGTCTCCAAGGACAGGTTCTTCTACGAGCCGGCCGACAGCGACCTGCCAAAGGAAACCCTGTGGTCGACCGAGAAATACCTGCGGTCCGCCCCGGACCTGTTCAGGGCCGCCCGCAAACGTCTGGGCTGGGACATCCACCTCCTGCACGACGTCCACCACCGCCTGACCCCGATCGAGGCCGCCCGGCTGGGCAAGGATCTCGAACCCTACCGGCTGTTCTGGATGGAGGACTGCACCCCGGCCGAGAACCAGGACGGATTCCGTCTGGTCCGCCAGCATACCACCACCCCCCTGGCCGTGGGCGAGGTGTTCAACTCGATCCATGACTGCAAGACCCTGATCCAGGAGCAGCTGATCGACTATATCCGCGCCACCGTCGTCCATGCGGGCGGGATCAGCCACCTGCGCCGGATCGCCAGCCTCGCCGACCTGCACCATGTCCGGACCGGCTGTCACGGGGCCACCGACCTGTCGCCGGTCAGCATGGCCGCCGCCCTGCACTTCGACCTGTCGATCCCCAATTTCGGCATCCAGGAATATATGCGCCACACGGCCGAAACCGACGCGGTCTTCCCGCATGCCTACAGTTTTGCCGACGGCATGCTGCATCCGGGCGAGGCTCCGGGCCTGGGGGTCGACATCGATGAGGACCTGGCCGCGACCTATCCCTACCGGCGCGCCTACCTGCCGGTCGCCAGGCGCGAAGACGGGTCGATGCATGACTGGTGAACCGCGCCACCGGCGCTCCGGCCTTTGGTAAAAGGGTGAGCCATGGTCGAGAATCTGCGCGATACTCGCAGCCGGACCGCCGCGACCCGGCACCCCTACCGTGCGAGACCTGAAGCACCGCCCATGGCTGACAACGTCAAGCTCTATCGCCGCATCGCCGACAGCCTGGCCGAGGCCATCGAGGCCGGTGAGTACAGGCTGGGCGACCGCCTGCCGACCGAGCGCGAACTGGCCGAACAGTTCGGGGTCAGCCGACCGACCCTGCGCGAGGCGCTGATTGCCCTGGAAATGCTCGGCATGATCGAGGCCCGCCACGGCCTGGGGATCTATGTCACCGGCAATGTCCGCCCCGTCGTGCCCTCGTCGGAAGTCGATGTCGACGTCGGAGCCTTCGAGCTGATCGAGGCCCGCCGCCTGTTCGAGGGCGAAGCCGCCGCCCTCGCCGCCACCAGCATCGACGAGGCCCAACTGGCCCAGCTGGAAGCGGCCATGGTCCGGATGCATGAGGAAGAGGAAATCGCCGGCGAAGAGGCCGACCGCGAATTCCACATGATCATTGCCCGGGCCACCGGCAATGGCGCGATCATTGCCACCATCGAGACCCTCTGGGACTGGCGAAACCGCTCGCCCCTGGCCCGCAACATCCTGGCCCGCGCCCGCGGCATGGGACTGGAGCCGCGGATCAACGAACACCGCCGGGTGTTCGAGGCCCTGCAGGCCCGCGATCCCGCCGCGGCGCGGCAAGCGATGCGCGACCACCTGGAGCGGGTGATCGAGCATCTGCTGCACGCCACCGAGACCGAGGCCGTCCAGCGCGCCCGGGAAGAAACCAGCGCCCGCCGCGACGCGCTCGCCAAGCGGGTGTCGATCTAGGGCCTGCCGCGCCGGCCCGACACAATCGAAGGTCGGGTCGACTATCGTTTTACTTGCAGCAAGCCAAACCTTGTGAGAGCTTTCACCGAACGCCGTTCAGCCAATGAGCGGGGCGCATCGGGGGAACGCTATGGGCAAGCACATCCTGTTCCTTGTGCACGGCATGGGCTCTTACGGCGCGTTCAAGGACGGCAAGTGGGTTCAGGACACCAAGGGCTGGTTTGCCGAAGCCAGAAAAAGCCTCGTCGAGGTCTATGACACGTTCATCAAGAACGACCCCAAGCTGGGCAAGGGTGTCGATTTCGATGATCGCTTCGTGGTCGAAACCATCGAATTCGACAGCTTTCTGGAGCGCTACCGGACTGACTGGGAATACCAGGCCGGGACCTGGAAAGCGTTCGATCTCGACGACGGCGTCGCCGGGAAGATCACCGACTTCTTCAAGGGCAATACCGACAAGTCCTTTCTCTGGACGCATGTCGCCGATGTGCTCCTCTATACCTCGCCTCTGCTGCAGGATGCGATCCACCCCCACGTGGCCAGGCAGATCCTCGAGGCCCTGCGCAGGCATCATCAGGCCCTGAGGCTGGATAACTGGAGTATCCTGGCGCACTCGCTGGGCACGGCCGTCATCAACAACGCCATCCCGGCACTGATGGCTGAAGCCAAGCAGGATCCTGAGCTGGATGCGGCGCTGATCCCGCCCAAGGTGATCGGCATGGTCGCCAATGTGGCGCGCGCTCTGTCGCCACCGGCCGCCGCCTATAGCGACCGCCTGGTTCCCGACGGCCCCCTGAACGTGGGGCACTATCTGAACTGCAGCCACACCCTTGACCCGTTCTGCCGAATTCGACCGTTCCAGCCGTCGGATCCGAAATGGGTAAAGGCTGCGGGCTATGTGCCGCTGACGGGACTGTCCGGCTACTACCTCGCCGACGAGTTCATCGACTGGGTCCAGGACTGGAACAACTTCGACAAGCTGGCCTCGGTCGTACCGCACGGCTTCAGCCACTATATGCGCCAGCCGAGGGTTGTGGCCGAGCTGTGGCCCAGGCTGCGGGGCCGCCTGCCCTCCGAGTCGCCTGATCTTGAGAGCACCGTGCGTGAGGCCAACGAAAAACTGGTTCGCGAGACCGTTGGCGATCACCTGCGCCAGAAGCTGCAACAGGAAGTCCGGCAAAGGCTCGAGGGCGCGCTCGGGGATATGGCCCTGCCAACCACCAAGGAAGAGGTCGCCAAGCTTCTGCCGACCCTGCTCGGCAAGCTGAAGGGGTTTTGAGGATGATCAGGTCGCTCACCACCCGTCTGCTGCTGGCGGTTCTGCTGGCCTGCGGAAGCCTTGCGACTCCGGTCCTCGCCCAGACCACAACCTTTACCGGCGCGACCTTGACCAAGGCGCGGGAGGACTGTCTGGCGGCCGCCATGACGGCCCTGCCCTCGCCGCCAAGTCCCAATCAGGCCGTGCAGGCCCTGCGTGACGAAGCCGGGGAACTTGGTGGTCGGTGTGCACCCCTTGCCCTGCCAGAACCGCCGCCGGGTCTCGATGCCATACTGGCGGCCCTCGAAGTCGGACTTGCCGAAACACAGGCGGCCTATGGATGCGCCCCGCAGTCCGACGCGCCGTCCTGCCGGGGGCTCCTGGCAGCTGAAACGCGCTACAGCGAACTCAAGCTGTTCAAGCTGGGCAAGACGGACGCCATTCGCCTGATCCCCAAGGACCACTACAGTCGCGCCAACGCCTATTGGTGGAAGCCGGAGAACAGCAGCTTCGGGGTGAAGACCGGGGTCGGAGTCAGCCTCATGCGGCTGGTGCTTGACGCATCGGCCCCCGATTCAGCCCTGGCCCGAAGGGTTCAAGCCGAAACGCCCTATCGCGACATCGAGGCCGAGGTGCTCGGTGCCAATGCGCCCTGTACGGCCTGCGAGGACGAGGTGGCGCGGGTCATCTCGCTCTGGCCGCTGTTCGATGGGCTGGAACGCGGCTTCATGGCAGCGACGAGCGGCAATTTCGACACCGCCATCACCCGGCTTGAAGGCCTTGTCGGTCGCTGGGACGCCTATCACTTCGGCGGCGGCAAGGGCCGCGCGCAACTGCCCTGGGAACTGGCGCTGAACAGCGTCATCTATGCCCAGAGTCGTGACCCAAGCCCGGGCTGGCGCGAACCGCCCGGTCATGCCGTCACTCTGCTGCACCCTTCGACGGGCCTGGCCCTGAAGGATGTTCACGGCACTGACACCGTCATGAACCTTGTTGAAGTCGTGGGCTGGAGCCGCTGGGATTATGACCGCGACACCTATGCCCGCACCAACGAATGGGGCCTGTCGGCCGTCGCCGCCTATCGTGATCGGAACGATGCCAAAGACTGGGGCTATGGGGCCCTTGTCCGCACGCCGCTCGATATCTCGGGTCTGCCGCTTAATCTGGTCTGGACCCGGACCAGGCTTCACGCCGGTGGCCATGACGACACCTTCGCTATCTCGGTCGATCTGTCCCGCTTTTTTCCAAAACTGAAAAGCGCCAACCGCCTGTTTGACCTTCCCTCCGGCGAAAGCCCCTGATTTCCGCACTCAGGGTTCCTGGTCTGCGGTGCCTGGCTCATAGCGCTTCAGGATCAGGACCCGCCCTGGATAGCGGCCGCTCGGCGGGCAAGGCGGCCTCGCGTGCTGAAGCCAGGGCGGGGTCCTGCAAGACTTGACAGGCTTACCGCAGCTCCAGCTCGAACGGCACCGCCGGCAGGCCGGCACTGTCAAAGAGGTTGAAGGTCGGGCTGTCCGCCCAGGCGAAGCGGACCCTGGCCGGGGTCGATCCCGGCGGAACGGTCAGGATGACGCTTGATCCGTTGATCCGGCCGTCAGCCCAGCGGCAGGTTCCGGCCGGGTCGCAGAGCTCGAAACCGATCACCCGGTCCGAGCCGCGCGACACCAGGGCCCCGCCAATCTGGTCGAAGGCGACGATCACCGTGTCCCCGACCCGCCGGGCCGAGACCGGTGCCGGGCCCGTGGTCACCGCTTCCCCGGCGATGCGCCGAGCGGCCAGGGCCAGGCGGCGGCCGACCTCCTGCTTGTTGCCGGGATGGATGTCGAAGGGGTCGCCAATGTCCGTGGTCACCGCAAGGCCGGCATGGGGATCAGCGGTCACGGCGCGGCGCTGGGCCTCGCGCAGGGCGGCCGTGCCGGAGGCCGAGGGCGTCGTGGCAAAGGCCCCGTAGCTGGCCAGCTGGGCCACCACCACCGGCAGGTCCGCCGCCTGGCCGGCCCGGCGCTCGGCCATGAAGGCGGTCAGCAAAGGGGCATAGGTCTGGTCGCGGCCGACATTGGTCTCGCCCTGGTTCCAGGCCAGGCCGGCATGGGCATAGGGCCCCATCGGCGCGAGCATGCCGTTATAGAGGGTCGAGACCCCGGCCAGGGTATCCCAGGGAGCCCGGGGCGGATCGGCACCGATCCGGGGCTCGATCCGATAGGTCCAGTCCTCCAGAGGCACGCGGGTGCCGTCCGCCAGCGTCAGGGCCCTTTTCGAGGGATCACCGTATAATCCGCCATTGGCATAGGTGTCATAGGCCGACACGACCAGGGTGTTCCGGCCGGCCTTCAGCGACCCGGCGGCCAGAGGATAGGACCGGTCCAGCCAGGCCCCGGAGGTGGCGCCGACGCCCACGCCGTTCAGATAGGTGGCGTCCATCTCGTCGATCTGGCCAAGGCCCAGGACTGCCGCCTGGCGGGCCTGGGCGGCGGTCAGGGTGACCTCCGCCTTGAACCAGACCACACCGTTGAAACTGGCCAGGTCCGGCACGCCCCAGCGCTCCCAGACCCCAAGCCCCTTGGGCGCGGGCGTCCAGGGACCCGAACCGGTCCAGGGCGCGGTGGCGGTCTCGGTCGGGTGCCTGGCGGTCCACCAGGCCTTGATCGTCTCGCCCCAGCGACGGTTGGCGGCGACCGGGTCGGTCAGGGACAGGTTCAGGGTCGCGATGGCCTCGTCATAGCCGCCGACCTTGCGCAGGGCGGCCGGGCTCATCCAGGCCTCGATCCCCGATCCGCCCCAGGAAGCGTGGATCAGACCGAAGGGTACCGCGCGGGTCTTCTGCAGCTCGCGGGCGAAATAGTAGCAGCTGGCCGAAAAGGACCCGACCGTTTCACGGCTGGTCGGCTTCCAGACCGGGGGCTTGCCGAAGCCGGCCCTCGGGGCGCGGGCATCGGCCTTCTCGATGGTCACCATGCGCAGGCTGTCATTGGCCGCGATGTTATTGACCTGGTTCCAGGCGTCGTTGGCCCGGTCGACCGACAATTCCATGTTGGACTGGCCCGAGCACAGCCAGACCTCCCCGGCCAGCACATCGCGGACCGTCTGGGTTCTGGAGGGCGTACTGGCCGTCAGGTCATAGGGACCGCCGGCCGGGGTCGCCGGCAGGTCGAGACGCCAGGCACCGTCGGCCCCTGCGGTGGTCGTTGCGGTCTTGCCCGCAAAGGCCACGGTGACGGTTTCGCCGGGCCTGGCGGTCCCGAACACCGGCAACGGCCGATCGCGCTGGACCACGGCATGGTCAGCGAACAGGGCGTTCAGCAGATCCTGGGCGGCAGCGGGGCCGGCCAGCAGGGCGGCGGCCAGCAGGCCCGAGGTGAGACGACGCATGGTGATATCCTCCGTCCGCCTCCAAGAGCGGATACCTATTATTTCCGCCCTCCCCGGCGAAGGCCGGGGCCCAGATTCATCTTGAGCCTTTGAGGCTGACGCGCCTGCTGGCGGAGCCAAGTCCACTGCTACTCGCGGGTTCGATCTGGGCCCCGGCTTTCGCCGGGGAGAGCGGGTGTTTGTTGCCTGCGCTAAAACCTAGACCACCGTCAGGGTGGCCGACTTCAGGTCCACGGAATTGGGCCCGACCAGGATCTCGAAGGCCCCGGGTTCGACGACGCGCTGCATCTCCAGGTTCCAGAACCACAGGTCCGAAGGGGCCACCTCGAAGGCCACGGTGGTCTTGGCACCGGCCGCCAGGGTGACACGCTTGAAGTGCTTCAGCTCCAGCAAGGGACGGGTCACCGAGGCCGCGACGTCATGGACATAGAGCTGGACGACTTCATCACCCGCGAGCTTGCCGGTGTTGGTCACATCGACCTCGACCCTGACCGTCTCGCCCTGGCTGATCTTGGCCTTGGCGAGGCGCGGGGCCGAGATGTCGAAGGTCGTGTAGGACAGGCCAAAACCGAACGGATAGAGCGGGCTGGTCTTCTGGTCGAACAGATAGCCCCGGCGCGAGGTCGGCTTGCGGTTATAGAAGATCGGCAGCTGGCCGACATTGCGGGCGATGCTGACCGGCAGCTTGCCGCCCGGATTGGCCCGGCCAAACAGGATGTCGGCACCGGCGGTACCGGTCTGCTCGCCCAGATACCAGCCCTCGACGATGGCATCGGCCCGTTCGGCCAGCAGGTTGATCGACATCGGGCGGCCATTGAGCAGGAAGACCACGGTCGGCTTGCCGAGGTCGAAGATCGCCCGGGCCAGATCATTCTGCTGGCCGATCAGGTCCAGGTCATTGCGGTCGCCCAGGTGATTGTCGGCCCAGGCCTCACGGCTGGTCTGCTCGTTGTCGCCCAGCACCATGACCACCACATCGGCCTTCCTGGCCACCTCGACGGCCTCGGCGATCAGCCTGGCGTTGACGGCCGGATCGACCAGCTTGACCTCGTCAGCGGCCCAGACGCGGCGTTCGGTGATGCGCACGGCCTCGGCATAGTCCAGGGCAAAGCCCTGGGCCTTGGCCTCGGCGGTCAGGCCCTCCAGCAGCGAGACCACATGCTTGGGCTCGTCGGAATAGCCACCGATCGGCGTGTCGCGGGCATGGGTGCCCAGCAGGGCCATGCGCTTGATCGCCTTGCCGTTCAGGGGCAGCAGGCCCTTGTCGTTCTTGAGCAGCACCACGGACTTGCGGGCCGCTTCCCGGGCCAGGGCGATGGCCTCGGCCGTGTTGTTGAGAGACTCGGCGGCCTTCTCGTCGACATAGGGGTTTTCGAAGAAGCCACCTTCGAACTTCATCTTCAGCACCCGGGCGACGGCGGTGTCGAGCTGGGCCATGGAGACCCGGCCTTCCTTCACCAGCTGGGGCAGCAGGGCATAGGCTTCGCCGTCGGGCAGTTCGACATCGACGCCGGCCTTGAGTGCCATGACGGCGGTGTCGGCCAGGCTGTCGGTCATCTTGTGACGATTGGCCAGTTCCTTGATCGCGAAATAGTCGCTCTGGACCGAGCCCTGATAGCCCCACTCGGTGCGCAGGATGTCGGTCAGCAGCCAGTGGCTGGCGTGCGACGGGACCCCGTCGATCTCGTTATAGGAGGGCATGACCGAGCGGACCGGCAGCTCCTTCACCGCCCGTTCGAACGGCGGGAAGAAGTTCTCGCGCAGGGTGCGTTCGGCGATCTGGGCCGGCCCGACATTGGTGCCGTTCTCGGGCTGGCCGTGGCCGGTCATGTGCTTGAGGGTGACGAACACCTTGTCCCTGGCCAGCGGCAGGGTCTTGCCCTGGAAGCCGCGAATGGCGGCGAGGCCAATCTCGGCACAGAGGTGTGGATCCTCGCCATAGGTCTCCTCGATGCGGCCCCAGCGCGGATCGCGGGCCACATCGACCACCGGGGCCAGGGCCATGTTGGAACCCCTCGCCCGCATCTCCCTGGCTGCCATCGAGAAGACCTTCTCGACCAGCTCGGTGTCGAAGCTGGAGGCCAGGGCGATGGCCTGGGGATAGCTGGTGGCCTCGCGGGCCACATAGCCGTGCAGGGCCTCGTCATGCATCAGCAGGGGAATGCCCAAGCGGGTCTTCTCCGCCGACCACTTCTGGGCGGCATTGGTGTAGCGGGCGGTGTCGCGGGCATTGCGGCCCTTGCTGCCGTCCTCGGCCCCGGCGGCGGCGTCGACCACCTTGGCCGGCTTGAGGCCCCGGCGATCGGTAGGCCGCGAGATCTGGCCCAGGCCGTTGGGGAAGCTCTTGCCCGCCGCCTCGGCCGAGAACTCGCCCTCCGGTGTCTGGATGGCCGCCTTGGTCAGCCAGATCCCGATCAGCTGGGCGGCCTTCTCCTCGACCGTCATGCGGCCCAGCAGGTCCTTGACCCGTGCGTCAACCGGCTGGGTCGGGTCCTTGTAGAGCGGCCTGTCGGCGGAAGCCTTGGGGGCCGCGAAGGCCAGGCCGGGGGTGGTTGCGGCGGCAATCGCGGCAAGGCTCGCGCCGAACAGGCGGCGGGTGACAGCTTGGGTCATCTGGTTCGTTTCCCCGGAGGTCGCATCTTGTCCTGACGACCTGGAGCCGCCTTGGCGCGCACTATGGGGGAGCTTGTCAGACCACTCAAGAAAAGAATGGTACCGGTCTCATTGCTCGCACTGGGGACGGACGGCTTCACCTGCTGGCACGGTTGAAAGTCGCAGCCCCAGCGCACGGATCACCTTCAGGACGGTCTCGAACTTGGGACTGCCGTCAGCGGCCAACGCCTTGTAGAGGCTTTGACGCCCCAGTCCGGCAGCTTCAGCGATCTCGGTCATGCCCTTCGCCCGAGCCAGCACGCCCAGCGCATCAGTGATGAACGCCGCATCGCCCGTGGCCAGGGCATCATCCATATAGGCGGCGGCCGCTTCAGGGGTTTCGATATAGATGGCCGGATCGAATGAACGGGACTCGACAGTCATGGCCTCACACTTTGCTAAAGGTCCCGCGCCAGGATTCTTGCCCTGGCGATGTCCCGAGCTTGAGAACCCTTGTCGCCCGCGCACAGAACAACGATCAGCACTAGGCCTCGCTGGACCATGTAGACGCGATACCCCGGGCCAACATGGACCCGCAGTTCGCTAATCCCCCCGCCGACAGACTTGACGTCGCCCAGCAGCCCAAACGCCACCTGGCGCAATCGCCCCGCAATCCGCGCCTTGGCGACCGGATCGCGCAGGTTTGCCATCCAGCGCACGAAGTCCTCGGTTTCAATGACCTCGATCAACTCAACTGTCTCCCATGGGAGACAGTTGAGTGCAAACGAAAACAGCCGACATTACTCCTCCTTGGGCGTTACAGCCCAAGGAGGTTTATCTATTGTTGTATTTTATGATACGCAACCCTTGAGGGAGCTAACGGTTCAAGCGTGGATCAACCCGCCCAACCGTCGAGCACCCGGTCCAGCACCGTCAGCGGCACCGGCCCGACCAGCAGCCCCGCATCGTGGAAGCGGCGGATGTCGAACTTCGCCCCCAGACGCGCCTTGGTGCGCTCGCGGGCCTTGGCCCAGACGGTATGGCCCACCTTGTAGGAACAGGCCTGGCCTGGATTGGCGCAGTAGCGTTCAACCTCACTGGTGATCCGGCCCTCCGGCTCGCCACCGGTCTCCATCATGTAGGCGATGGCCTTTTCGCGGCTCCAGCCCTTGGTGTGAATGCCGGTGTCGACCACGCAGCGGGCCGCGCGGAACAGCCGGGCCTGGTACATGCCCAGCAGGCCCAGCTCATCGTTTTCATAGACGCCCATTTCCATGGCCACCTGCTCGGCATAGAGCGCCCAGCCTTCGGTATTGGCCGAGAAGCCCATGTTCTGGCGCAGGCGCGGCAGGGTGCTTTCCGCCACCAGGGCCAGCTGGAAGTGATGGCCCGGCGCGGCCTCGTGATAGGTCAGGGTCGGCAGGGACCAACGCGGACGATCGGCCGTGTCACGCAGATTGATGTAGAAGGCTCCCGGCCGCGAGCCGTCCAGGGCCGGCCGCTCATAATAGCCGCCCGCCGCACCGGCCTCGGTATAGGCCGGGATGCGCCGCACCTCGACCGGGGTCTTGGGCGTGACCCCGAACCACTGGGGCAGCTTGGGGGCCAGATCCGCGATCAGCTGGTTGCAATAGGCCAGCATCTGGGCCCGGCCCTCGTCGGTATTGGGATAGGTCTGGGTCGGGTCGGTGTTCAGCGAGGCCACCCGCGCCCCGACGCTGCCCTGGGTCAGGCCGCGTTTCTTCAGGATCGCGTCCATCTTGGCGCTGATCTCGGCCCCCTCCTCCAGTCCGAGGCGGTGGACCTGGTCAGCGGTCATGTCGGTGGTGGTGTAGATCTTCAGCAGGGCCGCATAATAGGCGTCGCCGTCCTTCAGGCGATTGAGGCCAGCGTCGTGGGTGGCCTTGGCGCGGGCGGCCTTCAACACTTCGATCTGGCGGTCGAGGGCCGGATGCACGGTCCCGGCCAGCAGGGCGCTCGCCTTGCCTTCATAGTCGCCATAGGGCTTGCCGCGACGGGTCAGGGAGGCGACCAGCACGTTCTTGTCGGCCGGCAGGGCCCGGAACTTGCCGAGCTGGGCAATGGCCTTGTCGAGCATGAAGTCGGCCGGGATCACGCCCTTGGCGGCATCGGCAGCGAAGCGCTCGCTTTCCTGGTCCAGCACGGTGGCGAAGGCGGCCATGCGGGCCAGATAGGTCTCGGCATCGGCGGCCGACTCGATCTTGTGCTTGGTATCCAGAAAGCTCGGTGTCGAGGAATAGGCCCCGTAATACTGGGTCAGGACATAGGGCCGGCTGACCGCGCCATAGTCGAAGACTCCGGCCCTGGCGCGGCTTTCGTACTGGAACAGGGCCGTGTCATAGTTGACGGCGTCATCGCCGCTCAGGGCCTTGCGGTCGATGGCCTTCAGCCGCTTCACCCGCTGGCCGGGCTGGGCCCGGTCCTTGATCCAGCCCGCGATCGAGCGATCGCCGAGCTTGCTGCGCGCCCCTGCATGGGCACCGGTGTCCAGACCCAGATTGGTGGCCTGTTCGGGACTGTCAGTCAGGTCTTCGTCAAAGAAGGCGTCAAACAGCTTGTAGAGCTCTGCCCTGGCCTCAGCCGCATGGGCCGGAAGGCCGGTGGCCAGAGCGGTTGCGGCCGCCCCCATCATGACCTGGCGACGATCGAACTGCGACATCCATTGCCCCTGAGACTGAAACATCCTGCCCGCCGAGACGCTGGGCCGGGGCAAATCAGTCACCCGGCCGGGGGGCGTCGTCAAGGCGGCTCAGGGCCTGCCGAGCGGCCAAGAAAAAGGGCCCGCCTGGGCAAGACGGACCCTTCGACTTTGGAGATCGTTCGAGGTGGAGGACCTGAACAACCAGACCCTACTCCCAACCTTTGCGCGAAACACCGTCCCATATTGTCGCGGGGGACGGAATTGCGCGCAACGCCCCTGAAGGCGCCGTATTCGCCTATTTTCGCGCCGCCAGGATGTCATCGAGGCGAGCCGGCGTGCCGGCGATCCGCTCCAGGCGCGGATAGCGCAGGCCGCCACGCCAGTCGATCTTGACCATCCGATAGCGGTCGCCGTCCTTGATCAGCAGCTCGACCAGCGCCCCGTCCGGCTTGGCGGCCGCCTTGATCGCGTCCTTCAGCTTGTCGGCGTCATAGGTCTCGCCATTGACCGCCACGAGGGTCACGCCCTGGGTCAGGCCCGCCTTGAAGGCCGGACCGCCCCACTGCACCTCGGACACCAGGCCGGCGGCCGCCACGGTCAGACCCAGGGAATAGGCCAGGTTGGTGGTCCGGCCGCGGGTCTCGGAGCCCTTGAAGTAGTCGGTCGGGGTCTCGGTATAGATCAGCCGGTAACCGCCACGGGTCAGGCCATCCAGAGGGGCCCTTTCCGACAGGCCCTCGATCCGGGTCTTCAGGAAGCCGGTCCAGTCGTGGGCGACCACCTCGTTCAGGGTCGCGGCCACATCCTCGAAGGTATAGGTGCGCGGCACGAAGGAGCCGTTGTCGACGCCGAAGAAGGCCTTGGCGAAGTCATCGAGCGACTTCTTGCCGCCGGTCTTCTCCCGGATCAGGGTGTCGGCGTCGAGCCAGACCAGCAGGCCTTCCGAATAATAGTCCTCGCTGCGCTGGTAGCTGACCCAGGACAGGGGCCTGCGGTTGGCGATGATCGGGTCATTGGTGGTGTCGGCCACACTGCGCCAGTCGCGACCCCGACGGTTGTCAAAGAGCGCTGCGGTCATGGCCAGGGAATCGAGGCCCTGCTGCTTGGTCAGCAAGTTGGAGCGCGACGACAGCACATTGCCCCAGTACTGGGTCTGACCCTCATAGACCCACATCAGGCTGTCGCGCATGGGCTCGTTCAGGGTCGGGGTCCACAGATCGGCCCCGCGGCGGAACTTGCCGTTCCAGGAATGGGTGAACTCGTGCGGCAGCAGTTCGCGGCCGACATAGGTCTTGTCCCACTCGGTGAAATATTTGGGCGCGACGCGGTTCTCGCTGGAGCGGTGATGCTCCAGGCCGATACCGCCCAACTGGTCGGACAGGGCGACCAGGAAGTCATAGCGGTCAAAATGGTAGGAGCCGAACAGCTTGTAGGCCTGCTGGACGAGATCCTTGTGGGCCTGGATCTGCTCGGGCTTGTACTCCAGCAGTTCGGGCTTGTCGGCCACCATGTTCAGGCGCACCGGGGCCGGGCCGGTCGGATCGAGATCGACCGACTTGAAGTAGCGGCCGGCGAACATCGGCGAGTCGACCAGGGTCTCGAACGGCGTGACCTTGAAGGTCGTGACCTGACCCTCGGTTTTGGCGACCTCGAGGGCCGAGGCGAACTTGAAGCCCTCGGGCAGCTTGACGCTGGCCTCGACCGGGATCTGGCGGGTGTAATAGCCGGCCGGATAGAAGCCCATCTGCAGCCATTGCAGGTTCAGCATGTCGGGCGTCATCACCACCCGGCCCACGCGGGTCTCGACCGGCGACAGGAACTGGTAGCTGAGCTCCAGCTCCGAAACGCCTTCGGGCACCTCGACATGGAAGGCGAAGACCTGCACCGGATCGCGCGTCCAGGCCAGGCGCTGGCCCTTGGCGGTGATCACCAGGCCCGCCAGCTTGTCGATGTCATTGCGCGGCGAGTGGCCGCCCGGAACCCACTGCGGATAGAAGATCGTGAACTTGCCGGGCTTGGCCACCGGGATGGTCTGGCGGATGTCGAAGATCTTGCGGGCGAGATCGGTGGCGTCGACCGACAGTTTCAGGGTGCCGGGATAGGGGATGTCCTGGGCGGCGGCGATGGCCGGGGTCGGGGCCGAAGGCTGCGGCAGGGTCTGGGCGACAGCGGTCGTGGCAGCCAGGGCCATCAGCGAAACGGAAAAGAACAAGGCTCTCACAAAACACCCCAAGGCCAACCGCGAGCGTGCGCCTCGCGTTCAAGAGGCGGGATGTTTCACCTCCTGGACGGCGCTTGTCGAGAGGTTGGATTGCAGTCAACGGCGGCCGGGAAAGGCACCGGCACAGCTATTCACCCCGCAGTCCCGGCTTACGGCTGTGGCGGCATCCTGTTCCCTTGCCAAGCCTGCGCTGGCGGGCTCGCCCGGCGATCAGTCCGTGAACCACATGGCGGCGAAGCGCGCCTCGCCATTGACGTCGTAGGCGGCAATGTCCGCGAGCCGTGACGCCGGCGAAAGGGTCTTGGCCATTTGCACATCGGCAAGGGTCAGATTGAACCGCGCGTCCTGAGGCGGCGTTTGCGTCTTTGTCCAGATCGCCGCGAAGCGCGGGGCCAATCCACCGGCGTAAGCACTGACCTGATGAAGCCCATAACCCCTTTCGGTCATGTAGCTTGAGGCCGCACTGTACCTTCGGCTGGTCAGATCGTGGCGGGCGGAAAAGGGCGTCGCGCTGTCAGCTTCGAAGATCGCCGCGAACAGGATTTCGCCGCGCACCGTGAAGCCGCTCACCTGTCGAGGCTGATAGCCACGGGCAACCAGATCATTGAATGTGTTCTGGTACTGAGACACCGTCATGTCATGGCGGGCCTCAAAGGCCGGGCCACGGACCTTTTCCCAGAGGGCGGCGTAGCGGGTCTCACCACCCTTGTCGTAGCCACAGACCCTCACAAGGCGAAACCCCTGCTCCAGAAACCGAACGAAAGCAGCCTGATAGGCTGAGGACGTCAGATCATGGCGCGCCTCCCAGGCGCGCCCATCGGTTTCAGTAAAGATCGCCGAGAAGCGCGGCTCGCCTGCGATACTGGCGACATTGATATGCACCGGCCGCAGCCCCCTGGAGGCCATCTTGCTGACGGTAGCCTGATACTCTCCGGCCGACAGGATGAACGCAGCGTCCCCTTTCGAGGCCGCCCAGGCCGGCTTGACGCAAGCCGTGGCTCCCACCGCAAGACCTGCCGCGACAAGGCGACGACGCGTAAAGCCAAAAGCGGTACCAGGGTCTGTGTCGTTGTGCTGATACATCCAGAATCCCTTTCGGTTCAGCTAGACACTACAGTTGAGCAGAGATTTTCAAACCCGTTCATTCCGCTGGCCTTGAATGATGTTCGGAAACCGGGGGCTGTCAGAGCAAGCCTATTTCAATTTCCGGAACGGACCGGACCCGAGCTGCAAACTTGCGGGTTTAAGGTGGATTACGGCGGACTAAGATGACCGTGCACTTGATTACGCTTCGGCTTGCGCCCCCCGCTTGGCGGGACTGAGCGAGCGTTCTGGACCGCATTCCGTCAATTCGTGCACTGTCACCTTAAACTAGGGCCCAGGCTGACCTGGTTCAGTATGGCCCTGAATTCACGTGTGAAGGCCCAGTATTCCTGTTGTTTGATCCTGATCTTCCGAAAAATGACTTGCTGGTCAAATACATCCCGAGGCGAGCAATGCGTATTGAGGTGATCGTTGAGTTCGTTAAGACATATAGGGACGGCACGCAGAGTTAGTATTATTTGGATCTCGCCGGCCGTCACCGGCTCGCCCAGGACTTGAACCGCCGAGATTATCTCGATCAGATCCTCAGGGACCGGATGATAGATCTCGCCAGGCTTGGCAGGGCGGGGGAACTGAACGACGGCCATTTTGCAGGCTCCTGAAGGCGGACACCTATGCGGCCAGGGGCGTCTCGGCCGCCATCAGGGCAGAGACCCGCAGGCGGCCGAGCATCCGCCCCTCCAGGGGGATGATGGCGTCGACGAAACGGATGTCGGGCGCGACCATTCTAGAAATCTTCCCAGGCGCTTGAGGCCGCACCACCCCCGACAGCCTTCAAGAGCCTGGGGCGATCTTCAGCCAGCGCGCCACGGCCCGGGGTGTATTGATCGGCGACAGCAGGTTGTCGTGTTGCAGCGCTCCGCCCATTGCCGCCGAGCTGGAACCTTCCGACGTGACGGGCCAGTTGTTGCGCTTCGGACTGCAGACTGGCGGCGGCGGCTGTCGCCTCCTCCACCATGGCGGCGTTCTGCTGGGTGACCTGATCCATCTGGTTTACCGCGCTGTTCACCTGGTTCAGGCCGGTGGCCTGCTCCTGAGACGACAAGGCGATTTCGGAGATCAGGGAGTCGATTTCGGCAACCCTGGCCACGATGTCCGTCAGGGCGGTCCCGGTCTCTCCGACCAGTTTCACGCCCTTGCCCACCTGGGCGGTCGAAGCCGAGATCAGCGCCTTGATTTCCTTGGCGGCCTCGGCCGAGCGTTGGGCCAGGGCTCTGACCTCCTGTGCGACGACAGCAAAGCCCCGGCCTGCCTCGCCGGCGCGGGCCGCTTCGACGCCGGCGTTGAGCGCCAGCAGGTTCGTCTGGAAAGCGATCTCATCGATCACCCCGATGATTTGCGTGATCTTTCCGGAGCTCTGCTCGATCTCGCCCATGGCCAGGATCGCTTCGCGCACAACCTCACCGGACGCTTCGGCACCGGCCTTGGCCGAGCTTGCCGCCGAGGACGCCTTCGTGGTGCCTTCAGCGCTGCGCTTGACGGTGGCCGTGATCTCGTCGAGCGCCGCAGCGGTTTCCTCCAGGCTGGCGGCCTGTTGTTCGGTACGTCGTGAGAGGTCGTCGGAGGCTGAGGCGATCTCGTCAGATCCGCCACGCATGGATTCGGACGAAACGGCGATCGCGCTCAAGGCCTCACGCAGCGAGGTGACGGCCTTGTTGAAGTCGGTCTTGATCGCCAGGTAAGCGCCCTTGAAATCGGCGTCGATCTGGCAAGTCAGGTCGCCTTCGCAGAGGCTTTGCAAACTGACAGCCAGCCTGGAAACGACTTCGCTTTGCTCTTCCGCGCTTTTCACGCGCTCGAACTCGACCTGCTGGAACGCCAGCTCGGCCTTGGTGATATCAACGGCCAGCTTGATCACCTTGTAGGCCTTGCCCGTCTCATTGAGCACCGGATTATAGGACGCCTGCAGCCAGACCTCGCGGCCTCCATTGGCCATGCGCCTGAACTTTCTGGCGACAAAGGCACCATTGTTCAGGTCCTGCCAGAACGCCCGATAGTCAGGGTGGTTCGCATCAGCCGGATCCATGAACATGCTGTGGTGGCAGCCCTGGATCTCAGCCAGGCTATATCCCATCGCCGTCAGGAAGTTGTTGTTCGCTGTGATGATTGTGCCGTCGAGATTGAACTCGATGACGGCTTGAGACCGGTCGATGGCGGACAGCTTGTGCTCAAGCTCGGTCAGCTTTTCAGAGGAAGCTTTGCGAATTTTCTCTCCGTCAAAAAATCCCATGTCGGTCTCCTCGATCCTGCGGAGATGGAGGAAAGAGCCGCAAATCCTAACAACAATTAAACATGAAATTCTCCTGCCTCCCCGCAACGTTAACCTGTAGTTGCCTTTGAATTATTTGAAAATTTTCAGCCGATTAATTTTGAATGAATAAAACATTGGCCCGAAATTGCAGGGCCGCACGCAACGGGAAGTCTGCACATAACAATGACTTGCGAGGTTTCAAAATTCATTGCCAGTTCATTAATTTGAGAGCACATTGATCTCCTGGCCAAAGAGCCCCCATCTTGTGATGGTCGTCGCCCTGGGGCGTACGAGGCAACATGTCGCACCCGGCAATGCTGATCACGGATGCCGGTTTGGGGCCCGCGGGCCCCACCATCAGGTGGGTGAACCCCGAATTCGAGAAAATGACCGGCTACGATGCGTCGGAGCTGATCGGGCGCAAACCCTCGATGCTGCAGGGCGCGAAGACATCCAAGGCTGCGCTCGCTGTGCTGCGCCGAGCGATAAGAGCGGGCGTTACGCACCGGACCGTACTGGTCAATTACCGCAAGAATGGCGAACCCTATCTCTGCGATATCGAAATCCGTCCGATCTTCGATGATGTCGGCAAGGTGCTCTGCTTTCTGGCGATCGAGTCCGAAACGCATCGCAAACGGGGCAGGCCTCCCGGGCGCTTGAAGTTATCGAGTGGGCCCTAGGCCGGGCCACCCCCGCTCTCCTGCTGCAAGTTTTCGACACCGGGCGTGGGCTTTCCTGTCTTCCCGAAAACCGGCGGCCAAGCCACAAATCCCCGCTTGATATTGAAAGTCGTTCTCAAGTATGGACGGGAACCGTTCCTGCCCAGGGTTTCTGTCGCCTCGTGTCGTCCGCCACCGCCCAGCATCGCCGCTCGTTCTGGCTGAAGCAGTTGCACCAGTGGCACTGGATCAGCGCGGCCCTGAGCCTGATCGGCATGCTGCTGTTCTCGATCACCGGCATTACCCTGAACCATGCGGGCCAGATCGAGGCTGAGCCTGTCGTGGTCAGCCGAAAGGCCACCCTGCCGGCCGATCTGGTCTCTGACCTGGCCCGGGGTCCGGTCGAGGGCAAGCGCCCCCTGCCGCTGAAGCTGCAGCACTGGCTGGACAAGGCGGTCGGGACCGACATCGCCGGCCGCGAGGCCGAGTGGTCGGAGGCGGAGGTCTATGTCGCCCTGGCGCGTCCCGGTGGCGATGCCTGGCTGTCGATCGATCGCGAGACCGGGGCCGTCGAGCACGAAAAGACCACGCGCGGCGCGATCAGCCTGCTCAATGACCTGCACAAGGGCCGCAATACCGGCGAGGCCTGGTCGTGGTTCATCGACATCTTCGCGGCCGCGACCATCGTGTTCACGCTCACCGGCCTGATCCTGCTGCAGTTCCACGCCCGGGCCCGCCCCCTGACCTGGCCCCTGGTCGCCGCCGGTCTGGCCGCGCCAGTCATTCTCGTCATCCTGTTTGTCCACCTCTGAGGTGAAGTCGTGAAGCCTTCCGTATCCCTGCTGACCTTTGTCGGTGCCGCCGTCGGGGCCGCCGCCACGCCCGCCCTGGCCGCCGACCTCAATGTCACGGTCGAGATCCCCCGCCTGTCGGTGGCCGAGTATCACCGGCCCTATGTGTCCATCTGGATCGAGAACCCCGACGCCACCGCCGCCGGCACCCTGGCCGTCTGGTATGATCCCGACACCAAGGAAGACCACGGCACCAAGTGGCTGAAGGATATGCGCCAGTGGTGGCGCAAGGCCGGCCGCGAGATGAAGTTCCCCGCCGACGGGGTCAGCGGCGCCACCCGCGCGCCCGGCCCGCAGAAGCTGGTGTTCAGCGGAGCCAGGGGCGCGCTGAAGACCCTCAAGCCCGGTTCGTACAATCTGGTGGTCGAGGCCGCCCGCGAGGTCGGCGGCCATGAGGCCGTCCGCGTGCCCTTCGTCTGGGGCAAGCCGGGCAAGCCGGCTTCGGCCAAGGGCGCGGCCGAGCTCGGCGCCGTCACCGTCTCCGTCAAGTAAGCGAGAACCCCGATGTCCCTGAAGACCCGCCTCCTCGCCGTCGCGGCCGCCGGCCTCGCCCTGGCCCTGCCGCTGTCGGCCAGCGCCCACCGCGCCTGGATGGTGCCCTCGTTCACCGTGCTGTCGGGCGACGGCTCGTGGGTGACGGTCGATGCCGCAATCTCCAACACGCTGTTCTTTCCAGACCACCGCGCCATGCGCCTCGACGGTGTAGTGGCGATCGCCCCTGACGGCACCACCCAGAAGCTGCAGAACGCTTCGACGGGTCAGTACCGCTCGGTGTTCGACGTGCAGCTGAACCAGGCCGGCACCTGGAAGATCGTCTCGGCCTCCAACACCGTCACGGCCAGCTGGAGCGAGAACGGCGAGATCAAGCGCTTCCGCGGCACCGCCGACGACTTCGCCAAGGCGGTTCCGGCCGGCGCCGCCGATCTGAAGACCATCAGGGGCAGCAATCGCAATGAAACCTTCGTCTCGCGCGACAAGCCCAGCACCGAGGTCTTCAAGCCGACCGGCAAGGGTCTGGAACTGGTTCCGGTGACCCATCCGACCGACATCGTCGCCAGCGAGCCAGCGACCGTCAAATTCCTGCTCGACGGCAAGCCGGCCGCCGGGCTGGAGATCACCCTGGTGCCCGGCGGCTCACGCTGGCGCGCCACCCCGGGTGACATCAAGGTCAAGACCGGCCCTGACGGTGCCGTGACCTTCACCCTGCCGGACGCCGGCATGTACTGGCTGAACGCCACGGCCCGGGGCGGCGAAAGCGTGCCGCGCGGTCAGGCCGGCGGCATGGGCGCGGCCCCCGCCGCCCCGGCCCAGGTGACGGCCCTGGCCGGCGACGGTTTCTCGGCCAGCTACACCGCCGTGATTGAAGCCCAGCGGCCCTGAGGCCCTGGCCCTTCCCTCCCGGCGGGGGAAGGGCCGTTTCGATCCAGAATCGCTCCGTCTTGACCCGCGTCCTCGTCCCCCGGCTCACAGAGCCCCCCGCCCGCCCGCTCGGCGGTGTGGTCCACGCCCTGGCGGGCGAGACCATGGGCACAACCTGGTCTGCCAGACTATTGGCCCAGCCCGGCGCCGATCTTGCGGGCCTGGGCGACAGGGTCCAGCGGGCCCTGGACGCCGTGGTGGCCCAGATGAGTCCGTGGGAGCCCCTGTCGGACCTGTCGCGCTACAACCGCAGCGCCGCCGGGACCTGGACCACCCTGCCGGCGGGCATGGCCACCGTCCTGCGCCGGGCCCTGGCCATTGCCGAGGCCTCGGACGGGGCCTTCGACCCCACCCTAGGGGCCCTGACCGACCTGTGGGGCTTTGGTCCCCTCCCCTTCGACGGCGCGCCGCCTTCACCGGCCGAGACCGGTAGGGCGCGCGAGGCCAGCGGCTGGCGGCAACTGGTCCTGGACGGCGACGCCCTGTTGCAGCCCGGCGGCCTCCATCTCGATCTCAATGGTATTGCCAAGGGCTTCGGCGTCGACCAGGCCGCCGCCGCCCTGGCGCGGGCCGGAGTGAAATCCTGCCTGGTCGAGGTGGGCGGCGAACTGCGCGGGATCGGTGCCAAGCCCGACGGCCAGCCCTGGTGGGTCGAGCTGGAACGCCCCCCGGCCAGCCAGGACGGACTTCAGACCGTGGTCGCCCTGCACGGCCTGGCCGTGGCGACCTCGGGCGACTATCGCCGCTATTTCGACCATGGTGACCGCCGCTATGCCCACACCCTGGATCCGGCCACCGGCGCGCCCGCCGACCGGGGCGTGGTCAGTGTCACGGTCCTGGCCGAGACCTGCATGGACGCCGATGCCTGGGCCACGGCCCTGACGGTGATGGGTCCCGAAGCCGCCCTGACCTTTGCCACCGATCACGACCTCGCTGCCCTGATCATCAGCCGTTCCGGAACCGGGCTTGAGGAACAGCTTTCGCCGGCCCTGGCGGCCATGCTCGACCCATGATCGAGGCCCTGGACCCGCAAACCCGCCGCATCCTTGCCGCAGGGCTGGTGGCCCTGGCCTGGCTGGCCCTGTGCGCCCTGATCGCAGGCCGCGAGGTCCTGCGCCGGCGGGCCCGGCTCCGCGCGGTGGCCGACCTGGCACGCGGCACGGGGGAACCGGTCCTGGTCGCCTTTGCCAGCCAGACCGGCTTTGCCGAGGACCTTGCCCAGGCCACGGCCACGGCCCTGACCGCCAGCGGCACGCCGGTTACCCTGCGCGACCTGTCAGAGGTCACGGCCAACGACCTGACGGCGGCGCGGCGGGCCCTCTTTGTGGTCAGCACCACCGGCGAGGGCGACGCCCCCGATACGGCCCGGGCCTTCATCCGCGACGTGATCGGCACCCGGCCCGACCTCTCGGGCCTGAAGCATGGCGTTCTGGCCCTCGGCGATTCCAGCTATGCCCAGTATTGCGCCTTTGGCCGCAGCCTCGACGGATGGCTGACCGATTGCGGGGCCCAGCCCCTGTTCGACCGGGTCGAGGTGGATGACGGCGACGCCGCGGCCCTGCAGACCTGGCGCGAGCAACTGGCCGCCTTGACCGGCCAGGGCGAGGCTGTGGCCTGGACGGAACCGGCCCATGGCGCATGGCGTCTGGCCCAGCGTCGCCATCTCAATCCCGGCAGTCCGGGCGGCGAGGCCTGGTCCGTGCGGCTGGAACCGGTTGAGGGACCGGTCGACTGGTCGGCCGGCGACCTCTTCGAACTGGTGACCGAGACGGGCGATGCGACCCGGGACTATTCGATCGCGTCCGTGCCCGAAGATGGCGGGGTCGAGTTGATCGTCAGGCTGGTCCAGACCGAAGACGGCCTACTGGGTCTGGGCTCGGGCTGGCTGTGCCGGCTGGCCGCCGAAGGCGCGGTCCTGCAGGGCCGGGTCCGGACCAACCGCAGCTTCCATGCCCCCGATGGCGACGCCCCCCTGATCCTGATCGGGGCCGGCACCGGCCTCGCCGGCCTGCGCGCCCATATCAAGGCCCGCGCCGCCCAGGGCCGCCATCGCAACTGGCTGCTGTTCGGCGAACGCACCCTCGCCCACGACTATCTCCATCGCGAGGAGCTCGAGGCCTGGACGACGGCCGGGGTCCTGCAGCGGCTGGACCTGGCCTTCTCCCGCGACCAGGCGGAGCGGATCTATGTCCAAGACCGCCTGCGGGCCGCTGCGCATGAGGTTCGCGCCTCGGTGGCCGAAGGGGCGACAGTCCTGGTCTGCGGATCGCTGGAGGGCATGTCGCAGGATGTCCATACAGCCCTGACCGACATCCTGGGCGCGCCGGCGCTGGACGCCCTGGCCGAGGCGGGGCGCTATCGACGCGACGTCTACTAGGCCGCAGCCCTAGGGCCGCAACAGCCCCACCCGCTCCTCCGGCGTATTGGCCCCGCGCAATCGGGCCTGGGCCCCGATCGGCACCGGCAGGATGGTCAGACTCGCCCTTTCGACCAGTCGCCGCAGGGGCCAGCCGGCTTCTGCCTCGGCCGGCAGGGCCTCAAGGCTCAGGGCCATGGGCAGGGGCAGGCCTTCGAAGGCTGCACCCGGACTCTGTGCCGCTAGCAGGGGAGCGAGATCGTCCGGCGTGAGGGTCGGGGCATCCACGGCCAGGACGAGGGCCCGGGCAAGCCCGGCCTTGGCCAGCGCCGCCGCCCCCGCCAGGACGCCGCCCACCGGTCCGGCCCCCGGCTGCGGATCCGGCACGAAGGACAGGCCGTGATCGGCACCGACGGTCAGGACCTGCCCTGCGCCCACGGCCTGGGCCAGGGCGGCCAGCAGGTCCACGGCCCGCGCCCCGCCCCAGTCCTGCGACGCCTTGTCGACGCCCATGCGACGTGAGCCGCCGCCAGTGAGGATCAGGGCACCAAAGGATGTCATGGCCCTCCCTACCGCCTTCTTCCCAGGCCCGGAAAGCCCCCTCCTCCGCCCCGCTTTCACTCCGGCCACGAACCGGTCTAGTCTCCTCGGCCAAACGGACAGGACCCTGCATGAGAGAGCCGACGGAACGTCAGAGGCGTCGCACGACCCAGAGCGCGACCATCCGCGATGTCGCGGCGCGCGCCGGCGTGTCGCCGATGACCGTCTCGCGGGTGATCAATCGTGAGACCACCGTCAAGGAAGAGACCCGGGCCCTGGTCGAGAAGGCCATTACCGACCTGAACTATGCGCCCAATCCGGCGGCCCGCAGCCTGGCCGGCTCGGCCCCGTTCCGGATCGGCCTGCTCTATGACAATCCCTCGACCGGCTATCTGTCGGAGTTCCTGGTCGGGGCGCTCGACGAAAGCAGCCGCACCGGTGCCCAGGTGGTGATCGAGAAATGCGCCGAGCCCGAACTGGCCGGGGCCACCCTGACCCGGCTGCTGCGCACCGGGGTCGACGGCCTGATCCTGCCGCCGCCCCTGTGCGAGTCGCCCCAGGTCCTGGCCGAGGTGAAAGCCGCCGGTGCGGCCGCCGTCGGCGTGGCACCGGGCATGACAAGTCCCGACATGGCCACGATCCGCATCGACAACGAGGCCGCCGCCTTTGAGCTGGCACAGCACCTGCTCGGTCTGGGTCACAGGCGCTTTGGCGTCATCAAGGGCCATCCCAACCAGACGGTCAGCCAGCAGCGCCTGGACGGCTTCATGACCGCCCTCAAGGCCGCCGGCATTCCGCAGGAGGCTGTTCGGGTCGAGCAGGGCTATTTCACCTATCGCTCCGGCCTGGAGGCCGCCGAGCGGCTTCTGGCCAGTGACGAGCGACCGACCGCCATCTTTGCCGCCAATGACGACATGGCGGCGGCCACCGCCGGGCTCGCCCACCGTCTGGGCCTGGATGTGCCCGGCGACCTGTCGATCGTCGGCTTCGATGACACCTCGATCGCGGCCAATATCTGGCCGGCCCTGACCACGGTGCACCAGCCCATCGCCGCCATGGCCCGCGCGGCCGTCGACCTGGTGCTGGAGGAAATCCGCCGCAAGCGCGACGGTGCCGGCGAGCCCCGCCAGCTGATGCATCCCCACACGCTGATCGTGCGGGATTCCACCGGACCCGCCCCGAAGTAATTCGCCCTCTCCCTGGGGGAGAGGGTCATATGCGGTTGCATGTCGCCATATGTTAGCGCTAACAAGTGTTCGGGTAACAACGAGCGCAGCCCCCAGGGTTTGGTGAGGCCCAGACGCTCGAACGGGGAGACGACGCCGTGGGCCTGACTCAGAGCCTTCCAGAAGACTGGCAGGACGCGACCTTGCTGGGCCGCATCGACTTCGGCGACGGTCCGACTCCTGTGCTGGTGCGCGGCGGTCGGGTTGAGGACGTGTCGAAGATCGCCCCGACGGTCTCCGACCTGATGAACGCCTTTGGGCCCGGCACGGCGATTCCCCGTGGCGAAGACCGGGGGCCGCTGGAGGCCCTCGACCTGCGCCCGGTCTGGGAGGACCCCAACGGCGAAGCCGCCGCCAAGCTGCTGGCTCCCGTCGACCTGCACTGCCTCAAGGCCGCCGGCGTCACCTTTGCCGTCTCGACCCTGGAGCGGGTGATCGAGGAGCGCGCCCGCGGCGACGCAGCAGCCGCCCTGAAAATCCGCGAGCAGTTGTCCGACAGCATGGGCGGCGATCTGCGCAGCGTCGATCCGGGCTCGGAGGGTGCCGCGCGCCTCAAGCAGACCCTGATCCAGGACGGCCTGTGGTCGCAGTATCTGGAAGTGGCCATCGGTCCCGACGCCGAGATCTTCACCAAGGGCCCCACCCTGTCGTCGATGGGCTGGGGCGACCAGGTCGGCGTGCGATCCGACAGCCACTGGAACAACCCCGAGCCGGAGGTCGTGCTGCTGTGCGACGGCTCAGGCCAGATCCGCGGAGCGGCCCTGGGCAATGACGTCAATCTGCGCGACTTCGAGGGCCGCAGCGCCCTGCTGCTCAGCAAGGCCAAGGACAACAATGCCAGCTGCGCCATCGGCCCGTTCTTCCGCCTGTTCGACGACGGCTTCAGCCTGGACGACGTGCGCTCGGCCGAGGTCGAGCTGCAGATCACCGGGCGCGACAATTTCGTCCTGAACGGACACTCCAATATGGGCCTGATCAGCCGCGATCCGGCCGTTATCGCCGGCCAGGCGTTCAGCAGGCAGCACCAGTATCCCGACGGCTTTGCCCTGTTCCTGGGGACCATGTTCGCCCCGATCCAGGACCGCGACACCCCCGGCCAGGGCTTCACCCACAAGGTCGGCGATCGCGTGCGGGTGTCCACGCCCAAGCTCGGCGTGCTCGAAAATGAGGTGACCACCTGCGACCAGGCCCGACCCTGGACGTTCGGGATCAGCGCCCTGATCCGCAATCTGGCCGGCCGAGGCCTGCTCTAACTCTTGTTTTTCGAGGACATCGTCCCATGACCGACACCCTGCGCCACTATATCGGCGGCGAACGCGTCGCCTCCGACGCCCCGACCGAAAGCCTGAACCCGTCGAACACCAGCGACGTGGTCGCCATGGTCCCGAACGGCGGTTCCGCTGAAGTCGACGCCGCCGTCGAGGCCGCCAAAAAGGCCTTCCCGGCCTGGTCGGAAAGCTCGCCGGAGGTCCGCTCGGACCTGCTGGACAAGGTGGGTAGCACCATCATCGCCCGCAGCGCGGACATCGGCCGCCTGCTGGCCCGCGAAGAGGGCAAGACCCTGGCCGAGGGCATCGGCGAGACCGTCCGCGCCGGCCGCATCTTCAAGTATTTCGCCGGCGAGGCCCTTCGCCGCCACGGCCAGAACCTGGAAAGCACCCGTCCCGGTGTCGAGATCCAGACCTATCGTCAGGCTGTCGGCGTCTTCGGCCTCGTCACGCCCTGGAACTTCCCGATCGCCATCCCGGCCTGGAAGGCGGCTCCCGCCCTCGCCTTCGGCAACACCGTGGTGATCAAGCCCGCCGGCCCGACCCCGGCCACCGCCTCGGTCCTGGCCGACATCATGGCTGAATGCGGGGCTCCGGCCGGGGTGTTCAACATGCTGTTTGGCCGCGGTGCGATGGGCGATGCCCTGGTCAAGCACAAGGACGTCGACGGCGTGTCGTTCACCGGCTCACAGGGCGTGGGGGCCCAGGTCGCGGCGGCCGCCGTGGCCCGCCAGGCCCGCGTTCAGCTGGAAATGGGCGGCAAGAACCCGCTGATCGTGCTGGACGACGCTGACCTGGAACGCGCCGTCGCCATCGCCCTGGACGGCTCGTTCTTCGCCACCGGCCAGCGCTGCACCGCCAGCTCGCGCCTGATCGTCACCGACGGCATCCATGACCGCTTCGTGGCCCTTCTGGCCGAGAAGGTCGCCGCCCTGCGGGTGGGCGACGCGCTCGACCCCAACACCCAGATCGGCCCGGCCGTCTCCGAAGACCAGATGGAGACCAGCTACCGCTATATCGACATAGCCTCCGGCGAAGGCGGCCGGATCGTCACCGGTGGTCTGCGTCTGAAGCGCGACAATCCCGGCTGGTACGTCCAGCCGACCCTGATCGCCGACACCGACCGCAACATGCGGATCAATAACGAGGAGGTCTTCGGCCCCGTCGCCTCGACCATCCGGGTCAAGGACTATGAGGAAGCCCTGGAGGTCGCCAATGGCGTCGAGTTCGGCCTGTCGGCGGGGATCGCCACCAGCTCGCTGAAATATGCCCGCCACTTCCAGCGCCATGCCAAGGCCGGCATGACCATGGTCAATCTGGCCACAGCCGGCGTCGACTATCACGTGCCCTTCGGCGGCTCGAAGAGCTCCAGCTACGGAGCCCGCGAACAGGGCTTCGCGGCGGTCGAGTTCTTCACCCAGACCAAAACCTCGTATTCGTGGTCGTAAGCCGCATGTCCTCAGCCATCTATCCCAGCCTGAAGGGCAAACGGGTCGTCATCACCGGTGGCGGCAGCGGCATCGGGGCGGGCCTGACCGCCGGCTTCGTCCGCCAGGGCGCGGAAGTGATCTTTCTCGACATCGTCGATGAGGATTCCAAGGCCCTGGTCGAGCAACTGACGCCGAACGCCGCCATTGTTCCGGTCTACCGGCACTGCGACCTGATGGACCTTGAGGCCCTCAAGGCTACCCTGGCGCAGATCGGCGACGTCGATGTGCTGGTCAACAATGCCGGCAATGACGACCGCCACAAGCTGGCCGACATCACCCCCGCCTACTGGGACAACCGCATCGGCGTGAACCTGCGCCACATGCTGTTCGCGGCCCAGGCGGTCGCCCCCGGCATGGCCCGGCGCGGCGGCGGAGCGATTATCAATTTCGGCTCGATCAGCTGGCACCTGGGCCTGGAAGATCTCGTGCTCTACGAAACCGCCAAGGCCGGGATCGAGGGCATGACCCGGGCCCTGGCCCGCGAGCTGGGCCCCGACGATATCCGCGTCACCTGCGCGGTGCCCGGCAACGTCAAGACCAAGCGCCAGGAGAAATGGTACACGCCCGAGGGCGAGGCCGAGATCGTCAGGGCCCAGTGCCTGAAGGGCCGCCTGGTCCCCGACCACATCGCCTCACTCGTGCTGTTCCTGGCCTCGGACGACGCGGCCCTGTGCACGGGTCACGAATACTGGATCGACGCCGGCTGGCGGTAGCCGGGATTGCTCCCTTTTCCCTGAAAGGGGAGAGCGCTATCGCACATGGGCAAAGACGGTTGTCATCCCGGACAAGCGCGCAGCGCGAAGATCCGGGACCGACGCGTGAACTCAGAGCTTCCGGCGGTCCCGGATCTGCGCTTCGCTTGTCCGGGATGACACCCGCTTTTGCTGACTGCGATCACCCTGCCCATCAATGGGGAGGGCTAAGGAGATTATGCGTATGCCGACCCCCACCTGCGTCTGGGACCTGAAGGCCACCCTCGGTGAAGGCCCGATCTGGCACGGCGACGCCCTGTGGTTCGTCGACATCAAGGGCCACCGTGTCCATCGCTTCGACCCCGTCACGGGCGCGACCCAAAGCTTCGAGGCCCCCGACCAGGTGACCTTCATCGCCCCCGCCGATGATGGCCTAGGATTCCTGGCCGGGTTGAAAAGCGGCTGGCATCACTTTGATCCGGTGAGCGGCACCTTCACTTTTTACAACGATTTCAGTCACATCGAAGCGCCGGAACTGAACAACCGGCCAAATGATTCTACCGTAGATGCCCAAGGCCGCCTCTGGTTCGGCACCATGCATGACGAAGAAGAAGCCCCCTCTGGCGCGCTCTACCGCATGGATGCAGGTGGCGCGCAAGTCAGGATCGACGACGGCATATGCATCACCAACGGACCGGCGCTCAGCCCCGACGGCCGGACGCTCTATCACACCGACACCCTGGAAAAGACCATCTGGGCCTTTGACGTGGCCGAAGACGGCTCGACCTCTAACAAGCGGGTCTTCGCCCGGGTCGAGATCGAGAACGCCTGGCCCGACGGTTCGGTGGTCGACAGCGAGGGCTATCTGTGGACAGCCCTGTGGGGCGGCTATGGGGTCCTGCGCATCTCGCCCGAGGGCCAGATCGTCGACAAGATCCCCCTGCCCGTCCCCAATGTGACCAAGCCGTGCTTCGGCGGCCCCAATCTGAAGACCCTCTATTTCACCACCGCCCGCAAGGGTCTGAGCGACGAGACCCTCGCCGCCTGGCCCGAGGCCGGCGGCCTGTTCGCCGTCGATGTCGATGTCGCCGGCCAGCCCCAGTACGAGGTGCGCCTTGACCTCCCCTGACCGTCAGCCCCGCCGGTTCCGTTCGCGCGACTGGTTCGATAATCCCGACCATATCGACATGACCGCCCTCTATCTGGAGCGGTTCATGAACTACGGGATCACGCCCGAGGAACTGCGCAGCGGCAAGCCGATCATCGGCATCGCCCAGACCGGCAGCGACATCTCGCCGTGCAACCGCATCCACCTGGACCTGGTCAGCCGCGTCCGGGACGGCATCCGGGACGCCGGGGGCATTCCGATGGAGTTCCCCGTCCATCCGATCTTCGAGAACTGCCGGCGCCCGACGGCGGCCCTGGATCGGAACCTGTCCTATCTCGGCCTCGTCGAGACCCTGCATGGCTATCCGATCGACGCGGTGGTCCTGACCACCGGCTGCGACAAGACCACCCCGGCCGGCATCATGGCCGCCACCACGGTCAATATCCCGGCCATCGTACTGTCGGGCGGACCGATGCTGGATGGCTGGCATGACGGCGAGCTGGTCGGTTCGGGCACGGTGATCTGGCGCTCGCGTCGCAAGCTGGCGGCCGGCGAGATCAATGAGGACGAGTTCATCCAGCGCGCCGCCGACAGCGCCCCCTCGGCCGGTCACTGCAACACCATGGGCACGGCCTCGACCATGAACGCCGTGGCCGAGGCGCTGGGGCTGTCCCTGACCGGCTGCGCGGCCATTCCGGCCCCCTATCGCGAGCGTGGCCAGATGGCCTATCGCACCGGCCAGAGGATCGTCGACCTGGCCTATGAGGACATCAAGCCCAAGGACATCCTGACCCGGAAGGCCTTCGAGAACGCCATTGCCCTGGTGGCGGCGGCCGGTGGCTCGACCAATGCCCAGCCGCACATCGCCGCCATGGCGCGTCATGCCGGTCTGGAGATCACCGCCGACGACTGGCGCAAGGCCTATGACATCCCGCTGATCGTCAACATGCAGCCGGCCGGCAAGTATCTGGGCGAGCGCTTCCACCGGGCCGGCGGCGCGCCGGCCGTGCTGTGGGAGCTGCTGCAGAACAGCCGCCTGCACGGCGACGTCCTGACCGTCACCGGCAAGACCATGGCCGAGAACCTCGAGGGTCGCGAAACCCGGGACCGTGAGGTGATCTTCCCCTATGCCGAGCCCCTGGCCGAGAAGGCCGGCTTCCTGGTGCTGAAGGGCAACCTGTTCGACTTCGCGATCATGAAGTCCAGCGTCATCGGGGCCGACTTCCGGGCCCGCTATCTGAGCGATCCGGGCAAGGAAGACATCTTCGAGGCCCGGGCCATCGTGTTCGACGGCTCCGGCGACTATCACGCCCGCATCAATGACCCGGCCCTGAACATCGACGAGCACTGCATCCTGGTGATCCGGGGCGCGGGTCCGATCGGCTGGCCCGGCTCGGCCGAGGTGGTCAATATGCAGCCACCGGATCACCTGCTGAAGAAGGGGATCATGAGCCTGCCCACCCTCGGCGACGGCCGCCAGTCGGGCACCGCCGACAGTCCCTCGATCCTCAATGCCTCGCCCGAAAGCGCCATCGGTGGCGGGCTGTCATGGCTGCGCACCGGCGACACCATCCGCATCGACCTCAATACCGGCCGCTGCGACGCCCTGGTGGATGAGGCGACGATCGCCGAGCGCCGCAAGGAAGGGATCCCGGCCGTCCCCGAGACCATGACCCCCTGGCAGGAGATCTACCGGGCCCATACCGGCCAGCTGGAGACCGGCGGGGTGCTGGAATTTGCGGTCAAGTACCAGGACCTGGCGGCGAAGTTGCCCCGGCACAACCACTGACCTCCGTCTCCGCTCGACCGGGCAACAGCTCGGTCGAGCGGAGGCTCAGCCCGCCAAAGCCGACAGCAGCAGCCCCACCTGGGCCAGGGCCGCAAGCAGGGCCAGGACCAGGCCGACCCACAGCCGGGGGCCTGCCAGGGTCATGATCATTGGCCGCGTCGGGAAGTTGAAGGTCTGGGGCATGGCCGCGTGTTTGAAGGCGTGGGCCCCGCCAAAGCGTGGATCGCAGACCAGCTGGGCCAGGTCCCGCCGGCTGCGATAGCGGACATAGCCCATCATCGACCATTTGGGGCAGTTCTCGATCCCCCAGGTATCGACCAGTCCCCCGACCTTGCGCGCGGCCAGGGCCGGATGGCCGCCGCGCCGGAACAGGGCCGGCAGGAACATTCGGGTATAGCCTTCCATCACCTCCCGAGCGGGCTTCAGCGCGCCGGTCGCCGGATCAGCCACCGGCCCGTCGGCCATGCGGATGACGTTGAGCATGAAGAACTCGCGCCCGTCGTCCTCGGCCAGAAAGCGCTCCAGGGTCAGCAGTTCGTCCGGCCCGCCGTGGCCGATGCCCGCGGCCTTCATCCGGCCGATCAGGTGGGCGACCTCGGCGGTGGACAGCGGCCCGCGCCAGTTCACATACCAGGCCAGGAACACGGCATAGAGAGCGAGGGCGACGCCCCAGACCCAGAAACTCGACATCTTGCAGACCCTCCCGAAAGCCCTGCGGGCTTCAGCCCATCACGGTTTCGATCAGCACCTGACCTTCAAGGCCGGCGTCACGATGGACGTGGATCTCGGCATAGCCCGGCGAACTGAGGATCTCGGCCATGGCCTTGAAGGACGGGTACATCATCACCGCCACCGAATCCCACGGCCCCTCGACCTCGCCGATCAGCAGGCCGCGCACCTGGGCGCTGAACACCAGCTTGCCGCCGGCCTCGGCAATCATCTTGCTGACGGCCCGACCATAGAGGGCGTAGGCCTGAGCGCCGGTCAGCGTGGTCTCGCGCCCGTCGGGATAGACGGCGCGGTCGCGGAATTTCAGCAGGTTGAGCATGTAGATCGGCTGGCCGTCGTCCCGCTGAAACGCGGCGAGCTGCTGGGCCGAAGTCGGGCCGTGGGCATTGGTGACCTGCATCGGAAAGCTCCGGGATCCACCGCCCGAACCGTTCCGGGCGGATAATATGGCAATGAGCATGCCATTTGTTTGCAGGCCCTGTCACCCCCGAAACCTGACCGCCCGCCCTGCCCATTACGAGCGGGTTCCCGGGGTGGCCGGAATCATGCTGCGACTGGCTTCAAGAGGCGGCGGGGGATGGCCTGTGGAGATCAAGGAATACTTTCTGGGCCTTCTGGCCATCATTACCGGCCTGGCGATCAGCGACATGGTCGTCAGCGTTCACGCCCTGTTGCGGCGCTTTGGCCGCACGCGCTGGGACTGGCTTCCCATGGCGGCCGCCAGTCTGGTCTTTGTGGTGATCGTCCGGAGTTGGTGGATTGCCTGGTACACCGACTGGACCAATACGCCGCTGTGGCAATTCCTGCTGATCCTGATCCAGCTGATCTGCATGTTCCTGGCGGCCAAGGCCGTCCTGCCGGACGAGGGTGAAGCCCTCGACCTGGACATGATGGAACACTACCGATCCTCGAACCGCTATGTCTGGAGCGCCCTGATCGGCATGATCCTCGCCTTTGCGGCGGCCGCCATCCTCAACCGGCTGGGCAGCGCCGAGCGCATAGTCGCATGGTTCTTCGAATGGGGCTGGGAACTGCCGATCTACTGCGTCCCCCTGGTCCTGCTCATTGCCGTGCAGCGCATGATCCTGCACCGGGTCATCGTCCCGACCCTGCTGATCGCCTGGCTGGTTCTGAACGGTGGGTCGATCATGCAATGAGGCCGCGCCGCCTCGCGATCAAATTGCAACCCCCTCTGGCGCAGAACGCCGCAAGCCGCCACATTGAACCCTAGCCCGTATCGCGCCAGCGCGGGATCGCCCTCAGGAGCCCCCATGTCCGACACCCCCGCCTATGTGCCGCCCAAGGTCTGGACCTGGAACAAGGAAAATGGCGGTCGCTTCGCCGCGATCAATCGCCCGATCGCCGGCCCGACCCAGGACAAGCCCCTGCAGATCGGCAAGCATCCCCTGCAGCTCTACTCCCTGGGCACGCCCAATGGCGTCAAGGTGACGATCATGCTCGAGGAACTGCTGGCCCTGGGCCATGCTGGCGCCGAGTATGATGCCTGGCTGATTAACATCGGCGCGGGCGACCAGTTCGGCAGCGGCTTTGTCGACGCCAATCCCAATTCCAAGATCCCGGCCCTGGTCGACCATAGCGGCGAGACCCCGATCCGGATCTTCGAGTCCGGGGCCATCCTGATGCACCTAGCGGAAAAGTTCGGGGCCTTCCTGCCGACCGAGCCGGCGGCGCGGGCCGAGTGCCTGTCGTGGCTGTTCTGGCAGATGGGCAGCGCGCCCTTCCTGGGCGGCGGCTTTGGCCACTTCTATGCTTATGCCCCGGTGAAGATCGAATATGCCATCGACCGTTATGCCATGGAGGTCAAACGCCAGATGGACGTTCTGGACCGCCGGCTGGCCGAGACGACCTATGTGGCCGGCGAGGACTATACCATCGCCGACATGGCCATCTGGCCCTGGTACGGCGGCATGGCCAAGGGCGTGCTGTATGAGGCCGGCGAGTTCCTGTCTGTGCAGGACTACAAGCACGTTCAGCGCTGGGCCGACCTGCTGGCCGAACGCCCGGCCGTCAAGCGCGGCCGGATGGTCAATCGCGTCTTTGGTGAGCCCTCCAGCCAACTGCCGGAACGCCATGACGCCAGCGACTTCGAGCTGCGGACGGCCGACAAGCTCAATCCGGCGACCTGATCCCGGGGTACAGGCCTGCTTGTCAAAGCCACCTGGCGCGCTTGAAGCGCCAGTAGAGCAGCAGGCAGACCCCGACGATCACGCCGAGCGCGAGGGGATAGCCGTAGGTCCAGCTCAGCTCGGGCATGTGCTCGAAGTTCATGCCATAGATGCCGGCAATGGCGGTCGGGACAGCCAGCATGGCGGCCCAGGCCGCCAGCTGGCGGGTGATCACGCCCTGGCGCTGCTGCTCCAGCAGAGAGCTGACCTCGAACACCGAAGTCAGCACATCGCGCAGGCCTTCAACCAAGGAAGCGACCCGGGCGATGTGGTCGCGCACGTCGCGGAAATAGGGTTTCACCTCGGCATCGATGCACGGCATCTCGTGGTTCTCCAGCTCGCTGGCCACCTGTTCCATGGGGCCGAGCAGCTTGCGGAACCGCATGAGTTCGCGCCGCAGGGTGAAGATCCGGGCCACCTCATTGCGGCTGAGGAAGGCGTCCAAGGCCCGCCGTTCCATCTCGGCCATCTCGTCGTCGATCGCATCGACGATCGGCAGATAGCCGTCGACGATGAAGTCGAGCACGGCATGCAGGACATAGTCACCGCCATGGGCCAGCAGCCGGGGCGTCGCCTCCAGATGCTGGCGCAGCTCGGTATGGGCCCGGGCCGAGCCGTGCCGCACGGTGATCAGGTGATTGGGGCCTACGAAGATGTCGGTCTCGCCGTACTCGATACGGCCCTCGACCAGCTGGGCGGTCTTGGCGACGACGAACAGCTCGTCGCCATAGAGATTCACCTTGGGCATCTGACGGGCGTGAAGGGCGTCCTCGACCGCCAGAGGATGGAGGCCAAACACCTTCTGCAAGGTCACGAGTTCGGCCGCTTCCGGCTCGACCAGACCGATCCAGACGAACTCGCCGTCGCGCGGGACGAGATCCTGCGGGGTGTCGAGGCCAAGTTCGCGCGACCTGAGTCCGTCCACATAGGCGATGGCCGCAACGACGCTCATGCACGCTCCCGCACCTGTCTTGAGGGTCGCCCTATGGCATGGAACCGGGCGGCGTCACAGTCGCGCCGCCCCGGTTCCTGACCGACAGGTCCCTACCCGCCGACCGGCGTTGCTCCGGTATCAAAGTCGAAGCCCTGCGGCCGCGGCCTGCCGCCGCCGAAATTGTAGGTCAGGCCAAAGAACAGCGCCCGGATACGCGGCAAGCGTTCGGTGCGGTCACGCAGGGTAGGCGTGTCCGTGATCACCGCGTCGCGGAAGGTATCCAGGGCGTCCTGGGCGGTCACCACGAACGACAGCTTGTCGCTGACCTTGCGGCGGTAGCCCAGGTTCAGCATCTGCACGGGTTCGCGATGGCCCTGGGGCGTCAGGCGCTTGCCCGAGGTGAAGCCACTGATCTGGACGAAGTCCGCCGGTGTGACCTGCCAGTTCAGACTGCCGCGGCCCGAGAGCGCCGTTCCCGAGCGCGTCTTGGCAAAGCCGAGATTGGCCGCGTCGATCTCGTTCCAGAACAGGTTGCCGCTGAGGCTGTAGGTGAGCGTGGAGGTCAGGCGACCATTGGCCACGAGCTCCAGGCCGCCATTGCGGCTTTCGCCGAGGTTTTCCTTGGTGGTCAGCAACACGCCGCCGCCCAGGTCGCGCACCACATCGGTGACACCCTTGGTGCTCTGCCGGTAATAGGCCGTCGCCAGGTAGTAGGCCTGACCCTTGCGGTACTGCCAGCCCAGTTCATAGGAGTCGGTGACCTGGGGCTTGAGGTCGGGATTGCCCGCCCGGAAGTTGAACGGGTCCTGATAGACCCGGTAGGGATTGAGGTCCTGGGCCTGGGGGCGCTGAACGCGGCGGCTGAAATTGGCTCTCAGCTGCTGGTCATCGCTGAGCGAGTAGCTGACGAACAGCGACGGATAGGCGCGCAGATAGTCATTGCTGTTCTTCAGCCGGCTGGTGATCTGGTCGGTGTCGATCTGCACCTGCTCGACCCGCAGACCGCCCTGCACCGTCACGTCGCCGAACGGCCGCTCGAGCGTGACATAGCCCGCATAGACGCTCTGATCATAGACGAAGCGGTTGGTGCGGCTGGGATCCACCGTCAGCCCACCGGGGGTGGGGCCCCGCGCACCGCGATTGTCATAGTCGTTGCTTTGGCCAAGATCGAGGTCGAACCCGGTCTTCAGCTTGGCGTTGCCGCCCAGAGGGCGGGAATAGTCCAGAGCGACATTGGTCTGGGACTGATCGATGGAGAAGGACGAGGTTTCGTACTCGTCGGCCGTGAAGCTGTTGTCGGTAAAGGCACGCAGGTCACGCCCGCTGTTGGTGACCTCATATCCGACCGAGGCGACCAGTTCATGCTCCGAGCCCTTGAACTGGCGGCGCCAGGTAGCCTTGGCCTCGGCATTGTCCCGATCCATCTTGAAGTTCGACGCACGCTGGTAGCTGCGGTTGACGATCCCCGCAGCGGACTTGCCCTGGAAGGTCTCGGTGCTGTCCATGTCCATGGCCATGCCGCGGTAGCGGAGCTCGCCACTGACCCGGGTCTTGGCGTCGAGGTCGTAGTCAAGATTCCCGCGCAGGTTCAGCGAGTCGCCGTCCCCTTCCGCCAGGCTCTTCTGAATGCTTTCCAGCCAGGGGGCCGTGGCGAGGGCGCGGGTCGCACGCTCGCTGCTGGAGCGGAACTTCTGCGCGTCATGCCGATAGCCGACATCGCCCGACAGGCTCAGCTTGTCCTGGTTGAAGGACCCGCTGACCCCGCCGTTGTAGCGACCGTCGCTGCTGGCATTGAGGCGCACCGAGCCATTGCCGCCGGCCTTGCGCGTCTTCTTGGTCACCAGGTTGATGATCCCGGCCGTGCCATCCGGACGGAAGGCGGCCGAGGGATTGGTCATCACCTCGACCCGGTCGATCTGGTCGGCGGGCAGTTGCTGCAGGGCATCGGCCTTGCCGTCGCCGCTGAACATGCCCGACGGCTTGCCGTCGATCAGGATGGTGACATTGGCATCGCCGCGCAGGCTGATATTGCCCTGAACATCGACCTCGACCGAGGGGATGTTGCGCAGGGCATCGGCGATGGATCCGGTGCGGGCCGACAGGTCATTGGCGACGCTGTAGCTGCGGCGGTCGATCGAGGTGCGCATGGCCGTGGCATCGCTGGTCACGGTCACGCCCTCGACGGCGGTGGCGGCTTCAGGCTTGGCGGGTGGACGGGCCCCCGGGCTGGCGGGGGCCTGGGCCAGGGCCGTACCAGGCAGGACGAGCGCAGCGGCGGCGGCGAGGAGCTTAGTGTTCAAGCGCAAGGCAAAATCCCATTTGGCCCGCCGTCGCGGACGCGCCGGTGCAGGACGCCCGGCTAAAGCCTGAGCTTCAAATGGTAGCAAATGTCTTTTCGGCAATGTTTCGTTTCTGCGGGTTTATGCGGCGCCCTGGACACAACCGCCCACGCCAAGACCCGCGCCTTCGGTACGCCGGACAAACGCACTAGGCTGACCCTTCGTCAGCGCGAGTCGCGGTCGGTGTGATCCCATGCCGCCGCTTGCGTGCTGATACCGGTAACACTAAGGTCGCCGGCAAGGAGCGCTTCATCAAGGCCGCTCCGGGGTTGAACACGGCCCTCGGGCCACGGGGAGGAAACAATGGCTTCAGTAACCAGCGCGGGCCCAAGCCCGGGCATGAGCGCCGATGGCGGCAAGGTCAACATGACCTTCATCGCCGCGATCGTGGCCGTCGCCACGATCGGCGGCTTCATGTTCGGCTACGACAGCGGCGTCATCAACGGCACCCAGGAGGGTCTGGAAAGCGCCTTCAATCTCAGCAAGCTAGGGACCGGACTGAATGTTGGCGCCATCCTGATCGGCTGCGCCATCGGTGCCTTTGCCGCCGGCCGCCTCGCCGACGTCTGGGGTCGCCGCACGGTGATGCTGATCTCGGCCCTGCTGTTTCTGGTCAGCGCGATCGGCACCGGCGCGGCTGATACCTCGCTGGTCTTCATCGCCTTCCGCCTGATCGGCGGCCTGGGCGTCGGCGCGGCCAGCGTGCTGTGCCCGGTCTATATCTCGGAAGTGACCCCGGCCAATATTCGTGGCCGCCTGTCGTCCGTGCAGCAGATCATGATCATCACCGGCCTGACCGGCGCGTTCGTGGCCAACTATGTGCTGGCCCATACCGCCGGCAGCTCGACCGCCGAGTTCTGGCTCGGCTTCCCGGCCTGGCGCTGGATGTTCTGGATGCAAGTCATCCCGGCCGCGATCTTCTTCTTCAGCCTGCTCTCGATCCCGGAAAGCCCGCGCTATCTGGTGGCCAAGGGCAAGGAGGCCGAGGCCTCGAAAATCCTGTCGCGCCTGTTCGGCGAAGGCCAGGGCGACCGCAAGGTGGCCGAGATCCGCGCCTCCCTGTCGGCTGACCGCAAGCCGACCTTCTCGGACCTGCTGGACCCCGCCACCCGCAAGATCCGCGCGATTGTCTGGGCCGGCCTGGTCCTGGCCGTGTTCCAGCAGCTGGTCGGCATCAATATCGTCTTCTACTACGGCTCGGTGCTCTGGCAGTCGGTCGGCTTCACCGAGGACGACAGCCTGAAGATCAACATCCTGTCGGGCACCCTGTCGATCGTGGCCTGCCTGGCCGCCATCGCCCTGATCGACAAGATCGGCCGCAAGCCCCTGCTGCTGATCGGCTCGGCGGGCATGGCCGTAACCCTTGGTGTCCTGACCTGGTGCTTCTCGACCGCCACCACGGTGGATGGGTCGCTGCAGCTGGCGGACAATGTCGGCCTGATCGCCCTGGTCGCGGCCAATGCCTATGTCGTGTTCTTCAACCTCAGCTGGGGCCCGGTCATGTGGGTCATGCTCGGCGAGATGTTCCCCAACCAGATGCGCGGCTCGGCCCTGGCCGTCGCCGGCTTCGCCCAGTGGATCGCCAACTTCGCCATCTCGGTCAGCTTTCCGGCCCTGGCCGCCCTCAGCCTGCCCCTGACCTACGGCTTCTATGCGGTCAGCGCCGTGGTCTCGTTCTTCCTGGTCCAGAAGCTGATCAAGGAAACCCGCGGCACCGAGCTGGAAGACATGGTGGGGTAACCCACCACCCTGCGGGGGCGAGCCCCACACTGAACGCCCGGAGGCCCCGCTTCCGGGCGTTTTTCTATGGTCGCCACCTTCACTGCCCAGTCCGGCCATGACAGCGTTATCGATGAATCTCGCTGATGACACCGGTAGACAAGACGAGATTCCTGCCGCCTAGTGACCGGTAACACCGCCAGCGCGGCCTCAGTTCGCGCAGCCCTGTAGAGCTTGGGAAGGATACGCCGATGGTTCAGATCAGCCGCCGGGGAGCGCTGGGCTCCCTCCTGACCGGAGCCGCCGTCAGCGCCGTTCCCGCTGCCGGCCAGGCTGCCCAGATGGGAACCCTGCCCGGTCCAGCCCCTGCGGGTGTGCCGACCTGGGCCCGCGGCATAGAGGGCCAGCGCAAGGCCGATCTGGGTAACGGGACCTTCCTCAACCCGATCCTGGCCGGCGACCGGCCCGATCCGTCGATCCTCAAGGACGGCGACGACTACTACATGACCCACAGCTCGTTCGACGCCTATCCGGGCCTGCTGATCTGGCACAGCCGCGACCTGGTGAACTGGACCCCGGTGGTGGCCAGCCTGAAGACCAATATCGGCTCGGTCTGGGCCCCGGAAATCTGCAAGCACCAGGGCCGCTACTACATCTACATTCCGGCCAAGTTTCCGGGCAACAACACCAGCTATGTGATTTGGGCCGACCGGATCGAGGGGCCGTGGTCCGAGCCGATCGACCTGAAACTGCCCCGCTATATCGATCCCGGCCATGTGGTCGACGAGCAGGGCGTGCGCTGGCTGTTCCTGTCCGGCGGCGACCGCATCCAGCTGGCTCCCGACGGCCTGTCGACCGTCGGCAAGCCCGAGCACGTCTATGATCCGTGGCGCTATCCTGACGACTGGGACGTCGAGGGCTTCTCGCCCGAAGGCCCCAAGGTGATGAAGAAGGGCGACTACTACTACCTGGTCACCGCCGTGGGCGGCACCGCCGGCCCGCCGACCGGCCATATGGTCATTGTCGCCCGCGCCAAATCCCTGGCAGGTCCCTGGGAAGACCATCCGCGCAACCCGCTGGTCCGTACCGTCGACAATGCCGAGACATGGTGGTCGCGCGGCCACGCCACCCTGGTCGAGGGCCCCGGCGGCGACTGGTGGACCGTCTATCACGGCTATGAAAACGGCTTTTATACCCTGGGCCGTCAGACCCTGCTGGCTCCGGTCACCTGGACGAAGGACGGCTGGTTCGACATCGGCGGCGGCGATTTGGCCAAGCCCATGCGCAAGCCAAAAGGCGGCAAGCCTGGCCCGCACGGCATGGCCCTGTCAGACGACTTCACCACCGACAAGCTGGGCGTGCAGTGGAACTTCTTCGACCCCAAGCCGGGCGAGGCCGACCGCATCAGCCGCAAGGACGGCGTCCTGACCCTGAAGGGCGCAGGCGAGGCCCCGTCCAGCGGTTCGCCCCTGATCTTCGTCAATGGCGACCAGGCCTATGAGATCGAATGCGAGATCGACATCGACCCGGACACGCGTGCAGGACTGATCCTGTTCTATGACCGCCAGCTCTATTGCGGCCTGGGGTTCGACGCCAAGAACTTCGTGACCCACCAGTATGGCATCGAGCGCGGTCGGCCGGCCAATCCGCACGGGTCGAAGATGCTGATGCGGCTGCGCAATACCCGCCACATCGTCAGCTTCCACACCAGTGGCGACGGTGGCGCGACCTGGAAACGGTTCGACCGGGGCATGGAGGTCAGTGGCTACCACCACAATGTCCGCGGCGGCTTCCTGATGCTGAAGCCGGGGCTCTATGCCGCCGGCAAGGGCTCGGCGCGGTTCAGGAACTTCAGCTATCGCGCCCTGGATTGAGAGATCCTCCCATTTCGGGGAGCGGGCCCCGCTGACTTGAACACGGTTGTCATCCCGGACGAGCGCTCAGCGCGAAGATCCGGGACCGACGCCTGAACTCGGAGCTTCCGGCGGTGCCGGATCGGGGCCCGGCTTCGCCGGAGCTTGTCCGGGATGACAACTTTCATAGCGGCTAATCTGCAGATCACCTGCCCCCCAAGGGGGCATCGCCAGTCACTGCCTCGCTTTTCGGAGCCGACAATGCGCTTCAGACCCCTTCTTTTCGCGACCGCCCTCGTCCTTGCCGCCCCGGCCGCTCACGCCCGGGCGGCGACCGAGGTCGATCCTTCCGTCTTCAAGGCCGCCAAGATCGTGCTGATCGGCGACTCCACGACCGCTGTGCAAAGCGGTTGGGGCGGCAGCTTCTGTGCGCGGCACGTGACCTCGGTGATCGGCTGCATCAACCTGGCGCGCGGGGGCCGTTCCAGCGGCAGCTACAGGACCGAAGGCTCCTGGGCCCTCGCCCTGCACGAGATCCGCTCCGGGGGGTTTGCGGACACCTATGTGCTGATCCAGTTCGGTCACAATGATCAGCCCGGCAAGCCCGGACGATCCACGGACCTGGCCACCGAGTTTCCGGCTAATCTCAAGCGCTATGTCGAGGAGGTCCGCGCGGCGGGCGGCCAGCCGGTTCTGGTCACGCCCCTGACCCGGCGCCAGTTCAAGGATGGCAAGCTGCTCGACGACCTGGGCCCCTGGGCGCAGGCTATCCGAGAGGTGGCTGCAACCCTGAACGTGCCGCTGATCGATCTGCATGCCCAGAGCTTCGCCGCCGTCCAGGCCATGGGCCCTGTCGCGGCCCTGGACCTGGCCCAGGTCCCGCCGCCGGTCGCCGTGGTCGAGGCGGCGCGCAGTGGGACGACGATCAGCGTCAAGGCCTATGAGCCGGTGGTCCCCGGAACCGCTCCGCCTCCACCTGCCCCCCCTGCTCCACCTGCCCCGCCGCCGACCGCTGCCGACGAACCCATGGGCACGCCCAAGCTCGCCTTCGACTATACCCATCTGGGGCCGGCAGGGGCCGATCAGGTCTCGTCCGAAGTGGCAAAGGCCTTGGCCGGGCTGTTTCCGGCGCTCCGACGCAACCTGCTGCCCTGAACGAAAAAGGGCGGGTCCGAGGACCCGCCCTTTCCGTCTCTTATCCGCTTGTCTTTAGCGGAACAGGCTCAGGATCGAGGACGATGCCTGGTTGGCAATCGACAGCGCCTGCACGCCCAGCTGCTGCTTGGTTTGCAGCGACTGCAGCTTGGCGCTTTCCTTGGCCAGGTCAGCGTCGACCAGGTTGCCCACGCCGGCGTCGAGGCTGTCTTGCAGCTTGCCGACGAAGGTCAGGTGGGTGTCCAGGCCGACCGAGCTGGTGCCCAGCGAGGCCAGCTTGTTGGTCGCCGTCTGCAGGGCCGTGGTCACCGTGGCGATCATGGTCTTGGCAGCGGTAGCGTCAGCGAAGGTCGAGGTGGTCGTCAGGCCGATACCGGCCAGCGAGAGGGTCTTGGCGTTGATGGTGAAGCCCGAGCCGTCCTGGTTGGCCAGGAAGGTCAGCTTGGTGGTGGTGCCATCAGCGATGCTGACGCCATTGAACTTGGCGTTCGTCGCGGCCTTGGTCACCTGATCGCGCAGGGACTCAAAGTCCGACTTCAGAGCGTTGAAGCTGGCGGTGTTGAGCGAGGTGTCGGAAGCGGCCAGGGCCTTTTCCTTCATCTTGCCCAGCAGGTCGGTGATGGTGTCGCCGGCGGCCAGGGCCACATCGATGGTCGACTGACCGCGTTGCAGCGAGTCCTTCACCGAGTTCAGCGAGGAGGCCATCGAAGACTGGTTCTTGGCCGTAGCCCAGATCGCGCCATTGTCCTTGGCGCTGCCCACCTTCTTGCCGGTGTTGATGCGCTGCTGGACGTTCGACAGTTCCGAGTTGGTGGTGTTCAGGTTTTGCAGCGCGATAAGCGCGCCGCTGTTCGTGTTGATGCTATTCAGCGCCATTGCGAATGGTTCCTATTCGAGGAGATCCGACGTCATTTTGACTGCCGGTGGGCTTTTGCCTGCCTGCAGTTTTTGCGCCATGCAGTTTATGCCGTATGAACCGTGATGGTTAACGGGCACGAATTGGGTACCGAAAACGACAACGCTGCTGAATTCTGAAAAACACCCCTCAAGTATTTCGAAAATTTCTGGCGGAACCCGCGCGCCTATTTCCCAAGTCATAAGGTGTCGTGCGGCAGATTAACGCGGGCGCTCACCAGCTTGTCTAGACCTTGGGGCACTGGTCTGATCCATCACAGGATCTAGCGGGCGAGGCACCGGGCTGTGACATTTTGGCCCACCGGTCTCAATTCAGGATTGTTTTCAGCGCCCAGCCAAGACCCTTGCCGAGGTCTTCGTGGTCCGCGTCCGGATCGATTGTTTCCCTGGACCAGGACTTCAACGGCACGCCGAGGTCGCTCTGTTCGCGGACACCATGACCCGGAGTCCCCTCACCGCCTCCGCCCGGCCCGAACTCGATGACGTCACCCGGTCGCCAAGACCTCTGCCCGCTCGCAGCGGCGAAGGCATACGCTTCACGGGTTGAACAGGTCCTCCTCGATACGGGCACCAGGAATAATAAAACAAATTGTTTTTATATAGGCGGCGTGGTTTGACTGAGTCCAAAATATCGAGGAGCGAAACGGTGGATGGGGAGAGCACGGCCGCGCGCGGCGTCGGGCCGGACAGTCGTGGCCTACGCATCGGCGTAGACCTCGGGGGCACCAAGATCGAAGTCGCCGCCCTCGCCCCCGACGGCCGCTATCTTTCGCGTTTGCGTGCCCCGACGCCGGATTCCTATGACAGCGCTATCAGAATCATCCGGGACCTCGTGATCGCAACCGAGATCGCTGTGGGATCTCTAGGCTCCGTCGGCGTTGGCGCGCCCGGTTCGATCTCGCCGAGCTCGGGACGAGTCCGCAATGCCAACACCCTCTGGCTCAATGATCGCGCGCCGAGCCAGGATCTGGCGGAGGCCCTTGGCCGTCCAATCCGCATGGCCAATGACGCCAACTGCATGGCCCTGTCGGAAGCGGTCGATGGCGCGGCCGCCGGGGCCAGGACAGCCTTCGCGGTGATCCTGGGCACGGGCTGCGGCGGTGGACTGGTGGTCGATGGACGCCTGATCGAAGGCTCCAACGGGATCGGCGGCGAATGGGGCCACCTGCCCCTGCCCTGGGCCGCTGCCGACGAGACCCCTGGCCCCGAATGCTGGTGCGGACGACGAGGGTGCCTGGAAACCTGGGTGTCCGGGTCCGGCCTCCGGCGCGCTTATGAGGCCCGTACAGGCCGAACCCTGAAGGGTGAGGAGATTGTCGCCGCCGCCGAGGCGGGTGAGGCCGAGGCCATGGAGGCCCTGGACCGCCTGTTCGACCGCCTGGGCCGTGGCCTGGCGGTCATCTGCGACATTCTCGATCCGGAGATCTTTGTCTTTGGCGGCGGGCTTTCGCGGGTGGAGTCGCTCTATCAGCGCCTGCCCGGCCTGATCGCGCCACACGTCTTTTCCGATCGCTGGAGCGCGAAGCTGGCCCCCGCGCACTGGGGCGACGCCTCCGGCGTGCGGGGGGCCGCCATGCTCTGGTCACAGCCCGACCGGGGCCTCAGCCCGCCGGTTGCGGGCATCCCCGAACTGGCCGCGGGCCTGGCCTGAACAACAAAAAGCAGCCGGGCGGGCAAGGCACCGCCGGCGCAGGGAGGAAGACACGATCATGGGCAAGCTCTCCAGATTTGCGCGCGCCACAGCGCTGACGGCGTCGGTCATCATCGCCTCGTCAACAGCCGGTCAGGCCCGGCAGGCGGTCGGACCATTCAATGTGACCTTCCCGGCCGGGGGCGACGAAATTGCCCGCGACCTTCCCGGCGTCGCGCCGGACACGGTCCTGCCGGCCCATCAGGCCTGGACGCTCAGCGCCTGGGTTAGGCCATCTGAACGGCCTGGAGCACCGGCCCTGATCGCCGGGGTCGGCGATCCCGTGGGCAAGGGGCGCTACCTGACGATCGACGCTGCAGGCCTGGGAGTGACCAGCGGTGGACGGACCGTGCGGATGGATGTGACCTGGACCCCGGGCCAATGGCGACAGGTTGCGGCAGTCTTTGCCGAGGGCACAGTGCGACTGTTTGTCGACGGCAAGCCGGTCGCATCGGGTGCCCTGCCGGATGATGCGGTTAAGGCGCGCCTGCGCCTTGCTCCGCGCAAGGTGCCCGGCTTCTCGCCCTATGCCGGCCATCTGGCGGGCTTCCGCTATGACGGAACGGCCCGGACGCCGGACGCGATCGCGTCCATGGCCGCTTCACCGCCCGACGATGCCCTGACGGTGTTCGACACCGGCAGCCCAACTTGGCCAGTCCAGGTGAAACAGATGTACGGCCAGATCGCGCCACAGGACCCCTGGACGCTGCCCAAGAGCCTGGCACCAAAGGCCTCGCCCGTGGCCAAGCCTGCCTATGCCGGCCCCGCCCTGGTCTCCGACGGTCCTGGCCTGTGGACCTTGAAGCGCTGGTCGCTGATCGATGCGCCCAGCGTGACCGCCGGCGGTGCGGCGATTTCAAAGCCCGACTTCGACGCCGCCGCCTGGCGGACGGCCACCGTGCCGGGCACTGTTCTGACCACCCTGGTCGATCGCGGCGTCTATGCCGATCCCGATCATGGCCTGAACAACACCCTGATCCCGGAAAGCCTCAACAAGCAGGACTACTGGTACCGATCGGCCTTCGACGCACCGTCGGACCTGTCCGGCAAGCAGCTCCTCCTGACTTTCAAGGGCATCAACTATGCCGGCGAGGTCTGGTTGAACGGCCACAGGTTGGGGTCGACCAAGGGGGCCTTCATCCGCGGGCAGTTCGATGTGACCGGTGCCCTGGTCCCCGGCAAGGCCAATGTGCTGGCCGTCAGGGTGTCTCCGCCCCCTCATCCCGGCATTGCCCATGAAGAATCCTTGACGGCAGGGGTCGGCGAGAACGGTGGCATGATGGCCCTGGACGGCCCGACCTTCGTCGCCTCCGAAGGGTGGGACTGGATCCCCAGCGTCCGGGATCGCAACACCGGCCTCTGGCAGGACATCACCCTGCGCGCGACCGGCCCGGCCCGGCTTGGCGACGCCCAGGTCGTCACGACCCTGCCCAGGCCAGACAATAGCCAGGCCGATGTCGAGATCACCGTCCCGGTCGAGAACCTGAGCGACCAGCCCACCCAGATCACCGTCACCGCGACCTTTGACGATGTGCGCGTGGCCAAGACCGTACTCGCTGCGCCCGGCCTGACCGAGATCCTCTTCAAACCGGCAGACTTTCCGGCCTTGTCGGTCCGGAATCCCAAGCTGTGGTGGCCCAACGGCTATGGTGATCCTACCCTGCACGCCCTGACCCTGACCGCCAGCGCGGAGGGACAGGACTCGGACAGGAAAACCCTGCGCTTTGGCATGCGCCAGATCACCTATGACCTGTCGCTGATGAACCCCGGCGGACAGCTGCGACGGGTGGAGGTGGACTTCGCCAAGGCCCGGCAACTGGGTCAGAAGGTCACCGACGGCAGCCACGAGGGCATCCGCAAGGTGCCTGATGGCTGGGCCACGTCACTGACCGCCGAAGGCGACCGGTCCCCGGCAGTGCGCGACGTCCCGGAAACCGGCCTGTCGCCCCATCTGGTGATCAAGGTCAACGGCCGGCGGATCGCGGCCCGCGGCGGCAACTGGGGCATGGACGACTGGCGCAAGCGGGTCGAGCGCGAACGGCTGGAACCTTACTTCCGGCTGCACAAGGAGGCTCACCTCAACGTCATCCGGAACTGGGTCGGCCAGAACACCGAAGAGGTGTTCTACGATCTGGCGGATGAGTACGGCCTGCTGATCCTCAATGACTTCTGGGCCTCGACCCAGGACTATCAGCTTGAGCCACAGGATGTTCCGCTGTTCCTGGCCAATGCGGCCGACGTCATCAAGCGGTTCCGCAACCACCCCTCGATCGCCCTCTGGTTCGGCCGCAACGAAGGCGTGCCGCATCCGATCCTCAATGAGGGGCTGGAAGCCCTGGTCCACGATCTGGACGGCACCCGCTGGTACACGGGCAGCTCCAATCGGGTGAACCTGCAGAACAGCGGCCCCTACAATTACCGCGAGCCAGACACCTATTTCAGCGAGCACGCCAAGGGCTTTTCAGTGGAGGTCGGTACGCCGTCCTTCCCGACGCTGGAGGCCTTCAAGGCCGCTGTACCGCAAGCGGATCTCTGGCCGATCAGCGACAGCTGGGCCTATCACGACTGGCATCCGACCGGGAACGGCGCGGTCAAGAGCTTCCAGGACGCCATGGCCGCCAAGCTCGGCCCTGCGACCAGCCTTGAGGACTTCGAGCGCAAAGCCCAGCTGATGAACTACGAGACCCACCGGGCGATGTTCGAAGGGATGAATGCCGAGCTGTGGACCAAATCGTCCGGACGGCTGCTGTGGATGACCCACGCCGCCTGGCCGAGCACCATGTGGCAGATCTACAGCCATGACTACGACACCCACGGTTCCTTCTATGGGGTGAAGAAGGCCGCCGAGACCGTCCATATCCAGATGAGCCTGGCCGATCACCGCCTGGCCCTGGTCAATAATGGCGCGATCAATCTCGGCAACGCCAGGACGCGGGTCAGGGTGTTTGCGCTCGACGGTCGCCTGCTGTCGGACCATGTCGTCATCCTGTCCGCCGGGGCAGACAGCGTCAGCGTCGGCAAGGCCCTGGAGCTCAAGGCCACCCTGGCCACCGAGGGTGCGGTCATCGTCCGCCTCGACCTTGCCTCGGCCCAAGGCCAGGCCCTGGCCAACAATGCCTACTGGATCGCAGGAGACGCCGCCGGGTCGCGCAAGCTCTCGGCCATGCCGTCCCAGGCGGTGTCGTTGAAGATCCGCCGCCGCGTCGAGGGAGCCGAGGCCGTGGCCGTCGCCGAGGTGACCAATACCAGCCCCGCCCCCGTCCTGAATCTGAAACTCACCCTGAAGACCCGCGACGGACGAGCGGTTCTGCCGGCCTATTACAGCGACAACTACCTGACCCTCGCGCCCGGGGAGCGGCGCACCGTCGAGGTCCGTTATCCGGTCAGGGCGGCGAACGACAAACTTGATCTGGCCTTGCGGGGCTGGAACGTCACGCCGACTTCGGCCTCACTGCCGTGATCAGGGCGTGGCGACCTTCCGCAGGGTCGCGCGCGAAGGCAGGAGTTGATCGATAATCGGCAGGATGGCCGCGCCAATGGCGGGGCCATCCGCCGAGGTCGCCGCCCGCCGCGCCTTGGCCATGGCGGGGATACCGGTCAGGGCATCCAGCCGGCTGTTGAGTGCCGCCGCGAGCCGGTCGACGATCTCGGCCGGTAGCCGTCCGCCCAGATAGACCGCCTCGGGATTGATCAGGCAGCTGATATTGACCATGGGGTCGATCAGGGCGTCGGCCGCGCTTTCAATCCACGCGCCAATGAGCGCCTGCCCCTGAGCCGGCAGGTCGAGCAGAGCGCCGGGATCCACCACCGAAAAGCCCCCGGCCTCAAGGCGCGCAAAGAGGGCCGACATCGAAACCACCGACTGCACTGACGCCCCTGCAGGCGCGTTGCGCATGGGCAGAAAGCCCAGTTCGCCGCTGCGACCGTCGGCACCGCGGAAGTGTTCGCCCTCGATCACCATGCCGCCGCCCAGACCGGCGGCGATCAGGATGTAGAAAAAGCTCGGCTTGCGTAGGCCATGGCCAAACTGCAGCTCGGCCAAGGCGGCGGCGGCGGCATCGTTTTCGACAAACACCGGAGGACCGCCAGGCAGGGCAAACAGGCTGGCCGGTTCAAGGGTATTCCAGGCCTCGAAACTGGCCGGCCGATTGGGCAGGGCGACCTTGCCGAAATCATCCGGCAAGGCGACGCCGACCCCGAGCAGGCGGTCGGGATAGGGCAAGGCCGCCAGCAGGCCACGACCGCCCTCACCGGCCCAGAAGCGCGACACGTCCTCCGGCAAGGGGAAGGCGATTTCCTGGCTGGCCCGGGCGCGAACCTCTCCGGCAAAGTCCACCAGGGTGGCGGTGATGTGGTCGCGGTCGATATGAACTCCGATCGCGAAACACCCCTCCGGATTGGCGATCAAGGTCATGGCAGGCTGTCCACGCCCGCCATAAAGCCGGCCGGCCTCGCTCACCAATCCCAGGTCCATGAGACGTTTTGTGATATTGGCCACTGCGGGAGGGGTCAGGCCCGTGACTTCGGCCAGATCAATCCTGGTGACCGGTCCACGGGCGCGGATGGCTTGCAGGGTCACACGTTGGTTGTGGTCGCCGGCCCGCTCCAGATTGGTGCCTGAGAAACTTGCCCCGACACTTCGCCGCCGCATGGTTCGGCCTGGGGCGATCTGACTGACCAAGTTACGACGTCTCCCGCAAATCCACCCGGCGACCCTGTCCCCGGAACGTTTGGCCGGACAGATCCGAGTCAGACCAATTAAAACAACTTGCAATAAGAATTTGAACAATGCTATTTGGCTTTTGCTGACAGCGCTGTCTCCATCAATAGACAGCGCTGCCTTTGGGCCACGCGGCTCAAGTCACCGGCTCCGAAGAGATGCCGGGATCAGCAGAGGGAGGGTGCGTCAGGCATCCCAACAGCAAGCGTGGTTCCACCCTGAGGGCATCCCTCAGGGCGTGCGGCTCCACGCGTCAACTAGGCAGAGGGGTACAAGGTCTTGAAAAACTCATTCAACAGGTCCCGGGCGACACTGCTCACGGCGACATCGGCTCTAGCCATGATCACGGCAGGCCACGCCTATGCGCAGCAGGCCCCCGCTCCGGCCTCGACCGAGGTCGACGCCGTCGTGGTGACCGGCTTCCGGGCGTCGCTGGCCAATGCGCTGAACGTCAAGAAGAACTCCAACCTGATCATCGAGTCGGTCACCGCCGAGGACATGGGCAAGTTCCCCGACCAGAACATCTCGGAGTCGCTGCAGCGCCTGCCCGGCGTTCAGATCGACCGGGAAAATGGCCAGGGTACCAAGGTCCGCATCCGCGGCCTCGACCAGAACGTCACCCTGCTGAACGGCGACACCTTCCTGTCCGGCCTTGAAGCCTTCCGTCTCGGCGAAGGCAACGCCAAGCAGACCAACTCCCTGGAAGGCATCCCGTCCGATCTGCTGGCCGGTGTGGACGTCATCAAGTCGCCTCGTGCCGACGTGATCGAAGGCGGCCTTGGCGGTACGGTCAACCTGAAGACCCGCAACGCACTCGACCTGCGCAATGACACCACCCTCTCGGCCGACCTGCGCTACAATCAGGGCTCCTTCAAGGGCAAGGCCAAGCCCCAGGTTTCGGTCGTTCTGGGCCACAAGTTCAGCGACAATTTCGGCCTGCTCGGCAGCTTCTCGTGGGATCAGACCAATGTCGATACCGAGATCCTGAGCGGCGAGAACCGTGGCAACTGGGCCTTCAAGTCGCGCAACACGGCGAACGGCAACACCCAGGTGGCCTCCGGCACCGCCAATGTCTGGTCGCCCGAATATCGCTACACCAACAACCGCCATCAGGAGCGTGAACGGACAGCCTTCTCGCTGAACGCCGACCTGCGCGTCTCTGACTCGCTGTCGGTCCAGGCCGACTGGTTCCACTCGGATCTGAAGATCTTTACCGGCGAGCACTCGCTGAAGTGGGCCTACGCCAACGAAAACGCGACCTACAATACCCAGGGCCTGGTCATCAACGACGGCATCCTGCAGTCGGGCACTGTCACGGCCAACTCGTCGGAAGGTGACACCTTCGCCAAGGACGCCGAAGCCAAGACCGACAACTTCCAGGTTGTGGCCAACTGGGACAATGGCGGCCCGCTGACCGGCAAGGTCCGCGCTGCAGTGTCCAAGTCGGACTACGCCTCGAACTCCGGCCAGGTCGACACGCGCTACACGCAGTACGGTGTGCGCAACGGCCTCGGCGGTTTCGCGCCCAATGCCACTGCCCCGCTGGTTGCGACCTACGGCTTCACCAACGGCGCCTATCCCACGTTCACGCCTTCGGCGGCGCTGGCGACGGCGATGGCGACACCGACCTCGGTGTTCTTCAAGTCGCACTGGGCCTTCGGTGACAAGACCGAGATCAAGGACACGGCGCTCACCGGCGACTTCAAGTACACGCCGAGCTTCGCCGAAGAGGCCGGCCTGGTCTTCAGCTTCGGAGCTCGCTACTCCGACCGCAAGATCGACTCGACCTATGGCCGCTATCTCGCCGACTACTCGGCCAAGGGCGAACTGCCGGCAACGGCCCAGGGCACGACCGTGGGCGGCACCTTCGTGGACTGGACGCCGCTCGGCTACTTCCAGGACGGTGCCATCGGCCTGAAGAAGTGCGACATCGCCACCTTTGGCTGCTCGCGCTTCGGCAACTCGCCGGCCGTCATCACGCCTTACCAGACGGCAGCGACCAATCCCTCGCGCGCGGTCACGGCCAACGTCAACGGCGTGACGGCGATCTTCCAGGACTACGGCCAGATGAAGAATCCGGTCGACTGGATCCAGTCGCTCTACCCCTCGACTAAGTTCGGCTTCTACAAGGACCCCATCGAGTCCTTCAAGATCAGCGACAAGACCACGTCGTCCTATGCCATGGCCGACCTGGGCGACGCGGACGACGCCTACCACATCAATGCCGGCGTCCGGATCGTTCACACCAAGCTGGTCATCGAAGCCTCCAACACACCGGTCACGCCACTGTGGTGGGGTACCGACAGCTGGAACGGCGTTCTCAAGAACCCGGACGCCTCGCGTACGGTTCGTGAATACACCGACGTCCTGCCCAGCCTGTCGGGCGTGTTCGAGATCAACGACACCGACAAGGTCCGCGCCAGCGCGGCCCGTGTGGTCTCGTCCCAGAACCTGTTCGACCTCGGCCAGGGCGCTTCGTACAACTTCACGCGCTCGTCCAATCCGGGCCCGAACCTGGACAAGTTCCTCTACACCAACGGCAGCGGCGGCAATCCGAACCTCGACCCCTTCCGGGCCTCGCAGTTCGACGTCGCCTATGAGCGCTACTTCGGTCCCCAGGGCCTGATCTCGGGCGGCTTCTTCTACAAGACCGTGGACTCGTTCATCGTTTCCAACACCTACAGCGTCTCGGTGAAGGACCAGTCGGTGGCGGGCAGCTCGGTCGGGCCGTTCTCATCGGTGGTCAACGGCCAGGGCGGCACCATCAAGGGTGTTGAACTCCAGGCGCAATACGCCTTCGACTTCGGGTTCGGCTTCACGGCCAACTATACCTACTCGGACTCCAAGTCGCCCTACAGCAACGACTACTCCAAGAGCCTGCCGATCCCGGGCGTGTCCAAGTCGGCCTTCAACGTGCAGGGCTATTATGAAGCCGGTCCGTTCTCGTCGCGCCTCTCCTATGCCTGGCGTGACAAGGCCTATCTGGGCAACTTCGGCTTCGGTTCGGGCAACGACGTCCACACCCTGGGGATCTACAACAAGGCCTATGGCCAGCTGGATGGTCAGGTCGCCTTTGAGGTGACCCCGGCCCTCAAGCTCACCCTGGAAGGGTCGAACCTGACCAAGCAGGACGCCGAAACCTACCTGCAGTTCCCGGGCCTGCCGTTCCGCTTTGTCGGCGGCGACCGTCGCGTCTCGATCGGCGCCCGGTTCAAGCTCGGAATGTAACCTGTACTGACGGAGGGCTTTGGTCTCCCCCACCCTCCGTTTAAACTTCACCGGGGCCGCCTTCCTGCGAGGCGGTCCCGGACTTGTGTCCGGCGCGTGGCCGATCATGATCGCCAGCGCCTGAGGAGCTAGCCCGTGATCAATCCCCAGACCGACAACCTGCCCGGCGCCATCACCATTCTGGGCGGCGGCACGGCCGGCTGGATGGCGGCGGCCCTGCTGGCCCGCGCCCTGGGCCGGCGCTGCGCGATTACCCTCGTCGAGTCCGCCGAGATCGGCACGGTGGGAGTCGGCGAAGCCACCATTCCGCCCATTCGCAGCTTCAACCAGACCCTGGGCCTGAACGAGGCCGAGTTCGTCCGCGAAACCAAGGGTACCTACAAGCTGGGGATCGAGTTCCGCGGCTGGACCCGGCCCGGCGAAGCCTACTTCCATCCTTTCGGCGTCTATGGGACCGCCCCCGACCCCGGCTATTTCCATCAGTACTGGCTGAAGCTGTCAGGCTTGGGCAAGGCGGGCGCGCTGGAAGACTATTCGCTCTGCGCCCAGGCCGCGCGGCGGGGCCGCTTTGGCCAGCAGAGCCAGGATCCGCGCTCGCCCCTGTCGACCTTCGGCTCGGCCTTTCACTTCGATGCCGGCCTCTATGCCCGATATCTGAGGACCTATGCCGAGCGCCTGGGCGTCAACCGCATCGAAGGCAAGGTCGTCAGCGTCGATCAGCGCGGCGAGGACGGCTTCATCGAGGCCCTGAGGCTGGACGGCGACTGCCGTGTCGCCGGTGACTTCTTCATCGACTGCTCGGGCTTTCGCGGTCTGCTGATCGAGGAGGCCCTGAAGACCGGCTACGAGGACTGGTCCCACTGGCTGCCCTGCGACCGCGCCATGGCCATGCCCTGCACCCGGGACGGCGCGCCGCCGCCCTTTACGCGCTCAACGGCCCAGGCCGGAGGCTGGATCTGGAACATCCCGCTGCAGCACCGCGACGGCAATGGCTATGTCTATTCCAGCCGCTATATCGACGACGACACGGCCGAGGCGACCCTGCGCGCCGGCCTGGGCGGAACCGTCCTGGCCGAACCCAACCGCCTGCGGTTCGTCACCGGGCGGCGCAAGAAGGCCTGGAACAAGAACGTACTGAGCCTGGGACTGGCCAGCGGCTTCATCGAGCCCCTGGAATCGACCAGCATCCACATGATCCAGGCCGGACTGCTGAAGTTCCTGTCGGCCTTTCCCGGCAAGGCTTGGGATCCGGTACAGGCCGACGACTACAACGACCGCATCCAGCTCGATTTCGAGCGCATCCGCGATTTCATCGTCCTGCACTATCACGCCAACCATAGGGACGAACCGCTTTGGCGGGACCGGCGGGCGATGGCCCTGCCGGAAACCCTGACCCGCAGGCTGGCCCTGTTCCGGGCCTGCGGTCGGCTCTCCCAGCATCCCGAGGAGATGTTCACCGCCACCAGCTGGCAGGCAGTCCTCGAGGGCCAGGGCATACGCCCCCGCGCCTACGACCCGCTTGTGGACCTGCATGACATCGACCGTGTGGCCGCCGAATTCGAACAGATCCGTCGCGAGCTCCGCCAGACCGCCGAGGCCATGTCACCCCACGCCGCCGCCCTGGCAGGGCTGGTTCCGGCCTAGGCGCGAGAAGCGGGGAAGCCCTAACCCAGGCCCTGCAGGCCGTCCTCGTCGAACCAGAGGCGCGCAGCACGCTGGGCGGCGGTCGGACGCACGCCATTGCGGGCGATCGCGATGGCGGCTTCCTCCGACAGATAGGTCGCGACGCTGGAGGCCGGCATCGGACGGGCAAAGTGATAGCCCTGCATGACCACCCCGCCCAGAGACACCACCTTGGCCAGCTGGTCCTCGGTCTCCACCCCCTCGACGACACAGTCGATCCGCAGGTTGCGGCACAGCTGCAGCACGGTCTTGACGATATCTTCGCTGGCGGCGTGGTGGTCGATGTCGGCAATGAAGCTGGCATCGATCTTCAGCTTGTCCAGCGGCAGCAGTCGGACATGGCTAAGGCTGGAATGGCCGGTGCCAAAGTCATCCAGGGCCGTGCGGACCCCCAGGGCATGGAAGGTCATCAGGGCGGCGCGGGCCTGGTCGAAATCACAGACAATCGCCGTTTCGGTGATCTCGAAATCGATGCGGTGCGGGGCGACCTGGCTCTCCTGCACGATGTCGACAAGACGGGCGACCGACTCCATCGAAGCGATGTCACGCGCCGACAGATTGATTGAAACCCGCATGTCCATCGGCCAGCTGCGCACCGCGCTGAGGGCCTTGGCCACCAGGATGCGGGTGATCTCGACAATCTGGCCCGAGCGTTCCGCCGCGTCGATGAAGACGCTCGGCGGCACATCGCCCAGCTCCGGGCTGGACCAGCGCGCCAGGGCCTCGAAGGCAACCGTGCGCTTGGCACTGGTGTCGACGATCGGCTGGAAATGGATGTGCAGTTCTGACTCGAGATTGGCCCGGCGAAGCGCCTGTTCGACCCGGCTCAGTTCGCGGATGTCAGCCTCGTGGCGCTCGTCGAAGACGACGGCCGTGCCCTTGAGGTTCTGCTTGGCGTGATAGAGGGCGTAGTCGGCCCGCTCGAACAGCTGCTCGCTGGTCTGGCCTCCGGCCGGGAAGGCGCAGAATCCGACCGAGCCGCCGACCTGGGCGGTGACCCCCGGCAGGCGATAGGGCGCGCGTAGCAGGTCACAGAGATCGCGTCCGAGTGCCCGAACGGCGTCCGGCGTCAGATGGGCATCGATGATCAGGCCGAATTCGTCGCCGCCGAGCCGGGCCGCGAAAAGCGGGGGCGCGCCGAAGGCCTCCAGACGCCGACCGACCTCGGTCAACAGTCGATCGCCCGTGGCATGGCCAAAGGCGTCATTGATCGGCTTGAAACCGTCCAGGTCGATGACCCCGACCAGCAGACTGCGGTCATAACGACGAGCCCGGGCCACATGGGCGTCCAGCTCGGCGAAGAACCGGCGGCGATTGGGCAGGCCGGTCAGGCTGTCGAGATTGGCCAGACGGTCATTTTCATCGCTCAACTGTTGGGTCTGAGCAGCCTTTTCGATCAGGGCGCTGCGCGACGCCACCAGGTCGGAGAACTCGCGATAGTGGATCAGCAGGATCACGATCATCACGGCCGCGACCACGACCACATTGACCGAGATGGCGGCAAACACCGGCTTGCCGCTCAGGCCGAAGAACAGGGCCATGGGCCCCAGGACAACCAGGGTGACCACGAGAGCGGCCGCCCGCAGGTGCATCAGGGAAAAGATGCAGGCGATGACGGTGATGGCCATGTAGAAGGCCACATGGCTCTGCTGATAGGCGTCGCCATAGGGATAGAGCGACAGCGACCAGGCGCTGAAGCAAACCGATAGCCCCCCGGCAGCCACGACCGTCCCGCGCAGCATCTTGCCGGCCCGGGCGGCGTCAAAGCCGTGGTGGCGCAGGCGCATCCATCCGACCATGCGCCAGGCGCAGATCAGGGTCAGGCAGATCGGGCCACCGACAGTCAGGCTGAGCGGCGCGGACTTGAAATGGGTGGCGGCCAGGGCGAAAGCATTGACCAGCAGCACCAGGTACATCATCGGCACCTGGCGGGTGAAGGCCGCCGCCTGGGCCATCAGCAGGTCCGGACGGTCCTGACGGACCGAGAAGATACGCGCGATAGTCTTGACGGTCGCCATCAATGCCTGCCCCCGGACTGCCGGTCAGGATGCAGGACAAGCCCTGAATATTCGGTAAGCCCGGGGCCGGACGTCACATGCGACAAATTGGCCCAAGCCTGGGCTATTCGGCGGCGACCTTTACGGCCTCCAGGGCCTCGCCGACGGTCTGGGATGTGTCATGGACCACCCGCTTCAGGTCCGCGCTGTCGATCACCTCGCCACAGGCCTGACAGGCTATGCGGGGATGGAAATCATGGCCGCAGGTCTTGTGCACGAAATGCACCGGGCCATTGCCCAGGCCATAGACGTGCTGATCGCCCCATTCGGCCATGGTCAACAGCACGGGACTGAGATCCAGCCCCTTGGCGGTCAGAACATATTCCTGGCGGGGCGGCCGCTCCGAATAGCGCTGCGCTTCCATCACCCCGTGGGCGACCAGGCTCTTCAATCGCGAAGCCAGGACATTGCGGGCAACGCCCAGGCGTTCCTGCCATTGCTCGAACCGCTTCACGCCGCCGAAAGCATCGCGAAGGATCAGGAGTGTCCAGGGATCGCCCACGACCTCAAGGGTGGCGGCGATGCTGCAGCGTTCGTTGGTATAGTCGGCGGTCCGGCCCATGGGACGAGGTTGCTGCGTTCCTTGGGGGAATGCAAGAGAGCGTTGCGTTTGAGGATGAACGGAGGTAGGTTTTTTATCACAACTTACCACCTCGGTTGCCCCCTTGGAGGCGAGGATCGCCGATCCGTTTCCGACCTCGCCTCCCCTTTCTGCAATTCACTTGCGCGCCACAGGCATCACAGGGTCTATTCCGCCCCGAAATTCTCAAATCCGGAGACCATCCATGTCCCAGGCCGCCGATCCCATCGTCATCGTCTCGTTCGCCCGCACGCCGATGGGCGGCTTTCAGGGTGCGCTCGGCGGGGTCAAGGCGACCGAGCTGGGTGCGGCTGCGGTGAAGGCGGCCATTGAGCGGGCCGGCGTGTCGGGCGATCTGGTCGAGCAGATCTTCATGGGCTGCGTGCTGCCGGCCGGCCTCGGCCAGGCGCCTGCCCGCCAGGCGGCCGTCGGCGCGGGCCTGCCGCTGTCGGTCGAGGCCACCACGGTCAACAAGATGTGCGGCAGCGGCATGCAGGCGGCGATCATGGCCCATGACGCCCTGGCGGCCGGCAGCGCCGACCTGATCGTGGCCGGCGGCATGGAGAGCATGACCGGCGCGCCCTACCTGCTGTCCAAGCACCGCGCCGGGGCCCGTATCGGTCACGACCAGATGTGGGACTCGATGTATCTGGACGGCCTCGAAGACGCCTATACGCCGGGCAAGCTGATGGGGGCCTTCGCCGAGGACTCGGCCGCCACCTACCAGTTCAGCCGCGAGGCCATGGACGACTATGCGACCCGGGGCCTGATGAAGGCCAAGGCCGCCATCGAGGGCGGGGCCTTCAAGGCCGAGATCACCCCGGTCACGGTGACCACCCGCAAGGGAACCGAGGTGGTCGAGCAGGACGAACAGCCCCTGAAGGCCGATCCCGCCAAGATCCCGACCCTGCGCCCGGCCTTCAGCCGCGACGGCGGCATCACGGCCGCCAACTCCAGTTCGATCAGTGACGGTGCCGCCGCCCTGGTCATGACCCGCCAGAGCGTGGCCGACCGCCTGGGCCTGAAGGTCGTCGCCCGCGTCGCCGCCCACGCCGCCCACGCCCATGAGCCCGGCCTGTTCACCACCGCCCCGGTTCCGGCCATGCGCAAAGCGCTGAAGAAGGCCGGCTGGGAGGTTTCCGATGTCGACCTCTGGGAGGTCAATGAAGCCTTCGCCGTGGTCGCCATGATCGCCCAGCAGGAGCTGGGCTTTTCGGCCGACAGGCTGAACGTCAATGGCGGGGCCTGCGCCCTGGGCCATCCGATCGGCGCCTCGGGCGCGCGGATCCTCTGCACCCTGATCAGCGCCCTGCAGGCGCGCGGCGGAAAGAAGGGCATGGCCAGCCTGTGCATCGGCGGCGGTGAAGCCACGGCCATGGCGATCGAGCTGGTTTAGGTCCCGCTGTCATGACCGACGCCTTCCGCGACAATCCCGACCTCGGCCGCTTTGAGCTGGAGACCGGCGGCCTTCTGTCGATCGCCGACTACCGTCGCGAGCCCGGCCGACTGATCATCCCCCATGTCGAGAGCGACCCAGCCTTGCGCGGCCAGGGCGCGGCCGGTCGCCTGATGGCGAAGGTCGCCGAGCTCGCGAGGGCCGAGGACCGCAAGATCGTCCCGATCTGCTCTTACGCGGCAGCGTGGCTGAAGCGCAACGATCCGGGGTTGACGGCTTAGCGGGTCACGCCGCCGCGACGCCGAGGGGAATGTACAGGCATCTGCCTTCCCTCCAAGAGGTGGCGGGAGGGCTGCTTATGGCTTGGCGTCGACCGGGCGATGGTCAAAGCTGATCACGCGCGCGAGACGCCATTTGCCGTCCTGAAGCCGCCACATGCTGATGAATTGCGCCAGCGTGCTGGTCGCTGCGCCGCGCTCATCGAACCGATGCGCCCCGACTTGCATCGCGCCATATCCGGCGATGGGGTAGAGGCGTAGCGTCCCTGGAACCACCGTCCGCGTGACCCCGTGCTTGCCTGGGCACGAGGTGGTGAGCCTTCGGGTGTTCTCGCGCACCTGCTCGCCCACCGATAGGCCATCCTTGTCGTGAAAGAACTCGACATCGTCCGCAAAGATCGCGTTAGCCTTGGCGGCGTCGCAAGTCACGAACGAGGCGTCGAACAAGGCCTTGTCCAGGCTGGCCAATTCTTCGTAGAGCGGGCCTGAGCGTAACCCATCGCCGGCCTGCGGAACGGTCTGCGCCCGCAGTTCACCGCCGGCGGCCAGAAGTACGATCGACGCGAGCGCCAAGCCGAGACGACGATGGGCCGAGGACATCATGAACAGCTCCCCTGTTATCGAAAATTCCGCTGACGAGGTGCCGGTGATCCTAAACCGACGCACCAACGCCGCGCCCTAGTTTCCGGCCGGTTTCGCCACCGGCGGCGGGCTCTCGAAACTGCCGGCTGGACCCGGGAACACCGTGGGGCTTTCCCAGCCGTCGGGGCTGATCGCCGAGACGCCGAAGAAGAAGTCGTCGATCACCACATCCTTGAGCGTGGCGGTTGTGGCCGGACCGGCGACCCAGCGGTTCAGGCGCCATTGCGGGTCGGTCGTCACCCGCCACCAGACGCGATGGCCGGCCGCGCCCGGCGTCGCCGTCCACGAGACCTTGGTGTCGGGGCTGACCGCGCCCTCGATCTTGACGCCCGAGGGCGGCGGCGGGGCGGAGGCGAGGCTGGCCATAGCCACCACATTCAGCCGGGTGACCTGGGACAGATAGGCGAAATCCACGCCCTCGATCACATCACCATAGGCCTTGCCCCCTTCGGTGCGCAGGTTCTGGTGCTGGCGGTCATAGTTTTCGGCGGCTTCGGTGACCCGCACGGCCGGATAGCCTGCCTCGAGCAGGGGCACCTGGTCACCGCCGCGGCCATAGCGGTCGGTGCGATAGACCATGACCACGTCGAAATTGTTCAGATAGCGATCGGCCAGCCCGTCGAGATAGCGCGCCAGATTGCGCGAGGGGCTGTCGACCTCGCCGCCATTGTAGCGGCGGCTATTGGCCTGCTCCGGCGTCTCGACGGCCTTGGTGCCCTCCGAGAACACCCGCACCTGGGTGTTGTTCATCACCCCGCTCTGGCCGCGGCTGTTGCCGATGATGTCGTTGTTGAGATCGGCCTCGATCTTCCAGCCCTTGGCGCGGGCGTGATTGGCCAGGATCTTGCCGCCCAGCAGTCCCTGCTCCTCGCCCGACAGGACGGCGAAGACCAGGGTGGCCGGGAACCTGTGCTTGGACAGCACGCGCGCGGCCTCGATAACCGCGGCCACGCCCGAGGCATCGTCATTGGCCCCGGGAGCGTCGCTGGTGAAATCCATCACGTCGCTGACGCGGCTGTCGATATGGCCGGCAATCAGGATCACCCGGTCGGGGTCGCTGGTGCCCTTCTGGATCGCCAGGACATTGACCACCTCGGTCGGATTGGGCACGCGCCGGCCGGTGACGACATCCGAGGGAGTCTCGATGGTCAGGCAGCCGCCGCAGTCCTTGCTGATGGCCTCGAAGCGCTTCTGCGTCCAGCGGCGCGCCGCCCCGATGCCCCGGGTTTCGGACTTGGTCTCCGACAGGGTGTGACGGGTTCCGAACCCGACCAGCGAGCGGATCGTGCTTTCCAGCGCCTTGGCATCCACATCGGCCGCCAGGGTCCGCAGCAGGGGCTGGTCCGTCGACGGGGCTGCAGCCTCAGCGGCCTGGGTGGGCGAAGCCAGCAGCAGGCTTGATGCCGTCAGGGCGGTGGCGAGGACGAGGGGCAGGCGCATGGCGACTCCGGAAATGCGAGGCCGCGACGTTGCCTGCCCAAAGCGCGCGCCGCAAGCCGCGTCAGTGGCCGGCGAGCCCGCCGATCAAGCCCTTGCAGAAAGCTCCCCAGGCCGGATTCAGATAGGCGGTGACAATGATGACATGCCCCGAAATCGCCAGGGCCAGGCCCAGGACATAGCCCGGCAGCAGCCGGCGGCGCGTCACCAGGTCATAGAAGCCAATGCTCAGCATCAGGGCGGCCGTGCAGCCATAGAGGATCAGATAGTTGGTCCAGAACGGCGACCCCAGCGCCGGGCCCAGCACCGGACCCCAGATGGGGCCGACCCAGCGCGCGAAACCGGCGTCGACGAGGGTCAGGGTGGACAGCAGGATCAGCCGCTTGTGCAGGGCGGCCTGCTTGCGGCACAGCAGCGCCGCCACGATCAGGATCGCGAAGCTGACCAGGCCGCCGAGCTGAATGGCCAGGAAGGCCGGATCGCTGGCCGGCGTCCCAAAGCGCGCCGTCTGGGTGGTGAAGGCCGCCATCGGGCCCACCAGCAGCATTACCGGCACGAAGCCCAGACTGGCCACGCCCAGCTTGCGGTGCAGGTCCGAGCGCCCCTTGCGGATCAGCGCCACCTGGGTGGTCAGCAGCACCATCCAGGCGACATAGACCGCAGCGTGGACGTGGACGATCAGCGGGAAGGACAGTTGGCCCAGCTTGGCCCTGTGCATCATGTCGCCGCCAAACCCCATGACGAGGCCGACCCAGTAGATCGCCAGGCTGAGCGGGAAGAACCAGGCGTCCCAGGGATGCCTGGGCTTGAAGTTCGGGCTGGCGGCCGGCGGCGTATCGCTCGCGGCAAAACTCGTCATCATCTCCCCCCCGGGAAAAGCCTACCGGCTAAAGCAGGGGTGAAGACTGCCGTAAATCAGGGGCAAAGCAAACGCCGAATAACGGCGTTAGCTTCGCGTCCCTTCGATGGATGGCTTAGTCGCCCCAGGCTTCGGACCGGATCCGCTTCAGGGTCTGGATGGTGGCAAAGCAGGCCTCGGCCGCTTCACGCCCCTTGTTCTCCGCATTGTCCCGACTGCGCACCAGAGCCTGCTCGTCGGTATAGGTGGTCAGCACACCAAAGGTGATCGGCGTCTCGGTCGACAGGCTTGCCGTCATCAGGCCCAGACTGGTCCCCAGGCTGATAAACTCGAAGTGCGCCGTGTCGCCCTTGATCACGCATCCCAGACAGACCACGCCCTCAAAGCGCTCCGTTCGCACCAGGGTCTGGGCGATCAGAGGCAGTTCAAAGGCGCCGGGCGCATCAATGATGTCCTTGGCCGCCACCGGCGCACCGCGCTCCTGCAGCAGGTCTAATGCGCCCTTGAGCAGGCCGCCGGTGACCTCGGGATTGAACTGGCTGACGACGATCGCGATACGCGGTGCAAGTGGGGCATGGGTCATGAGAGGCTCTCTGCGGATCAGGACGCGCGGGCCAGGCTGTGGCCAAGCTTGTCGCGCTTGGTGTCGAGATAGGCGGCATTGTGGGGATTGGCGGGGATGGCCAGCGGGAGCTCCCGGCTGACCGTAATGCCGCTGGCCCGCAGGCCCGCGGCCTTGCGCGGATTATTGCTGAGCAGGTTCACGCGCTCCACAGCCATGGCCCGGAGCATCTGGGCGGCCACGCTGTAGTCCCTCAGGTCGTCGGCATAGCCGAGGGCATGATTGGCCTGGACCGTGTCGAGCCCTTCATCCTGCAAGGCATAGGCACGGATCTTGTTGGCCAGACCCAGGCCCCGTCCCTCGTGGCCGCGAAGATAGAGCACGCAGCCATTGCCGCTTTCGCTGATCTGCCTGAGGCTTTCCTGAAGTTGGGCTCCGCAGTCGCAGCGCCGCGACCCGAGAGCATCCCCGGTCAGGCACTCCGAATGGACCCGCACCAGGGGCGTGCCGGTCAGGGGGCCGGCAATCATGGCCAGGTGCTCGACACCATCGACCCGATTGCGGAAGGCCCGCACCTCGAAGGTCCCGCCATGCTCGGACGGCAATCGGGCCGAGGCCACCTCTTCGACCTGGAGCTCCGTCGCCCTGCGATGGGCCACCAGTTCGGCAATGGTCAGAAGCGGAAGGTCATGGTCCCGACAGAAGACTTCCAGGTCCGGCATCCGGGCCATGGTGCCGTCATCCTTCATGATCTCACAGATGACGCCCGCGGGTCGAAGACCGGCCAGGCGCATCAGGTCGACCGAGGCCTCGGTATGGCCCTCGCGCTCCAGCACACCGCCCGGCCGGGCCCGCAGAGGAAAGATGTGGCCCGGCGAGACCAGGTCCTGCGCACCTGCATCCGGTGCAACGGCAGCCGAAATAGTCCGCGCACGATCGAAAGCCGAAATGCCGGTATCGACGCCTTCGGCAGCTTCTATCGAGACCGTAAAGGCGGTCTGCCGGCTGGTTCGGTTATCGCTCACCATCGGGGGCAGACCGAGCCGGTCGACCGCCTCAGGCTCAAGGGTCAGACAGATCAGCCCGCTCGCCTTTCGCGCCATGAAGGCGATGGCTGCGGCATCGGCGAACTCGGCCGCCATGACCAGATCGCCCTCGTTCTCGCGATCCTCGTCATCGACGAGGACGATCATGCCGCCCTGCTTCAGACGGTCGAGGGCTTCAGATAGGCGTGACATAGCTGCTCCACATATTTGGCCAGCACGTCGACCTCGACATTGATCGGATCTCCGATCATGGCGTGCTGAAGGTTGGTATGGGCCCAGGTGTGCGGGATCAGGGTCAGGCCGATCTGGAACCGGCCGTCAGCATCACAGGCTGCGACACTGTTGAGGGTCAGGCTAATGCCGTTCAGGGCAATCGAGCCCTTCTCGACACAGAAGCGGTGCAGGACCGCAGGAAGGCTCAGCCCGATCCTCCAGGATCCGCCATCGTCGATCACCTGATCGAGCCGGGCCTGGCCATCGACATGGCCCTGGACCAGATGGCCCGAAAGGCGGGTGGCCAGGGTCACGGCCCGCTCGAGATTGACAGCAGCCCCCGCCTCCGCCCGCTCCAGATTGGTACGAGCCAGGGTTTCCGGGCTGACGAAGAAGTCCGCCACGCCGCGAGCATCATGCCGCACGACCGTCAGACAGACCCCGTTGACGGCGACGCTTTCCCCCAGTTCCAGGTCCGGAAAGCCGGTCCCGAGGGTCAGGCGCAAGGCCCCGTCCCCTTCCGGCGCGACAGCCTCGACCCGGCCGACCTGCTCAATGATTCCTGAAAACATCAGTGCTCCTTCAGGCCCGGAACGGAATGCGGGTCAGAATGTCGACCTGGTCAGCCTGCCCCGGCCCGGAGGCCTGGCGGATCACGACCTGCTCGTCCCAGAGCCCAGACTCCAGGAAGTGCGCCATCAGGGTCGGCCCGCACTCGACCAGGACCTCCAGCACGCCCTCGGCGGCGAGGCCTTCGAGAAGCATCGGAATGTCATCGTGCAGGCTGGGCTCAAAGCCCCTGGCCCGTGACGCGTGCAGATAGGCGTCAGGCGTACGGCGGCGTCGGTCCAGAATGGCCAGCCGGCGCGGCCCGTGGCGCGGATCCGCCACCCGTCGCACCGTAAACAGGGGGCTGTCCGCCAGAACGGTCCCCGAACCGGTAATGATGGCGTCGGCCCGCCGCCGGAGGCCATGGGCCAGGGTCAGGGACTTTTGGGACGTGAAGGTCTTCAAACCCGTGGGGGGGATCATCCCGCCATCCACTGTCAGGGCCTGTTTCAGGGTCAGCCAGGGCCGGCCCCGGGTTGACCAGCAGGCAAAAGGCGCAATCAGGCGCTGGGCCCTGGCGTGCAGATACGCAGCCTCAGGACGGTCAAGACTGGCGAGGTCCATGACCCGGCGTCCCTCGGCCGCCAGGCGCGCCGCGCCGCCACCGGCAACCGCCGGATTGGGATCGCGTGCCCCGATCCAGATGGCTTTGGCTGGGCTCGCCAGAACGGAGTCGACACAGGGCGGTGTCCGACCGTGGTGATTGCAGGGCTCCAGGGTAACCAGGATTGTATGGATGCGGTCAAAGGTCCCGGCCTCGCGGCAGGCAGCCAGGGCGGCGGCCTCGGCATGGTCGCCGCCGGCCTTCTCGTGGGCACCGACAGCGAGAACATTGCCCTTGGCATCCAGCACCACGCAGCCCACGGGTGGATTGGGGGCCGTCGCTCCGGCAAAGACCTCGGCGATCGTCAGGGCAAGGTGAAACCCCTGCAGCACAAAATGGATCGGAGGCTCGGTCTCGGGCGTCATGCCGAAGCTCTAGGGCCGCCAGTCAGCCGCCTTCAAGCGTTCAGTCTTTTTCGAAACTGTAACATGTTAGAGTCCATGAGAATGACCTTCGGGCCTTTTGGCTCTAGGACCATCGCCATGCAGTCCTGTCTTCCGGTTTGCCCATGAAGGGCCCACTCAACAGTGTCGATCCTTCCGGCGACTGGGCTCAAGGCCTTCAGAAGGCTCGGCTCTATGAGCTTATTCTGATGGACATCATCCTGGGTGAGCTGCCGCCCATGCAGGTGCTGGAGGAAAAGACCCTGGCCGCACGCTATGCGGGGGGCGTCTCAGGTGTCCGCGACGCGCTCGGTCGCCTGGCGATCGAGGGCCTCATTCTGCGCCGCCCGCGGGTCGGCACGATCGTCGCCCCCATGGACATCACGGAGATCGAGCAGGCTTTCGAGGTCCGGCGCATGCTGGAAGGTCGTACCGCGGCCCTGGCCGCCCGCAATCACCGCCCTGAAGACCTGCCGGCCATTACCGGGGCTTTCGATGGTGCCGAGGCGGCGATTGCCGCCAGTGACTTCCGGGCCATGCTGGCCATGGACCACAGATTCCACCGGGCCGTCGCCTTTGCGACCCACAACGCCACCCTGGCCCGCTTCGTGATCGCCCTGCAGAACACCGCGACCCGCTACTGGATCTGGCAGATGGAAAAGCAGTCGCCGGAAGACCAGATGCGGGACGTCACCCTGCATCGCACCCTGGCCGAGGCCATCGCCCTGCGCGACCCTGCCGCCGCAGAAGCCGCCTGCGCTTTGCTGATCGGCGACTCGCCGAGCGCCCAGCGCGCCTGAACGCGCCGGGCCACGGTTCAGTAGGCGATCGAGAACCGCATCGTCGCGACCAGGGCATTGTCGATGTCGCGATCACCGGCCGGCCGGATGATGTATTGCAGGTCCGGCTGCACGGTCAGACGGCCGAAGGTGTCGGCATAGGTCAGCTCCAGCGCCGTTTCCGTGCGCCCGATATTGCGGCCCGCATCGACGCCGTTGGCGCGCTCACGACCGGTGATAAAGCCCTGGTTCATGCCCGCCGAAAACTGGCTGTCCGGCCGCGAGGCAAAGGGTTGCTCGACCAGGATGCCGGCCTGCCAGCCGCCCTCGAAGACCGAGGTCGTGCCGTCCGACAGCCCCGCCCGCAGGAAGGCCGTGGTCCGACCGGGTGCCTCGGCTTCACCGAAGATCCGGCGCTCAGCCAGCAGATAGACGCCGCCGGCGGTCTGGCGCTCAGGATCCCCGGCAGCCGTGACCAGGCGGATATCATCCTGCTTTTGACTATAGCGCCAGGTGCCGAGCGCCAGCTTGCCCTCGCCGACCCAGCCGATTTCACCGATCATCAGGACGCCGTTGTCGAACTCGGTGTCGATGCCGCCGGGATCCCCCAGCACCCCGGCCTGGGCGTTCAGCACGGCCGCCTGGGCATAGCCGCCGTTGGCCAGGGTCCAGCGGGCGCGCACGGCCAGGGCCGTGGACGGGAAGATCGACGGTCCATTGGGTCCGGTGGCGGCCAGTTCCGAGCCAATGCCAAAGGCCGGGCCGAGCAGGAGACCGGCGCTGTCATTGGCGTAGAATTCGCTGTTGACGTCATAGAGCCCGGCCAGGACCGCGCCCTTGCCGTCGGCGAATTCATGCTCGACCCACAGCTCGAACAGTCGCGCCCTTTGCTGGCCGACCTCGATATTGTCGACGCCCTGCAGGGAGCCGACATCCTCATTGGGCATGCCGCCGGTATTGTTCAGCAGGGAGACATGGGCCTTGGTGTTCGACCATCCGGCCGCCGCACCGAGGTCCAGGTCGGCACTGAGCAGGAGGTTGTCGAGCACCCGCCCGCGGCGGGCCAGGCCTCCGTCCAGCACCCCGACCACGTCGGCGGTGTATTCCAGGCTGTAGGTCAGAGGGCCATCCGCCGCATAGGCCGGGGCGGTCATCGACACCGCAGCAGCGGCAGTCATCAGCAGGCCAGCCGCCGTGCGGCCGATACCGGTCCTTGTCATTGTCGTCACCCCTGGATCCTGGATGGATCTCTGTGTCAGACGACTATGACAGAGAAGGGCTTACAGGCGGTTAAGTCACTGATTTATTAGCTATTAACCAACTTCTTGGGCATCAGGCGGCCCGTCTGCCAGCGTCGCCCTGGCCCTGGAACTTGAAGCCCGAAACCTGGCGTTCGAGGTCGAGCGCTTCGGTGCGCAGGGAATGGGTCGCTGCCGTTGTCTGCTCAACCATGGCTGCGTTCTGCTGGGTCACCTGGTCCATGTGGTTCACGGCCGTATTCACCTGGCGCAGGCCGACAGCCTGTTCCTCGGACGAGCGGGCAATGCCGTCGACCAGGCCGTGGACACGGATGACCTCGCTGACGATGCGACCAAGGGTCTCACCCGTCTGTCCGACCAGATCCACGCCCGACGCCACCTGGCTGCCGGACTCGGAGATCAGGGTCTTGATCTCCTTGGCGGCATCGGCGCTGCGTTGGGCCAGGGCGCGAACTTCCTGGGCCACGACCGCAAAACCACGACCGCTTTCGCCGGCGCGGGCGGCCTCGACCCCGGCGTTCAGGGCCAGAAGATTGGTTTGGAAGGCGATCTCGTCGATCACCCCGATGATCTGGCTGATCTTGGCCGAGGACTGCTGGATCTGGCCCATGGCGGCCACAGTGCGGGCCACGACGGCGCTCGACTGCTCGGCCTCTTTCTTGGCCTGGGCGACCACCGAAGCGGCCTCGCGGGCTCCCTCGGTGGCGCGGCCGACCGTGGCGGCGATCTCGTCGAGGGCGGCAGCGGTCTCTTCCAGGCTGGCAGCCTGCTGCTCGGTGCGGCGCGACAGATCGTCGGCGGCCGAGGCGATTTCTTCGGAGCCGGCGCGCATCGACATGCCGGTGCGGGCGATGGCCCCCATGGTCTGGGTCAGCCGGCTGAGGGCGTTGTTGAAATCGGCTCTCAGCTCTTCATAGGCTGGCGGGAAGGGCTGGGTGATCGGGCTGGCCAGATCGCCCTCGGCCAGACGGCCCAGACCTGCGGCCAGTTGCTCCATGACGGCGCGACGCTCGGCGTCGGCAGCCGTGCGCTCGCGCTCGGCCTGGCGGCGCTCGGTCTCGGTAGCACTACGAGCAGATTCCTGCTCGAGGCGCGCCTGACGCCGCTCCAGGGCAGCCTCGCGGAACACCATGATCGAGCGGGCCATGGCCCCCAGTTCGTCCTGACGCTTCCCGAACGGCGGCTCGCGCTCATAGTCGCCTTCCGCCAGCCTGCCCATGTAATCGCCGATGAGCGACAGCGGGCGCAGCAGGCGGGCCCGGGTCAAAAAGACCACAACAACGCCCATCACCACCCCGCCCAGGGCCATCAGGCTGGTCACGACGATGCCGAGGATCTGCTGGTCGCGCAGCTTCTTCTCGATAGCGAAGTCGCGGGCTTCCTGATCCTTTTCGATGGTGGCCATCGCGACCTGCGCCGCATCCATCTTGCGGGCCAGGGTGCTGCTGGCCTCATCGAAGGGACCCATCAGGGCGTTGCCGGCCGCCGTGCCCGTGTCGACATAGGCTTGGGCCATGGCCTTGCCATTGGAGTAGAAGGCCGGAAAGGCCGCCTCGACCTCGTCCAGAGCGGTGTTCAGACCCGGCGCATTCAGTTCCTTGGCCAGGACATGGGCCCGGGCGATATCGGTCTTGAAGGCCTCGCTATTGGCCTGGGCTTCGGCCCAGCCGTCATCGAGACCGTCCTGGCCGCGGGTGGCCGAGACATCGGTCAGGAACTGCTGGACCTGCACGATTTCGAGCTGGATCTGCTTGGCCAGGACCGCCAGTTCGAGGATCCGGGAATTGCTGTTTTCGTCCCGCGCGCTTTCCGCGGCGCGGGCGCTGCGCTGGGCTTCCATCGAGACCGCCCCGCTGACTGCGGCGGCGATACAGAACAGACTCAGTCCGGCGATCAGAAAGGTGATGAACCGCTCAAGCTTGCGCGATGATATCGATTGCGGGGCCTGAGAATCGGACATGGGACCTCCCGAGCGATCATGGATCAATCGACTCTTGGTCAATCCATTGGGCTGACAGCCTTTAATGGATCGCTAAGCTTGGTCTGCAACCGCTTCTCAAAATGGGTAATGGCGACAAATTGTCTCAGGCCATTCTGGGCTCGAGAGCCCTCTCCCGGTAGCCACCGGAAGAGGACTTCGAGACCTTGGCTACTGCAGCACGGCCTTGCCGATGCTCAGGGTGCCGGCCTGGACGCCGACAGCAATGACCCCGCCGTCTTCCAGTTCGCCGGCCAGCAACAGCCGGGCGATCGGGTCGACCAGATCCTTCTGGATCACGCGCTTCAGCGGACGGGCTCCATAGACCGGGTCATAGCCCTTCTCACCCAGCCACAGTAGCGCCTCGGCATCGATGGCCAGGGTCATGCGGCGGTCGGCCAGCAGCTTTTCCACCCTCTGCAGCTGGATACGGACGATGTCGGCCATGTTGGCCCGGCCCAGCCGCTTGAACAGGATGATCTCGTCGATCCGGTTGAGGAACTCGGGCCGGAAGTGACCGCGCACCACGTTCATCACCTGCGGCCGCACCGCGTCGACATCTTCCCCGTCCTCCTGATTGGCCAGGTACTCGGAGCCGAGATTGCTGGTCATGATGATCAGGGTATTGCGGAAGTCGACCGTGCGGCCCTGACCGTCAGTCAAGCGGCCATCGTCCAGCACCTGCAGCAGCACGTTGAAGACGTCGGGGTGCGCCTTCTCGACCTCGTCGAACAGCACGACCTGATAGGGCCGCCGACGCACGGCCTCGGTCAGGGCACCGCCCTCATCATAACCGACATAGCCGGGAGGAGCCCCGATCAGCCGGCTGACCGAGTGCTTTTCCATGTACTCGCTCATGTCCATCCGGGTGATGGCGTGTTCATCGGCGAACATGAACTCGGCCAGGGCCTTGGTCAGCTCGGTCTTGCCGACGCCCGTCGGGCCCAGGAACAGGAAACTGCCGATCGGGCGCGAGGGATCCTGCAGACCGGCCCGCGCGCGGCGCACCGCGTCGGAGACGGCTTCCAGGGCCTCGTCCTGGCCGACCACGCGGGCGCGCAGGGCCAGTTCCATCTGCAGCAGCTTTTCGCGCTCGCCTTCCAGCATCTTCTCGACCGGCACTCCGGTCCAGCGGCTGACCACGGCGGCGATCTGCTCGGCATCCACGACCTCGGGGGTCAGGGACTTCTGGGCCGCGCCATCGACGGACTCGGCCTGGGCCAGGCGGGCTTCCAGGGCCGGGATCTCGCCATACTGGATCTGGCCGGCGCGGGCGAAGTCGCCGGCGCGCTGGGCTGTCGCCAGGTCGGCGCGCAGACGGTCGAGGGCTTCACGGGCCTGGGCCGCGCCACCGACCTTGTCCTTTTCCGCCTTCCAGCGGGCAGTCATCTCGTCAGACTGGCCCTGCAGATCGTCGATCTCGTCTTCCAGCTTTTCCAGACGCTGTCTGGAGGCCGGGTCGGTCTCCTTGGAAAGGGCCTCACGCTCGATCTTCAGCTGCACCAAGCGGCGGTCGATCTCGTCCAGCTCTTCGGGCTTGGAGTCGATCGCCATCCGCACACGGCTGGAGGCCTCGTCGATCAGGTCGATGGCCTTGTCGGGCAGGAAGCGGTCGGCGATGTAGCGGTTGCTGAGGGTGGCGGCCGCGACGATGGCCGAGTCCGAAATGCGCACCCCGTGGTGGACCTCGTACTTCTCCTTCAGGCCGCGCAGGATCGAGACGGTGTCTTCCACCGTCGGCTCGCTGACGAAGACCGGCTGGAAGCGGCGAGCCAGGGCCGCGTCCTTCTCGACATGCTTGCGGTACTCCTCAAGCGTGGTGGCCCCCACGCAGTGCAGCTCGCCGCGCGCCAGGGCGGGCTTCAAAAGGTTGGAGGCATCCATCGCCCCCTCGCTCTTTCCGGCCCCCACGAGCGTGTGCATCTCGTCGATGAACAGGATGATCGAGCCCTCGGCGGCCGTGACCTCGTTGAGGACAGCCTTCAGGCGCTCCTCGAACTCGCCCCGGTACTTTGCGCCGGCGATCAGGCTGCCCATGTCAAGCGACAGCAGCTTCTTGTCCTTCAGGCTTTCCGGCACATCGCCATTGATGATGCGCAGGGCCAGGCCCTCGACGATCGCGGTCTTGCCCACGCCCGGTTCGCCGATCAGGACGGGGTTGTTCTTGGTGCGGCGGCTCAGCACCTGGATCGTGCGACGGATCTCCTCGTCGCGACCGATCACCGGATCCAGCTTGCCGTCGCGGGCGGCGGCGGTCAGGTCGCGGGCATAGCGCTTGAGGGCCTCATAGCCTTCCTCGGCATTGGCACTGTCGGCGGTGCGGCCCTTGCGAATGGCATTGGCGGCATCTTCCAGGGCCTTGGGCGAGGCCCCGGCGTCCTTCAGGACCTTGGCCGCTTCAGCGCCTTCCTTGGCGATGGCGATCAGCAGGCGCTCGGTGGTGACAAAGGCGTCGCCGGCCGCTTTCGCGCCCTTCTCGGCCTCGGCAAAGACCCGGGCGGTGTCCGGCTTCATGTAGAGCTGGCCGCCGGCCCCGTCGACACGGGCGGTCTTGGCCAGCAGGGCCTCGGTGGCGGCATCGACCGCCTCGGGGCGGCCGCCGGCGCTCTGGATCAGGGCCCGGCTCAGGCCGTCCTTTTCCTCGAGCAGGACCTTGAGCAGGTGTTCAGGCGCAAACTGCTGGTGGCCACGGGCCAGGGCCAGGCTCTGGCCGGACTGGACGGCCTGTTTGGCGCGGTCGGAATAGAGGTCGATATTCATGATGTCCCCTTCTTAGGCGGATCGGGGTGCGTCGCCTTGATCAAGCACAACGCCTCCCAAGGGGGATTTAGGTGTGGCCGCATTGCCACACAAGGTGTCACCAGCCCTTGCTGGAAATATAGGCCTCGAGGGCGGCGATGCGTGAAGCATCCGAAGGGTGGGTCGAGGCGATCTCGGGCTTGCCGGATCCGCCGGCCTGGGCCTTCATCTTTCGCCACAGGGTGACGGCTTCGCGGGGCCGATAGCCCGCGCGCTGCATGTAGTCGACACCCAGACGGTCCGCCTCCAGCTCGTGCTTGCGCGAAAACGGCAGCAGGAACAGGTACTGGCTGGCGTCGTCGCCATAGGACTTCAGCCCGCGACCCAGATCGGTCGAGGTTCCGGCCGCCGCACCGGCCATGCTCAGCAGCAGCTTGGAGGTCATGGTCTGGGAGTATCGCTCGGCGGCATGCTGGGCGACCACATGGCCGGCCTCATGGCCGATCACGGCGGCCAGCTGATCGTCGTTCTCGACCAGATCGAGCAGGCCCACGGTTACTCCGACATGGCCACCGGGCAGCACGAAGGCATTGGGGGCCTCGTCGATCAGGACCGCATAGTCCCAGGGCCGGTTGTTCAGTCCGGCGGCGGTCACCACCCGTCCGCCGACAGCCCGGACCCGGGCATTCTTGCGTTCATCCTGGGACAGACGACCGGCGCGCAGGGTCTGGGTCCAGGCCTTTTCCCCCTGGGCGGCCAGGCCGGAGTCCTGAACGATCAGCAGCTGGTCGCGCCCCAGATCGGCATTGTAGGCGCAGCCGGCCAGCGGCGCGGCCAAGATCATGGCGCAAAGGGCGGCAAGGACGGAACGGCGCACGTCGGGGCTCCGGTGAACGACAAACCGAGGCTATTTACACAAAACTGCGCCGGCGGACCCGTGCAATCTGGAGTTCTGTCGGCCCGGGACGGCACCGCTCCATCGGGACATAAAAAAGGAGCCGTTTTCACGGCTCCTTTTGAACTCAGTCGGAAGCGACGGACCCTTAGCCTTCGTCGGACTCAGATGGGGCCGGGGTGCCCTCACCACCGTCAAAGCTGCGCGGTGCCCGGCGACGACGGGGCTTCTTGAGCTCCTCGCCCTCGGCTGCGGCCGGAGCCTCGGCAGGGGCCGTCGATCGGCCGAGGAAGGCCGGCGCATGGCTGACGGCTCCGTCCTGGCCGCGCAGCATCGGCGAGCTCTCGCCGGCTGACTCGGTCAGGGGAGTCGACTGGGGCTCGATCACCGCCATCGGATCGCGATCGCCACGGTCACGGGGCGCGCGTTCACGGCGCGGCGGACGCTCGCGGCGACCCTCGGCCGCCACTTCGGGTGCGGCCTCGGCGGCGACCGCAGGACGGTCTTCGCGCGGACGATCATCCCTGGGCCGATCTTCACGAGGCCGGTCATCCCGGAAACGATCTTCGCGCGGACGGTCATCACGGAAGCGGTCCTCCCTCGGACGGTCATCACGCGGACGATCATCCCTGGGGCGATCATCACGGGGACGGTCGTCGCGGGGCCGATCGTCACGGGGCCTGTCGTCACGAGGGCGATCGTCGCGAGGGCGGTCATCACGGGGCCGGTCATCACGCGGGCGGTCATCCCTGGGGCGATCATCGCGGTCGCGCCAACGGTCACGCCGCCCCTGACCCTGGCCTTGGCCCTGACCCTGATTGTCGTAGCGCGGGCGATCGTCACGGGGACGGTCCTCACGGGGACGGTCGTCGCGCTGGCGGCCCTCAAAGCGGTCGCGCGGACGCTCGTCGCGCTGGCCTTCGCCCTCACCGCCTTCGCTCGACTCGGTGGTCGGCGTCTCGGTGACCTCCGGCTGGTCCTCGGGTTCGGCCTCAAAGTCGATCTCGTAAGCCGAATAGGCGTCCTTGCCGATGATGTCGCTGACGGGGCGATTCGGCTGGATGGCGCGCAGCACCCGGAAATAGTGCTCGGCGTGCTGCAGGTAGTTCTCGGCCAGAACCCGGTCACCGGACGACGAGGCGTCCCGGGCCAGTTGCTGGTATTTCTCATAAACGCTCTGGGCCGCGCCGCGCACCTTGACGCCTTCGGGGCCGTTCGAATCGAACGCCCGGTTGGCATTGTGCTGCTGAGGCTTACCGCCGGAATTGCCGCCGCCGCGATTATTGCGGCCGCGCTGGCGCTTCATGCCCTTGAAATCTCTCATGGTCTTCTTCTGAACCTGTCCGGAAGTCAGTCTGAGCTGAGCATCCGGCCTTGTTGGCCTCTAGACGGGGTCGAACCCCTGGAAGTTCTAGAGACACTGGTTTCCGTAGAGCCCCCGCCCTGGTTCTGGCGCGGCGACCGGCTTTGGACCGTGCGCGCCTGCCGGAGGAGCTTTGCAACCGTCATCGACGACCGCTTTTCCCATCACCCGGCATTTTGGAAGGAGACCCTTTCCGTCTAGCCTCTCACGCGAGGCTTTCCAAGGGATTTTTCACCCCGGTCACGACACGGTCATGGGTCGACAGATCCTTGACCGTCCGGACATTGCTGGCACCCGCCTGCCGGAACAGCGCCTCGACAGCGGCTGACTGGTCGTAGCCGATTTCAACGGCGAACAGGCCGCCGGCCTTCAGCACCCGCAGGATCTCGGGTGCCAGCTCGCGATAGGCGTCCAGCCCGTCCGGACCACCGTCCAGGGCCAGGCGCGGTTCGTGGTCACGGACCTCGGGCTCCAGGGTCTCGATCACGTGGCTGGCGATATAGGGCGGGTTGGAGACCACCAGATCAAAGCTGTCGTCGCCGAGACCGGCCGTCCAGTCACCGCGCAGCAGGGCGGCCCGGTTATTGAGGTCAAGGCTGGCGGCGTTCTCGCGCGCCACGGCCAGGGCCTCATCCGAGACATCGATCCCGAGCCCCTTGGCCGCCGGCCGCTCGGCCAGGACTGCCAGCAGGATGGTGCCCGACCCGACGCCGAGGTCCAGCATGTTGAAGGCCATGGTCTCGGGAAAGGCCTTCAGGACCTCGTCGACGATCACCTCGGTCTCGGGACGCGGCGTCAGGACGTTCTTGTTGACCTGCAGCAGGATCTTCCAGAACCCCTTGCGGCCGATGATGTGGCTGACCGGTTCGCGACGGGCGCGGCGGGTCAGATAGTCATCGAGGGTCGCCCACTGCTCGGCGGTCAGCATGCGGTAGGGATCAGTGACGATCTCGGTGCGGGTGACATCAGCGGCCACCTCCAGCATCAGGCGCGCATCGATGGCGGGCTGATCGATACCGGCGTCCTTCAGACGCTCCTTGGCGGCGGTCCAGGCTTTGACGAGGGTCAGGGTCATGGGCGGCTGAATGCTCCCGAGTGCGAGCGGATGCAAGAGTGCGCGGCTCAGACCAGGACCAGCGCATCCCCCTGCCTGACCCGCCCGCCCTGGGTGACATTCAGATAGAGGCCGCAGTGCATGTGGCCATAGAGGTCGAACAAGGCCTTCACCACCTCGATGTCCTTCTCGGCCGTCGCGGGATCGACGTGGGTCGCCGCGCAACGGACGATGGGCTTGAGCACCTCGGCCGAGGCCTCGCCGAGCTTCAGGGTGCGACCCGTCCAGTCATTCTCGATCCAGGCGGGCCAGCCCTCGACATAGAGATTGGCCCGAAAGCGCAGCGGGTCGACGGGGCGGCCGAGCCGCGCTTCCAGATCGCGCACGCTGGCCAGGTTGACCACCGAGACATAGCCCGAGCGGCTGTCCATGAACCGGTAGGCACCCGGCCCCTCGACCACCCGCAAGGGACCTGACAGGTCCGCCCCGAGCAGGCCGGTCAGCCAGGCCTCCAGTCCCGCGCGGCCTTGCGCCGACCTCAGGTCGCCGGCGAAGTCCGGCCGCCCCTCGGCCTGAACCCGCAGAATGCCCGTCGCCTCATCAAAGGCCGTACGGGCCCGGGCCACGGCCGGAATCTTGGCCAGGACCGCAAACTTCATCTTCGAGATATGCACCGGGGCGGCCGGATCAAAGCCGCTTGGCCCGTCCTCGACCGCAAAGAGCCTGTCGCAGGGAAAACAGGCCCCGGCGACCAGATCGGCACCCTCAAGGCGCTCGGGCGTGAACCCCTTGACGGGATGGCGATAGACGGCGGCGATGCGGGCTTCCATGCTGGCCAGAATCGACCAGTCCGGACGCGAAAACAAGCGCGGCAGGAGGACCATTCCCCGGAGCGTCCTGCCCGCGTTGAACCGGCTTGGAAAACCCCGCCGGTCGTGGCTAGGTCCGCCTCGATTTGACCGGAGCCCTGCATGCTGATCGTCCCCGCCCAGGACCACGACCTTCCCGCCATCGTCGCCCTGGTCAATTCGGCCTATCGCGGCGAGAGCGCAGAGCGCGGCTGGACCAGCGAGTCCCATATTCTCGGCGGACAGCGCACCGACCTGCAAACCCTGAGCGAAGACCTGACCCACAAGCCGGGCTCAACCGTCCTGACACTGCGCGAGGCCCCCGAGGCCGCGCCTTTCGGCTGCGTCTGGGTCGAACCCCTGCCGGGCGATGTCTGGATGATCGGCATGGTCACGGTCGATCCGCAGCGTCAGGCCGGGGGCCTCGGCCGAACCCTGCTGGAGGCGGCTGAAAGCCACGCCCGCGCCAAGGGCGGCAAGACCGGCAAGATGACCGTCATCGAGGGACGCGACAGCCTGATCGCCTGGTATGGCCGACGGGGCTATGCCCCGACCGGCGAGACCGAGCCCTTCCCCTATGGTGACCCGCGCTTTGGCGCGCCTAAGGTCGAAGGCCTGCGATTCCTGGTGCTGAAGAAAGCCCTCTAGGCGGCCGGTGACAGATCGAAGCCGGCATGTTCGAACACCTCCAGCCGCTCCGGTCTCGGCAGGGATGCATCGCCGGCCAGTCGGGCCAGCAGATAGTTCACGGCCAGCACCATGTCGGCGGCGTCATAGGGCTTGGGCAGCGATCCGATCGCCACGGTCTGGGCCGAACGCGCCCGGCTGATCTGTCCGCTGATCAACAGGACGGGGATCCCCAGGGTCTTGAGATTTTCCGCCAGGGCGATGCCGTCATCGCGGCCGGCAAGCTGGATATTGACCAGGGCCAGATCCGGCCGACTGGTCCGCGCGACCTCCAGAGCCTCTGCATGACGATCGGTCAGGTCAAGGACCTCGTAGCCGGCGTCGGCCAGTTCATCGCGAAGGATCATGGCGACCAGGACCTCGTCCTCGACGATCATCAGGGTCTTGCCTGTCCGGCTGCCTGTTCGCTCGGTCATGCCCTTGGTCTTTCCTGCAAGCCGCTCCGACCCTTCCGGGCCTGGACCCGGCGATGGCCGTCGTGACGACGGTATCTAAACCTGCCGCCCTGGCTCGCAGGCCGGCGCATGGGCATAATGGCCAGGGCACGGTGAAGTTCCGCGAGACTTTGGGATTGTGGCCTGCCCCGCCCCGGGCCTCCTGCAGGCCTAGGCCTTGGCGACCAGCTTGGTCACGATCAGCCGGGCGGCATTCACCCGCTCGCCACCGGGCTGCAGGACTTCCAGATGCACGTGGTCGGTAATGCCGGGATAGTGCCGCTGCAGGCTCTCGACGCGGCCGATGGCCTCGCCCAGGCGCACGACCTCTCCGACCTTGACCTCGGGCGACACATAGAAGGCGCGGGCGACATAGCCGAGGGCCGGATTGGTGATCTCGACGAACTGCAGGTCGGGCGAGCCGGCATAGGCCAGGCCGATCTTGGTGACATAGCCCGAGATGGGAGCCCTGACGTCCTGACCGGCGACGGCGACGTAGTCGACGCCCTCATGGCTGCGCGCACCGCCGTCACGGCGGGCACCGAACTGGCCTTCGCCAAACTCGTCATGCCCGCGCGGCATCCCGCCGGTGGGATTGGCGAAGTCGGCCGCGCCGTCGCCGTCAACATCCGTGCCGCTCCAGACCAGTTCCTGCCGCACGGGTTGCTGGGGCCGGGCAGCGATCCCGTCTAGCAGCCGTCGAACCATCGGGGCCGGCCTGTTTCGGGCTGCGTCAGGATGCTCCATGGCCGCGACCACCATGGGCGCAAAGATCGTCGCCAGCCCGATGACGCACCGCATAGCGGGCCTGATGGTCTTTGCGACGGTCAAGTTCATGAAATTGCCTTCAGTGACGTCCGGATCGAATTCCGATTTCGACCGTTGCGACTGTGTATGTTCCGTACATGGCAAAGACATGGCGCACTTCCCGCCGCCTTTTGCCACGTCATGATCGCGGAAAACACCGTAGAGCTTCACTGAAACGAGATGACTTAAGCTCTGCCACAGGTGCAGCATGCTTGTTGATCTAGACCGAAAATTCAAACCAAACCCTGGAACTCAAAAGATGATGTGGCGAACGCTGGCTATCAGCCCGCGATCAGGCCCGCCCGCTCTTCGGCGGTCAGGGGCCGCCAATAGCCCTCGGGCATGTCGCCGAGGGTCAGGGAGCCAACGCGGACGCGGAACAGGTCGACGACCTTCCACTCCAGCAGCTCGCACATCCGGCGAATCTGGCGGTTGCGGCCCTCCTGCAGGATGACGCGCAGGCGCTGGTCGGAGATCACCTCCACATGGGCCGGGCGCAGCTCGCGACCGTCCAGTTCGAGGCCGAAGCGCATCAGCTCCAGCTTCTCTTCGGTGATCTCGCCCATGATGGCGACGCGGTATTCTTTTTCCAGCTCGGACTGCGGGCCGATCACGGCCTTGGCCACCACCCCGTCCTCCGACAGGATCAGCAGACCGCGCGAGTCCATGTCCAGCCGCCCCACCGGGGCCAGGCGGTTGCTGAAATTCGGAATGATCGCCTCGTGTGCCCAGAGCGTCTCGCGCTTCAGCAGACGCACAGCCGGGATCTGGCCGGGATCGGGCTGGGACGAGACGATGCCGACCGGCTTGTGGATCATGATCGTCAGGCTGGAATCCAGCTTGTCGGTCGCACGGTCGGCCAGGACCAGGGTCTGACCGGGCAGGATCTTGCGGCCGACATCCTCGACGGTCTCGCCGTCGATGGAGACCAGGCCATCGGCGATCAGGGCCTCGGCCTCGCGGCGCGAGCAGACCCCGGCCTGGGCCAGCCATTTGTTGACCCGCTGAGGCTCTTCCTCGTCATAGGTCCGGGTGAAGGCCATCAGTTGTAGCCATCTTCGAGGGTGGCCAGACGGGCGGCCTGGTCCTCGGCGATCAGCGGCTTGATCACATCATCCAGGGCCTCGCCCTCCATCACCTTGCCCAGATTGTAGAGGGTCAGGTTGATGCGGTGATCGGTGACCCGGCCCTGCGGGAAGTTGTAGGTGCGGATGCGCTCCGAACGGTCGCCGCTGCCGACCTGGCTCTTGCGGGCATCGGAGCGGGCGGTGTCGAGCGCCTCGCGCTGCATGTCGTAGAGGCGCGCCTTGAGGTTCTTCATCGCCCGGGCGCGGTTCTGGTGCTGGCTCTTTTCCGACGACGTGACCACCACGCCGGTCGGGATGTGGGTGATCCGCACGGCCGAGTCTGTCTTGTTGACGTGCTGGCCGCCGGCCCCCGACGAACGGTAGGTGTCGATCCGGATGTCGGCCTCGTTGATCTCGATCTCGACATCTTCCACTTCGGGCAGCACCGCGACGGTGGCGGCCGAGGTGTGGATGCGGCCTTGGGCTTCGGTTTCCGGAACGCGTTGCACCCGGTGCACGCCGCTCTCGAACTTCAGACGGCCAAAGACGCCGTCGCCGGTGATCGAGGCGATGATTTCCTTATAGCCGCCCATCTCGCCTTCCGAGATGCTGTCGACCTCGACCCGCCAGCCCTGGCTCTGGGCATAGCGCTGGTACATGCGGAACAGGTCGCCGGCGAACAGCGCCGCTTCGTCACCGCCGGTTCCGGCCCGGACTTCCAGAATCGCCGAGGCGTTCTCGTCCTTGTCCTTGGGGGCGAGCATCAGGGCCAGGTCGCGCTCGAGCACGGGCAGCTTCTCATCCAGAGCAGCCATCTCGTCGCGGGCCATCTCGGCCATGTCCGGATCGCCGGCCATCTCTTCCAGGCCCGTGCGCTCAGCGGCCAGCTTGGCCAGGGTCTCAACGGCCTCGGCCACCGGACGCAGTTCGGCGTACTCCTTGGAGAGCTTGACGATCTCGGTCCCGTCGGTAGCGGCGCCCATGCGGGCCTCCACTTCGCGGAAACGGTCGAGAACCTGGTCGAGTCGGGCCTGGGGCAGTCGCAAGGGTGACGTCACGTGCTTTGAGGGGAACGGGCGGTCTCTGTACCCCCCGAGCGGCCTGACGTCACCCCGGCGTGAAAACGACTACTTCGGATACATCATGGTCTGGGTCAGCGAGGCATCGCCATCCAGCGACACCTTGACCTGATCGAAGGTCGGCTTGGACCGCAGATCGCCGGCCTTGTTCATCGTCCAGCCTTCGGCAGGCTTGCCATCGGCACCCATCGTCATGCCCCAGCTCTGGTCGGCATCGTGCAGGACCGAGATCGCATAGTCGCCGGCCGGAACATTGGGCAGGGCCACCTTCAGCTGACCGCTCGACGAACCGTCCAGCACCGCACCGCTGGTCTGGGCCGGCTTCATGAACTGATCGCGGCTCTGGACCGTGACCAGGATTCTGCCGCCCCGGGGCTGGACGCCGTCCAGGGTGAGGTTGACGGTTCCGGCCGAGGCCGTGCCGGCAAAGGCAACAGCGGCGATCAGGGCGGCGGCGGCAAGGCGTTGCATGTCTGTTTCTCCCTCGGCTTGATTGCCGATGAAGTACTTTTATTTGCAAAGTGCATCGAATGGCAAATTACAAAGAGGTCATGTGGCCTCTGCCGCCCCTGCGACAAAATGACCACCGGCCATTAGGTCAAGCTTAGCCAAGTCCCCCCATTGATCGGTGAAACCGGACTCCTGTCCGAGCCGAACCGAGACCTGCACCTGATGACCCGTCTGGAGACCCGCCTATCGACGCCTCTGGTCGCCCTGGGCCTGCTGATGGTTGGTGTTCTGGTCGCCGTACTGCTGCTGATCGCTGCCCGGGTCGACCAGAGCGCCATGCTTCACGACCAGTCGATGGTCGAACGCGGCCTGCTGACCAAGACCCGGGATCTGGAACGGTCGATTGCCCCCCAATCGGTCTGGGACGATGCGGTGGAGAACCTCGGCAACCGCTTCAACCCGTCGTGGGCACGGGAAAATGTCGGGTCCTATCTGCTGGCCCAGTCCAGTTTCGACCTGATTTTCGTCGTCGACAGCGACAATCGCAGCGTGTTCGGTCAAAAGGTCGGCGGCGAACTGAGCCCGGATTTCTTTTCGGCCCATGGCGAAAGCTTCGCTCCGGTCCTGAGCGCCGTCCGCGATCGGGAAGCCCGGATCAAGCGGGTGACCGCACCGAGAGCCGATGGCGGTCTGGTGTCCGCCCCGGTGCAGACGAGCTCCTACGAACTGATCAACGGCGAGGCCTATCTAGTGACCGCCAGCCTGGTGCAGTCAGACTTTGGCCGCGCCACCCTGAAGGCGCGTCGCGCCCCGATCATCATCACCGCCCTGAAACTGGACGCGTCCTTCCTCAAGACCATGTCGAGCCGCTTCCTGCTGGACGGCATCCATCTTCACCCGGGAGCCGCCACACCCAAGGCCCAGGATGCGCGGGTGTCCATTCGCAGCATGACCGGCAGGATCGTGGCGACGATGGACTGGACACCGACCCGTCCAGGTCAGGCCCTGTTGCGCAAGGCCGTCGTGCCCATCCTGCTGGTGGTCGGCTGTCTGGCGGCCGCCGTCGTGATCTTCGCCTCGCGCAGCCGGCGCATCGCCAAGGGCCTGGTCGCCAGCGAGGCGCGGGCCAAGCACATGGCCCATCACGACAGCCTCACCGGCCTGCCCAATCGGAGCCTGTTTGAAGCGCGCCTGAACCAGGCGCTCGCCGGCCTCGACCGCAGGCGCGGAGCCATGGCGGTGCTCGGAATCGATCTGGACCGCTTCAAGGCCGTCAACGACACCCATGGCCACAATGCCGGCGACGAACTGATCCGGCTGATGGCCGACCGGCTGGCAGGCCTGTGCCGCACCAACGAGAGCGTCGCGCGCCTGGGCGGCGATGAATTTGCGCTGATCGTTCCCGAGATCGATCCCGCCGGAGCGGCGGCCCTGGCCGAACGGCTGGTCAAGGCGCTGAGCGAGCCGGCCGATCTCAGTTGCGGTCAGGTCTTTGTCGGCGGGTCGGTCGGCGTCGCCATGATCGACGCCGCCGAGGCCTATATTGGTGCGGAAGAGGCTGCCCGTCGGGCCGATGTCGCCATGTATCGCGCCAAGGAGCAGGGCCGGAACCGCTACTGCTTCTTCGAAATCGAGATGGATGCGGCCCTCAAGGCCCGCCGAGGTCTCGAGGTTGATCTGAGGCGGGCCCTGAGCGACGGCGGCGTCCACCTGGTCTATCAGCCCCAGGTCGACACCACGGGCCAGATGACCGGCGTCGAGGCCCTGGCCCGCTGGGCTCACCCGACGCGGGGCCTGATCTCGCCGGCTACCTTTGTTCCCCTGGCGGAGGACTGCGGCCTGATCGAAGACCTCGGCCGGCTGGTCATGCGCCAGGCGTTCGCCGACAGCCGCCGGTGGCCGGGGATCAAGGTGGCCGTCAACGTCTCGGCCCTGCAGATGCGCCAGGAGGACTTCCCCAGTGAGGTCGCCACGCTGCTGATCGAAACCGGAGCCCATCCGCGCTCGATCGAACTTGAGATCACCGAAGGCGCGCTGCTGGGCGACGATGAAACCACCCACTTGGCCATCGGACGCCTGCGGGCGATGGGCTTCTCACTGGCCCTCGACGATTTCGGCACCGGCTATTCCAGCCTCAGCTATCTGCGCCGCTATCCCATCGACAAGATCAAGATCGACCGCAGCTTCATCACGCCCCTGGGCGAGGATAGCGAGGCCGGCGCCCTGGTCGCCTCGATCGTCGGCCTGGCCAAGGCCCTCAATCTGTCGGTGATCGCCGAAGGGGTCGAGACCGACCAGCAGCGCAGTCAGCTGCGCGACATGGGCTGCACCGATGCGCAGGGCTTCCTGTTCAGCGCGGCGGTCGATCCAGAGGCCGTGGACGCCATCGTCGCCAGAGGCGGGCAGGTCAAGCCGCAAGACCTGACCGCCAAGACCTGATCGCCCGGCCTCGCCTTTGGATCCAGGTCAGAAGGCCGGCCTGACCTCAATGGACACCACACCCCGCGGCGACCGCGACGGGCGCAGGTCGCCATCGACCACCACCCGATAGGGCCCTTCGCGGGCGTCAAGGTCTTGGCCATTGACCGTATCAGCCAGGATCACCGGATTGGCGCGATAGACCGGATCGGTCTCGGCGAGCGACAGGATGCTGCTAAAGCCATCGGCCGCGCGCAGGATGACAATCTGGTTCAGGTAGCGGCCCATCAGGCGCTCACCCGAAATCACGCCCGCCTTCAGCAGGGCGTCGTGCAAGACGGCACCTTCATAGACCACTGGCTGTCCCTTGACCTGGATAGTCGCCCGGCCGCGCGGCAGGGCCTTCACCTCCGCGGGCGTCAGGACGATCGTGTCCCGTCCGGCCACCGTAACCTTGAGATTCCCGCTCGCTTCGGGGGCAGCCGCAGCGGGCAAGGCGATGGCGGCGATGGCGGCCGTGAGGGCGAGGAGGATGCGCATCCTCGCAGGGTGGCGCCCCTGCCCCGGCCTGTCACGCCTGGAACTTGCCCAGCAAGGGATAGAGCGAGGCCACGAGCAAGACGGCCATGCTGACATTGAAAGTCCGCAGAATGGCCGGCCGGTCGAGAAATCGCCTGAGCCCCTGGCCGAAACCGGCCCAGGCGGCGCTGCACGGCGCGCCGACCAGCATGAAGGTTCCGGCCAGGATCAACACCGTCAGGCGGCCGCCGCCTTCCGGCATGTAGGTGGTGGCGGCACCAAGAGCCATGGCCCAGGCCTTGGGATTGAGCCACTGAAAGCCGGCAGCCTGCAGGAAGGTCATCGGCTCGCCACCGGCCGATCGGTCATTGAACCCCGTTGCCGTGGCGATCTTCCAGGCCAGCCACAGCATGTAGGCGGCCCCGACCCATTTCAGGATCTCGTGCAGGACCGGATAGGCCCTGAACACACCGGACAGGCCCCAGCCCATGGCAACCACCATCAGCCCCAGCCCTGCGCTGATCCCGAGGATGTGCAGGATCGTCCGCCGGAAGCCGAAATTCGCCCCCGAGGCCAGCAACATCATGTTGTTGGGGCCGGGGGTTCCTGCCGTGGCGAAGGCGAACAGGACAAAGGCAAGCAGCAGGTCGTGGGTCATGTGACGCTCCAGACGGGAGAATGTCACAGGGATGTTCAAGATTGATCCATGAGTCAAAAGGAGTATTGTCTCTGGAACAATATAGAGATTTCGGATGACGATCTGGACCCCGACCCTGCCGCCCGGCGACGCCCCGATCTATGAGCGGTTGCTGGACGCCCTGCGCGCCGACATCACCGCCGGTGCCCTGGCGGCCGGAACGCGCCTGCCGCCGCAAAGGGACCTGGCCCACCGGCTGGGCCTGGGACTGGGCACCGTCACCCGCGCCTATGTCGAGGCCGAGAAGGCGGGGCTGGTTGAGGCCCATGTGGGCCGGGGCAGCTTCGTCCGCGGCGCTGCCACCCGGGCCATGGCGGAACGCGCCGAGAGCGGCCCGATCAACCTGGCCCATAACATCGCGCCGCGTGGACCCGCCCGGGCCAGACTGGCTGAGTCCATGACCCGCCTGCGTCGGCGCTCCGACCTGGCCGATCACCTCGACTATGCCCCCTCCGCCGGCCACGAGGCCCAGAGGCGAAGCGGCGCGGCGTGGCTGGCGCGCAGCGGCGGGGTGGTCGGGGCGGACTGGACCCGACTGGTCTGCACCGCCGGAGCGCAGCAGGGCCTGGCCCTGGCCTTCGGCGCTGTGGCGCGGTGGGGCGACAGCGTCCTTTGCGAAGCCTCGACCTTCTATGGCGTCAAGGCCCTGGCCGAACACATGGGCTATGGCCTCCGGGGCCTGGCCATGGATGCCGAGGGCTTGCGCCCGGACGCCCTGGCCGAGGCCGCCGCGACCGGCGACTTCAAGGTCGTGATGATCCAGCCCACCCTGCAGAACCCGACCGGCCGGATCATGAGCGAGGACCGCCGCAACCAGATCGTCGCCGTGGCCCGGCGGCACGACCTCTGGATCATCGAGGACGACATCTACGCCGTCTATGCGCCGGACGCGCCACCGCCCTTTGCGGTCCTGGCACCGGAGCGGACCTTTCATGTCTCGGGCGTCTCGAAGTCCCTGGCCCCGGGCCTGCGCACAGGCTTCCTGATCGTGCCCCAGGCCGATCTGCAGGACAGGGTCCTGCGCACCGTCCGCGCCCTGACCTATGCGCCGCCCAGCCTTGGTGGCCTGATTGCAACCCAGTGGATCGAGGATGGCACAGCCGACGCCATCGTCAGCGAAGTCCGCGCAGACATGACCGCCCGACTGGCCCTGGCGCGGGAGATCCTGGGGCCAGCCGTCGAGGCCCCGATGTCAGACAGCGCGCCGCATGTCTGGTTGCCGATGTCGGATCTGGAGGCTGAACGGCTGGCAGGCCGGGCCCTGCGCCGGGGCGTCGAGGTCACCCCGCCGGCCGCGCCGGTCGTCGCTGCAGGACTGACCACCGGGGTACGGCTGTGCCTGGGGGCTGCAGCCGACCTGGAGACCCTCGAACAGGGCCTGCGGATCGTCTCGGCGGCCGTGACGGACGTCAATGAGCGACTGCGGGCGGTGATCTGAGCCTGACGGCCTATTCGGCCGCGATCGAGCCGGTTGCCTCTGCCGCTTTCAGCTCGGCCGCGCGCTTCTCGACCAGCTCGACAATGTGCTCGATCATGCCGTCATTGGACTGCTTGTGATCGGGCTTGCCGGCCATATAGACCATGCCCGAACCGGCACCGCCGCCGGTGAAGCCGAGGTCGGTCATCAGGGCCTCGCCCGGTCCATTGACCACGCAGCCGATGATCGACAGCGACATCGGCTGGCTGATGTGGGCCAGACGCTCCTCCAGGGCTTCAACCGTCTTGATGACATTGAAGCCCTGCCGGGCGCAGGACGGGCAGGCGATGATGTTGACACCGCGGTGGCGCAGACCCAGCGACTTGAGAATATCGAAGCCGACCTTGATCTCTTCGACCGGATCCGCTGCGAGGCTGACCCGGATGGTGTCGCCAATGCCGGCCCACAGCATTGCGCCGATGCCGATGGAGGACTTCACCGTGCCGGTGCGCAGGGCGCCGGCCTCGGTAACGCCCAGGTGCAGCGGGCAATCAATGCGCTCGGCCAGCTGATAATAGGCCGCCACCGTCATGAACGGGTCGGACGCCTTTACGCTGATCTTGAACTCGTGGAAGTCGTGATCCTGCAGGATGCGGGCATGGTTGAGGGCGCTCTCGACCATGGCGTCCGGGCACGGCTCGCCGTACTTTTCCAGCAGCTCCCGCTCCAGCGAGCCGGCATTGACGCCGATCCGCATCGAACAGCCATGGTCGCGGGCCGCCTGGATGACGTCCCGCACGCGGTCGGGGCTGCCGATGTTGCCCGGATTGATCCTCAGACAGGCCGCGCCGGCCTGGGCTGCCTCAATGCCGCGCTTGTAGTGAAAATGGATGTCGGCCACGAGCGGCACCCGGCTCTCCCGGGCGATGGTCTTGAAGGCCGCGGTCGAGTCTGTGTCCGGGCACGAGACCCGCACGATATCGGCCCCGGCTTCTTCCAGCTGACGGATCTGCTCCAGCGTCGCCGCAGCGTCGCTGGTCAGGGTATTGGTCATCGACTGGACGGTGATGGGCGCATCGCCGCCCACCTCGACGGAGCCAACGCGAATCTTGCGCGACTTGCGACGCTCGATCGAGCGCCAGGGACGAAGGTGAGTGTGGTCAGCGGCCATGGCGACAATCTAGGGCTTTTGAACGCGGAACCCAAGGCCGTCCTGGAGGCTTAACGCCGGATCAGGCCGCCGGCTTGCCCAGCTTGCTCAGCCAGGTCTGCTTGGCGGTCAGCCGCCCCGTCAGCACACCGCCCGAATAGACATCGAAATTGGCGGGATCGGAGACATCGGCCGTCAAACCGGCCGTGCGGGGCGCACGGAAGGCCTCACCGGCATTGAGCTGACGGGCAAAATAGACCGAACCATCCGCGCCGCGCACCACCAAGGTGGCGGCCTTGCGGGCCAGCAGGATCACGCCCGAACTGTCAGCTTCATTTGCACCGTGGACCACGCCACGCGGCTTGAAGCTTGAGCCCAGGGCAGCGACATGGGCCAGATCGATCTCGCCCTCGCCCGCCGCCAGGGCCGTGGCACGGGCCTTTGACGCGGCATTGGCCGCGTCGGCCGAACCGCCATTGGCGGCCGCGTCGTCGAGACCCGGCGTCTTGTAGGGCTCGGGGGTGGTGGACTCGACCGGGGCCGGCAGGGGCGCGCCCAGGGCCACGGCCGAACCGGCCGGTGCCGAGGCCGGACGAACGGCCGTCGTCTCGGCGGCGACCTGGGCGGTCGGCGCGTCCTTGGACATGGCCCGTTGAGCGACGTTCCACAGCAGGATGGCACCGACCATCAGCAGACCGGCGATCAGCACCAGGGCCAGGCGCGGATCGCCTTCGTGGCGCACGCCGACCGGGGCCCGTAGCTCGCCGCCATCGTCGGGCACATCGCTTTTGAATCGTAGAACGGCGGCTTCGCCGTCCAGGCCGAGCAATTGGGCATAGGCCCGGACATAGCCGATGGTGAAAGGCCGCGACGGCAGGTCTTCCAGCCGCAGGTCCTCGAGGGCGTCGATATAGCTCAGGCGAATACGGGTGGCGTCCGCCACGTCCTGGGTGGTCAGTCCGCGGAAGGTCCGGGCGGCGCGGAGCGCGATGCCGATATCGACACCCTCATCAACCGACGGCTGCCCGACGGCGGCGAAGCCCTCGTCGGACTCAGCGTCGGAAACCAGATGCAAGTGCCTTACACTGCCCGTATCCAGCGCCATTGCGGCAATATCACCCCAAAATTCGCGCGGCGCGAGAGCGCCGTGCCCCACCCGACTTCGCTTCAAACGAAGTTCTTAACAGTTCTTTGTGGATATCAAACTAAGTTATCGGATTCAATACACTAAACGTGCAAGCATGGTTAACGGGCCTTTGGCTCAGACGGCGACATAAAGCTTGCGGGCGAGGGTTTCGATCTCTCCCCGAAGCGACCCCGCCGAGGTCTTGAGCAGGGCCTCGACATTGCGCCGCGCGGCCTCGCGATCGCACGACAGAACCATCTGCTTGACCGGTCCGATCCCGGCCGGCGGCATCGACAGTCGATCAAAGCCCAGGGCCACCAGGGCGAAGGCCTCCAGCGGCCGGCCCGCCATCTCTCCGCAGACCGAAACCGGCGTCCCGGTATCCTCGCAGGCCTGCTGGATGGTCTTCAGGGCCCGCAGGGCCGCCGGCGACAGCGGGTCGTACCGATCGGCCATGCGCGGATTGCCACGGTCGGCGGCGAACAGATACTGCATCAGGTCATTGGTGCCGACCGAGACGAAATCGGTCATCGGCAGCAGGGCGTCCAGATGCCAGAGCAGGGACGGTGCCTCGATCATCGCCCCGACATCGAGGCGGGCCGGAGCCGGCCGACCGCGCTTCAGGGCCCAGGCCACTTCCTGGTCGACATAGGCCCGGGCGGCGCGGAACTCGTCCACATTGGCCACCAGCGGGAACATGATGCGCAGGGCCCGACCATGGGCCGCCTTGATCAGGGCCCGGATCTGCATGCGCAGCAGGGCCGGACGGTCCAGCCCCATGCGGATGGCGCGCCAGCCCAGGGCCGGATTGTCCTCGCGCTCCATCTCCATGTAGGGCAGCAGCTTGTCACCGCCCAGGTCGAGGGTCCGGAAGGTCACCGGCATGCCGTTGGCGGCCTCGAGCACCTTCTCATAGAGTGCGGTCTGGGCTTCCAGCCGGGGCATTTCCTCGGCGACCATGAACTGGAATTCGGTGCGGAACAGGCCGATGCCTTCGGCCCCGGTCTCGCCCAGAATGTCCAGATCCACCGCCAGTCCGGCGTTCATCAGCAGGGTGACCTTGGCACCGTCCTTGGTGAACGCGGGCGTGTCGCGCAGGCGGGCGAACTCGGCCTTGCGCTGGGCGCGGACCTCCATCCGGGCCCGCAGGGCCTTGACCACATCGGGACGCGGCCGCAGCCAGGCCTCGGCGGTTTCAGCGTCGACCACCACGGGGTCGCCTTCGCTGACCCGGTCGCGCAGGCCGGCCAGGCGACCGACGCAGGGAATGTCCAGGGCACGGGCCACGATACCGGCATGGCTGGCCGCCGACCCCTCCTCGAGCAGGATACCCTTCAGCTTGGTGCGATCATATTCCAGCAGGTCGGCAGGGCCGAGATTGCGGGCGATCAGGATGGCGTCGTCCGGCAACTGACGCACGGCATGGACATCCCCCGACAGGTGTCGCAGCAGCCGGTCATTGAGGTCTTCCAGATCGTGCAGGCGCTCGCGCAGATAGGGGTCGCGGGCCTGGCCCAGCCGGGCGCGGTGCTCGGAGCGCACGCGCTCGACGGCGGCTTCGGCGGTCAGGCCCGAACGCACGGCCTCTTCGAGGCCCCGGTTCCAGCCGCGGTCATGGGCAAACAGCCTGTAGGTGTCGAGCACCTCATAGGAGGCACCGACCAGCCCGCCCTGGCCTTCCAGCATCTCGTCGATCTGGCTTTGCAGGGCCGTGACCGCCGTCTTCAGGCGGATCTCCTCGGCGGCCGAGTCCTCCGACAGCAGCTGCTCGGGAGCCACCGGCTGCTCGTGCAGCACCGCCACCCCATAGGCCAGGCCCTCGGCGAAGCGTGCGCCCTTCAGCCGCTCGGGCTTGTGGGGCGCAATCTCGACGTCCTTGAGTTCGTCCATGCCCAGCAGTTCGCTGGACGACACCATCTCGGCCAGGACCATGGCGATGATCTGGAGGTCCTCGACCTCCTCGTCGCCATAGGTGCGCTCGGTGCGGTTCTGGACGACCAGCACGCCGATCGCCCGCCCGCCGCGCAGCAGGGGTACGGCCATGAAGGCATGGTAGGGATCTTCGCCGGTTTCAGGCCGGTAGGCGAAGGCCGGATGGTTGGGGGCGTCCGACAGGTTCAGCGGCCGGCCAATGCGCATGGTCTCGCCGACCAGGCCCTCGCCGGGCTTCAGCCGGGTGACGTGGACGGCTTCGGGGGCCAGGCCTTCGGTGGCGAACAGTTCCAGATCGCCGGAGGCGCGGCGCAGATAGATCGAGCAGACCTCGGCGACCATCGAGATGGCGATGGTGCGCACCACCATGTCGAGCTTGCCCTGGGCGGGGCCTGCCCCGGCCATGGCCTCGCGAATCTGCCTCAGCAGACTGCGTGGTCCCCGAACGGCGATGCCGGTTGCCGCCATGCGCTCTCCCTCTGTCCGGAGCGGTCTAACCCGACTGAAAGCGCGATGGGTTAAAATGCCGCTGCGAACTTCTGCGGGCTATAGCAGATTTCACGCGCCTGACAGCGGCCACGGCGACCTTGGGGCAAGATTGTCCTCAGAGAGGCCTAAAAAAGCGCCGCCCTCCGGCCTGGAGAGCGGCGCCAGTCCTCGCCGTCAGGGTCAGGATCAGGGCCTGACGGCGGTCGACGGGGGCCTAGCGGCGGTCGTCGTAGGCGTAGCGGCTGTCGTAGCGAGCGTCGTAACGATCTCCCCGACCATAACGGTTGTCACGGCTGTCACGGGTGTCACGGGTGTCACGGGCGTAGCGCTGGTCGCGGCTCTGATAGCCCTGCTGGCCATAGGTCTGCTGGCCATAGGACTGTCCATAAGACTGGCCGTAGGATTGGCCGTAGGACTGGCCATAGCCTTGCTGCCCGTAACCGTGCTGCCCATAGCCTTGCTGGTAACCGTTATAGGCAGGGCGGGTGCGATAGCCGCTGCTGTAGCGGCGGTCGTCCTTGTCCTTGGCCGTTGAGGCACCGATGGCGGCACCGGCGACGGCACCGATCGCGATCGCGCCCTTGTCGCCGTCGCCCAGGGCCGCGCCGGCCAGGCCGCCGATCACGGCACCGATGACGGCCTTCTTGGTCTTTTCACCGGCAAAGGCACCCGAGGCAGGCACGACGAGGGCGGCCGTGACGGCACCGGCGACGAGGATCCTGGAAATGGTCTTCATGGCGGTTCTCCATTCGAGAAGCGTCGCCAGGTCCGAAAGCTTTCCGGTGCGGCGCTGTTGGGACCTTTGTCGCAAACAGCGCTTGAACCCGATCTGAACGGTACTGTTCAGGTGGCAGTCATGTTGCCGGCTCGACCGGAACCCCCGGCCGGTGCAGCGACACCGACCACAGCACGCCCGCGAGCATCAGGGCGATGGCAGCGCTCTCCAGCGGACGCGGCCAGCGGCCCTCATGCAGGAAACCATAGAGCAGGGCGAACAGGGTCTCGAACACGATCAGCTGGCCCGAAAGGCTGAGCGGAAGCAGGCGGCTGGCGGCGTTCCACAGGCCGTTGCCGATCACCGAGGCCCCCAGGGCCACGGCCAGGCTGACGCCCCAGAAGAGGGTCCAGGCGCTGGAGACATGCCCCGCCCCGCCGAGTAGGAAGGCCGGGACGACAAGCACCAGCGACAGCGCGCCGGTGACCACTCCGGTCAGCAGGGACCACTCATGGCTGCTGAAGCTCGGCGTGACCGCCAGCCGCCGGGCGTTCCAGACGGCGTAGAGCGTCCAGCAGGCCAGGGCCAGCACGGCGCCCAGCACGCCCAGAACCAGATGCGGCGCGGGCGCGCCCTCTCCGCTCCTGAACACGTCGACATTGATACAGACCACCCCCGCCGCCAGCAGGGCCAGTGGCGCGGCCAGACGCCGGATCGGTACGCCCTCGCCCGGCTTTGCGCCCACCAGTGTCACGGTCACCGGCAATAGCCCGATGATCAGCGAGGCCGCCGCCACCCCGGCGTTCTGCACCGCCACGGCCAGGCCGACATAGTAGATCAGGTTGCCCAGCAGGCTCAGCAGGGCCAGATCCCGCCAGTCGCGGGCCGTCATCCGTCCGAACACCGCCAGGGCCGTGGGGGCAAGCAGCACCAGCGAGGCCAGGCCATAGGCCAGATACCGCCCGGCGGTCATCTGCAGCGGCGTGAAGTCGGCCAGCAGCAACGGCGCCAGAAACACCCCGCCCCAGAAGGCGCCGGCGATCAGGCCGCACAGCAGGCCCAGGGTGAGGCGGCGGGGCTCGGTCATGGGGGCGAATTAGCAGGCACGACACGGCTTGGCTTGGCCAAAGCGCGCGACGGTGCCCCTGCCGATCCGTCGATTTACTCACGTGATCGACCCGCTAAGCTCGCCCGCAGGATACCGGGGGATCATCATGTCTGAGTTTGCCTTGGCGCGATGGCTACTCCGGTTGGGTGCGCCCCTGCTTCTGCTGGGCTGGAGCGTCCCGGTCCAGGCCGCCTGCGCCGTCGGCGCGCCGGACGCCACCGCGCAGATTGATATCGGCCCGACAGGTCGCCTGCTGCTGCTGCGCCGCCCTGCGACCCTGGACCCCGACACACCCGCCCCGTTGCTGATCCTGCTGCACGGTAGCGGCGGGACCGGAGCCCACATCCTCAAGACCTCGAAGCTGGAGGCGACCGCCGATCGCGCGGGCTTCATTCTGGTCGCGCCCGACGCGGGCATTCCGGCGGGCAAGGGCTTCGTCTGGAACATCCCCGGCGTGCCCACCACAGCGGGCAGGATCCCGGACGCGAACGACCCCGACGACGTCGCCTATCTGGCCGGGGTGGTCGACAGTCTGGTGGCCGAGGGCTGCGTTGACCGTGCCCGGGTCTATATCACCGGCCTGTCGGGCGGCGGCCGCATGGCATCCTGGCTGGGCTGCGTGGAGTCTGGCCGCTATGCCGCCATCGCCCCGGTGGTCGGTCTGAGGGCCGGCAATCCCCGGGCGGACAATCCGCAGGAGCCTGATCCGGCCACCTGCACACCCGCCCTGCCCGTTCCGGTCATCGCCTTCGCCGGCGACAACGACGCGACCAATCCCACCCAGGGCGGCGGGGCGGGCTACTGGCAATATACGATGCATGCCGCCGAGCAGCGCTGGGCCGCCCTCAATGGCTGCCAGACCGCCCCGACCACCGCCTGGATGACCCCCGGCATCTATGAGGAACGCTATTCAGGCTGCCGCGGCGAGGCCGATGTGGTGGGCCGCATGACGGTCGGCGGCACCCATGTCTGGCTGGCCGACAATGACGCCCTCTGGGCCTTCGTGTCGCGGTACCGGCGGGACTAGATCCTAGCCGTGCCCCGGCAGGGCGAGGGTCTCGTCGGCGTCCTGGACCAGACGGCGGGCCTGTTCGAGGGCGGCGTCGATATCGTCCTCGATGAAGGCGACTTCCAGGTCGGTCAGGGGATGCGGGGCGGCCACGGTCTCACGCAGATAGGCGCGCTTTTCCAGCGGCGTCATGGTCCACCAGCCGACGGTGTGACCTTCCTCGATCACCGCGTCGCCCATGGCCAGCAGGTCGTCGGTATCGAAGATCGGCTGGCCGGGCCGTTCCGGGAACCACTGGCCGTCGTCCGGCAGGGCCTGGTCGAGGCGCTTGAGCAGGGCCGCCAGCCAGGGGCTGACCAGCAGGGGCTTTTCGTAGCCGTCGCCGAACTTGGCCCGCAGCAGCAGGTCGTAGAGCAGCTCCAGCCCCTCATCCCCCTCGAAGGTGACGGTCTTGGCGGCGGGATCGAACTTGAAGACGTCGGGCATGGGAAGCTCGTGGCGGCGATGCAGACCCTACTTAACGTCAGAACACGACGTTTTGGCTACGGCACGGACAGGGGCCTCAGGATGAGCCCTGCAACCTGCCGTCCTCACCTGAGGGCAGACCGCAGGTGAGGCTCGCGGGACGTCTCGTGCCTAAAGCTGGTCCAGCCCATAGACCGAGTGCAGGGCGCGCACGGCCAGTTCGGTATAGGCCGCATCGATCAGGACGCTGATCTTGATCTCCGAGGTCGAGATGACCTGGATGTTGATGTTCTTTTCGGCCAGGGCCTGGAACATCGACTGGGCGACGCCGGCGTGGCTGCGCATGCCGACGCCGATCACCGAGACCTTCGAGACGTCCTCGTTGATCGCCACGTCCTCGAAGCCGATCTCCTTCTGGGCAGCCTTGACGATCTCGACCGCGCGCTCGGCGTCGCGCTTGCCGACCGTGAACTCCATGTTGGCAGTGTCGGCGCTGCGGGCGCGCGACTGCACGATCATGTCGACGTTCACATTGGCGTCGGCCAGACGGCCGAAGATCTGCGAGGAGACGCCCGGATGATCGGGCAGGCCCAGCAGGGTGATCTTGGCTTCGTCGCGGCTATAGGCGACGCCCGAGACGATGCGCTTTTCCATGATTTCTTCCTCGTCGCAGACGATCGTACCCTGGCCGGGGGCTTCGCCCGGCTCGACGAAACTCGACAGAACCCGCACCGGGACGCGATGGGCCATAGCCATCTCGACCGAGCGGGTCTGCAGCACCTTGGCCCCCAGAGAGGCCATTTCCAGCATTTCTTCGTAAGAGATCTTGGCCAGGCGGCGGGCCTTGCGCTCGATCCGGGGATCGGTCGTATAGACCCCGTCCACGTCGGTATAGATGTCGCAGGCCCCCTTGATGGCGGCGGCGATGGCGACAGCGCTGGTGTCCGAACCACCGCGACCAAGCGTGGTGATGCGGCCGTCGTCGGTCACGCCCTGGAAGCCGGCGATCACCGCAATCTGGCCGGCCGCGAAACAGGCTTCCAGATTGGCGGGGGGAATGTCTTCAATCCGGGCCCGGCCGTGGGCCGTGTCGGTCAGGATCGGCACCTGCCAGCCCAGGAAGGAGCGGGCGTTCAGGCCCATGTGGCGCAGGGTCATGGCCAGGAGACCGGCGGTGACCTGCTCGCCCGACGCGACGATGGCGTCATACTCGTCATCGGACTCGGGCAGGCCCGGTGCAGCGCGTCCGGCCCCGTCGGTCCAGGCGACCAGCTCATTGGTCTTGCCGGACATGGCCGAAACGACCACCGCCACCTGCTTGCCGGTCGCCACCTCGGCGGCGACCAGACGGCCCACCCGCGCGATGCGCTCCAGGTCGGCCACGGAGGTGCCGCCGAACTTCATCACCAGACGAGACACGTCTTCTAACCCTCGAACGATAGCGGTTTTTTCTTGCGCCCCTGCAGCGAGATCGCATCCGGCGCGCAAGCCACGGCCTTCTAGCGGCGCAAAGGCGCAACGGCAATGTCGCGACCGTGTCTTTTTTCGGCGACGATGCTGCAGGGCGAGGGTCGTGGTAGAGAGGCGACATGACCCAAGCCGCTTCGCCCGACGCCCCTGCCCCCTCCTGGTCCATCGACCCCGCCGATGTGGCGCGGTTCTCGGCCATCGCGGCCGAATGGTGGGACCCCCGCGGCAAGTTCGCGCCGCTGCATGTGTTCAATCCCTGCCGGCTGGCCTTTATCCGCGAGCAGGCCGTGGCGCGGTTCGAGCGTGATCCCAATGGCCGCGCCCCGTTCGAGGGCCTGACCCTGCTGGACATCGGCTGCGGCGGCGGTCTGCTCAGCGAGCCCATGGCCAGGCTCGGCTTTGCGGTCACGGCCATCGACGCCTCGGAACGCAATATCAAGACCGCCGCCACCCATGCGGCCGAACAGGGCCTGGAAATCGCCTACCGTCCCGCCACGGCCGAACAGCTGCTGGCCGAAGGGGCCGGTCCGTTCGACGTGGTCCTGACCATGGAGGTGATCGAGCATGTGGCCGATCCGGGCGAGTTCCTGCGCACCTGTTCGCGGCTGCTCAAGCCGGGGGGCCTGATGATCGTGGCCACCCTCAACCGTACCCTGAAGGCCCTCGCCCTGGCCAAGATCGGCGCGGAATATGTCCTGCGCTGGGTGCCGCCGGGCACCCACGACTGGAAACAGTTCCTGAAACCCGACGAGCTGCGCGCCTTCCTGGCCGGCGAACCGGTGCAGATGCAGGGCCCGTTCGGCGTGACCTATAACCCCCTGACCGGCCGTTGGAGCCGGTCCAGCGACAGCGACATCAACTACATGATGACCGTCACCAAGGCCTGAGACTCGGAACCTGTGGCGTCGCCGGGACTTATGTTCGGCACAGGGACCCTGTGAAGGATTGGCGACCCCCTCGGGGGAGGCCGTTGATCCGTTCGAATGAGCGGAGACCACCACCCATGACCTCAAGATCCATCGCCGTGTTGCTGGCGACCACTGTCGCCTTCGGCACCGTCGCTCCAGCCCTGGCCCAGAGCGCCAGTGCCCAGACGACCTATCAGCAACGCATGGACACCTATCAGGACCAGCGGGCCGACTACCGCAGCCAGATCGCCGATTATGACGCCAAGCAGCGCGCCTATGAAAATGACCGCGCCGCCTATGAACGCTCGCGCCTGAACTATGATCGCCGCTATGGCGCAGGGGCCTATGACCGTCGCTACCCGCAATATGCGACCCGCTATGGTTCGGCCAATTATCAGACCAGCAGCGCCTACTATGCCGAGCAGGCCGCCTTCCAGCGCGAGCGCAACACCTATGAGCGTAACCGCCGCAACTACGACCGCCGCTATGGCACCGGGCGCTATGATCGCCGCTACCCGCAGATCGCCGCACGCTTCAACTACGGCGGCCCGGCCTATGCCGGCAACGGTTCGTATGACGCCCAGCGCGCCCAATGGGATCGCGACCATACCGCTTACGACCAGGCCCGCGCTGACTATGACCGTCGCTATGGCGGCGGGTCTTACGATCGTCGCTATCCCGACTCCGGAACGCGGTTCAACGCGCCCTATGCCGGCGGCCAGTATGGGACCAATACCGCCTATACCGAGCCCTGCCGTCAGGACGCCAAGCGCAACGCCACGGTCGGCGGTGTCATCGGAGCCCTGGCCGGCGGCGTGATCGGCTCCAATGCCGCCGCCCGCAATGCCAGGCCGGAAGGCACGGTCCTCGGTGCCCTGGTCGGGGCCGGCATAGGCGCGGCCATCGGCAATGCCTCGGCCAAGTCCAAATGCGACACCCGGGGTTCCTACTGGACCTATGACGAGACGGTGCCCTATCGCGAGGCGGTCTATAACGGCGGCACCTACAGCAGCCGCAGCGACGAACGCTGCCGGCTGGCCCCAGCGCCTGCGGAATACGATGGCCGCACCGAGACGCGTTACATCCGCGTCTGTCCCGACGCCGACGGCCGCTTCCGCGTCGAAGGCTAGGGCTCCGGCGGGCGGCGGAGGGCTGAAGCCCCCCGTCGCCGCTTCAGCGTCGCACGCCCGACCGACGCCTTAGACCCGGCACGCGTCCCAGACGCTGTGCAGGACAGGGACATCAGACAAACCATCGGAGCCCGCCATGCGCGCCCATACCAAAGCCCTCATCCTTGCCCTCTCGCTCGGCTTTGCCACATCCACCCTCGCCGTCACAGCGGCTGAGGCCCATTCCGGCACCCGCTATCGCGTCAAGATCTGTAGCAAGACCAAGGGCGGCAAGGGCACCGTCATCGGCGGCCTGACCGGGGGCACGCTCGGTGCCGCCGTCGCCGGCGGCGGCAACAAGACCGAAGGGGCCGTCCTCGGCGGTGTGGTCGGCGCCATTGCCGGCAACCAGATCGCCAAGAAGAAGAAGTGCCACTACGAATACCGCTATCGCCGCTAGGCTCTAACCCAGCGGCCGACCAGAGCGCCCCGGTGAAAGCCGGGGCGTTTTTTCAATTTGATCAGACCCGCCCCAGCGCCTTGAGCGCCACATAGACCGCGGTCAGCAACACCATAATGGCGAATCCGCGTCGGGCCAGGTTGGCGTGCCCGGCCAGAATCCTGGCGATCGGCACGCCCGCGGCCGACCCGACCGCACCACCTGCAATGAGCGTCAGGAACAGCGGCACGTTGACCAGACCGGCCAGGGCGTAACTGAAGCTGGTCGCTGCGCCGAACAGGGCGACCGAAGCCAGCGAGGAGGCCGCGGCATTGGCCAGGGTCATGCCGGTCGCCGCCATCAGGCCCGGCGCGATCAGAAAGCCGCCGCCGATCCCGAAGAAGCCTGCGGCCAGGCCTGTCCCCAGGCCCAGAGGAGCCAGTTTGAGGGTCATGGCGGGCGTAAGCCGTACATCCGGATTTCCGGCCGTCTTGCGCGGCAGCAGCATCGAGACCGCGATGGCCGCCATGACGCCAGAAAAGCCCAGCAGCAGGATGCCGCCGTCGAGCCGCTTGGCCAGATCCGCCCCGATGAGGGCACCGGCCAGGCCGGCCCCGGCAAAGGTCAGGGCACAGGGCCACTTGACCGCACCCGTCCTGGCCTGAAGGCTCAAGCCGACCAGGGCGTTGACGCTGACCGCTGCGGCTGAGGTGCCGATGGCGACATGCGGATCACGGACGCCGACCACATAGAGCAGCAAGGGCGTGGCCAGCACAGATCCGCCGCCGCCGAAGACGGCCAGCAGCAGACCAATCAGGGCACCGCCCATGGCGGCGGCCAGCAGAGCGCTCGGTTCCATCCTCTGGTGCCTATCGCTTTTCCGTCTGGTTCAAGGGCAAGATCGCCAGGGGCCGCGCCCTCCCATGGATGCCTGCCGCACTGACCATAAGCGGGGTGAGGCCGGCAGGACCCGGATCGAACAGCGGAACCATATATCAGTTGATACTAATATAACAAAGTCTAATATATAGCCATGATCCAAGCCCAGCACACGCCGTCGCCGCTCTCGGTGCAAGCCTTCTTCGATGAAGCCACCAACACCGTGACCTATCTGCTGGCCGACCCTGACACAGGCGCGGCAGCGATCATCGATCCCGTCCTGGACTTCGATCCCAGGTCGGCGCGGCTGTCGACGACGTCCGCCGATCGCGTGCTCGCGGCCATCGCCGCTGAGGCGCTCACCCTGACCTGGATCCTGGAAACACACGCCCATGCCGACCACCTGTCGGCGGCGCATCATCTCCGAAATCTCACCGGGGCCCAGATTGCGATTGGTCAGCAAATCACGGAGGTCCAGAAGGGCTTTGGCAACCTGTTCGAGGCCGAGGACATCGCGCCTGACGGCGGGGATTTCGATCTCTTGGTGGCGGAAGGCGACCAGATCGCCCTGGGCCATCGCGTGATCAGGATCATGCAAACGCCGGGTCACACCCCCGCCTGCGTGAGTTACCTGATCGAGGATTGCGCCTTTGTCGGCGACACACTGTTCATGCCGGACTACGGCACGGCGAGGGCCGACTTTCCGGGAGGCGACGCGGCGACCCTCTATCGCTCGATCCACAAGATCCTGGCCCTGCCGCCGCAGACCCGCATTTTCGTCGGCCACGACTACCTCCCGGCCGGGCGGCAAGCCTTCGCCTGGGAAACGACTGTTGGCGAACAGCGTGCCGCCAATGTCCACGTGCATGACGGGGTGAAAGAGACCGACTTCGTCACCATGCGGCAGGCCCGTGACGCCACTCTGCCAGCCCCGACTCTGATTCTGCCGGCCCTGCAGGTCAATATTCGCGCTGGCGCCCTGCCCCCGGCCTCGGCAAGTGGGCGCGTGTTTCTGAAGCTGCCGATCAACGCCATCTAGGCGAGGGCCAGGCCGCCAACAGGCCGCCCCCTCACACCGACCCTGCCGAGCGCTGAGCCCGAGGCAGGTTCTCAGTTCACGTCCGTCTTCTTGGGCACCGCCGGCGGCAGGGGCGCGACCTTGATGCCGTCTTCGATCAGGGCCTTGGCCTCGGCCGGCGTGGCCTGGCCATAGATGCCGCGTTCCTCGGACTTGCCCTCGTGGATGTCACGGGCCTCCTTGGCGAAGGCGTCGCCGACATTGTCGAAGTTGTCCTCGACATGGCGGCGGACCTCACCCATGGCCGTCATCATCATCTCGCGCATCTTCGGATCCACAGCCGGCGCGGCCTTCTGGGCCTTGGTGCCGGCAATGGCGGGCGACATGATCTGTTTGGTCACACCGCTGGACCCGCAGATCGGGCACGCGACCAGACCGCGCGCGCTCTGATCGTCATAGTCGGACGACGAGCCGAACCAGCCCTCGAACGCATGGGCGGCATCGCACTGGAGGGCGTACTTGATCATGATCTGAAGATGGGGACGGTCAGGGCCCGGTAAAGGCGCGGGCGTTCTTGAGGGCGGGGATGGCCGCGCGCGCCTTCGGGGCGGCGTCCAGGTCGAGGTCGGCCACAAGCACGCCGGGCTCGTCATGGTCAAGCAGGCCGATGACCTCGCCCCAGGGCCCGATGGCGAGGGTGCGCCCCCAGGTGCCGCGTCCGTCCTCGTGGAACCCGCCCTGGGCGGCGGCCAGCACGAAGGAGCCGGTCTCGATGGCCCGGGCCCGCAGCAGGATCTCCCAATGGGCCTCTCCCGTCGGACGGGTGAAGGCGGCCGGGACGGTCAGGATCGTCGCGCCCTTCAGGGCGAGGGCCCGGTGCAGGGCCGGAAAGCGCATGTCGTAGCAGATCGTCAGGCCGAAAACGCCCAGCGGGGTCTCGACGGTCACGGCCCGGTCGCCGGGCTCATAGGTTGCCGATTCCCGCGCCGTCTCACCGGTCGGGAGATCGACATCGAACATGTGCAGCTTGTCATAGGTCGCCACGATCGCCCCGGTCGGATCGATCACCGCCTGGCGATTGGCGGCCTTGCCGTCCTCGCGCAGCACCAGGGCCGAGCCGATATCGATCCAGACACCCAGTTCGGCGGCCAGGTCGCGAAGGCCGAGCACGACGACGTCGTCCTCCAGGCTTTGCAGGGCCGGCAGCAGGCGGGCGCGGTCCTTCTGCAGGACATTGGTCCCTTCGGGCGTCAGGATGAACCGGGCACCCTGGGCGGCAGCCTCACGCACCAGCGGGGCGACATGGGCCAAGGCCGCCGCGTGGGTGGCAGGGGTTCGGGTCTGGACCAGGCCGACCCTGAGGGACGACGAAGAGGTCATGCGGTCAGCAGGGCGTCCAGCTTGCCGTCGCGCTCGAGGGCCATCATGTCGTCACAGCCGCCAATGTGCTGGTCGCCCACGAAGATCTGCGGAAAGGTGCTGCGCCCTGACCGCTCCATCATTTCCTGTCGAAGCTTCGGGTCCATGCCGGCTTCGATCTCGGTGAAATCAGCGCTCTTCTCGCCGAGCAGCTTCAGGGCTCGGGCGCAGTAGCCACAGAACGGGCGGGTATAGATGGTGACCTTGGCCATGGGGGTGACGACTCTCTCCTGATGAACCTCATATAGGGCGCGCTTGCATTTCTGTAACGCGCGCCACGACCGCCAGGGTCACTTCCGCCGCCCCGGCTGCTTTCAGGGCCCGGGCGCAGCCCTCGGCTGTGGCCCCCGTGGTCAGAACATCATCGACCAGCACGATCCTGCGCCCGATCACACGGTGTCGCCGCGACTCGGGGACAACAAAGGCGGCCGCGACATTGCGCCGACGGCCGGAGGCCGACTTGCCACCCTGGCTGTCGGTGTCGCGACGGCGGACCAGGGCATCGGCCAGATAGGTCAGGCCGCTGAGCCGGGCCAGGGGGCGGGCGATCTCGGCCGCCTGGTTGTAGCGTCGACGCAGCAGGCGGCCCGGATGCATGGGTACGGGAGCCAGGGCATCGGCCTGGTCCAGCAGCGGCATGGCCGCCCGCGACAGCCACAGGGCCATCAGCCCGGCCAGGTCGCTGCGATCGGCATGTTTGAGTTGCAGGATCAGGTCGCGGGAATGCTCATCATAGACGCAGGCGGCCCGGGCCCGGGAATAGGCGCGCGGGCGGGCCTGGCAGGCCGGACAGTGCTGGGGCCCGCCACTGTCAAAGGGCATGGCGAGGCCACAACCATCACAGACCGGGTCATCCAGGAAGGTGATGTGCCCCCAGCGCTCGGCCGACAGGCCGCGGGACAGGGCCGGAACGCCGTCAAAGGTTCGCGGCGGCAGGGCAATGTCGAGCAGCCCTCTGGCCAGACCGGCCAGATGAGGCCCGGCTTTCCATTTCCATCCGAAATCGCCATGGTCCGCCGGCATGACCACCCCACCCCTCCTCTTTGACCGCGCCCTGCTCAGGGCCCGCCTCGATCGCGCCGCCGCAGACTACGGTAACGCTGACTTCCTCAAGCGCCGCGCGGCCGAGGATGTGGTCATGCGGCTGGAGACGATCCTGCGACGCTTTCCGGTCGCCGTCGATCTCGGAGCGCGAAACGGCGCTTTCTCGCAGGCCCTGGCCGCCAGCGACGCGGCGGCCAATATCGACGTGCTGTTCCAGACCGACCTGTCGACGCGCATGCTGGCGGCCGGTGATGGGCTCAAGGCTGTGGCCGACGAGGAGCGCCTGCCGTTCGGCGACGCGACGCTGGACCTGGCCGTCTCGACCCTGTCCCTGCACTGGACCAATGACCTGGTCGGAGCCCTGATCCAGATCCGCCGCGCCCTGCGGCCCGACGGGCTGTTCATCGGGGCCCTGTTCGGCGGGGCCACCCTGACCGAACTTCGCCAGGCGCTTTTGCAGGCCGAAGACGAGGTCAGCGGCGGCGCCTCCTTCCGCGTTTCGCCCTTCGCCGACGCCATTGACGCGGCGGGCCTGCTGCAGCGGGCCGGGTTTGCCCTGCCGGTGGCGGACGTGGACCGGGTCAAGGTCCGCTATGGCCACCCTATCGAACTGCTGCGTGACCTGAGGCGGATGGGCGAGACCAGCGTATTGCTCGACCGGTCGCGCAAGCCCCTGACACGACGGGTGCTCACCCGCGCCATGGAAATCTATGTCGAACGCTTCGCCGAGGCCGACGGCCGTATCCCGGCAACCTTCGAGATCGTTGCCGTCACCGGCTGGGCACCGCACGAAAGCCAGCAAAAGCCCTTGCGCCCCGGCTCGGCCAAGATGCGTCTGGCCGACGCCCTCGGTGTTCAGGAACAGTCTGCGGGGGATGCCGCCGGCGGCTGACCGGGGCAGTCAGGCACCGCTCGCCGGCCCGTCGACCTTCTTGAGCAAATGCCCAACCAGAATCTCGTAAAACGAGATGGCTTCCTTGTGCTTGCCTTGCTTGTTCAGCTTGCGGGCCGTCCACAGGTGCTCATTGACCGTCTTGGGCATCCTGGAAACCGGGCTTGGCCATTGCGAAGCCCGCAAACTGCTCAAATAGAGATCGCCGACCTTGTTTTCGTACCAGGCGAACCAGGGCTTTTGCGACGTAATGAAGTGAATCACGGCCGCATTCTGAATGACTTCGTCAGACTGACTTTGGGAAAAAGGCGTGTTCGAAACAAACCGATTCCACTTGGCGTCAACAATGAAGATGTTATCCGACAGGACTCGGTTGATGGCGCACTGATCAGCCATCAGGAGATTGCTGTTTTCGTCCCAGACATGGTCGAGACATTTCTGCGCCAGGTCTTGCGCACGCCAGAGGGCCAGATCCAGGATCATGACCCCCGAGTTGAAATACGCCTTGTAGCCATGGTCTCGGCACATGGCCTCGTTGTCGACATCAAGCACCGCGCCAAGGGCCAGGCCACCGAGATCGAGGTCAAAAAGCTCTGACACGTCAGACATGACGATGGTGTCGGAGTCGAGATAGAGGATTCTCTGAACCTTATCCCCGACCAGGATCGGCAACATGATCCTGAAATAGGCCGCCAGGTTCAGGTAGCCTTTCGAGTTCAGGAACTTGGCGGGAATTTTCGCCAGCAGGGACCGATGTTCAATCGTCAGATAGTGAATCTCATAGGCAATGCCGGTTCGCGCTGAAAAATCTCTTAGAAACTGTTCGAGCTTGTCATTGGCGACATCAGTAACGACATGGACCTTCAGGTCTGATGATTTTCCACCGTAAGTCGTGACAAGTGACGAAAGGGAGGCCGCAAAATGCTGCTGATAGTTCGCATCGAAACAATAGGCGACATGGTGCATGGCAGGCCTCAGAGATCCGTTCGCACAGGCAAGAGCATTTTCCAGCCGGCGTGAAAAGGCCGCTACAGCGAAAAGCTGCGCCGGGTGGGTTCACGCCTTGCGGACCTTGTGCAGCCCCCTGACGTCCACTCATCCTCTTCGAAGCCAAGCCCGACTGTGGCCGCACCTAATCAAGAGGATGGCGGGAGATCCCCGGCCTTTTTCATCAGATGCCCCACCAGGGTCTCATAGATTGAGACAGCATCCGGATACTGGCCCTGGTTCGTCAGTTTTCGCGCCATCCTGTGGTGCTCGCCGAATGACCGCGGCGTTTTAAGGACGGGATTGGGCCACTGCGAGGCCCTGAGGCTGCTCCAGTAGTGTTCGCCGAGTTCATTCTCGTACCAGGCGTGCCACGGCTTCTGGCCGGTGATGAAATGGATGATCGCCGCATCCGCGAAGACGTCCCTGGCGCGGGAAATCGAGTCGTCGAAGTTTGTAACGTAGCGATTCCATCGCCGTGGCAGGGGTTTAATGTCGCCTTGCATGACAATATTGATGGCGCACTGATCCCCCATGATAGCATCGCAGTCTTCAGAGGACATATACTCAATGCATTTCTGGGTGAATTTCTTGGCCCTCAAAGCCGAAAGGTCCATCAACAACACGCCAGCATTGAAATAATGACTCAACCCGTGGCGCGTCGCATTAATTTTATCATCGATGTCGAGGACAGCGCCGATCGATTTGCCATTCATCTGATATGAGAATAATTCCAACAAATCACTTAAAATAACGGTGTCTGAATCTAAATATACAACCCTATCAATATCCTCAGAAATAACCTGAGGTATTAAAATTCTGAAATATGTTGATATATTTATATAGTCTTTTACGTCTCTGTACTTTCTCGGAACGAGCTCCAGAAACGAGATTTGATCGTCTGATATGCGATTAATTCTTACATTGACGCCTTTTCGTGTGGAGAAATCCTCAGCAAAAGCATCGAGGGTCGGATCGGGAGAGTCCGTTATGACATGCACGGTGAGTGACGCCGGATCAGCGCCATAGTGATCGACCAGAGAGGATATAGAGGCCGCAAAATGCTGCTGGTAGTTCGCGTCAAAACAGTAAACGACGTGAGACATTTAACACTCGAACGCAGAACTGGCTTCAAGACCCCGCCATACCATGTTCGCCGCAGCATCGGTCTGGGTGGCTGGGCTTGACTGGAGCATTATCCGATGGGTGTGAAGTCTCTTTCGGATCGCAAGGGGCCTTAGCTGCCCTGCGTCGATGCAACGGCAGTCGAGGTCTTGTCGAAGCTGGTCTTGATGCTGCCGCTCAGCATGGAAACGGCACTGATGATGGCGATGCAGATGCAGGCAACGAGCAGGCCCACTTCAATGGCGGTGGCGCCGCTCTGGTTGCGGGCAAAGCGTTTCAGAGCAGATCGCGCAACCAGGCCACCAGCGGGACGTCCGCCGGGGGCATCGGATAGTCCGCGAGTTTGTCCGGCTTCACCCATGCCAGCGCCTCATGCTCCTTGCGCGTAACCAGGCCTTCCCAGCGGCGCAGCAGGTAGAGTGGCATCAGGAGGTGAAAAGACTCGTAACTGTGCGACGCGAATACAAAGGGCGCGAGGCAGGACTGGGCGACCCTGATGCCGAGTTCTTCCTGAAGCTCACGGATCAGGCAGTCTTCAGGCGTCTCGCCCGGCTCCACCTTGCCGCCGGGAAACTCCCACAGACCTGCCAACGATTTTCCTTGGGGCCTCTGACAGATCAGCACCCGACCATCGACATCGATCATGGCAGCGGCGGCAACAAGGACGGTGGGTTTGCTCATGACGCTGGGTTTGACGCGGGGCGCTGCGGCTGGCAAGGCCTCGGTCGCATCGTCGCCATATTGCACCCCTAGCTTCACCAAAGAAGCCGGAGAAGACTATATGTATCGACTGATCGCGACCGTCGTTGCCGGGCTTGGCCTGCTGACCGCTGCCCCCGCCCTCGCCCAGTCCCAGGCACACCCTGAGGAAGCCGCCGTCCGCGCGACGCTGGAGCACTATCTGGCCGGCCATGCTACCGGCCAGCCCCAGGAATTTCGTCAGGCCTTCCACGACGAGGCGCGTCTTCAGTGGATCCGTGACGGCGTTTATGGACAGCGCAGCGACGATGACTACATCGCAGGGGCCAGCGGCAAGCCTGCCGCGGACGAGCCTCTGCGCAAGCGCTGGATCGAGTCGATCGACGTCACCGGGTCGGCCGCCAGCGCCAAGATCGTCCTGGACTATCCCAACGCCGTCCTGACCGACTACATGCAGCTGCTGAAGACGCCCGAGGGCTGGAGAATCGTCAACAAGATCGTCGACTCCAGGCCCAAGCCCAAGCCCTGAAATCCAGACACCAAAGGGCTCTGCGCGGGGGGTGCGTCCCCGCGCCCCTTGACTTCGCACCTGCAACAAAGGATATGGAGCCTGCGCCCCTAGGCGCTATCGGTGCTCCAGCCGCGTGAAGGTCCGATTTCGGATCAGCCTGTCGAGCGCCCTGAAAACGTCCATAGACCGCCCGGGCCACGCGGGGCGCTCCCCAACCGACCCGCCTCATGGGCGAGCCGCGCGAGGACCGCGCGCGCCGTCATGCGGCTTTGTCTGAAAGACAGCCCACTTGACTCAATTTACTGACCTTGGCCTGGCCAAGCCGCTCCTCAAGGCTCTGGCCGACAAGGGCTACACCACCCCGACCCCGATCCAGGCCCAGGCCATCCCCACCGTCATGACCGGCCGCGACCTGCTGGGCATCGCCCAGACCGGCACCGGCAAGACGGCCGCCTTCGCCCTGCCGATCCTGCACCGCCTGGCCGAAGACAGGAAGCCGGCCCCGCGCCGCGGCTTCCGCTGCCTCGTCCTGTCCCCGACCCGCGAACTGGCCACCCAGATCGCCGACAGCTTCCGGGATTATGGCAAGCATATGGGCCTGACCGTCGCCACCGTGTTCGGCGGCGTGAAGTACGGCCCGCAGATGAAGGCCCTCGCCGCCGGCGTCGACGTGGTCGTGGCCACCCCGGGCCGCCTGATGGACCATCTGGGTGAAAAATCCGCCCACCTGAACGGTGTCGAGATCTTCGTGCTCGACGAAGCCGACCAGATGCTGGACCTGGGTTTCGTGGTGCCGATCCGCAAGATCGCCAGCCAGCTGCCCAAGGAACGCCAGAACCTGTTCTTCTCGGCCACCATGCCCAGCGAAATCGGCAAGCTGGCCGGTGAACTGCTGAAGAACCCGGCCCAGGTCTCGATCACGCCCCAGGCCACCACGGTCGAGCGCATCGAACAGTCGCTGATCTTCATCGAAGCCCAGCGCAAGCGCCCGCTTCTGGCCGAACTACTGGCCGACAGCGCCGTCGAACGCTCCATCGTCTTCACCCGCACCAAGCGCGGCGCAGACCGGGTGGCCAAGTATCTGGTCGCCAGCGGCATCGAAGCGGCCGCCATCCACGGCGACAAGACCCAGGGGCAGCGCGAACGCGCCCTGGCCGCCTTCAAGGCCGGCGAGGTCAAGGCCCTGATCGCCACCGACATCGCGGCGCGCGGCATCGACGTCAACGACGTCAGCCACGTCTTCAATTTCGAACTGCCCAATGTGCCGGAGTCCTATGTCCACCGCATCGGCCGGACCGCCCGCAAGGGCAAGGACGGCATCGCCATCAGCTTCTGCGCTGATGACGAACGCACCCTGCTGCGCGACATCCAGAAGGCCACCCGCCAGACGATCCCGACCTTCGATCGTCGCAATGACAAGAGCCTGGCCGCTGCGGCCGCTGTGGCCGACAAGCTGGCCCCGCCTGAGAAGTACGTCGATCCGCGTCGCGCCGACCCGCGCAACAACGTCCCGGCCGAACTGCGCCGCCAGCGCAACCGTCCGTCGCGCAATGGCGAACAGGCCAAGGGTGGCGGCCAGGGCCAGGCCCGTGGTCGCAACGGCGGCGGCAACGCCTCGGCCAAGCCGGCCGGCGGCGATTATCGCGGGCCCAAGCGCAACAGCGCGGCGGCCCCCGCTGAAAAGCGCTGGAACCCGATCGACTGATCCCCATAACGGGTATCGAGACCTTCGGGCATCTGACTGAATCGACGGTCGTTTTCACCCTCCACGGGGCGAAAGCGGCCGTTTTTTCGTTGGTCGGGGCTTTCCCGGCCTAACGCAACCGGTTCCGGCCAGAGAGGCCTTGAATCAAGCTCGGCTATGGGTTCACCTTGGTTAAGGGACCGGTCAATGGCCGGTGGGAGGGGACAGCCGCGATGGCGGAGCAAGAGCCGCGCGCCATGCCTATGCCAACCCGGATCGCGGGCGGCGAAATGAGCCGGCGGGTCCGGGCCTTCGACTGGGCCCAGACACCGATCGGCGCGATGGAGGCCTGGTCACCGAGCCTGCGTCTGGCCGTCGACATGATCCTGGCGACCAATTTTCCGATGGCCCTGCGCTGGGGTCCCGAGCTCTGCCTGATCTACAATGACGCCTATGCGCCGGCCCTGCACGACCTGCACCCGTCGGCCCTCGGCATGGTTTTCAACCAGCACTCCCAGGAGTACCAGGCCAGCCTGCGGTCGATGCACGAGAGCATTCTGTCCGGACAGAGCGGTGGCTATGCCCTTGAAAAACTGCCCCTGAGTCTCAAGCGCGACGGCGAGGCCGGTACGCGGACCGGCCATTTCAATATCAGCTTCAGCCCCGTGCCCGACACCAGCGCTCCAACCGGCGTCGGCGGGGTGATGATCACCGCGGTCGAGCTGACCGAGGCGGTGGAAACCGAAAGGACCCTGCGCGAAACCGAGCGCCGCTATCGCCTCGCCATCGAGGCGGCCGGCGGTATGGGGGCCTGGGACTGGGATATCCAGGCCGACAAGGTCTATGCCGACGCCGGCTATGCCGCCCTGCATTCCCTCTCGCCGGACTACGCCGAAGCCGGTCTGCCGGTCCACAGCTTCACGCCCGCCGTCCACCCGGAGGACCGGGAACGGGTCCGCCAGATCAGCCTGGCGGCCATGAAGACGGGCGGTGACTTCGAGGACGAGTATCGGCTCGTGCAGAGCGACGGTTCCATCCGCTGGGTCTATACGCGCGGCAGCTGCTACCTCGATGCCGACGGCCGGCCTCTGCGCAATTCCGGTGTCGTCGTCGACATCACCGAACGCAAGGCGGTCGCCGCCGCCCTGCAGGCAGCCCAGTCTGATCTGGACCTGGCTGTCGATGCCGCCCGGATGGGGCGCTGGGATCACGACATGCGCATCGGCCTGCGCTACTGGGATGCCCGGGCCCGACAAATTTTCGGACTCCCTGAGGAGGGCCTGAACTCTTTCGAATCCTTCGAGCAACGGGTTCATCCGGATGATGTCGCCGGCGTTCGCGCCGCGATCAAGGCGGCCCTGGACCCCGCCGGTGAAGGCCGCATCAATCACGAATACCGCATCCGGCGGGCCAGCGACGGCGCGCTGCGCTGGCTCGAGACTTTCGGCCGGGCCTATTTCGAGGACGACAAGTGCGTCCGCTTCGTCGGTGTGGTCTCGGACGTCACGGCCCGCAAGGAGACCGAGGCCCATCTGCAGTTACAGGAAGAAACCCTGCGCCTGGCCGTCGATGCCGCCGATGTCGGGATCTGGGAGCTGCAGGTCAAGTCGGGCCTGCTGACCTGGTCGGATCGTTGCTATGCGATGTTCGGCGTGGCCCCTGGCAAGCCGGTCAACATCGATACCTTTTACGAGCGCCTCCACCCCGACGATCTTGAGCCGACCCGCGCCGCAATAAGCCGTGCTCTGGACCCGACAAAGGGCGGCCACTATGCCATCGAGTTCCGCGCCCTGGGCGGTGACGACGGTCAGGAGCGCTGGATCGCCGCCAAGGGCCAGGCCTTTTTCTCGCCCGAGGGCAAGCCAACACGGCTGCTCGGTGCCACCGTCAACATCACCGAGCGCAAAAGGGCTGAAACCCACCTGCGGCTGCTGGTCAATGAGCTGAACCACAGGGTCAAGAACTCCCTGGCCACCATCCAGGCCTTAGCCTCCCAGAGCTTCAATGCCTCCCGTCCCCTCGCCGAGGCCCAGGAGGCTTTCACCAACCGGATCGTCGCCCTGTCCGAGGCCCACGACCTTCTGACCCGGGAGAACTGGGAAGGCGCCGACCTGCACGATGTCGCTGACCGCGTCGCGACCCTGTACGGCGGTCCGGCCCGGTTCGATCTGGCGGGCCCGGCCATCCGGCTGTCCCCCCGCACGGCCCTGTCCCTGTCGATGGCCCTGCACGAACTGGCCACCAATGCGGTGAAGTACGGCGCTCTATCCACGTCCTCAGGCCGGATCACGATCCACTGGGCCCAGGCACCGAGCCCCGGTGCCGGGCGCCTCGACCTGACCTGGACCGAGCGCGATGGACCCACGGTCAGTCCGCCGACCCAGAGGGGCTTCGGCTCACGCCTGATCGAACGGGGCCTGGCCGCGGAACTTTCGGGCGAAGCCTCGATCCAGTTCGACCCGGGCGGGGTGGTCTGCCACATCCGGGCCCTGCTGGAGGCCTAGGTGTCGTTTCCAAGAAGGTTGTTCACACGCTGCCAGGGCGTGAGGCCTTTGATGCCGGAGTGAGGTCGGGTGAGGTTGTAGCTGTCGGTCCAAGGCTTGATGGCCTTGGCGCGATCATCCGAGCAGGCATAGGGCTGGCCATAGGCCCACTCCCGCAGGCTGGTCTGGATGAAGCGTTCGGCCTTGCCGTTGGTGCGTGGCGTATAGGGCCGGGTTCGCACATGGCGGGCACCGACCGCCTGCAGAGCCTTGGCAAAGAGCCTGGAGCGATAGGCCGAGCCATTGTCGGTCATCACCCGCTGGACGGCGACGCCTTGACCGGCCAGCCAGGCCACGGCGCGCTCCAGGAAGGCGGTCGTATCGCTCTGGCCTTCGGAGGGCAGGATCTCGGTATAGGCCAGGCGCGAGGCGTCATCGACGCAGACGTGCAGGAAATCCCAGCCGGCCTTGCGCGACCGGCCCATGCGGCGATCGCCGGTGATCCGATGGCCTTCGACGTTGAACTTGCCCAGCTTCTTGATGTCCAGGTGGATCATCTCGCCGGGCGCGGCGCGTTCGTAGCGGACGATCGGGATCTTGGGATCCAGGGCCGACAGCTTGCCCAAGCCCAGACGACGCAGGATCAGCCCCACTGTCGAGCGGGCCAGGCCCAGCGCCTGGGCGATGGCCGGCCCGGTCATTCGCTGGCGACGCAGCAACTGGATCTGGTCGATCACCCCGCCTGGCGTCTGGCGCGGACATCGGCGCGGCGCCGAGCTGCGGTCGTGATGCCTTCGCTCGCCGCCCCGCCGATACCGTTGCAGCCACTTGCTGGCCGTGCGCCGTGAAACTCCCGACGCCTCAGCGGCCCGCGACACCGACCAGCCCTCCTGCTCGATGCGGCTGATCATCAGGGCTCGACCGACAGGTGTCAGCCGCGCATTCTTGTGGACGTTCATCCGGGGAGACCTCCGGCCAAGGTTGGTGCTTCGCAACCCCAGCTTCTCAGCCGCTCCCCGGGTGAACAACCTTCATAGCTTCGACACCTAGGCCGCCGCCGTTCTCAGCGTCCGGGTGATCTGCTCGTCGGTTCGCCGCATCAGCATCAAGGCTGTCAGGGCGATGATCAGCAGGGGGGCGGCCCAGCCGGCCAGACCCATCACCGTCAGGGTGGTGGCACCCGCGATCAGACTGCCGATCAAAAGCTCGATCAGGGTCGCCAGCCAGGACGAGCTGCCCCGCCGGCGGAAGTCGGCGCGCTTGCCCGGCTTCTGATGCCACATATTGATCAGGCCGCTGGACAGGGCCGCCAGTCCGGCACCCACGGCGGTGATCAGGCCGGTCAGGGGCTGGAACCAGGTCAGGGCCGCAATCGGGCCGACCAGCAGGATGGCAACGGGAATCAGGGCGGCCGCCAGCTTGGCCCGGCGCAGGGTGGCCATGGGCGTCGGCGAAACGGCCAGCAGGTCGGGGGTGTCCTCGGCCGACAGGGTGATCCAGGCCAGGCTGCCGGCCACCTGCCCGGCCATGAAGGCGACGATCCCGGCCCCGCCCGCCAGGGCTATGGCATCGACCTTGGCGGCCGAGCGGGCCAGAACCAGGGCCAGCGGGATCAGATAGAGCACCCGCAGGAGCACCTGCGACAGCAGGGCGGCGTCGCGACCGATCAGGCGCAGCTCCTTGCGCACGGTGGCGCGGAAAGCCCCGGCGGCAAAGGCCCTGGCGGGCTTGACCGGGCCGCGCGACCGCTTCGAGGCAGCGCCCTGGGCCGCCGCCGCGGAGTCGGAGAACCGCCGGCCCAGCGCGGTCGTCGCCAGCCAGAACAGGACCACGCTCGCCGCCATCATGGCCGCCAGAGGCAGGGGCTCACCCAGCATGGCGCGCAGGGGCAGGCTGGCCCAGGGCGGCGGAGTCAGTCGGCCGTCCATCGCCTCACGAACGATCGTGGCATAGAGGCTCTCACTGGCGGCCTTGCCCATCAGATTGCGGTACTGGCTGGCCAGGAAAAAGGCTGCGCCCACCAGGGCGGCCAGCACCTGGGCCACGGTGCGGGTCCGGCGCGGTCCGATCAGGGCAAACAGCACCATGGCCAGGACCAGGCCCACGGCCGTGGCCGTCAGGGCCAGGGCAAACAGCACGCCGAACACGCCCAGCCAGCCGGGATGACCATAGAGGATCGGCGGCAGCAGGATGGGGGCGGCGAAGGCCATGAAGATGGTCGCGACCCCGGTGGCGATGCCCAGCGACCGGACCAGCAGCACCTTGCGCGGCGCGATCGGTGACGAGAACAGCAGATCCAGATCGCCCCGCTCGTACAGCGCCTCGGCCGAGGCGCTGAGGGTCTGGGACAGCATCAGGGTCAGGGTCACCGCACAGATGATGTCGGCGATCAGCACGGCCAGGGGATGGATCGGGACCTCATGGCCATGCACGGCCAGGGCCAGAAAAACCCCGGCTATGCTGGCGAAGGCGAACAGAATGGCCAGGCCGATCAGGGCCCCAGGCCCCTTGCCGGAGCGACCGGCGCGAAAGCCGCGCCAGGCCAGACGCATCTCGTGGGCCAGGAGCCAAGGGGTGGAACCAGGAGGGAGCAGGCTCACGCGGGCTGGCTCTCGGCGGTCAGCTGCAGGAAGACATCTTCGAGGGTCGAGCTGCCGCCTGCCCCACCGGCCTGGGCCCGCAGGTCCTCCAGCTGCCCCTCGGCCAGCAGGCGCCCCCCCGCGATGATGCCGATACGGTCGGCCATGCGCTCGGCGACCTCGAGAATATGGGTGGTCAGGATCACCGTGCCGCCGGCATCGACCCTGGCCTGCAGCATGTCCTTGACCAGCCGGGCGGCCGCCGCGTCCAGGCCGGTCAGGGGCTCGTCAAGGATCAGCAGGCGCGGATCATGGATCAGGGCCCCGGCCAGGGCGACCTTCTGCTTCATGCCCCGCGAAAAGCCCTCGCAACGGCGGCGGGCCTCATCCGCCAGGCCCAGTTGGGCCAGCAGCTGTTCGGCCCGGGTCTTGGCCAGCTTGGGATCGACACTCCACAGGCCGGCGACAAATTCCAGATATTCGAGCGGCGTCAGGCGGTCATAGATCATCGCCTCGTCAGGAGCCCAGGCCACCAGGGCCTTGGCTCCGGCCGGGTCGCGGCGGGCATCGACGCCGAAGATGCTGATCTCGCCGCTGTCGGGCTTGGTCAGGCCCGCCACCATCCGCAGGGTGGTGGTCTTGCCCGCGCCATTGGGCCCGAGCAGGGCATAGAGCTCGCCGGCCCGAACCGTCAGGTCGAGATTGGCCACGGCAGGCTTGGCGAAGGTCTTGTTCAGACCCCGCACGATCAAGGCTTCGGTCAAGTCTGTCCCCGGGTCACGACGCAAGGCCGGCATGTGAACTTGATTGGGAGACCTGTGGCAAGCGCCGCACTGGCCCCCTGCGGGCTGCTGCGCGCTTCATCTTCCCCCTCCGGGGGAGGAGCGCCGCAGGCGCGGAGGGGGCAAGTCTGGCGAACACGGCTTCACAGCCTCGCGCTTTCGCTGCGATGGGGATGGGAAGGGTCGCAGAGCGTCCGGGCCTCGCCCGGATGAGGGGATGTGCAAGTACCGTTTCGACGAAGACAGACGCTCCGCGTGACCGTTATCCCTCTGGCCGGGGCGCGCGGGTCTGGTTCAACCCTTCACCCCACCCGGGCCTTGTCCTCCTCGCGACGGACTTGAGCCTTGGGCTGCAAGCCACGCCGATTCCGGAGGGACCCGGAGCGAACCTTCGGACGGGCGGAGGCCCTGGCAGACCCCCGATGGGCAGGTTTACGTCCCCTGCCCTCGCATTAACCGCCGCCCGGGCAGTCGCCCGAACGGTAGCCCGCTCGATCACCCCTGACAGCCGCCTCAGTCGCCGGCCGGACGCCCTTCCCGTGCTGTCAGGTGGGACCATTATGCGGGTGGATTCAGCGCGTCGGATTGGCGCGATCAAGTTTCTTACAAGCGGTTGATTTCGCTTAGGTCTGTTCTGGGATCAACGGGGATTCAGGACGGCCAATCCCCATACCGCCCGTCATTCCCGCCCTTGTGGCGGGAACCCCTGGTTCAGCTGACACGTGAAGCGCAAGCGAAGTGCGTACGCACTTCGCCTCTCCCGCACCTGCGGCGGTGCGAGGGGTTCCCGCCACAAGGGCGGGAATGACGGTGATTTGCTGGAAAGGCGTCGCGCCCGCCTTCGCGCCGAAGGGAGCCATCCTTAAGTCTCACGGCGAGACGATCGCCTGTCTGTCCAGGTTGCTCAAGGACGGCGCTCCGCGCCGCCGCCAAGCGGCTGGCCGCAGGCCAGTCCTTGACCAACTTGGTCAGACAGGCACGCTGCAGCCTCCAGGAGATTTAAGGATGAGCGGGACGCGGGGCGTCCGCTTTCTGGAAGGAAGCCAAAGACCGCTTTCGACCCTGAGCAGACGTCAGATGCTCCCCCTCTGGGGGAGCTGTCGCGGAGCGACTGAGGGGGCGGCACCGGCGGGCGTTGACCAGATCTCTATCTGGGTCAGCGCCGCTTTGCCCCCTCCGGCCCTCCGGGCCACCTCCCCCAGAGGGGGAGGATCAGCGGAGCCAATGTCCGCTCACCACCCTAAGCCGCCATTCGCCACGTCCGAACCGCCCCCTCAGAACTTCGTCTTGCAGCCCTGCTTGTAGTGCACCCCGCGCAGGAAACCGCGCCGTGCCAGGCCCGCGTCCAGGGCCGCGTCCAGGTGGCGTTCGGCTGGGGCGGCACCTGAGATTTCGCGGACCAGACCGCGGAACGGGATGATCGAATTGATCACCGTCTTGCCGCCGGCCTCGGCCAGCTTGCCGACCCGGCTTTCCTTGACCTCATTGCCGACGATGAAATCGGCACCCAGGGCCTCATTGAGCCTGCGGACCTCGGCGGCCAGCTGGGTGCAGGTCTTCAGGCCCTTCAGCGAATAGGGATCAGCCAGGGCCTGTTCGAGGATGGCCGGAGCCTCGCGCCGCATCACCCCGACATCGCGGACAGGCTGGGCCCCGATATCCAGGGCCCGCTTGCGGGTTTCGCCCCAGCGGCTCGGAGCCGGGGCTTCGGCCTTGGGTTTGTCGTCGCTACGCCCGGTCTGCGCCTGGGCGACGCCGGTCAGCAGCAGTCCGCCGAGCAGGGCCAGACAGCCAAACCGAAAACCCGATCCGTCCATGTTTCATCCTCAAGATTCCGGTCGACAGACCGCCGGACCGGAACGGCAAGCCTCGCCGCAGGTTCCATTCCAGAGCCCCTTCGGCTCCAGAAAGCGCTCTAGTTCGGGGGCGCGATCGCCTCGAGTTCAAACGCCGCATCCAGCCCGTCGTCCGTAGGCACCTCCCCCCGCAGAGCGGCCTCCAGCACGGCCTGCAGGGCACCCCAGACAAAGGCCAGCTGTTCCAGCAGGGCCGGAACAGCCTCGGGGTCGAAGCCCGGATAGGCGTCCTCGATCAGCCACAGGCCGGTCAGGACATCGAAGCCGAACCGGCAGCCGATCAGGCGAAACTGCGCCCGGGCCACGGTCTCGAACAGGGCGGTCAGGTCGCGGGCCTGATCCAGGTCCTGCGGGTCGAGCACCTGGCAGCGCACCTGCAGCCAGCCGCCTTCCGGCAGCAGATAGAAGGCCCCGCCGTCGTCGCCGCCGGAGACCTCCAGGCCGTTGTCGATCTCGCTGACGACATAACCGGCCTCGCGGCAGGCCTCGGCGATTTCGGCGAGGTTAAGGGAGAGGGCGTGCGTTTCGTCGGCCATGAGGCTGAAAGTCCATGTTCAAATCCTCCCCCCGATGGGGGAGGATCTAGCTCCGGTAATCCCCGTTGATCGCCACATACTGCTTGGTCAGGTCGCAGGTCCAGACCGTGGCCGAGCCCTTGCCGACTCCGACATCGACACTGACCTCGAACGCCTGGTTCTTGACGTAGGCGCTCATCGCCGCCTCGTCATATTCGGCCGAGACCAGACCGTCGCGGGCGGCATAGAGCTCGCCGAAGCGGACATTGATCTTCTCGCGGGCCACCGGCTCGTCGGCCCGGCCCACGGCCATGACGATCCGGCCCCAGTTGGCGTCCTCACCGGCGAAGGCGGTCTTGACCAAGGGGCTCTCGGCGATGGTGCGGGCGATCTTGCGGGCGCTGGCCGGGCTCTCGGCCCCATTGACGGTGATCTTGACGAACTTGGTCGCGCCCTCGCCGTCCTTGACCAATTGCAGGGCCAGATCCAGCAGCACGCCTTCCAGCTTCTCGCGGAAGTCGGCAAGGCGCCGGTCGCCGGCCCGGTGGATCTTGGGCGCGCTCGACTGGCCGGTGGCGAACAGCAGCAGGGTGTCGTTGGTCGACCGGTCGCCGTCCACCGTCACGCAGTTGAAGGTGGTGCGGGTATAGAGGCTGACCAGGGTCTGAAGGGCCGCCGGGGCGATGGCCGCGTCGGTGGCCACGAAAGCCAGCATGGTGGCCATGTCGGGCGCGATCATCCCCGAGCCCTTGGCAATGCCGGCGATCTTCACCTCGTGGCCGTCGATCAGGGCCGTCGCATAGGCCCCTTTCGGGAAGGTGTCGGTGGTCATGATCGCCGCCCCGGCCTGGGCCCAGGCATCTTCGGTCAGGCGGGTCTCGACCTCGGCCAGGCGGGCCGTGATCTTGGTATCGTCGAGGATCACGCCGATCACCCCGGTCGAGGCCATCATCACGTCGCGCTGGCGGCAGTCGAAACGCTTGCCCACGGCGGTGGCCACCCGGCGGACCGCGTCTGCCCCCGGCTTGCCGGTGAAGCTGTTGGCGCAGCCGGCATTGACCACCAGGGCCCGCACGTCGGCGCCGCCCGAGGCGTTGAGCTGGCGCTTGCACCAGTCGACCGGGGCCGAGCCGACGCCGTGACGCGTGAAGACGCCCGCCGCCGAGGTGCCCTCGGCGAAGCGCATCAGCAGCAGGTCCTCGCGCTCATGCTTGTAGAAGCCTGCGCGACCGGTGGCGATCTCGACACCGGCGATCGGCGGGATGAGCGGAAACGGCACGGCCAAGGGCGAGATCGCCAAGCCCGGCTTGCCCGGCGCGGCGGCCGGGGTCGAGGCGGCCGGGGCCTCGCTGAGCCTGCGAGTGGCGCGCTTCAGGACAGAGGCCAGCGGGTCCAGGGCCCGTTCCAGGCTCTGGCCCACCCGTTCGACGGCACCGGGCACAGAGGCCGCAGCCTCCGCGTCAGAGGTCGTCTGGGCGTCGGTCTTGTCAGTCTTGCGGGGCATCAGGTCGTCTCGACTACTTCTTCGCGGGGGCCCCGGGGGCTGGGTTGGCCGTGGCCGGCGCGGGCTGGGGCGCGGCGGCCGGTGCCGAGCCCTGCAGCTCGACCGGCGGTGCCGAGGCCGGCTCCTCCGGCTCGCCCGGCAGGTCCTGGGTCTTGCTGGTCAGCATGTCGACCTTGGCCCCGCCGCGCAGCTTTTCCAGCAGGTCCCGGACCTGATCATAGGTCAGGAAGCGCACGATCTGCGGGCGCGCCGCCTCCAGCGTGATCGGCTCTTCCATGCGCTTGTCCTCGACCCGCAGGATCGCCCAGCCGCCTTCGGTGGCGAACGGACCGACCAGCTGGCCCTTCTGGGCCGTCTTCAGGGCACCGGCATAGGCCTCCGGCATGACGTCGACGGTGAAGTAGCCGAGGTCACCACCGTTGAAGCGGGTGGCCTGGTCGGTCGAGCGCTCCATGGCCAGGGCGTCGAACGAGGCGCCCGTCGCCAGCAGCTTCTTGATGCTCTCGGCCTCAGCCTGGCTGGCGACCAGGATCTGGCGGGCGCGGATCTCTTCCGACCGCTTGGACAGCTTCTGCTGCTCGGCATAGAGCCGGCGGATGGCGTCTTCGTTGACGGCCTTCTCGACCACGCTCTCGACCAGCATGTCGCCGAGGATCCGCTCGCGGGCCGCGGCCAGGCGGCGCTGGGCGACGGGGTCCTTGTCCAGCTTGCGCTTGAGGGCTTCGGCCGCCAGCAGCTTCTGGTCGACGACCTCATCCAGGCGCTGGCGGAACAGGTCGCTGGAGATGTCGAGGGGCTCCCCCTCGCTGATCAGGCCCTGGGCCACCGCCTCGCGCTTGACGTCGGACGCCCAGACCGCATGGCCATTGACCCGCGCCACGGCCGTATCACCCGGCTCCGGCGGCTTCTCGGCGCTCTGGTTCTGGCCGCAGGCGGCCACCACCACCGTGACGGCCAGCAGGGCCCAGATCCGGCTGTGAGGGAACTTGATCAAGGGGCGAACCTCCGGCGAACCTTCGGGACGGCTCTAGCGCGGTTTCGGCATCAGGGGAATGCAAGTCCGCCACTTCCACAGCAGGGGTTTCCGGCATTTTTGGCGCAGTCGTCTTCGAAATGCTGAAAAGGCCTGAAACCGACACCTTTGCCGGGCTCTATGGCGGGCCCTCGCGTTGACACTGGAAGGGTCGCTGCTTAAGTCTCCCGCGCGCTGTAAAGACGGAAATCGTCGTGCCTGGTCGTTACCTTGCAGGAACTCCGACGCCCGCTGCGCCTAACACTTCATCGGAATCTCGACTTCATGCTCGGCTTCGCCAAAAAGCTCTTCGGCTCTTCCAACGACCGCAAGGTCAAGACGCTGACCGCCCGTGTGGCGAAGATCAACGCCTTTGAGCCGCAACTCGCCGCGCTCTCCGACGAGGCCCTGAAGGCCAAGACCGCCGAGTTCAAGGCCCGGCTGGAAAAGGGCGAGACCCTCGACGACCTGCTGCATGAAGCCTTCGCCACCGTCCGCGAGGCCTCCAAGCGCGTGCTGGGCATGCGCCACTTCGACGTCCAGATGGTCGGCGGCATGGTGCTGCACTTCGGCGGCATCTCGGAAATGCGCACGGGTGAAGGCAAGACCCTGGTCGCCACCCTGCCCACCTATCTGAACGCCCTGGCCGGCAAGGGCGTGCACGTCATCACGGTCAACGACTATCTGGCCAAGCGCGACGCCGACTGGATGGGTCAGGTCTACAATTTCCTCGGCCTCAGCTATGGCGTCATCGTCAACGGCCTGAGCCAGGGCGAGCGCCAGCGGGCCTATCGCAGCGACATCACCTACGGCACCAACAACGAATTCGGCTTCGACTATCTGCGCGACAACCTCGTCTACAGCGTCGAGGAAATGGTCCAGCGCGGCCACCACTTCGTGATCGTCGACGAGGTCGACTCGATCCTGATCGACGAAGCCCGCACGCCGCTGATCATCTCGGGCCCCACCGAGGACCGCAGCGAGCTCTACAAGACCATCGACGTCCTGGTGAAGGAGCTCATCAAGGACAAGGCCACCTACGATTTCGACGAGAAGCAGAAGCAGGTCATCCTCACCGAGGAGGGCCAGGAGCGCATCGAAGAGATCCTGATGGCCGGCGGTCATCTCGCCGAGGACACGGCCGGCCTCTATGACGCCGCCAACATCTCGCTGGTCCACCACGTGAACCAGGCCCTGCGCGCCAATGTGATCTACACGCGCGACAAGGACTATATCGTCAAGGGCGACGAGGTCGTGCTGATCGACGAGTTCACCGGCCGCATGATGACAGGTCGCCGCCTGTCGGAAGGCCTGCACCAGGCCATCGAAGCCAAGGAAGGCGCCGAGATCCAGCCCGAGAACCAGACCCTGGCCTCGGTGACCATCCAGAACTATTTCCGCCTCTACACCAAGCTGTCAGGCATGACCGGCACGGCCTCGACCGAGGCCCAGGAGTTTGACGACATCTACAAGATGGCCGTCAGCGAGATCCCGACCAACCGTCCGGTCCTGCGCATCGACGACGACGATGAGGTCTATCGCACCGAGCGCGAGAAGAACGAGTCGATCCTCAAGCAGATTGCCGACTGCCACATGCGCGGCCAGCCGATCCTGGTCGGCACGGTCTCGATCGAGAAGTCGGAAGCCCTGTCCAAGCTCCTGGCCACCTATGCCTGGGAACATGACGGCAAGAAGCACAACGGCATTCCGCACCAGGTGCTGAACGCCCGCTTCCACGAGCAGGAAGCCCTGATCGTCGCCGATGCGGGCGTGCCCGGCGCGGTGACCATCGCCACCAACATGGCCGGCCGCGGTACCGACATCCAGCTCGGCGGCAATATCGACATGCGCCTGTCCACCTGGCGGCAGCAGCAGAAGGGCCTGGGCATCGTCCCGACCCATGAGGACGAAGTCGCCCAGCGGGCCAGCCTCGAAGCCGAGATCTCCGCCGCCAAGAAACAGGCCCTCGAGGCCGGCGGCCTGTTCGTGCTCGGCACCGAGCGCCACGAAAGCCGCCGCATCGACAACCAGCTGCGCGGCCGTACCGGCCGTCAGGGCGACCCGGGCCACTCCAAGTTCTTCCTGTCGTGCGAAGACGACCTGCTGCGCATCTTTGCCGGCGAGCGCCTGGACGCGATCATGCGCACCTTCGGTGTCCAGGAAGGCGAGGCGATCACCCACAAGTGGCTCAACAACGCCATCGCCACCGCCCAGAAGCGCGTCGAGCAGCGCAACTACGAGATCCGCAAGAACCTCCTGAAGTACGACGACGTCGTCAATGACCAGCGCAAGGCCGTGTTCGAGCAGCGCCAGGAGTTCATGGAGTCCAGCGACCTCTCGGACATCATCCATGAAATGCGCCGCGACGTGGTCGACGACCTCGTCCTGCGTCACCTGCCGCCCAAGGCCTATGCCGAGCAGTGGGACATCGAGGGCCTGACCGAACGGGTCAAGTCGGTCTTCGGGCTCGACCTGCCCCTGGCCGAGTGGGCCGCCGAGGAAGGCATCGCCGACGAGGAGATGCGCGAACGCATCACCAAGGCCGCCGATGACTATGCCGCCCAGCGCGAAGAGATCATCACGCCCGAGCAGATGCGCCAGGTGGAAAAGAGCTTCCTGCTGCAGATGATCGATCTGCAGTGGCGCGAGCACCTGATGCACCTGGACCATCTGCGCAACGTCATCGGCCTGCGCGGCTATGGTCAGCGCGATCCGCTCAATGAGTACAAGACCGAAGCCTTCAGCCTGTTCGAAAAGCTGCTGGGCGACCTGCGCACCAACACCACCCGCTGGCTGATGACGGTCGAGATCGCCTATGCCGAACCCGAGCCGCTGCGGGCGCCGGAAGAGCTGATCGAGATCCACCTCGATCCTCTGACCGGTGAAAATGTCGCCGTGGCCGGGGGCATTCCGTCCGGCCTGACCCCGGCCCAGCGCCAGGCCCTGCCGACCTCGGCCCTGCCGGCCGGCTGGCAGAACACCAATCGCAACGGGGCCTGCCCCTGCGGTTCGGGCCGGAAGTTCAAGCAGTGCCACGGGTCGCTGGTTTAGCGATCAGGCTCTGCAGTCTGAGTTTGAAGCGCCCGTCCCGGGAAACCGGGGCGGGCGCTTTGCTTTGGATCCCTAAAGCCCGCTCTCCCCGGCGAAAGCCGGGGCCCAGATCGAACCCTGAGCGTGGCTGATTTGGCTGTGTCCTAGGCGCGCCAGCCCCAAACGTACTGGATGAATCTGGACCCCGACTTTCGCCGGGGAGAGCGGCTTGCTGGAGGTCCTCTAACCCAGAAACTCCAGAGCCAGATCCCGCCACTCCGGGTTATCAGCCTCGATCAGTTGCAGCTTCCAGACCCGTCGCCACTCCTTGATCTGGCGCTCGCGCCGCCAAGCGCCTTCCCGTGTCTCATGGGCTTCATGCCAGACCAGCATTGTGCAGCCATATCGCCCGGTGAAGCCGCTTTCACGCGACTGATGCTCTGAGACGCGACGGCCGAGGTCGTCGGTATAGCCCGTGTAGAGTGTACCATTGCGGCGGCTGGCCATGATGTAGACGTGGAACATCATGGTGTAACCTTAAAGAGATTTTCTGTTAAATTCAATCTAAGGTTATAAGATATCCGCTCTCCCCGGCGAAAGCCGGGGCCCAGATTCATCCGGTGCGTTTGGGGCTGATCCGCCAAAAGTCTTGCCCGTGCGGACGTGATCGTGGGTTCGATCTGGGCCCCGGCTTTCGCCGGGGAGAGCGGAGGTTATAGGTCACGACTTCTTGCTCTCGCCTGCGCGCCGCCTGAACCGTTGACGCGCCCCGCCGGCGCGGGGCTAGCTGGCGGTCCGATCGACGAAAGCCCACTCATGCGCCTTGCCTGTTTCGCCATTGCCGTCGCCCTGATCACGGCCAGCTCCGCCGCCGCCGCGCCCAAGACCTTCCGCCAGCTGCTGGACATGCCGCGCGCCCAGCCGACGGCGCACATCCCCTATGGGGCCGAGCCCGAGCAGTTCGGCGACCTCTGGCTGCCCGCCGGGGCCGGCAAGCATCCCGTGGTGGTGCTGATCCACGGCGGCTGCTGGCAGGCCAAATATCCCAGCGTCGAGCTGATGGCCTATATGGCCAGGGACCTGCAGGGTCGCGGCTATGCAGTCTGGAACCTGGCCTATCGCCGGCTGGGCGAGCCCGGCGGCGGCTATCCGGGCACCTTCGTCGATGTGGCGAACGGCCTGGACAGGCTGCGCGCCCTGGCACCGGTCCATAATCTGGATCTCCGGCGCGTCGTCGTGGCCGGACACTCGGCCGGCGGCCACCTGACCACCTGGGCCGCGGCGCGCCCCCGCCTGCCCAAGGCCAGTCCCCTGCGCGTGGGCAAGCCGCTGAAGATCCGGGGGGCGATCAGCCTGGCCGGCATCAATGACCTGGCCGCCTATCGCGCCACCGGGCCTGACGCCTGCGGGGGGCCGGAGACCATCGACCGGCTGACCGCCGGCTCTGCCCTTCCTGACCGCTATGCCGACACCTCTCCGCCGGCCCTGCTGCCGATCAGGACGCCTGTGGCGGTGATCTCCGGCGCGCTGGACCCGATCGTACCGCCGACCTTCGGTGTCGACTTCGCGTCCAGGGCAAAGGCGTCCGGCGACCGGGTCGAGGAGATCACGATCGCCGAGGCCGGACACTTTGAACTGATCGACCCGACCTCGGCGGCCTGGCCGCGGATCGTGGCGGTGATCGACCGGATGGCGGGGCGGTAAAAATCTCCGCTCTCCCCGGCGAAAGCCGGGGCCCAGATTCAGCCTGAGCGTTTGGGGATGGCGCGCCTTCTGACGGAGCCAGAACAACAGCCGCTCTGGGATCGATCTGGATCCCGGCTTTCGCCGGGAAGAGCGGTTGAAAGACGGAGCCCTAGGGCCTGACGATACACCCCGTCTCCGGCGTGGCCCGGCCTTCCAGGACCGACAGATAGGTCTCGGCCAGGGCCGCCTGGCCCTGACCGGTCTCGACCTTCAGCCAGCGCGGCGCATCGCCAACGAAGGCGCTCCAGGCCGCGCCGTAGCGGGTCTCGAAGCCGCCGGGGCCCCAGTCTTCCTGACGCTTCTTCACCCGGTCGGGGGCAAAGAACAGGATCGGACGCGGGCCCGGCAGGTCACCGGCTCCGCGCGGCGCCTCCCAGTGGGTGCCGCCCACCAGGCAGGAATAGGCCAGGTCGTCCCCGAACCGCCGATGCACCGTGCCCAGCACCGCCGCATCGCCGGCAAAGTCGACAAAGACCGCCGGCGTCGCCATCGGGGCGGTGGCGAGATCCTCATAGGTCACCACCTGGTCGTAGAAGCCCAGGGCCTCGACGAAGGCGACATTGCGCGACGAGGTCAGGCCGACCACCTTGGCCCCGCCCCGCTGCTTGAGTAGGAAGGCCAGGCCGATCGCGGTCTTGGACGAGGCGCTGGACAGGATGATCGAGCCGGCTCCGAACATGGCGTGCTCGTCGAGGAAGTCGTCGATCAGGAATCCGGTGATGAACAGCGGCTGCAGGATCGCCCGGGCCGCCTCCAGGTCATCCTCGGCGCCGACGGCTGAATACTGGTTATAGACCGCCGCCAGATGCTGCCGGTGGGGCGCGGCGTCGGCGAAGCCGCCCCGCGTCTTGCGCGGCTGGACCGTCAGGTGGCTGGACATCGGATAGTAGCCGTAGAAGCGCTGGCCCAAGCTGATGTCAGGGTGGTTCGAGGCCTCGACGGTCGCAAAGCCCCAGACCGGCACGCGGCCGAAACCCTCGGCCGCCGGGAAGAAGTCCCAGTAGCGCATCGCCTCGCCGAACACGGCATAGGTGATGTTGTTGGCCGTCAGGGCAAAGCTGTCGACGGCCAGCCGGACCTCGCCCTCGCCCAGGTCCGGCAGGGTCGCGGGCTGGAACTGTGTCTGTCTCAGGTCGGTCTTGGCGACCAGAAAATCCCAGGCCATGGCGGCGCTCCCTTGGTTGTTGGCGGTGAGGTAACAGGAGCTTCCGCGATCAAGTCAAACACTTGTTCGCCCTCCTTCTCCCCTTGCGGGAGAAGGACGCTAGGCGTTCACCCAGTTGCCGTGGAAACCGAACGGCACGCGCCTCGGCACCTTTGCAGTGGCCACCGGTCCGGCAGCCACATCCTGGGCATCCAGAACCACCAGCTCACTGGCGTTCAGCTGGCCGCGATAGACCACCGCCGTCAGCCAGCCCTCGCCCTCCGGCGCAGTCGGTGAGGCCGGGGTGAAGACCGCCTCGGACACCGCATCCCCAGCCGGCACGCTCCATTCGCTGCGACGGCCCGTCTCGAGGTCGATATGGGCGATGATGTGGGTGCGGAAGTCTCCGGGCTTGAGGCTCTGGCCGACAAACCAACCGTGACGATAGGGCAGGCCCGCCAGCCGCTCGTCAAAGCGCGGGAACTCGCCGGCCAGATCGTCGAGTTGGGTTTCGGTCACCGACCCGCTGGCCAGGTCGATCGTCCAGCGCACCAGATAGGCCGCCGCGTTTTCGCCCCGCGTGCCGTCGGCCCTGGGGAACAGCGGGGCCGAGGCGTAGCGCATGACGTCGACGATGACGGTCTGGCCCTCATCGAAGGCATTCATCACGTGGAAGACATAGCCCTTGGGGGCCTCGAACCAGCGCAGGCTTTCGACGCCCCGGTCGCGGCGCAGCACCGCCAGCTGGCCGCCCTTTTCGGGCTCCCAGGCAAAGACCGGCTTGCCGCCCATGGCCCGCTGCAGGCTGCCGGTCAGGGGCAGGACCGGAATGACCACATGTTCGCGGGTGACCGCGAAGTCGTGGATCATCGAGCAATAGGGGGCCTCGAAGGTCTCGCGCTTCAGCAGGGTGCCGGCGGCGTCAGCCACGCCCCAGCTGACCTTGCTCGACAGCGGCATCGGATCATCGGCATAGGCGAAGAACACCATCTCGCCGGTGAGCGGACAGGTCTTGGGGTGGGCGGTGACCTTGCCGCCCAGGTCATAGGGCCCGATGGAGTCGAGCTCGGGTCCGGACAGCTGGAACGGCGCATGGGCCTCCTCCAGGGCTAGCAGCCGGCCGGCATGCTGGACGATGTTGGTATTGGCCACGCCGCTGTCGGTGCCCATGACCGAAGGGTCGGTGGTCATCGGATTGCCCCAGCTGCCGAACAGGGCCTGGCCCGCCGCATGCTCGACCGTCCACTTGTTCGTACGGACCCAGCGATTGCGGTAGTGCACCCGGCCCGCGTCCAGGGTGAAGGCGTGCAGCATGCCGTCGCCGACGAACCAGTGATAGTTGCCGTCGCGCGCCTCGTACTGGGGATTGGGCCCGTTGCGGTACAGGGTGCCCGTCAGGCCGGGGGGCAGGACCCCCTCCACCACCAGCTCGAAATCATCCTCGCTGTGCACCGGTGCGAAATTGCCGGTCAGATAGGGGTTGATGCGAACCTCGCCGTCCATGGTCGGTCTCCGGGCTGTGGTCGTGATGGCTTATTGTTTACGTTGTAAATTTATGTTGTAAGAAAATGAGTTCGTCAACTGGGATTCGTCAGTGCCCCGCGTCCTGTCTTCCGAAGACGTCGAAGATTTCCGTCGTCGCCTGTGCGTGGCCGCCGAAGGCCTGTTCGCCGAGCGCGGCCCCGAGGCGGTGACCATGCGCGAGCTGGCCACCGCCATGGGGGTCAGCCCCATGACCCCCTATCGCTATTTCCAGGACAAGGACGCCATTCTCGCCGCCGTGCGGGCCGCCGCCTTTACCCGCTTTGCCGAAGCCCTCGAGGCCGGGATGGGTCAGGCGGGCGACCCGATCGTCCGGTCACGCCAGGCCGGCATGGCCTATATCGAATTTGCCCTCGCCCAGCCCCAGGCCTACCGGCTGATGTTCGACCTCAACCAGCCGACCGAGGCCGACTATCCCGACCTGCAGGCGGCCGTCGCCCGGGCCCGCCGGACCATGACTGTCCACGTCGAGGGCATGATCCGGGCTGGCCTGCTCGAGGGCGACGCCGAGATGATCGGCCACATGTTCTGGTCGGTGCTGCACGGCATGCTGATGCTGCAGATCACCGGCAAGCTGGCCCCGACCATCGATCCCCAGACCCTGCGGCGACAGATGTTTGCCACCCTGCTGCGCGGCCTCGGCCTGCCGGAGCCCTGATTCCGCCCGCATCGCCTCCGGATTGTCACCGGGACAATGTTTCCGTTGCAGCGCCGCACGTCAGGGATCAAAGGCGGATGGCCCGCCCGAAAAGGACCCGCCGATGACCGCTGCGCCCCTGCCCCTGCGCCATCTGCTGCTGGCCCTGGCCGTGGTGGCGGTGTGGGGCACCAATTTCGTGGTCATCCGCATCGGGCTGGATCACTTGCCGCCCCTGCTGTTCGCCACCCTGAGGTTCACCCTGGTGCTACTGCCCATGGCGTTTTTCGTCAGGCGGCCCGATGTGCCGTGGCGCAACCTGGCCGCCTATGGCGTGCTGATCGGGGCCGGACAGTTCGGCATGCTGTTCCTGGCCATGAAGGGCCACATCTCCCCGGGCCTGGCCTCGCTGGTGGTGCAGACCCAGGTGTTCTTCACCATCGGCATGGCCATGAAGATCAACGGCGAGCGGGTGCAGCCCTTCCAGGTCGTCGCCCTGCTGCTGGCCGCTTCGGGCATCGTGCTGATCGCGGCGCATGGCGGCGGCTCGGCTACCCCCCTGGGCGTCGGGCTGGTGCTGCTGGCCGCCGCCAGCTGGTCGGGCGGCAATATCGTCGCCCGTCAGGCCGGCAGCGTGAACATGCTCGGCTATGTGGTCTGGGCCAGCCTGTTCTCGATCCCGCCGCTGTTTGCGATGTCGCTGTGGCTGGAAGGCTGGCCGGCCATGGTCGCGGGTGTTCGCAATGCCGACGCTCTGACCTGGGCGGCCGTCCTCTGGCAGGCGGTGGGCAATACCATGTTCGGCTATGCCGCCTGGGGCTGGCTGCTGGCCCGCCACCCGGCCGCCACGGTCACCCCGATGGCCCTGCTGGTTCCGGTGTTCGGCATGGGGGCCTCGGCCCTGCTGCTGCACGAGGGCCTGCCCGCCTGGAAGCTGATCGCCGCAGGCCTGGTGCTGACGGGGCTGGCGGTGAACGTGCTGTGGCCGAAGGTGCGGGAGGGGATCGGGGTGGTGAAGGCCTAGCAAAACTTCCGCTCTCCCCGGCGAAAGCCGGGGCCCAGATTCAGCCAGAGCGTCTCGGGATGATGCGCCTGCGGACGGTGTGAAGACGCCCACTTCTCAGGGTTTGATCTGGGCCCCGGCTTTCGCCGGGGAGAGCGGAGTTAGTCTTGACCTCCCCCACGTCACCCGCCTGACCCTCTCCGCAAAACAGGGAGGACGCCATGGCCACGCCGTTCAGGGTCGAGTGGAGCCAGGAAGCCGTCGAAAGGGTCATGGCCCAGGTCCGGGCCTATGAGTTCCCGCCTGCGCCGGAGGGCGGCGGCTGGAACCATGGCTGTGACGCCGCCACACTCAAGCGCCTGACTGCCTACTGGGCCGACGGTTTCGATGTCGGCAAGGCGCAGGAGACCCTCAACCGCCATCCGCAGTTCACCGCCAGGGTCGGGGACCTCGACCTTCACTTCGTCCATGTCGTCGGCGAGGCGGGAGGCAAGCGGCCCCTGCTGCTGACCCATGGCTGGCCGGGCAGCCATTTCGAGTTCTGGGAGGCCATCGAGCCCCTGGCCTTCCCGTCACGCCATGGCGGCGACCCGGCCGACGCCTTCGATCTGGTGATCCCGTCCCTGCCGGGCTTTGGCTTTTCGGGAAAACCCAGGGCCCCGATCGGCCAGCGGGCGACCGCAAGGCTGTTCAACAGCCTGATGACGGAGGTGCTGGGCTATGACCGCTACCTCGCCCAGGGCGGCGACTGGGGCGGGCTGGTGACATCGTGGCTGGGGCTGGACCATGCCGCACACGTCAAGGCCATCCACCTGAACATGATCGGCTTCCGGCCGGCCGGTCCGCCGCAGGGTGAGGCCGAGATCGCCTGGATCCAGCGCACCGGCTTTGCCATGGACGTCATGGGGGCCTATTTCCGGCTGCAGGCCTCCAAGCCCCAGTCCCTAGCCTGGTTGGGCGCGGGCAATCCCGTCGGTCAGGCCGCCTGGATCCTCGAGCGCTTCCATGACTGGGCCGATCTGTCCGGCAAGCCCTTCGAGCAGGTGTTCAGCGACGACCAGCTGCTGACCAACATCATGCTCTATGTGATGACCGGCAGCTTCACGACCGGGGCCTGGTACTATCGGGGCCTGATGGAGGAAGGCGGCATTGTCCTGCCGGCCGGGACCCGCTGCGAGACCCCCACCGCCTTCGCCAACTTCCCCGGCGAGCTGCTCTATTCCGCCCCGCCCCGCAGCTGGTGCGACCGCGCCTACAACATCACCCGCTGGACCGACATGCCGCACGGCGGCCACTTTGCGGCGATGGAAGAACCCGGGCTGTTTGTCGACGACGTACGGGCCTGGGGCCGCCAGGCCTGATCCTCAAGACGGAGCACTGTGATGACCCTCAAGACCGGCGGCTGCCTTTGCGGTGCCATTCGCTACGAGATCGACGCCGAGTTCCTGGGCGTGGCCGTCTGCCATTGCCGGGACTGCCAGTATGCCTCGGGCGGCGGGCCCAACTTCATCGCTATGGCTCCGCGCGACAGCGTGCGCTTTGTCGAGGGCACGCCCCGCCAGTATGACCGCCCCGGCGGCAGCGGGGCCAATGTCGGGCGGGTGTTCTGCCCGGACTGCGGCACGCCCCTGCTGTCGGATATCGGCGCGCCCTTCCTGGCCGTAAAGCTGGGCGGGCTGGACGAGTCCGCCGACCTCAAGCCGGGCGTCCGCATCTGGACCCGCTCGGCCCCGGCATGGCATGTGATCGACCCTGCCACGCCCGGCTTTCCAGAGAGTCCGCCGTTCTGATGTCTTCTGCCCGCTACGATTTCGCGTCCGACAATGTCGCCGGGGCCATGCCAGAGGTTATGGAGGCAATGCTCGCCGCCAATGCCGGGACGGCCTCTGGCTATGGCACCGACCATGTCAGCGCCGCCGCGGCTGACCGGATCCGCGCCCTGCTGGATGCCGATGCCGAGGTCCGCTTCACCGCCTCGGGCACGGCGGCCAATGCCTTTGCCCTGACCGTTCTGGCCCGGCCGCACGAGGCGGTCCTGGCCCACGAGCATGCCCATATCTGCACCGACGAGACCGGCGCGCCCGGCTTCTTCGGCCAGGGCGTCGGGCTGATCGGCCTGCCGGGGGCTTCGGGCAAGATCGACCTGACCGGACTGGAAGCAGCCCTGGCGCGGCCTGAGGTGTCCTACAACCAGCCGGCCGCGGCCCTGTCCCTGACCACGGCCACCGAATACGGCACGGTCTATGAGGCCTCGCACCTGGCCGCCCTGATCGCGCCCGTGAAGGCAAAAGGCTACGGCGTCCACCTGGATGGCGCGCGTCTGGCCAATGCCGTGGCGGCGGGCTTTGATCTGAAAACCGTCGCCAAGATGGGCGTCGACATTCTGGTCATGGGCGGCACCAAGGCCGGTTCGACCCCGACCGAGGCCGTGGTCTTCCTCAATCCGGACCACGCCCGCCGGCTGGATGCGCGGCTGAAACATGCCGGCCAGCTGGTCAGCAAGGGCCGCTTCCTGGCCGCGCCCTGGCTGGGACTGCTGGGCGAGTCCAATGACGGCGGCCCCTGGGCCCGGCGCGCCGCCCACGCCAATGCCATGGCCCGCAAGCTGGCGGCCCTGATGCCCTTCCCGATCCGCCACCCGGTCGAGGCCAACGGCGTCTTCGTCGACATGGACGAGCCGACCCTGGAGCGTCTGCGCGGCGAGGGCTGGTTCGTCTACCGCTTCCTGGACGGCACGGCCCGCTTCATGTGCTCCTGGGCCACGACCCCGGAAATGGTTGAGGACCTGGGCGCAGCCTTGAAGCGGATCGCCTGATCGCCCGTGCGCAGATCCCGCGCCTCGACGCCGAGCAGGCGCGCGATCTCGCTGGCCGGCGCGGGCCGGCTGATGAAATAGCCCTGGATCTCGGCGCAGCCCTGGTCGCGCAGGGCGTTGAGCTGTTCGACGGTCTCGACGCCCTCGGCCGTGGTGACGATGCCGAGGCTCGAGCCGAGGTCGAGAACGGCCTTGATGATGGCCATGGCGTCGCTGTCCTCGAGGATGTCGCGGACAAAGGTCTGGTCGATCTTGATCTTGTCGAACGGGAAGCTGCGCAGATAGCTCAGGGACGAATAGCCGGTGCCGAAGTCATCCATCGAGATGCGCACGCCCAGGGCCTTCAGATCATGCAGCATCGACATGTTGGCGACATTGTCCTGCAGCAGGACCGACTCGGTGATTTCCAGCTCCAGCCTCTGGGCCGGAAGGCCTGAGGCCGCCAGGGCCGAGACCACGGTGCTGACCAGGGCCCGGTCGCGGAACTGGGCCGGTGACAGATTGACCGCCAGTCGCACATGATCGGGCCAGGTCGCGGCTTCCGCACAGGCCTGGCGCAGGACCCATTCGCCCAGCTGGACGATCAGGCCGATCTCCTCGGCGATCGGAATGAAGTCGGCCGGCGAAACCATGCCGCGATCGGGATGGTTCCAGCGCAGCAGCGCCTCGCAGCCGGTGACCCGGTCGTCGCCCAGATGATAGAGCGGCTGGTAGTAGAGCTGGAACTCGCCGGCGGTCAGGGCCCGGCGCAGGTCGAGCTCCAGGGCCCGCCGGGCCTGCAGTTCCTCGTCCATGGCCCGTTCAAAGAAGTGGAAGGCCCCGCGGCCGTCGGCCTTGGCGCGATAGAGCGCCATGTCGGCCTTCTTGAGCAGCTCGTCGGCATCGTCACCGTCCGACGGCGCGACGGAGACCCCGACACTGGCCCCGATCATCACCTGATGGCCCTGCAGGTCGAACGGGGCGGCCATGGCTTCGACCACCCGCTCGGCCAGCCTTGTGGCCCCGGTCAGGTCGGCAAGACCGGTCTGGACCACGGCAAACTCATCGCCACCCAGGCGGGCCACGGTGTCGCCATCCCGCACGCAGCCACGCAGGCGTTCGGCGGCGATGCGCAGCAGGGCATCGCCCAGCGGGTGTCCCAGGGTGTCATTGACCGACTTGAAGCGGTCCAGGTCGATGAAGTGCACAGCCAGCTTGTCACCCGATCGCGCCCGGCGCGACAGGGCCTCGCCCAGGTCCTTCTGGAACAGGACCCGGTTGGGCAGTTCGGTCAGGGGATCATAGTGGGCTAGGCGAGCGATCTGGGCCTCGGCCCGCTTGCGGTCGGCGATGTCTTCGGAAACGCCCACCAGGTACTCGGCCTTGCCCTCGGAATCGAAGATGGCGATCTTCTTGGTCCGCAGGATGGCCATGGTCCCATCCTTGCGCGGCACCAGGTCTTCCTCGATCACCCGGACCTCGCCGGAAGCCACCAGGTCCCGGTCGCGCTGGGCGTAGATCTCGGCCTGTTCCGGGGAATAGAAGTCGGCGTCGGTCCGACCGATCATCTCCTCGCGCGACATGCCCAGGGTCTTTTCGCCGGCCCGGTTGAGCAGGACATAGCGGTGATCTTCAGCCCGCTTGACGAAGACCATCGAGGGCATGGCCTCGACCACCGCAGTCATGAAGTTTTCGGCCCGTTCGGCGGTTTCATTGGCCGAGGCCAGCTGGGCCAGGGCGCGGCTATTGCTGGCGCTGGCGGCCTGCAACAGGGCCAGGACCGTACCGACGCCCAGATAGCGACCGCCGTCGGTGACGATGAAGCCGCGCAGCAGATCCGAGGCCCGGTAGGAGAGGCTGTCATTGGTGAACTCGGCCAGGGCCATGTCGGCCTCGACCACCAGGGGCTCGACATCCATCAGGACGGAGATCGGACGATTGGCATAGAGGGCCCGGCCATATTCGGCGGCCATGCGCAGGAAGAAGGCATTGCGCTCGACCAGGCCGATGGGGCGGTCCTCGGCATCGAGCACGGGGATGATCAGGCTGTCGGGCTCCTCGCGGAACCGCTCATAGAGCGTCTTGCCCAGATCGTCGGCGCGCGCCGGCTGCAGGGATGAAACGGTGTCTCGCAGGGTGAACATCGGATACGCCTCCACTGCGCAAGCAGGGACCATTTCAGACCTAACAGCGGGCTAATGGTGCCGCTTCAGGGGCGTGATTTCGCGAAAACTTCACGCGGCCGTCACAGTGATTACCGCAAGCTTTAGAGGGACTTAGCTTCCCCTTCCCGGCCTCTACCCTGCGCTTTCAGGCCCCTTGGCCGGCGGCGCGGCGGTATCGGCCGGTCGGCCCGTATCCATGAAATCGCGGGCCGCAAAGCCCTCCGGAGCCGCGACCTCGACGACCGGTTCGGGCCGGTCATCAAACTCCAGCCGCAGGGCCCGGCTCATCACCGCATGCATCTCGTAGAGACAGGTGATGTAGGTCAGTTCCAGGATCTGCTCGTCGTCGAGTTCGGCCCTTAGGGCCTCGAACACGCCGTCAGCCACCCGCCCGCCGTCAAGGACCAGGGCGTCGGCATAGGCCAGGACCGCGCGCTCGCGACGATCGAAGAGGTCCGACACCGGCCAGGCCGGCACGGCGGCGATCCTGGCCTCGGAGACGCCGAGACCCCGCAGGGACTTGCAGTGCTGGGAATAGACGAACTGGCTGCCGCGCGCCCAGCCGGCCCGGGTCTGGGCCAGTTCGCGCAGGACCGGATCCAGTTTGCGGGCCGGATCGCGATAGAGCCCAAAGCCGCGGGCTGCATGCATCAGCACGTCGGGACTGTTGGCGAACACGGTCCACCAGTCGCCCCGCGTGCCGGTAGCGGTGCCGGGCTGGCTGACCGGATCGCGGTCGCCGAACAGCTGGTCATAGAGGGCCAGGACCTTCGGATCAGAGACCTCGGCCCTGGGGATCTGGCGCAGGCGCGGCATGGCTCAGACCTCCGCCGGCGTGCGCGCCGAGCCCGGCGCGTGGCGGACATCGGCGGGGGTAAAGGGTCGGGTGAAGGCGGCCAGCTCCATCATGATCCCATTGGGGTCGGTGAAATAGACCGAACGCACGAAGACGCCCTCATGGCTCTTGCGGGCTACGCCCATCTCGCTGTCGTCGTGATTGACCACCATCGGAAAGGTCTCGACCCCGGCCTCGACCAGGCGCTGCCGCCAGGTTTCCAGCTCGTCCTCAGGAACAGAGAAAGCGATGTGGTTCATCGAGCCGACCGCCGTGCGGGCCTCCAGCGGGAAGGCCTTCACCGAGGCGATCCCCGGCGCGGCCGGCGGCCCGTCGGCCCACCAGAAAAAGGCCAGGCTAGAGCCCCCGCCGCAGTCGAAGAAGAAGTGCTGGCCGCCGTCCGGCAACTGGACGGTCTTGATCAGCGGCATGCCCAGGACCTCGGTATAGAACCGGGTGGTCTCGGCCATGTCGCGGCAGACCAGGGCCAGGTGATTTACGCCGGCGATGCTCATCGCTGCTCTCCTCCCGCGCCTCGGTCCCGTGGCCGGGGCGTCATGGAGCAGAGACTAGAGCAGGATCACGGTCCTGGGCAGGCTGCCTTTGCGGCAGGCGGATCAGGCGTCCTCGCGCGCCTTGCCGTCGCCGATCATCACCTGCCCCGCCCAGCTGACCACACCCACAATGATCGAGCCGAGGACACCGGACACCAGGCCGTGCACGGTCAGGCCATCCAGCAGCCAGGCCACCAGGCCCAGCATGGCCGCGTTCACCACCAGCAGGAACAGGCCCAGGCTGACGATGGTGATCGGAAAGGTCAGCAGCACCACCACCGGCTTGACCACCGCATTGACGACGCCCAGCAGCAGGCTCGCCAGGATCAGGGTCGGCCAGCCGTCGGCCGAGATGCCGCCGAGCAGGCGATCGGCCAGCCACAGGCCGAGCGCGGCGAACAGGACGCGAAAGACGAAACGGAGCATACTGGACCCAGTCCTGTGTGAGATAACAGCGGCAGGATCGCCGCGAAGTGGCGCCCGTTCAAGGCCTCGACCGGTCCGGACAATACCTGAGTGGATGGCTGGGAGATTACAAATGCGTCATAGGCCTTAACTTGACCGCAACCGCTTCCTATCTGACCTGTTGTGATGGGACGAGGCGGGCGATCCGCCGGCCCAAGGGGATGTGTTTTTATGGCCGCTAGCTCTTTGTCGGTGATGTCGCCTGACGGCGGCCTGTCGCGATACCTCACCGAGATCCGCAAGTTCCCGATGCTGCCGAAGGACGAGGAGTTCATGCTCGCCCAGCGCTGGAAGGAGCATCAGGACTCTGAAGCCGCCCACAAGATGGTCACCTCGCACCTGCGCCTGGTGGCCAAGATCGCCATGGGCTATCGCGGCTACGGCCTGCCGATCGGCGAAGTGATCTCCGAGGGCAATGTCGGCCTGATGCAGGCCGTCAAGAAGTTCGAGCCCGACAAGGGCTTCCGCCTGGCCACCTATGCCATGTGGTGGATCCGCGCCTCGATCCAGGAATACATCCTGCGCTCGTGGTCGCTGGTGAAGATGGGCACGACTGCGGCGCAGAAGAAGCTGTTCTTCAATCTGCGCAAGGCAAAGAGCCAGATCGAGGCCTTCCAGGACGGCGACCTGCGCGCCGATCAGGTCAGCGCCATCGCCACCAAGCTGGGCGTGCTGGACAGCGAGGTCATCTCGATGAACCGCCGCCTGTCGGGCCCCGACGCCTCGCTGAACGCGCCCCTGCGCTCGGACAGCGAAAGCGAGTGGCAGGACTGGCTGGCCGATGACGAACAGGTCAGCCAGGAGACCGTGGTCGCCGAGAATGAAGAAAAGTCCCTGCGCATGGGGCTGCTTCAGGAGGCCATGGTCGAACTGACCGACCGCGAGCGTCACATCCTGACCGAGCGTCGCCTCAAAGACGACCCGACCACCCTGGAAGACCTGGCCAGCCACTATGGCGTCAGCCGCGAGCGGGTTCGCCAGATCGAGGTCCGCGCCTTCGAGAAGCTGCAGAAGACCATGCGCGAGGCGGCCATCGCCAAGAACATGGTCGAGGCCTGACGCCTTAAATCCGCTCTTCCCGGCGAAAGCCGGGACCCAGATCTAACCCTGAGCCTATTACGCCGGACCTCCAGCGTTTGGCGCATCATTCCCAAGCGCTCAGGCTGAATCTGGGCCCCGGCTTTCGCCGGGGAGAGCGGAGTAAGGGATCACGGGCTATAGGTTCGGGCATGCCCCTCCCCCAGCTGATCCTCCTGCCCGGTCTGCTGAACGATGCCGGCCTGTGGCGCGACCAGATCAGCGGACTGGCCGATGTCGCCCGCCCCTGGGTGCCCGATCTGACGCGCGGCGACTCCATCAGAGACCTGGCGCAGGGCGTTCTGGATCAGGCCGAACCGACCTTCGCCCTGGCGGGCTTTTCGATGGGCGGCTATGTCGCCCAGGAGATCGCCCGGATCGCGCCCGGGCGTCTCGAGCGCCTGGCCCTGCTGGACACCTCGATCCGCGTCGACACCCCCGAGCGCGCCGCCCGGCGACGGGCCCTGACCGAGGCCGCCCGGCGGCCCGGCGACTTTCTGGGCATCAGCCAAGCGATCCTGAAAAGCTATATCGACCCCTCACGCCTGAACGACCACGAGCTGACCGGCCGCATCGTCGCCATGACCCAGCGCCTGGGCCGCGAGGTGTTCATCCGCCAGAACAGCCTGGAACGCCAGGACGGCGAGGCGGCCCTGAAGGCCCTGAAGGTTCCGCTGCTGACCCTCTGCGGCGAGACCGACCAGATCACCCCGGTCGCCGGGCACCGCGCCATGGCCGAGGCGATCGGGGGCGCGCCGCTGGTGGTCATCCCCCGCGCCGGCCACATGACCCCGATGGAAGCCCCCGAAGCGGTCAATGAGGCCTTGCGGCACTGGCTACAACGCCCCGCCGGCGAGAGATAGTCCGGCCACGGATCGCAAAAAAGGCCAAGAGCCGGCTGATCGCTCAGCCGGCTCCCGTCGCACGGATCGCCGAAGCGACCCCAAGCTCTCCAGCTTTAGAAGTTGAAGCGGACACCCGCGACATAGCGGCGACCAAAGGTCTCGTACTCGATCGGATAGCGCTTCTGATCGCCATAGCGACGGGCACCCTGGTCGGTCAGGTTGACGCCGTCGAGATAGACTTCGAAGTGCTGGTTGACCTGGTAGCGAACCGACAGGTCGAGTTCCTCGTCGGCATCCCAGAAGATGTCGCCGTTGTCGGCCGGATTAACGACGCCATTGGTCACCCGGTAGCTGCCCACCGACTCGCCCCAGGGGGTGCGGTACTGGTAGGCGAGACGAACGGTCAGGCCGTACTTTTCGTAGATGGCCTGCAGGTTGTAGACGGCGTCCGAGGTGCCCAGGACGCTGATCTTGCGCGCCGGCACGCCGCCGACGGTCGGCAGGGTGACTTCCGACGAGGTCCAGGTGCCCGACAGGCGGGTACCGAAGCCTTCCATCCATTCCGGCAGGTTCAGGTCGCTGACCAGCTTCTTGGCGGTGCCCGAGAAGAACACTTCCACACCCTGCAGGTGACCGTCGCCGCCGTTGTCGACCTTGGTGAACAGGTAGTTCGAGCGGTCGAGGCCCGGCACGTCGAGGGTGTCGAGACCGAAGGTGTCAGCCTTCTGGACCAGCACGTCCGAGATGTCCTTGTAGAACAGACCGGCCGAGAAGAAGCCCTCGGGGGTCATGTACCACTCGACATAGGTGTCGAGGCCGATCTGCTTCTCAGGCTTGGCCAGAGGGTTGCCGCCCGAGATGGTCTGGCTGGAGTCATTGATCGAGAAGTTGGGACGCAGGTCGTCAAAGTCAGCGCGCGAGGCCGAGGTGGTCAGACCGACCCGCAGCTTGACGTTTTCGCGGACGTTCCAGTTCAGGTGCAGGCTCGGATAGACCAGGGTCTCGTCGCTGGAGGTATTGACCAGACGGGTCGCAGCCGGGGTCGCACCGACGGCCGGGAAGTTCACATAGGCCTGGCCGGTGTTTTCGATCATCTCGACGCGGGCACCATAGACCAGGTTACCCCAGTCGAAGGTCGTGGTGGCCATGCCGTAGGCGGCGGTGATCTTTTCCGACACCTTCCAGAAGTTGCCGCGGGTATCGCTGCGAGTGGCGACGCCGGTGGCCACCAGATTGTCCATATAGGCCGTGGTCGCGCCCGCATTGGTGTAGCGGAAGCTGTAGTTCAGGTTCTGGGTGCCCATATAGGCGTCGTCGATGGCGAAGAAGGACCACGGCACGGCGTTGGTGGACGTGAAGGACCGGTTGTAGGCCGTCTCGCGCGACTTCTTGGTGCGGTCGGTATAGAGGCCGCCGAACTCGAAGCGGGTCGGCAGGCCAAACAGCTGGCCTTCGTGGTCGAGGTCGAACTTGCCGGTCCAGGCGCTGGTGATGTCGCCGCCTTCGACGTTGCCGATCGAGGTCGACGGGAACTGGAAGGCCTCGATATTGGTGACCTGGGCGCCCTTGGTGCGGGCCGTGGTCGTGCCGCCGGTGGTGAACAGCTTGATGGTGTTCACGTCGCCGTTGCGGAAATCATACTCGACGGTCGGACGCAGGCTGAAGGTCGACGGGCTCTGGAAGGCGGCGGTGACCGGGGTGTCGCGGCCGTCGTCGGTGAAGGTGTAGTTGGCGCGCCAGGACAGGTTCCAGCCCGACAGGGTGTGTTCGCCGCCCACCGTATTGGTGGTCATGAATTCCTTGGTGTCGCGATAGTCGACGCGGCCATTGATCCGGGCGCCGTAGACGGTGCCGAAGGTCGGGTTGTTGGCATTGATGAAGGCGGGCGTGTTGTAGCCGTTACCCGCAGCATCCGTACCCTGATCAAGCCGGAAGATGAAGTTGTCGCGCCACTCATCATCACGGAAGAAGGTGTTGATCGTGCTGGCGAAGACCGTGTTGTTGTCGTCGAAAGCGTAGTCGATCCGGGTCGAGCCCGAGAAGTTCGAACGGTTCAGACGATAGTGCTTGTTCTCGTGCTCGCGCGCGAAGTGCTTGCTGGGATCGGTCGTATTGGTGATGTAGGGATCGGTTTCCCAGTTATTGGTCACCATGTCGCGGCTGTAGTACGAGCCCTGGGCCACGAGACCCAGCTTGCCGTCCATGAAGATGTTCGAATAGACGAGGCTGGTGTCCAGCTCGGTGCCGCCACCCAGCTCGACCTTGCCGACGCCGATCTTGCCGGTGATCTTCTGGCCCTTGTGGTCAAAGGCGCGGCGCGTACGGATGTCGACATTGCCGGCGACCGTGTCGCCCGGCATCGAGGGCACGATGGCCTTCTGCACCGAGATCTGGCTGGCGATGGCCGAGGGGATGTTGTCGAAGCGCGAGTCGCGGCCCTGCGGGCTGACCACGCTCAGGCCGTCAAACGACAGGGTCGTCCAGTAGACCGGCGCGCCGCGCAGGTTGACATAGCGGGCCTGGCCCTGGTCGCGCTGGACGGCGACGCCCGGCAGGCGGCCGATGGCAAAGGCGATGTTCTGGTCGGGCAGGTCGCCGACGGCATCGGCCGACAGGACGCTGACCAGGGAGTCCGAAGCGCGCTGCACTTGCAGGGCGGTCGCCTCGCTCTCGGCGAGGGGGCGACGGGCGGTGATCACCAGCTCGCTGACCTCGGCGGTTTCGGTGTTGGCGGTCTGGGCGTTCGCCATCGACGCCAGTCCAAGCGCCGAAACGGCACCCATCAATACAGCCCGGAAATTCATAGTCGTCCCCTCGGTTAGCTGGGGGGACGGTTAGAGGCGCTCTGTGAAATATTTTCAGGAGTTAGATTGTCGAATTGTGACAGCGGCCGGAATGCTGAAGCTTGTCGCTCAGGCGACACCCATTCAGGCGGGAAGCCCTTCGCCCTACCCCGGATCGGGCAGATCGGGCGCGGTCTAGCCTGGCTAGGCGGCGCCGCGGCCAGTGTCGGCCTCGGGGGCCATGAAGCTCATCAGGGCGTCGATACGCTTCAGCAGGTCGGTGCGCGCCTGGGGGCCGGGCGCATTGCTGACCATGCACTCTTCAAGCGCCTCGGCGGCGGCGACCAGACGCGGTTCCTTGACCGCCTCGCCGACCTTGCGCAGTTCCAGGGCCTGAACGGCCAGGGCGCGACGGGCCTGGGCGGGATCGGTGTCCAGGGCCTGGGCGGCCGAACGGACAATGCGTAGGGCCTGGGAGAGCCGCGCCGCTACCGATCCGGCGGCGTCGACCTTGCGCTTGCGCGGGCCCTTGTATTCGGCCGAGTTGAAGCGACGGCGATCCGGCCCGACATATTGCACGGCCTCGATCCAGTCGCGCGGCTTCAGGGTCACCGCTTCCAGCCGGCGCTCCAGGTCGCCCATGGTGAAGGGCTTGCGCATGAACTCATGCACGCCGGCGTCGCGAGCCCCGAAAATGGTCTCTGCGGTCGCCTCGTTCGTGCACATGATGATCGGTGCGTGGCGGCAGACCAGCTCGCTGCGACGGATCTTGCGGGTAAGCAGCAGGCCGTCCATGCCGGCGCTGGCATGCTCGACAAAGATCAGCTGCGGGTCGACCGTGCGGGCCATGGCATAGCCCTTGTCGAGGTTCGGGGCCGGATAGATCTGCACATTGCCCAGCTGCCTCAGCTGGTCGGCCAGCAACCGCGCCGTGGCCGGATTGGGGTCAACGACCAGCACCCGCTGAATCTTCGCGGCCACTCTCTGCAGGGTGCGGGGATTGCCGTCGAACACGGGAAAACTGACTCCTGACTGGGCTACTGGGCCAAGAGCCTAGCAACCATTGGTAAAAATCCGCTTGATAACGATTGCGGAGCGACCCACTTAGATTGTCGGGGCCACACTGAGTCCACTCTCGAAATCCTGAAATATATCAATAGCTTCTTCAACCTGAGCCGATATCGGCCGCCCTTCCGGGAAGCGATAGCGCCAGTAGCTTGAGATGTGCGAGATCACCCCGACCTTTTCACCGAGCGAGAGGAACATCTCCGGCGCGCGCAGCAGGAAGGCCCGGAAAGCCTGGGGCTTTCCGTTCTCGATCAGGTCTTCGAAGGCATCGTCATAGACCTTGAGCGTGCGCTGCACCGCCCTGCGCTCGACCATGATCCCCGCCTGGAGTCGCTTGCGCGTCTCGTCGAGATAGCGCGAGGTTTCGCTGTCACGTACCCCGGGAATGAGCAGTTGACCGATCTCGGCGCTGACGGCCGAAAGCTGGGGCCACAGGTGGGTCAGCATCCATTTGTAGTAGAGGAAGCCCTTCCAGCTGAAGACGCCTTCCTTGAAGCTTTCGCCCTCCAGAACCAGGGTCTCGCGCAGCGGCTCCAGGCGCTCGTCGACATCGGTCGACAGCAGGGCTTCCACCAGGCGGGCGGCGTGAGCGCCCGAAGCGCGTCCGGTGTCGCGATAGGCCAGTTCGATCAGGCGCGAGATCTCGAAGCCGACAAAGCCCTGCATCTGGTCAAGATCGGCTGCCGACAGGGCGAAATAGCAGTCGGCGACGCTCATGCCGTGACGACGCAGGTGCTCGCGCAGCAGGAAGGGATCTAGCGACGGCAGCATGTCGATCATGCGCAGGGTGGCGGTGTCGCGCACCATGTCGGTGGTATCGTTGCAGGCTTCCCGCAGCAGTTCGGCCCAGCCACGCTGGCCCACAAAGAACGACTGACCGCCCAGACCCAGATCGCTGCGGTCGAAGGGGATGATGATCTTGGTGGCCATCGGCCGCGCGTCGTCGAACAGGAAGATGTCGTCGCTGCGCAGGCGGTGCTTGATGATCAAGGCGTTGTTGAGCACGCGGTTGCGAAACAGCGGATGCTGGCCATGCTCCGGACGATGGCCACTGGCCGCCTGAATGGCCAGCAGGTTCAGAACCCGACTGGTCGAGGCCGTCCGTTCCAGCGCGCGCAGGCTACGGGTCACCCGATCATTGGTGCGCACCGGCTTGAGGTTTCGACGCGCTGACAAGAACAGGACCCTCTGGAGACCTTGTTGGCTCTAAGGCTCCAGAGCTAAGGCTTCGCTAATTCGGCGGCTATACTTGGTCAGAAAACTCAGATTGGGGCGAAATGCACCGGCCCGGCCCGGCCTCCAGGCCCTGCCGATGACCGGCTCATCCGCGCCACGGCCGCGAGCAGACCGGCCGGCTGGATAGGCTTGGGATGGGCGTCATCAAAGCCCTGGGCCAACAGGCGCTCGGCCTCACCGGCCATGGCATCGGCGGTCAGGGCCAGGATGGGAATGTCGGGCCGGCCGCCCTCCCCCGCCCGGATGCGCCGCACGGCCTCGACCCCATCCATTTCGGGCATGTGGACGTCCATCAGCACGACGTCGAAATCCTCGATCCGCAAACGGGCCAGGGCCTGGCGGCCGTCATTGGCGGTCTCGATGACAATGCCCACCGATTCCAGGATGGCCCGGGCCACGGCCTGGTTGACCTGGTTGTCGTCGACGACCAGCACCCGGATCCCTTCAAGGCTGAGGGCGGGGGCGGCAGGGTCGGAGGCAACGGGGGCCTGGGTCGGGGTCAAGGCCAGATGGACCCGAAACTCGGAACCCTGCCCGGGTGCGCTGGTCACGGTGATCTCGCCGCCCATCAACTGGGCGAGGTGCCGGCTGATGGCCAGGCCCAGGCCCGTGCCGCCGAACCGTCGCGCCGTCGACCGGTCGCCCTGGCTGAAGGGACTGAAGAGGCTGAGCTGCTGCTCGACGCTGAGGCCGACGCCCGTATCGACAACCGTGATGTCCACGCCGCCCGCCTCGCTCGGAGCAATGCGGATCTCCACGCGTCCCGCCTCGGTGAACTTCAGGGCATTGGAAACAAGGTTCAGCAGGATCTGCCGCACCCGCATCGGATCACCCAGCAGCCAGGCTGGTGTCTCGGGCGCGACGTCGAGCGTCAGGGCCAGGCCCTTCTGCTGGGCCGTCTGGCTCCAGACCAGATGGATCTGGCTGGCCAGACGACGGATCTCAAAAGGCTCGGCCTCCAGTTCCAGCTTGCCCGCCTCGACCTTCGACAGGTCGAGGATGTCGTTGAGAATGGTCATCAGGCCGTCGCCGGACTGGATGATCATCTCGAGATAGTCGGCCTGCCGGGCATCCAGCCGGGTCGAGCCCAGGGCGTGGGCCAGACCCAGCACGCCGTTCATCGGTGTACGCAACTCATGGCTCATCATGGCCACGAAGGCTGACTTGGCCCGGCTGGCCTCGGTCGCCTCGGCCTGGGCCTGCTCCAGGGCCACGGCATTGGCGCGCACCCGGCGCGACGTATCCAGGAAATAGGCCAGCAGGGCGGCCAGGGTGACCGCCACAATCACCAGGTCCCAGGCCTTGAAGCCGCCGGTCAGCAGGGGGGCGGCCGTCAAGGCAATGAAGGGCGGCGGGGCCATGGCCAGCATGACCGAACGGCTGATCGCCGAATACTTCAGGGCGTCAAGCATCAGGCCAAACAGGAGGAGAATGGCCGCAAACTTCATGCTTGGCGGACCATGGGCCCAGCTCAGACCCGCCATGGTCGCCCAGGCCATGCTGTAGGCCGCCGGGAATCCCAGCCGCAGCGGCACGACCAACTTCCCGGGATGCGCCCGGATAAAGCGATGCAGGATCCGCAACAGCCCTTCGAGGACGCCGATCGTCGCCAGCCAGGCGAGGCAGGCCAGAGGGCCGAAATGAAAGGCCAGCAGGCCGCCGGCCAGGCCTGTTGCCGCCAGACGAGCCGAGGCACTGCGCCGACTCATCTCGAGCGCCGCGCCGTTCAACCCGTCATTCAGGAACTCACGCAGACCCAAGGCCGACACCCTCGCAACGTCTAGCTGTATCACGCTAGGCCATGACGGGTTTCAGGAACCTTTAGGCTCAACCTTAGCCGGTGCCCTAACCCTGGAACGGATCACGCATCAGGATGGTGTCATCCCGTTCGGGGCTTGTCGACAGCAAGGCCACCGGCGCGCCGATCAGTTCCTCGACCCGGCGCACATACTTGATGGCATTGGCGTTGAGATCCTTGAACGAGCGGGCCCCGGCCGTGCTTTCGCTCCAGCCTTCCATCTCTTCATAGATCGGCACGGCGGCAGCCTGGTCGCGCATGCCGGCCGGCAGATAGTCGACCTCACGGTCGCCGATCTTGTAGCCGACGCAGATCTTCAGGGTCTTCAGGCCGTCCAGCACGTCCAGCTTGGTCAGGGCGATGCCGTCGATGCCATTGATGGCCACCGACTGGCGCACCAGCACCGCATCGAACCAGCCGCAGCGTCGGGCGCGGCCGGTATTGACCCCGACCTCGCGGCCGACCGTCGACAGGTGCTTGCCGACCTCGTCATCCAGTTCACAGGCGAACGGGCCCTCGCCGACCCGGGTCGTATAGGCCTTGACGATGCCGAGCACATAGCCCGGGCCCTTGGGACCCATGCCCGATCCGGCGGCGGCCTGTCCGGCGACGGTGTTGGACGAGGTGACGAACGGATAGGTGCCGTGGTCGACATCCAGCAGGGCGCCCTGAGCTCCTTCGAACAGGATCCGCTTGCCGGCCTTGTGGGCCTGGTCCAGCAGACGCCAGGCGGGCTGGGCATAGGCCAGGATCTGCGGCGCGATCTCCATCAGCTGGTCGAACAGGGCCGCACCGTCGGCTTCCGGCAGGCCCAGGCCCCGGCGCAGGGCCCCATGGTGGCTGAGCAGGCGCTCGATCTTGGGCTTCAGGGCCTCGGGGTCGGCCAGGTCGGCGACGCGGATGGCCCGGCGGCCGACCTTGTCCTCATAGGCCGGACCAATGCCGCGACCGGTGGTGCCGATCTTCTGGGTCGACTGGGCTTCGCGGCCCTGGTCCAGGTCCTTGTGCAGCGGCAGGATCAGGGTGGCGTTGTCGGCCAGCACCAGCAGGTCCGGGCCGATGATCACGCCCTGTTCGGCGATCTTGGCGATCTCGCCCAGCAGGTGCCAGGGATCGACGACCACGCCGTTGCCGATCACCGACAGCTTGCCCTGCACCACGCCCGAGGGCAGCAGGGCCAGCTTGTAGACCTTGCCGTCGACCACCAGGGTGTGGCCGGCATTGTGGCCGCCCTGGAAGCGCACGACGACGTCCGCCCGGTTGGACAGCCAGTCGACGATCTTGCCCTTGCCTTCATCGCCCCACTGGGCGCCGACGACGGTCACATTGGCCATGGTAGAGATATGCCTTGTCACCTGCCCGGTGACGTCACGCGGCCCTTCGACAGGACTCGGCCGCAGACGCTTAGTCGATTGTGGGCGGCGACACGGGAGCGGTCAAAGCCGGCCCCCGCGAAGTCAGAAGGCGTAGACCAGCCGAACCCCCACGTCGTCAAGCCCCTGGTTCTTGCCCTGGTGGAAGATCTGGCCGTTCGACAGGTGGGTGTAGCTGAGCTCACCTGACCAGCGGTCATTGAACTGGTAGCCCAGGGCAATCTCGGGCTCGAACAGCACCTGGGATCCGAAGTCGATCCGCGTGTAGTAGAGCTTGGTGCGGCGGGCGCGTTCCTGCGGGGTCAGGTTCGGGGCATTGGCAGCCGGCAGACCGGCCTCGCCGTCGGTATAGGCCAGACCGATACCGGGGCGCAGATAGAAGCCGCCCGACTGGCCCAGATCCAGCTTCCAGTTGAAGCCCGCGGCGACGAAGTTGGAGGTGTTCTCGCTGTTGATCGAGACGAAGGTGTGGACCTGCGGCTTGCCCAGCCAGGTCAGGCTCTCGATGCGGCCGGTGCGATAGCCCAGATGGATGTCGACCCCGTCCTCGCGACCGGCGGCCCCCAGGCCCACGGCCTCACCGATGAAGGTGACATCATGCTTGTAGGCCCCGACAAAGACCTCACCCGCCAGGGCCGGCGCGGCGAAACCCAGCACCGCGACAGCGGCGGCGGCAAACAGTGCGGTCTTCATGTGGATTCCCTCAACAGCCCAACCCCGCGCTGGTTATGGCGTGAACAGCGAGCCTCGCAAAGGGTTTCGATGCGGGCGCGCGCAGGTTAGACCTTGGTCATGACTGTCACGCTTTCCAATATCCAGGCCGCCGCCGAACGCCTGAAGGGCCAGGCGGTCGTGACTCCGCTCCTCGAAAGCCCGGCCCTCAACGAGCGCCTGGGCGGCCGGGTCCTGCTCAAGCCCGAGACCCTGCAGCGGGCTGGGGCCTTCAAGTTCCGCGGGGCCTATAACCGGCTCAGCCAGCTGACCGCCGATGAGCGCCGGCGCGGCGTCGTCGCCTTTTCATCCGGCAACCACGCCCAGGGCGTGGCCCTGGCGGCCCAGCTCGTCGGCTGCCCCGCCCTGATCGTCATGCCCTCCGACTCGCCGACCGTGAAGGTCGAAGGCACCCGGGGCTTCGGGGCCGAGATCCGCTTCTATGACCGCTTCACCGAGGACCGCGTCGCGATCGCCGACGAGATCGCCGCCGAGCGCGGATGCGTCGTGGTGCCGTCCTATGATGATCCGCATATCATCGCGGGCCAGGGCACGCTGGGCCTCGAGATCGTCGAGCAGGCGACGGCGGCTGGCGCAAGCCTGGACACCCTGATCTGCTGCGTCGGCGGCGGCGGTCTGATCGCCGGAACCTCGACGGCCGTGAAGGCCCTGTCGCCCGCCACCGCGATCTGGGGCGTCGAGCCCGCCGGCTTCGACGAGACCCGCCGGTCGCTGGCAAGCGGCCAGCGCGAGACCATCGACAAGGACGCCCGCTCGATCTGCGACGCCCTGCTGACCCCGATCCCCGGCGAGCTGACCTTTCCGATCAACCAGGCCAACCTCGCCGGCATCGTCGCGGTCACCGATGCCGAGGTGGCCGAGGCCATGCGCTACGCCTTCTCGACCTTGAAGCTGGTGGTCGAGCCGGGCGGCTGCGTGGCGCTGACGGCCGCCCTGACGGGCAAGATCGACCTGAAGGGCCAGACGGCAGCGATCGTGCTGTCGGGGGGCAATGTCGATCCGGCCCTGTTCGCGCGGGTGCTGGCGGGCGAGATCTAACGCCCCATCACGTCATCCCGCGCTTTATGCGCGGGACCCATGGTTCAGCTCGCACGTGCGCGCTAGCGTGGCATCGTCCCCAAGGCGGACAGATGGGTCCCGCGCATAAAGCGCGGGATGACGGATTGGATCGGGAATGGGATCAGCATGAACTTTCCAGGCGCAGACGCCCTCCCCCAGACCCCGCTCCTCGTGGTCGACAAGGCCGCCCTGCTGCGCAATCTCGATCGCATGCAGGCCCTCTGTAACGCGGCCGGCGTGCGGCTGCGGGCCCATGGCAAGACCCACAAGTGCTCGACCCTGGGCCGGCTGATCGTCGAGCGCGGGGCGGTCGGCCTTTGCGCGCAGACTGTCGGCGAGGCCGAGGCCTTCGTGGCCGGCGGGATCACCGACATCCTCGTCACCGCCGCCCCACCGCCCTGGGCTGCGCAGCGTCTGGCGGCCTTGGCGAGATCCGGGGCCCGGATCGGCGTCACGGCCGACGATGCCGGCCAGATCGACCGCCTGTCGGACGCCGCCGTGGCGGCCGGGACCCTGCTGGACCTGGTCGTCGACCTGGACTTGGGCACCCATCGTACGGGGGCCTATCCGCACGAGGCCCTGGCCCTGGCCCGGGCCGCCGACGCCTCGCCGGGCCTGCGCTTTGCCGGGATCCAGGCCTATCTCGGCCACCTGCAGCATCTGGACGACGGGGCCCTGCGCCGGTCCGCCGACGAGGCCGCCTTCGCCACCCTCAAGACCCTGGTCGCCGAGCTGACCGCCGCCGGCCTGCCGCCGCCCGTGGTCACCGGCGGCGGCACCGGCACCCATGCCTTTGACCTGGCCTCGGGCGTCTTCACCGAGCTGCAGGCCGGCTCCTATGGCGTGATGGATGTCGAGTACGACGCCTGCGGGGCCCCGGGCGGCGGCGACTGGCCGTTCGAGCCGTCCCTGTTCATCGCCGCCAGTGTCGTCTCGGCCCGTCACAAGAGCCATGTCGTCGTCGATGCCGGCTTCAAGGCGGTGTCAATGGACGGCCCGCCGGCGCGCATGGTCTCCGGTGCCGCCTCTGGCTCGCTGTGGCGACCGATGGGCGACGAACATGGCATGATCGCCCACCCGGCCATGATCGACGTCCTGAAGGCCGCCGGCCGCGATCCGCTCGGCTTCGACCGCGCGGTCAGCGCGGCCGATGCCGACCCGGCCCGGGCCTTCCCGCCCGACGCCCCCAAGGTGGGCGACATCGTCTGGCTGCAGCCGGGCCACTGCGATCCGACCATCAATCTCTATGACGCCCTGCATGTCTGGGATGGCGCGATGCTGGAGCGCTGGGCCGTGGATGGGCGACGGATCTCCAGGGCCTGACGCCACTGGCCCCTTCCCCTAACGGAAGACCCCGGATACGGTCCCGCCCCAACGACAAGATTTGCTCCAAAGAGTGACAAAGATGAAACGCCTTCTGCTCGCCACTGCCCTGTTCACGGCCCCCATGCTGGCCCATGCCGCGGATGCGCCGAAGATCGACCCCGCCAATCTGGCCGCCCACATCAAGACCCTGTCATCGGACGCCTTCGAGGGTCGCAGCCCCGCCACGGCCGGCGAGACCAAGACCGTCGCCTATATTGTCGAACAGATGAAGGCTGCGGGCCTGGAGCCCGGCGGCGACCTGAAGGATGGCAAGCGCGCCTGGACCCAGGACGTGCCGCTGGGCATGTTCGAGATCAAGGGCCCGGTCAGCGCCCACATGATGGTCGGCAACAGCCACATCGCCCTCAATCAGGGTGAACAGATCGCCATCCGTGCGGCCATGACCAATGTCGACAAGGTGTCGATCCAGAACGCCCCGATCGTCTTCGCCGGCTATGGCGTCAAGGCCCCGGAACGGAACTGGGACGATTTCAAAGGCCTGGACGTCAAGGGCAAGATCGTCGTCGTCCTGATCAATGACCCGGACTTCGAGACCGGGTCCGGTGACTTCGGCGGCAAGGCCATGACCTATTATGGCCGCTGGACCTACAAGTTCGAGGAAGCCGCCCGCCTCGGTGCGGCCGGCCTGCTGATCGTGCATGAGACGGCCCCCGCCTCCTACGGCTGGGCCACGGTCAAGAACTCCAACACCAACACGATGTTCGACATCGTCCGCAAGGAGCCGACCAAGCAGCACCCGGCCCTGGAAGGCTGGATCCAGCGCGACACCGCCGTGGAGCTGTTCAAGGCGGCCGGCCTGGATTTTGACGCCCTGAAGAAGCAGGCCCAGAGCCGCGACTTCAAACCGGTGGAACTGAAGGGCGCGACCTTCTCGGCCGCCTATGCCGTCGAGCCCAAGGTGATCATTTCCAAGAACGTGGTCGGCAAGCTGACCGGTGCCAAGCGTCCGGACGAGACGGTGTTCTTCACCGGCCACTGGGACCATCTGGGCGTGGGCCTGGCCGATGCCAAGGGCGACACGATCTATAACGGCGCCGTCGACAACGCGACCGGCATCGCGGCCATGCTGGAAATGGGCCGGGTGTTCGCCAAGAGCCCCCGCGCCGACCGCACCCTGGTCTTCCTGGCCGTGACCGCCGAGGAAAAGGGCCTGCTGGGCTCGGAGTACTATGCGGCCAACCCGCTCTATCCTCTGGCCAAGACCGTCGGCGTGCTGAACACCGACGCCCTGGATCCAGCCGGCCCGGCCAAGGACTTCACCATCTCGGGCAGCGCCAAGCTGGGCCTGCTGGACGACCTGATCGCCCACGGCAAGAAGGTCGGCCGCACCTATACGCCTGACCCGGCCACGGAAGCCGGCTACTTCTATCGCTCGGACCACTTCCCGTTCGCCAAGCGCGGCGTGCCGGCCATCTCGTTCGGCTCGGGCGAGGATCTGGTCGAGGGCGGTGTGGCGGCCGGCAAGGCCTTCGCCGACGCCTACCGCATCAATGCCTATCACCAGCCGGCCGACGAGTGGAACGCCAGCTGGCGACTGGATGGCATGACCGCTGACATCAGCCTGATCCAGGGCCTGGGTGCGGATCTGGCCAACTCCACCCGCTGGCCCGAATGGGGCGAGGGTTCGGAGTTCAAGGGAACCCGCGACGCCTCGAAGGCAGAGCGCAAGTAGGCCTCAGCTCAATCCTGTCATCCCGGAAGCCTCCCAGAGGCTATCCGGGACCCATGGGCCGGCGCATCGCGCTGCGCCCTGGGTCCCGGCTTTCCCCCGGCCTTCGCCGGAGGGCGGCAGTGATGACAAGCCTGTTTTGAACCGGATAGCGCCGACCGCGATGCGGTCGAGCGGGATACACCCATGACAGCCTCAGTCTTCGACCTCTTCAAACTCGGCGTAGGCCCGTCGAGCAGCCACACCATGGGCCCGATGACGGCGGCGGTGCTGTTCGTCGGCCGGCTGCGTGACAGTGGCAGGCTTGCCGACGTCGCCCGCGTCGAGACGCGCCTCTATGCGTCCCTGGCCCTGACCGGCCACGGCCACGCCACCGACCGGGCGGTCGTGCTGGGCCTGATGGGCTTCATCCCCGCCGAGCTCGATCCCGATGCAGGCGAAGCCGCCCTGACCGAGGCGCGCGCCAGCCAGTGGCTGTCCCTGGGCGGCGAGACCGGGATCGCCTTCGACGAGGCCCGCGACATCGTCTGGCTGGGCCATGAGCGTTTGCCCCAGCATCCCAACGGCCTGACCTTTTCCGCCTTCGACGCCGCCGGCACCCTGATCGCCGAACGGACCTATTTCTCGGTCGGTGGCGGCTTTGTGCGCGACGAGTCCGAGATGGGCCGCAACGCGCCGCCCGAGGAGGGTCCCGCCATCCCGTTTCCGTTCGAGAGCGGGGCTGACCTGCTGCAGCGCGCCGCCGATGCCGGCCTGACCATCGCCGGGGTGATGGGGGCCAATGAACTGGCGCGCATGAGCCAGGACGAGATGCATGCGGGCCTGGACCGGATCTATGGGGCCATGGAGGCCTGTATCGACCGCGGCATGCGCCAGGACGGCATCCTGCCCGGCGGGCTTTCGGTCAAGCGCCGCGCCCGGCAGATCCACCAGACCCTGCAGGGGCGCATGGAGCGGCAGATCAGTGACCCTCTGGCCGCCATGGATTTCGTCAATCTGTGGGCCATGGCCGTCAATGAGGAGAACGCCGCCGGCGGTCGCGTCGTCACCGCCCCGACCAATGGCGCGGCCGGGTTGGTGCCGGCGGTGCTGCGCTTCTTCGTCCGCTTCTATCAGGGCACGCCGGACCAGGTGCGCACCTTCCTGCTGACCGCCGCCGCCATCGGTGCCCTCTACAAGCGCAATGCCTCGATCAGCGGGGCCGAGGTCGGCTGCCAGGGTGAGGTCGGCGTCGCCTGCTCCATGGCTGCCGCCGGCCTGTGCGCTGCCCTCGGCGGGACCAATGCCCAGATCGAAAATGCCGCCGAGATCGGCATGGAGCACAATCTGGGCCTGACCTGCGATCCGATCGGCGGCCTGGTGCAAATCCCCTGCATCGAGCGCAATGCCATGGGGGCCATCAAGGCCATCGACGCCGCCCGCCTGGCCCTGCTGGGCGACGGCCAGCACTCGGTGAGCCTCGACAAGGTGATCGCCACCATGAAGCGCACCGGCGAGGACATGAACGAGATCTACAAGGAAACCTCGATGGGCGGCCTGGCTGTGGGCCTGTCGGTCAACCGGGTGGAGTGCTGATCACTTGCCCCCTCCGCGCCGATGGCGCTCCTCCCCCGTAGGGGGAAGATGATCTCGTCTTCCCCCTACGGGGGAGGACGGCTGCGAAGCAGCCAGGAGGGGGCAAGTCGCCTCTCGACGCCCATCAAAACCTCCCCTAGGTTCACCCTGAACAAAAAGGGAACAAAAATGTCCGCAGGCGTCATTCGAACCGGCATCGGCGGCTGGACCTTCGAGCCCTGGCGCGGCGTTTTCTATCCCGACACGGTCAAGCAGAAGGACGAGCTGCGATACGCGTCGTCCCGGCTGACCAGCCTCGAGATCAACGGCACCTACTATTCGACCTTCAAGCCTGACAGCTGGCGCAAGTGGCATGACGAAACCCCGAGCGACTTTGTCTTTTCGGTCAAGGCGAGCCGGTTCTGCACCAATCGCAAGGTGCTGTCGGCCAATGGCGAGTCGCTGAAGAAGTTCCTCGGCCAGGGCATGACCGAGCTGGGCGACAAGCTGGGACCGATCAACTGGCAGTTCATGGGCACGAAGAAGTTCGAACCGGAGGACTTCGAGGGCTTCCTGAAACTGCTGCCGCGCGAGATCGGCGGCCGCCCGGCCCGCCATGCCCTGGAGGTTCGCAACCCGACCTTCGCCACGACGCAGTTCTATGATCTCGCGGCGCGGTACGGCGCGGCCATCGTCTATGCCGTCGATGACGAGGAGCCGACCTGGCCCTGTATCGACCAGCCGACCGCCGACTTCACCTATGCCCGGCTGATGTGCAGCCGCGAGGACGAACCCACCGGCATGACCTCCGGGGAGCTGGACGGCGTGGTCGACCAGACCCGCGCCTGGGCCCGTCGCGGCGACGTGTTCGCCTATTTCATCTCGGGGGCCAAGGTCAGGAACCCGGCGGCGGCGATGGCGCTGATCGGTAAGCTGAAGTAGCGCGGCAAGCCCCGTAGCGCCCCCTCCGTCACGCTGCGTGTTCGCAGCGCGCCACCTCCCCCGCACGCTTCGCTACGGCGCAGCAGAAGAGCAGCGGGAACCTCCTGCCCCGCTTGCGGGGGAGGCGGCGCGGATACGCGACGTGACGGAGGGGGCGTTCCGGCGCCGGCCGCCAAAACATGGTTAGCCAAACCTTAACCGCCAGGCCCTAGGCTACGCCCATGCGCCGCGCTTTGACCCTGCTGCTTGTGTCCCTCGCCCTGGCCTCACCGGCCGGTGCCGACCCGACGCCTGCCTCCAAGGCCAAGGCCCCGCCGGCTGCCGCGACCGTGGGTCCGCAGACCACCCTGCAGCCGCTGATCCCGCTGGCCTCAAGCCGGCCGGGCGGTGATGCGGGCCAGTGCCGGGCCGCCTGCGCGCGAAGCTATTATTTCTGCAAGGCGGGCGACGACGACATCTGCCCCAGCCAGTGGGCCCAGTGCACGGCACGCTGTACGGCGACCTACAGGCGGCAGGGATCCTGAGGGCGAGCCCCGTCCTTCCCGCCCCCTATTCGTCCAGGCAGACCCGCGAGATCTCGGCCCGCAGTTCCGGCATGCCCAGGCCCTTTTCCGACGAGGTGGCCAGTACGCGCGGGAAGGCGGCGGGACGCTTGGCGATGGCCTTGAGGGTCTCGGCCGTGACCTTCTCGACCTCGTGCGGCTTGATCTTGTCGGCCTTGGTCAGGATGATCTGGTAGGAGACCGCCGCCGTATCGAGGGCATCCAGGGCCTCGCCGTCGACCTTCTTGAGGCCGTGGCGGGCGTCGATCAGCAGATAGACGCGCTTGAGCGTGGCCCGGCCGCGCAGATAGGCCCGGCCCAGGTCCTGGAACTTGCTGACCGTGGTCTTCGAAGCCCGCGCAAAACCGTAGCCCGGCAGGTCGACCAGGCGCAGCTTCTCGGCCAGCAGGAAGAAGTTGATCTCCCGCGTGCGGCCCGGCTCATTGGAGGCTCGGGCCAGGTACTTCTGCCCCACCAGCCCGTTGATCAGGCTGGACTTGCCAACATTGGAGCGGCCGGCAAAGCACACTTCCGGGGCGATCGGATGGGGCAGGCCGTCCATATTGACGGCCCCCATCATGAAGGCCACGGGCTGGGCAAACAGCACGCGCGCCGCCTCGATCTCTTCCTCGCTGAAGACAGGACCGGGAGGCGGCGCGAAGTTGGGTTCGGTCATCAGGTCGCCGTTGCGGACTTGCCCTGGAACCGGGCGATGATCTGGTCGATCGGGTTCTCGACCTTGTAGCGGCGCATGATGATGTACTGCTGGAAGATCGTCAGGACGTTGCTCCAGCACCAGTAGATCACCAGGCCCACCGAGAACTGCGACAGGGTGAAGGTGAAGATGATCGGGAAGAACTGGAAGATCTTCTGCTGGATCGGATCAGCGGCCGGCGGGTTCATGGCCGTGGTCAGCCACATGGTGAAGCCGTACAGCAGCGGCCAGACGCCGATATGCAGAGGACCCGACAGGAAGGCGCCGATCAGCGGGGCGGTCGCCGGATCCCAGGGGATCAGACCGAACAGGTTCATGAAAGTGGACGGATCGCGGGCCGAAAGGTCCTGAATCCAGCCGAAGAACGGCGCATGCCGCATTTCGATGGTCACCGTCAGCACCTTGTAGAGCGAGTAGAACACCGGGATCTGGATCAGCATGGGCAGGCAGCCCATCATCGGATTGATCTTCTCCTTGGCGTACAGGCCCATCATCTCCTGCTGCTGCTTGGCCGGATCGTCCTTGAACTTGGCCTTCAGCTTCTCGACCTCGGGCGCGATCTTTTTGATCTTGGCCATGGACTCATAGCTCTTGTCCGCCAGCGGATAGAGAACGAGCTTGAGCGCGACGGTCAGCAGCAGGATGGCGACGCCGAAGTTGCCGACCAGCTGGAAGAACATCTCCATGATGTTGAAGATCGGGCGGGTGAAGAAGCGGAACATGCCCCAGTCGACGGCGTCGTCGAAGCGCGGTACCTCGGCCTTCTTCTCGTCCCAGAACTTCCACCAGGCCGGCGGCTGGCCGCCGAACTCGTAGTTGCGCAGCAGCGGAACGGTCTTGGCACCGGCGAACAGGCGGGTGTTCTGGGCGAGGGTCTGGCCGGGTGCCAGGGCCTTCACCGGACCGACGAAATTGACGTCATAGATGTCGACAGGGCCGGCCTGGGTGACGCGGTACTGGGCGGTGATGTCCTGGGCCTGATCCGGGATCAGGGCGGTCAGCCAGTACTTGTCGGTGATGCCGGCCCAGCCACCCTTGGACACGAAGTTTTCAAGCGGCTTGTCCTTTTTCCACTTGCCGTACTTCTGCTGCTTCAGCTCGTGGCTCTTGCCGCCGTCGATGCCGAAGACGCCGATCGCGCCTTCATGGACGATCTGGTTCTTGCCGAGGTCGGCCGGTATGCCCTGGCGCTGGACGGTGGCATAGGGGGCGAGGGACAGGGTCTGGGTGCCCTGGTTTCTGACGCTGTCGGCGACGGTGAACATCGCATTGGCGTCGACCGAAATGGTGCGGGTGAAGACCAGGCCCTGACCGTTGTCATAGGTCAGGACGACCGGCGAGGTCGGACGCAAGACCTGACCAGGGGCGGCGGTCCAGACCGTGCGGCTGTCGGGCAGGCCCGGCAGATTGGCACCGGCCCAGCCGAAATCGGCGAACCAGGCGTGCTCGGCACCCTCGGGGCGGAACAGCTCGACCGGCGGCGAATTCTTCTTGGTCGTCTGGGCATATTGCTTGAGCCACAGGTCATCGATCCGGCCGCCCTTCAGCGAGATCGAACCCGACAGGGCCGGCGTATCAACGACAAGGCGCGGGCTCTGGGCCTTGGCGGCGTCGCGCGACAGCTTCAGGGGCGCAGGCCGGCCGTCGGGGCCAAGCACGATCCCCGGCTGGGTCGCGGCCGTCTGGGCCTCGACGATCTTCTTGGCGCGCAGTTCGGCCTCGGCCTTCTTCTGCTGCGGACCCAGGATAAAGAACTGGTACCCGATCAGGATCGCGAACGCGCTGACGATGAACATCAACGTGTTTTTGTTGTCGTTCTGCATGGATGACTTAACCAGAAACGGAGGGGTCGGGCGCGCCTGGATTAGCAGGTTTAGCGTCGATGGGTGTGACTTCAGGAAGATCGGTGGATTGAGCCAGTCTGGCCCGGGCCTCCGCGCGATCATGTTCGGCCGCGAGGCTTATCAGCGCGGTTTTCACATCGTCAAGCAAACGCCCCCATTCGCGGGTGCGGGTGCCGCCGCGCGCGATGAATACATAGTCGTACATGGGGCGGCCATGAAGGGGTAACATCAGCCGCGCGGCCTCGCGCAGACGGCGCTTGGCCCGATTGCGCTCGACGGAGCCCCCGACCTTCTTGGTGGCGGTGAACCCCACCCGGATCAGGGGGTCATCGTCGGACCGGGCCCGCATCTGCATGAAGACTGCCCCGCGCGACAGGGCCGGGGCCTTGGCGGCCTTCAGAAAGTCGGGGCGCTTTTTCAGGCGCTCGATCTTCAGCGGCTGGAGATCAGGCATGAAAAAAGCCGCCCTTCCGGCGAAAACCTGGGATCAGGTCTTTGGAAAGGGCGGCTTTTGTCATGGTCTCAAGCCTCCCGCGAGCGGGAGCAAAGAGCGGGGTAAGCCGCTCCTAGGCCGTCAGGCGCTTACGGCCCTTGGCGCGGCGACGCGCAACGATCTTCTGGCCGTTCTTGGTGGCCATACGCGCGCGGTAGCCGTGACGGCGGGCTCGCACGAGCTTCGACGGCTGGAATGTCCGCTTCACGAGGTGGCTCCGATAATAATGGGACGCGACGGCCGCAAGGCCTCCGCGAGTGAGGGGCGGTGGATAAGGGAACGGGCTGCGGCTGTCAACCTGAGTCGGTTCAGGGGTTTCGCTAAAACCCGTCCCCTCCCCCGTCTTCACCTGGTTCATCCGGACGACCCAGGCTGAAGGCCAGGGCTGGCACGACCAACGCGGCTTGGGTCCTCCGCATGAAGCGGGGGATGCCGAGGGTTTTAGGGCACGATCACGGCCTTCCCAACCACCTTGCGCTCCGCCAGCAGGTCAAACGCCTCGCGCCAGCGCTCCAGGGGCAGCTCGGCATGGACATGGGGCGAGATCACGCCCTCATCGGCCATCCGCCACACCGTCTCGCCGTTCTCGCGACCCTTCTCCGGGAACTGCCGGCCATACTCCCCGGCCCGCACTCCCATGACCGAGAAGCCCTTGATCAGCGGCATATTGACCGAGACCGTCGGGATCCGGCCCGAGGTGAAGCCGATGACCAGCAGCCGGCCGTCAAAGGCGATGCAGCGCACACTCTCGTCGAAGATGTCGCCGCCGACGGGATCATAGATGATGTCGGCCCCGCGCCCGCCGGTGATGGCCTTGACCTGGTCCCTGAACCCGCCGGTGACATTGACCACCGCGTCGGGGGCATAGAGCGCCTGGATGGCCGCCAGCTTGTCGTCAGAGGCCGAGGCCGCGATCACCCGCGCGCCCAGGGCCCTGGCCAGGTCGACCGCCGCCAGCCCGACCCCGCCGGCCGCGCCATGGACCAGCACCCAGTCGCCTGGCTCGATCCGCGCCCGGCGCACCAGGGCGACATAGGCGGTCAGATAGGCCGCGCCATAGGCTGCGGCCTGGGCAAAGGACAGACGGTCGGGCTTGGGCTTCAGGGCCTCGGCGTCGAGCACCGCATACTGGGCAAAGCCCCCCAGGCGCGCTCCGCCCACGACCGGGTCGCCCACGGAGAAGCCCGAGACCCCCTGCCCCAGGGCCACGATCTCGCCGGCCAGATCAAGGCCGGGCGTGAAGGGCAGAGGCGGCTTGAACTGGTATTCGCCCCGCGTCATCAGCAGGTCGGGGAAGTTGACGCTGGCGGCGCAGACGCGGACCAGCACCTGGCCCGGGCCAGGCGTGGGCGTCGGGACTTCCAGCACGGTGCAGCCGGCATAGTCCGGGGCGAGGCTCTCGACGACGAGGGCGCGCATGGTAGGGCTCATCGGCACTCTCTTTCCCCGCTCTTCCCGGCGAAAGCCGGGATCCAGATCGAACCCGAAGCGGTCGGCGCGCCTAACTCAGACCGAAGGCGCATCATCCCCAGACGCTCAGACTGAATCTGGGCCCCGGCTTTCGCCGGGGAGAACGGAAAGTGGTTAGGCCTTTGCCGACTCAAAAGCCGCCCGCACCAGCCGCGCCACCTCGCGGCAGGCGGCGTCGGCGGCCGGCACCGCGCCGGTGAAGGCCGTGAAGCCGTGGGCCAGGCTGTCATAGCAGCGATAGGTCACCGGCACCCCGGCGGCCTGAAGGCGCTTGGCATAGGCCTCGCCCTGGTCGACCAGGGGATCGAAGCCGGCGGTGATCACCACGGCCGGGGCCAGGCCCGTCAGGTCTGCAGTCTTGTTGGGCGAGAGACGCGGATCAGCCGGATCGGCGTCGGGGCCCATATAGTGGCCCATGAACCACTCCATGATCGGACGGCTCAGCGGATAGGCGTCGGCATAGGTGGTCATCGAGGCCGTCTCGCTGGCCACGTCGACGGCGGGATAGATCAGCAGCTGCAGGGCCGGCTGCGGCTCGCCGGCCCGCTGCAGTTCCTGCGCGATGATGGCCGCGAAATTGCCGCCCATGGAGTCGCCGCCGATCGCGGGCGGCAGGGCCGCTGCCCCGAACCTGCCGGTATTGTCGCGCGCCCAGCGGTAGGCGGCCAGCACGTCATCCAGGCCGGCCGGGAAGCGGTGCTCGGGGGCCAGGCGATAGTCCACGGACAGCACCGCCGTGCGGGCCACCCGCGCCAGGATGCCGCAAAAGGCATGGCAGGTCTCAAGGTCGCCGATCACCCCGCCGCCGAAATGGGCAAATACGATCAGGGGGGCTGACGGGTCCTGGTCGGTCGGACGATAGGCCCTCAGGGGCAGGGATCCACCCGGACCGTCGATGGTCAGGGCCTCGGAGGTCACGCCCGGCTCTGACGGTCCGGACACGGCGAGCAGGCCCTGGGCGCTGGCCGCCCGGGCCACGTCCGCCGGCAGGGTCGTGATCGACGGCATCTTCTTGGCCGCATGGGTAAAGAACTGGAACCGCGGGTCCAGGGTGCGACCGCCGCGATAGACGACACCGCCCCCCGACAGGGTCCGCAGGATCGGACTGGGCAGGGACAGGAGGGTCTTCAGAATGAACTTCTGGACGGCGACGTCGGCCATGGGGGCTCCTGGCGGGAACTAGAGTTTCGGGAGGGCGGTCAGACCGCCCAGGATCAGTTTGACGGCGAAGTCAGCGGCACCGGCCGTATCGACCGGCCGGCGCTCCAGCATCTTGTCGCCGACGTCACGGGCCACGGCGATACAGGCCGCCGTCAGATAGTCCAGATCGACGGCCGGGGCATGTTCCAGCTCGAGGACCTTGGCAAAGCCCTCACGGACCTCATTGAACACCGCGACGATCTCGGGCGTGGCGCGCGCCTGGGGGACCGGCTCCCCGGCCGGACGGTTCAGGCGCCAGGTCTCCTGCTCGGTGGCGGCAAAGACGAAATAGGCCTGGATGGCCCCGTTGAGGAAGGACTGGAAATCGACCGCCTTGTCGATCTCGGCCCGCAGCAGGGGCCGGAAGCGGCGGGCCCCGTCATCGGCCAGGGCGTCGAACACTTCCTCTTTCGACTTGTAGTAGTTGTAGAAGGTGCCGGAGGCCAATCCCGTGCGGCGGATGATGTCGCGCACCGTGGCGGCGTCGTAGCCGAGGTCCCCAAACACCTCCCGGGCCGCGTCCAGAATGGCCTGCCGATTGGCGACCTTGGTCCGCTCCCGCTTGCCCGGCCGGTCATCCTGAGCCGGCGAATTCGGAAAATAGGCGATATTCGACATCAAACGCGACTCATGGACCAGGCGATCGTGACGCCCCGTCATGATTTGAGCCTCATTCCACGGCAGGGGGCAAGGCCTTCGAGGTCCATGGACCTCAGAACCCCTTGATCGGCTGTTCCAGCTCGTACACCGCGTCGGTGATGCTCTCGATCTTGCTGGCGAACAGGGCCTGGGCGTCATGGAGGCCCTGATTGTAGTAAAAGGGGCCCAGGCGCTCGGTGATGAAGTCGAGCAGAAACTGGGCGTCGAAGCCTTTGACCTCCAGATCCAGCTCATCCTTCAGATAGCGCGACAGGCCGTCGGTCAGCCTGGCCCGGGTGTCCTTGTCGAGGTCGATCTTGGCCATGGGGCGGTCTCCGATTCTTTGGATGGGCACAGTCTAGCCACTTGCCCCCTACGGATCGCTTCGCGATCGTCTTCCCCTGGAGGGGGAAGATGAGGCGGCACGAACCCATCTTCCCCCTATGGGGGAGGACGACCTGCGCAGCAGGTCAGGAGGGGGCCAGTGTTCAGGCTGGCGCTGCCGCCCGCGCCGCTACCGGCAGGCGGTTACCCGCCGCCTTCGCCCGCTTCTCGCCCTTTGCAATCTCCTTCTTCAGGTCGGCGCAATAGACGTTGAAATCCACCTGAATGGTGTGCCGGGCCGAGGCATAGAACTGGCCCAGATGGCGCTCCTCGTCCCGCGTGGTGATGCGGTCCATCTCGTCGGCCGGGGGCGGGGCATAGGTCCCGGCCAGATAGGCCGCCGCCAGCTTGGCCTGCTGTTCGGCGAAGTTCACGAGGGTCGGCAGGGGCTGGGCCAGGCCCATGAAGAACAGGTTGGGCACGTCGGGCTTCATCATCCGCTTGAACAGCGGGAAGCGATGATCGTCCCCGGGCTGAATGGCCGGATCGTCAAAGAACGGGAAGCTGATCTTGTAGCCGGTGGCAAAGACGATGGCGTCCACCTGTTCCACACTGCCGTCGGCGAACCGCACATTGGGTCCCTCCAGGGCCTGGATGGCCGGCTTGAACTTGATGTCACCGCAGCCGGCCCGGGTCAGAAACTCGCCGGACACCGACGGATGGGCTTCCAGGGGTTCGTGGTCGGGCTTGGGCAGGCCGTAGTCCTCCATCCTGCCGATGGTCTTCTTGAGTACCTTGCGGGTCAGGGCCAGGCCGAGCTTGCGCGGCATCCAGGCCGGCAGGGCCGACTTGTCGGCCGGCTTGCCGTTAAGATATTTCGGGAACACCCAGACCCCGCGCCGGGCCGAGACCCACAGGGTCTTGGCAATCGGGCGCTGGGCCAGCTCGCTGGCGATGTCCATGGCCGAATTGCCCATGCCCACGACCACGACGTTCTTGCCGCGCATGTCGATGGGGTCGAACGGATCGCTATAGGCGTGGGCATGGAAGGCCGCCCCGTCGAACTCGCCGGGATAGTCGGGGATGCGCGGGTCCCAGTGGTGGCCGTTGCAGACGAACAGCACATCATAGAACCGGGTCTCGCCCGTGGAGAGGGTCACTGCCCAGAGGCCGTCATCCGTGCGCCTGGCGGTCTCGACCCGGGTGTTGAAGGTGATGGTCTCGCGCAGGCCGAAATGGGCCACATAGTCCTTGAAGTACTGCAGGAGCTGGGCGTGATGCGGGAAGTCTGGCCATTCGGCCGGAACCGGGAAGTCCTCGAAGGCCAGTCGCCACTTGGAGGTGTCGATATGCAGGCTCTCGTAGCAGGCCGAGAGGCCGTTGGGGTTCTTGAAGTACCAGTTGCCGCCGATGTCGTCTGAGATCTCGAAACAGTCATACGGGATGCCGTAGTCCTTCAGCCGCTTGGCGGTCGTGAAGCCGCTGCAGCCCGCGCCGATGATGCACGCCTTGGGAAGCTTGCCCGCCATATCCGCCCCGTCTGACTTATCGTTGTTCAGGAAAGCCTATCAGCCTTGGTCCGGCCGTCAAACGGCTCCCCTGCGTCAAGGACGGTCCACAGTCGCGTGCGGTGGAGTTAATCCTCCGCTAGGGTCTGGTGTCCGACACCCGCGCCCTGACCTCCCCCGACTCGCCGCGCAGACCAAGGCCCTGATCATGAACCGCCACGAACTAAAGACCTGGCCGCAGTATTTCGCCGCCGTCCGCTCGGGCAAGAAGCGCTTTGAGATCCGCCGCAATGACCGCGACTTCGCCGTCGGCGACATCCTGGTCCTGCGCGAGTTCGATCCCGACAGCGACACCTATACGGGCCAGGTCGAAGAGCGGCAGATCACCTTCCTGCTCTCGGAAGAGGACTACGGCGTCATCCACGGCTTCGTGGCCATCGGCTTTGGCGAGGTCATGCCCCATGCCGACGCCTCGCCCGAAGCCAAGCTGACCGCCGAGCAGCTGGCCACCTGGCACGAGACCCAGGCCTCCAACGCCACCCTCCGCGCTGAAGGTGCCCGCAAGGTCTCGGCCAGCTATGCCGCCCCCACGACCGGCCGGGCCGCCATGAGCGTCGCCGCCGACCGCCACGCCGGCGTCGCCGCAGCAGCCGAGGCCGAGGCGGGCTTCCACGCTGCGGCCGCGATGATCGTGCGGAAGGGATAGGAAACGCAAAAGCCGCCGCCCGCTGAGCGGACGGCGGCTTTTCGAAACCGGAAGACCGAAAGCGCCTAGGCTGCTTCGCTGATCAGGGCCGGGAAGACGTCGTTCATGCGCAGATAGGTGATCAGGCGGTTTTCCATCGAGATGATCGCCTGGATGAAGCGCAGCTCCTCGACGCCGAGGTCAGGGGCTGGCTGCAGGTGTTCGCGCGAGACGGTGAAGGTCTCGCTGACGGCGTCGACCAGAATGCCGGCCAGGCGGTCCTGGCACTCGACCACCACGATCACGTGGCGGGTCTCGGGGATGGTGACCCCCAGGCCGAGGCGGTTGCGCAGGTCGATGACCGGCATGATCGCGCCACGCAGGTTGATGACACCGCGCAGATAGGACGGCGCGTGCGGGATCGGAGTCGCCGGAGTCCAGCCGCGGATTTCGCGGACGGTCTTCACGTCGATGCAGAACTCCTGCTCGCCGATGCAGAAGGAGATCAGCTCCAGGGCCGGCGCATTTGGGTCGGACATATCAGGTTCCCCGGGATCGTCAGGTCAGCCGTGGCTCCGATTCACACCACCGGCGCGCTTCGGGTCACGCTGACACAAGAACCGATCCGCCCTTTAACAACGGTTAACGGTGACGCCAAACTCGCGCGCTGGATTGTCGCAATCGCGAAATCCCCGCGCCGGACCGGTGGTCAGGGCTCCGAGAGGCCCTCGTCGCCGTCATCGGCGAGGTTGAACTCGTACCAGACGCCGTTCAGCACGCCGAAGGCGACGGCCAGACCCAGACCCAGGACCCACGCAAAATACCACATCGTCTCGTCTCCCTCAGTAGAGGTCAGGGTTGGTGGCCAGGGCGGCCGTGGTGCTGCGTCCCCACAGAACCCGATAGACCCAGGCGGTATAGAGCAGGACCAGCGGCAGGAAGATCACCGTACAGACCAGCATGATGAACAGGGTCAGGTGGCTGGACGAGGCATTCCAGACCGTGAGGCTCGAGCGCGGATCGGCAACGCTGGGCAGGATGAACGGGAACATCGACAGGCCGACCGTCGAGATGATCCCGAGGGTCGAAACCGTCGAGCCGGTGAAGGACAGCACGGCCTTGTCCAGCCTCAGGCCCAGCAGGGCCAGGGCGGCCCCGACAAAGCCCAGGACCGGGGCGAGGATCATCCAGCTATGGCGGACATAGTTGTCCAGCCAGGCGCCGGGCGCGGCGACGACGCCGGTGCGCAGCGGGTTGGACGGTCCGGCGGCATTGGTCAGGTCCTCAAGCCGGAACCCCTGCCCCCCGAAGGCGACGAAGAAGCCGCCGGCGGCGAACAGCACGATACTGGCCAGACCGGCGATTTCACCAAAGCGGCGGGCACGTTCGATGACGGGGCCCTCTTCCGCCTTGACGGACAGCCAGGCCGCGCCGTGCAGCACCAGCATGGCGACCGAAAGCAGGCCGCACAGCAGGGCAAAGGGCGAGAACAGTCCCAGCAGCGAGCCCAGATAGGTGATCCGGAGATCGCTATCGAAGCGGAAGGGCGCGCCCTGCAGGACATTGCCCACGGCAACCCCGAACACCAGGACCGGAACGAAGCCGCCGGTGAACAGCGCCCAGTCCCAGAAGGACCGCCAGCGCGGATCGGGCCGCTTGGAGCGATATTTGAAACCCACCGGCCGCAGGATCATCGCGGCCAGGACCAGGAACATGGCCAGGTAGAAGCCTGAAAAGCTGACGGCATAGACCAGAGGCCAGGCCGCGAAGATCGCCCCGCCGCCGAGGATGAACCAGACCTGGTTACCTTCCCAGGTCGCGCCGACGGTGTTGATCACCATGCGCCGCTCTTCGTCGGTCTTGGCCACGAAGGGCAGCAGGGCCCCGACACCCATGTCAAAGCCGTCGGTCAGGGCAAAACCGATCAGCAGGACGCCCATCAGCGCCCACCAGATGACCCTCAGGGTCGCATAGTCGATTGGAAGTTCCATGACGGTCATTCCTCAGGCGACGGCCGGTTCGCCGGCGGGGGAGACGGCAAAGGTCTCCTGCTCGGCGAAGGGGCCCTTCTTGATGTGGCGCAGGATCAGCCCGACCTCGACCACCGCAAGGGCGCCATAGAGCAGGGTGAAGGCGATGATGGTGGTCCAGAGCTGGGCGACGCTCAGGCTTGACGCGCCCAGGAAGGTCGGCAGCACGCCCTCCACGGCCCAGGGCTGACGGCCGACCTCGGCGAGGACCCAGCCCAGCTCCGAAGCGATCCATGGCAGCGGGATGGCGCAGACCGCCAGGAGCAGGAACCACTTGGTCTGGTGCTTGCGCAGGGTGACCAGCACGAAGGCGGTGGCGAACAGGGCGATCAGCAGCAGGCCGGTCCCGGCCATGATCCGGAAGGCCCAGAACATCACCGGCACATTGGGCACCGTATCCCAGGCCGTGCGCTTGATCGTGGCCGGATCGGCCATGCGCGGGTCGGAGACATAGCGCTTGAGCATCAGGCCATAGCCCAGGTCGCGGCGATGCTGCTCGAAGGTGGCCCGGGCGGCGAGGTCCTTGGGATTGGCCTTCAGAGCCTCCACGGCGCCATAGGCGATAATCCCGGATTCGATGCGATCCTCGGCCGTGGCGACCAGTTCGAAGATGCCGGCGACCGGCTTGTCGATGCTGCGCGTGGCGATCAGGCCCAGCACATAGGGAATCTTGACCTCGTAGTGGGTCTTGCGGTCAGCGAGGCTGGGAATGCCGAAGGCCGCCAGGCCGGCCGGGGCAGGTTCGGTCTCCCACATGGCCTCAAGGGCGGCCAGCTTCATTCTCTGGTTGTCGGTCAGGGTATAGCCGCTCTCGTCACCCAGCACGACGACCGAGAGGGACGAGGCCAGGCCGAAGGCGGCGGCGACCGTCATCGAGCGCTTGGCCACGCCGACATACTTGCCCTTGAGCAGATACCAGGCCGAAACCCCCAGCACGAAGACGGCGGCGATGGTGTAGCCGGCGCTGACCGTGTGCACGAACTTGGCCTGGGCCACCGGATTGAAGATCACGGCACCAAAATCGGTGACCTCCATGCGCATGGTGTCGGGATTGAAGGCCGCGCCGACCGGGTTCTGCATCCAGCCATTGGCGACCAGGATCCACAGGGCGGAGAAATTGGTGCCGACGGCGACCAGGAAGGTGACGAACAGGTGTCCCACCCGGGACAGCTTGTCCCAGCCGAAGAACATCAGGCCGACAAAGGTGGCTTCCAGGAAGAAGGCCATCAGGCCCTCGATCGCCAGCGGGGCACCGAAGATGTCCCCGACGTAGTGCGAGTAGTAGGACCAGTTCATGCCGAACTGGAATTCCATGGTCAGGCCCGTGGCCACGCCCAGGACAAAGTTGATACCAAACAGCCCGGCCCAGAACCGCGTGACCGTTCGCCAGATTGGGCGCTTGGTCATCACGTAGATGCTCTCCATGATGACGAGCATGAACGAGAGCCCCAGGGTCAGAGGCACGAACAGGAAGTGGTACAGCGCGGTCAGCGCGAACTGCAGCCTCGAGAGATCGACGACGGCGGGGTCCATGCACAGCTCCGATACGGACGGCGAATGATCGCGCCGACCGAGAGCTCTGCCCTAGGCCGGTCCGACCGCAAAAGCCTTGATCCAGATCAAGGCCAACGGACATCGCCAACCTACACTCAACCCATGCAAGCTCGTCCAGCGCTTATCGCTGGCCCCTCCCCGGTCGCCACGAAATTGATGGCCCTCGCAGGCGCGGGCGCGTCTGCCCTGCGCCGCGCGCGCGGCCTTGTTGTGCTGGACGGCGTTGCTGCTGCCGGCTTTGCGGCGACCCTGGCCTTTACGATCGACGCCCTGGCGACCGGAAAAGGCTTTCGCGTCTGGCTTGCCCTGCTGTGCCTGGCGATGATCGCCCGCGGCGTCATGGCCAAACTGGCCCTGGAGGCGGGTGCCGAGGCTGCCGCCAGGGTGAAAGCCGCCGCCCGCGCCGAGGCCGTGACGGCCCTGGTCGCCCGCAATCCCGGCGGCAGTGTCTCGAGTGCAGCCGTGACCACCGCCGTCGTCGAGGGCGTCGAGGCTCTGGACGGCCATGTCTCCCGCTTCATCCCGGCCCGGTTTGCCGCCGCTGCCACGCCCCTGGCCCTGATCGCCGTCGCGGCCGTCGCCAGCCCGATCGCTGCAGCCATCCTGCTGGGGGCCCTGGTCCCGTTCATCATCGCCATGGCCCTGGCCGGTACAGCCGCCGCAGCCGAATCCCGCGCCCAGTTCCTCGCCCTGGAACGGCTTTCGGGGATGTTTCTCGACCGGGTGCGCGCCTTGCCGGTGGTGCTGGCCTTCCAGGCCGAGTCGCGGATCACCCGTGATCTGGCCCGCTCGGCCGAGGAGCTGGCGAACCGCACCATCCGGGTCCTGCGGGTCGCCTTCTTCTCGACGGGGGCACTGGAATTCTTTGCCGCCCTCTCCGTGGCCCTGGTCGCGGTCTATTGCGGCTTCAACCTGCTGCGCCTGCTGCCGTTTCCGGTACCCGAACAGCTGGACCTGAAGCGCGCCTTCTTCGTACTGGCCCTGGCCCCGGAGATCTATCTGCCGATGCGGCGGCTGGCGGCGGCCTATCACGACCGCCAGGCCGCCGAGGCTGCGACCGCCAGCCTGATCGCCCTGCCTTCGGCCAGTCCTCGCGCCGACGCACCGTCCCTGACTGAACCGCCGGTGATCCGCTTCAGCCGGGTGACCATCCACTATCCCGAGGCCGATGCCCCGGCTGTGCAGCAGCTTGATCTGGAGATTGCCGCCGGGAAGATCGTCGCCCTGCTGGGCCCCAGCGGCTCGGGCAAGACCTCCCTGCTGAACCTGCTGCTCGACCTGGCCCCGCTGACCGAAGGCGCGGTCCTGGTCAATGGCCAGACCCTGGCCGAGCTCGGCAGCCTGACGGGCCAGATCGCCTGGGCCGGACAACATCCCCTGATCATGCCCGGAACCCTGGCCGACAACATCGCCCTGGCCCATCGCAGCGCCAGCCGGGCCGAGATCGAGTCGGCCGCCGAGCGCGTGGGGCTAGCCGCAGCCCTGTCCCGGCGATCGGCGGGTCTGGACACCTGGCTGGACGAGCGGGGCAGCGGCCTGTCGGGGGGCGAACGGCGGCGACTGTCCCTGGCCCGCGCTATCCTCAAGCCTGCGCCGATCCTGCTGCTGGACGAACCGACCGCCAATCTCGATGCCGCCGCAGAAGCCGAGCTCCTCGGGGCCATAGCCGAGGCGGCCAGGGGCCGGACCACCCTGATCGCCACCCACGCCCAGGCCGTCGCGGCCCTGGCCGACCATGTGGTGACCCTGGCATGAGCCCCTCGCCCCTACAGACCCTGATCCGGCTGCAGCGCCGCCGTCATGCCGAGGGCCTGTGGCTGGCGGCGATCTGCGCGGCCGTGGTCGGCGGTGCCTCGACCCTGCTTCTCGGCCTGTCGGGCTGGTTCATCACAGCCTCCTTCCTGGCGGGCCTCGCCGGCCTGGCCAGTGCCCAGGCCTTCAATGTTCTGCTGCCCAGCGCCACCATCCGGCTGCTGGCCATCCTGCGCACCGCCGCGCGCTATGGCGAGCGCCTGAGCGGTCATGCCGCCGCCCTGAAGTCGCTTGCCGCGATCCGGCCCGTGCTGTTCTCCGCCCTCGCGGCCGCTCCACCGGCCGAAGCCCTGAGCCTGTCGGGCGGCGAGGCCTCGGCCCGACTTGTCCAGGATGTCGACGCCATCGAGACCCGCTTTGTGCGGCTGTCGGCTCCCTGGGGCGCGGGCGCGGCGGTGACGGCCGGGCTCGGGCTGGGCGCTCTGGCGGGCTGGGGCCCCGCCCTGGCGATTCTGGTCTCGGCGGCGGCTGCGCTGCTGATCGCCCGGGCCCTGGCCCGCCGGTTCTCCGCCCCCGCCGGCCGCGAGATCCAGACGCGCATCGGGGCCCTGAAGGACGCCACCGCCAGTCTGTCAGCCGCAGCCCCGGAACTGCGGGCCTTTGGTCTCGAGGCCTATGCCCGCCAGACCCTGGCGAGCCGCGGCGAGGCGGTCGATCAGGCCCGGCTGGCCGCCGCCCGGGCCAGGGGCTGGATCGCCGTTTCCCAGGCCACGGTGCTTGGCCTGGCCGTCGTCGCCGCCGTACTGCTGGCCGCTCCGGCCGGTGCAGCCCTGGCGGCCCTGGCCGGGCTGGCCGCCGCCATGGCCGTGGAGGGTGTCGGGGCCATGGCCTCGGCCTTCGATCAGGACGGCGCGGCCGACCAGGCCGCCGAACGACTGGACGGGGTGCTGCGACATGCCCCCAGGCCGGCGACGGAGACGGACCTGCCGGGACTGGACCTGCACTTTGCCGGGCAGGACTTTGCGGCGGGCAGCCGCATCGCCATCACCGGTGCCTCGGGCAGCGGCAAGACGACCCTGCTCGAAAGGCTGATGGCGCTGCGGCCGTCGAAGGCCGGCGACCTGAGTCTGGGTGGGCACGACCTGGCCGTTCTCGACCTGGCCAGGGTTCGCGCGGCCTTCGCCCTGGCCCCGCAGGACGCGGCCCTGATCGCCGGAACCGTGGCCGACAACCTGCGCCTCGCAGCACCGGACGCGACTGAGGAAGCGATGTGGGCAGCCCTCACGGACGCCGCACTGGACGCGCGCATTCGTGCGGCTCCGGCGGGTCTGAACACCTGGCTGGGCGACAATGGCGAGCGGCTTTCCGGCGGCGAACGCCGGAGGCTGTCCCTGGCCCGGGCCTATCTGCGGCCTGCGCCCTGGCTGTTGCTGGATGAACCGACCGAAGGTCTGGATGCCGCCACCGAGACCCGGTTACTGGATCGCCTGGTCGCGCGCCTGGACCGTACAGGCCAGGGTCTGGTGCTGGTCAGCCACCGGCCTTCGCCGGTGGCGATCTGCGAGCGGACGGTGACCCTGTCCGCCCCTTCAACCTAGTCCCGATTGGCGTGGATATAGACGCCAAACAGCACGACGGCGAAGGTCGAGAAGGCTGCGATGACCAGTGAAAGATATGCGACTTGTCCGCCTGACATGGAGGCTCTCCCTTGCTGAGGTCCACAAGGATTCCCCGGGCCCGTCGCCCCGGCTTTGACATCGATCAAAAGTCCGCGGCCCTGGCCCGACGATGACCGCTCGCCGACGGCCGCCCCTCGGCTATAAGACCGCCAAGGCGCTTCCCGCGCGACAGAGACTCGATATGAAGGCGGTCCGCCCGACCCCCTATCCCCTGTTCAGCGATCCGCGCCCGGCCCCCTATCTGGTTGCGGCCCTGGCGATCGGGGCGACCTTTCTGGTGCGGCTGTCCCTGGGCGAGGCCTTTACGGCCGCCTCGTCGTTCCTGCTGTTCATTCCGGCCGTTCTGGTCAGCGCGGCCCTGGGCGGGCTGATCTGCGGCCTCTTCGCAACGGTCTTTGCCAGCCTCGCGGTCGGGCTGTTGACCCAGGACGATACCCGGACCCTGGTCGGTGCCCTGAGCGGGGTGATCTTCCTGCTGGTCGGGATCGGCATGGCCATTGGCGGCGGCTGGTTCCATGCGGCCCGGCGTCGGGCGGCCGCCACCAATGCCCACCTGCAGTCGATCCTCGACACCGTCCCGGACGGCGTGGTGGTGATCGACCGTGATGGGATGATGACCTCCTTCAGTCCCGCCGCAGAGCGTCTGTTCGGCTGGACCGCCGCCGAGGCCCTTGGCCGCAATGTCAGCCTGCTGATGCCCACGCCAAACCGCGAGGCCCATGACGGCTTCCTGCGCCGCTATGCCGAGTCCGGCGAGAAGCGGATCATCGGGGTCGGGCGCGTCGTGGTCGGCGTGCGCAAGGACGGCTCGACCTTTCCGATGGAGCTGGCCGTCGGCGAGACCGGAGGGCCCCGCCCCTCCTTCACCGGCTTCATCCGTGACCTGACCGATCGCCAGCAGACCGAAACCCGCCTGCAGGAACTGCAGAACGAACTCGTCCATGTCTCGCGCCTGACCGCCGTGGGCGAGATGGCCTCGGCCCTGGCCCATGAGCTGAACCAGCCCCTGTCGGCCATCGCCAACCTGCTGACCGGATCGCGACGCCTGATGGACCGGGGACGTCCGGCCGACCAGGCCAAGGTCCGCGACGCCATCGACCGCGCCGCCGCCCAGGCCCTGAGGGCGGGAGATGTCATCCACAAGATGCGCGACTTTGTCCGCCGCGGAGCCAGCGAGCGCGAGGTCGAGAGCCTGTCCAAGCTGGTCGAGGAAGCCAGCGCCCTGGCCCTGATCGGTGAGAAGGAGCGCCAGGTCGAGGTGCGGCTGTCCCTGGATCCCCAGGCCGACCAGGTCTTCGCCGACCGGGTGCAGATCCAGCAGGTCCTGCTGAACCTGATCCGCAACGGCATTGACGCCATGGAGAACCTGCCGCGGCGCGAACTGGTCATTGCCAGCGACCTGACCGAAGAAGGCTGGGCGCGGGTCAGTGTCGCCGACAGCGGCGGCGGCATCACCGACGCAGTGCTGGAAAAGCTGTTCCAGCCCTTCATGACCACCAAGCCCCAGGGCATGGGCGTGGGGCTTTCCATCTCGCGCTCGATCATCGAGGCTCACGGCGGCCGGATCTGGGCCGAGTCCAATCCCGGCGGCGGCACGATCTTCCGCTTCACCCTGCCGCCCGCCGATCAGGAGGACGATATCCATGACTGAGGCTGTGGTTCACGTGGTCGACGACGACGAAAGCGCCCGGGAATCCCTGGCCTTCCTGCTGGAGTCGGCCGATTTCGAGGTCGCCACCTATGCCGGCGCCCCGGACTTTCTGGCGGCCCTGCCGACCGCCCGGCCCGGCTGCGTGATCACCGATGTCCGCATGCCCGAGATGAGCGGCCAGGAGCTGGTCGCGCGGCTCGCCGCCCTCAATGCCCGCATGCCGGTGATCATGATCACCGGCCATGGCGATATCCCGATGGCGGTCGAGGCCATGCGGTCGGGGGTCGTCGACTTCATCGAGAAGCCGTTCTCGGAAGGCCGGATCCTGGACGCCCTGAAGCGCGCCCTCAACACCCTGGAGGCCCCGGCTGTCTCCGGCGACCAGGCCGACATCCAGCACCGGCTCGAAACCCTTTCGGAGCGCGAGCGCCAGGTTCTGGACGGGGTCGTCGCCGGCCATCCCAACAAGGTCATCGCCCGCGAGCTGGGCATCAGTCCCCGGACCGTCGAGATCTACCGCGCCAAGCTGATGACCAAGATGCATGCCGACAACCTGGCCGCCCTCGTGCGGATGACCCTGTCGGTGCGGGGACAGTAGCCAACCGCGCCTCTATGCTGTCAGGCCAGGGCCGCCGCGATCTGCCGGCTCAGCGCGTCGGTCATCAGCGGCTTTTCCACCACCCGGACCCGGGTCCCGGACATGGGGCGGAGCGCGCGGCCCGCCGACAGCAGGATCACCGGATCACGGCGACGACGCAGGGCCGCCCTCAGCCTGGCATCAAAGGCGGTTTCGTCGAGCACGAAACAGGCAGAGCCCAGTCGGTTGCAGGCGGCCAGCAAGGCTTCTGCCGCCGCAAAGACCCTGACCCTGTAGCCTTCGGTCTCCAGTGAGAAGCGCAGGGCTTCACGCAGAGCCTCGTCTTCGTCGAGCACCACGATCAGGGGGCTCCACGCAGGTTCTCCGGCCGAAGCGTCAGGAAGTCCGCACATGGCTGCAACATCGCCGGGGCTCGGCCTTTACGCCTTGATTCAACGCAAGCCGGCTTCCCCGAAGGGCTCCGCAGCCTCGCTTAAGTAGCGGCCCTTATGCGCCGCACCCGAATGTTCAGGCCGCCTCGTGCGTTCCACAATCTGATCCATTGAGGGACCACCAGATGTTTTCGCCGCTCCGCCCGTCCGACACGCCGATCCAGACGGCAGCGCCCTTCGGCTTCACCGGACCCTGCCTGCGCCATGCCCGTGACGAAGAGGTTTTCGGCGAAGGCGAGGCGGCCGAGCATGTCTATCAGGTGATTTCGGGCGCGGTTCGTACCCTCCGAACCCTGCGTGACGGACGACGGCAAATCGACGAGTTCCACTTTGCCGGTGACTATTTCGGCATTGAGGCGGGCGACCTGCATCGGGTGTCGGCGGAGGCCATGACCGATACGACGGTTCGCATGGTCCGCCGCGCCGCTCTCAGCCAGCTGGCCGCCAAACAGGTGGACGTCGCCAGGATTCTGTTTCGCCTGACGGTCGAGGGCCTGCAGCGCAGCCAGGACCATGTGCTGATGCTGGGCCGGAAAACCGCGCGCGAACGGGTGGTCGGCCTGCTGATCGACCTGGTCGAACGCACCGGGGCCGACGGCGAACTGGATATTCCCATGACCCGGCAGGACATGGCTGACTATCTGGGCCTGACCATCGAGACCGTGTCCCGGACCCTGACCCAGCTGCAGGCGGACGGCATCATCGCCATTCCGACCACCCGCCACATCGTGCTGCGCGATGGGGCGGCCCTGAGGCGACTGGCCAACTAGCTGCCTTCGTCGCTGCGTTCGAGGCTGGCCAGGGTCGCCTCTTCCTGCGGATCAGAGTCGCTGACCTTGCGCAGGGCTGACTGCCTGAGGGCGTAGATCAGCAGGCCGAGCAGGACGACGGCATTGAGGATGAACGGCCCCCAGCCGACCCAGCGATAGAGCATGACGAACAGAGGGCCGAACACGACATTGAGGCCATTGATGGCTGCGATCGCCCCGGCCGCCCCGGCCTGGTCCCTGGCCCCGACCGACAGGGAGGCCCCGGCGGTGAAGCCGGGTCTGGCAAAGCCATAGCCCAGATTGGCGATGGCGAAACCGATGGCCACGGCCGCATAGTCGGGCGCAAAAGCGACAATCACGTTGCCGACCGCCGCCGCCGCCACGCCCCAGCGCATCAGGTCGCGCGGCCGCATGGCGAACATGCGGATCAGGCCCCACTGAGCCAACAGTCCGGCTACCGCCCCGGCCGCCATGGCCAGGGTGATATAGCCTTGGGCCTGCATCGGCGGCAGTTGCAGCTTGTCGATGATCAGGAAGCCCAGCGTCTGGGACTGGGCCGTCTGGCAGGAGGCGACGAGAAATCCGTAGATCAGAAACGGCTTGAGGCGCGGATCGCGCCAGAGGGCTGCGCCCTCGCCCTTGAGCGACAGACCAAAGCCCCGGCGCGGTGGCGCTTCAGCCTGGCCAGGCGTGAAGGTTTCCGGCAGGCCGCGCTGGACCACGACCAGCATGACGCCGGCCAGGATGGCGAAGGCGAACATCGGCCCCGCCAGGCCGACCACAGGCAGGACAAAGAGCGGAGCCAACAAGGGTCCCACCACCGTGCCGAGCCCGAAGGCTCCGGCCAGGGTGGCCATGCTCTGGGTGCGTTCCTCACGGCTGGTCCGCTCGGCCATATAGGCCTGGGTGGCCGGATTGGAGGCCGAGCCGAACAGGCCAAACAGGGCTCGCGCCGTCAGGAACAGGCCGAAGATCACCATGGGCGAGGCCAGATGGTGCAGGCCGGCACTGACCACGATCGCGCACAGGGTCATGGAGACGAAGAAGCCGGCCAGGCCCAGCAGGATCAGCGGCTTGCGGCCATGCAGGTCGGACTGGCGGGCCCAGAAGGGCGAACTGATGGCCCAAAGCACGGCCGACAGCGAGAAGATCGCCGCCACCAGCACGTCGGGAATGCCGATCTCCCGCCCGATGGCCGGAAGCACCGACCACATGCCGCTATTGCCCATGGCCGAGACCACCGAGACTCCGAAGAGAATCGCGAAGGCACGCCGGTGGCTCCGGGTTTCTTGTGCAGGGGGGGTCGACATCAAACGACTGTTAGGCTGCTCCCTGTCCGCGCGCAACTCGCAGCAATGCGGCCTGCAGGAACCTTGGATTAATCATTAATCGCGATGATGCCGCATCAATTCTCGGGGTCGGTCTTCCGTCATGTTCCAGATCATCGGCATCGTCCTGCTCTTCGCCATGGTGTTCGGCAGCTACCTCATGGCCGGCGGCAAGATGGACGTGATCCTGCACGCCGCCCCGCACGAACTGATGGCCATCGGCGGCGCGGGCGTCTCCGCCTACCTGATCGCCAACTCCATGTCGGTGCTCAAGGCCACGGGCCCCGCCCTCGGCAAGATCTTCGCCGGCCCCAAGTGGAAGCCCTCGGACTATCGCGACCTGCTGGCCCTGCTGTTCCTTCTGACCAAGACCATGAAGTCCAAGGGCGTCATCGCCCTGGAAAGCCACATCGAAAAGCCGCACGAGAGCTCGATCTTCTCGCGCTACCCCAAGATCGCCAAGGACCACTTCGCCGTCGACTTCATCTGCGACACCCTGCGGATGATGACCATGAACCTGGAAGATCCCCACCAGGTCGAGGACGCGATGGAGAAGCAGCTCGAAAAGCACCATCACGAAGCCCACGGCCCGGCCCACGCCCTGACCAATCTTTCAGACGGCCTTCCGGCTCTGGGCATCGTCGCCGCCGTGCTCGGCGTCATCAAGACCATGGGCTCGATCACTGAACCGCCCGCCGTTCTGGGCGGCATGATCGGCGGCGCTCTGGTCGGCACCTTCATGGGCGTGTTCATGGCCTATGGCCTGGTGGGGCCGATGGCGACCCGTCTGGGCGGAATCATCGACGAGGACGCGGCCTTCTACAAGATCATCCAGGCTGTCCTGGTGGCCCACCTGCATGGCAATGCCGCCCAGATCTCGGTCGAGATCGGCCGTGGCAATGTGCCCTCGACGGCCCAGCCCAGCTTCGTCGAGCTCGAAGAAGCCCTGTCGCAGATCCCCAACGAGGCCTGATCAGCACCGGACTCCTGTCTTCGAAGTAATCACGGGCGCGTGACCTCAAGCTTGCGCGTCCGTTCGAACGGGTATTCCCTTGAAGATGCGCCGTCGCCCGCACAGGCGGACGACCGATCAGACTTTCAGCTGCTAGGGAATCCCATGAGCACCCAAGTTCTTCGCACGCTCCTCGTCGCCGGCGTCGCCGTCACTGCCCTGTCGCTCGCCGGCTGCGGCAAGAAGGACGAAGGCCACGACGCCTCGACCGCCGCCGCCGAGGCCGCCGCCGCCGGAGCCAGCACGGTGACCGATGCTGCCACAGCCAAGGAACAGGCCGCCGCGGACGCCAACAAGGCCGCCGCCGACGCCGCCGCTGCACCGATGGAAGAGGGCGAGGCCGCCACCACCGCTGAAGCCCCGGCCACCGCCGCCAAGGCCCCGGCGGAACCCGCCGCTGCCCACGACGACAAGAAGGCCGCCCACTAGGCCCATTCCAAAGGTTCAAAAGAAAGGGCCGTCCCCAGGGGCGGCCCTTTTTCATTCGTCTCTCTCATGGCCTGCGCCTTGACAGGACCAGGGCCCGGACGGCTCTAGCCATCCATGACCGACGCCTTGCCCGACGACGCTTCTCCCCTGGTCTGGAACGAGGACGGCCTGCCGCGCTCGCGGGTGTATGGCGACGTCTATTTCTCCAGCGCCGATGGCCTGGCCGAGACCCGCGCCGTCTTCCTGACCGGCTGTGACATGCCGGAGAGCTTTGCCGGACGTGACCGGATGGTGGTCGGCGAGCTGGGCTTTGGCACCGGCCTGAACATCGCCGCCCTGCTGGACCTCTGGCGCCGCGAGGCCCCGGCCTCGGCGCGGCTGCACATCTTCTCCATCGAGGCACACCCCGTCTCACGCCAGGATGCCGCCCGGGCCCTGGCGGTCTGGCCTGAACTGAGCGAAGCCGCTGAGGCCCTGCTCGACCAGTGGCCGGGCCAGGCGCGGGGCTTTCACCGGGTGGATCTGCCGGCCTTTCGCGCCACTCTGGACCTGGCAGTCATGGATGTCGCCGAGGCCCTGGACAGCTGGGATGGAGCCGCTGACGCCTGGTTCCTGGACGGCTTCTCTCCGGCCCTCAATCCGGGCATGTGGAGCGAAGAGATCCTGGCCGCCGTCGCGGCCCGGTCGGCCCCCGGTGCCCGGGCCGCCACCTTCACCGTCGCCGGCGCGGTGCGGCGGGGCCTGCAGGCCGCCGGGTTCGAGATCGCCAAGCGCCCCGGCTTTGGCCGCAAGAAGGACCGGCTGGAGGCCTGGCTGCCAACCGCCCCGCCGGTGGCCCCGCCCCGCCCAGGCCGACTGGCCATTATCGGCGGCGGCATTGCTGCGGCGGCCCTGGCCCGCGCTGCGGCGTCCCACGGCCTGAGCGCGACCATCATCGACTCTGGCGAGATGCCGGCCTCCGGCAATCCGGCCGCCCTCGTCACCCCGGCCCTCGACGCCGGTGGCGGTCCTCGGGCCGCTCTGCCCGCCCAGGCCTTTGCCAGGGCCGTACAGCTCTATGAGGCTGTCCCCGGCGCCGTGATCGCCAAGGGCGTGTTGCAACTGGCCCAGACCGTCGAGACGGCCGGCCGCTTCACCGCCATTGCCGGCCAGGACCTCTTCGAGCCCGGCACCATGACCGTGCTGGACCCGGCCACCGACCGTCTGGGCGAACCAGCCGGTGCCGCCCTGGTCATGGACCAGGCCCTGGTCGTCGAACCGCAGGTCATCCTCGACGGCTGGCGCGGTGAAGTCCGGTCGACCCGGGTCGAGGCCCTGGTTCGCGACCCCGAGGGCTGGCGTCTGCTCGATGCAGAGGGTCAGGAGATTCTGCGCGCGGAAGTCGTGGTGGTCGCCACCGGTGCCGGCCTGGGAAAACTGCTGCCCGACCTGCCCGGTCGCCCCGTTCGCGGTCAGGCCAGCTGGGCGGCAATGGACGATGGGTTCGAGCAGATGCCCGCCGCCTTCGGCGGTTATGTGGTCCCGACCCGAAACGGTGTCCTGTTTGGTGCCACCCATGATCGCGACGACCTCGACACCGGCGTCAGGGCCGAGGATCACCAGCGCAATCTGGACAGCCTCGCCAAAGGCCTGCCAGGGCTGGCGGCGCGGCTGGCCGGGGCGGACTTTTCAGGCCGTGCGGCCACGCGGATGACGACGGCCGACCACCTGCCCCTGGCCGGCCGGGTGGCCGAAGACCTCTATGTCCTGGGCGGGCTCGGCGGACGCGGATTCTGCCTCGCCCCGCTGCTGGCCGAGCACATCATGGCCCAGATCGCCGGTGCGCCATCGCCCCTGCCGCGCAAATTGTCGCAGCTTGTGTTTGCCCGTCGTTTTGACTCGCGCGAGGCGAGACCTCGCGTATTGTCAAAGTCGAAATTGGACAATTAGGTCCGCGTGATCGAGCTTTAGCCCGGCCAGTCTGGCCCGGCGAAGGGTGTCCGCCACCGAAGCCGGCGCCCGAAAAGATGAGACCGGCACCCCCCAGGTCGGTCCATGACGGCGGCCCTTACGCCCTCTGGGCTGCCGACGGTGACGCTCCCGACGCCCCATCGGGAGCGTCTTTCGTTTCGGGTCCTCACATCAGAAAAAGGGGCCCGACCTTGCGGTCGAGCCCCGAGCTTTCCGTCAGACCTTGGATCTAGAAGTTGATCGAGATCGTCGAACGACGGTTCAGCGGTTCCTTCACACCATCCGCCGTGGCGACGGCGGGCGCACTTTCACCCTTCCAGTCGACGGCCACCGCAGTCGAGGCGATGCCCTGACCCACCAGCCCGTCAGCGACGGCCTTGGCACGACGTTCCGACAGACGGGTGTTGTAGCGGTCCGAGCCCGAGGTGTCCGTATGGCCCGTGATGGTCAGCCGGGTAGCCGATCCGCTTCGGGCATAGTCTGCCGCCTGCTGAACCACGGCCTGGGCTTCCGGCGTCAGCACGAACTGATCGAACGGGAAATAGACTACGAATTCCCGGGCCTCATAGATGGGCGCGGGCGGCGGTGGCGGCGGGGCCGGCGGCTCTGGCGGCGGCGCAGGCGGGGCCATCGGGGGCTGCTCCGGAGCCATGGGCGGCGGCGGCGGCGCACCGAAGGTGTAGCGCACCCCCAGGGTCACCGATGTGTCCTTGTACTTGCCTGAATAAATGCCGGTGTCGGTGATCGAGCCGACGCCCGGACCGGCGTTCTGCGTCACCTGACCCCACTTGAGGTCCTTGGTGGCCAGGTAGCGGCCGGTCAGGTCCAGGCTCCAGTTGGGCGCGAAGTCCCAGGCCAGACCCAGCAGGCCCTGATAGGCAAAGGCCTGGTCGACATCATCGAAGCTGGCATTCTGGAACGGGGCACCGCCGACCGGCACGCCGCTCAGCTGGCCATAGACCTTGTTATGGACCCAGGCGACACCGGCACCGGCACCGATGAACGGATGCAGGGCGGAGTCCGGCATCAGGTCATAGACCAGATTGGCCATCAGGGTGGTGGCCCTCATCTCGCCGTTCGGTTCGCCGCACTTGGGCGAAGAGGCGGTGCGGATCGGTCCAGCCGTGCAAAGGCCGATCGGTTGAGCGCCGGCAAGACCTGAGCCCCGGACGCCATCGATGTCGGCACCGCGATAGCCGTACTCGGCTTCAACCCGCCAGGAGGGCGAAAACTTGTAGCCCAGGCGACCGAAGGCGGCCCAGTCCTCTTTCTGGGAGAAGTCCCAGTTGTAACCCTTGGAGGAGGTCGCCTTGACGTCCTTCGGCATGTGGTAGCCGGCGTCGCCGGCAACATACCAGCCGCTCGTCGCGCTTTGGGCCGAGGCACCGGATACAGCGCCAAGGGCGACCGCCGCGACGCCGACCAATAGTTGAAGTCTCATGGATTGCACCCTCGCTGGAAATGTCATGGGGCCGACCCGGAGGCGGACCCGACAGGACAAACGCAGCAGGAACCAATTCGTATGTGGCCAATGGGCCACTTTGCGGGATTAGCGCGCGCCCCCGGCCCCGGCGGTGACCCGATAACGCCGCAGGGAGCCGGCGTGACGCCAGGCAAACGCCTGACGCGGCCAGGGCGAACCTGTCAGAAAGCGCGATAAGGCTGGAAGGGAATGGCGGGTCGGGAAGGGGCAAAGTCGAACCAGGTATTGGAGGTTCTGGGCGATTGGCTTCGGGGTGGATTACCCCCTGTCAGGCGCATGATCAGTTTCGACTGCGCCCAGAGATCATGTCCACGATCTCGGATCAGGCGAAGAGTCCCTTCACCATCCGTCGCGCCTTCTAGCGATTGCAGCCTGAAAACTCGGGGGAAAAGACTGTTAGCGTGCGTGGGTCAAGGTTTCATGGAAGATATTCAGAACAGATTGGCCATCGGTTCGAATTCGTTGCACGATCAGCTTTTCGGAATTGGGCAAAGGTAGCCCCATTCGGTGATGGTAATGGTGGAAGCCCACTTCAAATGTATTGAACAGGGTCGTGCTGGCTTTTGATTGACGGCAAACCCCCTGCATATCCCCCGTCAGAAGCTGTTTCGCCAAAAGCTCCATGGCCGGCACCAAACGCGCCTCGTGTTTCCCGTAGACGTCAACACCCTGATTCCACGCTATTTCGGCGGCATTCAGGGCAGAGGCCATCCCGAATTGAGCGTGGTGCCCATTGTCGCGGCAGGTTTCCTGAGTGAGGCCATCTACCCACTCAACCGGGTTGAACCAAAAGCTCTGCAGATTGCCCCCGTCACCGAAAATTGGGGCAATGTCCGGTTCTGATTTCACATAGATATAGGTGGCCAGCCGCGCATCCAGCCGCTCAAGACCAAGCTTGAACGCGACCTCATCATCGTTGAAGACAGCCAGCGTCATCAGGGCATTGATCTGGGTGAGATCAACATTGCCGTTCCAGCTGCTCGGCGTCATGAGCTGCGGATAAAAGGCGCGCCGAAACATCAGCTGCAGCGCCGTTATGTCTTCATGTCGAAAATCGGCTGACGAGCGCATGATCTCGGCCGCTTCACCATAGAGGACGCCGACCCAGCCTGCATGCAGTTTGTCCTGATCAGTTCCGCCTGTAAAACCTTGGAAGTGCGCGAGATTAGACAGAACCCCACTCGCCTGACGAAAATAGGTTTTGTTGCCGGTGAGGCGCCAGGCAAGTGCATTGGCATAGGCATTGACAGCATCGGCTTCCGAAAGGGCGGCCTGGTCCCTGTCACCAGCGTCGAGTGTCACGATAGCCGGTCCAGCCGATTTGGCTTTGAGGACGACGTCTGCGAGGGCGCCTGTCCAAGGCTGACTATTTGAACTGATCTCGGATTCTACGCGATTGAGGTTTTCAGAGGTATTGAGCGCGCCCGGATGACGAAAAGCATGGATTGAGGCTGATGCCACCGCATGCCCTGCGCCGAAGATGAGAGCGCTAAAGGCAAACGCTAAGGCAAAAAGCAGCCTCTTCATGATGTCAAAGCCTCACGCTCGGAGCTCAAATCTCGTGAACCGGACGCGAGCACTGCAGGGGCTGATCACGGTTACGGGTATGTTGAGCGACTGCGATTGTTCAGAAAATCCGAAACTTGTCCGACGATCGAAACAGCGCATTCCTCGGCACCGTATCGGGGGCAGATATCGAAACTCCCGCGTGAGTTCGCAAGTGTCACGCGCCAATTCGCGCTCAGACGCCCAGTCAAGTTTCTGGTATTGGCCGTTGGACTGAATGGGCTTCGAACGCCCTCGCCGAGACATATCCGGCGCAGTGGGCGGGAAAATGGTGGACGCGACAGGGATTGAACCTGTGACCCCCTCGATGTCAACGAGGTGCTCTCCCGCTGAGCTACGCATCCGCCAAAGCGACCCAGAAGCGCTGTAAAAGCGTCCCGGGCGGGAAGGTGACGGGGTATAGCGGCGGCTTTCGCATCGCGCAACCCGCCAGTTTTAAATTCTGTGACGGGGCGAAAAAGTTAGGCCGCCATCATCTTTTCGACCTCGGCGACCAGGTCGCGGAGGTGAACCGGCTTGGACAACACCTTGGCCCCCGCCGGCGCACGGTCCTGGGCGGACAGGGCCACGGCGGCAAAGCCGGTGATGAACATGATGCGCAGGGCCGGATCGCGGGCGGCGGCCTGCCGGGCCACCTCGATACCGTCCATGCCGGGCATGACGATGTCGGTCAGCAGCAGGTCCCACGGATGATCCAGATGCTGCACGGCCTCTTCGCCGTCCGCACAGGCCTGAACCTCGAACCCCGCACGCTCGAGCGCCCGCGCCAGGAAACCGCGAAGGGAGTCGTCGTCTTCAGCAAGAAGGATGCGAGCCATGGTGGTCTTTTTCCGCAGGTCGTCGGCGTTGAGGCTGCACTCTAGGGCACGGACTGTAAATCGGGGATGAACTCTGCGTCCATCCGTCGCTCTCGGCGGACTTTCGCTGCCAATGCGCCGCAAAGGGATTTGACCCGGCCCGCCGGGCCTTGCGACTATGGCCCATGAGCGCCCTGGAGCCTTTGGGATCGATGCCATCGCCGGACACGGCGGCGACCGCCGCCGCACCGTGCGACCGTCCGGTGCATGAGGTCCTGCGCGCAGCTCCGGAAAACGCGCCGCCGCCGACGGCCCTGGTCTTTGCGTCGCCCCATTCCGGCAGCATCTATCCGGCCGACATGATGGCCGCCGCGCGGCTGGATGCCGAGGCGATCCGGGGCTCCGAAGACGCCTTTGTCGACCAGATCATTGCCGGCGCGCCGGCCCTGGGGGCTGCGGTCATCCGCGCGCGGCTGGCCCGGGCCTATATCGATCTCAACCGCGAGCCCTGGGAACTCGACCCGGCCATGTTCGAAGACGAACTGCCGGACTATGCCAGAAGCCGTTCGGCCCGGGTGGTCGCCGGTCTCGGCGCGATCGCCCGGGTCGCCAGCGAGGGGCGCCCGATCTATGCCCGCAAGCTGACCTTCGCCGAGGCCAGGCTGCGCGTAGAGCAGGCCCACCGCCCCTATCATGATGCTCTGGATCGCCTGCTGGCGGCGGCACGGTCGACCCATGGCTGCGCGATCCTGGTGGACTGGCACTCGATGCCGGCCGCAGCCGCCCAGGGCCAGAGGGCGCGGGGCGGTGGGCGCTGCGACATCGTTCTGGGCGACCGGTTCGGCGCGGCCTGCTCGCCGAAGCTGACGGCCCTGGTGGAGCGCGAGCTGGAGGCGATGGGCTATCGCGTCGCCCGCAATGCGCCCTATGCCGGCGGCTATACCACCGAGCATTACGGCCGCCCCGCCCGCAGGACCCATGCCCTGCAGATCGAGATCAATCGCGCACTCTATATGAATGAGACGACCCGGGTCCCGAACGAGGGTCTCGCCCGGCTGGCCGCTGACGCAGAGCGCCTGACCCTTGCCCTGACCAAACTGGACCTTCAGAGCCTGCGTTAGGCGGATACTCAAGCGACCCAGGACTCCGACCGCCGGGCTCGATCCGGAGGTTCTGAGCGCAAAATCCCCGGAACCGAATGGCTTGGTGACCGCTACCAGACGCCAGGCCAAAAAAAAGCCCGGCTCAAGAGCCGGGCAGTTCATTAGGGAGGAAACGCCCAGGAAGGGCAGAAGCGGCAGCGCCGCCTCACAGGTCGTTTATAGGGTGCGGTGCGAAATTGGGCAAGCGGAAAAGTGGGCGTGAAAGTCGATTTTTCCGGAAGGGTTTGGTGAAAACCCCTGCTACCACAGGGGTTGCAGAGCGATGACCCGCGACTTCTGCTCAAATTGCAGGCATGTTGCACTGCACAATTAGTTGCGATTGTAACAACCCACCCCCTCGCCCCTGCGCAAACCCCGCCAAATCAAGGTTTTCGCACTGACACCGGTTTCCAGGGCAACCTCTTTCGCACGAGGTGGGTGGATAAACGCTGCGCAGTCGCGTAAAAGCCGCGCGCCTGACGCGCGCAGCGTCATCTCCCGTTTCTTCCCCGAAAGTCCGCCTTCTCCATGTCCATGCGAAACATCGCCATCATCGCGCACGTCGATCATGGCAAGACCACCCTCGTCGATCAGCTCCTGGCCCAGTCCGGCGTCTTCCGCGCCAATGAGGCTACGACCGAGCGCGCCATGGACTCCAATGACCAGGAGCGCGAACGCGGCATCACCATCCTCGCCAAGTGCACCAGCGTTCTGTGGCACGGTGAAGCCGGCGAAACCCGCATCAACATCATCGACACCCCAGGCCACGCCGACTTCGGCGGCGAAGTCGAACGCATCCTCGGCATGGTCGATGGCTGCGTGATCCTGGTCGACGCCGAAGAAGGCGTCATGCCCCAGACCAAGTTCGTCCTGGGCAAGGCCCTGAAGATGGGCCTGCGTCCGATCCTCTGCCTGAACAAGGTCGACCGCCCGCACGCCGATCCGGACCGGATCCTCAACGACGTGTTCGACCTGTTCGCCGCCATGGGCGCCACGGACGAGCAGCTGGACTTCCCGCACATCTATGCGTCGGGCAAGAACGGCTGGGCGACCATGGACATGAACCAGCCCAACGACACCCTGGCCCCGCTGTTCGACCTGATCGTCCGCCACGTGCCGGAACCCAAGGTCGTCGAGAATGTGGACAAGCCGTTCCAGATCCTGTCGGTCCTGATCGAAAACGACCCCTTCCTGGGTCGCCTGCTGACCGGCCGTATCACCTCGGGCAAGGCCGTCCCCGGCATGTCGATCCACGCCCTGTCGCTGGACGGCAAGGAAATCGAGCGCGGCCGCATCACCAAGGTGCTGGCCTTCCGCGGCCTGAAGCGCCAGCCGGTCGATGAAGCCGAAGCCGGCGACATCGTCGCCATCGCGGGCCTGTCCAAGGCCACCGTGGCCGACACCCTGTGCGCCATGGAAGTCACCGAGGCCCTGCCCGCCCAGCCGATCGATCCGCCGACCATCTCGATGACCGTCTCGGTCAACGACAGCCCGCTGGCCGGCAAGGAAGGCGACAAGGTCCAGAGCCGCGTCATTCGTGACCGTCTGCTGCGCGAAGCCGAATCCAACGTGGCCATCAAGGTCAGCGAAACGGCCGAAGGCGACGCCTATGAAGTCGCCGGTCGCGGCGAACTGCAGCTGGGCGTGCTGATCGAAGGCATGCGCCGCGAAGGCTTCGAAGTGTCGATCAGCCGTCCGCGCGTGGTGTTCCAGACCGATCCGGAAACCGGCAAGCGCCTTGAGCCGATCGAAGACGTCATGATCGACGTCGACGACGAATTCTCGGGCATCGTCATCGAAAAGCTGTCGATGCGTAAGGCCGAGCTGAAGGACATGGGTCCGTCGGGCGCCGGCAAGACCCGCCTGCAGCTGGTGGCTCCGTCGCGTTCGCTGATCGGCTATCAGGGCGAGTTCCTGACCGACACCCGCGGTTCGGGCGTGCTGAACCGTGTGTTCAGCCACTACGAGCCCTACAAGGGTGCCATCGACAGCCAGCGCAAGGGCGTGCTGGTCTCGAACTCCGACGGTGAAACCGCCGCCTTCGCGCTGTGGAACCTGGAAGATCGCGGCACCATGTTCGTCGGTGCCGGCGAGAAGACCTATCAGGGCATGATCATCGGCGAAAACAGCCGTCAGGATGACCTTGACGTCAACCCGATGAAGGCCAAGCAGCTGAACAACATCCGCGCCTCGGGCAAGGATGAAGCCGTTCGCCTGACCCCGCCGCGTCGCATGACCCTCGAACAGGCCATCGCCTATATCGAGGAAGACGAGCTGGTCGAAGTGACCCCCAAGAACATCCGCCTGCGCAAGCAGACCCTGAACCCGTCGTTCCGCAAGCGTCGCGTCAAGGAAGAATAGGACTTCTGGTCCACGAGACAGAACAGGCCGCCGCCCCTCGGGACGGCGGCCTTTTTGTTTGCCGCAGCCGTTGTAGATCGACGGTCATAGTGTCGCGGGACCAGGCCCTGTTCCCGCGACGAAACAGGCTTAACCGTCAGTTCACCAAACACCGGCAGGGTGTCCGGGGGACGTCGCCGTCCTGAAGAGACCAGGACCATCTGCCTTTGCGCAACGCCGTCGCAAACTCGATCATCAGCCGGGGGCGCAGCACGATCCTGGGCCTGCTGCCGACCGTGCCTGACGACATGGCCGGCCGGATCCGGCTGGAGCAGCTGAGCAGCATCCTGCGCCTGACCCCCATCATGATGGGGGCCAACATCCTCATCGCCATGCTGGTCTGCCTGGCCGGCTCGACCGGTCCCCATCGCGACGCCCTCCTGGTCTGGTCAGCCCTGGTGATCAGCTACGGCCTGCTGGGCCTGAGGGGCTGGCTCTCCGCCCAAAGACGCAAGGCCGGCAAGTTCACCGTATCGGAGCGCGGTCTGCGCCGGATCGCGACCCAGGCCGGCCTGCTGGGCTGCCTCTGGGGCATCCTGCCGATCCTGGCCATGGACGGCGACACGGCCAGCGTCCAGATGCGGATGATGATCGCCGCCGTCATTGCCGGCATGATCGGCTGCGGCGGCTTCGCCATGCTGGCCCTGCCCCAGGCCGCGATAGCCTATTCGACCCCGATGGTCCTGGGCTCACTCTATGTGCTGCTGCGCAGCGGCGATCCGATCCTGCTGGCCTTGGCCGGGCTTCTGATCTTCTGCTACCTGGTCATCAGCCTGTCCTGCCTGTCGCACGCCAAGGTCTTTGCCGAACGCCTGGTCGCCGGTGAGGAACTGGAGCGCCAGAAGCAGGTGGTCAGCCTCCTGCTCAGTGATTTCGAGGAAGGGGCCAGCGACTGGCTCTGGGAAATCGACGCCCACGGCGCCCTGACCTATGTCTCCGACCGGATGGCCGCCGCCGCCGGCGCGGACCGCAGCGCCCTGATCGGCCGCCCGCTGGCCTCGCTTTGCGGTGCCGCCGCCGAGAGCCCGGCCGGGCCTGTCGCGTCCCTGGCTGTGCTGTTCAGCGAACAGAAGACCTTCCGGGACGTGATCGTTTCGCTCCAGGTCCAGACCGAGACCCGCTGGTGGTCGATCAGCGCCAAGCCGATCCACGACATGAGCGGCGGCTTTACCGGCTTTCGCGGGGTCGGCGCTGACGTGACCGCCGCGCGCGAGGCCCAGGCCCGCATCTCACGCCTGGCCCATTTCGATGTCCTGACCCAGCTGCCCAACCGCCTGTCCTTCCTGCAGGCGCTGAGCCAGGCCTGGCACGACCACGGCACCGACGAACCCAGCTCTGAGACCGGCGGCGGCTGCGCCGTGCTCTGCCTGGACCTGGACTTTTTCAAGGGCGTCAATGACAGCCTGGGCCATCCGGTCGGCGACGCCCTGCTGGTCGTGGTCGCCGAGCGCCTGCGTCAATGTATCGGCGAGACCGGCTTTGTCGCCCGGCTCGGCGGTGACGAGTTCGCGGTCGTGGTGGCCCCTGCTCCTTTGCCGGAAGCCCTCGGCGAGCTGTCGCGGACCATCGTCGAGGCCCTTTCCCAGCCCTATGAGATCAAGGGCCACAATATCCTGATCGGAGCCAGCGTCGGCATCGCCATGGCCCCGGCCGATGCCGCCGATCCCGACAGCCTGCTGAAGAATGCCGATCTGGCGCTCTATCGCGCCAAGGGTGACGGCCGCGGTGCCTATCGCTTCTTCGAGATGTCGATGGACGTCTGGGCCCAGGAACGCCGGGCGCTTGAGATGGATCTGCGGGCCGCCCTGGCCAATGACGAGCTGAAGCTGTTCTTCCAGCCGCTGATCGGCAGCCGCGAGCACGAGATCACAGGTTTCGAGGCCCTGCTTCGCTGGCAGCATCCACGACGCGGCCTTGTGCCCCCCAATGACTTCATCGAATGCGCCGAGCAGTGGGGCCTGATCGGCAAGATCGGCGAATGGGTCCTCAACGAGGCCTGCAGACAGGCCGCGTCTTGGCCCACCTCGCTGACCGTCGCTGTCAATCTGTCGCCCAACCAGTTTGCCTCCGGCGACCTGGTAGGCCAGGTGGCCCGCGCCCTGGCGCTATCTGGCCTGGATCCGGCCCGGCTGGAACTGGAGATCACCGAAGGCCTGCTTCTGCAGGACACGGCCCGCACCCTGGAACAGCTGGCGTCGCTGAAGACCCTGGGCGTGAAGATCGCCATGGACGACTTCGGCACCGGCTATTCCAGCCTGGCCTATCTGTGGCGGTTCCCGTTCGACAAGATCAAGCTGGACCGCTCATTCGTGGCCGAGATGAGCGACAATGCCACCATCACCGACATCGTCCGCACCATCACCCTGCTCGGCCAGACCCTGAAGCTGCAGGTCACGGCCGAGGGCGTTGAGACCGCCGATCAGGCGCGGATGCTGGGCGAGATGCATTGCGACCATTTCCAGGGCTTCCTGTTTGGACGTCCCATGCCGGTCGGCGATATCCCCAACTTCCTGATCAGCGATCTGGCCCGCCGCATGCGTCGCGAAAGCGTCGAGGCGGCCGAGGCGGCCGAGGCGGAAGACGCTGCGAACAGCGCATCGGCGTAACGCCTGAAATCCGATCGCTCCGGCCTTCGCCGGGGAAAGCGGATGTTCTGAGCCTAGCTTTTCTTGATCAGACCCAGCAGGGCCAGGAGCAGGATGGCGCCGAGGGTCGAGATCAGCAGGCTGCCGATGAACCCGCCCCAGGCTATTCCCAGGGCGCTGGCGGCGAAGGCCCCGAGGAATGAGCCGACCACCCCGACGACCAGGTTGGTCAGCAGACCGTGATTGCGCTTCATGATCTGTTCGGCGATCCAGCCGGCCAGAATGCCGATGATGATCGCGCCGATGAGGCCTACGCCGCTCATGGATATCTCCTGATAGCCCGGTTGAGCTTCAGGAATGCGTGAGCTGCGGTGAAGGTTGCGTCGGTTCGTGTGATCGATGCACTTGCCCCCTCCTGGCTGCTGCGCAGCCGTCCTCCCCCGTAGGGGTAAGATGAAGAGCGCCAATCTCATCTTCCCCCTACGGGGGAGGAGCGCCGAAGGCGCGGAGGGGGCCAGTCCGTTGGCCCCTAAACCCGCCGTTCCATGAACACATCGGCCCGCGCATACGGCGTGTCGCGATGGGGCAGATCGACAAACCCCATCGCCCGATAGAGTCCGAGCGCCGGGGCGAGGCTGGAATTGGTCTCCAGATAGAGCCGGGGCGCGCCCAAGGCCTCGGCCTTGTCGATACAGGCCTGCATGAGCAGCCTGCCCAGCCCCGTCCCCCTCGCCTGCTCGGTGACGGTCATCTTGGCTACTTCGAACCCGCCGTCCTCGAGCAGGATCAGGCCGACGCAGCCGATGATCTCGCCCTCGTCGGTCTCGGCCATCAGGATGTGGCCACCCTTGTCGAGGATCTTGCCGACTGGATCGTTCAGCGCCTCATGGTCCTTGGCCTCCATCGTGAAATATCTGGAGATCCAGGCGACATTCAGGTCGCGCCAGGCGTCGGCATGTCGGGCTTCAAAGGGCAGGATGCGCATGGACGCGATAATGTGCGATCAGACACTCCAGGCAACAGGCAAACCCCGATCATGGTCCATCCCGTCTTCGAAAACCTGCCCACCACCATCTTCGAGGAGATGAGCGGACTGGCGCGCGAACTGGGCGCGATCAATCTGGGTCAGGGCTTTCCGGACGATGCCGGTCCCGAGCCGGTGCGCGCCAGGGCGGCCGAGGCCCTGATGACCGGCTCCAACCAGTATCCGCCGATGCGGGGCCTGCCCGAACTGCGCCGCGCCGTGGCCCAGCACTACCGCCTGTCCCAGGGGCTCGACCTCGACGAGGGCGAGATCACCGTCACCTCGGGCGCGACCGAAGCCCTGGCGGCGGCCTTCTTTTCGCTGATCTCGCCCGGGGATGAGGTGGTGCTGTTTCAGCCCCTCTACGATGCCTATCTGCCGCTGATCCGCCGGGCGGGCGGCGTGCCCCGACTGGTGCGCCTGACCCCGCCGCACTGGCGCTTTGACCGCGCCATGCTGGAGGCCGCCTTCACGCCCCGGACCCGGATGGTGGTGCTCAACAGCCCGCTCAACCCGGCCGGAACCGTGGTGCCCGATGAGGACCTGGCCCTGCTGGCGGAGTTCTGCTTGGCGCATGACGCCATCGCAGTCTGCGACGAGGTCTGGGAGGCGGTGACCTTTGACGGCCGCCGCCACCGCTCGCTGATGGACTTGCCCGGCATGCGCGAGCGGACGGTCAAGATCGGCTCGGCGGGAAAACTTTTTGGTATGACAGGGTGGAAGGTCGGGTTCCTGTGCGCGGCACCGCCCCTGACCCGGGCGCTCGCCGCAGCCCACCAGTTCCTGACCTTTACCACACCGCCCAATCTGCAGGCCGCCGTGGCCTGGGGGCTGGACCATCATCGCGACTGGTTCACCACCATGCCGGCGGGTCTGCAGGCCTCCCGCGACCGGCTTTCTGCTGGCCTTGTGGCTGCGGGCTTCGCTGTCCTGCCCAGCGCCGGCACCTATTTTCTCAATATCGATCTGCGCGCCTCGGGCCTGGCCCTGAACGATCGCGACTTCTGTCTGAGGCTGGTGCGCGAACACGGCGTCGCGGCCATACCCGTCTCGGCCTTCTATGCCGAGACACCGGTGCAACACATTGCACGTCTGTGCTTTGCCAAGTCTGACCAGACTCTGGACGAGGCGGTCGCCCGCATGGCCCGCGCCCGGCAGGCTCTAGAAAGACAGGACGCATGACCGGATCGCCGCTCATGGAACAGGGCCGAAGCGTCTCGCTGATCTGCGCGACCTCGGAGATGATTCAGGCCGAGGACCTGGGCGGCGAGGCGATCGCCAGCTGCCTGGGGGTCGCCCCGCCCGCCTCCTGGCCGCCCGAGCACAATGACGCCGCCACCCGCAGCTGGATGAGCGACCTGCTGGCCCAGAATCCGGACGAACCGGGCTATGTCTCCTGGTACGTCATCGGCCAGGGTCGACTGGTCGGGGTCTGCGGCTACAAGGGCCCGCCCAATCTGTGGGGTGAGGTCGAGATCGGCTATTCGATCGTCGAGGCCGAGCATCGCAAGGGTTTCGGCGTCGAGGCCGCAGGCCTGCTGGTGGCCCGCGCCTTCCGTGACCCTCGGGTCGCCGTGGTGACGGCCGAGACCTTACCGGCCCTGGTCGCCTCCCAGAAGGTGCTGATGCGATGCGGCTTTAGCCATGTGGGCGGCCATATGGACCCGGACCAGGGTCAGATCATGCGGTTTGAGGTGCCGCGTCCTGCCTGACCGGTCGGCTGGCCACCAGGCGGGCCGACAGAACCTGATCCATCACCGATAGCAGGTTCCGCAGGTCGATGGGCTTGGCGACATGGGCGTCGACCCCGGCGGCCAGACAGGTCTTGATCTGGGCCGACAGGACGTCCGCCGTCAGGGCGATCACGGGCAGGCGTTCAAAGCGCGGATCGGCGCGCAGCCGGCGGGTGGCCTCCAGACCGTCCATCACCGGCATGTTGATGTCCATCAGAACGATGTCGACCGGACCGGCCTCGAGCGCCGCGAGCGCCTGGCGACCGTCTTCGGCCTCGATCAGGTCACACTCCAGCGGGGCCAGGAATAGCCGGATCACGCGGCGATTGATCGGGTGGTCGTCAACGACCAGGACCCGCCGCCCCTGCAGGGCGGCAAAGGCCGGTTGCAGAACATCCTCGGGCGCGCCGGGTTCGGGAGCCGGCAGGCTATCGGGCGCGCCGGCGTCGAGCAGCATCCGGATGGTGAAGACCGAGCCTTCCCCTTCGCGGCTCTCAACCTGGATGTCGCCGCCCATCAATTCTACCAGCCGCCTTGTGATGTTCAGACCCAGACCCGTGCCGCCGAAGTTGCGCGTGGTGGACGCATCGGCCTGGGTAAAGGCGCTGAACAGCTTGGCCAGGGTGGCTTCGCTCATGCCGATGCCGGTGTCGCTGACCCTCAGGCCAATGCTCTGGCGGTCCGTGGCCTCATCCAGGCCGCAGGACAGCGCCACCTCCACCCGGCCGGCATTGGTGAACTTCAGGGCGTTTGAGACCAGATTGGTCAGGCATTGGCGCAGGCGCACCGCGTCGAACAGCAAGGGTCCCGGCGGCGGTCCGTCGACCCGGAAGACGAGGTCGATGCCCTTCTCCCGCGCCGTCGGCTGATAGCCGCCGATCAGCCGGGCACAGACCACCGTCAGGTCGCCTGCGGTCGGGGCGATCTCGAGCTTTCCCGCCTCGATCTTGGACAGGTCGAGGATGTCGTTGAGCAGCACCAGCAGGGTATCGCCCGAATCCAGGATCAGTTCGATCTGCTCGCGCTGGCCCGGTGTCAGGTCTTCCGAGCGCAGCGACTGGGCCAGGCCCAGCATGCCATTCAAGGGCGTGCGCAGCTCGTGGCTCATCACTGCCAGGAAGGACGACTTGGCCTGGTTGGCGGACTCGGCCCTGGCCTGGGCCTCGCGCAGCGACCGGGAGACACGGCGCTGATTATAGGCCCAGGTGCCGCCGCCCAGGAACAGCAGGGACAGCAGCAATGCGATCACGCCGGACGCCTGGGCCAGGCGGCGGTTGAGCTCGACCTCGGCCGCCAGACGACGGCTTTCGTCGCGCTTGGCGCGCAGCTCGCTCTCAAGCGCCGCCGACATTTCGGCCACGCTGTGGGTATGGGCCTTGTCGCTTTCGGCCCGATCCCGGCGTTGCCAGGCATCCAGCTTCAGGAACGCCTCCCGGCTGCGACCTTCGGCCTGGTCGATATAGGCCTCGGCCAGCTGCTCAATCTGCGGATCGCGTGCGGAGAGGCTTGTCGGCACGGCCCGCAGACGGGCGAGGTCGGAACGCGCACCAGCGGCATCGCCCACCATGGCCCGGGCCAGAAGCCGCCTTTTCAACATCACAACGAGCAGTCGGCTGTCGGGATTGGCCAGGGCGGCCGTCATTTCCGGCAAGCAGGCCAGAACCCCCTTCGGCGACTCGCGGGCCTCGGCGACGAGCGCGCAGAGAAACCGGTCCCAGGCCCTCAGGCCAGGGTCGCCACTGGCCCAGGTCATCTGGTGATGCAGCTTGGCGAACCGTTCGGCCGCGTCGATCTCGCCGACCTCAACGGCGGTGAAGGCGATATCGTAGACCCGTTCGATCTTGCGCATGTAGAAGGCGTCGCGCTCGTCGAGGGCGGCGGCCTCCGCCATGCGCTCCAGGGCCCCTTCCTTGTCGCCGATGTCGGCCAGCGTATAGGAATGCACCTGATGGACTTCGGCCAGCAGGGGACGGGCGATCTCGCCGCGGAGCTCGATCTCCACGCTCAGATTGGCGGCCAGGCGCGCGGCTTCCGACCAGTCTCCGGTCTGGCCCAGATGACGCACCCGCTCAATGCCGGTCATCATGCGGACATCCTGCGACGGATGGCCCAGTAGCCGCTTCCAGTCGGCTTCGGAAAAGGCCTCGAAACCGCCGGTCTCATTGCTGTAGGTCAGGACCATCAAATCGGCCAGGGCCAGCAGCGGCGCGTCATTGTCGCGCCGGGCGGCCAGACGGGTCTTGGCGATCCAGCTGTCGAAAGCGCCCCGGATCTGACTGCTCTTGTAGGCGTAGATCACGCGCCACAGGCCGTAGAGGCGCTCGGGCCCCTTCAGGCGCAAGGCCTTCTGCCCAGCCAGCTCAATATCCTCGTTGTCACGCGGCGGCCGGCGGACCTGATGGGCCCCGATGCTATTGTTCAGCTGCTCAAGCCGGACCGCCATCGTCGACGGGGCACGATCCGTCGCCCAGGCGCCGGCGCAAGCGGCCAGGCTCCCGAAGAAAACGACAGAGGCCAGAAATCGTCTCAAGGCCGCTCCTTGAATTGGGGGGGAACCCTGCAACCCAAGGCGTATATGCCCTATTAAGCTTGACCGCCGGAAGTGAGGTCAGATTGTCGCGCCCCCGTCGACGACCAGGGCCTGACCCGTCATGAAGCTGCCGGCCTGTGACGCCAGATAGACGGCTGCCCCGGCCAGTTCATCAGGTTCGCCGATGCGGCGCAGCGGCACGCCCTTGGTCGAGCGTTCCAGGGTCTCCGGATTGTCCCACAGCGCCTTGGCGAAGTCGGTCTTGATCAGGCCCGGCGCGATGCAGTTGACCCGCACATTGTCCGGCCCAAATTCATGGGCGAGGTTGCGGGCCAGCTGGAAGTCGGCGGCCTTGGAGATGTTGTAGGCCCCGATGATGGCATTGCCGCGCAGGCCGCCGATCGAGGAGATGATGATGATGGAGCCGTCGCGGCGCTCACGCATCTCGGGCGCGACCATGCCGATCAGCCAGTGATTGCTGATGATGTTGTTGTCGAGGATCTTGCGGAACTGGTCGTCGGCTATGCCGGCCAGGGGCCCGTAATAGGGATTGCTGGCGGCGTTGCAGACACAGATGTCGATCTTGCCGAACGCCTTGCGGGTTTCATCGACCAGGCGCTGCAGGTCTTCCTTGGCCCCGATATTGGCCGGTACCGCGATCGCGGTGCCGTCGCCATGCCGGGCATTCAGTTCGGCGGCCACCTCGTCGCAGGGGCCCGCCTTGCGGGACGAGATCACCACCTTTGCCCCATGTTCGGCCATGCGCTGGGCGATGGCCTTGCCGATCCCGCGCGAGGATCCGGTGATGATCGCCACCTTGCCGGTGAGGTCGAAGAGGCCCATGGCGCGCTCCCTGAAACGCTTGTTTGAATTGAGAGCACACTGAGCCGCCCAGGCGGCGCGGTCAAGGTTTCGGGGCCAGCCCCAAAACGACGAAGGCGCTTCCAGCCGAAACCGGAAGCGCCTTCTGAAGTCAGTCCCGAGCGCCACCCGGGCGAGCCGGGCGGCACAAAGGTCTGGTGACTAGAACGACTTGCGCAGGGTCACACCGTAGGTGCGCGGCACAGTCGGATAGCCGCTGTAGCTGCCGTCCTGAACCACGGTCGGGAAGGACGCGATCAGGCTGTTTTCCTTGGTCAGGTTGCGGACCCACAGCATGGCTTCAAGCTGATGGGCTTCGTTGATCAGGCCAAGGCTGGCATTGACGTTGTTCTGACCCCAGGTCGACAGCTCGGGCGGGGTGGTTTCCGTCAGCTGCGTGTCGCTGGTGTAGTCATATTCGACCCGCAGATAACCGGCGTAGCCGTTGCCGAAGTTGTGGTTGGCGGTGGCCGAGGTCGAGACGCTCCACTTCGGGATACCGGCCGGCGCATCACCGGTCAGATCGCGGAAGTTCGGACGACGACCGGTCGCCGGGTTCAGCGGGCAGCGGACGGTGTCATAGTTCACGCAGGCCGCACCGGTGAAGGAGTCGTACTTCGGGTCGAGATAGGTGACCGCGCCGGTCAGGGACAGCCAGGACAGGGGGCGATAGGCGCTGTCGACTTCGAAGCCGCGAACCGATTCCTTGCCGGCATTGACCAGGCTGTAGCCGATGCCCGTGAAGGCGTTGGACTGGAAGCCCTCGATCGCCTGGTCGAACACCGCCACGTTGAAGTAACCGCCCGGGAAGTTGGCCTTCATGCCGGCTTCAAGCACGGTGACGTCTTCGGGATTGGCGCTGCGGCCGACGCCATTGGCGTTCGGCGGACGGCTGTCGGAGGACAGGTTGAATGCCCCGGCCTTCCAGCCCGTCGAGTAGCTGACATAGGTGTTGATGCTGCCGAAGTCATAGGCCGCACGAAGCGAATAGGTGACCTTGTCGGCCTTCAGCTTCCCCGATTCCGAAGCATTGGGGAAATTGACCGGCGCATGGTTGGTCGTGTTGCCATAGTAGAACTGCAGACCGCCGAGGCCGGCATAAATGTTGCCGGGCAGACCGAGGGCCGCAAACTGCGGAACGGCGCTCAGATTCAGGGACGAGAAGGGGTCCTTGAGGACGACGTTGGACTTGGCGTCCTTCTCGTCGCTCAGGAAGGCCAGACCGCCGGTCAGGGTCAGCTTGTCCGTGACGGCATAGTCAGCCTGGCCGAACAGCGAGAACGAGGTCTGTTCCATCGTATAGTAGTCATCGATGCCGTGGCCGGCCTGGAAGTAGGTGCGGCCCGGAACGACTGAGGGCGTGACCAGGCTCTGCAGGAACTCCAGCGCATAGATGTTGGAGCGACCGGTCAGGGCCGGACGCAGGGAGGCAGGCAGGGCGCCGAGCAGGGTGGCCGGAACCGGGCCGCTCAGGCCTTCTGCGAAGCCCCGGATGTCCTTGCCGAAAGCGATCGTGCGGCCGGTATCCAGCTTTTCGTTCTGATAGAAGCCACCGACCAGCCAGCTGAGCGGACCATCGCCCTTCGAGGCCAGACGCAGTTCCTGGGTGAAGGTCTTGATCGTGTTGCCAAGATCGTTGGTCGCCAGGTCGGCACCGGAGAAGTCGATGTCCTGGAACGAGGCGCTGTTCTGCTTGCGATAGGCGGTGATCGCGGTCAGGTTCGCAAAGCCGAAATCGTGGTCGAGCTGGCCCGACACGCCCTTGCCGGACAGGCTATTGGCCGGATCGCTGGTGAAGGTCACGTCGCGATTGAACTTGGTGGCCGGGTTGCCGATCTTGGCCCCCAGACCGAACGGGGCCGGGGCGCCGATGAACTGGGTCGCAGGACCGTTCAGCAGCTGCACCACGGTGCAGCAGACTTCGTTGATCTTGTTGTAGTCGGCGATGATCCGGATCGAGGTTTCGTCGGTCGGCAGCCACAGAACGTCGCCGCGGATCGACCAGCGGTCACGGTTGTTGACGTCATTGCCGGTGATCACGTTGGTGGCGAAGCCGTCGCGCTTGTTCATGCCGCCGGACAGACGCAGGGCAACGGTCTCGCTGAGCGGGCCGGTGACGGTCGCCTTGAATTGCTGCGAGTTGTAGTTGCCGAGGCTGACCTCAGCCTTGCCGCCGAAATCGAACTGCGGCTTCTTGGTCACGATGCTGATGGCACCGGCCGAGACGTTCTTGCCGAACAGGGTCGATTGCGGGCCGCGCAGCACTTCGATGCGCTCGATTTCCGGAAGGTCGTCCAGGGCCGAGGAGGAGCGCGAGCGATAGACGCCGTCGATGAACACGGCGACCGAGCTCTCGATGCCGTCGTTGCCGTTGCCGTTGCCGAAGCCGCGGATGACGAAATTGGTCTGGCTGACGGCGTTGAACTGCGAAACCTTCAGCGAAGGCACCATGGACTGCAGGTCGATCAGGTCGCGCACCTGGGCGCGCTCGACGGCCTGGGCACCGGTCACCGAGACCGAGACCGGCACGTCCTGCAGGGTCTGCTCGCGCTTGGTCGCCGTGACGATGATCTCTTCGACGGTCGAGTTGGACGTTTGGCTTTGCGCGAGCGCTGGGCTGCTAGCGATCAGCGCGGCGAGTGAAACGCCGAGCATCTGGATCTTCTTCACGTAAACCTCCCTCAGGTTTTTTGCGGGCCCCTGTCGTTGCAGCGGCCATCGTTGGGCAAATTTATGAGCACCTAGATATTTTAATGCAAGTTAGACTTTCGGGCGCAGCGCTTGCGGTCTGCTCTTTTCCGTCCGATAGAGTCCCAAACGCCGGAACAAGGCGCAAAGCGGGGCGGAAATTGTGAAGGGCCAAGACCCTGTCGCGACGACGGGCACATATGCGTCCAAGCCACTGGCCCAGAGCCTGAAATCGGCCAAGAAGCGCGATGCGATCCTTCGCGCGGCGATCAAGATCATCAATCTCAAGAGCTTCGCCCTGGCGACGATGTCCGAAATCGCTGCCACCCTCGATCTGCGCGATGCCTCGCTCTACTACTATTATCCCAACAAACAGGCCCTGGCCTTCGCCTGTCACCTGCAGTCGCTGGAACGCCTGGAACGCATGCTGGTCATTGCCGACCGCGAAGCGGAGTCTGGAGCCGGCAAGCTCGAGCGGCTGTTGACCGACCTGCTGCACGACTCGGCCGAAAACGGTCCGCAGCTCTATTTCGGCGATCTCTCCTATCTGTCGGACGCCCAGAGGGAAGAAGTCTCGGACTGGGGACAAAGGCTGACCGCCGATCTTGAGCGCTTCGTCGAGGAGGGGATCCGGGACGGCTCGATCGTGCCCTGCGAGCCGCAGCTGGTCGTTCAGCTGTTGCTGGGCATGCTGATCTGGCTGGTCAAATGGGTGCCGACCATTCGTGGCGTGACGCCTGACCGGCTTATGGCCGCCATGGGCGTCGTCAGCCTCACGGGCCTGCAACCGCGCCGCTCCGGGAGCGCAAACCGGCGATTGAAACCGTTGCCCGCGACCTAGAATCCCTGCCGCCTTGAGGGCCTGAGCGGCTTGCACGTCCTCGCGGCCGATGTCCCGCCCCGCCGATGGAGCCGATCATGTCTCTCGACACCGCCAGTTCCGATCACGAGCGCGACCTGGTGCTGACGCGGATCATCGACGTCCCGGCCGACAAGCTGTTCAAGTGCTGGACCAGGTCCGACCTGCTGCCCCAATGGTTCTGCCCGCCGCCCTGGTCTGTTTCCAAGGCGGTGATGGACGTCCGCGCCGGTGGCAACAGCCTGATCACCATGAACGGCCCCAATGGCGAGGTCGTCGACAATCCCGGCGTCTATCTGGAAGTGATCGAGAACGAGAAGCTCGTATTCACCGACGCCTTCACCGAAACCTGGAAGCCGTCCGCCAAGCCGTTCATGACCGGCATCATCACCTTCGAAGACCTGGGCGACGGCAAGACCCGCTATACCGCGATCGCCCGCCACTGGACGGTCGAGGACCGCCAGACCCACGAGCAGATGGGCTTTGCCGAGGGCTGGGGAATTGCCGCCGACCAGATGGCGGCACTGGCGGCGACGCTTTAGGGAAACCGGCCAGACGTTTCATCGCCGCGATCCGGCTCGCCCGGACTTGGCGGGGCCGCTGGAAAAGGGCATCACCCCCAGCCTATGTCCCCGACGGCCGACCGCCCCGCCCTGCTCGACCCCAAGCTGCTGCCGCGCTTTGCCTTGCTGTGTCTGGGCATCTGGCTGAACGCTGCCGACACCCTGGTGACGGCGACCATCATGCCCAGCGTGGCCGAAGAAATCGGCGGCTATCAGTATTTCGGCTGGTCGGTCGCGGCCTTTCTGATGGGCTCCATTGTCGCCGGGGCCTGCAGCGGCAAGCTGTCGATCGCCATGGGTCTGCGGCAAGCCTCCATGCTGGCCGGGATCGCCTATGCGATCGGCTGTGCGATGAGCGCCCTGGCCCCGGAATTCATCACCTTTGTGGTCGGCCGACTGGTGCAGGGCCTGGGGGCCGGCGCGGTCGTGGCCCTGTGCTATGTCGCCATTACCGCCCTGTTCCCGGAAAGCCTGTGGCCGCGCGTTTACGGGGCCGTGGCCGGGGTCTGGGGCGGGGCCACCCTGCTGGGCCCCCTGGTCGGCGGCCTGTTCGCCCAGGCCGGTTTCTGGCGCGGTGCCTTCTGGCTGTTCGTCGCCCAGGCGGTGATCTTCGTCGTCGCTGTGGCAGTCATGCTGCCCTCGGAAAAACGCGGCGAGACGCGCGACCGTATTCCCCGCCTGCAACTGGCCCTGTTGATTGTCGGGGTCAGCCTGATCGGCCTGGCCGGCATCGTCGCCTCCCCCCTCGCCGCCACGGCCTGCGCCCTGCTGGGCCTGACCGGCATGGCCGCCATGCTGGTCGCCAACCGCAGAACCCGCGACCGACTGCTGCCGCGCTCGGTCTCAGACCTGACCACCGCCACCGGCCTTGGCCTGCTGATCATGTTCGCTTGCGAGGCCGCCGCCATCGGCTTCACCGTCTATGGCCCCGCCTTCATCCAGGCCCGCCACGCCGCCTCGCCCCTGATGGCCGGCTATGTCACCGGCGCCATCGCCGCCGGCTGGACGGTCTGCGCCCTGCTGGTCGGAGGACTGCCGGCGGCGCGCGAGGGCGCCGCCATCCGCACGGGCGTCGGAACCCTGCTGGTCGGCGTGGCCTGGGGCGCCTGGGCCGTCACGCGCGGCGGTCTGGTCGAGACGGGCCTGGCCTTCCTGGTGATCGGCTGCGGCTTTGGCCTGAGCTGGGCTTTCCTGGCCCGGCGGGTGATCAACGGCGCGCCGGCCGACGAGCAGGCCCTGGCCTCGGCGGCCGTGCCCACCGTGCAGCTGATCGGCGGCGCGGCCGGCTCGGCGGCGGCCGGGGCCATGGCCAACCTGCTGGGCCTCGGCCACGGCGTCGAGCCGGCCACGGCCTATGCCGTAGGCCCCTGGCTGTTCGGCGCCTTCACGCCCCTGGCCCTGATCGCCTTCGCAGCGGCCTGGCGGCTGGGGCGGCGTTAGAGGCTGATTGCCTCTGGTCGGCGGCCGCGCCGACGTGGAGAATGCGACCAGCGATGCTGTCAACTACCGCACGTGAAAGATTAGGAGCTATTTCAAAAACCCGTAAAGGGCGTATTTGGAAGCTTGGCAAAATGGAGGAACGGCGCATGGCTGAACGGGATGACCTTCTCGCATCTATTGCGTCAACAACGGGCGACTATCGAGAGGGCGACTTGCCCGCACCGAATCCGGAGCATGTTGAACGCTGGATCAACCAATTCGGATCTGAGGTTCAGCTCCCAATTCTGCGCGAGATGGATCACGTCCTCCAGAAAACTTACTTCTCTCGAAAAAATACGCGGAAGTTTCTGGCAGGGCTGTTCCAGACCGAAAAGCTAGTCGGCCAAGACCCATGCGCCTTCTGGAAAGGCGTGAAGTTTCTCGACATTCAGGGCGGCGGTGCAAGCCAGAGGGAGATGCTCGCGCTGTTCAGCAAGGTGCTGGAAAAACAGTGCGGGTTCAAAGTATCCGATTGCGGTGCCAAACCTCAGGCGTTCGTATATCTGGATGACGCCATGTTCACCGGCAATCGTGTGAGGCGCGATCTCGAAACTTGGATCGCCAAAGAAGCTCCAGCCGAGGCCAAAGTCCACATTATCACCATCGCGCAGCATAGCGGCGGCCAGTACTACGCCAATGGTAAAATCAAAGAGGCCGCAAAAAACGCCGGCAAGAACATCGACTTGACATGGTGGCGCAAGATCGAACTTGAGGACCAAAGGAACCATACCACCAGTTCCGACGTCCTAAGGCCCGTTGCAATACCAGACGACGAAGGAGTTAAGGCCTATGTGGCGGGTATGCGTTATCCGCCGAACTTGCGCACCGCAGGCAACGTCGGCGGCAATTATATTTTCTCCAGCGACGCTGGACGCCAGCTGCTGGAAGCTGAGTTCCTAAAGGCGGGAGTGCGCATCCGGAAAATGTGCCCGCAACTCAATCAGTACCAACGCCCGTTGGGCAATATGTTACTTGATACGCTCGGCTTCGGCTCAATGATCGTCACCTTCCGAAACTGCCCGAACAACGCGCCGCTTGCGCTTTGGGCTGGTGATCCTTGGTATCCGTTGTTCCAAAGAACCACCAATAGCGACACGTCCATGAAGCGCTTCATGGCCATGTTGGCGAAGGACGTATTCGAATGAGCCCAGCCAGCCAAGTTCGCACGTATGACCCCTCCGCCAGCGTCGTCTTTTTGAAGACGAACGACTTGTTCGGTGGTCTGTCGAACATGGCGCCTGGCTTTCCGCTACGAGTGAATGGCGTGCGCATCCGTACGTCGGAAGCCCTCTATCAGGCGTGCCGCTTCCCACACATGCCGGACGTGCAGCGTAAGATCATCGATGAGCACAGCCCGATGACGGCGAAGATGCGCAGCAAGCCGTACCGCAAAGACTCGCGGCCAGACTGGGACCTGGTCAGGGTCCAGATCATGCGTTGGTGCCTACGGGTAAAGCTGGCGGACAACTGGCGCGAGTTCGGCCGACTGTTGCTGGCCACAGGAGAGCGCTCCATCGTCGAGCGGTCCCGTAAGGATGACTTTTGGGGCGCGAAGGCTGCCGAAGACGGGTCGCTCGTCGGTATGAATGTGCTGGGGCGCTTGCTGATGGAAATTCGCGAGCAATTGAACGGCAGCGAGGGGGAGAAGCTAAAGCTGATTGAGCCGCTGAACATCCCGGAATTTCTGTTGTTCGGTCAACCAATTGAGGTTGTACAAACCGCACTCAGTGCCGAGATCCCGGCCCCACAGTCTCCACGAACATCCCCGGTTGGCAGCCGAACGCCCCCCCTTAGTGAAGCCCAACCCTCGCTCTTTGAGTAGCGATGAACTTAGCGTCACGGTAGATATCCTGGGTTAGAAGGCCCGGGCTAGGCCGCCCCCTCACACCTCGACCAGCATCGCGCCTTCCACCAGCTTGACGATGTCGCCCATGATGTCGGTGATCTTAAAGTCCTTGGGCGTGTAGATCCGCGCCACGCCCATCTGTTTCAGGATCAGGGCATCGGCGTCGGGGATGATGCCGCCGACCACGACCGGGATGTCGCCCAGACCCTCGGCGCGCATCAGGCGCACGACTTCCTGCACCAGATCCAGATGCGAGCCCGACAGGATGGACAGGCCCACCACGTGGGCGCGGCTTTCCCGGGCGCGGCGGACGATCTCTTCGGGCGTCGAGCGGATGCCGTCATAGACCACCTCCATGCCGACGGCCCGGGCCCTGGTGGCGATCTGCTCGGCACCGTTGGAGTGACCGTCCAGGCCCGGCTTGCCGACCAGATAGGTCAGGGTGCGGCCCAGGACCTCGGACACCCGCTCGACCTCGCGCTTGACCGCTTCGACGTCCTCCGCCTCGCCGGTCGAGACCACGACAGCCACGCCGGTCGGGCCGCGATATTCGCCGAACACCTCGCGCAGGGCCCCGGACCATTCGCCAGTGGTGACGCCGGCCTTGGCGGCAACAATCGAGGGTTCCATGATATTTCGGCCAGACGCAGCGGCGGCCTTGAGGTCCGTCAGGGCCGCCTGGACCGCGCCGTCATCGCGGGCCGCGCGCCAGGCCTTGATGCGCTCGACCACCCCGGCTTCCAAGCGTGGATCAACGGTCTCGATATTGCCTTCGCCCGCCGACAGGGGCGAGGCCTCGGTGTCGGTCCAGCGGTTGACCCCGACCACGGTCATGTCGCCGGTCTCGACCGAGCGGACGCGTTTGGCGTTCGAGGCGACCAGCTCGGTCTTCATGTAGTCGATGGCGTTCTGGGCCCCGCCCATGCCGTCGATCAGGGCCAGCTGCTCAAGCGCGCCCTTGCTCAGTTCGGCAACCTTGGCCTCGACCACGTGGCTGCCCTCGAACAGGTCCTCGTATTCCAGCAGGTCGGTCTCATAGGCCAGCACCTGCTGCAGGCGCAGCGACCACTGCTGGTCGAACGGTCGCGGTAGGCCGAGGGCCTCGTTCCAGGCCGGCAGCTGCAGGGCCCGGCAGCGGGCGTCCTTGCTCAAGGTCACCGCCAGGGCCTCGATGAGGATGCGGTAGACATTGTTCTCGGGCTGCTGCTCGGTCAGGCCCAGGCTATTGACCTGCACCCCATAGCGGAAGCGGCGGGCCTTCTTGTCCTGCACGCCGTAACGCTCCAGCAGGATCTGGTCCCACAACCGGGTGAAGCTGCGCATCTTGCAGAGCTCGGTGACGAACCGCACCCCGGCATTGACGAAAAAGCTGATCCGCGAGGCGACGATCTCGAAGTCCTGCTCGGGCACCTGTCCGCCGGCCCGGACCGTGTCGAGCACCGAAATGGCGGTGGCCAGGGCGAAGGCCAGTTCCTGCTCGGGCGTCGCGCCGGCTTCCTGCAGGTGATAGCTGCAGACGTTCATCGGGTTCCACTTGGGAACCTCCAGATAGCACCAGGCGATCATGTCGCCGATCAGCCGCAAGGACGGGCCCGGCGGGAAGATGTAGGTGCCGCGCGACAGATATTCCTTGATCAGATCGTTCTGCGTCGTGCCCTGCAGCAGCTTGCGATCCGCCCCCTGCTCGTCGGCCAGGGCCACATACATCGCCAGCAGCCAGGCGGCCGGGGCGTTGATGGTCATCGAGGTGTTGGACTGCTCCAGCGGGATCTGGTCGAACAGCTGGCGCATGTCGCCCAGATGGCTGATCGGCACCCCGACCTTGCCGACCTCGCCCCGCGACAGGATGTGGTCGGGGTCGTAGCCGGTCTGGGTCGGCAGGTCGAAGGCCACCGACAGGCCGGTCTGACCCTTGGCCAGGTTGGCGCGATACAGGGCATTGGACTTCTCGGCCGTCGAGTGGCCGGCATAGGTGCGGAAGATCCACGGCGCATCGGGCGCATGCTGATACGGCTTGGCGGACATGGCGGGCTCCCGGCGCTTATCGTTCTTGTTATCGTCGATCATGATCCCGGAATTTTTGCGGCGCAATATCCGTTTCGCGAGTGCGAAATCCGGCCCGGACACCCCCCTCAGGCCGCCGCCTTCTCCTCGCCCCGCTCCAGCGTCGCGATCAGGGCCACCAGCTCGGCCCGCCGGGCCTGGGCGGCGGCGATGTGGGCGTCGACCTCGGCCAGCTTGGTGCGCAGTTTCTCGGGCAGGGCGTCGCAGACCTTGCCCTCCAGGGTCGCATGGCCGGCGATCTCCTTCAGCGAAAAGCCCAGCCTCTGGGCCTGTTCGATGAAGCCCAGGGTGGCGATCAGGCTTTCGGGATAGTCGCGATAGCCGTTCCCGCCGCGTGGCGCGGGCGGCAGGATGCCCTGCTCCTCATAGAACCGGATGCGCGAGGCCGACACGCCGGCGCGCCTGGCGATCTCGCCGATCTTCATTCCACGGGCCTCCGAAAGGGTGCTTGACCTTCAACCTAGCTTGAAGGTGTAGAAGGTGTGACCCGCTGAAACCAAGGTCAAGACCTCATGCTCACCGCCGCCTTCGAGCCCCTTTTCGCGCCCCTGGCGCTGCCGAACGGCGCCGTGCTGCCCAACCGCCTCGCCAAGGCGGCGATGGAAGAGAACCTGGCCGCCGAGGGCCAGCTGCCCGGCAAGGCGCTATGGACCCTGTACCGGCGCTGGGCCCAGGGCGGGGTTGGCCTGCAGATCACCGGCAATGTGATGGTCGATCCTTCGGCCATGACCGGTCCGGGCGGCGTGGTGCTGGATTCCCGCGCCCCGCTGGCTCCGTTCGAGACCTGGGCCCGCGAAGCCAGGTCGGGCGGCGGTCAGGTCTGGATGCAGATCAACCATCCCGGCCGTCAAACCTATGCCGACCTCGGCCAGGGCGCGGTCGCCCCCTCGGCGGTGCCGGTCGACATCGGCAAGTTCTCCAGCCTGCTCGCCCAGCCGCGAGCCCTGACCGCCGACGAGATCACCGCGATCATCGAGCGCTTCGCCGTCACCGCACGCCGGGCCGAGGAGGCCGGCTTCGACGGGGTGCAGATCCACGCCGCCCACGGCTATCTGCTCAGCCAGTTCCTCTCGCCCCTGGTCAATCGCCGCGAAGACGCCTGGGGCGGCTCGCGCGAGAACCGCGCCCAGATGCTGTTCGAAGTGGTCAAGGCCGTGCGGGCCCGCGTCTCGCCGCGCTTTGCCGTGGCCGTGAAGCTGAACTCGGCCGACTTCCAGAAGGGCGGCTTTGACGTCGACGACGCCCGCTGGGTGGTGGAACAGCTGAACGGCATGGCCGTCGACCTCGTCGAGCTGTCCGGCGGCAGCTATGAGAGCCCGGCCATGCAGGGCTCCCCCTCGGACTCCGGCCAGGGCGAGACGAGCCCCAAGAGCTCGACCGCCGCGCGCGAGGCCTATTTCGTCGATTTCGCCCGCGACATCGTCAAGGTCGCCAGTATGCCGATCATGGTGACCGGCGGGGTGTGCCGCCGCGAGGTCGCCCTGGCGGCCCTGGCGGCTGAAGGGGCCTTGCCGGGTGTGCCCGTGGTCGGCATTGCCCGCGCCCTTGCCTTTGCGCCCGACCTGCCCAAGGCCTGGCGCAAGCCCGAGGGCCTGGACGTCACCCTGCCCCAGGTGACCTGGAAAAGCCGCGAGCTGTCCGCCCTGGCCATGATGGCCCTGACCAAGGCGCAGATTAATCGCCTGGCGGCCGGCAAGGCCCCGGCGCGCAGGCTCTCACCGGTCCTGATCCTGGCGGGCCAGCAGATGAAGCAGCGCGCCCAGGGCAAGCGCTATCGCGCCTGGCGGCTCAAGAATCCCTGAACGCGCTGAGGCCGCTGCCCCGTCAGGCCAGCTTGGCCAGGGCCGAGGCGATCTTGTCCTTCAGGTCCAGGCGCTGCTTCTTGAAATCCTCGAGGACGGCGTCGGCCACCGCTTCGATGTTGGTCTCCATGCGGTGCACGGCGCGATTGACCTCGTGATAGCCCTCAACAAGCTTGGCGAAATGATTGTCGGTGGTCTTCAGCGCATGGATGCGGTCGGCGTCCTGGGGAAACTCTTCGTGCAGTTCGTGGGGCGTATGGCTCATGGCTGCGGACCTCAAGGAAGGCATCGCCCGACTTGGCGACAAACCCACCCTGTCCCCGAGCGGGCGGCCCTGACCTTGAGATCGATCAATTGTCGCGCGGTTCCGGCTCAGGCGCGGCGGAACACCGGCGGCCGCTTGGCCATGAAGGCGGCGACCGCCTCGGCATGGTCGGCGCTGGCCACCAGCGCCGCCAGGTCCACTGCCTGACCGGCCACGGCCCGCTTGGCCGCTTCCACCGCCAGGGGCGCACGCGAGGCGATCCGCTCGGCCAGGGCCAGGGCAGCCGGAATCAGCGACCCGGCCGGATGAACCTCGGTGACCAGCCCGTCCGCCAGGGCCCGATCGGCATCGAAGCTTGCGCCGGTCAGCAGATGCGCCTTGGCCCGTGCCTCGCCGATCAGCCGGGGTAGCCGAACCACCGAGGCCATCAGGCCGATGTTCACCCCGGAGGCCGCGAAACTGGCTCCCTCGCTGGCCAGACGAAGGTCGCAGGACAGGGCCAGTTCCAGACCACCGCCCAGGCACCAGCCGTCGATGGCGGCGATGATCGGGACCCGGCAGGCTTCGACCTGGTCCATCAGCTGATTGAAGCCCAGTACCGCCGCAAGCTGGCCCGCACCGCGACCGGCGGCCTCGCGCAGGTCATCGCCCGCACAGAAGACGCCATTGCGTCCGGTCAGGACGGCGGCCCGAACAGAGGGGTCGGCATTGAGGGTCTCCAGGGCGTCGGCGAGACCCCTGCGCAGGGCCATGCCCAGGCCATTGGCCGGGGGACTGTCCAGCTCCAGCAGGATGATGGCGGGGTGGGGACGGGAAACATGCAGGGTCGCGGTCATGGCCGAACCTCGCCGATCCCGGGGAGCTTGAACAGCCATGGACGGCTCCGAACGACACCCATGTTGCGTCGCACAAGATTCCGCTTGCCAGTTTCAAACACTTGTCTCAGCCTAGGCTGCTTCGAGGTCGATTTATCCATCTCGGGGCCAAAAACGACGGGTCCGCGAGGTGTTTTCACCAGTGTGACGGGCCCGCGCGCAGCCGAGTTTAGCTTTCGGACGTTGTTGCGTCGCAACGCGATACGGGACCGGAAGACACGGGGAGTGACATGACGACCACGACGCCAGAACAGTCGCCGCTGAAGGATCTCTACGAGATCGGCGAGATCCCGCCGCCCTTCCATGTGCCCGCCAAGATGTATGCCTGGAGCATCCGCAAGGAGCGCCACGGCAAGCCGACCCAGGCCATGCAGGTCGAGGTGGTCCCCACCTGGGAGATCGGCGAGGACGAGGTGCTGGTGCTCGTGATGGCCGCCGGCGTCAATTACAACGGCGTCTGGGCCGCCCTCGGCGAGCCGATCAGTCCGCTGGATGGCCACAAGCAGCCCTATCACATCGCCGGATCCGACGCCTCGGGCATCGTCTGGGCGGTGGGCAAGAAGGTCAAACGCTGGAAGCTGGGTGACGAGGTGGTCATCCACTGCAATCAGGATGACGGCGACGACGAGGAGTGCAACGGCGGCGACCCGATGTTCTCCACCAGCCAGCGCATCTGGGGCTACGAGACCCCGGACGGCAGTTTCGCCCAGTTCTGCCGGGTGCAGTCGCGCCAGCTGCTGCCGCGTCCCAAGCACCTGACCTGGGAAGAGGCCGCCTGCTACACCCTGACCCTCGCCACCGCCTATCGCATGCTGTTCGGCCACAAGCCGCATGAACTGCGTCCCGGCCAGAACGTGCTGGTCTGGGGAGCCTCGGGCGGGCTCGGCGTCTTCGCCGTGCAGCTGGCCGCCGTGGCCGGGGCCAATGCCATCGGCGTGGTCTCCAGCGAGGACAAGCGCGAGTTCGTGCTGTCGATGGGGGCCAAGGCGGTGCTGAACCGCAACGAGTTCAACTGCTGGGGCCAGCTGCCCAAGGTCAACGGCCCCGAATTCAACGACTACATGAAAGAGAGCCGCAAGTTCGGCAAGGCGATCTGGCAGATCACCGGCAACAAGGACGTCGACATGGTGTTCGAACACCCTGGCGAGGCGACCTTCCCGGTCTCGGTCTTTGTCGTCAAGCGCGGCGGCATGGTCGCCATCTGTGCCGGCACCAGCGGCTTCAACCTGACCATGGACGCCCGCTTCCTGTGGATGCGCCAGAAGCGCGTCCAGGGCAGCCACTTCGCCAATCTGATGCAGGCCAGCGCCGCCAACCAGCTGGTCATCGACCGCCGCGTCGACCCCTGCCTGTCGGAGGTCTTCCCCTGGAACGACATCCCCGCCGCCCACGAGAAGATGCTGGCCAACCAGCACCTGCCGGGGAACATGGGCGTCCTGGTCTGCGCCCAGCGACCGGGGCTGAGGACGTTTGAGGAAGTGCAGGAACTGAGCGGGGCGATCTAGGGGGGCGCGCGCTCTTCGGTCTGTAGGTGAGGTCAGCCTCCGACCCTCATCAGGCCTTCGGGTTGGCCTCGCTGACCGGCTAACCCTGACTCATCCTGGACTTTCGGAAGGCCCGCTCGTGATGTGGTGACGCGGCCAACACAAAGCATCGCCTGACGCCATCCCGCGGCCGTGGTCGCATAGAGTTTATCGCTTGCGATTTGATCTCGGCCAGCCAAGTTGACCTGACAACGCTCGGGGCCAGGCCCCGCGGCCGCTCCTGTTCTGAATAAGAGATCGTGTCATGTTGTCTCGCCTAACCATGCGGGGGTCGCGGTTCGTCGATTCCGATGGCCGCCACGTCCTTTTGCGTGGGGTGAACCTCGGAGGTGACTGCAAGGTGCCGGTCTCGCCGGACGGCCACACCTGGCGTCCGACCGAGTTCAGCGACCATCGCACGGTCAGCTTTGTCGGGCGGCCCTTTCCGCTTGAAGAGGCGGATGCCCACCTGGCGAGGATCGCGGGCTGGGGGTTCAATTGTCTTCGGCTGCTCACGACCTGGGAGGCGATTGAGCATGCCGGTCCGGGCGACTATGACGACGCCTATCTCGACTACTTCGCAGCCGTCTGCGCCAGGGCGGGTGCCCATGGCCTGTATGTCTTCATCGACTTCCACCAGGACGTCTGGAGCCGGATGAGCGGCGGCGACGGCGCGCCGGGCTGGACCTTCGAGGCCGTCGGACTGGACTTTACAAAATTCCACGCCGCAGACGCCGCTCACGTCATGCAGTACCGCTATGACCCGGCTGTCGGCGGTCTCCAGGAAGCCTATCCGCAGATGAGCTGGGCCTCCAACTACCGGATGCCCGCCAATGGCTTCATGTGGACGCTGTTCTTCGGCGGGGAGGCGTTTGCGCCTGACTTCCGGATCGACGGGGTCAATGCCGGGCGCTGGCTCCGGGATCGCTACCTCGGATCGATGCGTGCGGTCGCCGAACGGGTGGCCGATCTGGACCATGTGATCGGCTTCGACACACTCAACGAGCCAGGGTCGGGCTGGATTGGTCGGACGCTTGATGATCCGGGCCGTACGCTCTCGGGTCTGGCGTGGCCACCGCTCGCCGGTCTCGCCGCCGCCTCGGGTCACAGCCAGACCTTGCCTGTCCACAGCTTCGGCAAGGGCGAGACGGGCCGGCGCGAGATCAACCCTAACGGGGTCTCGATCTGGCTGCCGGGCCACGAGGACCCGTTTCGACAGGCTGGCGTGTGGGACATCGACGACGCGGGGCAACCTGTCGCGCTAAGGCCCGACCATTTCGCGGCCCTGGACGGCCGTCAGATCAGCGCCGAGAAGAATTTCATGGCGCCCTTCTTCCGGGAGGTGGCGGAGACTGTCCGGGGCGTGCGGGACGACTGGATGCTGTTCGCAGAGGTCGATCCCTTCGCCGCTTTGAGCGGGACCCATGGGTTTCCGGATGGGCTGCCGGAGCGCACGGTCAACGCCAGTCACTGGTATGATCTCGCCGCCCTGGTCACCAAGCGCTTCGACCCGGAGCGGTCCGTCAATCCGCTGACTGGCCAACCGCTGATCGGGCGACAGGCGATTGAGGACGCTTATGTGAGCCAGCTGTCGCGGCTGAGGGCCCTGGGTGACGCTATTCCGGGCGGCGCGCCAACCCTGATCGGCGAGTTCGGTCTGCCCTTCGATCTGAATCAGCGCGGCGCATACGACCGCTGGGCGGCCGGGGAGCACAGCGAGGCCATCTGGGAAACCCACGTCGAAGCACTGTCGCTGATGTACAATGCGATGGATCGGCTCCTGCTGAGCTCGACACAGTGGAACTACACCGTGTCCAACCGCAATGATGTGGCGATCGGCGACGGTTGGAACCAGGAGGACCTCTCTATCTGGTCATCAGACCAGGTGACAGGCACCCAAGACGGAGGCCGCGGCGTGGCGGGCTTCCGTCGGCCCTATGTGCGCCGAGCCCAGGGCGAGTTGCTGAGCCAATGCTTCAATGCCGTCGAGGGCTGGTTCTCGTTCGAACTCCGGATCGACCCCGCCGTGTCAGGACCGACGGAGGTCTTCCTGCCGCGTGACGTTTTCGGGCCTCAGCCCGCCGTTACCATCGCGGGAGAAAAAGACGTTCTATGCGTCCATGGGAATCAGACGCTCACTCTGGGCTCTGGGTACAATCCAGCATTGCGAACCATTTCAGTTGCCATCTTCAGGCGCAATAGTTCGGATCTTCAGGATGGCAGTCTGGCTGTGTTGAAACCGTTGGGCCGCTGATTGATCGACGACGGAGAGCACCTTGTGCTGGATGTTGCCTTTGCGGGAGTGGCCTTGAGTCCGCTGACAGGCAACTTTGATCATGGTTCGATCCCATGTCCGCTTCCCGCCCCTGACACCTCGCCCTGACCGCTGGCGCGGCCGGTACAGCCAAGCTCCATGATCTTGTCCTATCGGCTGTAGGCAAACAGAGCGCCGGGACCCAGGGGCAACCGCTCTGCGCCGGCCCTGGGTCCCGGCTCGCGCCTTCGGCGCGCCCGGGATGACAAGGGTTTGTGGGGTTAGGGAACGGGGATTAGGGGCGTTCAACCCCCATGCCTTCCGGTACAAAATCCCATTCTTTCAATGCACTAAAGATAAAACGAGCGCGCCAGTCCTCCGCGATGAAACCGCCCGCATAATGATCCCACCTGACAGCACGGGAAGGGCGCTAGGCCGGCGACCGTAGCGGCTCTCAGGGGTGATCGAGCGGGGCCACCGTTCGGGCCAATGCCCGGGCGGCAGGCTTAAGGTGAGGGCGGGTGACGTAAACCCGCCTATCGGAGGACAGCCAAAACCTCCGCCCGTCCGAAGGTTCGTTCCGGGTCCTCCGGAATCGGCGTGGCTGCAGCCCAAAGCTGGGTCCGTCGCGAGGGGGATAGCCCGGATGGGGGTGAAGGGTTGAACAAGACCCGCGCGCCCCGGCCTGAGGGATAACGATCACGCGGAGCGTCTGTCTTCGTCGAAACGGTAACTACAAACACATCATCCGGGCGAGGCCCGGACGCTCCGCGACCCTTCCCATCACCATCGCAGCTTCGGCGCGAGGTCGCTGAAACTTGCCCCCTCCCACAAGGGATTGGCAATCGCCCCGCCCCGTCGCACAGTCTCGAACAAATGTTCGGGGGAGACGCTTAATGGGTATCGCAGGCAAGGCCGGTTTGACGGCCGTGGGACTGGTGCTGGCCGTCGCCGGCGTGGTGGCAGTGCGAACCGCGACCTTCAAGGCCCCGGCGGCCGTGGACCCGGCCAGTGCCAGGCTCGCCGCCGCCCGGCCGCTGGATGTGGCCCGGGCCTCCGCCAATCTGGGTCAGGCCATCCGCTTCCAGACCATCAGCCACCAGGACCGGGCCGACGACCAGCCGGCCGAGTGGGACAAGCTCCACGCCTGGCTGCAGACGACCTACCCCGCCGCCCATGCGGCCATGCAGCGCGAAGTCGTGGCCGAGCACGGCCTGGTCTACACCTGGACCGGATCGAACCCGGCGCTCGCTCCCATCGTGCTGATGGCTCACCAGGACGTGGTGCCGGTCACGCCGGGCAGCGAAGGCTCATGGACCCATCCGCCGTTCGACGGCGTGGTCGCCGACGGCGCGGTCTGGGGCCGGGGCGCGATCGACGACAAGGGCTCGCTGATCACCCTGTTCGAGGCCGTGGAAAGCCTGGCGGCCGGTGGCTTCAAGCCGGTCCGCACCGTGATCATCGTCAGCGGTCATGACGAGGAGGTACGTGGCACCGGCGCCCGGGCCGCCGCGGCGCTCCTGAAATCACGCGGGCTCAAGGCCCATTTCGTGCTGGACGAGGGCATGGTCGTGGTCGAGGACCACCCGGTGACCGGCAAGCCGACCGCCATCATCGGCACGGCGGAAAAGGGCTATGCGACCCTGAAGATCACGGCCCCGGCCGTGGGCGGCCACTCCTCGGCCCCGCCGCCGGAGACCGGGGTCGCCACCCTGGCCCGCGCGGTGCTGGCGATCACCGACAAGCCCTTTCCGATGAAGTTCTCCGGCCCCGGGGCCGACATGCTGAAGTCGATCGCCCCGCACGCCTCGCCGGTGGTCAAGATGGCCGCGGCCAATACCTGGCTGTTCGCGCCTCTTCTGGTGCAGGTGACGGCCAAGACGCCCGCCGGTGCCGCCATGCTGCATACGACGATCGCCCCCACCATGCTGAAGGGATCGCCAAAGGAAAACGTCCTGCCGCAGGACGCCACCGCCTGGATCAATTACCGCATTGCGCCGGGCGACACCTCGGCCAAGGTCATGGTCCGGGCCAAGGACGCCGTCGGCAAGCTGCCGGTCGAAATGGCCTGGACCAAGAAGCCGGAAGAGCCGTCCAGGGTGTCGTCGACCGAGTCGGAGGCCTGGAAGACCCTGGCCGGCCTGGCCGCCGACGAAAGCCGTGCGCCGGTGGTTCCGGGCCTGGTCACCGCCGGCACCGACAGCCGCTATCTCGCGCCGGTGGCCGACGACGTCTATCGCTTCCAGCCCCTGGTCCTGACCATCGACGAGACCAAGATGATCCACGGCACCGACGAACATATCAGCCTGGCCAATGTCGAGCGGATGGTGCGGTTCTATCAGCGGCTGGTCGAAACGGCGGCGACGCGCTAGCCAAGCCCGCCAAAGCGTCGTGAAAAGTCAGCAAACTCGGCTATAAGGCCCCTATGCCCGACGACGCTTCGACATCCCAAAAGGCTTCCGCCACCACCCGGTTCGGCGAGGGCTTCGTCATGGACGCCTGGTACGTGGCGGCCCTGTCGCCCGACCTGAAGCCCGGCAAGATGGAACACCGCGAGCTGCTGGCCGAGCCGGTGCTGCTGGGCCGCACGAAAGCCGGTGCCGCCTACGCCATTCGCGACATCTGTCCGCACCGCGCCGCGGCCCTCTCGGCCGGCAAGGTCCGGACCGAGGCCAATGGCGGCGAGAGCATCGAGTGCCCCTATCACGGCTGGCGGTTCGGCACGGACGGGGCCTGCACGGCGATCCCGTCCCTGACCGCCGACAGCGATCTGGACATCAGCAAGGTGCGGGTGCGCCGCTATCCGGTGGTCGAGCAGCAGGGCCTGGTCTGGATCTGGATGGCGTCGGACGCCCGCTTTGACGGCGCCCCCCCGGAAGGTCCGCCGGTCATCCCGGGCGTGGTCGGCGGCAAGCCCAAGCTGGTCGACCATCTGGACTATGACATCCATATCGACCACGCGGTGCTGGGCCTGATCGACCCGGCCCACGGCCCCTATGTGCACCAGCAATGGTGGTGGCGGACCACTGCCAGCCAGCACGAAAAGACCAAGCGCTTCGCCCCGTCCGAGGCCGGCTTCACCATGGTGCGGCACGAGCCGTCCAAGAACTCCAAGGCCTATGCCATCCTCGGCGGCGAACCCCTGACCGAGATCACCTTCCGCCTGCCGGGCCTGCGCTGGGAGCATGTGACGGTGGGCCAGAAACAGGTGCTGGCCCTGTCGGCCATGACCCCGATCAACGCCAGCAAGACCCGCATGAACCAGATCATGTGGTCCGATCACTGGGCCTTCACGGCCCTCTACCCGATCATCCGCATCGCGGCCCGGGCCTTCCTGCGCCAGGACGGCTATATCGTCGGCGTCCAGAGCCAGGGCCTGGAAAGCAACCCGCCGCTGATGTGGGTGGGCGACGCCGACCAGCAGGCCCGCTGGTATCACCAGTGCAAGCGCGAATGGCAGGCCAGCCGCGCCGAAGGCCGGGCCTTCGTCAATCCGGTCAAGGACTCCATCCTGCGGTGGCGCACCTAGCCCTTCTTCCTCCGCTCTCCCCGGCGAAGGCCGGGGCCCAGATTCATCCTGAGCCTTTGGGGTGATCGCGCCAACGGTCTGACCTGGGGGACAAGCGTGTGCGGGTTCGATCTGGACCCCGGCCTTCGCCGGGGAGAACGGGGTGAGGATGGCCGGCAGTCTGAAAATCTATGCGACGCGCCTTAAGCGGTCCCTCGTCACCCTGCCCTCGACCCGGGGGTGGCTGTTCTGCCTGGCCGCCGCCGCCACTACCCTGGGCCTGATGGCCGTCATCGGCTTCTCGACAGGCCTCTATTCCCTGACCCCGACCCAGCCGGGCCTGGCCCTGCGCCTGCTGACGGTGTTCTTCATCCCGGCCCTGGGCGAGGAGATCGCGTTTCGCGGCGTGCTGACGCCGGATCGAGACGAGTCCCGGCATCCCGTCCGGGCGATCGCCCTGTCGACCGGCCTCTACGTGTTCTGGCATGTGTTCGAGGCCCTGACCTTCCTGCCCGGCGCCGCGAGCGTATTTCTGCGCCCCGACTTCCTGCTGTGCTGCGGCGTGCTGGGCCTGGGCTGCGCGATCATGCGGCACATGACCGGCTCACTGTGGCCGGCCGTGCTGCTGCACTGGGCCCTGGTGGTGATCTGGCAGACCTGGCTGGGCGGGGTCAGCGCCCTGGGCTGACAGCGGGCAAGGAAAAGCCCGCCTGGCCGAGGGGGCCAGGCGGGCTCGTGCTTGGAACGCAGCGAGGGACGGAGGCTGCGCTCCAGACCTCTATGACTTAGGCGCGGTAGACATAGGCGCTGGAGACGTAGCCGACGCCGACACCATCCTGACCGACCAGGATCCACTTGCCGTCACCGGTGCGACCCAGGGCCTGGAAGGTCTGGCCGGCGGGAACGCCACCCACCTTGGTGCCGCGAGCCGAGGCCGAGGCGCGCAGGTTCAGGTTCGAACGGGCGACATACTTGCCCTTGATCTGGGTCAGGGGAGCAGCGTCGACCGACGGGGCGTAGCGGACGCCGTCGCTGACATAGGCACCGCCGACGGCCTTGGCGGCCTCGTTCTTCTGCATCGAGCAGCCGACGAAGGACCCGGCCCCCGCACCGACCAGGGCGCCGATGGCCGTCCCGGTGCCGCGATCGTTCTTGGCCAGGTTCGAGCCGGCGGCGGCACCCAGCAGAGCGCCGATCACAGCGGCGGTTTCCTGCTTCTTGCCCGATGCCTGGCAGCCGACGACGCCGCCCAGGCGCTGCTCGACGGCGAAGGCCGACGGAGCCGAAACCAGGGTCAGGGCGCTGGCCGAGGCGGCCAGGGTCAGGGCGATGGTCTTGAAGGTCTTGAGGCTGGTCATGTCGATAGTCCTTGTCCCGAATTGGTGTCCGGGGTCAGCAACCCCGTGAGACAGACCATGACAGGGTGAAACTGAACGGGGTCGGAGACCGCTCGGACAGAATTCGTTCATGTGAAAAAAATCGGATGGCCCGCACAACCCCACGAGGTGTCGCCTTGCTGGCCCAACGGTTCTGGCTAGGGTACGGCCGCTATTTCAGTCGCCCCGGGGCCCCGATGTCGTTCCAGTCCAAATCCGTGTCGCTTGCGCTCAGCCTGGCCGCCCTCGCGGCCCTGTCAGCCTGTGACAAGCTCCCCGGTGCCGCAAAGCCGCCGGCCGAAGCGGCCAAGCCCGTCGCGCCGACGACGTCCGCCGCCGCGCCGGAGCCGGAGCTGCCGCCCGTCAACCTGTACGCCGAACGTGACGCGGGGCGGGTCGGCGAGGCCAAGTTGCTGAAGGAACTGGGCCAGCCGGACGCGCGCAAGGGTCCGACCCTGACGCTGCAGCACAATGGCGTGGCCGCCCTGACCGTGACCGACGACGAGGAAACCTACAGCCTGCTGACCAATGTGATCCAGATACCCACCGTCAACGGCGTGCAGTCCGTCTACGAGGTCACCACGTCCTATATCGCTTCGGCCGACGAGCCCACCATCGTCATCTATGACAAGCGAGGTGCCAAAATCGAATCTGTCCCCGGCAGCGAGTGGCATGGAGCCGTGCTGGTCAGCTCGGGCCAGGACGAGACCTGGGAGGCCGGCGACGACGCCCGCGCCCGCACCCAGCTGCTCGACTGGTCGAGCAAGCCGCACCGCAAATTCGAGTTCAAGTCGCGCTGCCTGACCATGAAATGGGTCAGCGACACCGAGATCAAGGGCTATTGCCTGCGTCCGGCCAGCGAGGAGGCCAATCCGGGCATGGAACTGACAAGCAATGGCGAACAGACCGAGGCGGTCTTCACGCGTGTTGGGCCCAATGCCTGGCGCGTGCGGGAACTGAGCGCACCCAAGGCCAAGCTGCTCAACTTGCCGGACAACCCGCCGACCGCCTATGACGAAACCGTCAAGGGCGTGCCCTATTCCGGGAACCAGTAGTCGCCGAGCCTTCCGGCCCTGGCCACTGGCCCCTTCCTGACCTGCTCTGCAGGTCCGTCGGGGGCCAGCGCCACGGCGTGGTGTGTGCTCCTAAGCCCCCAGGGCGTAGGGGCCGCTCTTGTCCAGAGCCGTCTTCCAGGCCGGACGGGCGTGCATGCGTTCAATCCAGGCGGCCATGTGCGGATAGTCGGCCAGCTTGCCCATGGCCTTGGCCACCTCGGGTACGAAGCTCATCTGGATGTCGGCGCCGGTCAGGCTGTCGCCGACGAAGAACGACCGGCCGGCCAGGCTGTCATTGACGAAGGCCAGGTGGTTGGCGATCTCGGACTGGATGCGCGGGTGCAGGGGCGCGCCGGCCTCGCCCAACCGGCCGACATACATGTTGAGCATCAGGGGCAGCATGGCCGAGCCCTCGGCATAGTGCAGCCACTGCTGGTAGCGATCGTAATCGGCGCTGGCCGGATCGGGGGCCAGGCGGCCCTCGCCGTGGCGGCGGATCACGTAGTCGATAATCGCGCCCGACTCGATCACCGTCAGATTGCCCTCGGGTCGTTCGTCAACGATCACCGGTGATTTGCCCAGAGGATGGACGTCGGTCAGGGACGGCGGGGCCAGACGGGTCTTGGCGTCGCGCGTATGGAAGACGATCTCGTAGGGGGTGCCCAGCTCCTCCAGCAGCCAGAGGATTCTCTGCGAGCGGGATTCGTTGAGGTGGTGGACTTTGAGCATGGTTCTTCCCCGGATTATGGATTGATGCTGCGCTGCGACATTGCTCGCAGGTGCGAAAAGGGCCAGAGTGAAAGAAAACAACTGTTTGGCGCAGGGGAGCAAGTCATGACTGCAACGGTCGCCGAGGATAGCGTTTCGATCCTTCTGCCCGGCCTCACGGGCCTGCTGCGCGAGGCCGCCACGGCCGCCCAGGCCTTTGTCGACAAGGTCCATCCGACCGTGAAGGCCCGGATTGCCCGGCCCGACGGCAAGATCGACCGCGCCCTGGCGGATCTGGAACAGCATGTTGTCCACGGCTTTGGCTGGTACGCCTCCTATGCCGAGCTGCTGAACCAGGTCGCCGGCTGGGCCGAGCGTCTGGAGGCCAGCGGCCGCTTTACCGAGATCGAGGCCCTGCTGGCCCAGCTGCTGTTTGCCGAATACGCAACCCAGATGGTCGGCGGCATCGCCATGAACCAGGGCGAGATGATCCGCCCCGTCGACATCACCGATGACCGCGGCGTGATGAACCTTCTGTTCGACCCGGCCCTGGTGACGCTGATGACCAAGGGCGGCGGCCAGGCGGTCAAGACCGCCATTGCCAAACGCCTGGCCGAGGCCCGCGGCCGGCCAACCCTGGAAAATACCGGTCTCGACGAGACCTTCGAGATGATCCGCGACCAGTTCCACGCCTTCGCCGAGGAAAAGGTCACGCCCTTCGCTCACGAATGGCACCTGAAGGACGAGCTGATTCCGCTGGAGCTGGTGGAAGAGCTGGGCGCGCTGGGAGTGTTCGGCCTGACCATCCCCGAGGAATATGGCGGAAGCGGCATGGGCAAGACCGCCATGTGCGTGGTCTCCGAAGAGCTGTCGCGCGCCTGGATCGGCGTCGGGTCCCTGGCCACCCGCTCCGAAATCGCCGGCGAACTGATCCTGACCGGCGGCACCGAGGCCCAGAAGCAGTACTGGCTGCCCAAGATTGCCAGTGCCGAGATCCTGCCGACTGCTGTCTTCACCGAGCCCAATACCGGATCGGACTTGGGGGCCCTGCGCACCCGGGGGACGCTGGAGGGCGACCACTATGTGGTCACCGGCAACAAGACCTGGATCACCCATGCGGCCCGTGCCGATGTCATGACCCTGCTGGTCCGCACCGACCCGGCCACCACCGACTACCGCGGCCTGTCGATGCTGCTGGCACCCAAGCCGCGCGGGATCGAGGGCGACGACTTCCCCGCCGCAGGCATGAGCGGCGGCGAGATCGGCGTGATCGGCTATCGCGGCATGAAGGAATATGAGCTGGGCTTCGACGGCTTCACCGTGTCGGCCGAAAACCTGCTGGGCGGGGTCGAGGGCCAGGGCTTCAAGCAGCTGATGGCCACCTTCGAAAGCGCCCGCATCCAAACCGCCGCCCGCGCCGTGGGTGTGGCCCAGTCGGCCCTGGAGGTCGGCCTCTCCTACGCCCTTGACCGCAAGCAGTTCGGCCAGGCGATCTTCGAATTCCCCCGCGTGGCCAACAAGCTGGCCATGATGGCGGCCGAGATCATGGGGGTGCGTCAGCTGACCTATTTCGCCGCCGCCCAGAAGGACGAAGACAAGCGCTGCGACGTCGAGGCCGGCATGGCCAAGCTGATCGCCGCCCGCGTGGCCTGGGCTGCCGCCGACAATGCCCTGCAGATCCACGGCGGCAACGGCTTTGCGACCGAGTACACTGTCAGCCGCATCCTGGCCGACGCCCGGATCCTCAACATCTTCGAGGGAGCCGGCGAGATCCAGGCCCAGGTGATTGCGCGGCGGCTGCTCGACGGCGGCAACTAGCTGACAGGCGGCTTGCCGCATCGGTGAGCATCAGCATAGCCTGAGCTTGCCTCAGAGGACGCCCCCATGCTCGCCACCACGCGCCGAACCGCCCTGCTCTCCGCCTTTGCGACCACGGGCCTCGCCGCCTTTGGCGGTGCGGCCCAGGCGCGGGAAACCGGTTCCGTCGCCGCCGCCGTCGACCTCTATGCCCAGCAGGTCATGGCCGCCTTTCCAGACCAGCCAGGTCTGGGGATCTGCGTGGTCGAGAACGGTCAGATCACCCTGGCCAAGGGCTACGGCGTCCGGCGCCTGGGCTCGCCGGTGCGCTGCGACGAGAACACCATTTTCGGCATCGCCTCCAACACCAAGGCCATGACGGCGGCGGCCCTGGCCATGCTGGTCGAGGACGGCAAGGTCGAGTGGGACGCCCCGGTGACCCGCTATCTGCCCGACTTCCAGATGAGCGACCCGATCGTCACCAAGCTGATGACCGTGCGCGACCTGCTGGTCCATCGCAGTGGCCTGACCCTGGGGGCCGGTGACCTGATGATCTGGCCCGCCCCCACCCACACCCGGGCCGAGATCGTGGCGGGGCTGAAATACCTGCCGATCGGTGGCCAGTTCCGGGGCGGCTATGCCTATGACAACGTCCTCTATGTCGCCGCCGGCGAAGTGGTCGCGGCGGTCACCGGCAAGCCCTGGGATGACTTCATCCAGACCCGGATCCTCGACCCACTGGGCATGACCGATACGGTGACCTCGCCCGCCAAGGTCGACAAGGCCCGCCGGGCTGAGCCCCATTGCCGCCTCGGCCCGCCGGTGCGCGGCCTCGGCCCGCAAACCGTTCTGCCCTTTGACGACAGCTTCGCCTCGGCCGCGGCCGCCGGAGGGGTCAACACCACCCCGGCCGATATCGGCAAGTGGATGCGTGTCCAGTTGGCCCTCGGTGCCCTGCCCAATGGCCAGCGCCTGTGGTCCGAAGCCACCGCCCGGGAAATGTGGAAGCCGCACACGATCACCACCTCGTCCGACGGTCCGACGGCGGAAAACCCGGTTCGCCCTTCGATGCAGGCCTATGGCCTGGGCTGGTTCGTCCAGGACCATCGCGGCGAGCGCCTGCTGTGGCACACCGGCGGCCTGGCGGGCTTCATCTCCTATACGGGTCTGCTCCCGGGCCGGAAGTCCGGCATCATGGTCATGACCAATGCCGAGGAAAATCCGGTCCTGCGTGCCCTGCGCTACGGCGGTCCGGACCGGCTTCAGGGTCGAAGTGACTTCGACTGGATCGCCTCAAGCCGTCGGGTCCAGGCCGAAGCTGACGCCCAGACCGCCAAGGACGCTGCCGCCGTGACGACGCCCAAGGGCGGCGGCAAGCCCCCCAGCCTGCCGCTCGACGCCTATGTCGGGGTCTATCGCGACCCCTGGTACGGCACGGTTACCGTCGGCAAGCCAAAGGGACGGAAGGCTGCCGGCCTGACGGTCTCGTTCGACAAGACCCCGGCCCTGCGCGGCAGACTGGACCTGTTCGACGGCGAGACCTTCAAGACCGTCTTTGACGACCGCACCCAGGAAGACGCCTTCATCACCTTCGATCTTGCTGACGGCAAGGTGATATCCGCCCTGGTCAAGGCCGTCTCGCCGCTGGCGGATTTCTCGTTCGACTATCAGGACCTGCGACTGACCCGCCTGCCCTGACCGGTCAGCGGGGCCGCCAGCCCTCGGCGAGACTAAGGATCTGGCGGTCCATGGCGGCCGACATCACCAATGCGTCGCCCTGGCCGCCGCTATTGGCCGCTATGCGATAGTTCCAGGCATAGGCCGCCTTGAGCACATCGATGACGACCTGCTGGTCAAGATCGGCGCGGACCTCGCCGCGCCTGACGCCCTCGTCAAGCACGTCGCGCAGCATGTCGGTTAGGCGCTCATTTCGTCCGTAGGGCGTGACGCTCGGGTCGACGCTCGGGCTGTAAGAAGCCGCTATATGGGCCAGGAACAGCTTCACCCGGCGGGTTTCGAACTCATAGTGGATGGCAAAAATCGAGCACAGGCGGTCGGCGGTCGAGCCGCGCAGGAAGGGAATCACCCGGTCAAACTCGGCATAGAGGTCCGAGAGCCGGTGCTCCATCACATGGCTGAGAACCTCGGCCTTGGAGGCAAAGGTCGTGAAGACGCTACCGACCGAGACCCCCGCCCGCTCCGCGATGGCGCGGATGGTGGTTTCCTCGTAGCCGACGTCATTGAACAGGTCGCGAGCGGCCACCAGGACCTTTTCTCGCGTGGCCTGTTTCTGGTCGTCCCTTACGCCCAAGCCCGTCCCCCTCGAACACGCCAGCGTCTTTCAATGATCGAGGACGCCCCGCCCCAAAGGGGCGCCCCCCCATTCAGGCCCGTGCGCCCGCGAAAATGACCTTCAGTTGATCCGAAAGCCGCGCGAGCAACGCTTCCACCGTCCAGCCATCAAAGACCGCACGGCGATAGTTGGCGACATACACGTCCCAGGTGATTTCAGCCAAGAGCTTTGCGTCGATGCCGCTCTTCAGCTGTCCCTGATCGATGCCGCGCTGGGTGACTTCACCGATCAGGCGGAAGATGTGCTTGAGATCGGCCCGTGCGCTGCGTTCGGCCGCCTCGGTCCGGGTCCAGGACACGGCGATGGTGGCGCGCAGGAGCGGCAGCTGGTCGAGGTGGAAGCTGTAGGCGACGCCGAAAAGGCCCAGCAGGGCCTCGTCGACTGTCGCGCCGGCGCGGGCGGCCTGGACCATCTGCGCATAGATGACTTCGTAATCGGCCGTCAGAATCTCGTCGAACAGCTCGGTCTTGTCGGCGAAGCTGGCGAAGACGGCGCCGGTCGACATGCCGGCGGCCTGGGCGATGTCGCGGATCGTTGCGCCTTCATAGCCGCGCTCGCTGAACAGTCGGCGCGCGGCCGACAGAACCCGTTCGCGCGTGCGTTGCTTGGCCAGGGCCCGGCGGGTCAGCTTGACGGGGGAATCGGCCGCAGACTCGATATTGACGGATACAAAGCTCATGCGGCGGCCTCCAGACGGGCGAGTGCGGCCTCGGCGCGCTTCTCGAACTCAGTGCAATACTCATCGACGACATTCTGCAGAACGTCGGCGTAACGGCGCGCCAACTGGCGTCCATCCTGCGCGGCGTCGCGCAGGTCGGTGATCAACTGGCGGACTTCCGCCATGGCGTCTTCGCGTTCGGACGCGGAGAACGCGGCGACGGCGATCGAGGCCTTTGCCATTCTGGTTTCTCCTGCCTCCCCGCTGGGGATGAAGCGCTGAACGATCTGCGGTGAGGGGGCGATCATGTTCAACGAACGCATACTGGAAAAATCGGAGCGGGGGCCATATCGCCATAGACTTGCGATTGCAACCGTCAGATCGAACTAAAATCACCGAACATCGGCTGATTTTCGTATATGGGACCGGTAGCCATCTGGCACTGCGACAAATGCACTCAACGAACCCGTTCGACGAGTTCGCTCATCGGACAACGTTCCACCAAACCGAAGCCTGGTGGTCAAATGTCTTCAGAGCGCCTATCCTTTGGCCATGGACAGACTATTCGACTTCCTCGTTCCTGCCGCGCTCCTGGCGGTCTTGCTGGCCCTCAGCGGCGGGCTTTACGCGCTGTTTCGGGGCGGCGATTTCGGCCGTTCCTATTCCAACAAGCTCATGCGCCTTCGGGTCGTGCTGCAGTTTACGGCGGTCATCGTACTGGTCGCCGCATACTGGTGGCGTACGCGCTAGAATGCGATAACGGCGGTCTGCGACCCATGGTCACGCTCAACAGGATCTATACCCGCACCGGAGACGGCGGTTCTACGCGCCTGGCCACCGGAGCCCCGGTCAGCAAGGCTTCGCTGAGGGTAGAGGCCTATGGCGGCGTCGACGAGACCAATGCGTTTATCGGCGTGGCGCGACAACACACCGCACCGGAACCGGAGCTCGATGCCCTGCTCGAGCGGATCCAGAACGACCTGTTCGACCTCGGCGCGGATCTGGCCACCCCGGAACAGGCTGAGAAGCCTGCCTGGGAGCCGTTGCGAGTCGTGGACAGCCAGGTTCTGTGGCTTGAGCAGGAGATCGATCGGCTGAACGGCGCGCTGTCGCCCCTCACCTCTTTCGTGCTGCCGGCCGGAACCCCATTATCGGCCGCCCTGCATGTGGCGCGCACGGTGTGCCGGCGGGCCGAGCGGGCGGTCGTTCTGCTGTCGCAAACCGAAGGCGAAGTCGTGGGCGAACCGGCGCTGAAATATCTCAACCGCCTGTCGGACCTGCTGTTCGTGGCGGCCCGCTGGGCCAATGACCGGGGCGCGGCCGACGTGCTCTGGAAGCCCGGCGCGTCGCGCTAAGCCTACTTCTTTTCAGGTGCCGGCGTCGGCGGCGCAGGCGCAGGCGCAGGGCGCTCATTATTGATCGGCGGCAGATTGTTCGGCCGGCGGGTCAGGGTCTCGATCGAATAGATGGTGCCGCACTTGAGCCAGCGCCCGGCCCAGGCACCGCCCCGCGCTTCACAGCGATCCTTCGGCCACACCCACAGGTAATGATAGGCCAACACTGCAGCGCTGCTGACCAGAAACAGGCCGATGAAGATGATCTTCAGGCGATTGAGGGTGCGGTTCATGGCCCGGCTGTTTAGTCGCCGGCCATCAGCCTGACCAGCCCTTTCGCGTGATGGAGGTCCGCACCGGCGGACGCCGGCGGAGATCTATCGTACAGTCGTTTGAACCCTGAGCGCGCCGATGCTTTACGCTTACGCGAAGGGAAACTTGCGTTGCGGTGCAAAAAGGGTAATCCCGTGCCCACGCAGGAGAAAACGCAGCCTGGAGGCGTGAAACCCGATGAAGGTCCTAGTCCCGGTTAAACGGGTTATCGATTATAACGTGAAGGTTCGCGTCAAGGCGGACCAGACGGGCGTCGATCTGGCGAACGTCAAGATGTCCATGAATCCGTTCTGCGAGATCGCGGTCGAAGAAGCTGTCCGTCTCAAGGAAAAGGGCGTGGCGACCGAGATCGTCATCGTCAGCATCGGTCCGGCCCAGGCCCAGGAAACGATCCGCACGGCCCTGGCCATGGGCGGTGACCGCGGCGTCCTGGTCACCACCGACGCCGATCCCGAGCCCCTGGCCGTTGCCAAGCTGCTGGCGGCCGTCATTGCCGAAGAACAGCCCGGCCTCGTCCTGATGGGCAAGCAGGCCATCGACGGCGACAACAATGCCGTCGGCCAGATGCTGTCGGCCCTGCTGGGTTGGCCGCAGGCCACCTATGCCTCGGCCATCGAAATCTCGGGCGCGACCGCCAAGGTCACCCGCGAAGTCGACGGCGGCCTGCAGGTGCTGGACGTGGATCTGCCGGCAGTGATCACCGCTGACCTGCGCCTCAACGAGCCGCGCTATGCCAGCCTGCCCAACATCATGAAGGCCAAGAAGAAGGAGATCGTCAGCAAGACGGTCGCCGACTACGGCGTCGATATCGCGCCGCGCCTCAAGGTCCTGAAGGTCACTGAACCGGCCAAGCGTTCGGCCGGCATCAAGGTGGAAACCGCCGCCGACCTGGTTTCCAAGCTCAACACTGCGGGAGTGCTCTAGATGGCCGTTCTCGTCGTCGCCGATAATGACAACCTGGTGCTGCGCGACGGCACCCACAAGACCGTCACCGCTGCCCTGAAGCTTTCGGGCGACGTGGACATCCTGGTCCTGGGCCATGGCGCGAAGGCCGTGGCCGATGCGGCCGCCAAGATCAGCGGCGTCCGCAAGGTGCTGCTGGCCGACAGCGACGCCCTGGGCCACGGTGTGGCCGAGGCTGAAGCCGACGCCATTCTGGCCCTGGCCGGCGGCTATGACGCGATCCTCGTGCCGGCCACCTCGGGCGGCAAGAACTTCGCGCCGCGCGTCGCCGCCAAGCTCGACGTCGCACCGATCTCGGAAATCGTCGAAGTGGTCAGCGCCGACACCTTCGTGCGCCCGATCTATGCCGGCAACGCCCTCGAAACCGTCCAGTCGTCAGACGCCAAGAAGGTGATCACCGTGCGTCCGACCGCCTTCGCAGCGGCGGAAGAGGGCGGCTCGGCTCCGGTCGAGACCGTCTCGGGTGCCGACGCCGGCAAGACCCGCTTCGTCAGCGAAGAAATGGTCAAGTCGGACCGTCCGGAACTGGCTGCGGCCAAGATCGTCGTCTCCGGCGGCCGGGCCATGGGTTCGGCTGAAGAGTTCCAGCGGGTCATCGAGCCCCTGGCCGACAAGCTGGGTGCCGCCGTCGGTGCCTCGCGCGCTGCGGTAGATGCCGGCTACGCCCCCAACGACTACCAGGTCGGTCAGACCGGCAAGGTCGTGGCTCCGGCCCTCTATGTCGCCATCGGCATCTCGGGTGCCATCCAGCACCTGGCCGGCATGAAGGACTCCAAGATCATCGTCGCCATCAACAAGGACAGCGACGCCCCGATCTTCCAGGTCGCCGATTTCGGCCTGGTGGCAGACTACAAGACCGCCATCCCCGAACTGATGGACGCGCTCGCCGCGGCCGGAAAATAGGCTTCGGCGTCTAGACAACGGAAAGGCCCGGAGGTGACTCCGGGCCTTTTTTGTGGCTGCCGACCGGCCCCACACTGTCATCGGCGGTCAAGCGACGAGGATGCCAGGGCGATCTGGCGCGGGGCCTGGGGCAAGCCGATCTTGGCGGTCTCATAGGCGCCGGGCAGAGCGGCCTGGTCGCGCTGCCAGCGCAGGTCATCGAGGGGGCGGGCCGGGTGGCCGAGCGTCAGGAAAACGGCGAGCGCCAGCGCACCCGCAACAAGCAGGATCTTCATCTCAGGGCCTTTCGGAGAGGGAATTGAAATCGCGGCGCCAGGGACACCATCGCCTCGCTCGCCCCTGAAAGCCAACGATCCCTATTGGCCCAGCTTGTAAGCCGGACTAACATCTCTTACCATGCGCCTGCCGCCCTTCTCCGCCCTTGCGGCCCTTGAGGCCGCGGCCCGTCATCGCAGCTATAGCCGGGCGGCTGACGAGCTGTTCGTCACCCATGGGGCGATCAGCCAGCAGATCCGCAAGCTGGAGGACGAGCTCGGCGTGCGGCTGTTCCTGCGCAAGGGCAACCGCATGGAGCCCACCGTCACCGGTGCTGCCCTGGCCGCCAGTGTCACAGACGCTCTGAGCAGCCTCAAACACGGGGTCCAGGCGGCGCGCAATGCCGCCTGCGGCCCGATCGTGGTCAGTACCGGCGCGGCCTTCGCGACCCGCTGGCTGGTCACGCGTCTCGCCCGGCTTTCGGCGGAAACGGGCGAGCTGGACCTCACCGTCCGGGTGGAGGACCGGGTGTCGGACCTCTCCACCGACGGCGTCGACGTCGCCCTGCGCTTCGGCATGGGACCCTGGACGGGCGTCGAGTCGGTGCGTCTGCTCAGCGAACGGCTGTTTCCGGTTTGTAGTCCTGCTCTCCTTCTGCGCCACCCGATCCACCAGCCTGAAGACCTGCTGACCGCCCCCCTGCTGCGCCATACGGCCCTGCCCTGGAGCGCCTGGTTCAGCGCCATGGGCCTGCCCTCACCCACCCTGCCGCCCAGCCTGGGCTTTGATGACACCTCGATGATGCTCGATGCGGCCGCGCAAGGTCTTGGCGTCGCCCTGGCCCGCAGCGGCCTGTCCGAGCGCGACCTCCGCGACGGCCGCCTCGTTCGCCCCCTCGCCGGCGCGGTCGAGGTCAATACCGGCCACCACTTTGTCTGGCGGGCCGACAATCCCAAGCTGGCGCGGATCCTCAAGCTGCGGGACTGGTTCGTGGCCGAGACGTTGGACAGCCGGGAGCCGTGACCTCGCCCTGGCGGGCACGGCCCGGCAGCCCCGCGCTTTCGCTGCGAAGGTGATGGAAAGGGTCGCGGAGCGTCCGGACGACGTCCGGATGAGAGATAGAGATTACCGTTTCGACGAAGCCGAGCGCTCCGCGCGACCGTTATCCACCAGCCTCCCGCCAGGTGGCCCTGTTGAGGCCTTACCGGGACCCGGCTCGCGCCGTTTCCAGCGCGCTCCGGCGGTCAAAGAGGACGGGCTTACAGCCAGACACGCCCTTTTGCCTTCAACCACGCCGACGGCGGGCGGGTCTGGCCAGCAACCAGATCCCCGGACACGCTTCAGTATCCCCCTGAAGCCCAGCCCCGCTCGATCACCCCCCGCCGCCGCCATGGTCGCTGGCCTAGCGCCCTTTCCTCGCGACGAGGTGGGTTGATTATGCGGCAGGTTTCATCGCCGGGGACGGGCGCGATCAAGCTTCTGACAAGGCGTTGATCAGGCTGGGCTTTGTTCTCGAAGGAACGGGGATACAGCAAGGCCAATCCCCATACCTCCGTCATTCCCGCCCTTGTGGCGGGAACCCCTGCTTCAGCTGACACGTGAGACACCAGCGAAGTGCGCGCGCACTTCGCCACTCTCGCACCTGCGCCGGACAGAGGGGTTCCCGCCACTAGGGCGGGAATGACGGAGGGTTATGAGAGGCGACGGGCCGTCCGACCGCCCCTGCAGTCAAGGGGCCGTCGCTGCCGGGCTGGCGCCTCAGCGCCCTGGCGCGGGCGCTACCCCGCGCCTGAGACCCCCTGTCGCCGCCACAGAGCAACACACCGCGTCGCCTCCCTCCTCTCCGTCAATGGACAGGCCGCCCCGGCGGTCAGGCCGCGCCCTGATGCCCATGGAGGCGAGCTTGCTCTGAGGACAGGCCGTGTCAATGACCGGCCAGAGGCCGGCCGCGCGCGGCGGCGCGGCGCGCCGTCATTGACACGGCCTGTCCTCAGAGCTCCAATTCCACCAAGGGTTTTAGGGTGGGCTCCCGCGACGGGGCGCGGGTAGGCTTGGAGATTAGAGCGAGCCGCTGTGCGCCAGAAACGCCCCCCCACCGAAAAAGGCCCGGCGCTTGCGCACCGGGCCTTCTGATCTCGTCCTTCTCCCCATGCGGGAGAAGGTGTCGCCGTCAGGCGACGGATGAGGGGTCGCGCGGACGGTTCTGAGAGACCTCTCATCCGTCCGCTGCGCGGCCACCTTCTCCCACAAGGGGAGAAGGGTACCCGTCCCTAGTCCTTGGCGCGTTCCTGGTAGCTGTTGTCTTCGGTCAGGATCACGACCCGGACGCCGACGGCGATATAGGGCGGGACCGTGGTCTTGACGCCATTGCTGAGCAGGGCGGGCTTGTAGGAGGAGCTGGCGGTCTGGCCCTTCACCGAAGGTTCGGTGTCGACGACTTCCAGGATCATGGTGCGCGGCAGTTCGATGGCGATCGGCACGTCGTTGTGGGTCGACAGCTGGACCGTCATGTTCTCCTGCAGATAGGGCGCGGCATCGCCGATCACGTCAGCGGTGGCCACAACCTGGTCATAGGATTCCGGGTTCATGAAGTGGAAGCCCTCACCATCCTGGTACAGGAAGGTGTGGTCGCGCTGGTCGACGAAGGCGCGCTCGACCTGCTCGGTGGTGCGATAGCGCTCCGAAACCTTCACGCCGTCGCTGATGCGGCGCATGTTCAGCTGGGTGACCGGGGTCCCCTTGCCGGGGTGGATGTTGTCGACGGTCAGAACGACATAGAGACGGCCGTCCATATCGACGACGGCGCCCTTGCGGAGCGAGCTGGCGGCTACCTTCACTTCGTTAGTCCTCAGGTTTTCCGGGCGCTGCCCGGAGGCGGCCGCGCGAAGGGGGTGGTGATCCTTTGACCGCCCTCCTATAGCGAACGCGGCAATTTCGCCAGCCTCTGATGCGGGATGCCCCCGTGGCCCTTGACGCCCCCTCGCCTGCAAGGTCGCCCTGGTGGACCCCGACGATCCACGCTGACCGCCGGCCGTTCCTTTTGATCCGCAACCGGATCACGCGTGCGGTGCGCGAGGCCTTCGAGGCCGAGGGCTTCATCGAGGTCGAGGGGGCCGCCCTGCAGGTCTCGCCCGGCAACGAGGCCCATCTGCACGCCTTTTCGACCACCCTGCTGAGCCTGACCGGCGAGCCGGACCAGGCCTATTACCTGCACACCTCGCCAGAATTTGCCTGCAAGAAGCTGCTGGCGGCGGGCGAGGACAAGATCTTCGATTTCGCCCGGGTCTGGCGCAATCGCGAGCGGGGGCCGCTGCATCATCCCGAATTCGTCATGCTGGAATGGTACCGGACGGGCGCGCCCTACCAGACCCTGATGGACGACTGCGCGCGGCTTCTCAGTCTGGCGGCCGAGACGGCCGGGACCAGAACCTTTTCGTTCCGCGGCATGACCTGCGATCCCTTCGCGGTGCCTGAACGCCTGACTGTGGCCGAGGCCTTCGAACGTCATGCCGGGGTCGACCTGCTTGCGAGCCTCGGGCCCGGGGGCGAGACGGATCGCGAGGCCCTGGCGGCGGCCGCGACGGCGGCGGGGATCCGGGTGGCCGACGACGACAGCTGGGCCGACGTCTTCAGCAAGGTGATCGTCGAGAAGGTCGAGCCGAAGCTCGGGGCCGGTCGGGCCACGATCCTGTGCGAATATCCGGTGGCCGAAGCCGCCCTGGCGCGGCCGAAACCGGGCGATCCGCGGGTGGCCGAACGCTTCGAGCTCTATGCCTGCGGCGTCGAGCTGGCCAATGCCTTCGGCGAACTGACGGATCCCGCCGAGCAGCGCCGCCGCTTCGTCGCCGAGATGGACGAGAAGCAGCGCATCTATGGCGAACGCTATCCGATCGACGAGGACTTCCTCGCGGCCCTGGAGATCATGCCCGAGGCCTCGGGCTGCGCCCTGGGTTTCGACCGGCTGGTAATGCTGGCGGCCGGGGCCAGTCGGGTGGACCAGGTGATGTGGGTGCCGGTGGCCTGAAGGGCGTGAGACGTCCGGCACTTGCCCCCTCCGCGCTGCGCGCTCCTCCCCCGGAGGGGGAAGATGAAACGCGCCGACCTCATCTTCCCCCTCCGGGGGAAGACGGCTGCGCAGCAGCCCGTAGGGGGCAAGTGGTCGACTCTCCGGCCCTTTTGCGCCATATCCCCGCCTCCCATGCCCCCCGCCCAGACCCTCCGCAGCGCAGCCGCCCTGGCCGATGCCGGCCTGATCGCTCCCGAGCGGTTGCCGGCGCTCGAGCGGGTAGCGGCGCAGTATGCGGTGGCGATCACGGCCGACATGACCGCCCTGATCGTGCCGGGCGACGATGCCGACCCCATTGCCCGCCAGTTCCTGCCCCAGGCCGCCGAACTGGTGTCGGCCCCCGGCGAGGATCCCGACCCGATCGGCGACCTGACCCACAGCCCGGTCGAGGGGATCGTTCACCGCTATCCCGACCGGGTGCTGCTGAAACCCACCCACACCTGCGCGGTCTATTGCCGGTTCTGCTTCCGGCGCGAGATGGTCGGGCCCGAGGGGCTGAAGACCCTGTCGCCGGACGAGCTGGACGCCGCCTTCGCCTATATCGCCGGACGGCCGGAGATCTGGGAGGTCATCGTCACCGGCGGCGATCCGCTGGTGCTGTCGCCCCGCCGCCTGCGCGACATCGGCGAGCGGCTGGCGAAGATCGATCATGTGAAAGTGGTGCGCTTCCACACCCGGGTTCCGGCGGTCGATCCGTCTCTGGTCACCGACGAAATGGTCGCGGCCCTGAAGGCCAGCGGCAAGGCGGTCTATGTCGCCCTGCACGCCAACCACGCCCGCGAGCTGACCCCCGCCGCCCGCGCCGCCTGCGCCCGGATCGTCGATGCGGGGCTTCCAATGATCAGCCAGACCGTGCTGCTGGCCGGGATCAATGATGACGCCGAGACCCTGGGCGCCCTGATGCGGGCCTTCGTCGAGACCCGGATCAAGCCCTATTACCTGCACCACCACGACCATGCGCCCGGCACCAGCCACCTGCGCACCGGCCTCGCCGAGGGCCAGGCGCTGATGAAAGCGTTGCGCGGAAGGGTCTCGGGCCTGGCCCAGCCGACCTACATCCTCGACATCCCCGGCGGTCACGGCAAGGTCCCCGTAGGCCCCCACTATCTGGCCGAGGGCGCGGTGGAAGACCCACAGGGTCAGAGCCACATCTATCCGCCGGTCGGATAGCGCGACCGATCCGCGCTGCGTCGCAGCAAAGTCTGGACGAGGCCGTGGATTCTCGTGCTAGAAACAGCGCCACAATTTCGGGCGCGGACGATGGTCCCAGCGCCGTTTCAAGCGAAGGCTTGGCGTTCATGAGTGAAATCAAGACGGTCGGCGTCATCGGCGCGGGCCAGATGGGATCGGGCATCGCGCATGTTTGCGCGCTCGCGGGCTATGACGTCGTGCTGCACGACATCTCCAGAGACCGGATCGACGCAGGCCTGGTCCTGATCGAGAAGAACATGGCGCGCCAGGTCAGCCGCGGCATCATCGACCAGGCGGCCATGACTGGCGCTCTGTCGCGGATCACCGGTGCCGAGGGCCTGGAAGCCGTGGGCCAGACCGACCTCGCCATCGAGGCGGCCACCGAGAACGAAGAGACCAAGAAGGCCATCTTCCGCAGCCTGCAGCCGCACCTGAAGTCCGACACCCTGCTGGCCTCGAACACCTCGTCGATCTCGATCACGCGCCTGGCCTCGGCCACGGATCGCCCCGAGCGGTTCATCGGCCTGCACTTCATGAATCCGGTCCCGCTGATGAAGCTGGTCGAGATCATTCGCGGCATCGCCACCGACGTCCCCACCTATGAGCGGGCCGTGGCCTTTGCCCAGTCGCTGGGCAAGATCACCAGCAATGCCGAAGATTTCCCGGCCTTCATCGTCAACCGCGTGCTGGTGCCGATGATCAACGAGGCGATCTACACCCTCTATGAGGGCGTCGGCACGGTCGACGCGATCGACACCGCCATGAAGCTGGGGGCCAACCACCCGATGGGCCCGCTGGAGCTGGGCGATTTCATCGGCCTCGACACCGTGCTGTCGATCATGAACGTGCTGCACGAAGGCCTGGCCGACAGCAAATACCGTCCCTGCCCGCTGCTGGTGAAATATGTCGAGGCCGGCTGGCTTGGCAAAAAGGCCGGACGGGGCTTCTATGACTATCGGGGCGAGACGCCGGTTCCCACGCGCTAGGCGTGCGGCGTCTCCAAAGGGGGACGCCGATGACCGAGACTCAAGCCTTGCGGCCCGTGGCGGCCGGTGATCGCCATATGAGCCTGGACGTCCTGCGGGGCCTGGGCGTGATGGGCATCCTTGCGGTCAATGCCGTGGCCTTCGCCATGCCCATGGACGTCTATATGACGCCCAAGCTTTCGCCCTTCCCGATGACCGGGGCCGAGGGCGACGCCTGGTGGGTGGTGCAGACCTTCTTCCACTTCAAGTTCGTCACCCTGTTCTCGATGCTGTTCGGCGTGTCGTTGCTGCTGGTCGGCGGCGAGCGCAGCGACAAGCCACGCGGGGCTCTGCTGCGGCGCAGGCTGGGCTGGCTGACCCTGTTCGGCCTGATCCACGGTCTGCTGATCTGGTATGGCGACATTCTGCTGCTCTATGCCGTGACCGGCTTTGTCGTGCTGCTGTTCCGCTCCTGGAAGCCGCGCACCCTGTTCATCGTCGCCATCACGATCATCCTGCTGGGCTCGGCCATGGCGGTCCTGCCGATCATGGCCCTGGACTACGCCCCGGCCGAGATCCGCACCGAGGTGCTCAAGGAAATGGCCAAGGGTGACCCGGCCGACATCGCGGCCGCCATTGCCACCGTCAAGTCCGGCCTCGCCGGGGCCATGAGCGTCAATTTCAAGGCCTGGATGTTCCTGCAGCCGGCCAGCCTGCTGGTCGTCATCTGGCGGACCGGGGCCCTGATGATGCTGGGCATGGCGCTCTACAAGTGGGGCTTCCTGACCGGCCGCGCCCCGACCTGGGTCTATGCCCTTCTGGTCGCCTTCGGAGCGGTCGGCCTGTGGGTGACCGGCATGGAGTCGCGCGAGAAGCTGATCATTGATTTCGCCCAGCCGCGCTCCAGCGGGGCCCTGCAGATCGGCTTCGAATTCCTGACCCTGCCCATCACCCTGGGCTATGCGTCCCTGGCCATCCTGCTGCTGAAGCTGGATCTGTTCCGCAAGCTGCTCACACCCCTGGCCCGCCTGGGCCAGATGGCCTTCACCAACTACATCAGCCAGTCGATCATCATGACCACGATCTTCTGGGGCGGACGCGGGCTGGGCCTCTATGGCGATGCCAACCGGGTGGACCTCTGGGTGATCGTCGCGATCATCTGGGGCGTGCAACTGATCTGGTCACCGCTGTGGCTGTCGAAGTTCTCGATGGGCCCGCTGGAGTGGGTCTGGCGGCGTCTGGCCTATGGCAAGGGCCTGGCAAGAGCGGCCTAGCCGACCGCAGGAACCCGTTACGCCATCAACCTGTCCAGGGGCGCGTCCATGCGGCATCTCTATCTGGCGTTCTTGCTGGCCTTCGCCGTCACGCTGTTTGGCTTCTGGCCAAGCTTTACCGGCGGGGCGGGGCCGCTGGATCCCCTGCGCATCCTCCACGGCGTCCTGGCGACCGGCTGGATGGTTATGCTGGTGGTCCAGAGCTGGCTGATCGGACGCGGACACACGCTCTGGCATCGCTGGATCGGCCGGACCTCGCTGATCATCGCGCCGGCCCTCGTCGTCAGCGCCTTCACCCTGGTGACCGACATGCTCGGTCCCAACTCGCATTTCGATGTGCCGCTGCGCCTGACCCTGGCCTGGATCGACGTCTGGTCGCTGGCCCTGTTCAGCCTGCTCTTCATCCTGGCCATCGCCTGCCGGCGGACGATGTTCCTGCATGCCCGCTTCATGGCCTCGACGGCCTTCGTCGCCCTGCCGCCGGCCCTGGGCCGGGCCTATGGCATGAATATTCCATCGCTCGGCGGCCTGGCCGGCGCTTTGCCGCCCAGCTTCTGGACGGTCCAGGCGGTGCTGGTCGGCCTTGTCCTGTGGGACGGTTTCAGGGGACGCTGGGCGAGCCCCTGGTGGCTGACCCTGGTCGCCATGACGGCCATCCGGCTCACCATGTTCCAGGCCCCGAACTGGCCCTGGTTCGTGGCGTTCGCCCGGATAATCGGCCTGCCCGCCGGCTAGAGCCCTTGCCGACCTGATGGCTTCATCAGGGTCGGACGAAAAGGGCTCTAAATCAAAAGTTTAGCGCATTTTTCGATCCGATAACCGTTTCACACCTATCGGAAAACGCTCTAGGGCCGGCGGTTACCCCGCCCCCATCGCCACGGCGACATGATAGGTCACAAACGCCGCCAGATAGGCCAGGGCGACCATGTAGACGAACATCACGGTCGGCCACAGCCAGCTGTTGGTCTCGCGCTTGACCACGGCCAGGGTCGGGGCGCACTGCGGTGCGAACACGTACCAGGCCAGGAACGACAGGGCCGAGGCCAGCGACCACTGGCTCGACAGGGTCGCCGACAGGGCCGTGGCGGCCCCGTCAGGATCACTGACCGCATAGACCGTGCCCAGGGTCGCCACGGCGACCTCGCGGGCGGCCATGCCGGGGATCAGGGCGATCGACATCTGCCAGTTGAAGCCGATCGGCCGGAGCAGGGGCTCTATCCAGCCGCCGAGTATGCCCGCGAAGCTGTAGTCGATGGCCGGACCCGTCGCGCCCTCGGGCGGATAGGGGAAGGTCGCCAGCACCCAGATCAGCACCATCAGGGGCAGGATGATCTTGCCGGCGCGGGTGATGAAGATCTTGGCCCGGGCCCAGAGGTTCAGCAGCACATTGCGCGGCTCGGGCCAGCGATAGGTCGGCAGTTCCATCATGAAGGGCTCGACCGTACCGCGCCAGAACACCCGGCGGATCACGAACGACACCGCCAGGGCGCTGACAATCCCGCTGGCATAGAGCCCGAACATCACCAGGCCCTGCAGGGACAGGAAGCCCCACACCGTCTTCTGCGGAATAAAGGCCCCGATGATCAGGGTATAGACCGGGATCCGGGCCGAGCAGGTCATCAGCGGCGCCACCAGAATGGTGGTCAGGCGGTCATGGCGGTTGTCGATCACCCGCGTCGACATGATCCCGGGGATGGCGCAGGCGAAGCTGGACAGAAGCGGAATGAAGGCGCGGCCGTGCAGGCCAGCCCCGCCCATGATCTTGTCCATCAGGAAGGCGGCGCGGGCCATGTAGCCGCTGTCTTCCAGCAGCAGGATGAAGAAGAACAGGATCAGGATCTGCGGCAGGAACACCAGCACACTGCCGACACCGGCGATCAGGCCATCGGCGATCAGGCTGCCCAGCAGCCCCTGGGGCAGATGGGCGCCGACCCAGCCCGCCAGGGCCGCGAAGCCACCGTCAATCAGGTCCATGGCCGGGGTTGCCCAGGTGAAGACCGCCTGAAACATCACGAACAGCAGCAGGCCCAGGATCAGCAGGCCCGCCGCCGGGTTCAGCAGCACATCATCGATCTTGCCGGTGATGGTGTCGGGCCGCTCCGGCGGCTTCACACAGGCCTTGAAGATGCGCTGGGCCTCGGCGTGGGCGGCGCGGATCTCGGCGGCATCGGGCTCGTGCCAGGTGCTGGCGTGCTCGCCGGCCAGGCTCACGGTCAGGGCTTCGGCCTGGGCGATCAGGTCGTCCAGGCCGCGCTTGCGGGTCGCCACCGTGGTGACGATCGGCGCACCGATCTCGCTGGCCAGGCGCTCGACGTCGATGCGAAGCCCCTGGCGCTGGGCGATGTCGAACATGTTGAGGGCCAGGACGAACGGCCGGCCGACCTGTTTCAGTTCCAGCGCCAGACGCAGCACGAGACGCAGATTGGTCGCATCGGCCACGCAGATCAGAACGTCGGGGGCCGACTCGCCGGCCAGCCGTCCGAGGATGGCGTCGCGGGTCACCACCTCGTCGGGACTGCGGGCCCGCAGGGAATAGGTGCCGGGCAGGTCGAGCAGGCGCAGGGTGCGGCCACCGGCCGTGGTCAGCACGCCTTCCTTGCGCTCCACCGTGACGCCCGCATAGTTGGCCACCTTCTGGCGGCTGCCGGTCAGGGCGTTGAACAGGGCGGTTTTGCCGGAATTGGGATTGCCGACCAGGGCGATGCGCGCCGGGTCAAGCGATGCGGCTTGAGAGGTCAAGACTGGTTCCCGTCAAACAGTACGGACACGGCGCTGGCTTCGCGGCGGCGCAGGGCGACGCGGCTGTCGTCCACACGCACGGCGATCGGGTCGCGACCGAAAAGCCCTTCGTGCAGGACCTCGACCCTTGCGCCCTCGACAAAGCCCATTTCCAGCAGGCGGCGCTCCAGCTCCTCCGCGTCGACGGCCTCCGCCGCGCCGGTCCGACCGGTGACACTGAGGATCACCCCCTTGTCGCCAAGCGAAGCCTCGCCCAGGGAGCGGGCGGAGGGTGTCGCGGCAAGGGCGGCCTCAAGGCCAGAAACCGGGGCTAGACCGTCAGGCATCAGAATTCTCGTGAACACTTGCGAGTGATTATCAGTCCAAGGCGTCGCTGTCGATGCAGAGAGACGCGCCTTTGATGTCAGAACGCGCCCGTATCGGTTATGCTGCTGCACAGGACGACGGAACGAGGCGGAATAGCGCAGGGGCGTTAATCCGTTCGACTCTTGGCGTCCGGACCGGTCTGATTGCCTGTAACGATTCGCGTGGACGGACTGATGCGAAGGCTGATGCTGGGGCTGCTCACGGGCGCCTATCTTTGTCTGGCTCTGATCATCTCCCTCGTGCTGTGGCGCACGGGGGCGGCACCGGCTGTCGGTCTGGCGGCCTTTATCGGCACGCTCGGCCTGTGCTTTGCCTTCCACGGCATGATCGCCAGCACCTTCGAGACCGCCCGCACCCGCATGGACATCGATACGGTCCGCGAGGCCCACGCCATCCTGCTCGACCAGATCGAAAAGATCGACGCCCGCATGACCGAACTGGTCGAGAGCGTGGCCCAGGATGCGCAGCGCCGGTCGGAGGAGCTGTCCACCGAGGTCCACCAGCTCGAAGACCTGATCGCCACGATGAACGACCGGCTGGAACACCAGCTTACCCATCAGGTCGCCGCGGCGCGCACCGAGGTTCGCGGCCGCACCCCGCAGGCCAATGTCATGCTGCAGGTGGTCCAGGACGCCCTCGCCGAGAACCGCGTCGATCTCTATCTGCAGCCGATCGTCAGCCTGCCCCAGCGGCGCACCGTCTTCTATGAGAGCTTCTCGCGTCTGCGCGATGAAACCGGCCGGGTGATGATGCCGGCCGAGTACCTGGCTGTCGCCGAGCCCGAAGGCCTGATGACCGCCATCGACAACCTGCTGCTGTTCCGTTGCGTGCAGATCGTGCGCCGGCTGGCCAAGCAGGACCGCAAGGTCGGGATCTTCTGCAACATCTCCCTGGCCAGCCTGGCCGACGAGAGCTTCTTCCCGCAGTTCCTTGAGTTCATGCAGGGCAACAAGGACCTGGCCGGCGCGGTGATCTTCGAACTGGGTCAGGCGGCGTTCGACCGGCGCGGCCCCGTGGAAGCCCGCCACATGTCGCGTCTGGCCAGCCTCGGCTTCCAGTTCAGCCTCGACAAGGTCAACGACCTGGATCTCGATTTCCAGGACCTGGCCCGCGCTGACGTCAAGTTCCTCAAGGTCGGTGCCCAGATGATGCTGGACCAGCTGAAGGAAGAGGACGGCAAGCTGGTCATCGCCTCCCTGCCCGACCTGAATGCCGCCGACTTCGCCGCCCTGACCCGCCGCTACGGCATCGAGGTCATTGTCGAGAAGGTCGAGGCCGAACGGCAGATCGTCGACATCCTCGACCTCGATATCGGCTATGGCCAGGGCCATCTGTTCGGCGAACCCCGCGCTATCCGCGACGCCGTCCTGGCCGAGGCCGAACCGCCCCAGGACTTCATGCGCGGAGCCCTGCGCCGCCGCGCCTCAGGCTGGTGACAGTTTTCGGTACCGGGCCGCAAGCTTCGGAATGACGGACGTCCCCTGAGGGCGCAGGCTTCCTGGAAGACGGGAGCCCGCCATGAGATTTGCCGACTATGCCGACGACGAGGCCCGCTGGGCCGCCTGCCTGGAGCGGGACCCTGCGGCCGACGGCGCGTTCTTCATCGCTGTCCGGACGACCGGGATCTATTGTCGCCCCGTCTGCCCTGCCCGGCCGCTGCGCAAGAACGTCGTGTTCCATGCCACCGGGGCCGAAGCCCGCGCGGCCGGTTTCCGGGCCTGCAAGCGCTGCAAGCCTGAGCGCCTGGACCCCGCCGTCAGCGAGGCCCGCGCTTGATCTGCCCACCTTCGGACCTGGACTGGGCGCGGATCACCGCCGAGCTGGACAGCCGGGGCTGGGCCCTGACCGGACCGCTGTTCACGCAGGAGACCTGCGCCGACCTGGCGGCCCTCTATGACCGGACGGAGCTGTTCCGCAGCCGCGTGGTCATGGCCCGCTACGGTTTCGGCAGGGGCGAGTACCAGTACTTCGCCTACCCCCTGCCGGAGGCGGTCCAGACCCTGCGCGAGAGCCTGTTTCCGCCCCTGGCTAGGATCGCCAATCACTGGGCGCAACGCCTGAGCGAGGACCGGCGCTTTCCCGAAGCCCTGGACGAGATGCTGGCACTGTGCCGCGAGGCCGGCCAGATCCGGCCGACGCCGCTGCTGCTGACCTACGGCCCTGGCGACTATAACTGCCTGCATCAGGACCTTTATGGCGATCAGGTCTTCCCGCTGCAGGCCGCCTTCCTGCTCGACGAGCCGGGACGCGACTTCGAGGGCGGCGAGTTCGTGCTGGTCGAACAGCGTCCCCGCCAGCAGTCGGCCCCCCAGGTCGTGCCGCTGCGCCAGGGCGAGGGCGTGATCTTCGCCGTGCGCGACAGGCCGGCCGAAGGCACGCGCGGCGTCCACCGGCGGATCCTGCGGCACGGGGTCAGCGAAATCCGCTCAGGCCGTCGCCGGACCCTGGGCGTCATCTTTCATGATGCGCCGTAAGGGCTCAGCCGAGGGGCGAAACCCCGAAGAACACCCGGTGCAGGAACATCACGAACAGGGCGTAGAGGACCGTCCCGGCCACGACCATGATCAGGTCGGCCATCGGCTTGGTCGCGACCGGCGCGGGCTCCCGACGCCCGAGGACCGAGATCAGGTCGATCACACCAAAGGCCAGGAAGGCCCCGAACAGCATGACCGAGGCCTGATCGCCATTGGCCAGCAGGTGGGCGATCGACCACAGGATCACGCCAATCAGCATCGGATGGCGAACCGTCGCCTTGATGCGTCCCACCGGGCCATTGGCTCCGGCCAGCAGGATGAAGGCCGGCAGCACGAGCGCCATGGCCAGGTGGCGGCCCCAGAGCGGCGGATCATACAGCTGCGGCGCCATCAGCCGGTACTGCATCCAGCCCCAGATGATCAGGCCCAGGCCTGCGGCAGCGATCAGGGAATAGAGGCCTTTCCACCGACCCGGACTGGCCGCGACCTGGGCGTCGCGGAAAGGCCCCGCGACGATGCGAACCGCGTGGATGCCGAAAAACAGGACAAGTCCCAGGATCAGAATGGTCATCAGGCCCTCCCCGGCGCACGGCCGAGCATAGTCACGGAACGGCCAGCAGCGAAAGCCGTGCCTCTTGCAAAGCGCGGCCGGCGAGGACACCTGAGCCCTCCAGGCGTTGACGCCCTCCTCCCCGACCGGTACCGCCGCCGCCATGATCGATTTTCCCGAACGCCTCTCGGCTCTCCGTGATCGCTACGACATCGTCCTCTGCGACGTCTGGGGCGTGATCCACAATGGCGTCCAGAGCTTCCCGGAAGCCTGCGAGGCCCTGGTGCAGTGGGGCGCTCAGGTCGGGCCGGTGGTCCTGATCTCCAACGCGCCGCGCCCGTCGCATGACGTGGTCTCCCAGCTGGACAGCCTAGGCGTGCCGCGCGCGGCCTGGAGCGGCTTCGTCACCTCCGGCGACGCTACCCGCGACCTCCTGAGCGCTCGCGCGCCGGGCAAGGTCTGGCGGATCGGTCCGGACCGCGATGGTCCGCTCTATGCCGGCCTTGACCTGGACCTGACCGGGTCCTGCGAGGACGCCGACTTCATCGGCTGCACCGGCCTCTATGACGACGAGACCGAGGAGCCCGAACTCTATCGCGACCGTCTGGCGGTGGCGGCGCAGCGGGGCCTGACCTTCATCTGCGCCAATCCCGACCGGGTGGTGCAGCGCGGCGACCGGCTGATCTACTGCGCCGGGGCCCTGGCCGACCTCTATGAGAGCCTCGGTGGGCAAGTGATCATGGCGGGCAAGCCCTTCGCGCCGATCTATGACCTGGCGATCGCCGAGGCCGAGCGCCTGACCGGCCGGCCCGTGGACCGCAATCGCGTCCTCTGTATCGGCGATGGTGTGATCACCGACGTCCTCGGGGCCGAGAACCAGAATCTGGCCTGCCTGTTCATCGCCAAGGGCATCCATGGCGAAAAGGCCCTGGGGCCGGACGGCCAGTTGAATCCGGAAGCGGTCCTGGCCCTGCTGGCGGCCGATAAGGTCGGGGCCACGCACGCCGTGGGTGATCTGGTCTGGTGATCGGCGGTCCAGCCGCTAAGCTCAGCCCCAACGGAAAACAAGAAAAGTCGCAAGGACGCGTGATGCAGGGTCTGTTTCTCGAGGAACTCAGCGTCGGCCAGACCGCCGATCTGGTCCGCACGGTCGGCGAGGCCGACATCATCGCCTTCGCCGCCGTGACGGGTGACAACAATCCCGTCCACCTCGACCCCGACTATGCGGCGACCACCAGCTTTGGCGAGCGTATCGCCCACGGCATGCTGTCGGCCGGCTATATCTCGGCGGTGATCGGCACCACCCTGCCGGGACCCGGCGCGATCTATCTGTCCCAGGCCCTTCGCTTCAAGCGGCCGGTCAAGATCGGCGACGAGGTCACGGCCCGCGCCACCATCACCGAGATCGACACCGCCAAGGCCCGCGTCACCCTGGCTACGGTCTGTCTGGTCAAGGGCAAGCCGGTGGTCGAGGGCGAGGCCCTGATCATGGTTCCGCGCAAGGCCGGCTGATGACCCTGACCATCGTTCAAGGCTGGAAGGACCTGCCGGCCCAGGAGCGCGGCGCGGCCGTGGCGCTGGGCAATTTCGACGGCGTGCACCGCGGCCATCAGCAGGTGATCGCCGAGGCCGCCAAGGCCGCCCTGTCACTCAAGGTGCCGCTCGGCGTTGTGACCTTTGATCCGCATCCGCGCCGGCTGTTTCGCCCGACCGAGCCGGCCTTCCGTCTGATGACGGTCGAGCAGCAGGCCCGGGTTCTGGGCGGCATGGGCGTCGATATCCTCTATCTGCTGCCGTTCGACTTCCAGATGGCCAGCTTTTCGGACCGCGAGTTCGTCGAGCAGGTGATGGTCGAGGGGCTGGGCGTGCGCCATGTCGCCGCCGGCTTCGACATCTCGTTCGGCAAGGGCCGCACCGGCAGTCCCGATGGGATGAGGGCCTATGGCGCTGAGCATGGCTTCGGCGTCTCGATCGCCGAGCCGGTGGCCGGCGAGACGGGCGACAAGTTCTCCTCCACCAGTGTCCGGGATGCCCTGCGCGAGGGTCACCCGGAAACGGCCGCCAGGATCCTGGGCCGCCCCTTCGCCATCGAGGGCGTGGTCCGGCGCGGCCAGCAGCTGGGCCGACAGCTGGGCTTTCCGACCGCCAATGTCGAGATCGTCGACTATGTGGTGCCCAGGCTCGGCGTCTATGCCACCCGCACGCGCCTGCCGGACGGCCGTGAGGTGCCCGGGGTCGCCAATCTCGGCAACAATCCCACCACCGGACGGGTCGAGACCCGGCTGGAGACCTGGCTGTTCGACTTCGATGAGGACCTCTATGGCCAGGTCATCGAAACCCAGCTGATCGCCTTCCTGCGGCCGGAGCTGAAGTTCGACAGCATCGACCTGATGGTCGAACAGATCCGGCGCGACGAGACGGCGGCCCGGGCGATCGTGGCGCCGGGATTCTAGACAGGATCCTCCCCCTTTGAGGGAGGTTATCGCCCAAAGCCAATACCGGCTGCCATCCCGGACGAGCGCGCAGCGCGAAGATCCGGGACCGACGCCTGAGCGCCGCGTTCCAGGTCAGTCCCGGATCGGCGCCTGGCTTTGCCAGGCTTGTCCGGGATGACACCTTTTCTGGCGGCAGATCCTAAGGCCTGAGACCCGGCATCAGGGGAGCATCTATCCCTCCCCTCTCAACACACGAGGGAGGAGAAAAGCTTTCCCCCTTGGCTCAGCCCCGTTAACCTCTCTTAACCATGGTGGGGGCGGGACGTTGAAAGCGCGCAAGTACGAGCATTTCGCCAGGGCGCGGCGGCCGGTGCCCAGGCGCCGGCACGAAATCCTGTCCTATCCGGCCGACACCCAGTTCGTATTCGACACCGGCAAGGCCGTCGAGGTCGAGGGCGGCTATTGCGCCCTGCCCAATGGCGACCTGCTGGACGCCTATTCCAATGCCGTGGTCCGCGCGGTCGAGGTGGTCGGACCGGCCGTTGTCCGGGTACACCCGATGCTGGAAGACCCGCGCATGCAGGGTATCGGCTCGGGCTTCGCCTTCGCGACCGGCGGCCTGATCCTGACCAACAGCCACGTGGTCCAGGGGGCCTCGCGCTTCGTGATCATCACCGCCGAGGGCCGCAGCCTCACGGCCCGCTGCGTAGGCGACGATCCCGATACCGACCTGGCGATTCTCAAGGTCGACCAGAATGTCGATATTCCCGTCGCCAAGCTGGGCGACTCCAAGAAGCTGCGGCGCGGCCAGCTGGTCATCGCCATCGGCGCGCCTCTGGGCTTCGAGGCGACCGTGACCACCGGGGTGGTCTCGGCCCTGGGCCGGTCCCTGCGCGGCGAGCGTGGCCGGCTGATCGAGGACCTGATCCAGACCGACGCGGCCCTCAATCCCGGCAACAGCGGCGGCCCCCTGGTCAATTCCAGCGGCGAGGTGGTCGGCATCGCCACCGCTGTGATCGCCGGCTATCAGGGCCTGTGCTTTGCCGTGGCGGTCAATACGGCCACCTATGTGATCCAGGAACTGATGGACCACGGCTTCGTCCGGCGTGGCTCGATCGGTCTCGTCGCCCAGCAGGCCCCGATCCCGGCCGCCCTGGCCCGGGCCACCGGCGTCACCCAGGCCTATGCGGTCTTCGTCGCCCAGGTCGACAGCGGCGGCCCCGCAGCCAAGGCCGGGGTCAAGGAAGGCGACCTGCTGATCCAGGCCGGCGACCAGGTCCTGACCGGCCTCGACGACCTGCTGCGCGCCCTCGACCATCACGCCATCAACAAGCCCACCCTGTTCAGCCTGATCCGCGAAGGCCGACTCATGACGGTGACGATCACGCCGAAGGTGCGGAAGCGGGGCTAACTGCACTTTTGTCCGCCCTCCCCGGCGAAAGCCGGGGCCCAGATACACCCTGAACCTCTGGGGGTGTTGCGCCTACTGCCGGCCTCACGATCCGCCATCTTTCCGGGTTCGATCTGGGCCCCGGCTTTCGCCGGGGAGAGCGGAGACACTACTATCCCGCCCCGGCCTTGAGCCGGGGGCGCAGCGCGCCGATCCGGGACCGACGCCTGAGCGCCGCGTTCCAGATCGGTCCCGGATCTTCACCCGGCTATGCCGGGCTCGTCCGGGATGACACGAGTTTGGAGCTTGCGGGTTTGCTCCACACCAAACCCTCTGCTATCCCCGGACCATGACTTTCGTTCGGAAAACCCCGCGAATTATCCGCCCGGCGTAACGCTGGACGCAGGTTCGAGCGCGCGCCGGGACTTAAGACCCGCACCTTCCTTTCCGAACTTCCAAGCTGGATAGCTCTCCCATGGCCGACGACGCCACGACCGCCCGCGACTATCGCGAAACCGTCTTCCTTCCCGACACCCCGTTCCCGATGCGCGGGGGTCTGCCCAAGAAGGAGCCCGAGATCCTGGCCGGCTGGGCCGCCCTGTCCGACAAGGGCCTCTATGGCGCGATCCGCGCCAGGCGCCAGGCCGACGGCGCGCCGCTGTTCGTGTTCCACGACGGCCCGCCCTATGCCAATGGCCCGATCCATATCGGCCATGCCCTCAACAAGACGCTGAAGGACTTCGTGGTCCGCAGCCGCTTCGCCCTCGGCTATGATGTCGACTATGTGCCCGGCTGGGACTGCCACGGCCTGCCGATCGAGTGGAAGATCGAGGAAGAGTTCCGCGCCAAGGGCCGCCGCAAGGACGAGGTCCCGGCCGAAGAATTCCGCAAGCGCTGCCGCGAATATGCCGGCGGCTGGATCGAGGCCCAGAAGGTCGAGTTCCAGCGCCTGGGCATCCTGGGCGACTGGTGGAACCGCTACGCCACCATGGACTTCTCGTCCGAGGCCACGATCGTCGCCGAGTTTCACAAGTTCGCCGCCTCGGGCCAGCTCTATCGCGGCTCCAAGCCGGTGATGTGGAGCCCGGTCGAACGCACGGCCCTGGCCGATGCCGAGATCGAGTACCACGACCATGTTTCGCCGACGGTGTGGGTGAAGTTCCCGGTCAAGGTCTATGACGAGGCGCATTACGCCCTGTCGGGCAATGCCGCCGGCGACAATGTCTTCCGCCTGCCGCCCAATGACGCCAGCGTGGTGATCTGGACCACCACGCCCTGGACCATCCCCGCCAACCGCGCCATCAGCTTCAACCCCAAGGTCGCGTACGGCCTCTATGAGGTGGAAGCCCTGGAGGAGAACCTCGAGTTCGCCCCGTGGTCCAAGCCGGGCGACCGCCTGATCGTCGCCGACAAGCTGGCCGAAGATGTGCGAAAGGCCGCCAAGGTCGCCACCTGGCGCCGCGTCGAGCCCATCGACCCGACCGGCCTGATCTGCGCCCACCCGCTGGCCCAGTTCGACTCTGATCCCGTTGGGGGCTTCGGCTTCGACGTCCCGCTGCTGGCCGGCGACCACGTCACCGATGACGCCGGCACTGGCTTTGTCCACACGGCCCCGGGCCACGGAGCCGACGACTATCTGGTCTGGCTGAAGAGCGGCTACAGCCTCGATTCCATCCCCGATACCGTCGATCCCGACGGTGCCTACTACCCGCACGTCCCGCTGTTCGCGGGCCTCAAGGTCATCGAGACCGAGGGCAAGAAGGCCGGCAAGTTCGGTCCTGCCAATGGCGCGGTGATGGACAAATTGATTGAGGCCGGCAACCTGCTGGCGCGCGGGCGGGTCGAGCACAGCTATCCGCACAGCTGGCGCTCCAAGGCTCCCATCCTGTTCCGCAACACGCCCCAGTGGTTCATCCGCATGGATCAGCCGCTGGCGAGCGGCAAGACCCTGCGCGAAACGGCGATCCAGGCCATTGCCGACACCGCCTTCCATCCCGACGCAGGCCGCAATCGCATCGGCTCGATGGTCGAGAGCCGTCCCGACTGGCTGGTCAGCCGCCAGCGCGCCTGGGGTACGCCGCTGGCCATGTTCGTCGACAAGGACAGCGGCCAGCCCCTGATGGACGACGCCGTCAATGCCCGCATCCTGGACGCCATCCGCGAAGGCGGGGCCGACGCCTGGTTCACCCGTCCCGACGCCGCGTTCCTCGGCGAGGCCCATGATCCGGCCCGGTACGAAAAGGTCGTCGACATCCTCGATGTCTGGTTCGACTCAGGCTGCACCCACGCCTTCACAATCGAAGGCCGGGCCGACAGCCACTGGCCGGCCGATCTCTATCTGGAGGGTTCCGACCAGCATCGGGGCTGGTTCCAGTCGTCCCTGCTCGAAGGCTGCGGCACCCGCGGCCGCGCGCCCTACAAGGCGGTGCTCACCCATGGGTTCACCCAGGATGAGAACGGCGAGAAGATGTCCAAGTCCAAGGGCAATACCGTCGAGCCCCAGGCCGTCACCAAGGAGTCCGGTGCCGAGATCCTGCGTCTGTGGACGGCCATGGTCGACTATTCGGAAGACCAGCGGATCGGCAAGACCATCCTGGCCACCACGACCGACGCCTATCGCAAGCTGCGCAACACCACCCGCTATCTGCTGGGTGCCCTCGCCGGCTTCGACGAAGCCGAACGGGTGACGAACTATGACGACTTCCCGCCGCTGGAGAAGTTCATCCTGCACCGGCTGTGGGAGCTGGATGGTCAGGTCCGCGCCGCCTATGAGACCTATCGCTTCAGCGACGTCACCCGGCCCCTGATCGAGTTCTGCCAGGGCGACCTGTCGACCCTGTTCTTCGATATCCGCAAGGACAGCCTCTATTGCGACAAGCCGACGGAACTGCGCCGCCGGGCCTATCGCACCGTGCTGGACTATGTCTTCGAGCGCCTGACCATCTGGCTCTCGCCCCTGACCAGCTTCACCATGGAAGAGGCGTGGATGACGCGCTTCCCCGAGGCGGGCTCCAACAGTCTGCGGGTCATGCCGCAGACGCCGGCCCAGTGGCACAATCCCGCTGAAGCCGCCCGCTGGGCCAGGGTCGAGACGGTGATGTCGGTGGTCACCGGCGCTCTCGAGGTCGAACGGCGCGAGAAGCGCATCGGTTCGGCCCTGGAAGCCGCGCCGGTGGTCCATATCGCCGATCCGGATCTGCTGGCTGCCTTTGACGGCCTCGACGCCGCCGAGGTGTTCCGCACCAGCGCCGCGACTCTGGTCGCCGGCGAGGGCGGGGCCTTCACGACCGACGAGGTCAAGGGCGTGTCGGTGGACCCGGCCCAGGCCCAGGGCAACAAGTGCGCCCGCTCCTGGCGCATCCTGCCCGAGGTCGGCACAAATCCGCTTTATCCCGAGCTCAGCCTGCGCGACGCGGAGGCTGTGGCCTGGTGGGATAGCCAGAAAGCGTGATTTCAACCCTCTTCCAGAGGGAGAGGGCGGGGCCCGCGCCGAAGGCGTGGGAGGGTGAGGGGTTACAGAGCAGGACGGCGTGCCGGCACGCCGGTCAGTGGCCTAACCCCTCACCTCCCACCGCTGCGCGGCGGGCCCCTCCTCTCCCTCTGGGAGAGGTTTTCAGATAGACGTCCAAGCTTCACGAGAGAGCGGCCGCCAAAGTGACGACACTCCCGAGCATCACCCGCCAAGGCTGGATCGCCTATGCCATCGCCGTGGCGACGGTCGCCCTCGACCAGCTGACCAAGCTCTGGATCCTGCACGGGCTGAACCTGGAAGCCCGGGGCACTGTTTTCCTGCCCGGCCCGGTCGACCTGACCATGGTCTGGAACCGGGGCATGAGCTTTGGCCTGCTCAGTGGCCATGCCGAATGGGGTCGCTGGCTGCTGACCGGCTTTTCGACCGTCGTCGTCGTGGGCCTGACCCTCTGGGCCCGCAAGGCGGTCCGACCGCTGATGGCCGTTGGTCTGGGCCTGATCATCGGCGGGGCGATCGGCAACAACCTGATCGACCGGGTGATCTATGGCGCGGTCGCCGACTTCATCGACGTGCGCGACCTCTATTTCCCCTGGATCTTCAACATCGCCGACGCCGCGATCTCGGTAGGCGTGGCCTTCCTGCTGCTCGACAGCTTCCTCACCGGCGAGGACAAGCTGGCCCATCCGACCGAATAAGGCCGCAATCGCAAGAGACATTGGCACCTGCGCCTTGATGTCGTATCGAGTGCGCTCTGAATTTCGGCCCGCAAGGGCCCGCTGGAGCATGGGTTCATGAGTTTCAATCGGGTCGCGACCCTGAGCGTTCTGGCTGCCGTAGCCGCCACGGGCCTCGCCGGTTGCCAATCGGCCTCCAAGGCGCTGGGCATGAGCAAGGTGGTTCCCGACGAATTCCGCGTCGTCACCAAGGCCCCGCTGGTCGTGCCGCCTGATTACGCCCTGCGTCCGCCGGCCCCCGGCGAGCCCCGTCCGCAGGAGCTGCAGCCGGAAAGCGCCGCGCGTCAGGCCCTGATCGGCCAGAGCCTGGCCGCCGGCCGCTCGGACGGTGAAAAGCTGCTGGTCGCCAAGGCCGGTGTCGAAAAGGCCGATCCGCTGATCCGCTTCGTGGTCGATGACGAGACCGGCGACCTGGCCCACAAGGACGAGAGCTTCGCCAGCAAGGTGATGTTCTGGAAAAAGGACAAGGCTGCCCAGGTGGCCGCCACCAGCAGCGAAACCGGTGCCGATGCGCCGGTCGTGGTCGATGCCGCCGCCGAAGAAGCCCGCCTGAAGGCCCTGATGGGTCCCGGCAAGGTGGTGATCAGCCGCGAGAAGCAGACCCGGATCAAGCTGCCGGGCCTGTAGGGCTTCAACTCACCGCTTCGATATTTGACCGGCCCCGGAAGCACCGCTTTCGGGGCCGGTTTCGGTCTGGATCAACACGATCCGCTCTCCCCGGCGAAAGCCGGGGCCCAGATCCAGCCTGAGTGGCTGGGGATGATGCGCCTTCCGCCTCTGCCCGCTTGACGAACTCACGGGGTTCGATCTGGGCCCCGGCCTTCGCCGGGGAGAGCGGAATGAATCAGTCCCCCGGCGTCTTCACCGTGAAGCCCTTGGCTCGCATGCGGTCCAGCAGACCGTTCTGGGCCACCAGGCCCCGGATCGAGAACACCGCCACGGCATGGCCCGGGGTCTTCATCGCTTCGGTCAGGGCCGCCACCTCATCGTCCATGGCCCGACGTTCCAGTTCGGGCATGCCCGGCAGGCCGCGAATGCAGCGCTGGAAGTTGCGCGGCCCGGCAATGGCCCCGCGCACATCGCCCTTCGCCCAGGCTTCAGCCGCCTCACGCACAGCAGAGCTGCCGGCTTCGGCCTCGCTGAGCACCCCTTCCAGACAGGTCAGGCCGACCTCGGCCGAATGCTGCCGAACGACGGCCTTGACCACCGGCATGGCCTTGTAGGTGCCGGCCAGGCGCGTCTTGACCCGATGCTTGCGGGCCAGCCTGTCCACGGTGCGTTCCGGCTCGCTCGACTCCAGTTTCGTGGTCTTCTGATAGTCCGTGGCGATCATGATGCCCGCGCCCAGCGGGCTCCACTCGTTGTAGCTGCCGGGCTTCTTGCCCAGCTGGGTGCGGACCCGCGCCAGACGGGGCGCAAGCTCCGGGGCCATCTGATCGAGCGGCCGGTCGGACTTCAGCTTGCCGCGCAGGGACAGGAGGGCGGGAATATCGGTCACCCCGGCCCGTCCCTCCGGCGGAAGGATCAGGGCAAAGGCCCCGTTCAGACGACGGCTGAGCACCGAGGTGTCCCAGGCCATACCCTTGGGCAAGGAGGCCAGGGTCCCCAGCATGTAGATCGTGGTGTCGCCGTCGGAGATGCGCCACCAGGCCGGTCCAGGCAGCTTGGCATTGACCACCAGCGCCTCGACCACCACCGCCTCGGGATCATCCATGGCCTGGGCATGGCAGACGAGCGGCGACAAGGCGGTCAGCACCGCGCCCAGAACTGCGAATCTCATGATGGTCGACTTCCCCTGATTGATCAGGCGACATGACACGGCCCTTACGGCCAAAGCTTGACCTGGAGCCCTTTTCGACCTGATCGCTTCATTAGGGCCGGACGAAAAGGGCTCTAAATCAGAAGTTTAGGGCGCGCTATCGGCTGGCGTCGTCACCTTGAGGCCCTTGGCGCGCAAGCGTGCCAGGACGCCCTGCTCGGCCAGCAGAGGACGGAAATTGACCAGGGCCACCGACTTGCCCGGCGTCTTCAGCGCCGCCTCGATGGCGCTGGTCGAACGCTCGATGGTCTGGCGAATCTCGGTCGCCACCCGCGGCGTGGCCGACAGGCAGGCCTGATAGCCCCGGTCGGCGGCGGCCAGCTTGACCACGTCGCCCTCGGCCCAGCGCCGGGCCGTTTCTTCGATCCCGGGACCACCCGCATCCGCCTCGCGCAGGCCGGCATCCAGGCAGAACTCCTGCTGGGCCTTGGGCAGCGAGCCCACGGCCTTCAGCGTGTCGATCACATCATAGCCCTCAAGCTCCTGGATCTTCGGGCGCTTCTTGAGGTCACCCTTGCGCGCGATCTTCTCGATGCGATCCCCGACCGAGCCGCCGCTGATCGAAACCGAGCCGCCTGATTTCATGTTGGCGACCAGGAATCCGGCAAAGGCCGGCTTGATATCGTCCATGCTGTCGGCGTCCTCGCCAGCGGTCTTCAGGCGGGCCTCCAGGCGGGCGCGAAGGTCCGACGGCAAGGTCTGGCGCATCGGGGTGTCGGTCAGGAAGTAGCGACGGCCTCCAACGGCGAGGCTGACGACGCGCACGACATTGATCTTGGGCTCCGGCGCCAGGATCAGACGGTTGGCGCCGTCCAGCCGCCGCTCGATCACCGAGGTATCGAAAGCCAACCCCTTGGGGGCAATGGCCGGCACCGCCAGCACGTAGACGGTGCTGTCGGCATCGGACACCTTCCACCAGGCGGGACCCGGCAGCTTGGCGTTGACCACCAGTTCCTCAACCAGATTGGCCTCCGGATCAACCCGCTGGAGGTCGACGGGCGTGGACTGGGCCTGGACCTGGGCACCGCCCAGCAGGGCGAGCGTGCCGGCCAGGGCTGCGACCTGGGATGCTTTGGAGCCGATCGTCACTATCTCTGATCCTCGAAGGGTGGTGGAATCGATCTAGAATGATCGGCCCTTTGTGACTTGAAGGGCCCGGCACCCGGCGGGTCAAATTACGAAGACGCAATGCCAGGTCGGCTACGCCGCCCCGCCTCGAAAGTCCGACCATGCCGATCCGCCGCCTGCCGCCCGAGACCGTCAACCGCATCGCCGCCGGCGAGGTGGTCGAGCGGCCGGCCAGCGCCATCAAGGAACTGGTCGACAATGCCATTGATGCCGGGGCCACGCGCATCGAGGTCGAAGCCCATGGCGGCGGCCTGACCCGGATCCTGGTGGCCGATGACGGCATGGGCCTGAGCGCCGAAGAGCTGCCGGTAGCCATCGAACGCCATGCGACCTCCAAGCTCGCCCCGGACGCCGACGGCCTTTGGGACCTCCTGCGCATCCACACCATGGGCTTCCGGGGCGAGGCCCTGCCCTCGATCGGCTCGGTGGCCCGGCTGTCGATCGCTTCCCGGGCCAAGGGCGAGAAGGACGCCTTCTCGATCCTCGTTGAGGGCGGTCAGGTCGGCGAGGTGGCTCCGGCGGCCTTCCCGGGTCCGCACGGGGCCCGGATCGAGGTGCGCGACCTGTTCTACGCTACCCCAGCCCGGCTGAAGTTCATGAAGTCGGAGCGCGCCGAGGCCCTGGCGATCACCGAGGAGATCAAGCGCCAGGCCATGGCCCATGAGGCGGTCGGTTTCTCGCTGGACATCGACGGCCGCCGTATCCTGCGCCTGCCGCCCGAACAGCCGGGTCCGCAGGGCCGCCTGGCCCGTCTGGCCGCTGTTCTGGGCCGTGACTTCCAGGACAATGCCATCGAGATCGACCAGACCCGCGACGGCGTGCGTTTGACCGGCTTTGCCGGCCTGCCGACCTATAATCGCGGCAATGCCGCCCACCAGTATCTGTTCGTCAACGGCCGGCCCGTGCGCGACCGGCTGCTGCAGGGTGCCCTGCGCGCCGCCTATGCCGATTTCCTGGCTCGCGACCGCCACCCGACGGCTGCGCTCTATGTGTCGCTCGACACCGCCGAGGTCGACGTCAATGTCCATCCGGCCAAAGCGGAGGTCCGCTTCCGCGATCCCGCCCTGGTGCGCGGCCTGATCGTCGGGGCCCTGCGCCATGCCCTGGCCGGGGCCGGGCACCGGGCCTCGACCACGGTGGCGTCCCAGGCTCTCGACAGCCTCAGGACCCAGCCGGGCGCGTTCCCCGGCTATCAACCCGGCCCCTCGCCCGCCGGCTTCTCGGCCTGGCGGGACGGAGGCTGGACTCCGCCGACCCAGCGCCCCCTGACCCTGCCGGGTCTGTCGGACATCTCGGCCCGGGTCGAGCCCGGGTTCGGCCCCGGCATGGCCGAGGCCTTTGAGGCCGTGCTGACCCCGCAACCGGGGCAGAGTTATCCACAGGATGGTTCAGCCCCCTTCGATCCCGTCGACTTTCCGCTGGGCGCGGCCCGGGCCCAGGTCCACGAGACCTATATCGTCGCCCAGACCCGCGACGGCATGGTCATCGTCGACCAGCATGCCGCCCACGAGCGGCTGGTCTATGAGCGCATGAAGCGCGAGATGGAGGCCGGCGGCGTCGCCCGCCAGGCCCTGCTTCTGCCTGAGGTGGTCGACCTGGATCCCGCCGAAGCCGAACGCGTCATCGCCCGCGCGGGGGAACTGGCAAGCCTCGGACTGATCGTCGAGAGCTTCGGGCCCGGGGCGGTGCTGGTACGCGAGACCCCGGCCCTGCTGGGCAAGACCGACGCCGCCGGCCTGGTGCGCGACATCGCCGATGACCTGGCCGAGAACGGCCAGGCCCTGGCCCTGAAGGAGCGGCTGGAGGAGGTCTGCTCGACCATGGCCTGCCACGGCAGCGTCCGCGCCGGCCGTCGCCTGAACGGAGCCGAAATGAACGCCCTGCTGCGCGAGATGGAGGCCACGCCGCATTCGGGCCAGTGCAACCACGGCCGGCCGACCTATGTGGAGCTGAAACTGGCCGATATCGAGCGGCTGTTCGGCCGGCGTTAGGACCTGGGTTCAGACCGGTCAGGACTCTGCGAAGACCCGCATGGCCTCGGCCAGGTACTCCGTCAGGCCCGGTGCGACCGCCTCGTAGCGTTCGGTAAACTCAGGGACCTGCAGGTAGAGTTGGCCCAGCCCGGCAAACGCCGCCGGCTCGGGCCGTCGGTTCCAGCCGCGCCCCACCCAGTGCCAATGGCGCGCCATGATGGCCCGAACCGGGTCGGAACCCGCCGGCAGGCCCTCGGCAAGCGCCAGGGCCAGATCTCGCTCGATCTCGCGGGCTTCAGCCTGGAAGTCCTCGCCATCGCCCTGGGTCCAGCACCGCATGCCGGTCCTGGCGTCAGCGACCCGTTCAGCCATATCGCCGCCATAGGTCTTGATCAGCCAGGCCTCGTGTTCGGCCTGCTTCTCGGGCGAAAATCCCTGGAACAGTCTTTTTGCCGGCATTGTCTCGTCTCCCTTCAAGGTTTCGAGGGTCTGGTCGATCACCTTCACCAACTGGCCATACCGCTTGGCCTGCTCGACAAGCTTCTGACGGTGGCTGCGCAACGCCGCCGCCGTGTCGAAGCCGGGATCGTCAAGGACCTGCCGGATCTCCCTCAGGGGCGTTTCCAGCTCGCGATAGAACAGGATCTGCTGCAGGCGCAGAAGATCCTGACGGCTGTAGTACCGGTATCCGTTGGCTCCGACGGCGCTGGGTGTCAGCAATCCGAGCGCGTCATAGTGGTGCAGGGTCCGCACCGAGACGCCGGACAGCCGGGCCATCTGCTTGACAGTCAGTGAGGGCAATCGACCTTCCCCTGTTGATGGAGACCATCCATCAGGGCTCACGCGGGGTGAGGGTCAAGCCCGGGCTTCAGCGAAAAATCAGGCCGCGTTCCGGGCGAGGCTCAAGGGTGTCCCTTCAGCCTGGGCAAGCGGCTTGTCGAGGAAGGGCGAGACCGCCGGTCCGCTGATCCGGGCAATGCCACCCTGGCGGCAGGCCTCGACCTCGGCGGCGCTGTTGACCCCGGCGACGCAGGGCAGAACGCCCTTGCCCTGATAGGTCGCATGGCGTTCGACCAGCTTCAGGATCGCGTTCAGCCGCGCCCGGTCATCCTCGCCGGTCAGGGTCAGGGTGACGCTGTTGATCAGCTCCGGCGGGAAGGTGTGCAGCGGGAAGGTCGGATCCAGCACATTGAGATCCAGGACGGCGAAACTGCCCTTCAGAAAGGTCCGGATCTGGCTGACCAGTCCAAGCGAGGCCTCGCGCGGCGTACCATAGACACTGGCCCCGAGACGCGGCTGCAGGTCGAGCGGATAACGCGACAGACGGCTCCTGTAGGCGTCCTGGGCGTGGGGCGTGGTGAGGTTCCAGAAGCCGAACGGGACGAGGAAGTCGCCGAAGGGGGCCGATTTGATGGCGCTCTGGGCATCGTTGAGACAGGTAAGATCGCGCGACAGCAGCGCGGCATCGCCTTCCGGCGGCGGTTCCGTCAGGTCCGACCTCAGCCCCAGGAGCGAGCCGACAAAGGCCTCGCCGGGCAGGTCATAGAGGCCCCACCAGCCGGTGGCGGACGGCGGAGCCGCTGCTGCGGCCGGAGCCGCCCTCTGCTGGGGCGTTTGCGGTGGTGTTGCCGGACGGCTGGCCGGCGCGCTGGGCAGGGCCTGGATGGCATCGGCTGTAATGGCCTGGACGTGACCGGCCGCACCGCTATAGCCGCGTCCGGCGGCCAGGGCCGCCAGCTCCGTCTGGGACAGGGTGGCAAACTTCAGGACGGCCTGTTCGTCGCCCTCAAAGGTCATCAGACAGATCTGACCGTGCGCCTGACCCGGAAAGAGCAAGGCCTCGAGCCTGGCCGCCAGCTCCTGGATCTCCTCCGGGTTCAGCCGCTCGGCCCGCAGATCGGCCAGTACGAAGGCCAGGGACGCCACAGCGCCGTAGCGGCGGGGTGCAATCCAGCGATCCTTCAGATAGGCGTCCGCCGCCTCATGAGCCCGCGCTGCGGGAAAGGCTTCGTCGTCGATCAATAGCCGAAGGCAAACAATCGCGGTCATGGATCCCGACCTAAGGGCTATTCATCGCCAATTGGTTAGGGACACGCGGGGCGATTTTCAGCTCAACCCCTGATTTAAAATGACCGGCTTGGCCGGCCTGAACGGCAGATCCGCACGCGGGCATCCCTGATCCTGCAAGGGTTCTTCAGACAGCTTGCTGACGAAGGGGCCGGTCACGGACGACAGTTTCAGCTCGCGGCAGAGCTCAAATTCCCGACGCGAAGCGACGCCTGTGACGCCTTGCCGCAGCCGGAGTTCGAGATATTGCCGCCGTCCCGACAGGAACCGCCGGAGGTTCAGCAGGCGCTGCATCTCGTCCTTGCCGGACAATTGCAGCACCACCCCGTCGATCAGGTTCGGAGGCACCGACCGGACATCAAAGCCCGGGTCTTCGGTTCTGACCTCGAGGCGGGAAAACCGTGGGCGCAACAGGTCCCGCAGCGGCGCGATGGCGAGAAAGGGCAGGTCACGAGGCACCTCATAGACCTGGGCGGACAGTTGCTTGACCACCCCGCCGGGCAGGGCCTCAAGCCTGGCCTGATAGGCCTCCTTCAGACTGACCCTGACCAGACTCCACAGGCGGAAGTCCGATTGCAGCCGCAGGTCCGGTTGCCTTTCCAGAGCGGCGACATTCGCGTCCAGCATGGCCAGGTCCGACCGCATGAAATCGCCATCGTCCAGAACCGCCCGCTCCGGGGCCCGCCGCAGCACCTGCGGCTGACTGGCCTCGAACCATTCCGCCACCGGATTATAGACACCCCGCCAGCCCAGGCGCGGTCCTTCCGCCGGGCCCGCCTCGGTCTCGGCCGTCATCGTCGGGTTCGAGCCCCAGTCGGCCAGTTCGCGGACGCCGTCCTTCGTGACCACACGGGTCAGCCCCACCGGCGGGGGCGGCGCGCCGGCGCGCATGGCCAGCAGCTCCGCCTCGGGCAGGACCGCGAACTTGAGCACCTCGGTCTCATCCCCCTCATGGGTCAGCATGCACAGGTCGTCGCGGCCCTGGGTCCCGAACAGACGCAACTGCAGTTCGCTGGCGATCTGCTTGAGTTCCTCGCCGTCGAGGCGGTCGGCATTGGGATCGACCAGAACATAGGCCCCGGGTGCCACCTGGCCAAACCGCCTCGGGGGCGGCCAACGGGCCTCGATATAGAGCGCCGCCGTGCGATCGATCTTGCCGGGTGTGACACCTTGAACGGACGTCTCGCGCGCGCCGTGTTCAATACAAATTCTTATGCAGGCCATTCCGATCATTCGAAAATAAAGACCGGACTCGATTACCAATGCGTTAGGCGCAGCCTCAAACGGTGTTTACCTGGCCTGTTCGAGGAACTGCGCCGCGCGAGTATACTCAAGAGCCGCCAGAGACAGTAACTCAACTCTGGATAATCATTCGGAGAGACGACTTCTGTGTTCTGGCGGGCTAGCTGAAGGTTTCCGTCAGGCGGAAGTCCAGGCGCTGCTTGACGCCGGGCCAGTCCGCGTCGGTGATCGAGAAGACCGCCGAGTCCCGAACATGGCCGGTCCAGGTGATCTTGTGGTTGCGCAGGACGCCGTCCTTGTCGGCACCCAGCTTCTCGACCGCCGCCTGGCTGCGGGCATTGCGGACATCGACCATGAATTCCACCCGGATGGCACCGGCATCAAAGGCGTGGGCCAGAAGCAGGCGCTTGGACTCCGGATTGACCGGTCCCGATCGGGCGTCGGGATGCAGGAAGGTCGAGCCGATCTCGAGGCCCCGGTGGAGCTTGCGGATATTGAGATAGCTGGAGGTTCCCACCACCCTGCCGTCGGACAGCCGGCGGATGGAAAAGCCGATCCGTTCGCCGCGCTGGGTCTCGCCCTGCAGAGCGCCCCACCAGTCTTCAAAGCCCTCGCCGCAGCCATTGGTCGACATGATTTCCCAGCTCTCGGGATCGCAGTCGATGGCGGCCTTCAGCTCGGCCCGCAGGTCGGCGGTGATCGGTTCCAGCCGGACATAGCGGCCTTCGAGGGGGCGACTCTGGATGTTCATGCGGACCAGTTTGCCGTCTCGCCTGCCACCCTCGCAACCCCGCTTGCCGCCCGCGTTAACTCGGTGCTACAACCACTTCAAACAAGCGTTTGAAGATAGGGATTGGGAAGCGCCATGGATTTCGACATCTCCCCCAAGCAGCGACAGTTCCTTGATCGCGTCGTCGCGTTCATGGACGAGCATATCTATCCGGCGATTCCGGCCTATGAGGCCGAGATGAACGTCCTCGGCGCCGAGCGCTGGAAGGTGGTTCAGGTCGTCGAGGAACTGAAGGCCAAGGCCAAGGCCGCCGGCCTGTGGAACTTCTTCATGCCGCCGCACAGCGGCCAGACCCACGTGGACGACACCTTCCAGTTCGAGGGCATCCAGCTCACCAATCTGGAATACAGCCTGATCGCCGAACAGCTGGGCAAGGTCGGCTTCGCCTCGGAAGTCTTCAACTGTTCCGCGCCCGACACCGGCAATATGGAAGTGCTGATGCGCTACGGCACATTGGCCCAGAAGGAGCGCTGGCTGCGCCCTCTGATGAACGGCGAGATCCGTTCGGCCTTCCTGATGACCGAGCCGGACGTGGCATCCTCGGACGCCACCAATATCGAAACCCGCATCGAACGTGACGGCGATCACTATGTGATCAACGGCCGCAAGTGGTGGTCCTCGGGCGTGGGCGATCCGCGCTGCAAGGTCGCCATCGTCATGGGCAAGACCGACCCCGACAACGCCAGCCGCCACGCCCAGCAGAGCCAGGTCCTGGTGCCGCTCGACGCCCCCGGCATCGAGATCGTCCGCATGCTGCCGGTGTTCGGCTATGACGACGCCCCGCACGGCCACGCCGAAGTCATCCTCAAGAACGTCCGCGTTCCGATCGAGGACGCCCTGCTGCTCGGCGAAGGCCGCGGCTTTGAAATCGCCCAGGGCCGTCTGGGCCCCGGCCGGATCCACCACTGCATGCGCACCATCGGCACGGCGGAAGTCGCGCTCGAAAAAATGTGCAAGCGCCTGATGAGCCGCAAGGCGTTCGGCAAGTACGTCTCGGACCACTCGGTGTGGGAAGAGCGCGTCGCCGATGCCCGCATCGACATCGAGATGTGCCGCCTGCTGTGCCTGAAGGCCGCCGACATGATGGACAAGGCCGGCAACAAGTCGGCCCGTCTGGAGATCGCCATGATCAAGGTCGCAGCCCCGCGCCTCGCCCTGAAGATCATCGACGACGCCATCCAGGCCCACGGCGGCGGTGGCGTGACCACCGATTTCGGCCTCGCCAAGGCCTATTCCGGCATCCGCACCCTGCGCCTGGCCGACGGCCCGGACGAAGTGCACCAGCGCACCATCGCCCGCATGGAATACGGCAAGTACGGCGACCTGGTCTTCAAGCAGAAGGCCGAGAAGGAAGCCGCCCTGCACGTGCCGGGCATCCGCTGATCCTCAAGGGTGGAGCGCTGGTCGCTCCACCCTTTTGACTTGCGTGCATAGACCAAACGCGGCAACCTTTCCGGGCAATGACCTGGAGGGCTCGTCATGCCGCAGTACTCGCCGTCACGCGTCTCTGCCGAACTGGCCTTCTCCACGCCCCTGGCCCGCGGCAGCAAGAATGCCCGGGTCAAGCGCGTGCAGGAATGGCTGACCCTTCAGGGCTTCGCCCTGGCCATCGACTCTGACTTCGGCGGAGCGACCTTCACCCAGGTCCAGGCCTTTCAGGCCAGGGCCGGTCTTCCGACGACCGGCATTGTCGACACCGCCACATACGCCGCCCTGACGGCACCGCTGAGCCGGGCGATCGACTATGCGCCGGCTGCAGGCCAGGCGCTTTCCCCACTGGTCGCGCACTATGCCGCCCTGCATGTGACCCAGCACCCCCGCGAAGCCGGCGGCGACAATCTGGGTCCCTGGGTGCGGACCTATCTCGGCTGGGACGGTGCAGGGGCACGCTGGTGCGCGGGGTTTGCCTGTTTTGCCCTGGAGCAGGCCGCCGCCGCCATCGGCAAGCCGCCGCCCATCAAGTCCTCGGCCAGTTGCGACACCCTGGCCGATCGCGCCAAGACGATCGGCAAGTTCATTTCGGGGGCCAGGATCGCCAGCGGCCAGGTGGCGAAATCAGCCATCACGCCCGGCAGCTTCTTTCTGGTCCGGGCCAGCCCCACCGACTGGGTGCATGTGGGGGTGGTCAAGTCTGCCAGCGCGGACGCCTTCGCCACCTATGAAGGCAACACCAATGACGAGGGCTCATCCAACGGCTTCGAGGCGGTGGAACGGGTTCGCGGCTACAAGGACAAGGACTTCATCGTCTGGTGAGCGCTGTCTGGCAGGTCGCGCAAGAACCGGGCAGACATGACCGGCCCTGCCCTAGATGATCCGATCATGACCCCGCCCTCTGCCCTGCGTCTGGACCGCCTGAACTCGCCGATCGGCGAGCTGCTGCTGGTTTCCGACGAGGCCGGAATCCTCCGCGCCCTGGACTTTCAGGACCATGAGCCGCGCCTTCAGCGGCTGCTCGGCCGGCACTATGGCGACCGGGTGCTGGAGGTTGGCGTCGCGCCAAGGGCGGTGCGCCAGGCCCTCGCCGACTATTTCGACGGGGACTTTCCGGCCCTGAACACGATCCCCTGGGCCACTGCCGGCGGTGCCTTCCAGAACGCGGTCTGGCGCGCCCTGACCGAGATCCCGGCCGGTCAGACCCAGACCTATGGGGCCCTGGCGGCGCGGATCGGCCGGCCCAGTGCGGTGCGCGCCGTCGGCGCCGCCAACGGGGCCAATCCGCTGTCCATCCTCGTCCCATGCCATCGCCTGATCGGCGCGAACGGGGCCCTGACCGGCTATGCCGGAGGCCTGGACCGCAAGGCCTGGCTGCTGCGGCACGAAGGGGTAGCGCTCTAGGCGATCATCCCGCCGCGCAGAACCAGCCGGCCGGCATTGAAGAACGGCAGGCTCAGGGTCAGGCCGATCAGCAGCTCGAAGGCCAGGTTGCCGGCTTCGGCCCGGAGGGAGAGCCTGTCGAGGCGGATCGAGACCAGCCGCCCGAACGCCGAACCGAACCAGGCCAGGGCCAGGGCGAAGGCCATGGCAGCGCCCACCGAGGCCTGGTAGCCGAGATAGAGCGCGGTTCCGGCATGGGCCAGGATCAGCAGGCCGCCGAACGCCCGGGCCTGGGTCAGGCGAGAGGCCGGCATCGCCTCGGCATCGTTCGCGCCGGGCGCGGGGCCGGGACGCGCCAGGGTTCTGCCGCCGAAGGCCCCGCCGATCACACAGGCGATGATGGCCATCAATAACGACAGGGCGTAGCTCGACATGCGCAAAGCGCTCCTTGGGGTCGGATCAGACCGGCGTGTGGCAAACGGCCTCGAGGTTGAACCCGTCAGGATCGACAACGAACGCGCCATGGTAGTCTGGATGAGAATGTGGGCGAAGTCCGGGCGCTCGATTATCAGGTCCACCGGCCGCCAGGGCCTGGACGTAGAAGGCCGGCGAATGGGCGCGATCGTTCACGCCAAAGCCCAGATGATCGAACATTTCAGGCCTCCGCTTGACCGTCATCGCAAAAAGTTCGCCGGGCCCGTCCTTGACTCCAGGGGGTCGCAGACCTAACTCAAGCACCGCGTTGGCACTCAAGGGAACCGACTGCTAACAGCAGCGCTTCCCACGCCAGCGACCCCTTTACCGATAACCGTCCCGACGGAGAACAACCATGAAATTTCGTCCCCTGGGCGACCGCGTCCTCGTGAAGCGCGTCGAAGAAGAAACCAAGACCAAGGGCGGGATCATCATCCCCGACACCGCCAAGGAAAAGCCGCAGGAAGGCGAAGTCGTCGCCGTCGGCCCCGGTGCCCGTAACGACAAGGGCGACGTCGTCGCTCTCGACGTGAAGGCCGGCGATCGCATCCTGTTCGGCAAGTGGTCGGGCACGGAAGTGAAGGTCGATGGTCAAGACCTGCTGATCATGAAGGAAAGCGACGTTCTGGGCGTGGTCGAGGCCTAAGCCCTCCTCCGCCTGAACGACTTTCCACTCCCAAGTTTCTCTTTTTGAAGGGCTCTGAAAATGGCCGCTAAAGACGTTTATTTCTCCTCGGACGCGCGCGACAAGATGCTGCGCGGCGTCAACATCCTCGCCAATGCGGTGAAGGTGACCCTCGGCCCCAAGGGTCGTAACGTCGTGATCGAAAAGTCCTTCGGCGCTCCGCGCTCGACCAAGGACGGCGTCTCGGTCGCCAAGGAAATCGAACTGGCTGACCGCTTCGAGAACCTCGGCGCGCAGATGATCCGCGAAGTCGCTTCGAAGACCAACGACAAGGCCGGCGACGGCACCACCACCGCTACCGTTCTGGCCCAGGCCATCGTCCAGGAAGGCCTCAAGTCGGTTGCTGCCGGCATGAACCCGATGGACCTGAAGCGCGGCATCGACAAGGCCGTCACCATCGTCGTCGACGAAATCAAGAAGTCGTCGAAGAAGGTCACGACCAACGCTGAAATCGCTCAGGTCGGCACCATCTCGGCCAATGGCGACAAGGAAGTTGGCGACATGATCGCCAAGGCCATGGACAAGGTCGGCAACGAAGGCGTCATCACCGTCGAAGAAGCCAAGACCGCCGAGACCGAACTCGACGTCGTCGAAGGCATGCAGTTCGACCGCGGCTACCTGTCGCCCTACTTCATCACCAACCCCGACAAGATGGAAGTTCAGCTCGAAGAGCCGCTCATCCTGCTGTTCGAAAAGAAGCTCTCCTCGCTGCAGCCGCTGCTGCCGGTGCTGGAAGCCGTCGTCCAGTCGGGCCGTCCCCTGCTGATCATCGCCGAAGACGTCGAGGGCGAAGCCCTGGCGACCCTGGTCGTCAACAAGCTGCGCGGTGGCCTGCGTGTCGCCGCCGTCAAGGCTCCGGGCTTCGGCGATCGCCGCAAGGCCATGCTGGAAGACCTGGCCATCCTGACCGGCGCTCAAGTCGTGTCGGAAGACCTGGGCATCAAGCTCGAGAACGTGTCGCTCGACATGCTCGGCAAGGCCAAGAAGGTCTCGATCACCAAGGACGACACCACCATCGTCGACGGTATCGGTGAGAAGGAAGCGATCGAAGCCCGTATCGCCCAGATCAAGCGCCAGATCGAAGACACCACCTCGGACTACGACAAGGAAAAGCTGCAAGAGCGCCTGGCCAAGCTGGCCGGTGGCGTTGCGGTCATCCGCGTCGGCGGTTCGACCGAAGTCGAAGTGAAGGAAAAGAAGGACCGCGTCGACGACGCCCTCAACGCGACCCGCGCGGCCGCCGATGAAGGCATCGTCCCGGGCGGCGGTACGGCTCTGCTGAAGGCCTCCAAGGCCCTCGACGGCCTGACCGGCGACAACGCCGACCAGACCGCCGGCATCGCCATCGTCCGTCGCGCCCTGCAGGCTCCGATCCGCCAGATCGCCGAAAACGCCGGCGTCGAAGGCTCGATCGTGGTCGGCAAGGTCCTGGAAAGCACCAGCGCCTCGTTCGGCTTCAATGCCCAGACCGAGCAGTATGTCGACCTGGTCGTCGACGGCGTCATCGACCCGGCCAAGGTTGTCCGCACGGCTCTGCAAGACGCCGCTTCGGTCGCCGGCCTGCTGATCACCACCGAAGCCGCCATCGTCGAAGCCCCCAAGAAGGCCTCGGCAGCCGGTGGCCCTCCCGGCGGCGGCATGGGCGGCATGGGCGACATGGACTTCTAAGACGTCCGGTCAGCCTTCGCTGAACCAACAAGAGAAGGGCGGAACCGCAAGGTTCCGCCCTTTTTCTTTGGCCGCGACGCACCACGCTCACAGCCGGTGGCGCGCGGAAAGGTCGCGGATCAAAGCCGCGCAAACGGCGTTAACCTCCGGGCAAGATCTCAAGGCATGGAGGCGCCAATGGCGTTCGTGCGTTTACAGTCTTCACAACACCGTCGCCGGCTGCCCCGCCCGAAGGTCGTCGTTCTGGGCCTGTCGATCTGGCTGGCCCTGGGCCTGATCAGCCAGGCCGGGTTCCGGCTGATCGGCTAGCCCCTTTCGGACACCGCCGCGCGAGGCTACACCCGGCGGATGTTCCGCCAGCGCCCCGATGCCGATCTGATCGTTCAAGGCTGGGTCATCGGCGTGATGGTCGAGGTCGCGGGCGAGCCCTATCCGGTCCGGCACTATTTCGGGGTCGGCAAGGCCGATCGCGCCCAGGCCGAATGGGCGGCCGTGGACCTGGCCCTGAATGCCGGGGCCGTGGCGTCCAGTCCGTTCCGGGGCACCGAACCCGTCGAGGCCCTGCGCGAGATCGTCGCCTTTCGCATGGTCGAACTGGGCCTCAAGCCCGGGGAAACCCGCGCCCTGGGCGACAGGTTCCCGCGTCGCTGGCTGCCGGTCCAGACCGAGTTCTGATCCCTGAACGGCAGGGCTTGGCGGGCCGGTCGGTTTTCGTCATGCTGCATCCAAACAAGCGTTTGAGCGCAGAGTGGGGAAACCATGTCCAAGTCCATGCTGGCCGCGATTGGCCTGACCGCCGGTCTCCTCCTGGTCGGCAGCGCCTGCGCCCAGACGCCCGCCACGGCAACCGCCAACGACTATGGCAAGAGCGAAAACTGGCTGTGCCTGCCCGGTCGGGACGATGCCTGCGCCACCGACCAGAGCACCACGATCGTGGCCGCTGACGGCAAGACGGCCCAAGAGGCCTTCACCGCCGCTGCCCAGCCCCCGGTGGACTGCTTCTATGTCTATCCGACCGTCTCGACCGACCCGGGCGGCAATAGCGACATGACGATCGACGCCGCCGAACGCTCGGTGGTCACGCAGCAGCTCACCCGGTTCGGCACCCAGTGCCGGATCTTTGCGCCGATGTATCGTCAGGTGACCCTGGCGGCCCTGCGCAAGGTCATGATGGGCGGCCAGTCCGGCGACGCAGCCCTGGCCTATGCCGACGTGCGCGACGCCTGGAACCACTATCTGGCCCATGAGAACAAGGGCCGGGGCGTGGTCCTGATCGGCCACAGCCAGGGGTCACGGATGCTGCTGCAACTGCTGAAGGAGGAGATCGACGGCAAGCCGGTCCAGAAGCAGGTCGTCTCGGCCCTGACCCTGGGCATGAACACTCCGGTCGATGCGACGGGCCATTACGGAACCCTGCCGCTCTGCACCACCGCCAGCCAGACCGGCTGTATCGTCACCTATGTCTCATTCCGCGCCTCGAGCCCGCCGCCGGCCAGCAGCCGCTTTGGCCGGACCGACCCGCAGGGTCTGCGCGCCGGCTGCGTGAACCCCGCCGCCCTTCTGGCCGGCAAGGCCTCGTCCGAAGCGACGCCGCTCAGCGCCTATTTCAGCGCCAGGGGGATGGGGTCCACGGCCGCCACGCCCAAGCCCTGGGCCAAGGGCCTGGCGGTGACCACGCCGTTCGTGGCGACACCGGGCCTGGTGTCAGGCCGCTGCGTCAGCGAGGGCGAGTTCAGCTATCTGTCGGTGGCGGTGAACGCTGATCCGGCTGATCCCCGCGTCGATGACATTACCGGCGACATCCTGGTCTTCGGTCAGCCGCTCAAGGACTGGGGGCTGCACCTGATCGACGTCAATCTGGCCATGGGCGACCTGGTGGCCCTGGTCGGCGAACAGTCCAGGGCCTATGCGGCAAAATAGGCAGTCGACCGGGGGTGCCCGCGGGCGGCCCCCGGTCCATATGGTCTATCGGGCTGGACCCTTGAACAGGACGCCGCCCAGCAGCAGCACCAGGACAAATCCGATCAGGAACAGGAAGAACAGGATCTTGGCGACGCCGGCGGCGGCCCCCGCGATCCCGGTAAAACCCAGGGCCCCGGCAATCAGGGCGACAATGGCGAGTATGATGGCCCATTTCAGCATGGCGCGTTTCCTTCAGCAGGAAGCCGGTGGAGCTTCTGACGAAACAACCCGCCAGAGCGCACGGCGTTCCTTGTTTTCGCCGTCCGGCCCCGGTAACCGATAGTCATGGCGTCCAAGCCCGAAAGCCCGACCGAACCCTTCAAGCGCGCCCTGGCGCACGCCGCGCGCTCGCTTGCCGAAACGCCGGATCTCGAAGTGGTGTTCTCGGGCGACGGGCCGATGCTGATGGGCAAGCGGGCGGTCCTGCCCCATCCGCCGCGCGACCTGAACAGCAAGGAGGCCGCGCGCATCCGGGGCCTGGCCGACCAGATGGCCCTCCGGCTGGCCCACCATGACGCCCTCGCCCATGCCCGGGCCCGTCCGTCCTCGCCGGACGGTCAGGCCGCGTTTGAGTCGATCGAGCAGGCCCGTCTGGAAGCCATTGGCGCCAATGCCCTCGGCGGCGTGCGCGGCAATCTGACTGCGGCCCTGGAAGCCCGGCTCGAAAAGCAGGGCCTGACCCGCAATGTGGCGATGGACCGCCAGTCGGCACCGATGGCCGAGATCCTGGGCCTGATGGTCCGCGAGCGCCTGACCGGCGACGCGCCGCCCGAAGGGGCCAGGGCCCTGGTCGACATCCTGCGCGCCGACATCGAGATGAAGGCCGGCAAGGACCTCGATCGCCTGGCCGCCGCCATCGATGACCAGGCCGCCTTCGCCCGCGTGACCCGCGAGATCCTGCGCGACCTCGACCTCGGCGAGGAAATGTCGGACGCCACCGAAAGCTCTGACGAGGACGACGGCGAGCAGGACCAGCAGGACCAGACCACCGACGAGGATCAGGGCGAAGGCGAGGGCGAGCAGTCCGAGGGCTCTTCGCCTGAGGAAACCGACACCTCCGACCGCGAGTCCGAGGCCGGAGACGAAGACCTCGTTCAATCCGAACAGGACGGCGAGCCCGAGGAGAGCGACGAGAGCCCGGAGATGGGCGACGGCGCCAAGCCCGCACGGCCCGACAGCGGTCCCGCCCAGCCCGGCGAGCCGGCCTACAAGATCTTCACCAACAGCCACGACGAAATCGTCCCGGCCGAAGAGCTCTGCGACGCCGAGGAGCTGACCCGTCTGCGGGCCTATCTCGACCAGCAGCTCAGCGCGCTCTCCAGCGTCGTGTCACGCCTGGCCAACAAGCTGCAGCGTCGGCTTCTGGCCCAGCAGAACCGCGCCTGGACCTTTGATCTCGAGGAAGGGATGCTCGATGTCGCCCGCCTGACCCGGGTGATCATCGATCCGACCGCCCCCCTCTCCTTCAAGCAGGAGGAAGACCAGGAGTTCCGCGATACGGTCGTCACCCTGCTGATCGACAATTCCGGCTCGATGCGCGGCCGGCCGATCATGGTCGCGGCCGTCTGCGCCGACATCCTGGCCCGCACGCTCGAGCGCTGCGGGGTCAAGACCGAGGTCCTGGGCTTCACCACCCGGGCCTGGAAGGGTGGCACAAGCCGCGACGAGTGGATCAAGGCCGGCAAGCCCCCCGCACCGGGCCGGCTGAACGACCTGCGCCACATCATCTACAAGGCCGCCGACTCGCCCTGGCGACGGGCGCGCAAGAACCTCGGCCTGATGATGCGTGAGGGCCTGCTGAAGGAAAACATCGACGGCGAGGCTCTGATGTGGGCCCACCAGCGGCTGATCGGCCGGCCCGAAGCCCGCCGCATTCTGATGGTGATCTCCGATGGCGCGCCGGTGGACGACAGCACCCTCAGCGTCAATTCGGGTCACTATCTGGAGCGCCACCTGCGCCAGGTCATCGCCGAGATCGAGGGCAAGAGCCCCGTTGAGCTGATCGCCATCGGTATCGGCCATGACGTCACGCGCTACTATCGGCGGGCCGTCACCATCGTCGATGTTGAACAGCTGGGCGGGGTGCTGGTGGAGCAGCTTGCGGCGCTGTTCGATGAAGAGCCCCGGGCCGTCAAGCGGGCCCGCGGCCTTCTGGCTCCGCTGCAGACGGTGCAACCCTCAGCGCCAAAGGCGGCGCGCAAGGTTCCTGCGTGAACGGGCTGCGCCTCGGCCTGGTCCTGGCGCTGACCGCCGGCATGCTGACCCATTGCGGCCGCAAGCCGCCACCGCCCCTGCCGGTCGCACCGGTCAAGGCGGGGCCCGAAATCGCGCTGCAGACCCGCCCTGTGCCCCTGGATGCCTCCGACCCGACCCGAACGACGCTGGAGGGCTTTGTCTTCGCCGGCGGCCTCGAGATCACCAGTGCCGAGACCTCGCGGCTGCATGGCCTTTCGGACCTGGCCATAGCGGCCGATGGCGGCCTGGTCGCGGTGACCGATGACGGCGACCTGTTCCGGGCCCGCCTGGTGCTCGATGCCGGCGGGCGGCTGGTCGGCCTGACCGACGGCAAGCTGGAGGGGCTGAAGGGCCCTGATGGACAGGCCCTGCAAGGCAAGGACCGGGGCGATGCGGAGGGCCTGGCCCTGCTGGCCAATGGCGATCGCCTGGTCAGTTTCGAACGCGATCACCGCATCTGGCTCTATCCCGCCGCCGGCGGACCGCCGCGCCCGGCTCCCAAGCCCGCGACCGTCTTCCCCTATAATGAAGGCATGGAGGCCCTGGCCGCCTATCCGGCCGCAGGTCCCGACGCCTATCTGGTCGGTGGCGAGGAGGGCGAGACCTGGCTGTGCAGGGTGTCGGCCGCCTGCCAGGCCCTGGCCCCGCAGCAGGGACCCGATTTCACCTGGGGCCTGACGGCCATGACCGCCTTCAACGGTCCGGCCATCGTCACCTTCCATCGCGGTTTCGACCCCATCCGGGGCTGGCGCGGCATTCTGCGGTTCGTGGCCGATCCGCTGACGCCGGCGGCGAAACAGATCCAGATCGCCAGCCTGCATCTGGACGGCACCACGACTCGCGACAATTACGAGGGGGTGGCGCTGGGCACCTCACCATCTGGGGCCACGCGAATTTACCTGATTTCGGACGACGGTGGCCTGCCAAACCAGCGCACCCTGCTGATGGCCTTTGACTGGACGCCGCCTCCGGCCCCGCCGCCCCTGCCCAAGAAAACGCCCAGAAAGCCTGTCCGCAAGCGCTAGGACGCCCCCCTCCGCGCAGGGATTGGGCAACCTCAAAAAGTTTGGGTGCGGCGCAATATTATCGTTGATAACCCAATCAGGCGGAACTATGTTTTCTGTCGACGGCCAAGCAGGCAAGAACCGGAAGGACCGTCAGAGGAACGCGTCGGGAGGAGGTTGAACCCAACCCCCTTTCGTGGACTGACACAATGATCCGCTCGATCGCCCTGGCCGTTTCGGCCATCGCCCTCACCGTTGCTGCCCCCGTTTCGGCCGCTGAACTCCGCGTCAAGGTTTCCGGCAAGTCGGCCGAACAGGTCCGTGCCGACATCGTCAAGGCCGCCTCGACGGTCTGCTGGCAGGAAGTCCGTGGCGAAGCCATGGCCGGCTATCTCTATCCCGCCTGCATCCGCGCCTCGGTCTCCGACGCGGTCACCAAGATCAACAGCCCGGCCCTGACCGCCTACAACACGGCCAACCCGGCCGCCGGCGCTGTGGTTTCGCGCTAAGCCAAACCTGCCTTCTCAGTCGCGTACCAAACCCGCTGCGGCCCTGCCGCAGCGGGTTTTGCCTGTCAGGGGCCCAGTGGACCATCCCCATATTTACCCGGACAATATTGACTAATATTTCATCCGGGTAAATATGGCGGCTTTCCGGAGCGCGTCATGTCCCTGCCCTACAATAGCCCCGCCGCCCTAAGGGCCCTGAACCACGTCTTCGCCGGGGCCGAGCCCGACGCGATCACACCGCTGACGGGGGGCCTGTCCGGGGCCGGTGTCTTTCGGGCAGAGCATCGCGGCAGATCCTGCCTGCTGCGGATCCAGCCTACCCGGGATGCCATACGCGACCCCGCCCGCACCCATGCCTGCATGCGGATCGCCGCCGGGGCCGGAGTAGCCCCCCGCGTCCTGTTCACAAGTGACGAAGACGGGGTGTCGGTTACCGACTTCATCCTGCCCGGGCCACCCGCAGGGCCGCCGAACGAAACGGCCCCTGGCACGGTGGCTCAGCTGGCCGGTCTCCTGGCCTCACTACATGCCGCGCCCGCCTTCCCGCCCCTGATCGGCTATCTGGATGCGCTGGAAGGCCTTGCGGACCAGGCCCTCTCGTCCTCCCTGCCGACCCAAGCGGTCGACGCTGCGATCCGCCAGACCCTGGGTGATCTGTCGCGAGCCTATCGCCCCCTTCCGACCGACGCGGTCTCCAGCCACAACGACGTCAATCCCCGCAACATCGTCCATGACGGTGTGCGACCCTGGCTGGTGGACTGGGAGGCAGCCTTCCTGGCCGATCGCTATGTCGACCTTTCGGCGGTGGCCAATGTCTTCGCGCCAAGCCCCGAGACGGAGACGGCATTCCTGACGGTCTATTTCGGACGCAAGCCGACCGGAGCCGAGACGGCCCGCCTGTTTCTGGCCCGCCAGATCAGCCACCTGTTCCATGCCCTGGCCTTCCTGGCCGGCGCTGCCGCCGAGCGGGCCGGCCGGACACTGGATGCGTCCATCCGCAATGACAGGACCCTGGAACAGATGCATGCGGACCTGGGCAAGGGCGCTCCGCTACTGGATCTCTGGGAAGGACGGGTGGCCTATGGCCTGGCCCACCTCCGGCAGGCGCAGGACGCCGTCAGAGGCCCGGACTTCGCGATCGCCGCACGTCGGGCCCTGGAGGGTTGAGCCCAGCCCCAGACACGAAAAAGCCCGCGAAGCACAAGCTTCGCGGGCTTTTTACAATGTCGATCAGGATGGTCGCTTAGGCGGCGACGGCCGTGGCAGCAGCCTTGGCCTTGGCCTTGACCTGGGCCTTGATCTTCAGGGCGCGCGGCGACAGCTGCTCGTCCTTGGCGCCCAGCAGGAACACGTCCAGGCCGCCCTTGAAGTCCAGGGTGCGCAGGGCAGCATTGCTGATGCGCAGCTTGAAGGTCTGACCGAGCGAGTCGGACGCCAGGGTGGCGGGCGACAGGGCCGGCAGGAAGCGGCGCTTGGTCTTGATGTTCGAGTGGCTCACATTGTGGCCGACCATCGGACCGATACCGGTGAGTTCGCAGCGGCGCGACATGGGACTACCTTGGCTGGGCGAAGCCAGAGGCTTCGGATACATGAATTTCGGGGCGCGGTGGGCGAGCCGCCACGCGAGAGCGGGCGATATAGGCGAAGGCCGCCAGTCGAGTCAAGGTGGCAAGCCCGGTTCCGCCCCATCGCCTGATGAAGGCCGCCCGTATTCGGCCTTCAAGACAGGTTCATCTGCGTCCTTATATAGAGAGCCCCATGATGGAGCACCCGTTCATGCGTCTGATCGCCCTCGCCCTGACCACTGCGGGCCTCGCCCTGGCCGCCGGCACCAGCCACGCCACGCAGCCGGCGCCGGCCACGATTCTGCCCGGTCACTGGGAGTACAGCTACAAGATCGGCCCCATCCCGGCCGGCGATGAGTCGCGCTGTCTGAAGCAGGCCGACGTCGAGCAGTTCGCCAAGGGCATCTGCACCCGCAAATACACCTGCGACTACACCACCCGGGTGGTGAAGGACGGCAAGATCCAGCTCAAGGGGGCGTGGACCGACAAGAAGGGTCGCGTGGCCCCGGTCACCGCCAAGGGCGGCTACACGGCCGAGAGCTTCAAGCTCGACGTGAGGATGAAGACCATCAACGGCATCCCGCTGGCCGGGGTGATGGATGCCCGTCGTGTCGCAGCCACCTGTCCGGCGGGTATCAAGTAACCCTCCGGCAGAGACCGTTTGTGGTTAATCCGAATTAAGATACAATAGCTTGTAGGGAACAAAGACTGAATCGGCCGACGTCGCTGATTCGGTCATGATTCGTTTCGCGCCTGTTCGCCCATTCGGCCCGCGACGTTAACCTGGCCCGGCCCCGATCGACCCTACCGGCCAATCTGGCCGCCGCGGGGCGGGGCGACCGAGAATTCCAGATCAAACAGGGTGGGGGCTGAGCTGGTCCTCGCCCGCTCGATGGTCAGCAGTTGTGCCTTGGTCGTCGCACCGCCCTCGGCGCTGAACCCTCCCATGCGCCCGGCGGCCGCCAGCACCCGATGGCAGGGCACGACCAGCGGCCAGGGGTTTTCGCCGAGCGCCCGGCCCACGGCCCGGGCGGCCCCCGGTTCGCTCATGGCGCGGGCGATCTCGCCATAGGTCGAGGTCTCGCCGGGCGCTATGGCCCGGGCGATTTCATAGACGCGCCAGTTGAAGTCCGAAACGCCACCGCGATCGAGGGCAATATCGGTCAGGTCATCGCGTCCACCGGCCAGCAGGTCCCGCACCCGCCCGGTGATCCGGTCGATGGCGGCGGGCACCGGCGTTTCCACCGCCTCCGGGAAGCGCTTGCGCAGGCGGGCCCAGGCTGCGCCCGGCGTCGCCTCGGGCAACTGCACGCCAATCAGCCCGGAATCGCTCCAGGCGATGCCACAGCGGCCGATTGCGGTGTCAAAAAGTGCGAAAGCCTGCCCCTTCATGCGCCCGACCATAGCAGGCCTGTTGCGGGTTTCGAGCGGTGCCGTAACCTGACCGCCTCATCGTCCGGGAGTTCCCGCCTTGCGCCTGACCACCCTCGCCGTCCTGCTGGCCGCCAGCAGCCTCTCGACCGCCACGGCCGGGGACCTGCTGATCCACGGCGGTCCGATCCATACCGGTGTCGAGACCGCGCCACAGGCCGAGGCGGTCCTGATCCGCGACAGCCGGATCCTGTTCGTCGGCAGCCTGGCCTCCGCCCGAGCCAAGGCGGCCAAGGACGTCCGGGATTTCGACCTCAAGGGGGCCGCCGCCTTTCCGGGCTTTGTCGACGCCCATGCCCACCTGACCGGCATCGGCCTGCGGGAACTGACGCTCAATCTCGACCAGACGGGGTCCGTCGAGGACCTGGTCAAGGCGGTCGGGGCCTATGCCGCCGCCCATCCGGAGGGGCCGATCTATGGCCGGGGCTGGATCGAGACCCACTGGCCCGAAAAGCGCTTTCCCAACCGGGCGGATCTCGACCGGGCCGCGCCGGGCCGGGTGATCGTGCTGGAACGCTCCGACGGCCACGCCTCGGTGGCCAGTTCGGCCGCCCTGGAAAAGGCCGGCATTGGCAAGGACACGACCGCCCCCGCCGGCGGCCAGATCCTCAAGGGCACAGACGGCCTGCCCAGCGGCATGCTGATCGACCATGCCCAGTCGCTGGTCGCCGGGGTCATTCCGCCGCCGTCCGAGGCCCTCAAGCGCGAGGCCCTGGAAAAGGCCGGGACCCTCTATGCCACCCGCGGCTGGACCGGGCTTGGCAATATGAGCGTCGAGGCCCCGGACCTGGCCCTGATGACCGCCCTGGCCGCCGAGAAGCGGTTCCACCTGCGGGTCGACAACTATATGGACCCCAGCGGGGCCGCAGAGGTGCTGGCCAGGGGGCCGTTCGAGGACGCCACCGGCCTGATCCGCACCCGGGGCATCAAGCTCTATATGGACGGTGCCCTGGGCTCGCGCGGCGCGGCCCTGCTCGAGCCCTATAGCGACGCCGAGGGCCTGGGCCTGCAACTGACCGAGCGCGACAAGGGCCTGGCCCTGATGAAGCAGGCACGCAAGGTCAAGGCCCAGGTGGCCATGCACGCCATCGGCGATCGCGGCAACCGGCTGGTTCTGGACTGGTTTGGCGAAACCCTGGGCGGCGACACCGCCGCCCGCTGGCGGATCGAACATGCCCAGATCGTCGCCGACCCGGACCTGCCGCGCTTTTCGAAGATGGGGGTCATTGCCTCCATGCAGCCCAGCCACGCCATCGGCGACCTGTTCTTCGCCCCCGCCCGACTGGGCAAGGCGCGTCTGCATGAGGGCTATCGCTGGAACGACATGCTGCAGAGCGGGGCCGTCGTGGCGGCCGGGTCGGACGCGCCGGTCGAGGTCGGCGATCCCCGCATCGAGTTCTATGCCGCCGTGCACCGCCACAGCCTGACCGGCTTCGCCAATGCCGACTGGCACCTGGAGGAGGCCGTCAGCCGCGCCCAGGCCCTGAAAATGCTGACCTGGGCCCCGGCCTATGCCGCCTTCGCCGAGACGGATCGCGGCACGCTGGAAGCCGGCAAGAAGGCCGACGTGACCGTGTTCTCAAAGGACCTGATGACGGTCGCGCCCGCCGAGATCCTCACCGCCGAGACGGTGCTGACCGTTGTCGACGGCGTGGTGGTGTTCGAGCGGGGCCGGTAGATCCGGCTCCGTCAGCTGGTGGCGGCAGCCTTGGCGGCGGACTCGTCCAGACCGTCAAGCTCGCCCGACTCCCGGGCCTTCTTGCCATAGACGGCCTCGAACAGCGGGCTGGCCATGACCGTGGTGACGATGGCCATCAGCACCATCATCGAAAACAGGGTCGGGCCGATAATGCCCTTCTGCAGGCCGATATTGATGATGATCAGCTCCATCAGCCCGCGCGAGTTCATCAGGGCGCCGATGCCCAGGGCGGTGCGGTTGTCTTCGCCGGCCAGGCGCGCGGCGGCGTAGCAGGCCACGCCCTTGGCGAGGATGGAGGCCACGAGAATGCCCAGGGCGATCAGCAGCAGCTGCAGCGAATTGACCATGTCCATCCGGGTGTTGAGGCCCGAATAGGTGAAGAACATCGGCAGCAGCAGGACCACCGCCAGCGGCTCGACCTTCTTCTTCAGCTCCTGGACGAACAGGCCACGCGGCATCACTGCGCCCAGCATGAAGCCGCCGAAGATCGCGTGAATGCCTGCGGCGTCCATCAGGAAGGCCGAGAAGCAGAACAGCATCAGGGTGACGGCCAGGACGAAGGGACTCATCTGCCCTTCGCGCTCGACCATGCGTCCAAGCGGCGCCAGCAGGCGTCGGCCGAACAGGCCCAGGAACAGGACGTAGGCAAGGCCGCCGCCGATCGCCAGAACCGCCACGCCGGGGCCGCCGCCGAAGGTCGCCAGCACTACCGCCAGCACGCACCACGACACGGCGTCGTCAAAGGCCCCGGCCGTCAGCGACAGGGTCCCGAGCGAGGTCTTGGCCAGGCCACGCTCATTGATGATCCGGGCCAGCATCGGGAAGGCGGTCAGGGCGATACAGGCCCCCATGAACAGGGTGGCGTTGGCCTGCGAGATGCCGGCGGCGAACAGGCCCGGAACCTTCAGCAGGAACGGCGTGATCGCCACGGCGATCAGGAACGGCGCGATGATGCCTGCCAGGGAAACACTGACCGCACTCCTGGCCTTGGCCCTGAAGTGATCGGCGGAAAACGTGGTTCCGACCAGGAACATGTAAAGGCCGACGCCCAGCTGGGCACCGACATAGAGCACATTGCGGGTCTCCTTGGGGAACAGCGTGCCCTGGAAGGCCGGGAACAACAGGCCCAGAAGGGACGGACCCAGCACCACGCCGGCGATCATCTCGCCCACCACCTGGGGCTGGCCCAGCAGCTTCTTTCCCAGCCAGCCAAAGACGCGGCAGGCCAGAAGGATCACGGCCAGCTGCAGGAAGAAGTGCACGCTGAAATCGGTCGGCGTGTAGCTGTGGGCAGAAGCCGGCAGGGCCGGTCCATTGGCCGACAGGGCTTTTCGAGCGACCTCAAGGGTGCTGGCGATGATATCCGTCACGAGAGATTCCCTGCCCATCGCCCGCCAAAACTCAATCCCCAGCGCGGTCGACGCGCTTTGAGACCGTAGATGCCCAGCGCTGTCAATTCCCGCTCAGCCTCCACGCGACGCGCTGTCGCCGGGCCGGCGCACAGCAGTGCTTGCCTCCCTCTGATTCCGGCCCCATGTCTTGAATCATGAGCGACCGTTCGACCGGCCTGGCGCCGTCCAAGCTGACGGCGGTCCTGGGCCCGACCAATACCGGCAAGACTCACCTGGCCGTCGAGCGGATGCTGGGCCATGCCTCGGGCATGATCGGCCTGCCGCTGCGCCTGCTGGCCCGCGAGATCTATGACCGGGTCGTCAAGCTGCGCGGCAAGGCCAGCGTGGCCCTGATCACCGGTGAGGAAAAGATCGTCCCGCCCCGGGCCGCCTATTTCGTCTGCACGGTCGAGGCCATGCCCCTGGCCCGTGAGGTCGAGTTTCTGGCCATAGACGAGATCCAGCTGTGCGCGGATCCCGAGCGCGGCCACATCTTCACCCACCGCCTTCTGCACGCCCGGGGCAAGTTCGAGACCATGTTGCTGGGTGCAGGGACCATGGCCCCGCTGGTGCGCCGCCTGCTGCCGGACGCCGAGATCGTCTCGCGCGAGCGGTTCTCCAACCTGTCCTATGCCGGGTCGAAGAAGCTGACCCGCCTGCCCCGGCGCAGCGCCGTCGTGGCCTTCTCCACCGACGCCGTCTACGGCATTGCCGAACTGATCCGCCGGCAGCGCGGCGGCGCGGCCGTGGTCATGGGCTCGCTCAGCCCCCGCACCCGCAACGCCCAGGTCGCCCTCTATCAGAGCGGCGAGGTCGACTTTCTCGTGGCGACCGACGCCATCGGCATGGGCCTGAACATGGATGTCGACCATGTGGCCTTCGCCGGCTTGCGCAAGTTCGACGGGGTGCGGACCCGCTGGCTGCATGCGCAGGAGGTGGGCCAGATCGCCGGCCGGGCCGGACGCTATACCCGCGACGGCACCTTCGGCGTCACCAGCGACTGCGAGGAGATGGACGAGGATCTGGTCGAGAGCGTGGTCAATCACCAGTTCGAGCCGATCATCGCAGCCGAATGGCGCAATGCGCGGCTGGACTTCGGCTCCTTGCCGCTGCTGCTGAAGTCGCTGGGCCAGGGTCCGGGGCGCGCCGGCCTGACCCTGTCAAACGAGGCCCTGGACGAGCGCACCCTGCGCAAGCTGTCGCAGCAGGACGAGGTCATCGCCCGCTGCAAGGCCGACCGTTCCGCCCTGCTGCGCCTTTGGGACGTGTGCCAGACGCCAGACTTCCGCAAGACGACCGACGATGACCACCAGCGCATGGTCAGGACCCTGTTCGATGACCTGACCACGGGCCGAAAACGCCTGCCGGAAGACTGGATCAATGCCCAGTTCAAGGCCCTGGACCGCACCGATGGCGAGATCGATAGCCTGGCCGGCCGCCTCTCGGGCGTGCGGACCCTGTCCTATATCGCCAACCGTCCTGACTGGCTGGCCAATCCGGCCCACTGGCAGGGCCTGACCCGCCAGCTGGAAGACCGGATCAGCGACACCCTGCACGAAAAGCTGATGGCCCGCTTTATCGACCGGCGGACGAGCGTGCTGATGCGCCAATTGGGCGAGCGCGAGGTGATGCTGGCCGGGGTGAGCCCCGACGGCGCGGTCACCGTCGAAGGCCATGCCGTCGGACATCTGGCCGGCGTCACCTTCACGCCGGAAAAGGGGGCCAGCGCTCTGGAGGACAAGGCCCTGCGCAATGCCGCCGTGCGGGCGGTCGGTCCCGAGATCGCTCGCCGCCTGGGGGCCCTGACCGGCGAGGCGGACGATGCCTTCGCCCTAAGTCCGGACGGCGCAATCCTGTGGCGGGGCGAGATCGCCGGCGTGGTGCGGCCCGGCCTGCCGCTGCTGTCACCCCGGGCGCGCCTGCTGGGCGAGCTGGGTCCGGCCGCCGTACGCGAACGGGCCGAGCGGCGGCTGGACGCCTTCCTGGCGGCCGAGGTCGACCTCAAGCTGGCCGGTCTGCGCAAACTGGAGCGCGCCCTGGCCGGCAGTGACCTGAAAGGCCTGCCGCGCGGCCTGGCCCACCGTCTGCTGGAGGCCGGCGGGGTACTCGACAAGCGACCGCTCGAGCCGGAGCTGAAAGCCCTCAGCCAGGCCGAGCGGCGGGCGCTGAAGGCCCTGGGGGTCCGGATCGGGGCCTTCAGCCTGTTCCTGCCGGCGGTGATCCGGCCCGAGGCCATGGCCTGTGCCCGGGCCCTGACGCCCGGCGGCTGGCGCGGTGATCTGGGCAGGCTGGCCCCCCTGCCGAAACCCGAGCCTTCCGCACGCGACCTGGCCGCCAGCGGCCTGCGTCAGGTGAGCGGCTTCAGCGCTCCGGTCGAGATGCTGGAGCGGCTGGACGACTTGCTGCGCGCCGAGCAGAAGCCCGGCGGCGTGGTGCTCAGCGAGGCGGCTCTGGTCAGCCTGGGCTGGACCACGGCCCAGGGCTCGGCCGTGCTGCGGGCGCTCGACTATACTCCGGCCCTCCGGCCCAAATCAGACGCGCCCATCGTCTGGAAGCGACGCGGTGCCCAGAGACTGGATCCCAAGCCGGTCGCCGCGCGCCCGGACTCGCCGTTCGCCGCCCTGGCCCGGCTGACCGAGCCTCCGCCCCGCCGCAAGAAGCCCCGTCGCCGGAAGGCGGCACCCCGGACCCTCGCCTCATGAGCGAGGCGGTCGACGAGGCCTGCCGCGCCGATCTCTGGCTGTGGCATGCGCGGTTCTTCAAGACCCGCTCCCTGGCGGCGCGCTTTATCGAAGACGGGCGCATTCGCCTGACGCGCGGCGGGGTGGAGAGTCGGGTGGACAAGCCGGCGCGAACCCTGAAGCCTGGCGATCTGCTGGTCTTCGCGATCGGCGGCCGGCTCGTTTCGGTGCGGGTCCTGGCCTCGGGCGAGCGGCGGGGCCCCGCGTCGGAGGCGCGGTCGCTCTATGAGGTCATCGACGGCTCGGCGGATTGAGGGAAGCGCCGGATGGATCAGGGACTACCGTGACGTCCGCTGCGGCGGCCAGATGGATCACGAGGGCGGCCTGCCCCTTTGAGACAAGGACCGCGCTGCCGCGCCCTAGGACTTGAACCCGGCCAGGAAGCCCGGCACCTCATCGGCCGGCATGGGGCGGCCGAAATGATAACCCTGCACCTGGTCGCAGCCATAGGCGATCAGCTTCTCCAGCTGGGCCTCATCCTCGACCCCTTCGGCGACGACCTTCATCCCCATCGACGAGCCCAGGGTAATGACCGCCTTGACGATGGCCTCATCCTCGGCGTTCTGAACGAAGGACTTGTCGATCTTCAGCCGGTCGATCGGGAACTGCCGCAGATTGGCCAGGCTGGCATAGCCGGTGCCGAAATCGTCGAGGGCGATCATCACCCCGGCGTCATGCAGACGGCGCACGGTGTCGCTGACCAGATCCGAACCCCAGCCCATATAGACGTTCTCGGTCACCTCGATGGTCAGGCGATCGCAGGGCACGTTCCAGCGGGCGAGGCGCTCCTGGATCTCTTCGGCCAGACGCCCGCTGCGGAACTGGGCCGCCGAGATATTGACGGCCACCCGTCCAAACGCCACGCCGGCCTCGATCCAGTCCCGCATCTGACGGAGGGCGCTCTCGAAGGCCACATCGCCCAGCTTCAGCGACAGGTCCTGATCCTCAAAGGCCGGCATGAAGCGGGCGGGTGCCAGGATCCCCTGCTCCGGATGAGCCCACCGCATCAGGGCCTCAAAGCCGGCGACGCCGCCTTCCCGCACATCCACGACCGGCTGATAGAACAGCACGAATTCACCGGCGGCTATGCCGGCCCGGACATCGCGCAACAGCTCGATCCGCTGTTCCAGTTCCGAGCGCATGGAGGGCTGGAACATGACGCTGCGATTGCGGCCCGCATCCTTGGCCCGATAGAGGGCGATGTCGGCGTTCTTGACCATGTGCGAGGGATCAGCGTCGGGGTCGCCGTGCAGGGCCGCGCCGATGCTGGCACTGCAGGTAAAGCTGCGCCCGCCATGCTCGATGGGGCGGCGCAGCAGTTTCTGCAGGGTCTGGATCGGCCGCAGCATGTCCGCTTCGCCGTTCAGGCCCCGGAGGATCACCGCAAACTCGTCGCCCCCCAGCCTGGCCACGGTATCCTGGGCGCGGAAGGCGCGACGCAGCATTTCGGCCAGCCGTTTGAGCAGAGCGTCGCCGGCGTCATGACCGAGTGTGTCGTTGATGTCCTTGAAGTGGTCGACGTCGATCATGATCAGACCGAACATCTCGCCCAGCCGCTCCGACGCGCTGACCGCTTCCTGGAACTTGTGCTGGAACAACGCCCGGTTCGGCAGATCGGTCAAAGGATCCTTGAAGGCCAGGGTCTCAACCGCCTCGGTCTGACGGCGACGATCGGTGATGTCCTTGAACAGATTGACCAACCGCTCAGGGCGGCCGTTCGGGTCGATCAGCAGCTTGCTGGCCGAGCGCACCCAGGTCTCGACTCCGTCATCGCGATTGAGTCGAAACTCGTAGACGCCGGTCTCGCCCGGCTTGCGTGCCGCCACCTGGGCCGCCACCCGGTCGCGGTCGGCCTGGTGGATGATCTCCAGCGGTTCGTTCTCAAAGCGACACCACTTTTCCAGGTCGTGCGTGGCCCCTGAAAACACCACTTCCCGCGTGTTCAGATCGAATTCGCGGACCAGCAGGCCATCGAGTTCCAGGGCCATGCGCAAACGCTGCTGGTCACGCTCGGCCCGCAGAATGGCCTCGGCATAGCCGGTCACATCGCGGGCCGTGACCATCACGGCATAGGGGTCTTCGCCCTCGTCGCGGCAGGCGCTGAACTCGGTGCGCCAGACCCTCTGTACGCCGTCAGTGTCGAGGTTCGGCAGATAACGCGAGAAAGCCTCACCGGACTGGGCGCACTTCATCAGCGCCAGAATATCCTCGGCCGAAACCAGGGCGCGACGGCCGTCGCCGCCAAGGCCCAGGTCCGGGGCCAGGCCCTGGGTCACCCATTCGCGGCTGACCGCGAGCAGGCGCAGGTCCCTGTCCAGAAGTGCCGCAGCGAACGGCAACTGGAGCACAAACTGCGAAAAGGCGGCGGCGCGTGCGTCGGTGAGACGCGCCAGTCCGGCCTCGGACTTTGGCAAACGCCTGACCTCCACGGTCGACTTTGTCATAGTGTCGGATTCTCGACGTTGTTTTTCTTGAGCGTTTCCTCACTCGAAGACTGTTGCTATTTTGGATAAGAAATCGTGACCGTCGAGATGACCTGTCGTCGCGGTCCTACTGGGCAGCGATAAAGGGTGACCGGCGGCGGAACCATCGGCCGGCCCAAAGCTATCTCTGACGGCGGGGCGAGAAATCCTGCGGTGCCGCGCAAGCAAGCCGCATTGACAAGCGGCCCCGCGCCTTCGAAAACGCCCGCGCCGAACGCCGTCAGCCCCAATCGAGTTCTCGATGACCTACATCGTCACAGACGCCTGTATCAAATGTAAGTACATGGACTGTGTCGAGGTGTGTCCGGTCGACTGCTTCTATGAGGGCGAGAACTTTCTGGCCATCAATCCGGACGAATGCATCGATTGCGGCGTCTGCGAACCAGAGTGCCCGGTCGACGCGATCAAGCCCGACACCGAGGACGAGCCCGACGGCAAGTGGCTGCGCATCAACTCCGACTACGCCAAGGTCTGGCCCAACATCACGGTTAAGGGCGAGCCGCCCGCCGACCGCGACGACTTTGAGCGCGAGACCGGCAAGTTCGAGAAATACTTCAGCGAAAAGCCCGGCAAGGGTTCCTGATCGGCCCCCTAACGGGTTCAAGTCCGGCCGCAAGCCTTTCATGAGGCTGAATTTTATGATATTGTCTGCGCCAACGTGACGGTCGCGGCTTTTTGCGGCTGTCCGTTTTTTGTCGAAGAGCCGTTCAACCGGCGCGCCCGATCGAAGGCGAAGGGTGTCTTAGAGGTTAATTCCAAATCCTGTCCCGGCTTGGCTCCCGCGCCCCGTTCGCGGTCGCTGGGCTGTCTCTAATGGACCGATCTGGAATGACGGTGTTCCGGGCCCCCTGGGCTCGCATTGATGAGGACGAACATGAGCAAGAGCGGTCTGGAATTCTCGGTTGGCGATCACGTCGTCTATCCCGCGCATGGCGTGGGCAGCATCCAGGGTGTTGAGACCCAGGAAGTGGCCGGGATGTCGCTCGAAGTCTACATCATCACCTTCGACCACGAGAAAATGACCCTCCGCGTCCCGACCAAGAAGGCCAAGACCGCCGGTCTGCGCCCCCTGGCCGAAGGCAATGTGGTCTCCCAGGCCCTGACCACGCTCAAGGGCCGGGCCCGCGTCAAGCGCACCATGTGGTCGCGCCGCGCCCAGGAATACGAAGCCAAGATCAATTCGGGCGACCTGATCTCGATCGCCGAGGTCGTCCGCGACCTGCACCGCGCCGAGAATCAGCCGGAACAGTCCTATTCGGAGCGCCAGCTGTATGAGTCGGCCCTGGACCGCATGGCCCGTGAAGTTGCCGCCATCGAGCGCATCGATCGCGAAGCCGCCATCGGCATCCTGACCAAGTCGCTGGTCAAGGCCGCCGCAGCCGCTTAAGGCGCGGTCTCAACTGCCCCAAATACCGATGCCTCTCGCCTCACGGCGGGGGGCATTTTCTTTTTGGGGCGGGAGGCTCGCGCGTCAGGGGCCTGCCGTCGGCGCGTGGTCTCAGTCGGGTTCGGCACCAATCTTGCCTCCGAACGGGAACATGCCGGCCAAGGGCCCGCGCATCGACAATTGAGCGAGGCGGCAAGGCCCGCTATTTTGCGACCAAATCCGGGGACGTCGATTTGAACCTGAAGCTGGCCTTGTTTGTTATCGTGATCCTGGTGGCCGCCATCGCCTGGACGTTTGCTGCGCCCTATGTCGCCCATTGGCGGGCACGGCGGGCTGCGGCGCGGCGACGCCAGTTGCAAGGCCGACGCCCCTAGGCCCCGCTGAGCCAGGCCTCACAGGCCTCAAGACCGGTGATTTTGAACGCATCGGCGACCGCCAGACCCGCCTTGAGCGCCGACTTGCGAGATTACATTTCGTTTACGTCCGTAATCGTCGATTGACCCAATCGATTACGGATGTAATCGATGGAGCCAACACGGAGAGGCTCCATGCGGATCAGCACGGCAGAAAGTCAGGTCATGAAGGCGCTGTGGGCGAAGAGCCCGCTCAGCGCCGAGGATATCATCGCCGCCCTGCCGGCAGACCAGGACTGGGCCGACGCCACGGTGAAGACCCTACTCAACCGACTGCTGAAGAAGGACGCGATCGCCGCTGAACGCGACGGCCGCCGCTTCCTCTACCGCCCCCTGGTCGCCCAGGGCGACTATGTGCATTCCGAGAGCCAGGGCCTGCTGGATCGCCTGTTCGATGGCCGCCTGGCTCCGCTGGTCGCCCATTTCTCGCAGCGCGAGAAGCTCTGCGACCAGGACATTGCCGACCTTCGCCGCCTGCTGGAGGGCCTCGACGATGGCCGATGACATTCTCGCCCTGCTGTTGCGGGCCAACCTGGCCATCGCCGCCGCCATACTGCTGGTACTGATCCTGGGCCGTCCGGTGCGGGCGATGTTTGGAGCCCGTGCCGCCTATGGTCTGTGGCTCGTCGTGCCCCTGGCCACCCTGGCGGTCCTCGTGCCGGCCCGGACCGTCACGGTGCGCCTGCCAGCAGCTTCACCGCCGACCGCAGCGGCGGTCGCCGTCACGATGCCGCCTGCCGATGCAACCTCGATCGCAGCCCCGCAGACCAAGGCCCAGGACTCCGGCCAGGGACTCCCCCTGCAAGAGGGTCTCGTCCTCACCTGGGGCCTGATCGCCCTGCTGGCCATCGGCCTCCAGGCCGAGCGCCAGCGCCGTTTTCTGAAGTCCCTGGGCCGACTGCGCGGCGCGGACGGCCTGTTCCATGCCGAACATGCCGGGGTCGGGCCGGCCGTGATCGGTGCCCTGTCACCTCGCGTGGTCGTGCCGGCGGATTTCGCACGGCGCTTCAATCCTGAAGAACAGGCCCTGATCCTGGCCCATGAGCGGACCCACCTGTCGATGGGCGATGCCCAGATCAATGCCCTGACCACCGCGATCCAGTGCCTGTTCTGGTTCAATCCCCTGGTCCATTTCGCGGCCCAGCGCCTGCGCATCGACCAGGAGATCGCCTGCGATGCCGCTGTCCTGACCCGTTTTCCGGTCGCCCGCCGCACCTATGGCGAGGCGATGCTGAAGACCCAGCTGGCCCCGCAGGCCCCGCCGCTCGGCTGCCATTGGCCGGCCTCCGCCAACCTCCAACTCAAGGAAAGATTTCTCATGCTCAATCAACATCGCGTGGGCCAGGTCCGCCGACGCCTTGGTGCCGCCTCGGTCGCCGCACTGGCCCTGAGCGCCAGTGTCGGGGCCTGGGCCGCACAGCCCGTCCGTGCCGTGCCCGAAACGCCGGAGCAGGCCGCCCGCGCCATCGCCCGTCACCTGGGCCAGCCGCTCTTCGCCGCCGTTCGTGAAGGCGATGTAGAAGGCGTGCGCGCCCTGCTGGCCGCCGGTGCCAATCCCGACGCCCTGATTGAAGGCGACGGCACGCCCCTGATCGAGGCCGCCCGTCAGGGACGCATCGACATCGTCGAGATCCTGCTGGCCAAGGGTGCCAATCCCGACCTCGCTGCCCGCGGCGACGGCAACCCGCTGATCATGGCCGCCGGTCGTGGACGTCTCGACATCGTCAAGCTCCTGGTGACCCGCGGCGCGAACGTGGAGTCCTTTGTCCCCGGCGACGAGACCCCGCTGATCAACGCCGCCCAGTCGGGCAGCCTCGAGACCGTGCGCTATCTCGTCGAGCGCGGTGCCGATGTGAACCGGTCGGTCACCGCCAATCCCGGCGAAACCCGGTCTGCACTCAGCCAGGCCATCAAGCGCAACCACCTCGCCGTCATTCAGTACCTCAAGGCCAAGGGCGCCCGCGCCTAGGCCTGTCTCGCAACGGGTCGGCGGCCAGATCGTCTGCACGACCCACCCAGCCCTGCCCCACCAGACAATCAGACAGGAAACACGATGGCTTTCATCGACGCCCGAACCTTGCCTGACGCCAGCCGGATCGATGCTGATCTGATCATCGTCGGTGGCGGCATGGCTGGCATTACCCTGGCCCGCGAACTGGCGGGCGGCCCGATCAGGGTCGCCCTGCTGGAGAGCGGCGGCCGCGAGATCGAGATGGAGAGCCAGGCGCTCTATATGGGCACCGCCACGATCCGTGGGCCTGGAAACGCCGATCGTCCCTTCAACGACTATCCGGTCCAGTCCCGGATCCGGGCCTTGGGGGGATCAGGCCATGTCTGGGGCGGCAAGTGCGCGCCGCTCGATCCCGCGGACTTCGCCAAGCGCGACTGGGCCCCCTGGAGCGGCTGGCCGATGACCCGCGAGCAGCTGCAACCATTCTATGACCGGGCCTGCGACCTGCTGGGCATCCCGCATTTCGGGACCGACACCCCCGTTCTGCAGGACCCGGCCCGCCGGCCACTCGACCTGGATCCTCAGGACGGCTTCTTTCCGGCTCCCCGCTATTTCTCGAACATTTCGGGCGGAGCCGACAAGGCGGCCTTTGACGCCTTCCGCACCGGCTTCGCAGACGCACCCAACATCACGGTCTATCTCTATGCCAACGTCACCCAGGTGCGGCTGGCGGCCAGGGGCGACCGGGTCGAGGGCCTGGATGTGGCCTGCCTGGACGGCAAGCGACACACCGCCAAGGCCCGGACCTATGTGCTGGCGACCGGTGGCATCGAGAATGTCCGTCTGATGCTGGCCTCCAACCGGGTCCGCCGCGAGGGCGTCGGCAATCGCCATGACCTTGTCGGCCGCTTCTTTCAGGGCCACGTCACCTATTCCATGGACGGCGACGCCGAGACCGAAGGCTCGGCCGTCAATATCGCCCGGTCAGACTCCCTGGCGCTCTATGTTCCGCCCGGGCGCGCCCAGGCCCATTGCGTGATCGGTAGCGATCTGAGCGGGCAGACCCGCATGAAGGCCGGCAACTTTACCCTGACCCTGTACAATGGCGGTCCGCCGGGTTCGGGAACGCCGACCCAGGCCGAGACCCGGGCCATCCGCCAGGTCGCCACCCGCATGGATCGCGGCCAGGCCGAAGGCCAGCTTCTGGGCTGCTTCGCCATGACCGAGCATTTCCCCAATCCCGAGAGCCGCATCACCCTCGATCCGGTCAAGGTCGACGCCCTGGGCATGCCGCAGATCAGGCTGGACTGGACCTATTCCGAGGCCGACTGGACCAGCTTCGAGCGCTCCGCCGCCGGCATGGGTGATGCCCTGGGCGCGTCCGGCCAGGGCCGGCTCTGCTGGCCAATTCAGAGACAGGACTATGTCGCCATATCCAGTGCGTCACGCCACCATATGGGCACGACCCGGATGCATGCCGATCCCCGTCAGGGCGTGGTCGATGCCGATTGCCGGGTCCACGACACGACCAATCTCTATGTGACCGGCAGTTCCGTGTTCCCGACCTCGGGCATCGCCAACCCGACCCTGACCCTTCTGGCCCTGACCCTGCGCCTGGCCGACCACCTGAAGCTCGAAATGGGAGCCACCCGATGACCCCTGCCCGTCCCCAGGGCCTGGCCCGCCGCGATCTTCTCGCCAGCCTTCTGGTCCTGACGGCGGGCACCGCCCTGCCGTCCCTGGCCCGGGCCACAGAGCCCCTCCCCGGATTTGAAGACATGGATCGCGACGCCGTCGTGCGTGTCGGCAAGGCCTGGCTGGAGCAGAACCCCGGAACCGACGCCAAGGCCCTGGCGATGCGACTCTTTCCGGGCGGTCGCAACGGCGACGTCCTGACCGAACTGCGCCGGCGTGCAGCCGCCGATTTTCGTCAGGGCGCGGTGTTCAACCACCGGGGCTGGCGTCTGTCACAGACCGAAGGCGCGCTGTTCGGCCTCCTGGCCCTGAAGGCCGAGGGCTGACCCTCGGCGCTCACCTGGCATGGCCGGCGGTTCGCGGGTCAAGGCTCTGCAGATAGGCCTTCAGATGGGCGACCTGATCGTCGTCCAGGGCCACCATCGGCATCCGCGGATGGCGTTCCGGCGTGCCCTCTTCGGGCATGCGACGGGGCGTCAGCATGCCCTCGGTCAGGATCTGGTCGAGACCGCCGCGCGGATAGCGCAGGTAAAGACTGGCAAAGGGCGGGGCGTCCGCCAGAGGGCTTTTCCCTGCGCCTACGGCATGGCAACCACCGCAGTGACGCTGGGCAAGGCCCTGGCCGCCGGATATCGGGAGCGTGGCGGCTGCAGGCTGGGCAAGGGCCACAGGACCCGACAAAGCCAGCAACAAGCCCGCAGCCAGACTGGCCCCTTTGACCGTGGCAGCCTTCAGGATCAGGTTCATTTTCTTCGCTCCCGACGGGGGGTTAGACTCCTTGTTAGCGCCGCAGCTCAATGGGAGCAGTTGGGGCCAATACTTAGGCCTCTAGTGCGCCGCCATCGCCCGCTCGACAGCCTCGACCAGGACGGAGCCCGGCATGGGCTTTTCAATCACCCGGCTAAAGCCCGCCGTCTCGGCCGCATCCAGCAGTTCCGTCGTCGGAAAGGCCGTGATCATCAGGGCCTCACCGTCCCAGCCCAGCGCCCGCAGCCGCTTCAGGATCAGAACGCCATCGATGTCGGGCATGCGGTAGTCGGCCACCAGGCAGACAGCCCCCAAAGCCGTCGGGTCCGCCAGCAGGGCAAGACCCGAAGCATAGGCTCGGACCTCGAATCCGCGACCGTGTAGCAACAGTTGCAGCGAGCGGCGGACGCCGGCGTCGTCCTCAACCAGCAGCAGCCGCGCGCGGTCTTCAAGTTTGGAAAGCGCTTGCGTCATGTTCCGGCCAGAGTTCGCGACCCAAGCGGGTCACGGACCGGTTCATGCCACACCCGGAAAAGCGGGTCCCTACGTAGAGGTCCTTAGGCTTCTTCCTTCAGTCCGGCGGCGAAGGCGATCCGCAGCGCTTCGGACAGGGTCTTGACCTGCAACTTGGCCATCAGATTGGCCCTGTGGACCTCGACCGTGCGGGGCGAGATATCGAGGTCAAAGGCGATGGTCTTGTTGGGAAGACCCTTGGCCATGCCCCGCAGGACGTCCTGCTCCCGAGCGGTCAGGGCGGCGATGGCAATGGCGGCGTCGCTGGCCCGAGCCGCCCGGGCATCGGCGTCATCCAGACGCTCAAAGGCGGCTGTTATGGCGCTCAGCAAAACGGTCTTTTCGAACGGCTTCTCGATAAAGTCGACCGCACCGCCCTTCATGGCCCGCACGGCCAGGGTGACATCGCCATGGCCGGTCAGCACGACCACCGGCATGGCGATACCGCGTTCGGCCATGACCTTCTGGACCTCCAGGCCATCCATGCCAGGCATCCGCACGTCGAGCAGAACACAGCCGGGCTCGGCATCGCGGGCCCCCTGCAGGAAGGCGTCGCCCGACGCATAGGTCGAAACGGCATAGCCCGAGGTCTTCAGCATGAACCCCGCCGAGCGACGGATCGCCTCTTCGTCATCGACGATATGGATCATCCGCCTAGGAGTCATGAAAGGCCTCCTTCTCGACCTTGACCAGGGTGAAGTGAAACTGCGAGCCGCCGCCTGGACGCGGCTCGTGCCAGATTCGGCCGCCATTGGCTTCGACGATCGTGCGGCAGATCGACAGACCCAGCCCCATGCCCTCGACCTTGGTACTGACAAAGGCCGTAAACAGCTGGCTGGCAATGGCCGGCGAGACTCCCGGGCCGTTATCGGCAATCGTGACCCTCACCAGGTCGTCACCCTGATCCTGGGTGCTCAGCCACAGGCGGGGCTGGTCGGTTCCGGCCATGGCCTCGACGGCATTGCGGGCCAGATTGATCACCACCTGCTGAATCTGAACCCGGTCGATCAGAACCGGCGTCGCGGCAGGGTCAAGGGCGAACACCGGATCCAGGCCCTGATCCCGGGCCCCCATCAGCCCCAGCGCAGCGGCCTCGTGGATCACGGCCGGAAGATCCTCAACGGTTTTCTCGACCTCACCCCGGGCGACGAAGGCCCGCAGGCGCCGGACAATATTGCCGGCCCGCATCGCCTCACCGGCCGCGTCGCCCAGGGCCTCACGGATCATCGGCAGGTCGTCGGGATCTGGCTCCAGAAGGAGATCGCGGACGGCCTCGACATAGTTGGCGACCGCGGTGATCGGCTGGTTGAGCTCATGGGCCAGGGTCGAGGCCATGGTTCCCATGCCGCTGACCCGGGCGATATGGATCAGTTCGGCCTGCAGTTCCTCAAGCCGGGCCTGGGTCCGCTGGCGCTCGGTCAGGTCGCGGACAAAGCCGGTGAAGACCCTGGGTCCATGGCTCGTCGCCTCCCCGACCCACAGCTCCATAGGAAAGGTGGAGCCGTCCTTGCGCCGGCCCACGACGATGCGTCCCTTGCCGATCACCTTGCGCTCGCCCGTGGACAGGTAGCGCTCGATATAGCCGTCGTGACGCTCCTGGTCCGGCGACGGCATCAGGCAGCGCACGTTCTCGCCGACCATCTCGGCTTCCTGAAAGCCGAACAACCGCTCGGCGGCCGCGCTGAACGACAGGATCTTGCCACGGTCGTCGATGACGATCATGGCGTCGGGGACTGTCGAGAGGATCGACCTCAGATGCTCGGCTCCGGCGTCAAGGGCCCGCTCGCTCGCCCTTTGATCGGTGACGTCGCGAAGCACCTTGCCGAAGCCCCGCAAGACGCCGTCCCGGTCATGCAACGCGGTCAGGGAGACGTGCGCCAGGAACTCCGAACCGTCCTTGCGCAGGAACCAGCCGTCTTCCTCGACCTTGCCCTCGGCCTGCACCCGGGCGAGATCGGCCTGCGGCTTGCCGGCCTGACGGGCGTCCTGGGGATAAAAGATCGAGACGGACTGACCGATGACCTCAGCCTCGCTCCAGCCCATCAGTCTCTGACCGCCCGCATTCCAGATCAGCACGTGCCCCTCCGGGTCGAGCATCGAAATGGCGTATTCGGTGGCCCCATCGATCAGCAGGCTCAGCTCGCTGGCCACGACTTCGGCCTGCCGCTCGCGGAGGGCTTCACGGCCCTGGCTGGACACGGTTCCGCGCCGCAGCCGCCCCACCCGCGCGCCCACCAGGGTCACGCCCAAGGCTGCCAGCAGGAAGAATAGGGCCTGAACCAGGACCAGGGTCGGGTCAGAGGCCTGCGGGGTCTTGCCCAAAAAGGCCAGGCCCGTCAGCAGACCGAGTCCTGTAGCGGCCAGGCCCGCGCCGACGCAGCCAAACGCCGCTGCAGCCACGACCGGCGCGATGAAGGGCAGAAAGGCCGCATGGTTTCCCAGCCACGGGGCCGCCAGCCAACGGACCGCCACCGCCAGGCCGAAAATCGCCAGCGTCAGGCCGTAACTCTTGATCTGGTCCTGCTGCAGCCCCGAACCGGAGGCCATTGGCTGTTCACCCTTTTCCGTCTTCAGGCGTTTGGGTCTGCAAGGCTCGATCACCGAGCCCGACCATGCCTCCGCACACCCTAGGTTACAAACCGCTTTGGCGGCCCGGATCAAGGCCCGTTGGGGACTTTACGGATGGCGCCCACGCCTCCGTAACGCTTGGTTCTGGCACGATCCCCGTCCCTGGCGGGCTGAACATTTGAGGTCGCCATGTCACCCCCCATCCTGTCCGCCCTGCTCGCCCCGGCCTCGGTCGCGGTGATCGGCGGCTCTGACCGCCAGGGCTCCGTCGGTGAGGTCGTGGTCGAAAACATCCTGGCAGGTGGATTTGCCGGCACCGTCTTCCTGATCAATCCCCGGCCCCTCTCCGTACCAGGCACGACCTGGGTGGCGCAGATCGCCGATCTGCCTCAGCCCCCCGACCTGGCCATTGTGGTGGTGCCCGCCGCCGTCGCGCCAGGGGCGATCGCTGAGCTGGGAGCCGCCGGTGTCCGGGTCGCCGTGATCCTGTCGGCGGGCCTGACCGAGGCCAATGGCCTGCGCCAGGCGGTGCTGGATGCCGCCAGGCCCCATGGCCTGCGCCTCGTTGGTCCCAACGGCCTGGGGCTCCTGGCCCCCCATGCCCGCCTCAACGCCTCCTTCGCCCGCGGCACGCCCCTGGCCGGGGGCCTGGCCCTGATCTCCCAGAGCGGGGCCCTGATCAGTGGCCTGGTCGACTGGGCCACGACCCGGCAGCTGGGCTTTTCCGGGATCGTCTCGGTCGGCGACATGGCCGATATCGATCTCGCCGACCTGATCGACCTGTTCGCCGCCGATCCCCGGACCGATGCCATCCTGCTCTATATCGAGGGCGTCACACGCGGGGCCCGGTTCATGGCCGCCGCCCAGGCCGCGGCACGCCTCAAGCCGGTCATTGCCCTGAAGGCCGGACGCAACCCCGCCAGCGGTAAGGCCGTCCGCTCCCATACCGGGGCCCTGGCCGGGGCCTATGACGTGCATGCCTGCGCCTTCGAGCGAGCGGGAATCGTGCAGGTCGAAAGCCTCACCGACCTGTTCGATGCCGCCGCCGTCCTGCGGGGGGGACCCGAGCTCCAGGGCGAGCGCCTGGCGATCGTCACCAATGGCGGCGGAGCCGGCATTTTGGCGCTCGATGCCATGACAGCCGGCACCGGTGTCCTGGCCGACCTGTCGCCCCAGACTCTGGAGCAGCTGAGTGCCGCCCTGCCCGCAGGATGGTCGCATGGCAATCCGGTGGACCTGATCGGCGACGCGCCGGTCGAGCGCTATCGCGCCGCCCTGGATGCGGTCCTGGCCGATGACGGGGTCGATGCCGTGCTGGTGATGAACTGCCCCACCGCCCTGCTTGACCCCCGCGATATCGCCCAGGGCGTAGCGGCCGCTGTCGTGGCCGCGCGAGGGCGCGGGATCCTCAAGCCGGTCATCGCCTGCTGGCTGGGGGACACCAACCAGGACATAGCCGGCCCGATTCTCAGCGCCGCCGGCATTGCGATGTTCGGGGCACCGGACACGGCGATCCGGGGCTTTGGCCATCTGATCGCCGCCCACAAGGCCGCCGCCCGGTTGTCTGCCCCCCCTGCCGCGTCCGAGCCGCGCCAGGACCGGCCCTCCATGGCCCGGGCCATGATCGCCGCGGCCCGGGCCGAAGGCCGCAGCCTGCTCAACGAGATCGAGGCCAAGGCCCTGCTGGACGCCTTTGGCGTCAGCACGGTCCCGACCCGACTGGCGGCCACCCCTGCGGAGGTCAGCGCCGTCTGTGCCGGTCTGGCACCGCCCTATGCCGTCAAGATCGTCTCGCCCCAGATCGTACACAAGTCCGACGTCGGGGGCGTGGTCCTGAATCTTCCGGATGCCCAGGCGGCCGTCGAAGCTGCCGAGGCCATCGCGGCCCGCGTGGCGACGGCCTGTCCCGGCGCGGTGATCACCGGCTTTGCCGTCCAGACCATGGTGGCGCCGGGCCGGGCCCATGAAGTGATCGTCGGCCTTGCCCCGGACCCCACCTTTGGTCCGGTCCTAATGGTCGGGGCCGGCGGCAAGGCCGTCGAGGTTATCCGGGACCACGCCCTGGGCCTGCCGCCCCTGAACGGCGCAGCGGCCCGGACCATGCTGGACCGGACGCGGATTTCGCGCCTGCTGGCCGGTTATCGCGACGAGCCCGCAGCCGACATCGGCGGGATCGTTGCCACGCTCCAGTCGCTATCGGCCATAGCCACTGAACTCCCCGAGGTGCTGGAACTGGACATCAATCCCCTTCGGGTGGATGCCGAAGGGGTCGTGGCCCTGGACGCGCGGGTCGTGATCAGCCTCGAGCCGGCACCGGCTTCCCGCCTGGTTCTGCCGGCCTGTGCAGGGCCTCATCCCAACTACGTAAACATCCCAATGTGAGAGGGATCGCCCTTCACCTATCCCTGAAGTCCACTGCTCAGGGAGACGTGCGATGTCCATGCCAGCATTCTTGCGAGACCGCGCAGAGGCCGCCGCGCCGGTGGCCCAGATGATCCCGACCGACGAAGTGTTCTCGGCCATCGGCGTCAGCATGAGCTTCTCGGCGGGTGAGGAAATCTACGCCCAGGACGACGAAAGCGACATGGTCTACCAGGTCCAGCGCGGTGCCGTCCGGGCCTCGCGCCTGCTGGGAGACGGTCGCCGCCAGATCGCGGGCTTCTACTATGCCGGCGACCTCTTCGGCCTGGAAGCGGGCCCGACCCATCGCGCCTCGGCCGAAGCCCTGTGCGACAGCAAGATCCTGGTCACCAAGCGCTCGTCCCTCAAGCACTATGGCGAGGCGGGCGAACGCCTCGAGCGGCTGATCTGGCGCGCCACCGGCCAAGAACTGGGACGCGCCCAGGACCACATGATGCTGCTGGCCCGCAAGAGCGCCTATGAACGGGTGGCAGGCTTTCTGGCCGATGTGGCGAAGCGTCAGGGCTCGGCCTGGAACGAACTGGCCATGAGCCGGCAGGACATTGCCGATCACCTGGGCCTGACGATCGAGACTGTGTCGCGCATGGTCACCCAGTTGCAGGCCGACGGCCTCGTCGCCCTCGAGGGGTGTCGGCGGTTCCGGGTCGCCGCGCCGGTGCGTCTGGCCGACCTGGTCGCAGCCTGAGTCCAGGGCCAGACGGCCTAACGCCATGAAACACGCCATCATCCTCGCTCACCCAAGGTCCGGCAGTTTCTGCGCGACCCTGGCCAAAACCTGCGCGGACCATCTGCGCGCCGGCGGCCATGAGGTGGTGGTGCGGGATCTCTATGCGCTGGACTTCGATCCGCGTCTGAAGGCCGAGGAACTGCCGATGGCGAACGGGGCCCGGCCGGCCGCCGACATCGTCATGGAACGCGAGCTGGTGGCGGACGTCGACGGCTTCATCTTCGTCTATCCGTTCTGGTTCAATGCGCCGCCGGCCATTCTGAAGGGCTATGTCGACCGGGTGTTCAGCATGGGCTTTGGCTATGCCCCGGGTCTCGGCGGCACAGAGTCCCTGCTGGACGGCAAGACCCTGCTCAGCTTTTCCACCTCGGGCGCACCCGAAGACTGGGTGAAGGACACCGGAGCCCTGAAGGCCCTGATGACGGTCTTCGATTTGCACCTGGCGGGCGTCTGCGGCCTGCGGGTCCTCGACCACTGCCACTTCGGGTCCATCGTCTCCAACATGACCGACGAGTCGCGCGACGCGCTGCTCGATCGCGTGCGCTCCAGCCTGGACGACCTGTTCGCCCCCGCAGGGGGCTAGGCCGCTAAGCCGCGACCGCCGCTTTCACCCGCCGCCGCCGCCAGTCGTCGAAGCGAACCTTGCCCAGCCAGAACAGCATGATCGGCAACGGCGCCAGGGCGAGGACGTAGAGCAGAGCCGAGTCCTGCACGGCCTTGGGAAACACCTGCTGCTGGCCGAGGAAGAACGACCCCGAGGCAATGAACAGCGAAAAGCACATCCGCCACAGGTGACGCGCAATCCGCGAGACCCTGGACAGCTGCTTGCGCACGAGCACATGCAACTCACCCGCGGCGGCGAAGGCCCCGGCAACCGTAAACAGGAAGAAGGCCGGCGGCGGCGAGCCGTCCACTGTGCCGGTCGGGCTGGCCGCGCCCATCTGCATGAAGGTCACGCCGGCGGCGGTGATGGCGAGGGCGACAATCAGCCCGATCACCTCCGGCGCGCCCGCCTTCACATCCCGCTGTCGGGCCGCCATCGTTCCGCTGATCAGAAGGTACAGCGCCATAATGCCGGCCACGACATTGGGGCGCTGTCCGGTCTGAAGGAACGGCGCGACACCTGCGCCGATGGCATAGGCGGTGAACATCGCCAGAAAGAACACCGTTCCGGCCTTGCGGTGGACGCTCTGGCCCTTGCGCGAGGCCAGGGCGACGACCCCGGTGATCATGCCGATCGCGCCGCCGGCGATGTGGGCCCACAGCAGGGCATTGGCCCCCAGATGCATCCAGGCCGGATCGCCGGGCCGGGCCTCCAGATTTTCCGCCAGGGCGATCGAAGGCATCAGCGCGACAGCGGCGGCGACAGCGACCGCAAACAGGACGGGTGAGACGGGGAGGGTCCGGGGTGTCATGGCCCCCTTACTTGTCGATACGGGCGGCGGGCGCCATGATCGAACCGACCGCCCGCATGATCGTTTGTAACACCAAGGGCCGCGCCGATGCCGAATCTGACCACGTCCGCAGGAGTCGCCGCCGGCCTGATCGCATTCGCTACCCAGAAGGGCGCTGATCGCGCCACGCTTCTGGCCCGGGCCGGCCTGACCCTTGCCGACCTGGCAGACCACGACAGCCGCCTGCCCTTCGAGTCCTATATGGCCCTGATGCGCGCAGCCCAGGACCTGTGCAAGGACCCGGCCCTGGCCCTGCATTTCGGCGAAGCCGTCGACCTGGCGGAGATCTCGATCGTCGGGCTGATCATGAACGCCTCGGCCACCATGGGTGACGCCTTCGCCCAGATGCAGCGCTTCGGCCGACTGTCACTGGAGACCGAGGGGCTCAGCGACGGGCCGCGCTTCACCCTGACCGTGCGCGACGGCCAGCTGTGGATGGTCGATACGCGGGCCGATCCCAACGCCTTCCCGGAACTGACCGAAGGGGCCTTCGTCCGGCTGGTCTGCGGCCCGCGCCGCTTCCTGCCCGAGCCGCACGTGCTGGAGGTGCAGTTCACCCATCCGGCCCCGGCCTGGCGCGCCGAGCACGACCGCATTTTCCAGTGCCCGGTGACCTTCTCCCGCGACTGGAACGCCATGAGGCTCGACCCGCGCATCGCGACCTGGCCCGTGGCACAGCAACCGCGTTACGTCTTCGGCGTCCTGACCCGGCGGGCCGACGACCTGCTGCAGGAACTCGAGGACAAGCAGACCGTCCGCGGCCAGGTCGAGGCCATGCTGCTGCCGCTGCTGCACACCGGGGAGGTCGGTTCCGACACCGTCGCCCGCGCTCTGGGCTTCAGCCGCCAGACCCTGTTCCGCAAGCTCAGAACCGAGGACGCCACCTTCAAGCAGGTGCTGGACGCGCTTCGCCACCGCATGGCGCTCCGCTACCTCGCCGGCGCAAAGGCCTCGGTCAACGAGACCGCCTACCTCGTCGGCTTCTCCGAACCGGCGGCCTTTTCCCGCGCCTTCAAACGCTGGACCGGCCAGAGCCCGCGCGAGGTCCAGCTGGCCAGATAGGTTGCTCCCGGCGATCTCCAGCTCTCCGGCCAGGCCTCTTTGAGGGACGCCCAGCCTGACGGCCAAGCCCTGTCGCCGGCGCGAAAAGCTCGGCCACGACCAGGTTGCGATGTCAGGAGATATGGCGCGCCCGGAACGATTCGAACGTCCGACCCTCAGATTCGTAGTCTGATGCTCTATCCAGCTGAGCTACGGGCGCGCATTGCCTTTCGGCGAGGCGGGGGAGATAGCCCGTTCACTCAGGGGACGCAAGCCCGGTCTGCGGGTAATCGCGAAAAGATTTCAGCGACCCGCGCTCGACCGGCAGGCACCCGTCGCCCGGCGCGAAGCGGGCTGGCGGTTTCGGCCCCCTAAAGCGTCATACGGACGTGACAGCGCCATGGGTTTGATGTCCATGGACACTTCGCCGTCGCGGCCTGACCGCCGCCGTTTCCTGGTTGGAACCCGATCCTATGCGTCGCCTCCTCCTGATCTCCCTGCTCACCCTGTCCGCCTGTACCGGCCTGGCCGATGCCCAGGTCACGACCCGGGCCAAGCCCACCGCAGCGGCCGCTGCAGGGTCTCAGACCGCGCCGCGCGGCTTTGTCGCCGCCGCCAATCCCCTGGCGGTCGAGGCGGGCCTGAAGGTGCTGCGCGAGGGCGGCAGTGCCGTGGATGCCGCCGTAGCGGTCCAGGCCGTGCTGAGCCTGGTCGAGCCGCAGAGCTCGGGGATCGGCGGCGGCGCCTTCATGACCTATTTCGAGGCGCGGACCGGCAAGGTCACCGCCTATGACGGACGCGAGACGGCCCCCAGCGGCGCGGCCCCCGACATGTTCCTGGGCCCGGAAGGCAAGCCCCTGCCCTTCCAGGTCGCCGTGGTCTCCGGCCGGGCCACCGGGGTCCCGGGTGCCGTGGCCATGCTGGCCCAGGCCCAGAAGGACCATGGCGTGGCCAAGTGGAGCACCCTGTTCAAGGAGGCCGAGCGACTGGCGACCGACGGCTTTGTGGTCAGCCCCCGCCTGGCCGGCATGGTCAACAGCAGCCGGGTGCCCCAGAACGCCACGCCGGACGTGACCGCCTATTTCACCAAGCCCGACGGCCAGCGTTACCAGGCCGGCGACCTGCTGAAGAACCCGGCCTATGCGGCCACGGTCCGGCGGCTGGCGGCCGAGGGTCCCAGCGCCCTCTATGAAGGACCGATCGCCCAGGCCATCGTCGACAAGGTCCAGGCCGGCACCCTGCCGGGCAGCATCACCCTCAGCGATCTCAAGACCTATCGCCCCCGCTCGGCGGCGGCCCTGTGCCGCCCCTGGAAGGTCTATACGGTCTGCGTGCCCAATCCCTCGTCGAGCGGCCTGGCCGTGATCCAGGCCCTGATGATGCTGGAACATACCGATATCGGCACGCGCGGCCCCAAGGATCCGGCCGCCTGGGCCCTGCTGGCCGAGGCTGAACGGGTCATGTACGCCGACCGCGACCGCTATGTGGCCGATCCGGCCTTCGTCACAGTGCCGGTCGAGGGCCTGCTGGACCCGGCCTATGTCGCCGAGCGCGCCAAGCTGATCAGGGACGTGGCCGGCCCCGCGCCGAAGTTCGGCCTGCCGAAGGGCGCGCCCGTCGTCGGCCCCGACGCCACCCGGGAACCCGCCGGCACCACCCATTTCGTGATCATGGATCCGGCCGGCAATGTGGTCTCCATGACCACCACGGTCGAAAGCATCTTCGGCTCGGGCCGGATGGTCGGCGGCTTCTTCCTCAACAACCAGATGACCGACTTCAGCTTCTCGCCGACCGACCGGGACGGTGCGCCGGCGGCCAATGCGGTGGCGGCCGGCAAGCGTCCGCGCTCGTCCATGTCGCCGCTGATCGTGCTGGACGACAAGGGCAAGTTCCTGGCGGCCGTGGGCTCGCCCGGCGGCAATGCCATCCTGTCCTACAATCTGAAGGCCATGGTCGGGGTCTTCTATTGGGGCCTCTCCATGCAGGACGCGATCAACCTGCCCAACCTGGTGTCGCGCGGCGAAAACTTCTCCGGCGAGGCCAACCTGTTCGGTCCCGAGATGGTCGCCGCCCTCAATGCCCGCGGCGTGACGGTCAAGATCGGCCAGAACGAGACCTCCGGTCTGCATGGCCTGATCGTCCGTCCCGGCGGGGTCCTGGAGGGCGGTGCCGATCCCCGTCGCGAAGGCGTGGCCAAGGGGCTGTAGAGACGACCGACACGGCTCCGCCGCTTCACGCGGCGGGCCGCTGAAGGAGTGGGAAGGGCTGCGGAGCGTCCGGGCCTCGCCCGGATGAGGGTTTGAATAAGTACCGTTTCGACGAAGACGAACGCTCCGCGTGACCGTTATCCCTCTGGCCGGGGCGCGCGGGTCTGGTTCAACCCTTCACCCCACCCGGGCCTTGTCCTCCTCGCGACGGACTTGAGCCTTGGGCTGCAGCCACGCCGATTCCGGAGGGACCCGGAGCGAACCTTCGGACGGGCGGAGGCCTTGGCTGACCCCCGATGGGCAGGTTTACGTCCCCCGCCCTCGCCCCCGCGCGATCACCCCTGACAGCCGCAACGGTCGCCGTACGTGCGCCCTTCCCGTGCTGTCAGGTAAGAATAATTATGCAGGCGGTTTCGATGCGTCTGATTGGCGCGATCAATTTTTTTACAAACCGTTGATTGGACTGGGGTTTGTTCCGGAAGAAACGGGGATTGAGCGCGATTTATCCCCCTACGCCCAGCCCTCTCCCAGTGGGAGAGGGAGGGACCCACGCTTGCGTGGGAGGGTGAGGGGTTACAACGGTAGCCGTCCCGTCGCCCGAAGGCCCTGCCCTGTCCGGAAGGGCTTCGCAAACCCCTCATCCTCCCACGCCTGCGGCGCGGGCCCCTCCTTCTCCCTCTGGGAGAAGGGTTCGATCTGGGCGCCCCGCCCGCCTTCGCGCCGAAGGGCGTCATCCTTAAATCTCACGGCGAGACGATCGCCGGTCTGACCAGGTTGCTCAAGGACGGCCCCTGCGGGGCCGCCGCCTCGCGGCGACGCGAGAGCGTCGTCCTTGACCAACCTGGTCAGACCGGCACGCTGCAGCCTCCAAGAGATTTAAGGATGAGCGGGACGCCGGGGCGTCCGCTTATCGAAGTAAGAGCGAACCTCTGCGCCAGCCCCATAGGCGACGCTCACGACCTCAGGTAGCGTGAAGCGCCCGCGAGGTATTTAGCCCTTCAGAGCCAAGATGACCGGTTTGTTCCGCTTCAAGTGCACAAGCTGTGATGAGTGGCATGAGGGTATGCCGGGCTTCGGGGCTGAGGCCCCCCTTTACTACTACGGCATCCCGGAGGCCGAGCGCGAAACGCGTTGCCAGCTATCTACTGACATGTGCGTCATCGACGGGGATCATTTCTTCGTTCGGGGTTGCATCGAACTGCCCGTAGACGGAGCGGAGGAACCCTTCGTCTGGGGCGTATGGACTTCACTAAGTCGCGAGGCCTTTGAGGAATTTGATGCCCTCTTTGACGCTCGTGACAGAGCGTCGCACGGCCCCTTCTTCGGCTGGCTATCAGCAGCGCTACCGACATATCCCGACACCGAGAACCTGAAGACGAGGGTGCATCTTCGGGACGGCGAGCAGCGGCCCTACATCGAACTGGAGCCAACTGACCACCCGCTCGCTGTGGAGCAGCGAAATGGGATTTCCATAGAACGTGTCGCGGAGCTGTATGCAGCTTGCATGCACAGAGCAGCGACGTCCGCTCTCTGCGCCAACAACGGGGTCAGCCGCCCCTACCCCGCCGCCCCATCACCCGGCACCGCGACCACCGCCGCAGCCTCCGCCACCGGCTCCGGAACCCCCGCCAGGCTGAGATCGAACACCGAGCCCCCCGGCCCCGTCTCGACCAGCACGAGGTCACCACCATGGCCCTGGGCCAGCTCGCGGGCGATGGCCAGGCCGAGGCCGGTGCCGCCGCGCCGCACAGAGCCGACGAAGGGCTGGAACAGGTTGGCCTGGGCCCGTTGCGGCACGCCGGGGCCGTCGTCGGAGAGGCGCAGGATGCTGATCCCGTCGCCGCGATGCAGTTCGACAAAGACCCGTCCCTTGCGGCCACGATCGGGCGCGCCCTCGATGGCTTCGCGGGCATTGCGCAACAGATTGGTCAGGATGCGGTGCAGCTGGTCCGGATCGGCCAGGACCTGTTCGCGCGGGTCGATCACGGTTTCCAGGGCCACGCCGCCCGGGGCGAGGCCGGAATCCTCAGCAGCGCTGTCGAGCGCGGCGCGCAGGGGCGTGGGCCGGACGACCGGCGCAGGCTCCTTGGACTTGCCATAGGTCATGACGTCGGTGGCCAGGGTGATGGCCCGGTCAAGCGCCCGTTCCAGGCGCGGCAGGGCCTGGGCCACCTTGGGATCGCCCAGGGCGGCCAGGCGGTCCGACGCCATCTGGGCACTGGTCAGCATGTTGCGCAGGTCGTGATTGATCTTGGCCACCGCCTCGCCGAGGGCCGCCAGCCGGGCCTTGGAGGCCAGGGCGGTCAGCAGGTCGGTCTGCATGCGGTCGAGCTCGAGCTCGGCGCGGCCGATCTCGTCGCGGCGCTTGGAGACGACGATGCGGGCCTCGGGATCGGCCGGGTCGGCGCGGAACTGCTCCATGGCGCGGGTGATGCGCTGCATGGGCCGCACCAGGAAGATGTTCAGGAACAGGTAGACGAAAAAGCCCGCCAGGCCGGCGACGAAGATCGTGATCGCCGCCAGCCGCCAGAAATAGGCGATCAGCTGGGCCTTCAGCGGGGCGTCGGGCAGGACCACCTCGACGAACTCGGCCTTGCGGAAGCGCGGCTCGGCCATCACCCGGACCATGCTGCCCGGCGGGCTGGTCAGGGTGAAGAACGGGGCGGCCAGCCAGGAGCCGGGGTTCTGACGCCGCAGGTCGACCAGATAGGGCGTCTGCATCGGGACCTTGGGCGGCAGGACCAGCCGGCGGGCCCCGTCGACCTGGACGGCCACCGTGACGGCCCCCGCCTGGTCGAACAGCTGGCCGGCGACCGAGTCGCTGACCCGCAGATCGGGATCGTTCTCGGCGATGGTCGAGGCCAGTTCCCCGGCCCGCACCCGATCCAGCAGCCACTGCTCCTCATAGGCCGCCAGGGTGGGCGGCAGGATCATCAGGCCGGCGACGGTGACGACAAAGGCGGTGAACAGCAGCAGGCGCGCCGACAGGCCGCGCGGCCACGGGAAGCGTCGCGCGGCGGGCGGGGTCGGGATTTCCGTCGGCGAGACCGTCTCGGTCATGAATCTGAGTTACTTCACGTCGGGCGCGGGGGCAACGCGCCCGCGTCGCCAATGGCGCCACAGCGGCGGCAGAAAGGCCAGCACCCCCATGGCGATTATCGGCAGATAGATCCTCGGCGACAGCAGGGTTTCCAGCGAAACGGGATGACCCTGGGCGAAGACATGGCCCAGACCCGCACCGATCCCGGCATAGACGAAGGAACTGGGCACCATGCCGAGGAAGGAGGCGGCGAGAAAGGTCCGCAACGGCACTCCCATCAGACCCGCCGCGACATTGACCAGCAGCAGCGGAAAGGCCGGGATCAGGCGCAGGGTCAGCAGGTAGGAAAAGGCGTTGTCGCGAAATCCGTCCTCGATCTTCAGCAGCAGGGGGTTCTTCCAGCGCCGCAGGAAGTCGGCAAAGGCCGTGCGGGAGACCAGGAACACCACGGTTGACCCGCCGGTGGCCCCGGTGACGGCGGCCGCCCCGCCCAGTATGGGTCCGAACAGGAAGCCGCCGGTCAGAGACAGGATCAGGGCCCCGGGCAGGGAGATCGACACGGTCGCCACATAGAGGGTGACATAGCTCGCGACGCTGAGGACCGGATGTTCGCGGACGAGGGCCTGCAGGCCCTGGGCCTGGGCCCGGAGATCTTCCAGCGAGATATGCCCCGCCAGACCACTGGCCACCGCCCAGATGAACAGGGCGACCAGGGCCACGACCGGGCCGAACTGTCGGAGCAGCTGCAGTCCCCTGTCGGTCGTCATCCGGCGCCGACCGCATCCTCGACAGAGGCAAAGCCGTCGGCGCGCAGGCGGGCGGCCAGGTCGTGCTTGATGCGAACCACCAGGCCCGGCCCGCCATAGACCAGGGCCGAATAGAGCTGCACCGCCCGGGCCCCGGCCCGGATCTTGGCATAGGCTCCGGCCCCGTCAGCAATGCCGCCGGCCCCGATCAGGGCGGTTCGACCTGCGGCGGCGACATGGAAGCGTTTCAGAACCGCGGTGGAGGGCTCCAGCAGCGGCGCACCCGACAGACCGCCGGTCTCGCCCCTGTCCGCCGACCTCAGGCTGTCAGGCCGGGCGATGGTGGTGTTGCTGACGATGATCCCGTCCAGGCCGCTGGCCACGACCGTCTCGACAATGGCCTCGACCTCGCCGTCCTCGAGATCGGGGGCGACCTTCAGGAAGATCGGATAGTCGCGGCCGGAACCGGTTTTCAGGGACAGGCGGGTTTCGGCCAGCCGCCCCAGCAGCTCTTCGAGAGCGGCCTTGGTCTGCAGGGCCCGCAGGCCCGGCGTATTGGGCGAGGAGATATTGGCGGTGAAATAGTCGGACAGGCCCCACAGCCGGGTCAGGCCGGTGACATAGTCCTGGATCCGGTCGGTCGCGTCCTTGTTGGCCCCGATATTGGCCCCGACAAAGCCCCGACGGCCCTGGCGTCGCGCCAGGCGGCCGGCAAAGGCCTCGAGGCCCTCATTGTTGAAGCCCATGCGGTTGATCACCGCCTGGTCCTCCGTCAGGCGAAACAGGCGCGGGCGCGGATTGCCGGCCTGGGCCAGGGGCGTGACTGTCCCGGCCTCGACGAAGCCGAAGCCGGCGGCCAGCATGGCGTCGGGAACCTCGGCGTTCTTGTCAAAACCGGCCGCCAGGCCCACGCAGCTGGACAGGGTCATGCCGGCCAGGGTGATCGACAGGCTGGGATCGGCGGGCCCGCTGTCGCGCGGACCAAGGCCGGCCTTCAGGCCCCGGATGGCCAGGCCATGGGCGTCTTCCGGATCGAAGGCGTGCAAGGCCCGGACGGCAAGATCATGCAGGCTCATGCGGACAGATCGCCCAGCTGGGGCACGCCTGCTGCGTCGAGCGCCAGGGCGCGCTCGCTGATGACCTCACCGACGAGCAGGGGACGGAAGAGATGCGGAAACAGCGCCCCGCCGCGCGAGGCCTCCCATTTCAGGGCCTCGCCCAGGGCCTCGGCCTCGACGCCGAGCAGGACGAGATCGGTCTGGCCGACAAAATACCGGGCCGCCGTCTCCTGGGCCTGATCGGCCCCCGACAGGTGGATGAAGCCGTCGGCGTGATCCACCGCTGAGCCCTGAAACGCGCCGGCAGCCTTGGCGGCCTCCCACTCGGCGCGGGAGAGGATCTTGTAGATCAGGGTCATTCGCCGCCTGTTCCGCCATGTTCGGCCACGTAGAAGAGATGTTCCAGCACCGGCGGGCCACCGGAGCCGAACGCGAAGACCGCCGTCGTGGCAGTGGGAAAGCGGCCGCGGATCCGGTTCAGAGCGACCGGTTCGGCCCCGCCCTGGAGCACGAGACGCAGGGCCAGTTCATGCAGGCCCGGATTGTGGCCGATGACCATCACCACCCCGGCCGAATCGCCCTCGTCCTCCAGGGCGGCCATGACCTCATCGGGCTCGGCGTGATAGAGGTCGCGGCGGAACTCGACCCGGACCTGGGGAAAGGCGGCCGAGACGGCGGCGAAGGTTTCGCGGGTCCGCCGGGCGCTGGAAACCAGCACCAGATCGGGGCTCGCCCCCTGGCGGGCCAGCAGCTGGCCGATCAGGGTCGCGTCCTCGCGCCCTTTCGGGGTCAAGCCACGCTCGAAGTCGCCGCCGGTCGCGGCCTGCCGTTCGGCCTGGCCGTGGCGCATGAGGATCAGACGGTCCATGCGCCCTCCATAGCCTCAGCCGGGGCCCGCCGGAAGCGGGCGGTTGACACCTTCTTCGCCAAGCGGTCCAAGGCGGTCATGGCTGACCTGGATTTGGCCCCGTCCGCGCACACCGATGGCGGAACCTGGCGGTTCCCGACCAGCGAGCCCCTGCGCCTTGATTCGGGGGGCGTCATCGAAGGTCTGGAGGTCGCCTACCAGACCTATGGCCGGCTCAATGCCGATCGCTCCAACGCCGTCCTGGTCTGCCACGCCCTGACCGGCGACCAGCACGTGGCCTCGCCGCATCCCACGACGGGTAAGCCCGGCTGGTGGCTGCGTCTGGTGGGTCCCGGCAAGCCGCTGGACCCCGAGCGGCACTTCATCATCTGCAGCAATGTCATCGGCGGCTGCATGGGCTCGACCGGCCCGGCCTCGATCAATCCGGCCACCGGCAAGCCCTGGGCCCTGTCCTTCCCGGTCATCACCATCGCCGACATGGTCCGCGCCCAGGCGATGCTGGTCTCGGCCCTCGGGGTCGAGACCCTGTTTGCCGTGGTCGGCGGCTCGATGGGCGGCATGCAGGTCCAGCAATGGGCCGTCGACTATCCCGAGCGGCTGGCCAGCGCCGTGATCATCGCCTCCGCATCGCGGCACTCGGCCCAGAACATCGCCTTCCACGAGGTCGGCCGCCAGGCGATCATGGCCGATCCCGACTGGCGCGGCGGGGCCTATGCCGACCACGGCACGCGACCGGAAAAGGGCCTGGCCGTGGCCCGGATGGCCGCCCACATCACCTATCTGTCCGAGCCGGCCCTGCAGCGGAAGTTCGGCCGCGAGCTGCAGCGCGACGGCCTGTCCTGGGGCTTTGACGCCGACTTCCAGGTCGAGAGCTATCTGCGCCACCAGGGAGCCAGCTTCGTCGACCGCTTCGACGCCAACAGCTATCTCTACATCACCCGGGCCATGGACTATTTCGACATCGCCGCCAGCCATGGCGGGGTGCTGGCCAGCGCCTTCACCCGGGCCCGGCACATGCGGTTCTGCGTGCTCAGCTTCACCAGTGACTGGCTCTATCCGACCACCGAGAACCGCCACATCGTCCGCGCCCTGACGGCCGCCGGCTGCCGGGTGGCCTTTGTCGAGATCGAGAGCGACAAGGGTCATGACGCCTTCCTGCTGGACGAGCCGGTGATGGACGCGGCCCTGACCGGCTTCCTGGGCTCGGTCGAGCGCGAGCGGGGGCTGGCATGAGCGTGGTGCGCGAAGACTTCCGCGAGATCCTGCGTCTCGTCCGCCCCGGATCGCGGGTGCTTGATGTCGGCTGCGGCGAGGGAGCCCTGCTGGATCTGCTGGCCCAGGAAAAGCAGGTCGACGGTCGCGGGCTGGAAATCAGCGCCGGGGGCGTGGCCGCCTGCATGGCCCGAGGCCTGTCCGTCGTGCAGGGCGATGCCGACCAGGACCTCGACCACTTCCCGGACAAGACCTTCGACTATGCGATCCTGTCCCAGACCCTGCAGGCCACCCGCCAGCCCCGCCACGTCCTGGCCGAGCTGCTGCGCATCGCCGACCGGGCCATCGTCTCCTTCCCCAATTTCGGCCACTGGCGGGTGCGCTGGTCGCTGCTGAGCCGCGGCCGGATGCCCGAGACCAAGGCCCTGCCCATGCCCTGGTGGTCGACGCCCAATATCCACCTCTGCACCCTGGTCGACTTCCTGGCCCTGACCGACGACCTGCAGGTACGGGTCGACGCCAGCGCCGCCTTTACTGGCCGGGGTCCGGCCCGGCCGATCGATCCGGCCAGTCCCCTCGAGAACTGGCGGGCCGAGACCTGCCTGTTCATGCTGAGCCGGGTCGGGTCCGAGGCAGGCCAAGCGACCGAACGGGAACCAAAGGCGGTTTCGGGCGATCTCTTCGACGGATGACGCTTCGCCTCATGACCTACAACGTCCACCGCTGTGTGGGCGTCGACCGCGCCCTCGATGTCGAGCGCGTGGCCGAGGTCATCGCCGCGGAGACGCCCGATGTCGTGGCCCTGCAGGAACTGGACGTGCTGCGCCGGCGGACAGGCACCATCGATCAGGCCCATCGCCTCGCTGAACTGCTGAGAATGAAGGTCCATTTCCACCCGGCCATGGCCGTGGAGGAAGAGCTGTACGGCGATGCCATACTGACCGCCCTGCCCGAGCGCCGGATCAAGGCGGCGGGCCTGCCGCTCTATCGCCGGGTGCCGGGCCTGGAACCTCGCGGGGCCCTGTGGGTCGAGGTCATGGTCGGTGACATCCCCGTCCAGATCATCAACACCCATCTGGGCCTGATCCCGCAGGAACAGAAGCGCCAGGCCGCCGCCCTGCTGGGGGAGGCGTGGATGGCCTCGGACGCCTGGACGGCACCGGGGGTGCTGCTGGGCGACTTCAATGCCACGCCCTATTCGGCTACCTACCGGATGCTGCGCGCTGCCCTGCGCGACGCCCAGACACCGGACAGCGCCTGGCCGCGGCCCGCCACGGCGACCTTTCCGTCCCGCTTTCCGTTCATGCGCATCGATCATGTCTTCCTGACCAAGGGTCTGGAGACTGTCGCGGTCCGGTCGCCCTATGACGCCAGGGCGCGCCTGGCCTCCGATCACCTGCCCCTGGTGGTCGACCTGAAGATCACGGCCGCAGATGGTCCGGCCGATGCGGCGGGGGCTGGTTCAGGCGAACCCGGTCCCGCCTGAGCCGTTCGCGACGCCCCCAGGGCCGCCAGGCGTCACGGGGCGAAAGGGCGTCGCCCAGATTCCAGTCGGCGATGAACTGCTGCAGGCCGGTCAGCCGGCGGACCGGCACAGGTTGAAGCCGACGCGGCTGATCCGCCCGGACATCAAGAGCTTTGATGGCTGCCGCCAGCCCCCCCTCGGCCGCAAGCGCCGCCAGGACTTCGCTCGACGACCGGCCCAGGAAATGACCGATCAGCCGGGCCAGAAAGGCCGAGATCACCGCCCGCTGTCCGGCCTCGCGCCCCTCGAAGGCCAGGTCGCACTCGGTGTCGAGAGCGATCGAACGGTTGTTGAGATTGGCCGACCCGACCCGCAGCATCGTGTCGTCTAGGATCGCCACCTTCGAATGGACAATGATCGGGTGCCCTCCGGGGGTGTGGGCACTGAAGGCTGAAAAGCGATTGTGGATATCGACCGATCGCAGACGATTGATCGCCACAGACCGGGCGCTGTCCATGGTGATCCGGTCAAAATAGCTGGGACTGCGCGCCGGCCCCACGATGACCACCTCCGGGCCATCGGGCTCGGCGAGGCGCTCGGCGAGGGCGTCCACGATGATCGGCGAGGTCAGGTACTGGTTTTCCAGATAGATCAAACGCCGGGCCGAGCGGATGCCGGAAAGGTGCAGGAGCAGGCTTTCCGAGATTTCCGGCCGGCCTTTCCAGGCCGCCTCGGTCCGGCTGACCGCCACCGGGACCTGGCACAGATCCGGCACTAGGCCCGGCGGCCAGGGAGCCTCCGCCGGGCGCTCGGGCAGGCTGAGCGCCTCGCCTGTGGCCTTGTGCCAGCGGTCGATGAACAGGTCGCCGAGGCCCTGGGCGGCCTGACCGTCGACCAGCATCGCCACCTCGTGCCGGGCCGGATAGCGTCGCCCGGTCGGCAGTCTGCGGCGGGGGTCATTGTCGCGATGCTCGCAGGTGTCCCAGCGATCCACCCCGATGTCGCCGCCGCTCACCAGGGCGGTGGCCCCATCGATGACGACGACCTTCTGGTGATGGCAGGCCGAGGCCGGCAGGGTACTGTCGAGCCGGTACTTGACGCGTGAACCGGCGAAGAAGGCCAGGCCGCGCTGCGGCCCGAACAGCTGGGCGGCGGCGATCGGGAACGGCATGGCCCAGGTCAGGATCCGCACATCCAGGGCCGGATTGAGCGCCGCCTGCCGGCGCAGGATCAGGCCGATGCGATCGGCCTGCTCCGGATCACCGCTGCGTCGAACCCGGTCGGGATCCAGCCGCGTCAACGGATCGAACACCCAGGCCAGAATCCAGATCGAGCGCCGGGCCGCCAGCAGCAGGGGCTTCAGCGCGTCAAAGGTTTCGTCATTGTCGACCAGGAGGGACAGACGATCGGCCGGCGCAATGCGCCAGCAGTTGTAACCTGACTGGAAGGCCGACGCCCGCTCGCCCATGACGCTCCTATCCGGGTGAGTCTCGTCAACGCGCAGGCGGACCTAAGGCTCCGCCCTCAAGCCCCCGCCACGCACGATCCCGGCCACGCGGCTAGCCGGCGATCGCTGCCGCATCGCGTTCGCCGGTGCGGATGCGCAGCGCCTGTTCGAGATCCATGACGAACACCTTGCCGTCACCGATCTTGCCGGTATTGGCCGTCCGTTGCAGCGCCTCGACCACCGGCTCGACCACGTCGGTCGGTACAGCGATCTCGAGCTTGACCTTGGGCAGCAGCTTCACCTCGTACTCAGCGCCGCGATAGACCTCGGTCTTGCCCTTTTGCCGGCCGTAGCCGCGCACCTCGGTCACCGTCAGACCCGATGCACCGGCCTCGGTGACAGCCTCCAGAACGGCGTCGAGGCGGCTCGGCTTGATGATGGCGACGATCATTTTCATGGCGCGGCTCCCGCAGCGAACAGTGATTACGAACCTAAGCTAGGCTCCGAACGCGGCGCCTCCAAGGGCGATCCGTCCAGAAGGGTCGCCGGTGCCTTCCGAACAGGCACCTTGCGGGCCGATGCCGGCCCTGCCGGGCTCGGCGACAGGACGCCCGGCGAGAAGACGCGAACCCGGGCGCGGTGTCCGCGGGGCTTGACGGCAAAGGTCTGTTTGACCGCTTCCATCAGGATCAGGCCGGCGAACCGGGGCCACAGACGGGCCCCGACCTGCTCGAAGCCCTCGGCCCATCCGGCGGTCATGGCGATGGGGGGCGCATAGAGCGCGCGGGTCCAGCCGGCGGGTTCCAGGTCGGCGTCACGAATCAGCCGCTCCAGCTGGCTGCGGCTGAAGGGGCGGCCGTGGCCAAAGGGGGTGCTCTCGGCACCGGCCCAGAACCCGTCGCGCGACGCCACCGCCACGATCAGGCGCCCGGTCGGGGCCATGACCCGGCCGATCTCGGCCAGAACCGCCGCCGGATCCTCGGCTTCTTCCAGGGCATGCACCGCCAGGACCCGATCGAACATGGCATTGGGCAGGGGCAGAGCGGTTTCCTCGACCAGGCAGGCCTGGTTGCGACCGCCGGAAGGCCAGACCTCGACCCCCTGGGTGGCCGGCATGGCGGCGACAACGCGCCGGGCGCTCGGGCGGGCCGCATCCAGAAAGGGGGTGGCATAGCCCAAACCCAGGACATCGAGCCCGCGCGCATCGCCCCAGGCCTCAGCGACCTTGCGCGACAGCATGACACGCGCAGCGCGCCCCAGCGGGGTGGCGTAGAAGGCTCTGAGATCGAGCACGTCGCGACGCATTGAGTCTCCGGGGCGGCCAGTCCATCTATGTAGGTGGTGGCGAGCCTCACGTCACCGCCTCACGCCAGTACAAGGCTGTCCATGACGCTGACCGTCCACCAGTTCGCCTGCCTGTCAGACAACTACGGCTTCCTCGTGCGCGACGACGCCACCGGCAAGGCCGCCGTCATCGACACCCCGGACGCCGACGCCATCCTCGCCGAACTGTCCCGCCTGGGCTGGAGCCTGGACCTGGTGCTCAACACCCACTGGCATCCCGACCATGCGGGCGGCAATGCGGCGATCAAGGCGGCGACCGGTGCCACCATCGTGGGCCCGGCCGAGGTCACCCGCATCGCGCCCCTGGATCGCACGGTGGGCGATGGCGATGTCGTCGACCTGGGCGAGACCCGCTTCACGGTGATCGACACCGGCGGCCATACCCTGGGCCATGTCGCCTATCATGATGCCGCGGACGCTATCGCCTTTGTCGGCGACACCCTGTTTGCCCTGGGCTGCGGACGGCTTTTCGAAGGCACGGCCGAACAGATGTGGACCTCGCTGGCACGGCTGACGGCCCTGCCCGACGCCACCACCGTCTATTGCGCCCACGAGTATACGGCCTCGAATGCGCGCTTTGCCCTGTCGGTCGACGATGATCCCGGCCTCAGGGCCCGTGCCGAGCAGATCTTCGCGGCCCGGGAACGGGGCGAACCCACCGTCCCGACCGCCATCGGTCTCGAGAAGGCGACCAATCCCTTCCTGCGAGCGCCCTTGCTGCGTCCAGACCTGGCACCGGCCGAAGCCTTTGCTGCGATCCGTGCCGCCAAGGACGGCTTCAAGGGATGACCCACACCAACCCTCCCCTCGGCATTTCCGGCGATCTGGGGGCCCGGGAAATCATCCGCCTGCTCGAGCTGCAACCTCACCCCGAGGGCGGCTGGTATCGTCAGACCTTTGAAGACGCCTCGGTGGATGGGGCACGGCCGGCCTCGACGGCGATCTACTATCTTCTCGAAGCCGAGCAGATGTCGGCCTGGCATCGCGTCGATGCGGTCGAGGTCTGGCACTATCACGCCGGCGCGCCGCTGGCCCTGACCCTGTCGCCGCCGGACGGCGTCGGCGCCACGGCCCACAGGCTCGGGCCGGATCTCCGTTCGGGGTGCCGCCCCCAGGTCATCGTCCCGACCCTTTGGTGGCAGACGGCCGTCAGCCTGGGGGCCTGGACCCTGGTCGGCTGCACCGTGGCGCCGGGATTCCGCTTCGCGGGCTTCGAGCTGGCTCCGCCGGATTGGCGACCCGTGCTGCGCTAAGGCGAACCGAACAGCCCTCTCCGCCGGCGAAACAGGGCGTGACGATTTGTCGCAGTCGTCGTGCAAACCTTTTCACGGCGACAGGAATCGGTCCCCTGTAACAAGGTTCGCTTAAGAGTTGGGCGGGGCGGTTACAACCATGACGGACGAGTACCATGACGCGCGCGCGGCCGTGCGCAGCGCCACGGACTACATTCTGCGTTGGGTCGAGATCGCCAATGAGGCCCACGGCGTCGATATCATCTATTCTCTGGTCTACACGACGCTCTGGGCAGGCAACGTCTCCCACCTGCGCGGCCGGGTCTATGCCGAGATCGATGACGTCCCGCCGGATGAAGAACGCCGCCCGATCACCATCCGCCAGGTCGCCGATTCTCTGGGCCTGCCCTACGAGACCGTGCGCCGCAGGGTCGTCGAAATGCTCAAACGGGGCGTGGCCAAGAAAGTCGGCCGCGAGGGCTTCATCGTACCGGGCGAGGCGCTGGCGCGACCCGAGATGGTCTCAAGCCTGAAGCGGTCGCACTCCAGTTTGTTGCGCTTCCTGAAGGAATTGAAAGCGCTTGGCATAGAGGCCACCTGAACCCGACGACGAGGTCAGGCTGTCCGGCCCGGCGGACCTGGATCAGCGAAGAACCACCTTGACGATGCGCTTCGAGGACGGCCGCCCGCCCACGCCCTGGCCGGGCGCATAGGTCACGACCAGCGCGCCGTTCTTCAGGCTGGCACCGGGCTTGTCGCCCTCGGCCAGAACCACCCGGGTAATACTGGCCAGGGTCGCGCGATCACCCTTGCGGGCCAGTCGCTCGAAGGCCTCGGCCGTGATCGTCGCGGACTCTGCGATCAGGACCGAGGTTTCCGGCCGGGCATCCTGCAAGGTCTCGAACGGCATCTGCCGCTGGGCCGCACGGCTGGCGCGGAGACTGGCCTGGCCCATGCGCTGATAAAGGGCGATCGGCGAGATGGCCGCCGGAGGCTGGATCGAGGGGGCCTTGCCGGCCAGGGCCGCGGCGGCCCCGTTGGGGCTCTCGTCCGTGAACAGGATCATGCCGCCGAGCTTGGTCGCCCGCAGCATGGGCTCGCCCATCTCGTTGCGATAGAGCACGTCGCCGCGCGAGGCCGGCTGGGGCGACAGCACCCAGACCTCGGCGCTGTTGTCGAACTTCAGCAGGGGCAGGGGCGCGGCGCGATCCAGCACGAAGGCATTGCCGGACTCGGAGACATAGCGGGCGACAGGCGGCGGCGGCGGACGGCGGGAGGTGGAAAAGCCGCGATGGCCCAGCAGGGCGTCCCGCAACGATTGGGGGCTTTGCTGCGCGGCAGCGGGCGCGGCGATCGCGAGCATGGCGACGATCACGAGGGCCCGCTTGGCCCTCCAGCCGTCCATCTCGACAATCGAACTCTTCATGAACCCGTTATGCCCGCCGACTAGGGCGAATCTTGGACGCGACACAGGTCTCGCCGTCAGGGATCCACCGTCGCCCGAAGTTGAAGGTTTCACGACGAAACGACCCGGCTCGTCAACCGTCGCAACAACGGCCCGGACGCCTGGGCGCCGGGCCGTTGCAAACATGTCAGTCCGGACGACCTTTAGGCCGCCATGTACTGCCCGCCGTTGAGGGTCAGGGTGGCCCCGGTCACGAAGCCTGCCCGCTCGCCTGCCAGGAAGGAGACCATGTCAGCGATCTCCTCGCCCTTGCCCAGGCGCCCCACCGGAATGCCGGCAATGATCTGGGCCAGGACGTTTTCCGGCACTGCGGCGACCATTTCGGTGTCGATGTAGCCGGGGCAGATCACATTGACCGTGACGCCCTTCTTGGCGTTCTCGAGCGCCAGGGCCTTGGTGAAGCCGATGAGACCGGCCTTGGCGGCCGAATAGTTGGTCTGGCCCATCTGGCCCTTCTGGCCGTTGATCGAGCTGATATTGATGATCCGGCCCCAGTTGCGCTCGCGCATGCCCTCGATGACGGGCCGGGTCATGTTGAAGGCCGAGTCCATATTGACCCGGATCACTTCGGACCACTGCTCGTAGGACATCTTGTGCAGCATGCCGTCACGGGTGATGCCGGCATTGTTGATCAGAACATCGATCGGGCCCAGTTCGGCCTCGACCTTCTTGACGGCGGCGGCGCAGTCGTCGAACGAGCCGACATTGCCCTTGACCACCATGACGCCGAGATCCTTGGCGCAGGCGGCGGCGGCTTCCTCGTTGCCGGAATATCCGGCCGCGACCTTCATGCCATCGGCCACGAGACGCTCGCAGATCGCGCGACCGATCCCCCGGGTGCCGCCGGTCACGAATGCTACTCTGGTCATGTGTCTCTCCCGATTTTTCTTATGGTTCGCGTGATCCCCGCGCCGGAGCAAGCGTCCGGCGCGGGGATCTGGCAAAAACCTGACTCAAATCGCCTCGACGCACATGGCCACGCCCATGCCGCCGCCGATGCAGAGGGTCGCCAGACCCTTTTTGGCACCCGAGCGCTTCATTTCATGCAGCAGGGTGGTGAGGATGCGCGCGCCCGAAGCGCCGATCGGGTGACCGATGGCAATGGCACCGCCATTGACATTGACCTTGGCGGTGTCGAGGCCCAGCTCCTGGACCACGCACAGCGACTGGGCCGCAAAGGCTTCGTTGGACTCGACGAGATCGAGGTCGGCGACGGTCCAGCCGGCCTTTTCCAGGGCCTTCTGGCTGGCCGGGATCGGGCCGGTGCCCATGATCTCGGGCTCGACGCCGGCATTGGCCCAGGAGGCGATGCGGGCCAGCGGGGTCAGGCCGCGGGCCTTGGCCTCGTCGGCGCTCATCAGCACCAGGGCGGCCGCCCCGTCATTGAGGCCCGAGGCATTGGCCGCGGTGACCGAGCCATCCTTGGTAAAGGCCGGACGCAGGCCGGAGATCGCGTCGATCGTCACGCCGTGACGGATGAATTCGTCCTTGTCGACGATGGTGTCGCCCTTGCGGCCCTTGATCGTCACGGGAACGATCTCGGCGTCGAAGCGGCCGGCCTTCTGGGCGGCCTCGGCCTTGTTCTGGCTGGCGACGGCGAAATTGTCCTGGTCGCTGCGGGTGATCTGCCAGCGTGAGGCGATGTTCTCGGCGGTCTGGCCCATGTGATAGCCGTGGAAGGCATCCCACAGACCGTCCTTGATCATGGTGTCGACGAAGCTCAGGTCGCCCATCTTCTGGCCGCCGCGCAGATGCTGGGCATGGGGTGCCTGGCTCATGCTTTCCTGACCGCCGGCCACGACGATCTTCGCGTCGCCGGTTGCGATCTGCTGGGCCGCCAGGGCCACGGCGCGCAGGCCTGAACCGCAGAGCTGGTTGAGGCTCCAGGCCGGGCTTCCAACCGGAATGCCGGCATTGATCGCAGCCTGACGGGCCGGCCCCTGACCGGCACCGGCCTGCAGCACCTGGCCGAGAATCACTTCGTCGATATCGGCCGGCGTCAGGCCGGCACGCTCGACAGCGGCCTGGATGGCGATCTTGCCAAGCTCGGAGGCGGGCAGGCTGGACAGCGCCCCATTGAAAGAGCCGACCGGGGTGCGGGCGGCGGAAACGATGACGATGTCGCTCATGGCGAGGCTCCCGTAACGATCTGACGTGACGCCATCGCGATGCGGCGCCTGCGCCCTTTTGCAGTGCAGCAGCACAATGCACACCGAACCGCGTTCGTCACGGGCACATTTTCACGGCTTGTTGCGGCTTCCAAGTGCTCTGCCACTGGCGCCCTGCCTTTGCATTGGCGATAGTGCGATGCGAAAAGCGGGCGATACCGCTCTCCTAGGGAACGAAATGTCCGAGAACCCTGAAAAAGGCGAAGCGGCTGCCGGCCATGACAAGGCCGCCGGTCAACGCGTGATCATCAAGAAATACGCCAATCGCCGTCTCTACAACACAGCGTCCAGTTCCTACGTCACCCTCGAACACCTGTCGGACATGGTCAAAGAGGGCGTCGACTTCGTGGTCTATGACGCCAAGTCGAATGACGACATCACCCGCTCGGTGCTGACCCAGATCATCTTCGAAGAAGAGAATCGCGGCGGTGGCCAGAACCTTTTGCCGATCCAGTTCCTCCGTCAGCTGATCGGCTTCTATGGCAATTCCATGCAGGCCTTCCTGCCCAGCTATCTGGAAATGTCGCTGGAGAGCTTCACCAAACAGCAGGAGCGGATGCGCACCCAGTTCGCGGGCATCACCCCCGGCCTGACCGCCGCCAAACTGCCGGCGGGCGTCGGCGTTTATGAGGAACAGATCCGCCAGAACATGGCCCTGTTCGACCGGGCGATGAAGATGTTCTCGCCCTTTGCCTATGCCCGCCCCGAAGACGCGGCCGCAGCAGGAGCCGCGGAAACGCCTTCAGCGCCGCCGCCGGCCGCCCCGCAACCGAGCGAAGATTCCCTGGCCGATCTGAAGCGCCAGCTGGAAGTGATGCAGCAGCAGATCGAGAAGCTCGCCACCAAGCCTTAAGCTGCTGGCAACCACGCCGGAACAGCCGTTCTTAACGGTAGGGGCTCTAGGGTGTTCACCATGAACGGCCCTATCGACCCCATCCGGCGTTCGAGCCCCTCACGTCGCGCCCTGACCGTGCGGCAGAACCCGAATCAGGACTCTGCCCAAGACGCCGAGCCGGAGGACGTGGTCTTCGTGCGCGAGGAGCATCCGATGCCGCCGCCCCGCAAGAGTGGTTTTGCCACCTTTGCCGCCCATCTGATGGGTCAGAGCGGGCAGAAGCGCGGCCTGCGCGGTGGGCAGGAAGTGCTCGACTCGGCGCGATCGACCTATCTCGGGACGGAATATTCCGGCGAGGCCGACCGGCGTCCGGCGACGGGACTCCTGAAGAAGACCCAGATCTAGGGGTCGAGGCGCGCCAGACGCGCCTACAGAGCGGCGACCCGGGCCTCGAGTCGGGCAATCCTCAGATCACGCGCATCGGCAGGTTCCGGCGGCAGGCGCACACCGGCCCGGACGGCGGCCTCCGCCATGGTTACGCCCAAAAGTTCAGCAAAAGCAGAGAGTTCCTTGTAGGAAAGCTCTCGCTGATCCTTGAAGGCCAGGTCCAGAGCCGCCTCGTCCATGTCGGCGATCGCCGCCAGCACCGCGCGACCCAGGCCCCGTTCGGCCAGGCGGGCCTCGTACCAGTCCCGATCAAAGAACAGGGCCATCAGGGTCTCACGACCCATCGCCCGGCTTGGCACCGGTCTTGCTTAACCGTTGGTGAAGTCATCGCCGACGAGAGCTCCCATGCTGACCGCCGCCATCCGCTTTTTCGACATCGCCGTGGTCACCCTGATCTTCACGGCCCTGACCTAGGTTCCCTCACCCCGGCGAGCCGCCTCGATCTTCGCAATATCGATCCTGCCCATGGTCATCATGACCTCGAACACCCGCCTGGCGACAGCGGGATCCGGATCCGCCATGGCCTCGGTCAGCTGGCGCGGCGTGATCTGCCACGAATAGCCCCAGCGGTCCTTGCACCAGCCACAGGCGCTTTCCGTCCCGCCGTTGCCGACCAGGGCGTCCCAGTACCGATCGGTCTCCGCCTGATCCTGCGTCTCGACCATGAAGGACACCGCTTCATTCGGCGTGAAGCGCGGTCCGCCGTTCAATCCCAGAAAGGCCGAGCCGAGCACGGTGAACTGCACCGTCAGCTCCACACCCTCAGCCCCGTCGGAAAAGTCGCCAGGGGCCGCCATGACCGCGCCCACATGGCTGTCTGGGAAAACACTGGCATAGAATTCGGCGGCCTTGCGGGCCTCGCCATGGTCGAACCACAGGCATTGGGTCAGGCGTGCGGCCATGGTCCTCTCCAACGCCAGGATGGCCCGGAGTGTCCGGGCACCCGCATGACGGCCTCAGTTGTCGCCGAAATCCACGTCGCGACGGGCGGCAACGATGGTGACGATGAACCCGGCCAGCACGTCGAGCAGCACCATCACGGTGATCAGGAAAAAGGTCGAGGTGGCAAAGGCCGGGGCCAGCAGGAACTCGATCAGGCAGCCGATGAACAGCACCAGCGACAGCGAGTGATTGATGATCGCGATCTTGCGGCTGGTCGTCGACTTCAGCAGTTCGACGAACAGCACGACCAGGGAGGCGGCCAGCAGCAGGTCGCTGAGGCTGATCGCCCAGTCGACCCGCGAGGTCATGTGGATGGTGAACAGGGTCTCGGTCGTGCGCGCATGCGCCTCGGCCGACATGAAGGCTCCCGGGAGGGTAAGCGCGATCAGATTATAGATCAGCACTGGCAAGGCCAGCAGTGGCACCGCAGCGAACATGAACAGCCTCTCCCCCCAGGAACTTGCGGCCGTGAGGCTCGCATCCTCTAGGGGTAACCCCATTTTCCCGACCGGAGAAGGCGCTTCAACCCCTGGGGGCCGGGCAAGGCCTAGACTTCGTCCACGCCCTGGGGATTGCGGGCCCGGGTCTGCAGCCACATGACGCCCAGCAGATCACTGACCGAGGCCTTGAGCCGGCCGAAATTGGTGTATTTCGACACCCCGCTTTCGCGGTGGCGATGGTTCACCGGCTCAAACGCCACCTCATAGCCCTCGCGCAGCATCAGGGCCGGGATGTAGCGGTGGATGTGGTCGAAATACGGAAGCCTCAGGAAGGCCTCGCGGCGGAAGGCCTTCAGCCCGCAGCCGGTGTCATTGGCCGTATCCTTCAGCAGGCGCTTGCGGACGCCATTGCCGAACCGGGACGCGAAGCGCTTGGCGGAGCTGTCCTGGCGCTTGACCCGCTCGCCGCCCACCAGGGCGAGGGTCGCAGGGCCCGCCGCCAGGGCGCGGGCCAGACGCGGCGCATCGGCCGGATCGTTCTGGCCGTCGCCGTCGAGGGTGATGATGATCGGCCCGCGGGCCGCCAGAATGCCGCTGCGCACGGCGCGGCTCTGACCGGAATTCTTGCGGTGGCCCAGCACCCGGAGCTGCGGGATCTCGGCCTTCAGCGCCACCAGCAGGTCGCGGGTATTGTCGCGGCTGGCATCGTCGACGAACAGGATTTCGTGGCTCTCCCCCGCGAAGGCGGCCGCGATCTCGCGCGCCAGGGCCGGAGCCGCGCCGCCTTCGTCAAAGACGGGGACGACGATCGAATAGTCTGGAACTTTGGTGGCGGGGGCGGTCATCGCCTTCTAATACCTGAAAACGCCCCACGCGAAAGGATCGTGCTATGCCATGGCGCATGACGCTTGAATCTCGCCTTGATGCGTGGAGCCGCGGTTGGCGCGGTCCCCTGTTCGCCGCCCTGCTGGCGTTTCTGGCCGGCTTGCCCGGCCTTCTGGCCATGCCGCCGCTGGACCGCGACGAGTCGCGCTTCGCCCAGGCCACCGCCCAGATGCTGGAAACCGGCGACATGGTGGTCATCAAGTTCCAGGACCAGCCGCGTTTCAAGAAGCCGGTCGGCATCCACTGGCTGCAGGCCGTGACCGTCTCCCTGGTTTCAGCCCCGGAAGATCGCGGCATCTGGGCCTATCGCATTCCATCCCTGCTGGGGGCCATGCTGGCGGCGGCAGCCTGTGCCTGGGGCGCGGCGGCGCTGTTTGATCCGCGCACGGGCCTGGTGGCCGGCGCGATCCTGGGTTCGACCTTCCTGCTGTCCAGCGAAGCCTTCATCGCCAAAACCGACGCGGCCCTGTGCGGCTTCACCACCCTGGCCATGGCAGCCCTGGCTCGCCTCTATGCGGACAGTCTGGCGGGACGCGTACCCAGCCACTGGACCAAGCTGGCCTTCTGGTCGGGCCTGGCGGTCGCGGCCCTGATCAAGGGTCCGGTCGGACTTCTGACCGTGATCTTCGCAGCCCTTGCGCTCTGGGCCTGGGATCGCAAGGCCCCCTGGCTGCGCACCCTGGGCTGGGGCTGGGGCCTGGTGCTGTTCGCGGCCGTGGTCCTGCCCTGGGCGATGATGATCACCGTGGCCACCGACGGCGCGTTCTGGGGCGTGGCGATCGCCGGCGACCTGGCCCCCAAGATGGTGGGCGGCCAGGAGGGCCATTCGGGACCGTTTGGCTATCACACCCTGCTGGCCCCGCTGCTGGTCTATCCGGCGACGCTGTTGCTGCCTGCCGCCTTGCTTCTGGCCTGGACCGGCCGGGGCGAACCGGGCGTGCGCTTTGCCGTCTGCTGGCTGGTACCCACTTGGCTGATGTTCGAGATCCTGCCGACCAAGCTGGCCCACTACACTCTGCCGGCCATGGGCGGCATGGCCCTGCTGCTGGCCGCCGCCGTGCGGGCCCCCTTGGGCGACTGGGTGCGCCGGATCGGGGCGGGCCTGACCCTGTTTGTCTCCCTGCTGCTGGCCGCCGTCGCGGTCTTCGGCATGACGGCCTTCGGTGAGGGCGCGGACCTGGTCTGGACCGTGCTGACCGTCGTGCTGTTGCTGGCCGCCGGGGCTCTGGGCTCGATCCTGCTGCTACGCCGTCAATCGGCCCGCGCCCTGGTGCTGTCCGGAGCCCTCGGCATCCTGGCCCATGCCTGTCTGGTCGGTGCTCTGATACCGAACCTGGAACCGCTGTTCCTGTCCAAGGACATCACGGACGCCCTGGACCGCGCCAGGCTGTCGCCCCGGTCCGGCGCGCCCGGTCCAGTGGCCGTGACCGGCTATTCCGAGCCGAGCCTGGTCTTCCTGCTGGGCACCGCGACCGAACTGACCGATGGCACCCGCGCGGCCGAAGCCATCGCCCAGGGCCGCCCGGCCGTGGTCGAGGCGCGCGAGGACAGCGTGTTCCGCAAGGCCCTGACCACGGCCGGTCTGGTGCCGCGCCCCGTGGCCGTGATCGAGGGCCAGAACTATTCCGACGGCGACGAGGAGCGCCTGACGATCTATCGCGGTGAGCCCCAGACGGCGACGGAGACCCGCCCATGAGCCGCTTCATCGAGATCGTCGAGGTCGGGCCGCGCGACGGCCTGCAGAACGAGAAACTGTCGCTGTCGGTCGAGGAAAAACTCGTCCTGATCCGCCAGCTGGAGGCCGCGGGGGCCCGCCGGATGGAGGTGGTCTCCTTCGTCAATCCCAATCGGGTGCCACAGATGGCGGGCGCGGAAGAGATCATGGCCGCCCTGGCCGCCGACCTGACGCATTCGCGGATCGGCCTGGTGCTGAACATGCGTGGCTGGGAACGCTGCGTGGCGGCCCAGTGCGACGAGGCCAATGTCGTGGTCTGCGCCTCGGACGGCTTCGGGACCGCCAACCAGGGCTCAACCACGCGTCAGCAGGTCGACGCCCTGGCCGCCATTGTCGAGCGCCAGGCGGTCGAGGGCGGACCGCCGATCACGGCGACGCTCTCGGTGGCCTTCGGCTGTCCGTTCGATGGCGAGGTCTCGCAAGACCAGGTCGTGGCCATCGTCCGCGAGATCGCCGCCCTGCGCGTGCCCGAAATCGCCATCGCCGACACCATCGGGGTCGCCGACCCCTGGACGGTCCGCAAGCGGATCGAAGCCGTCCGTGCGGCTGCGCCAGACGCCCGCCTGCGCCTGCACTTCCACGATACCCGCAACACGGGCCTGGCCAACGCTTTCGCCAGCGTCGAGGCCGGGGTCGATGTGCTGGACGCCTCGGTCGGCGGCTTGGGCGGCTGCCCGTTCGCGCCCAATGCCACGGGCAATATCGGCACCGAGGATCTTGTCTATATGCTGGAGCGGGCCGGCTTCGAGACCGGCTATGATCTTGGGGCCCTGATCGCAATCGGCCGTTCAATCAGCGAGCGTTTGGGCAAGGCACCGGCCTCGTCCCTGGCGCGCGCTGGAGGTTTCCCCGCATGAGCCGTTTTCTTCTGATCGCCGCAGCCGGGCTCGTTCTGAGCGCGTGCGCCGCCACGCCGCCGGTAGAAGCCGCTGCCCGCTGCGACGTCACCGTCAAGTTCGGCAGCTATGGCATGGGCATCGACCGCGCCCTGGCCGACCGGATCGACGCTACGGTAAAGGGCGACGGGGACATCGCTCGCAGCGAGCGCAGGCCCTGGGGGCGCGAAGGGGAATATGACCTCTGCCTGCAGGCCCGGGCCGGTCGGGACGCCAGAGCCCTCTATGCCCGCTACCGCGCCCTGCTCCCGGGCCGGGCCCTGAATGCCCCGACCTCGATCGAGGGCCCGGATGGTCTGAGATACGAGACGATCGCGCCGATGTGACTAGAGATCAGTTGCGCGGCGGCGATGTTCGAGCTGAGCGGACGTCAGTCCACTATGATGCGGTTCGGTCTTCCGTCGACTCGCAAGCAGAAAAGCCCTTTGTGACCTCGACTGTGCCAAGCATACGCATAGCCAAGATTTCTGATCTGACCCACCTGACAGCGGGTCATATTCGATGTGATTTGACCTCTGTTTAGCTCAACATCGGCATAACCTGCGGCTTCCAGTTCGCGACGCGCTATATCTGTTCGATCGGTAACCGGGCGATTGAAAACCGCGACCAAAATCGCCGCGACGACAAGCATCACTGGCGTTAGCCACGCCATGGGGGTTCCAGTGGCTTTCTTGTTCATCCGCTCAAGCTAGCGAATGCCAAGTGGGCTCTCCACCCGAATTGAACGCTCTATATCGTCTCTTGCCAAATATCTCCGTCATCCCGGGGCTTGTCCCCGGGACCCATCTGTCCATCGCAGATGCGGAAGGGGCGAAGTGCGCGCGCACTTCGCAGGCACTTCACGTGCGGCTGCACCATGGTTCCGGGCACGAGGCCCGGAATGAAGGAGTTTTATTGTCAGAGGCGGATAGCGCGTGAGTTGGAACCGCTCCCGCCTAAATCGGCCGCCCCGTGATCTTCCACAGCAGAGGACGGCAGACCGACATCAGCATGATGGCCGGGGCCAGGAACACGGCCAGGGCATAGCGCTGCAGGGTGTCGGCGCGCTTGATGAAGTAGCGGGACAAGCCCACGCCCTTGTGGAACTCGACCTTGACCGGGTGTTCCAGGCTGGTGTGCCCCAGGTGCACGACCTGGGCCTTGGGCTGGAAGATCACCTGGCCACCGGCCTGACGGGCCCGCCAGCAAAGGTCGATGTCCTCGACATGCAGGAAATAGCCCTCATCGAAACCGTCGAGGGTCTCGAAATCGGCGCGGCGCAGGGCAAAACAGGCCCCGGAAATGGTCGGCATCGGCACCGGGGCCCGCGGCAGGGGCTCGGTTTCCCGGTGGATCTCATAGCCCGCCAGCTTGGCATAGCGCCGGGTCAGATGGCCAAAGCTCAGCAGGGTGGTGATCGGGGTCACCTCGCCCCGTCGACCGCCGCGCTGCTCGGTACCGTCCGTGTTCATCACCCGGGCCCCGACCACGGTCGGAACAGGCTGGCCGCGGAAGGCCGTCACCAGGGCCGCGATGCAGCCTGGCTGCATATTGGCATCGGGATTGATGAAGACGATGTATTCGCCCTTGGCCGTCGTCGCGCCCAGATTGGCTCCGCGCGCAAAGCCGACATTGCCGTGTCCCTGTTGCAGCACGACCCGGGGCTCGGTCAGCCCCAGGGCCCGCAGCATCTCGGCATCACGCGGCGACGAGCCGTTGTCGACAATGACGAACTCATCGACCAGCGGCTCGTCCAGCACGTGCCGGATGCTCTCCAGCAGGGCCCCGCCCGTCCGATACACGACCATCACCACCGAAATATTCGGTCGTGCCGGGCGAGCGCCCGCGGCAAGGGTCGTGAAGGAGGGCAGGATGCTGTTCATCAGGCGAGCGCAGCCTCCTGCACGGGACGCACGATGCCGCGCGCCCGGGCCAGATCGGGCGGAGTCGCTTCGTCGGTCAGCACACGCACGGCCTCGTCGAGCGACAGAATGTTCTGTCCCTCTCCACCCAGGCGACGTAGTGCCACCTGCCCCGTCTCTGCTTCCTTGCGCCCCACCACCGCGATCACCGGAACCTTTGCGAGACTGTGCTCGCGAATCTTGTAGTTGATCTTCTCATTACGCAGATCGACCTCCGCGCGCAGCCCCAAAGACGTCAACCTTTCGACGACCTGACGCGCATAATCGTCAGCGTCTGACGTGATTGTCGTCACCACGACCTGAGTGGGCGCCAGCCAAAGCGGCAGGTGCCCCGCGAAGTTCTCAAGCAAAATCCCTATAAAACGTTCAAACGACCCCAAAATCGCCCTGTGAAGCATCACCGGGCGCTTCTTTGAACCGTCTTCCGAAACGTACTCCGCGTCTAGTCGTTCCGGCAAAACAAAGTCCAATTGCAAGGTCCCGCACTGCCAGACACGCCCAATCGCATCCTTCAGGGAGAACTCAAGCTTGGGCCCATAGAATGCGCCTTCGCCCGGCTGGTCAACCAGGCGCTCGCCAGCGGCCTCTGCGGCCGTGGCCAGAGCGTGCTCGGCCTTGTCCCAAACCTCGTCTGAGCCGGCTCGCAACTCTGGACGCGTCGAGAACTTCACGTCGTGAAGCTGCATGCCGAGGTCGTTATAGACGCTGCGCAACAGTTCGATGAATTTTGCGCTTTCCTCCGTGACCTGTTCTTCCCGGCAGAAGATGTGGGCGTCGTCCTGGGTAAAGGCCCGTACCCGCATGATGCCGTGCATGGCCCCCGAGGGCTCGTAGCGGTGGCAGGCCCCGAACTCGGCCATGCGCAGCGGCAGCTCGCGATAGCTCTTCTGGCCGATATTGAAGATCTGGATATGGCCGGGGCAGTTCATCGGCTTGACGGCCAGGACCTCGCCCTCGGCGCTTTCGCACATGAACATGGCGTGGCCGAACTTCTCGGCGTGGCCCGACTTTTCCCACAGGCTGCGATCGAGGATCTGGGGGGTCTTGACCTCCTGGTAGCCGGCGGCGTCCAGGCGGCGGCGCATATAGTCCTCCAGCGCCCGATAGAGGGTCCAGCCCTTGGGGTGCCAGAAGATCATGCCCTTGCCCTCTTCCTGCAGGTGGAAGAGGTTCATGGTCCGGCCCAGCTTGCGGTGATCGCGCTTCTCGGCCTCTTCAATGCGCAGCAGATAGGCGGCCAGATCGGCTTCGCTGGCCCACGAGGTGCCATAGATGCGCTGCAGCTGGGCGTTGTTCTGGTCACCGCGCCAATAGGCACCGGCCAGCTTGGTCAGCTTGAAGGCCTTGCCCACGGCCTTGGTCGAGGGCAGGTGCGGTCCCCGGCACAGATCCTTCCAGTTTTCGCCCTGGTGATAGACCGTGATCGTGTCGCTGGCCGGCAGATCACGGATAATCTGGGCCTTGTAGGCCTCGCCCAGGGCTTCGAAGTCGGCGATGGCGGCGTCGCGATCGACTTCTTCGCGGCGGATCTTCTCGTCGCGATCGACGATCTGGCGCATGCGCTCTTCGATCTTCGGCAGATCATCGAGGCTGAAAGGCTCATCGCGGGCGAAGTCGTAATAGAATCCGTCTTCGACGTTCGGGCCGATCGTCACCTGGGTGCCGGGAAACAGCTCCTGCACGGCCTGGGCCAGGACGTGGGCCGTGTCGTGACGAATGACCTCGAGGGCGTCGGGCGCCTCGCGGGTCACGATCTCGATCCGGCGCTCGCCGGTCAGCAGGTCCGGCGTCAGCGGCCGGTCAAGGTCCAGCAGCTGGCCGTCCAGCTTGATCAGCAGCGCTTTCTTTTCCAGCGACTTCGAGATGGCGGCGGCCACATCGCGGCCGCTGGAGCCCGCAGGATATTGACGGGCCGAACCGTCGGGGAAAACCAGATCAATCATTCTTCACATGTCCACTTGCGTGGCCCAACGCGCGGCGGAGGCGGGTCGTACCCTGAACCTCCAAACGGATTGCATCGGCAAATCCGTCGCAACGCCAGCCAGGACCCCTTGGCGGGTCCGTGATCCTTGAGCGCCTGTGCCGCATACTCCGAACAACTCGGCATGAAACGGCACTGACGCCCGATGAGAGGCGAGAGCGTCAACTTGTAGGCCCTGAGGCCGAGGTCGACGGTGCGGTCGTATAAGGTCATGCCAGCGCGCAATTGTTTCGAGGGTGGTTATGGCACCCGCGAAAAGCCGCAATCAAGCGGCGCCGGCGCTGCTAGTTCGCCTTTCCGCCACGGCTGTGGCCCGGGAGACAGCCTCAACCGCTGCCTCAAACGCCAAAAGCGTCGAGGCGTGACGGGCAGGATAGGCCTTGACCGGCTCCAGCACGGCGAGCTCCGCAAACCGACCCTCAGGAGTGGGGCCGCCGAGCTTCAGCATAGCGCGTAAGGAATCGCGCGCCAACTCGATCTCGGCGAGATCCGCACCGATGATATGGGCCCCGAGGATCGCTGCGCTGGCCTGGCCGAGGGCGCAGGCCGCGACCTCCTGGGCAAACTGGCTGACCTTGCCGTCGACCATGACCACATCGACCACGATCCGGCTGCCGCAGAGTTTGGCGGTCTTCTCCGAAGACGCGTCAGGCGCGGCCAGCCGACCGGCGTAGGGGATATTGGCGACCAGGGTCAGGATCCTGGCACTGTAGAGCGCGTCGATCATGATGCTGACATGGCGCTCTGCCGACGCTGCGACCAGAGCGCTTCGGCATGATCGCGCAAGGCTTCGCCCATCTGGGTGTAGGCCGCCCGCAGCGTGCGGCGCTCGTCCCTGCTGATCCAGCGCACCAAAAGACCCGTGAACAGCTCGCCATTCGAGAAAGTCGCGTTCTCGGGGCCCATGTTCTCGATCTCGATATAGCGGATCGCGGTGACAAAGCCGCCCAGGCGGGTCGAGCGCCAGTGCAGCTGCTCATAGGGCACCCAGTCCTGGACCACGGGCTGGATCACCCGCACCGGCTCCTTGGGAAGGGCCTGGTGCACGGTCAGCGGCGTACCGATCTTCAACTGTCCCTCGGCCCGGGGGTGGACCGGGTTCCAGGTCTCCCAGGTCGAGAAATCAGAGACCAGGTCCCAGATCAGTTCGGCCGGGGCCTTGATGCCAATGCGGTGTTCGACGGCGCGTTGCATGGCAGGCTCAGTCCTTCATCCGCCAGGTCGCTCCGGCGGGGCCGTCCATGACGACCACGCCCAGGGCGTCGAGTTCGGCGCGGATGGCGTCGGCGGCGGTCCAGTCCTTGGCGGCACGCGCCTCGACGCGACGCTTGAGCAGATCCTCGACCTGGGCCTTGAGGTCATCGGACGCGTCGCCTTCAAACCAGGCATCGGGGTCGGCCTGCAGGAAGCCCAGCAGGGCACCGGCCTCGATCAGCCGGGCCTTGTTGGCGGCGATGGCGACCGTGTCGCCGGCGGTGACCGCCCGCTCGATGGCGCTGGACACCTCGAAGAAGCACGAGATCGCCTGGGGGGTGTTGAGATCGTCCTCCAGGGCCGCGAGCACCTCAGCCGGAGCCTCCATCGCCTGGTCCATCGGCACGTCCTTGGCCCGGCGCAGGGCACCGTACAGACGGTCCAGCGCCTTGCGCGACTGCTCCAGCAGCTCCGGCGTCCAGTCCAGCGGCTGGCGATAATGGGCGCTGAGCAGGGCCCAGCGGATCACCTCGCCCGGCGTGGTTTTCAGGAGCTCGTTGGGCAGAATGACATTGCCCAGGCTCTTGGACATCTTCTCCCCGGACATATCCAGGAAGCCGTTGTGCATCCAGTAATTGGCCAGGACCGGGGTGTCATGGGCGCAGCGGCTCTGGGCCACCTCGTTCTCATGGTGCGGGAAGGCGAGATCTATGCCGCCCGCATGGATGTCGATGGTCTGGCCCAGGGCCTTGTCGATCATAGCCGAGCATTCGATGTGCCAGCCCGGACGGCCGGCACCCCAGGGGCTGTCCCAGACCGGCTCGTTTTCCTTGGACGGCTTCCACAGCACGAAATCGGCGGGGTGGCGCTTGTAGGGCGCGACCTCTACCCGGGCCCCGGCGATCATCTCATCCAGCGGCCGGCCCGAAAGTTGGCCATAGTCGGGGAAGGACTGGGTATCGAACAGCACATGGCCTTCAGCGGCGTAGGCCTTGCCGTTGTCCACCAGCTTGCCGATCATTTCGACAATGGCCCCGATATGTTCGGTGGCCTTGGGCTCAAGGGTCGGGCGCAGGGCCAGCAGGCCGTCGGCATCGGCGTGATAGGCGGCCAGATAGCGGTCGGTGATGACCTTGATCGCAACGCCTTCGTCGAAGGCCTTCTTGTTGATCTTGTCGTCGACGTCGGTGACGTTGCGGGCATAGACCACCGCGTCCTCGCCATAGATGTGGCGCAGCATGCGGAACAGCACGTCGAACACCACCACCGGCCGGAAATTGCCGATATGGGCGTGATTATAGACCGTCGGGCCGCAGACATACATCGTCACCCGGTTCGGATCGACCGGAACGAAGGCACGCTTTTCGCGCGTCAGGGTGTCGTGGAGCTTCAGGGTCATGGGAAAAGCGTCTGCCTGACGTAACGGGAGGGTGTTGCGGCGGTTCGGGAGGGTCCCATATAGCTATTGGATACGGCGACGACACGTCATCTTTTCGACGGGCATGGCCGTAGCTGTGAAACGGGTGGCACGCGTCATTCCGGAGCGAAAGGCGCTCCGGCGCAACTCAGCCCGTGGAAAGACCGTTCCACTATGGACGCCATCACCCCCGAAGCCGCCCTGATCGAGCGCTGCTCCTGCGCCGCCGATGACCTCCAGCATGGCCACCCGTCACGCCCAAGCCGCGATGAGGCCATGGCCGCCGTGCGCACCCTGCTGGCCTGGGCCGGTGACAATCCTGAACGGGAAGGCCTGCTCGACACGCCCCAGCGCGTGGTCGACGCCTATGGCGAGTGGTTCGCCGGCTATGAAGGCGATCCCGCCAAGGAACTCTCACGCACCTTCGAGGACGTGCAGGGCTATGACGACATGGTCATGCTGCGCGGCATCGACGTCCAGAGCCACTGCGAACATCACATGGCCCCGTTCCTCGGCAAGGCCTGGGTGGCCTATATGCCGACCGGCAAGGTGGTGGGCCTCTCCAAGCTGGCCCGCCTGGTCGAGATCTATGCCAAGCGTCTCCAGACCCAGGAGACCATGACCATGCAGGTGGCCGACGCCATCGAGGACCATCTCTCGGCGGCCGGCGTCGCCGTGCTGATCGACGCCGAGCACCAGTGCATGAGCACCCGCGGCGTCCGCCACCACGACGTCTCGACCATCACCACCCAGTTCCGCGGCGTGTTCAAGACCGATAAGGTCCTGCAGCAGCGGTTCATGGATCTGGTGGTGCGGAAGTAGAAAGAAGGGATGCTCCCCCTATGGGGGAGCTGTCGCAGAGCGACTGAGGGCCCCTTCACGGCTTATGCGGAGCTGCCCCCTCCGGCCCTGCGGGCCACCTCCCCCGATAGGGGAGATCTCACGGCTAAACCGCGCCCCGGATCCCCTCGCGGATCCGGGCCACGCAGGCGTCCACGGGCCGGTGCACCAGCGAGACCAGCACGAAGCTGATCAGCATCAGCAGGTACCAGGCCCCGATCTTCTCGAAACCGACCATCGACCAGCCGTCCTTCTGGCTGGGATAGATCCAGGCATTGGCCGCCGTTCCGAGGTTCTCGGCGAACCAGATGAACAGCGACACCAGCAGCAGGCCGACGATCATCGGCATGCGGCGCGGCGTCTGGTCCGGCGTGAACACGAACCACGAGCGTCCGAACAGCACCGCCGACAGGGCGAACAGGCCAAGCCGGATGTCGGGGCCATAATGGTGGGTGAAGAAGTTCAGATAGGCCAGGCCCGCCAGGATCCAGGCGCTCCAGAACGGCGGATAGCGAATGAAGGTGATGTCGATCAGTCGCCAGATCCGGGCGATATAGCTGCCGACACAGGCATACATGAAGCCGGTGAACAGCGGCACGCCGCCGATGCGCAGCAGGCTGGGCTCGGGATAGAGCCAGGAGCCGTGGGCGGTCTTGAAGATCTCCATCACCGTTCCGACCAGGTGGAAGATGAAGATCACCAGCGCCTCGTCCCAGCGCTCAAGCTTCAGGGCCAATAGCGAGGCCTGAATGGCCAGCGAGGCGACGACCAGAAAGTCATAACGGGCGAAACCGGCGTCCTTGGGCCAGAACAGGAAGGTGCCGACCAGCAGGGCCAGCATCAGGCCGCCGAACAGACAGGCCCAGGCCTGCTTGAGCCCGAACAGCAGGAACTCATAGGCATGGCCATGCCACCGCGACTGCCGGGCCCAGGGCCGGGCCAGGACGTCCAGCGCGGCCACCTGGGCCTTGATGCGATCCTTGAGGTTCATCGATTCTCCGGTCCGCAGGCTAGCCCAGCGGGGGCTGTCGGCGCCATATGTGCCGCCATGACCACCGCCCCCTTCCCCATCGCCCCCGACAAGCACGCCCTGGAACGGGGCGACCAGCTGGCCCCGCGCTTCAATGCCGACGGCCTGGTCGTCGCCGTGGCCCAGCACGCCGACACCGGCGAGATCCTGATGCTGGCCTGGATGAACGACGAGGCGCTCAAGCTCACCGTCGAGACGGGGGTGGCCCACTATTTCAGCCGCTCACGCAATGAACTCTGGAAGAAGGGCGAGACCAGCGGCCAGCTGCAGCTGGTCGAGGAACTGCGGGTAGACTGCGACCAGGACGCCGTGCTGATCAAGGTGCGGCCACAGGGCGATGGCGGCGCCTGCCACGTCGGCTTCCGCTCGTGCTTCTACCGGGTCTGGGAAGACGGCAGGCTGGTCGAACGCGGCTGAGCCCGGCCCAGGTTCCGCAAGCGCAAGGCGGCCCAGGGCTCGAACACGCGATGGGCCGCGATGGCGGCCATAAGGGCGATGACTAGCGCCACCCCGCCGATCAGCAGGCCTGGTACGCCCGGCAGGACGCCGCGGGCGATGATCTCGGCCGCCGCCGACAGGATGGGAATATGCAGGGCGTAGAGCGCATAGGAGATGGCGGCCAGGCCATCGAGCAGCAATCGGCCTCGCCCAACCTCCGCCCGCGCCGCCGAACCGACCAGTAGCGGGAAGACAACCAGGGCGGCGACGAGGTCGAACGCGGCACGCCCCGCCTCGGGAACCGGGGCTGACAGGATGGCGCAGACCACCGCCAGATTGACCCAGATCGGCAGGACCGGAATCCGCAGCCTTCCGCTTTCGAGCCGTCGCGCCAGCAGAACCCCGGCGAAAAAGCCGAAGATCACCCGCGGTCCGCCGGCAAACCAGTCGCCCGTGTGCGGCCCCAGCGATCCCGTGCCGAACTGCAAGGCCAGCAGGACATGGGCAATCCCGCCCGCGATGGTCAGAATGACCAGGCGGCGGAAGGTCAGCCAGGGTGCCACCACCGCATAGAGCAGGTTCACCGCCAGCTCCCAGAACAGCGACCATTGCGGCCCGTTCAGCGGAAAGACATCCGTCGCGCCGGTGAAGGGAATGAACAGCACCGCCAGGCCGATCAGGATGCCGACCGTCGTCAGATCCATGCCGAACGCCAGCAGCAGGGCCGAGCCGACCGCCATGCCGAGCAGCACCATCGGATAGAGCCGGACCAGGCGTCGTCGCATGAACTCCCGCCCGCCGCCGTCCCTCAGGGCGTCGTCATGGGCGCGGGCCAGAACCAGGCCGCTGATCACGAAGAACAGGTCGACCGCGAGATAGCCGTGGCTCAGCACCGAGGTCGGCAGGACCATGCCGCGGGTGTGGAACAGCAGCACCAGCAGGGCGGCAACGCCGCGCAGGGCGTCCAGGCCAGGCATGCGGTTGCGGCTTGTGGTCATGTGTCCATCGGACCATGGATTGGTTGACAAAGGCCCACCCGTCGCGAGCGCCGCCCATGACCACCCTCCAGGCCCTGCTGGCCTTTGGTTTCGCCGCCCTGCTTCTGACCATCACGCCAGGCCTCGACACGGCTCTGGTGCTGCGCACCGCCGCCAGCGAGGGGCCGCGGCGGGCCTTGGCGGCGGCGCTGGGTATCGGAATCGGCTGCCTGGTCTGGGGCGTAGCGGCCGCCTGTGGCGCAGGTGCCCTGCTGACGGCCTCTGCCCTGGCCTATACGGCCCTGAAATGGGCCGGTGCCGCCTATCTGGTGTGGATCGGCAGCCAGATGCTGATCAGGCCCCGCAGCAGCTTTGAGCCCGGGGTCCTGACCTCGGCCGGCGGCAGCGCCTTCGCGGCCCTGCGGCGCGGCCTGTTGACCAATCTGCTCAATCCCAAGGTCGGGGTCTTCTACATCTCGTTCCTGCCGCAGTTCGTTCCGGCCGGTGCCGACCCGGCCAGTTTCGGAGCCCTGCTGGCGGGGCTGCACGTCATCCTGGGTCTGATCTGGGCCGGGCTGCTGATCGCCGCCACGGTCCCCCTGGCCGGACTTTTGCGCGAGGCCTCGGTGATCCGGGGACTGGACCGGATCACCGGCAGCGTCTTCATCGCCTTCGGCCTGCGCCTGGCCCTGGAGCGGCGCTAGGCTTCGGCCAGGGCCTCGACGCCACCGCCCTCGGCCGGCGCGACCACGAACCGCTTGAGCACCCGCGTCGTATAGGTCGGCTCGAGGATGGTCGAAACGGCGATCATGTCGCTGGTCGCCCGGCCGTGCTCGAGGGTCAGCAGCACGAAGCCCTTGGCCCCCGGATCCGCGAACTTGACCTCGGGATTGCGCGCCGCAAAGGCCTGTCCCAACGGTATGCCCGGCAGGATGTCGCCATAGCCGGGCGAGGTGATGCCCGTGGTCCCGAACTCGGCCGCGACCCGCTTGCTGCCGCCCTGGTCGAACAGTTCATTGGCCCAGAAGGAATGGCTGTCGCCTGACAGCACGATCGGACGGGCCCCGGCGCTCTTGAACAGGTCATAGAGGCGCTCGCGATCGGCGGGATAACCGTCCCAGGCATCGAGATTATAGGGCAGGCCCAGGGCCGACAGGGCCACGCCCTGCACCACACGTTCGCGAACATAGGCCGGCAGCTTGGCCATTGCCGGCTCGAACCTGTCACCCAGCAGGGTCTTCAGATTGGGACCGGCGACGCGGGCCATGACGATCTGGTTGCCCAGCACCTGCCAGGCGCTGCCGGCCTTGACCGAGGCCTTGACCTGCCCGGCCAGCCATTGGGCCTGGGCTTCGCTCACCAGGCGGCGGGCCGGATCCTTCCATTTGGCAGAAAAGGCGGCCACATCGGGCTTGCCGTCCACGATCGGCAGGTCGGTGGCATAGCTCAGTTGCTCGGACCGCGCGGTCAGACGCGTCTCGGTCATAAGCAGGGTGGCAACGTCGCCGAACTGGAACCCGCGCCAGCTGGCCTCCGGCAGGGTTCCGGCGTTCGGCTCGCGGATCGGCATCCATTCGTAATAGGCCTTCAGGGCCGCAGCCTTGCGTGCCGCCCAGTCGCCCTCACCCTTGTCGGGGTCATGGTTCTCGGCCCCGCCCTGCCAGCTGTCATTGGCGGTCTCGTGATCGTCCCAGACCACGATCCAGGGTGCGCGGGCATGGGCGGCCTGCAGCATCGGGTCGGACTTGTAGCGCGCGTGACGACGCCGATAGTCGTCGAGGCTGACGATCTCGTGCAGGGGATCAGGCATGCGCTGAGCCGCGACCGGCGAGTTCATGCCGTAGTCCTTGGGCTCGCCGCCATATTCGTAGATGTAGTCGCCCAGGTGCAGCACCGCGTCGACACGCGGCAGTCTGGCGATGGCGTCGTAGGCGTTGAAATAGCCGTTCGAATAGAGCGAGCACGAGGCCACGGCCAGGACCACGTCCTTGGTCGGCCCGGCCGGCAGGGTGCGGGTGCGGCCGACCGGCGAGGTCACGCCATGGGCCACAAAACGATACCAGTAGTCGGTGCCCGGCTTCAGGCCCGGGCCGTCGAGATCGACCTTGATCGTCCAGTCGGCGCTGGCCCGGGCCGTCAGACCCTTGCGGGTCTGAACCAGGGTCTTGAAGTCCGGGTCCGACGCCACCTGCAGCTCGACCAGGACATCACCGCCGGAGGGCGCCTTGAGCGTGACGCGGGTCCAGAGAATGACCCGGGTCTGGCCGGGATCGCCGCTGGCGACGCCATGCTCGAAGGCCACCGCGCCCTTGTGAGGGGTCAGCGCCTGCGCCGAAACACTGCTTCCAGCCCCGGCGGTGCCACCCAGGCCGAGAAAGGCGAGAGCCTTGCGACGATCGATCTTCATGGGATGTCTTTCCTGGGTCCACGGCACCGTTTGGGCGTCTCGTGCGTTAGCGCCACTGCACAACAGGAAGATGACGCATGTCGAGTGAAGGCCTTCACGTCCCCCGCGAAAAGCTCAGCCGCGAGAGCCTCAACCGCCACTACGCCATCACCTCGCTGATCGAGGAATTCGAGGCGGTCGACTGGTACCGTCAGCGTGCTGACGATTGCGACGACGTCGAGCTGAAAAAGATCCTGCTGCACAACGCGCGCGAGGAACTCGAACACGCCGCCATGCTGCTGGAATGGCTGCGCCGCGACGATCCGGAGACCGACGAACAGCTGCGCAAGTACCTGTTCAAGGACGGCTCGATCGCCGGCCATGAGGAAGAGGCGGTCGGGAAATAGGCGTTAGGATTTCCGCTCTGCCCGGCCAGGGCCGGGCAGAGCGGATAGACGTTTCTAGCGCTTGATCGACAGCGCCACCCCGACAAAGCGCGGCTCGCCGGCGATGAAGGTGGGGATGCCGAAGGCGTCGCCGGTATTGCCGGCGTCCTTGATATAGTCCTGCTCGAGCAGGTTGGTCGCAAACGCCTCGATCTTGATGGCGCTGTCCTTGCCAGGCTGATAGCCGATGCGCAGGTTCATCAGGCCATAGGCCTTCTGCTTCTCGTCCTGGATGGCATCGCCCGTGGTCTGCAGCACCGCGCGATCGTTGTTGTTGTCGAAAAACACTTCCGACTGCCAGGTATAGGTCGGGGTGATGGTGAAGCGGCCGATAGGGGCATCGAACGCCACATTGGCACCTAGCGAGAAGCTGTCATCGGGCGACAGGCGGAAGCTGTTGTCCTTGAACAGACCGTTGCCGAAGCGCGCTTCGCTGTGGGCGTAGGTGCCGAACACCGTCGCATTGGCCGTCACCTGGAAGGTCGCCTGCCCCTCGAAGCCGGTCGCTGAGGCCTCGCCGGCATTGGTCGTGACGATCTGCCCCGCCGAGTTGCGGATCGAGGTCTGGAAGTTTTCGTAGTCATAGCGATAGACCGCGCCCTCGAGGGTCAGGCGGCGATCCAGCAGGGCGACCTTGGAGCCGATCTCGTAGGAAATGACCTCCTCGGCCGGCACGGCGGTGAAGCGCGCGGGACCACCCGGGACGGCCGGGCCGCCGCCCGACAGCACCTTCGGACGACGGCCGGTGGCGACCGAGGCATAGAGGTTGGCGTCAGGGGTAACCGCATAGCGGCCGACGACCCGGTAGGTGATGCCGTTGTCGGTGAAGCTCTTGTACTGGGCCTGACCATTGGTGGTGGGCTGCACGAACAGGCCGCGCGGCGTGGTCGGCGTGCTGCCGCCCAGCACCGAGCCGCCATTGCCCAGGACGACGCCGTAGCCGCTTTCCTTGTCGTCATAGGTGTAGCGCAGGCCGGCCGCCAGCTCGAGCTTGTCGGTCGCCTTCCAGGTCACATCGCCATAGGCGTCATAAGACTTGGTCTTGCCGTAGTTGGTGAAGGTTTCCAGGTGCTGGCTCTTGAGCGGCCCAAAGGACGGGATCGCATTGATGAAGGCCAGACCGGCGACATTGGGCCTGACGAAGCCCGGGATCGCGCCGGCGCGGGCGGCAAAGACCTTTTCGTTGAACAGCAGCGGCACGCGCTGGCTGCCGTCTTCCCAGAAATAGCTGAGCCCGCCGAAGGCGGTGACCGAACCGCCGGAGTCATAGTTCAGACGCAGGTCCTGGCTGGCCGACTTGCCCTGGGCGTCCTCGGCGAAGGTGAACAGCGGCAGCGAGAAGCCGTCAGCGTCAAAGATCTCCTCGCCCGCAAAGCGGCGGAAGGCGGTCGTCGAGGCCAGAGAAAGCGCATCATTGATCTTGTACCGGGCCAGGCCGGTGACGCTGAACACGTCGCGCTCGAGGCCCAGCTTCTGGTCGTTCTCGAAGCCGGCCACGGTGGCCAGGGCCGCGCCCGAATTGCGACCCAGATCACCCAGCACCGCGCCCGTGGCCGGGTCGGTCGGCAGATAGGTCAGCGACTTGAACGAGGTCCCCGACGGGCTGTCGGACTGGTAGTTGACCAGCAGGTCGGCGTCGAAACGCTCGGTCGGCCGCCAGTTCAGGGCCACGCGCAGCGCGGTGGTCTGGGTCGAGTTGAAGTCCTCGCCGACCAGCAGGTTCTTCACATAGCCGTCGCGGTGCTTGATCCGGCCGGCGATGCGGATCGACAGGGTGTCAGTAACCGGCGCGTTGAACATGCCCTCGGCCATCAGGTAGCCGAAGTTGCCGCCCTCAAACCGCGCCGAGGCGGCATAGCCGGGCCGCGCCTTGGCCTGGATGATGTTGACCGCGCCGATCAGCGCGCCGCGACCATAGAGGGTCGATTGCGGGCCCTTGGCCACTTCGACGCGCTCCAGGTCGAACAGCTCGACATAGGAACCGCGCGACTTCGAGATCGAGACCCCGTCCTGATAGACCGAAACGCGCGGCTCGTTGGTGGCCTCGCCCGAGTCCGACGTAATGCCGCGCATCACGAAGCCCGGATTGTTGGGCGACTGGTTCTGGACCTCGAAGCCCGGAACGAACAGCGACAGCTCCTCGAACTCCTGAACGCCCAGCATCTCGAGCGTCGAGCCCGAATAGGCGGTCAGCGAGACCGGCACATCCATGGCCTTCTGCTCGCGCTTCTGGGCGGTGACGACAACCTGCTCGACCTGAGCGGCGTCAGCCGGGGCATCGACGTCGGCCGCAACGGCCATGGAGGCGAGGCTGAGCGCCAGAACACTGGTGGCAGACATCAGCAAGGTGGTGTGGATCGCGCGCATCGATTATCCCCTTCGACGACAAGCTGGAACTAAGCTCCCGGCGGATAGGCACCGCCGGTGTCGGACGCGCGACGGGATTGCGACGGAGCGATGAAACACCCTTGAGCCCGCTGGACGACGATACAGACGACATCGAGACCGAGGTTCAGGTGCCACAAACCGAGGCCCGGCTTGAGGTTGCTCTGACGGCGGATGACGCTGGGGAGCGCCTGGACAAGATTCTGGCGGCACGGTTCGAGAGCCTGTCGCGCGCTCGCCTGCAGGCCCTGATCGCCGATGGCCGGCTCAGCCTGGACGGGCGGGCCCTGACCGACGGCTCGCAAAAGGCCCGCCCGGGCCTCTATCAGCTGCAGATCCCGGAGCCGATCGCGGCGGAGCCTTCGCCCGAGGACATCCCGCTGAGCATCCTCTATGAGGACGCCCACCTGATCGTGGTCGACAAGCCGCCCGGGATGGCCGCCCATCCGGCGCCCGGCAACTATACCGGCACCCTGGTCCATGCCCTGCTGCATCACTGCCGGGGCAGCCTGTCAGGCGTCGGCGGGGTGGCCCGTCCGGGCATCGTCCACCGGCTGGACAAGGAGACCTCCGGCGTCATGGTCGCGGCCAAGACCGACGCCGCCCATCAGGGTCTGTCGGCGCTGTTTTCGACCCATGACATCGACCGGCTCTACATCGCCCTGACCCGGGGGGCCCCGCATCCGGACAGGGCGACGATCCAGACCCAACTGGGTCGCTCTCCCCATGACCGCAAGAAGATGGCGATCCTCAAGAGCGGTGGCCGCGAAGCCATTACCCACTATCGTGTCGAGGACGTCTTCGGACCGGCGGACAAGCCCCTGGCGGCGCGGGTCGCCTGCCGGCTGGAAACCGGCCGCACGCACCAGATCCGTGTGCATCTGGCCAGCCGGAGCACCCCGTGCCTGGGCGACCCGGTCTATGGAGCGAGCCAGCCCGCCGCCGCCGTAAAGGCCCTGATCGAGAGCCTCGGCTTTTCCCGTCAGGCCCTGCATGCCGCCGTGCTCGGCTTTGTCCACCCGATCACGGGCGAGACCCTGCGGTTCGAAACGCCCCTGCCTGCCGACATGGCCGGCCTCGAAGCAGGCCTGAAAGCTCTTTGAGCCATCGGTCTCTTGCAGCGGCGATATAAACGCGCCCTAATTCGGCTGCTGCGACGGCCCAGTCTGGTGCCCTCTCCGTTGCCCGGAAGGCCCTGATGACCGCGTCCCGTTTGCTTTTCGCCCTGCTGACCGGCCTGGCCGTCTCCGGCCCCGGCCTTGCCCAGACCGTGGCCGGCGATGACCAGGCCGTTGCGACGGCCGCCCACCGGCTGGACGCCAGAGCCGCCGCCCAGGCCGAGACCGCACCGGCCGTGCCGACGCCTCCGGTCCGGGCCCTGACCACCGAAGAACAGATCGCGGCCTTCCTGACCCCTTCGCCCGCCAGGGCAGACCGCGACGGCCAGGAGGCCTTCGCGGACTCCGCAGACGGATCGGTTCGCCGGATCCACGGCAGCGTCGGTGTCTCGGTGGGCACGGGCGGCTATCGCAGCGCCTATGTTGCCGCCCAGATTCCAATCGGCGAGACCTCGACCCTGGGCCTGGCCTATTCCCAGACCGACTATGGCAAGACGGCGGTCTTCTATCCCTATGATGACCGTGGTTATGGACTGGGCGGTTACGATCAGGGCGGCTGGAACGGCCGCCACGTCGGCCTGGGCCAACCCGGATACTGGGGTCGCGGCGGACAAAATCAGTCCCTCGCCGTGTCCCTCGCGGTCGGTGGGGATCGGCAACGGCCGCCCGAGGGCTGCGCCCCGGCCTTCCGGACCGGGGATCAATTCGTCGAACCGCTGTGGGCGACCCGGATGCGCGGCCAGGCCAGTCCCTGCTCCGGCGAGGCGGCTCCATGACGGCAGACCCTCGCGCCTGAAACCGATCACATTGATGATGGGTCGCGTTCGCTGATGCTTAACGGCTTGCGGTCATGGTGGCGTATCGGGATCTATCAGGCGTTCGCATGCAGCCGGAAATCATCGCTCACCATCATCCCGCCACCGGGACGGTGACCTATCTCGTGATCGACCCTGCCACTTTGCTGTGCGCGATCGTTGACCCTGTTCTGGATTTCGATCCCGAGACCCAGGCCACCGACACCCGTTTCATCGACGCCATCATTGCCCAGATCCGCGAACGCGACATGGGTCCGACCTGGATCCTGGAGACGGGCCTGCATGCCACCCACCTGTCTGCTGCCGGCCATCTGAAATACGAGACGGGGGCCTCGGTCTGTATCGGGGCGGCCGTCATCGAGAGCCTCAAGCGCCTGGCTCCGGCCATGGGGGAACACGGCGTCGATCTGGAGGGCTGGGATTTCGACAAGCTGGCCCAGGACGGCGAAGTCCTGCCGATGGGGGCGCTCGAGATCACCGCCCACGCCGTCTCCGGCCGCCTGCCCGGGGCTGTGGCCTATCAGATCGGCGACATCCTGTTCACCGGCGACGTGGTGCTGGCACCGGAGCTCGGGACGGGCCGCGCCGACCTGCCGGGTGCCGATCTCCAGGCCCTGTTCGCCGATGCCCGCAAGTTCCTGTCCCTGCCCGACGACACCCAGTTGCTGGCCGGCTGGCAATCCAGGGAAGGTGCCGGCACCACCACCGTCGCCCAGCAACGCGCTGAAAACGTGCAGTTGCGCGATGGCGTCGACCTGCCGACCTTCGTGGCCGCCCGCCAGGCTGCCGATGCCGTCCTGCCTCCCCTGCCCTATCCCGCCCAGGCGCTGCGGGTCGCCATCCGCTCGGGCAAGCTGCCGCCGGAAGGCGAAGGCGGGCTGCGCTTCCCGCCCACCGATATAAGTTCTTTTTGAAAACGGACTTGCCACAGTCCACGCTGCGCCCCTAGGCTGGATCTTCCAGCCCCCGGAAGCGCGCCATGTCCGAAGATTTCAGCACCGCCCTGACCGAGCGCCAGTCCGGCCACCTGCCGGACCTTCTGGGCCTGGAATGGCTCGAGGCGCGGGCCGGCTATGTGAAGGGTCGCTTCACCGTCGCTCGACACCACATGGCCCCCAACGGCTTCCTGCACGCCGCCAGCGTCATCGCCCTGGCCGACAGCGCCTGCGGCTATGGCTGCGTGGTCTCTTTGCCGCAGGGAGCCACAGGCTTCACCACGATCGAACTGAAGAGCAATTTCCTCGGAACTGTCCTCGAGGGCGGGGTTCTCTGCGAGGCCAGTCTTCTGCATGGCGGCCGCACCACCCAGGTCTGGGACGCCGTCGTCACGGCCGAAGCGACCGGCAAGACCATCGCGCTTTTCCGCTGCACCCAGATGGTTTTGCATCCGCGCGCCTGACGGCGTCAGAAAGCCGCCAACAGGGACTTGCGTAACCGTCACGACCCCGCTAGGTATCGCGCCCTCGACCTCGGGCGGTATAAAAACCCTCGAAAAGGCACCCATGGAGAGGTGGCAGAGTGGTCGAATGTACCGCACTCGAAATGCGGCGTGCCTGGAAGGGCACCGTGGGTTCGAATCCCACCCTCTCCGCCACTTGCCTTTGAAAAAATAGCCGCCTTCGCTGGACCCGACCGATCAGATCGGGCCCAGGGTCAGGCTTGCGAGGCTCTAGGGCGCGACGTCGAAGGCCTTGGGCTGCTCGCCGCGCTGATAGATCTCCCAGGCCCCGATATAGGCAGCCTCGATGTGACGTCGCGACAGGTCGGTGTTGAACAGCGGCGTGGTCGGAACCTGGTCGATGAGCCGCTGGCGAAGCGCTTGTAGCCGATCCGGATCGCGGGCCAGGGCCAGGGCCAGGGCCTCATAGGCTTCCAGACTGTCGGTGATCAGTTCAGGCAGGCCGACGGCCGTCAGAAGGCTGGCGGCGACGCGGGCGGCAAAGCCTTCACCGATGCAGGTGACCAGCGGCAGCCCTGCCCAGAGCGCGTCGCTTGCGGTGGTGTGGGCGGTGTAGGGCAAGGTGTCGAGAAAGAGATCTGCCAGCCTATGGCGGGCGAGGTGGTCCTGAAGATCAACCCTCGACGAAAAGATAAGCCGGTCGGCTGACACGCCACGCGCCTCGGCCTCCGCGCACAAGTTACGGACCGCATCCTCACGCCCGCTGATAAGCCAGAGCACACTGCCTGGAACGGCCTGGAGCAGCCGCATCCAGACGTCGAACACAGGAGGGCTGATCTTGTAGTGGGCGTTGAAACTGGCGAACACGAAGCCGGTTTCCGGCAGGCCCTCCTGGTGTCGCGAGACCGTCTCTGCCGCGATAACCTTCCGATCGTCATTGATCTGGTAGGCGTGCGGCAGACGGATGATCTGCTCGCAATAGGCCTCTTCGCGCCCGCGCGGCGCAACGATTGGGTCGGCCAGAATATAGTCGACCAGGCCGTGGCCGACGGTCCCCGGATAGCCGAGATAGTTGATCTGGATCGGAGCCGGTCGGGCCGCAAAGATCGACGGCCGCAGGTGGCCGGTCAGACCGTTGAGATCGATCAGGATGTCCGTCTCGGCCGCCCGGATCCGCTGGGCGATCTCCAGGTCGCTGGCACCGGAGACATCATGGAATTCCGGGAGGGCGGCCTCGATGCGCAGACGATGCACGTCACCAATGCTGGGGGACAGGGCATAGGCCGTGATGTCGAAACGGTCGCGGTCGTGCCGTTCGAACAGCCCGGCGACCAGATGGGCGACGGGATGGTCGCGGAAATCCGATGACACATAGGCGATGCGGATCTTGTCATGGCGATAGATCTCACCGGTCCACAGAGGCTGGACCGGCACCGGAAAGCGTTTTCCGAGATAGGTCTCAGAGCACAGCCTTTGCGCCAGGGGATCATCGCAGCGGGCCAGGACCGCATGGGGATCGTCACTGAAGGTCAGGATGCGCTGCTCAAAGGCGGCCATGATTTCGGCATGATCGGACCAGTCGCAGATCTTGATCTGTTCGCGATACTTCAGGCTCTCCGCCACGGCGCTGGTGGGTTCCAGCCTCAGCACATTGCGGCAGCTTTCGATGGCCTCCCGGGGCCGTTTCAGGACAGCCAGGAGACCGGCACGATTGGCGTGGGGCGCCGGCAGCTCAGGCCGGATCTCGATGATCCGGTCATAGGCGACCAGGGCTTCATCATTGCGGCCGAGCCGGACCAGCAGATTGCCCCTCGAAATGAGGCCATCGATATCGTCCGGTGCAATCGCGAGCGCCTGATCATGGGCCGCCAGGGCCTGGTCGAGACGACCCACCCGGGCCAGCAGACCGCCCATGGCATTATGGGTGTTGGCCCGGCCCGGATTGTGGGCGATGCAGAATGACCAGAGGCGCATTGCGCTCGAAAGGTCGCCGCGAGCCTGCGCAATCAGGCCAAGATTATGCAGACTGTCCGGCTCATGCGGCATCAGGGCCAGAACAGCCTTGTAATAGGGCACGGCGGCATTGATCTGGCCCAGCCTGTGCAGTCGAACAGCCTCACCATGGTTGGCGGCGGCATCCGACGGGTCGATAGCAGGCGTGTCGTTCATGGTGTCCCGTTCGTAGCCGTCAGCCCGCCTTGGTCAGGCAGGCCTTACTTGAAATGCTGACAGGCCAGGGCGGATTCAGCCTTGAGCCGCTCCGGGCTCGACGCGCCCAGCCAGACGATATCCACGATTCCCATTGGATAGGGGAAGCTCTAAACTCGCAGTGTGCGCGACCGCAGCCGCCTGACAATCGTTGAAGGCAATCTTCCTGCAGAGGTATTCTTGACCGACGACTTCAGCGCCGAGGACTGGTTGCAGCAGGCTGTCGAGGCCAGCAATGACGGCCGCCACACCGAGGCCCGCACGGCCTTTACCAGGGCCCTGGCGCTCGACCCGGCTCTGGGCGAGGCGCATCTGGGCCTGGGTCTGTCCTATATGGCGACGCGAGACTTTGCCGAGGCTGTCGCACCTTTGCGGGCGGCGGCGGCGACGCCAGACGCACCGGCCCTCTGGCAGGCCTGCCTGGCCCAGGGTCTTTACATGACCGGCGACTTCGCCGGCTGCGCAGAGGCCTTCGAACGGGCTGCGGCCCTTGAACCCCTGGCGACCAATGCCCGCCTGACCCATGCCCGGGCCCGCACTTTCGCGACCATGATCGAAGGCTCCGTCGAGGCAGCCCTGGAACGCTATGCCGCCCTGGCCGGCGAAGGGGCCGAGGACATCGAGGTCATTGCCAGGGAGGCCTTCGCGATCCTGGGGGTGTTCGGCCACGCCGAGGCCGCGGCTGCCCTGGGCGCCTGGCGGCTGGCCCGGCAGCCGGATGACCAGATCCAGGCCTATCTGCTGCAGGCGGTCAGCGGGGCGGCGGTCGATCGGGCCCCGCCCGCCTATGTCGAGGCTCATTTCGACAGTTTCGCCGACAAGTTTGACCATCAGCTGGTCAACCTGCTGAACTATCGCGCGCCCGAACGGATGGCCGAGCTCGTCGCCCGCCATGCCGGTTCGTTCGGCGCGATCCTCGACCTCGGGTGCGGGACCGGGCTCTCAGCCCCGGCCCTGGCCCAGTTCGGAGGCCACCTGACCGGCGTGGACCTGTCCGGTGCCATGCTGGACCACGCCCGGGCCCGGGGCGGCTATGACGCCCTGGTCCAGGGCGAGGCGATCGCGTTTCTGACAGACCATCCGGGCGCTTTCGATCTGATCTTCGCCGCCGACATGGTGATCTATTTCGGCGATCTGTCCGACCTCTTCAGGGCTGCGGCTGGGGCCTTGCGCCCGGGCGGCCTCTTCACCCTCAGCACGGAGTCGGGCACGGGAACCTGGACCCTGCTGACCTCCGGCCGCTTTGCCCACGCCGATGCCTATGTCGCGCAGGCGGCCGGTGCGGGCTGGACCCTACTGGACCAGGAGTCCCTCGCCCTGCGCCATGAGGGCACAGCGCCGGTTCAGGGCTCCCTTCACGTCTTTCAAAAGTCCATCTGACCGCATGCCGGCCGATGCGCCTCCTCATCCGCTGATCGCCCAGGCGCGCGACCAGCTCAATCGCGGGCAGGTCGAGGCGGCCCTGGCGGCGGCGCGGCAGCGGCTGGCGGCAGACGGCGATGATGTCGACGCTCTCGAGATCCTGGTCCTGGTCTGCCAGCAGCGTGGCGAAGTTCTGGAGGCCAAGCGGCTGCTGGAGCGCATCCTGATGCTGGCCCCGCAGCTGGACTGGCCGCGGGACGATCTGGCGATCCTGCTGGCGGGTCTGGGTCGCAAGGCCGAGGCCGAGGCGGTCGTCCGCGACGCCCTGGCCCGCAATCCCGCCAATCCCCAGGCCTGCGCCCTGCTCGGAACCCTGCTGACGGAACGACGCGATCTGCCCGGCGGCGAGGCCGCGTTCAAACAGGCCCTGGATCTGGTCGGCGACCACCCTCCCACTCAGGTCGCCCTGGCCGCCAACCTGATCGAACAGGGCCGGCTGGAAGCGGCCGAGCCCCTGCTGGCCCGGGCTGACCGTCTGGCCCCCGGCGATGGCCTGACTTTGGCCCACTGGTCGCGGCTGCGCGAGGCCCTCGGCGATCTGGCCGCCAGCCGCACCCTGCTGGATCGGGCTGCGGCGGCCGGGTTCGACGTCACCCTGAGACGCGCGGTTCAGCTGGGTCGCGAGCAGCGCCATGCCGAAGCCCTGGCCGTGATCGAGGCCGTACCTGGTCGCAAGGGCGGCGACGCCCTGCTCGAAAGCGGGCGGCTGAAGGAAAGGCTGGGACGCCCCGCCGAAGCCTTTGCAGACTTCGTCGAGGGCAAGGCGCGCCTGGCGACGCGGGACGGCCTGACCTATGACGGTGCGGCCGTGGCGCGGGAATTCGAGACCCTGGGCCGGCTGGTCGAGACCCTGGGCCCACCACCCCTGGCGGCCCGACGCGAAGGCGCGCAGCCGGTCTTCGTCTTCGGCTTCCCGCGCTCGGGCACGACGATGGTCGAGCAGGTGCTGACCAGCCACTCGGCCATAGCCGCAGGCGGCGAGCTGCCCTTCGTCACCGAGATGGTCACGGCCCTGGAAAGCCGGTTTGGCGGCCTGCAAGCTCTCTGGACGCCCGGCGTCGCCGAAGCCCTGCGGGACCTCTATCTGGAGCGGGCGGCGGCCTTTGGCCTGAGAGGCTCCGGCAAGCCGCTGTTCACCGACAAGATGCCGCTCAGCGAGGTCTGGACGCCGGTGATCCGCGCCGCCTTCCCGGAGGCCAGACAGGTCCGCATGGTCCGCCATCCCCTGGACACGGCGGTGTCAATGCTGTCGCACAACCTGACACATGGCGACTATTGCGGTTATCGGATCACGGACATCGCCCACCACATGCAGGCCGTCCACGCGCTGACCGGACGCTATGCCCGTACCCTGGGCGAAACGGCCCTGACCCTCCGCTATGAGGACCTGGTGGCCGATCAGGAGACCTGGACCCGGAGACTGCTGGCCCATCTGGATCTGGCCTTCGAACCGGCCTGCCTGCGCTTTCACGAAAACCGCCGCTATGCCCCGACCCCGAGCTACGCCCAGGTCAGCGAGCCCCTTAACGACCGCTCCATCGGACGCTGGCGGCTCTACAAACAGGCGCTCGAACCGCAGGCCAGGGCCCTGGCCAAGGTGATCGCCGAGCTCGGTTATACGGACTAGGCGCTGCTGACCGCCCAGTCCGAGAACCGCGCCTCGAAACCCGGGCCAAACGGCGCGCAGGCGGTCAGGCCCAGTTGAACGCTCCTGCCCATGGGCAGGTGGCCCAGTCGCGCGTCGAACAGGGCCTGGCCGGGGCGGCCATAGCCACAGGTCAGGATCGGTCCGCGACGGGTGACACGCAGTGTGACCGGTCCCGTCCAGCCCTCCAGTCGGGTCACGGAGCCGTCGGACCAGTCGCGGGTGAAGACGCTCGCGGCATGGGGCTGGCCCGACAGCCACTCGATCCCGCTCTTCATCCAGGTCTCGGCATCGACGCGGACCATCAGGCCCGTCTGATCGGCGTCAGCGCCATAGTCGGCTTCAACCGTCACGGTGCTGATGAAATCGCCGACAATCTCGCGGAAGTAGAAATGGCCACTGTCGAGGTTACGCCCTTCGGACAGGGTCTTGCGCCAGAAGTCCGATCCGCTTTCGGCCTTCAGGCTCAGGCCCGAACCTTTGGCGGTCCAGACCTTTGGACGGTTCAGCCAGGCGGTCGGCTCAGCGGCCCGGCCCAGGGACGGCGTCAGGGCCGCAGCCCCGGCACCGACCAGCGCAGTCCGGCGGCTGAGGATCACGCGGGCAACTGGCGAATGGCTTCGGCCATCGCGTCGGCTTGGGGCCCCAGCACCACGTGGACGGTCCGTTCACCGATCCGGGCCACGCCCCGCACGCCGAGCTGCCTCAGGGCGGCCTCATCGACGGCCTGGGGGTCGCGCAGCACCAGGCGCAGGCGGCTGGTACAGCTGCCCAGTTCCTCGATATTGCGCACCCCGCCCAGGGCGCTGGCGAGCCCCTCGGCCAGGGCGCGGTCGCCCGCCGGTGCAGGGGTCGCCAGGGCCGGTGCAGGCGCTGTGGCCGCGGACGCTGGGGCGCTGACCGATGCGCTGCCCATAGCCGCCCGGATCTCGCTGGCCACTTGGTCGGCGATCGGTCCCAGCACGACCTGCAGGGCCCGGTCCGAAGGCCGCACGAGACCGCGGGACCCCAGGGCCTTGAGCCGAGGCTCGTCCACGACGCCCGCCCCGGTCACCACCAGCCGCAGCCGGGTCGTGCAGGCGTCGACCGAAACGAGGTTGGCCGCGCCGCCCAGGGCGATCAGGAAGTCTTCGCCCCGTCCGCCGGCTGAGGCGGCGACTGGCGCGGCAAGGGCATCATCCGGCTCGCGCCCCGGGGTCTTGAGGTCGAAGCGCACGATCACGAAGCGGAACACTCCGTAATAGATCGCACCATAGACGAGGCCGACCGGGATCAGCAGCAGGGGCCGCGTCGCCTTGTTGAAGTTCAGGACATAGTCGAACAGACCCGCCGAGAACCCGAAGCCCAGCTTCACGTCCAGCAGGTTCATGATCACCATGGACAGGCCCGTCAGCACCGCGTGAACGGCGTAGAGCACCGGGGCCAGGAACATGAACGAGAACTCGATCGGCTCGGTCACGCCGGTCAGGAATGAGGTCAGGGCCAGCGAGCCCAGCATGCCGCTGACCGCCTTGCGGCGCTCCGGCCGGGCCGTATGGAACATGGCCAGGCAGGCGGCGGGCAAGCCGAACATCATCACCGGGAAGAACCCGCTCATGAAGGCCCCGGCGGTGGGATCGCCGGCGGCAAAGCGGTTGAGGTCTCCGGTCGCGCCATTGAAATCGCCGAGGATGAACCAGACCACATTGTTGAGGATGTGGTGCAGGCCGGTGACGATCAGCAGACGGTTGAGCAGGCCGTAGACGAACAGTCCGACATCGCCCGAAGCGATGACCAGACCGCTGAGGCCGTCGACCCCGGCTTCGAGATAGCTCCAGCAGAAGCCGAACAGCAGGGCCAGGCCCACGCCGGCCAGACCTGCGACGATCGGCACAAACCGCCGGCCGCCGAAAAAGGCCAGATATTCTGGCAGCTTGATATTGGAATAGCGATTATAGAGCCCGCCGCTGATCACCCCGGACAGGATGCCGACCGGGATCGACAGCTTGCCGATCTCCTTGGCCTTCCAGGCTGCGATGGTGAGATCGCGGGCACTCTCGACGGCCGCAGCGGCCACAGCCGGCGGCACGACGATCAGGGCGTCGATCCCCTTGGTGGCGATGACGTAACAGACGACGCCGGCCAGGCCCGCGGCACCGTGGTTCTCGCGCGCCAGGCCCACGGCGACGCCGATGGCGAAGATCAGCCCAAGGCTGGAGAAGATCGCTCCGCCAGCCGCGCCGAACACATTGGCGATGGCCAGGGACAGACCGCCGGTCATGGCGGCCAGTTCCGGTGCCCCCAGCAGGTCGGGCTGGCCGATACGAAGCAGCAGGGCCGCCACGGGCAGCACGGCGATGGGAAGCATCAGGGCCCGGCCCAGGGGCTGGAGAACTTCGAGCGGCGATTTCATCGCTTAGACTCCGGCCAGAAAGCGATTGGCGACGTCCCGGACCGCCTCTGGCGAGGTCAGGTCAAGCACCTGGGCGGCCAGGGCGCGGCAGGCCTCAAGGTCGAGGCTACGCACCAGGGCCTTGACCTCCGGCACAGCGGCGGCCGTAGCCGAGAGCTCGGTAACGCCAAGACCCAGCAGGATCGGGACAGCGGGCAGGTCAGACGCCGCGCCGCCACAGACCCCGACCCAGCGATGATTGCGGGCCGCGCCGGCGCAGGTCTGGGCAATCATCCGCAGGACCGCCGGATGCAGGGCGTCGATGCGGGCGGCCAGCTCGGGATTGCCCCGGTCCATGGCCAGGACGTACTGGGTCAGATCATTGGTGCCGATCGACAGGAAGTCGGCCTCGGCTGCAATCAGATCGGCCGTCACGGCCGCAGCCGGTGTCTCGATCATCACGCCCAGTTCGACCCGGTCCGTGATCCCCAGCTCCCGCTTGGCCTCGTCGAGCACAGCCCGAACCGCACGCAGCTCGTCCAGGCTGGCGATCATCGGGACCATGATCTTGCACTGACCGGCCGGGCGAACCCGCAGGATGGCGCGGATCTGGGTCTTCAGCAGATGCGGCCGCCAGAGGCTGACCCGGACACCGCGCAGGCCCAGGGCCGGATTTTCCTCGGCCGGGATCGGCAGATAGGGCGCGGCCTTGTCGCCGCCGACATCGAGGGTGCGGATAATCAGCGGCTTGCCGTCGAGGGCCGAGGCGATGGCCTGGTACTGGCGGGCCTGTTCGTCCTCGTCGGGCGGCGTGTCGCGCTCCAGGAACAGGAATTCCGTCCGCAACAGGCCGCTGCCTTCGGCCCCATTGGCCGTGGCGGCCAGGGCGTCATTCAGGGAGCCGACATTGCCGTAGACCTCGATGCGCTGACCGTCGCGGGTGACACAGATCTGGTGGGCCGAGGCCTTGGCGCGCGCCTTGCGTTCCTGGCGCTGGGCCAGCCGGGTCTGGGCCGCCTCGAGCGCCGGAGCATCGGGGGCGACGCGCAACTGGCCGCTGTCGGCATCCAGGATCAGGGCGGTACCGTCGGCCACCGTCATCACCGCGCCGCCGACCGCGACGAGCGCCGGGATGCCCATGGCCGCCGCCAGGATGGCCACATGCGAGGTGGGACCGCCCCGCGCCGTGCAGAAACCGGCGATCAGGTCGGGATCGACGCCCATCAGTTGCGAGGGCAGCAGCTCATCGGCCAGCAGGATCGAGCCGGCGGTCAGGTTCGCCGTGCCTTCTTCTTCCCCGGTCAGGGCCCGCAGGACCTGGCGCTCGAGATCGATGAGGTCGTCGACCCGTTCGGCCAGCCGGCGATCGCCGAGGCCGCGCAGGGCCTCGACATAACCGCCGACGGCCTTGCGCCAGGCAAAGCCGGCGCTCTTGCCCTGGTCGATCAGGCCGCGCGCTCCGGCCGCGAGTTCCGGATCCTCGAGGAAAGCCAGATGGGCAACCAGGATCGCCTTGCGCGCCTTGTCGCCCTTGGTCGCGGCCGTCTCCAGGCGGCTGCGCACCGTGCCGAGGGCCTCGGTCAGGGCGGTCTGTTCGATCGCGACCCCATCCCCCGCCTCGCGCACGCTGATCTCGGCGGCAGACAGGCGCACGGCCTTGCCGATCGCAAGACCCGGCGCGGCGAGGACGCCCTTGAACACGCCGTCGGTCGGCCAGATTTCAGCTTGAACCGCCGCAACCGGCGCGGGCGATGCCGTCACGGTCGTTGCATCCGTCAGGGGCACGGCTCCGCCTTCGCCCATCCCGCTCTCGATCAAGTCGGCGAGGGCAGCCAGGGCGGCCTCGGCGTCGACACCGCTGGCGACCACGGAGATCTCATCACCGTGACGAATGGCCAGCGACAACAGGCCGACCGGGCTGCGGGCGCTGCCGCGCCGACCGCCGGCGATCAGGGCGGTTTCGGCCTCAAAGCGACGGGCCGTCTCGGCAATCCGGGCGGCGGGTCGGGCGTGTATGCCATGGACCAGGGGCACCCGCAGCGAGCGTTCGATCGTGGCGTTGGCCGTGCTCGCGACCGCAATGGGAGCGGCAATGGCGCGCAGCTCCATCAGGGTGTCGCCGATCTCAATGGCGTGATCCTGCTCGCGATGAACGATCTGGAATGCGTCAGGATTGGTGATAACGATCGGGGTCATCAGACTACGGACGTTCTGGGCCAGGAAGTCGAGATCGAAGGCGATCAGGGGGTCTCCGGCCTTGACGCTCTGGCCCTCACGCACCTGAACCTCGAATCCCGCCCCCTCCAGTGCGACGGTCTCCAGACCGAGATGCATCAGGATCTCCGCGCCATTGGCGGCGCGCAGGGTCACGGCATGGCGGGCCCGGTGCACGGTCAGAACTACGCCGTCACAGGGCGCGTGCAGGCTCGAACCGGTGGGATCGATCGCCAGGCCGTCGCCCAGCATGCGCTCGGCGAACACCGCATCGGGCGTCTCGTCGAGCGGCGCGATCCAGCCCTTAAGCGGCGCTGAGAGAACGAGGTTGGACACGAAACTTGTACTCTCTCGACAGTCTAGTTGGGCTTGAGCGTGACCCGATCGATCGCAAAGGTCGGATCGACGCTCCGGGCCGTGAACATCAGGCAAAGGTCGTGGCGACCCGGTCGGGCCGGAATCTTGCCGGACACGGTCGACAGGGCTGGTTCCCTGGCGGCCTTGCCGAGCGGGATCGCGGCGATGCGCTCGCCCTCGCAGCCCAGCAGGACTTCCAGTTCACCCTCGGCCGTCGACGGCTTGCGCAACGGGATCTTGCTCTTCTCCTCGCCGATCTGGAAGTTGAACGGCACCTGGCCGATGCGCGCCGTCAGGGTGGCACCGCGCGACAGGTCCGCCCCTTCCCAGATCCAGCAGGGGTTCATGATGTCGATATGGAAGACGGCCCGGTCGCCCTGAACCGGTGCATCGTCTTCCAGCAGCAGGGTCAGCTTGTCGCTGCAGGCCTTCAGCTGGTGTCCCGTGCGGGTCAGCAGGGTGTCCGGGCTGGCGCTCAGGTCGCGAATGCGCCCCAAGGGACGGCCGTCAACGAAGGTCCGGGCCCTGAGCTTGTCCGTAGCCGCGAGGGCCAGGGGCTTGTCATAAAGGCTGGAAGCCATCGTCGGCTCGGCCCCGCCGACGGCATAGCGAATCTCGCCGATCGCCAGACTGGACGCCAGGGCGACCTCTACCTTGCCGTCTTCGCCCGGCGAGACGGTCGCCTGGGGCTCGAACGGCACGGCGTCATAGGCGACGCCCAGGGTGTCCAGCCGGGCGAACTCGGCCGGCATGCGGCGATTGAAATCCGCCCAGTCCGTGACGGTCTGGGGCGACCAGCCGCGCTCGGCGACGGCCACCAGCCGCGGGAAGATCATGCGCTCAAGCCGCTCGTCGGTGCGCATGTGCTCGGTCCAGGCGTTGGCCTGCAGTCCGATCACATGCTTGCGCTCGTCCTCGGTCATGGCCTTGGGAGCCGGATCGAAGTCGTAGACATCCTTGAGGCTGACGACCCGGCCCCGGCCCGGCGGTTCGTCCGGCGACGGGCTCTGGCGGTTGTCGAGATACATCAGCGGCCAGGGCGACAGCACCGTGTCGTGCCCCTGCTTGGCGGCGGCAATGGCACCGTCCAGGCCGCGCCAGGACATCACGGTCGCATTGGGAGCCAGGCCGCCTTCGAGGATTTCGTCCCAGCCGATCAGGCGACGGCCGCGCGCCGAGAGGTGCTTGCCGACCCGCTGGATGAAATAGCTCTGGGCGGCATGTTCATCGGCCAGACCCAGGGCCTTCATCTGGGCCTGGATCTTCGGGCTGGCCTTCCACTGGGTCTTCACGGCCTCGTCGCCGCCGACGTGGATATAGTCGCTGGGGAACAGCTCCATGACCTCGTCGAGCACGTCGTTCAGGAAGGCGAAGGTGTCGTCATCCAGATTGTAGAGCCAGGGAAAGATGCCCCAGTTGTTGCGATCGATGGCCGGCGGGTTGGGATTCACACCCAGTTTCGGATAGGCGACGATCGGCGCCAGGGCATGACCGGGCATCTCGATCTCGGGGACGATGGTCACGTTGCGGGCGGCGGCATAGGCCACGAGGTCCCGCACCTCGTCCTGGGTGTAGAAGCCGCCATAGCGGATGGCCTTGCCGGTGACGGGATCGCGCCCCGCGGCGCCGGCCGGGGTCCGCCAGGCACCGACCTCGGTCAGTTTGGGGTACTTCTTGATCTCCAGGCGCCAGCCCTGATCATCAGTCAGATGCCAGTGGAAGGTATTGAGCTTGTGGGCCGCCATGGCGTCGATGATGCCCTCCAGGGTCTCGATCGACTGGAAGTGGCGGGCGCTGTCGACCATCAGGCCGCGCCAGCCGAAACGCGGCGCATCCTCGATGCTGACACCCGGCAGATCGGCCGGGCCACGGCCCGCTTCCTGGGTGGCCAGCTGCCAGAGGGTCATGGCACCGTAGAACAGGCCCGCGCGCTTGGCGGCGGTGATGGTCACCCCGGTCGGGCCGGCCTGCAGGGCATAGGCTTCGCCTGCGGGGCCGCCCCGAGCCAGGACGATGCCGGCTTCACCGGCGGGCGGAGGCCCCTCGACGATGGCCGGGGTCAGCCCCCGGGCCCGGCCCAGGAGATCGGACAATTGAACGGCGACACCGCGCGCCTCGACGTCGCCCTTGGCGACAAAGATCCGGGTCTTGGCGGTGAGCGCAAAGCTGCCCTCGGCGCTCGCCAGCTTGGCCGGCATGGGCGTCAGGGCCACGGGCCCGGCCAGAGCGGGCACGGCGGCGACAAGCGCGATGGCGGAGACCAGGGCGACGGCGGCGGATCGAGCGAGGGTCATGGGCGGGCTCTCACGGATACAGGCGCGGCAAAAAGGCGGGCGGAGCGACTGCGCGCTCCGCCCAAGCTCCATGCTTGCAGGTCAGGAGGATAAAATCAGCAGAGACGCGAGACTGGCCGGGCATCAGGAGATCCTGAACCATGCTGCCGACGATGCAATCGCTGCGAGGTAGAAGAACGGGACTTCCGGACCAGAGGGAATCCGGAAGTCCCTTTGGGCCTTAGAACTTGAAGCGGACGCCGGCGTAGAAGGTACGGCCGTTGTCATAGATCGCCCGCGGCACGTCTGGCGTGCCGACGAAGTACTTCAGCTTCTCGTTGGTCAGGTTCTGAGCGTCGAACGTCAGGGCGACGGTCTTGTTCAGGTTGACGCTGACCGAACCATCCAGGGTCGCAAAGTTGTCCTGGAACATGTCGGTGCCACGATCGGTGCCCGACTTGAACTTCGAGCGGTAGCTGTAGGCCAGCCGCGCGCTGAGCAGGTCGTTCTCGAAATAGCCCGTCAGGTTGTAGGTGTGCTTGGAGCTGCCATCGATCGGCTTGCCCAGGTCGGTCTTGGCGTCCGAATAGGTGTAGTTGCCGATGAAGCCGAAGCCGCCGCCGATCGGCTGCTGCAGGGTCACTTCGAAGCCGCGGTTGGTACCGCCGTCCCCGTTGATCGGACCCGTCATGGTGAAGGTATCACCCTTGCCGGTGCCCAGACGCTGCTGGGTCTGCTGGGTGACGTGGTACTCCTTGTAGGTGCGGCTGGTGATGTAGCTGTCGATGTCCAGCAGGAAGACGCCGACCGACAGCAGGGCCTCCGGCGCATAGTACCATTCAGCGGCGGCGTTGAACTGCCAGGCGCGGAAGGGATCCAGCTCCGGGTTGCCGCCGGCGCTGCCGGTGACAGCCGTGTCGTTCAGGCTGAAGGCACCGGCGAGCTGGGCATAGCCCGGACGCGACATCACCTTGGCGGCCGACAGACGGACGACAACATCATCATCGGCATTCACGACCAGGGTCGCGCTGGGCAGGATGTCCCAGTAGTCGCGATTGACCTTGCGAGCACCGAACGAGCCGAACACGTTGGTGATGGTCGCGGGCGTGACCGAACCGGAATACTGGGTGGTGTCCTGTTCGGTATGGACGGCGCGGACGCCGACATTACCGCGCCAGCGATCGCTGCCGAGCTTGGCCATGGCGTAGACGGCCTGGGTCTTTTCCTGCACCGCGAAGCTGAGCGGCGGATAATAGGCGAACTGACGCCCGCCATTGCCCTTGAGGGCCGCCAGGACCTTGCCGCGGTCGGCCAGGACATAGCCCTGACCCGAGAGACCGATGTCTTCGCCATAGTTGGACGGCGTCGAGGCACCGACCACCGTACCCAGATCCACACCGGACGTGCCGCTGTAGACGCCGTTACCGGACCAGGCATAGGCCGTGTAGTTCACTTCGCGGGTGTGGTCGGTGTAGCGGCCACCGAACAGCAGGGTCTTCAGGACCCCATTGTCGACCGTGTATTCGACATCACCCTTGGCGTAGAACTCCTCGTCGGGGCTCTCGACCTTGCCGCCCCAGGACCAGCTGTAGAAGTTGTTCAGATAGGCAGCCGAACCAACGGCCGGCAGGCCGGGATAGCTGACCTTGGTCACCGGCGCGCCGAGCTCGTAGCTCATGCCGGTTTCCCAGTAGGTTTCCCACGCCTCGGTGTCGTCCGTGGCGCCTTCACCCTTGGTGTAGCCGATATTGCCGCTGATCTTCAGATTGTCGCTGGCGTGATAGACGCCGTCGAGGTTCAGGTCCCACGAGGTCGAGTGGGCGGTACGGAAGATGTCATCCTGCACCATGCCGCGGCTCTTGGTCCCGTTCGGCGAGGTCGCCGCCCAGGTCGCTGCCGACAGGATGCCGTTGCTGATCTTGTAGGAGGTCAGGGCGTTGCCGGCCGAACCAGCCGGACCCGTATTGGCCGAGATCAGATTGCTGACCCAGGCCATGCGGTTCACGTTGGTATTGTCGGCGTCCATCTTGGTGTAGAGGCCCGAAACCGACAGCTCCAGCTTCTCGTTCGGCTCCCACTGGGTGACGAAGTTGGCACCCTTGCGCTTGCGGGTCTGCTGGAAGAAGGCGTTGCCGATCAGGTTCGGGGCCAGGACGGTCTGGCCCGTGCCGGCGAAGTTCTGATACTCGGTGTAGCCGAGGATTTCCTGGCCATCGCGGCGGAACTCGCGCTCCTGATAGAAGGCACCGACCAGGGTACCAAAGGTGCCGGCTTCATTCTTCCAGCTGACCATGCCCGAAACCTGGGGCGTCCACTTTTCAGCGCGGGTCGCATAGAGGCCCTGGACCGAGGCATTGGCGGTCAGGCTGGGCAGGTCCAGCGGCATGCGGGTGTGCACGTCAACCGTGCCACCGACGCCACCCTCAGGGATGTTCGCCGCCGAGCTCTTGATGATGTCGATGCGGCCAACGACTTCCGAAGGCAGCATGGAATAGTTGAAGCTGCGGCCGCCGCTGGTCTGATCGAGAACGAACCAGTCGCCGGTGGCCATGTTGTGGCCGTTGAGCAGGGTCAGGTTGAGGTTCGGATCGGTGCCGCGAACGCTGACGCGCTCGTTCTCGCCGAAGCCACCCGCCGCGGCCGAGCCGGTGACGACATTGACGCCCGAAACGCGCGACAGCGAGTCAGCGACGTTCTTGTCCGGGAACTTGCCGATGTCCTCGGCGGTAACGACTTCCGACACCAGATCGGAGTTACGCTTCTGCTGGATGGCCTTTTGCAGCGAAGCCCGAATGCCGGTGACGACAACTTCGTCGACCGTATCGGCTTGCTGCGCGAAGGCAGGCATTGCGACCATCACCGCCAGGGCACTGGCGGACGCGGTCAGGATCATTTTGTGAACGCTTCTCATAACTCGGCTTCTCCCCTTTTCGCCGGCCCTAGGCCCGGAGCCGAACTCCAAGCCCAATTTGGTACCAATTATCTGCGGACATCCGCAGATTGCGGTACTTCTCGGGCCTTGGAGCCAGACTGTGACGGATTTCTATCGAATGACAAGTCCAAAAAGAAACCAATTGCAGACCACGTTCTTATTGGTATGAAAATGGTCATATGCTATCGACATCGCCAGGCAACGGCAGCGATTTGCTCAGGGAGGCTGATTTGACAATGTTTTCGGAACGGATCGGCCGACTCGATGCCGGTGGTGCCGAGCACGCGCCGCTCTACAAGCAGCTGCAGCGCGCCCTGCGGGATGCGATTCACAAAAAGATCCTGGCCCCGGATGACGCCCTGCCCGCAGAGCGGGACATGGCCGAGGAGTTCAGCATCTCGCGCATCACAGTGCGCAAGGCACTGGATGGCCTGGTCAGCGAGGGCCTTCTGACCCGCCGCCAGGGGGCCGGCACCTTTGTCGCCGCCCGGGTGGAAAAGAGCTTCTCCAAGCTGTCGTCCTTCACCGAGGACATGATTTCGCGCGGCCGCGTGCCGCGCAGCGAATGGATCAGCAAGAGCGAAGGGTCGGTCACGCCCGAGGAATCCCTGACCCTGGGCCTGTCGCCTGGCACGCCGGTCTACCGCTTCAACCGCATTCGCTACGCCGATGGCGCGCCGATGGCGGTGGAATACACGACGGTCGCCGCCTTCGCCCTGCCCTCCACCGAAACGGTCGGGACCTCGCTCTATGAGGCCCTCGAGAACACCGGCCACCGCCCCGTTCGCGCCCTGCAGCGCCTGCGCGCCGTGCTGTTCAACGCAGAACATGCCGACCTGCTGGGCGTGCCCGTCAAGGACGCCGGCCTGCTGATCGAACGGCGGGGTTTCCTGAAGGACGGCCGGGCGGTGGAAGTCACCCAATCCTACTATCGCGGCGACGCCTATGACTTCGTCGCTGAACTGAACGCCCTGTCCTGAAGGAAGACCCATCTTGGAGGCCACGACCTTGACCCGACCGCAGGCCCCCGTGACCCCGGCGCAACTGACGCCAGAGTCGACCCGCATGTTCCAGGAGGCTGGCCAGGCTTCGCAGGTCGTCACCGCCCAACTGGCCGCCAATGCCTCCAGGGTCGCGGCGATCGCAGAACGTCTGCGCGCCAATCCGCCCCGCGCCGTGGTGACCTGTGCCCGGGGCAGCTCGGACCACGCCGCCACCTTCGCCAAATATCTGATCGAGACCCGGACCGGCGTCCTGACCTCGTCGGCAGGCCTTTCGGTCAGCTCGGTCTATGCGGCCGCCCAGAACATGGACGGGGTGCTCTATCTGGCCATCTCACAATCGGGAAAGAGTCCCGACCTTCTGGCTTCGGTCCGGGCGGCCAAGGCTGCCGGTGCTTTCACGATCGCCCTGGTCAATGACACTGCCTCACCCCTGGCCGAGATCGTCGATGCGGTCCTGCCCCTGCATGCCGGGCCCGAGCTGAGCGTGGCGGCCACCAAGTCCTACATCGCCGCCCTGTCGGCCATCACCCAGCTGGTGGCGGCCTGGACCGGCGACACCGATCTCGCCGAAGGGCTCGCCGCCCTGCCCGCCGGCCTCGCCGGGGCCTGGGCACTGGACTGGTCCGCCGCCGTCGAGCGCCTGACGCCGGCGCGTAATCTCTATGTGCTGGGCCGCGGGGTCGGCTTCGGCATTGCCCAGGAAGCGGCCCTGAAGTTCAAGGAGACCTGCGGGCTGCATGCCGAGGCCTTCAGTGCCGCCGAGGTGCTGCATGGCCCCATGGCGCTTGTGAAGTCCGGCTTCCCGGTTCTGGTCTTCGCCCAGAATGATGAGAGCCGGGGCAGCGTCGACGCCATGGCGGCCAGCCTGGCGGCCCGTGAGGCCGATGTGCTGCTGGTTGGGGCCGGAGACAGCGGCAGCCTGCTGCCGGCCATCGCCGCTCATCCGGTGATCGAACCGATCTTGATGATCCAGAGCTTCTATCGCATGGCCAATGCTCTATCGGTGGCTCGCGGCTATGACCCCGACAGCCCGCCCCATCTCAACAAGGTGACAGAAACCGTCTGATGCTGGCAGTCCTGGTAAATGGCCGCATCCTGACGGACGACGGCGTCGTCGACGGCAAGGGCCTGTTGATCGAGAACGGCAGGATCGCCGCTCTGGTCGATGCCGCCGAGTTGCCCGCCGATGCGTCAGTCCACGACCTGCGGGGTGGATGGCTGGTCCCCGGCTTCATCGACACCCAGGTGAATGGCGGCGGCGGTGTGCTGTTCAATGACGCCCCGACGGCGGAGACCATTGCCGCCATCGGGGCCGCTCACCGCCCCTTCGGCACCACGGGTTTCCTGCCCACCCTGATCAGTGACGACCTTTCCGTCGTGGACCAGGCCATGCGCGCGACCGAAGCCGCCATCGCGGCCGGCGTGCCGGGAGTGCTGGGAATCCATATCGAGGGCCCGTTCCTCAACGCCAAGCGCAAGGGTATCCACGATGCCGGCAAGTTCCGGGTCATCGATGATGCCGCCCTGGCTCTTCTGGGCTCGCTGAAGGCGGGCAAGACCCTGGTGACCCTGGCACCGGAAACCACGACGCCGGACATGATCCGTCAGCTGACAGATGCCGGCGTCATCGTCGCTGCAGGCCACACCAACGCGGCCTACGGCACCATGCGCAGGGCCCTGGCGGCCGGCCTGACCGGCTTTACCCACCTTTTCAATGCCATGTCGCCCCTGACCAGTCGGGAACCTGGCGTGGTCGGCGCAGCGCTGGAGAGCCAGACAGCCTGGTGCGGCCTGATTGTTGACGGTCGCCACGTGGATCCTGCGGTGCTGCGCATCGCCCTGCGCACCCGGCCGCTGGACCGCTTCATGCTGGTCACGGATGCCATGCCGACCGTGGGCATGATCGACAAGAGCTTCGACCTGCAGGGCCGCCAAATCCATGTGGTCGACGGCGTCTGCGTCGATGCGCATGGCACCCTGGCCGGATCCGACCTCGACATGGCCGGCGCGGTGCGCAACGCCATGGCCATGCTCGGCCTGTCGCTCGGGGACGCCGTGACCATGGCCGCGACCGCTCCGGCAGCCTTCCTGGGCCTGTCGGCCCAGCGCGGCCGCATTGCCGTCGGCCAGGCCGCCGACCTCGTTCTGCTGGATGACGCCCTGCAGGTCCAGGCCACCTGGATCGACGGCCTCGTCGCCTGACCGCCGAAACGAAAAGGGCGCCGGCTTTCGCCGACGCCCTCCCGTCTCCAGCCTGGGCTGAGGACTAGAACTTGTACTTCACGCCCAGATAGTACTGGCGGCCGAAGTGCACATACTCTTCCGAGATCTGACGGACCGAGTCGTCCACCTTGCTGTCAAACTGGTCGGTCAGGTTGATACCTTCCAGGGTGATGGTGAAGTTCTTGAACTCGTAGCTGACCTGGGTGTCGACGTTCAGGGTCTTCTGCTTGATCCGAACGTCGTTGTTGTTGGTCGCCGAAGGGGCAACCTGGATCAGGTACGGGTCACGGTAGGAAGCCGAGACGCGTGCCTTGAAGCCCGCCTTCTCGTAATAGAGCGTGCCGTTATAGGCTTCCGGCGACAGGTTCAGCAGGGGCTGGGTGACCATCACCGCCGGGGTTAGCTGCACCCGGGGAGTGCCGCCGAAGGTCGGGTTGGAGATCACGTACTCGATGTCACTCTTGACGCGCGTGTAGTTCACGATGCCGCCAAAGCCGTCAAACGGTGCCGGCAGGAAGGTGAACGGACGCTGCAGGCTGATCTCGTAACCCTTCAGCTTGCCGCCCTTGGTATTCTGCTGCGAGGTCACCGTGAACAGGGTGTCCGGCGTATTGCCGTTGGTCAGCAGATTGTTGGGAAGACCGGTTTCCGAATAGGGAACCGCGACCGCCGTGGTCTGGATGAAGGACTTGATGTCCTTCTGGAACAGGCCCAGCGAGAACAGGGTTTCCCGATCCGGATACCACTCGAAGCCGAGGTCGAGGTTGTTGGCCAACATCGGGTTCAGGTTCGGGTTGCCACGGGTCAGGGTCTGGGCCGACTGGCTGTTGGCCGTGAAGCCCGGGGTCAGGTTCTGCAACTGCGGACGCGTCATGACCTTGGCGGCCGCGAAGCGCACGAAGAAGTTCTCCATCGGCTGGGCCGAAAGGTTCATCGACGGCAGGGTGTTGGTGTAGCTGCGCGACGTGGTCTGGAACGCATCGGTCGGAACCGTTTGCGAGAGCGTTCCGACCGGCGTCACGGTGGCCACCGTGGTGCTGCCGGTGTTGTAGTGACCCAGGGCGTTCTGCTCGGTCTTGACCCAGCGCACGCCGATATTGCCGCGGACCGGGATAGAGCCGATGTCGCGGTCGAAGTCGCCCTGCAGGTAGTAGGACGTGTCCTTCTCGGCGATTTCCCGCAGCGCGCCCAGTTGGTTCAGCGTGCTGAGGCGGAAGTCGCCGTTATTGTTGATGCAGTTGCAGTCATAGCCAAGAACGGTCTTCAGCTTGTCGAGGTCCGGCGCAATCCAGGACGTCGGCGTGCCGGCCGGCATGTCGAGGCCGCGACCGAAGCCGGTGATCAGGCGTGAAACGTCAGCCACCGTAACGCCGGCCGGCAGCGGGAATGCCGCTTCAGCGACGAAGCCGGTGCCGCCCGGGATCACGCGCGAGAAGTTGCGCTTTTCCCAGGAGTTGAAGCCGTATTCCTTGAACGTCGCACCGGTACGAACCTTGAGCCAGTCGGCGACCTGATAGTCGAAGTCAAACCGGAAGGTCTTGAAGGTGTTGACCGCCTTGCTGGGACGCATGCGCAGCAGCGACGGATCACCGAGAGCCGAGCTGTTGCTGTACTGGTAGTTGGCCGGGTTGGTCGGATCGAAGCCATAGTTGAACGACGGCAGACGCGGGTCGTTCGAATAGTCGTAGCTGTAGCCGTCGCTGTTATAGCGTTCGAACGAGAAGGTGGTCTGGACCGGGTTGTTCTGGATCGAACGGGCCTGACCATAGGTCACGACCAGCTTGCCCTTGTCACCGATCTTGGTGTCGTAGGTCAGTACGTTCTGGAAGAACTCGGTGTTCAGGTCGTCGTGGCGATACTCAACGCGGGCATCGACGTCATCGAACGTGCCCTTGATCAGGTGACCCTTGGCGTCCGCCGTGAAGTTGACGACGTCGGTTTGGGGCAGGCCCTGGCCACTGCGGCTGAACGAGATGATTTCCAGATAGGTCTCATCGCGGTTGTTGGTGAAGTCCGCGAACAGGGTATCCAGGGTCAGGGTCGAGTTGTCGGTCGGACGCCATTGCAGCGAACCGGTCACGCCCAGACGCTTTTGAGCGTACTCGAGCCGGCCGTAGCGCGGAATCCGCGGGTGCCAGAGGTTGTTGGCGGTACCGGTGGCCGCTGTCACGGTCGGATTGGTACCGCCCGTAACGGTGCCGATCTGGCCGCAGGTCAGGGCCGGGCCACTGACCGGATTATAGGCCGTGCCCGTGCAGGGGAAGGCGGTCGAGGAATTGAAGCGGACACTGGGGTTTTCCCAGCGGCCGGTCGAGGAGCCTTCTTCAAGCGTACTGCGCTTGGCATAGGCCACCGACAGCAGGGCACCGAACTTGCCGTCGTTCCAGGTGTTGCTGATCAGGAAGGTGTAGCGCGGGTCACTGTTTCGCGACAGATCGTTCCAGCCGTACTTGGCCCCTGCGCTCATCGTGAACTTGTTGAAGTCGAACGGACGGGCCGCTTGCAGATCGATGATCGCGCCCAGCGAGCCTTCTTCATTGGCCGCCGAGGTCGACTTGCGGACGGTGACGCTGTTGAACAGTTCCGAGGCGAAGATGCTGAAGTCGAACTGACGGCTGCGGTTGGCACCGCCGGAGCCGTCCTTGCCGCCCGTGGTGGCCAGGGCTTCCAGGCCGTTGAGGCGCACGACGGTGAAGTCGGCGTTCAGACCCCGCACCGTGATGGTGCGGCCTTCGCCGCCGTCACGGTCGATCGAGACACCGGGGATGCGCTGCAGGGATTCCGCCAGGTTCAGGTCGGGGAAGTCGGCGATATCGGTCGCCTTGATGACGTCGACCATGTCGTTTTCGCGGCGCTTCGTGTCGAGCGCATTGGCAAGGCTGGCACGGAAGCCGGTGACGACGATCTCCTCAACCGCGGCATCGTCTGCCTGGGCCGGTGCCGTCTGGGCTGTAGCGGTGCCGGCCAGGGTCATGGCCATGGCCAGGGCACCCATCGAGACGCCAAGCTTCAGGACGTCGAGGCGCCCCGCAGAATTCTTAGACATGTATCCTCCTCCCGTTCGACGGAAACGGCGCTGAACGCCGCCCGGCTTCGAATTGGATCGCGCTTCCTTCCCGCGCGGTCCGTTCTTGGCCGTCTGTGTTTTTGACACCGGTGTCAGATGCGGACGCACAAATGTCCCCGGGACTGACACCGGTGGCAAAGGGGTAACAAACCGTTGTTCTGGCGACAAGACGAGATTGTCGCGACGGGCTGGAGATGTCGTTTGCGTGGCTTTTGCGACACATCGTTGCATAACCCGCAGCCCAGCCTGCTGCGCGCGGCGAGGTACAGGAGGCTGAAGGATCGTCCCGCTCGCGTCGTTTCTAATCGCTAGGCAGCCGCGATCGGGACGGTCAGGACCCTAGCGGTGGCTGACCCTATAGAGACCGTCGATCATGGCCTGACGGTCGGCGGCCGGCAGTTCGGCACCGACCGAACGCAGCAGCCGCAGGGCGTCCAGATGCACGTCGATGGCGTTCCAGCGCCAGGCACCGACTTCGGCGCAATTGTCAGCAACACCGGCGAGCGACACCGCAGCCTGATCCACGCCGGCGTCGGACACAAAGGTGCTGACGTCAATCAGGCGCATGGTCAGCCTGTAGAGGTCCTCGAAGCGTTCGGCCTGGCGATTGCTGGCCGACGCGCCGAAACGGAGTTCGATTTCCGCCAGGGTTTCGTCCAGGACAATGAGCGAGGCCTCACGCAGCCCTTCGACCCCCGCCTCGGCGGCGATGATCGCGTCCCTGGCCAGGATCCCGCCCTTGGTCTTGATCAGCTTGGCGAGACGGTTGGGGGGGTGGAACTTGCGAGCGACGGTCATATCTGCACCTTCGCGACCTTCATCAGACTGTTGATTTCGTCCTGGGACATGTTGGCTTCCTGAGCGTCACCGACCTCGGCAGGCAGGTCGTCGCGTCGCCGGCCATCCATCCCGATAGGCGGCCCCTCATACTTGAACCGTCGGTCGGGCCCGACGAAGGTCTCGCACTCGATAAAGGCCCGCTCTTCCCTTGCCACCCAGAAGATCCGCTCCAGCAGGACCTTCGGCGTGATCGGCTTGGCCACCGTGAAGTTTGCGCCGGCGTCGCGGGTGCGGAGGATATCCGTGGTCCGGGTATGGCCCGTCACCAGGATGACCGGCACATAGCGATTGGTTTCCTGGGCCTCTCGACGAAGCCAGTTGATGAACTCAATCCCGTCAACCTCGGGCATCTGAACGTCGCTGATGATCAGATCAAAGGTCTTGGTGCCGACAAGCGTCTGGGCTTCCTTGACCGACTCCGCCCGAAACAGCTGCTTGACGCCGAACCCGGACACCACCTGGGAAAGAATATCGAGCGACGGCCCGTTGTCATCGAGCACGAGAACCGTGGCGCGCTCCAGATTGATCCGGGTCGAAGGCTGGAGAACGTCCATGGACGGCTCCTAGAAGAAGTCGAGCTCGCCCGCCTCGACGCCCTGGGCCGCCGGCTCGTCGACAGCGCGAAGACGCACCACCAGATCCGCCAGGCCCAGACCTTCGAGAAGGGGTTCGATCGATATGCTCCATTCGCCGGAGGCATGCTGGCCAATACGCTGCAGCACATCCGAAAGGCCATGTAGTCGCTGGGTCAGCTCGTCCAGGGCCTGAAGCCTGGAGATGCTTTCCAGGGCTGCGCCGCCCTTGGCCAGGTCGCCGGCGATGTGCTCGCAGTCGCGACAGACCGCCGCCGCCGACATCAGCTCGGCCGCAAGGCGGCGCGAGAGCTCGCCCACCGGTGTCAGAGACTCCGATGGGTCGATCATGGATGTCAGATGCGGCTTTGGGGTCATACGGGTCAGAACAGCTCCAGATCGCCGCCAGACGAGGCCGGCATGGGTGCCGGAGCGGGACGCCGGACGTCCTGCGGCGCGTTGTCGACCGCCACCAGACGCTGCCGAACACGGCCCGAGGCCGGCCAGAACTCCACGCGACGGGCCGAGACACCCCCCGTGCTCGAAGACACGATCGGTATGCCTTCGTCGCGCAGGAAGCGTTCGGCGAAGGCGGCATTGCTGGCCCCGACGTCCGAAAGGCCGTCAAACAGCTTTCCGCCACCGAAGATCTTGGCTTCCATCCGCTCGCGCCGGGCACCGCGCTTCAGGAGACCATTGATCAACAGCTCCATGGCATAGGCACCATAGCGCACGGCGTCGCCATCCTTGCGACCGTCGCCAGCGTCAGGCAGCAGGAAGTGGTTCATGCCGCCAATGCCGGCCTGCGGATCGCGGATACAGGCGGCGATGCAGGATCCGAGCACCGTGGTCATCACCACATTGGGGTCTGATGACACGTGGCTTTCGCCTTGCGTCACGTGGACCTTGATGGCCCGTTCCAGATCATCAGATGGTGCAAACGTCATGTGAGCTGCCCGAAGACCTGTTCGATCTTCTCCTTGAGGCCCTGAACGGTGAACGGCTTCACGCAGTAGTTGTTGACGCCGAACTGCACGGCCCTCTGCACCAGTTCACGGTCGGCCCGGCCCGTCAGCATGACAAAGGCTGTCTGCCGAATGGGAGGGTGCGAGCGAACGGCGCGGAGCAATGCCAACCCGTCCATCTTGGGCATGTTGAAATCTGAAATGACCAGGTTTGCCGGCTTGGCCAGGAGGTTCTTCAGAGCCTCCTCACCATCGGGTGCCTCACGGATGTCCTTGAACCCGATTTGCTGAAGCGCATTGCGGATCAGGGCCCGCATGGTCAGCTGGTCATCGACGACGAGAACGGAAATGGAGCTTGCTTGGGGCATGGGTTCATCGCCTCGCGGAGGCCAGATCGAGGATAGATTGGCCCATGGAGGACAGGGAAACCTGCTTCTCCACGGCACCGATTTCAAAGGCCGCGCGGGGCATGCCGTAAACGACACAGCTCTGCTCGTCCTGTCCGAGGGTCTTGGCACCGGCCTTGCGCAGGGCCAGTAGCCCCTGGGCACCGTCGCGGCCCATGCCGGTCAGGATCGCGCCCACCGCCTTGTCGCCGACGGCCTTGGCCACCGAGTTGAAAAGGACGTCCACCGATGGACGGTGCCCGCTGACCGGATCCGCTGGAACCAGACGGCAGCGCAGTCCACCCGAACGCACCACTTCCAGGTGCGCGGCACCGCCGGGAGCGACATAGACCTTGCCCGGCTCGAGCAGGGCGCCTTCGGAGGCCTCCTGGACCCGGGCGCCGCTGGCGCGGTCCAGACGCGCCGCGAAGCTGGCCGTAAAGGTCGCCGGCATGTGCTGGGTGATGACCGTCGGAGGACAGGTGTCCGGGAACATCGTCAGGATCGCCAGGAGCGCCTCGACACCACCGGTGGAGGAGCCGATGGCCACGATGTCGCCCGACGGCATGTAGCTCTTGGTCCGCACCGCCGCCGGTGCGGCATCGGCCTTGGTCCGCACTGAAGCGCGGGCCGCGGTCTTCACCTTCACGACGATCTCGTTCAGCGCATCCTGGGTACCCAGGGCGTCGGCCGGCTTGGCGACGCAATCGATGGCACCCAATTCCAGAGCTCGGAGGGTCATCTCCGCCCCGGCCTGGGTCAGGGTCGAGACCATCACCACCGGCATGGGCCGGAGGCGCATGATCTTCTCGAGGAACTCGATGCCGTTCATGTTCGGCATCTCGATATCGAGCGTGACGACATCGGGATTGAGGGCCTTGATCATGCCCCGGGCCTCGAAGGGATCGCCGGCGGCGCCGCAGACCTCGATGTCCGGATCCCGGTTGAGGGCTGCTGTGATCAGGCTCCGCATGGTGGCGGAGTCGTCAACGACGAGAACGCGAATCTTGGCCATCAGCGACCTCCCACCTTGCGATAGGCCGTGAGCCCAGCGCTTTCAAAGGCGGTGATCGAGGACCCTACCCGTTCTGAGTGTCCGACATAGAGCTTGCCACCCGGCACCAGAAGCGGCGCGAAGCGGTTCCACACACGCTCCTGGGTCGGCTCGTCGAAATAGATCACGACATTGCGGCAGAAGATCGCGTCGAACGGTCCCTTCATCGGCCAGCTGGGGCCATTGAGGTTCAGCTCGCGGAAGGCCACCAGGCTGCGCGCAGCTTCGCACACGCGCCAGGCCCGTCGATCACTCGCGTCCCGCTCGAAATACTGGTTGCGGGCATTGGCCGGAATGCCTTCCAGCAGGCTCTCGTCATAGACGGCGGCGCGGCCGGTCGCCAGGACGTTGGTATCGATGTCCGTTCCCAGGATGCGGATGTCCAGGTCGGCGGCATTGGGCCACACCGACAGGACCGTAAAGGCCATCGAATAGGGCTCCTGGCCGGACGAGCTGGCGGCTGACCACAGGCGCAGGCGTCCGCCGGAGCGGACCTTGTCGACCATCGGCTCCAGGATATTGGCGCGCAGGTCATCAAAATGGTGCGGCTCGCGGAAGAAGCGGGTGACATTGGTGGTCAGGGCCCGCAGCATTTCCTGCTGCTCGTCGATGCTGCTCTCGAGCGCCACGAAGTTGCAGTATTCCGTGAAGGTCTTCATCCCCAGGGCGCGGAGCCGCTTGGCCAGGCGCGAATAGACCAGGGTCGCCTTGGTTTCAGGCAGGCTGATCCCGGCCTGCCCGTAGAGCAGGGCGGCGATCTTCTTGAAATCCTGATTGGTGAACGCGAACTCGCCATCGACGATGGCCTCGCGACGTTCTGCTGTTGAGGCTGGGGTCATCAGGCGGCCAGGGCCTCGCGTTCGGGGAGGATACGGTCGAGGGAAATTTCGCTGATCATGCGATCTTCGATCGAAATGATGCCACGAACGAAGCTGCGAACAGTGTCGCAAGCCACGTCCGGGGTGGGCTGAACCATGTCGTCATTGATCGAGAGGATGTCCGACACCGCATCGACCAGCAGGCCGACGGTTCGATCACCCGCCTGAACGACAATGAACACGCTGCGGACAGTCGGCTCGACCATGGGCATGCCCAGCCGGGCGGCCAGGTCCATGATCGGCAGGACAGCCCCGCGCAGATTGATCACGCCCCGCATATAGCCGGGGGTCTGGGGCAGCGCCGTCGCTGGGCTCCAGCCACGGATCTCGCGCACAGCCATGATGTTGACGCAGTATTCCTGGTCGCCGACCCGGAAGGAGATCAGTTCCCGGCGTTCCGTACTCGCGACGGTAGTTGGGTCGAACATGACTTACTCCGCGGCTATGAGTGTGGGTTCGACGGGACGGGGCGATTCACGGCGGCGAAGATTGATCACGGCATCGACGTCGAGGATGAGGGCCACGCGGCCATCGCCCAGGATCGTCGCGGCAGCGACACCTTCGACCTGCTGGTAGTTCTGCTCCAGGGACTTGATCACGACCTGACGCTGGCCATGGATGGCATCGGCGACCAGGGCGGCGCGCGAGCCGTCCTCGCCCTCGACCAGCAGCACCACGCCTTCGGTCGGCGACGGCGAGGTGGTGCGATAGCCCAGGGTCAGGCCGACATCGATCAGCGGCACGAAGCTGTCGCGAACGGCAAGCACAGAGCCGACAGGGCCCAGAGGGCGTACCTCTTCCGGCTTCGGACGCAGGCTCTCGACGATCGCGGCGAGCGGAACGACCAGGGTTTCTCCCGCCACATCGACCACCATGCCGTCGAGCACGGCGAGCGTGAGAGGCAGGCTGAGGGTGAAGGTCGAGCCCAGACCGGGTCGCGAGGCAATCGAGATGCGGCCGCCCAGCGCCTGGACCGAGCGCTTGACCACGTCCATGCCGACGCCGCGGCCGGACACGTCGGAGATCTTGTCGGCCGTCGAGAAGCCCGGCAGGAAGATCAGGTTGTCGATCTCCTCGTCCGTCAACTGAAGGTCGGGCGAAATCAGGCCCTTCTTGACGGCGATCGACAGTACGCGTTCGCGGTTGATGCCCTTGCCGTCGTCCTGGACCTCGATGACGATCCGGCCGCTGCGATGCAGGGCGGCGAGGCGCACAACGCCTTCTGGATTCTTGCCGGCCGCCTTGCGTTCCTCCGGGCTTTCCAGCCCGTGGTCGATGGCGTTGCGCAGCATGTGGGTGATCGGGTCGGACAGACGCTCGATGACCGTCTTGTCGACCTCGGTGTTTTCACCGTCCATGACCAGACGGGCCTGCTTGCCCGTCATGTTGGCGACTTCACGCACCAGACGCGGCATGCGCTGGAACACCGATTTCACCGGCTGGGCGCGGATGGCCATCACGCTGTCCTGGATCTCTCGCGTGAGCTGTTCCAGCTCATCCAGACCCATGGCCAGATTGGAAGACGGGGCGATGCCGTACTCGCCGACGCGTTGCGCCAGCATGGCCTGGTTGATGACCAGTTCGCCGACCAGGTCGATCAGGCGGTCGATACGCTCGGGGTCGACACGAATGACCGACTGGCCAGGACCGGGGACGTCGACCTGGGTGGCCTTGACCGGTGCGGCGGCAGGTGTCGCGGCCACGGCAGCCGCGACGGGCGCGGCCTGAACAGGCGGAGGGGGTTCGGACGGCTCCTCGACCGGTGCCGGCGCGACTTCAGCCACCGGGGGCATTTCGACCGGCGGTGGCGCGGGTGCAGCGGCCGATGAATCAATGGCGTTCAGAAGGTTCGCAAGAGCAGCCTCAACCGGCGCCTCACCGCGAACGATTTCAAGATCGCAGTCACCATCCACGAATTCGAAGACTTCGCGGATCGCCTCCTCGCCATGGTCGGTCTCGACGCGGACGCTCCAGGTCACATAGGCGGCTTCGACATCGAGGAACTCGAGCGGCGGCAGAGCGCTCTGGTCCATGGTCGCCACGATGGGACCCAGGCGGCTCAGCTCGCGCAGGAGCAGCGCGGTTTCATTGGCCTTGCGATAGAGGTCAGACTTGGGCCGGATCGACACCGTCCAGATATGGGACGGGATCAGTTCGGCATCGGCCGCCTGCTCGTCGACCGTAATGGTCATCGGCTGGAAGTCGAAGCCCAGGTCGTCGTCCAGGTCATCGGACGCAGCAGCAGGAGCCGGGGTCGGTGCCACAGCAACAACGGTCTCAGGGGCGGATTCGACCACCTCTGCCACCGGCGCGGCGGGCGCGGGTGCGGCGGAGGGATCGGTCCAGGTCTTCAGCTCAGCGGCCATGGCGGCAGAGGCTGCCATGTCGACATCCCCAAGGCCGCGCGCGGCGCTGACATGGTCAGCCAGCACGTCGGAGGCGCGAAGCATGACCGCAGCCAGCTCCACGGTATTGGGGACTTCATTGGATCGAACGGCGTCCAGAAGGGTCTCGAAGACGTGCGCGAACCGAACCAGCGGCTCGAGGCCGAAGGCGCCGGCGCCGCCCTTGATCGAATGCACGGCCCGGAAGACGGCATTGACGGTCTCAATGTCGCCAACGCCCTCCTGCATGGCCAGGAGCCCGCCTTCGAGGTCGGCGAGCAGTTCCTCGCATTCCTGAAAGAAGGTGACCTTGATGGCCTCTAGCTCGTCCATTCCGGCAGTTCCTTAGAGAGTTCCAGACGTCGAATAGCCTTGGAGATCAGGCCGCGACGCGGCGGATGGCCTCGACCAGCTTCTCAGGATTGAACGGCTTGACGATCCAGCCCGTCGCGCCGGCTTCACGAGCCCGCTGCTTCTTGGTCGGATCGCTTTCCGTGGTCAGCACCAGGATCGGGATGCCGCGATAGTCGTCATCGACGCGAACCGCCTCGATGAAACCAAAGCCGTCCAGCTTGGGCATGTTGATGTCGGTGATGATGACGTCGGGGCGGTGGGCGGAAAGTACCTCCAGCCCATGCTCGCCATCGACGGCCTCGACAACATTAAAGCCCGCGCCGACCAGGGCCATGCGCAGCATGTCCCTCATCGTGCGAGAATCGTCGACCGTGAGAATCGTGCGCGTCACGATTGGACTCCATGGATTTCCGCCGAAAGGAGCGCCCCATCGGCGCCGAAGAGACGGGTGGTTTCTACAAAGGCCTCCGAAGGCCCCGTAATCGAGAAGGGTTTGCCGTCCTCAGCCCAGGCCTTGCGGGCCGCGAGCAGAATCTGGAGACAGAGACCGCCGAGGCGGCGAACCTGGTCGGCGTGGACCTCGAGGGCTTCGCCCCGATGCGCCATGAACGCCGACTTCAACGGACCGGCGGCCTTCAGATCAAGCGTTTCAGGCAGCGCGAGAGCGGCCATCAGAATTCCTCCCATCCATCGGACGCCGGAGCGGCCGCGGTAGCTGCACCGCCACGTGCGGGCCGGGTGAAGGCGCCCAGACGGGCCCTTTGCTCGGCGACCGGGTTGCGGGCCGGTGCGTGTTGAACCGGATCAGCGGCCATCGGGCGCGATTGAACGCCCTGGCCTGCGCCCACCCGGAACCGGCCCATCAGGCGAGCCAGCTCGTTGGTTTCACCCTTCAGGGAGTGCGTCGCTGCGGTCGACTGCTCGACCATGGCGGCGTTCTGCTGGGTGACCTGATCCATCTGGTTCACGGCCGTGTTCACTTCGTTCAGACCGGTGGCCTGTTCGGCTGCGGACGCCGCGATCTCGGTCACCAGGGCGTCGATCTCGCCAACCTTCACGACGATGCGCTGCAGGGCCTCGCCGGTCTGTCCGACCAGGTTCACGCCCTGGCTGACCTGCTGGGTCGAGGACGAAATCAGGGTCTTGATCTCCTTGGCCGCTTCGGCGGACCGCTGGGCCAGGGCGCGAACTTCCTGGGCGACGACGGCGAAGCCGCGACCCGCTTCGCCAGCGCGGGCGGCCTCGACCCCGGCATTCAGGGCCAGAAGATTGGTCTGGAACGCAATTTCGTCGATCACGCCGATGATCTGGCTGATCTGCTTGGACGAGTTCTCAATCTCGCCCATGGCCGAGACTGCTTGATGGACGACCTGACCGGAATGCGTCGCTTCGCCACGGGTGGTCGAGACAACGTCGGAGGCCTGGCGCGCGCCACTGGCGGTACGACGGACGGTCGCGGTCAGCTCGTCGAGCGCCGCTGCGGTTTCTTCCAGCGAGGCCGCCTGCTGTTCGGTGCGGCGCGAGAGGTCGTCCGAAGCATGGGCGATCTCGTCGGCACCGGTCCGCAGGCCGTCGGTCGAGGCGGCGATGACCTTCATCGTCTCCTGCAGCGATGCCATGGCACCGTTGAAGTCGTCTTTCAGCTTGTTGTACTCGCCGGGGAACTGGGCGTTGACGCGGAAGGTCAGATCGCCCGAGGCCAGTTTCTCCAGGCCCTCGGCCAGGTTGGTCACCACCAGGGCGCTGTCGCGGGCAGCCGCGGCGGCGGCCTCTTCCTTGGCCCGACGCTCGTCGGCGGTCAGGGCGGCGGATCTTTCCTGGTCGGCGCGCATCTGTTCCAGATGCAGCTGGTTGTCGCGGAACACCTTCAGCGAGCGGACAATGGCACCCAGCTCGTCGAGGCGGGTCATCTTCTCCAGATCGATGCCGTTGTCACCCTTGGACAGGCGCTCGGTGGCACCGGCTATGTCGGCGATCGACTTGCGGACATTAGTGACCATCAGGATCGCCATGGCTGCAACCGACGCCAAGGTCAGCGCTGAGATCAGAATCGTCAGGCTCATCGCCGTGGCCGACTCTTTCTGCTTGGCGGCAGCCTGATTCTTGGTCCGCAAATTGATCTTGGCCAGGAGCCCGTCCAGGTCCTCGCTCATCAGAACATACTGGTCTTCAAACGGGGCAACGAAGCTGGCGGCCATATTGAAATCGACGCCAATCATGCCGCTGACCACATCGACGGCGCTCCGGCAATCGTCGACTTGCTTGATCAGCTTTGCGAAATCCGCCTGATCGCTGGCCGGGGAGTTTTTCTTGATCGCCTCAAGATCCTTTTTGACGCTGTCGAAGCGCGCAAGGATATCCGACATCCGCCCGGCGACCTTGTCGGTTTCGATCGAGGCGGCCTGGTGGGTCATGGCCAGATACAGATCGCCATGAATGGCTTCGATCTCACGCGAAACCCCGGCGATAGCCAGATTGTTACCCAGGTCGGTCGTCACAACCTGTTGCAGGGCGGCGGACTGACTTTTTTGGACGACCACTGCGCCCGCAGCCAAAACTGCGAGCATCACCAACGCAAAGACCGGCGCCACGCCAATCTTGATGATCATCGGTAGGTCGACAAGCCGAAAGCGCTTCATCTCAAGGTCCCCTTCAGGCAGCGGTCCGTGCCCACGGATCGCCAACAAGCCAGGTGATCATCACGATAGATTCCTAACAGACTCTGACCTTGGTTAAGAGAAACTGGAGAACAGGCACCAGAGCCCCTCCCTGAGGGACAATTGGTCGCAGGCTCGGGGGCTTTTTCACCCCTTGAATCTATAGAGAGGGGTCCGAGTGACCCTCCTGAAGCGTCAAGATCGAAGTAAGGTTACCGTATAGTAAATTTTGAATATTCTTTCCTGACTCAGAATATTTTAACTCGCACCTGAGAGAAAGGTCATGCGTCCGGTTGGCGCGTCGTCCACAGGACGAGAATTCATTACTAGGAGCAGCGGGATGAAATATCCGATCGCTTTTGCCGCAGGAATCGCTGGCAGCTTTTTTATCGCTCAAGCCGCCTCGGCGGCCGGCGGTTTTGAAGACCAGATGAGCCGTTGCCTGCAGCAGTACGCCAATACGCGCGACGCCGCGCAGGTGATGCTTGAATGCACTGCCGATGCCGGCAAACTCTCTGAATGCAAGGTCGTTGACAACAGCGCGGCCGGCAAGGGTTTCGACAAGGCCGCCATGTGCATCGCTGAAAAGCTGCCGATGGGTGCCAAGACCGGTACCGTGAAGGTTCCGTTCCGCTTCCCGGGCGGCGCGTAAACTCAAGGCTCCGGCACACCGGAGCTCAATACGCCGCTGCCGATCTGACCGAAGCGTTCCAAGGGAGCGCTTCGTGTCGGGCCGGCAGCGGCGTTTTGCTTTTGATGGACCAGCCAGACTAAAGCCGGCGGCCACAAGGTCGCCGGCTTTACTGTATTCAACGTCTCAGGACCTGAGCGAGACTGGGGTTCAGAATTCTTCCCATTCTTCGCGAACGGCAGCGGCCGCCGCGGTTCGGGCACCGGGACGTACGGCGGTGGGTCGGGCTGCTTGAGCCGGAGCCGGAGCCGGTGCCGGGCGGTTGGGCGGAGAAGACGGCCTGGCCGCCGGTCGGGCTACCGCTGACGGCGACGACGCTGAACGGCTGACCCTGAACGCCCCGATCAGATTGACCAGTTCCGAGGTCTGATCCTTGAGCGAATGGGTCGCCGCCGTCGTCTGTTCGACCATGGCGGCGTTCTGCTGGGTCACCTGGTCCATCTGGTTGACGGCGGTATTGACCTCATGCAGGCCGGTAGACTGTTCCTGGGCCGAGGCCGAGATCTGGACGACGAGGCTGTCGATTTCGGCGACCTTGGCGACGATACCGCGCAGGGCCTCGCCGGTTTGCCCGACCAGGCTGACCCCCTGGCTGACCTGCTGGGTCGAGGACGAGATCAGGGTCTTGATTTCCTTGGCCGCGTCGGCGGAGCGCTGGGCCAGGGCCCGCACCTCCTGGGCGACCACGGCAAAGCCACGACCGGCCTCGCCGGCCCGGGCCGCCTCGACCCCGGCGTTCAAGGCGAGAAGATTGGTTTGGAAAGCAATCTCGTCGATGACTCCGATGATGTTGCCGATCTCGCGTGACGAGCCCTCGATCTGGCCCATGGCGGCGACGGCCTGATCGACGATGATTCCCGAGCGCTCGGCCTCGGTCTTGGCCCCGGCGACGACTTCGGACGCCTGTTTGGCACCGGCCGCCGATCGACGGACGGTCGAAGTGATCTCGTCCAACGCGGCAGCGGTCTGCTCGAGGCTGGCGGCCTGTTGCTCGGTGCGGCGCGACAGGTCATCGGCGGCCACACCGATTTCATCGGTTCCGGCGCGGATATTGTCGGTGACGCCCGAAACACGGCTCATGGCCTGTTCGAGAATTCCGACCGCACTGTTGAAATCATCCTTCAGCTTCTGGAACTCCGGCTTCACCGTGCCGTCGAGCCGGCTGACCAGGTCGCCCTTGGCCAGGTTCGACAGCGCCTCTGCCAGGGCTTCCACCAACCGGGTCTGATGCTGTTCGCTCTCGAGCCTGGCGGCTTCGAGCTGCTGCCGCTCCGTTTCGATGGTCTCGAGATAGATCGAGATAGCAAAATCCATGTCGATCATCACGGCCTTCATCAGCGCGCTGACGGACTCTCCGACCTCCGCGGAATTTCCCTTCGCCATAAAGCCCTTGGGCCACAGGGACTCGATGGTGGAACGCAGAAGCCGGTCCATGACGATCGCATAGCCGCCAATGTACCAGCGCGGCTCCAGGCCGATGCGGGCATGGACCTGACCGATCGATCGCACCGTGTTGACATAGGTATCGCTGAACTCGGCCTGGGCGATGACGTCCCAGTGCGCTGCCTGGCGGCCACTCGCGGCCTCCATATGGCGGTCGTCCTTGAAGAACCGGCCGGTCTCCGGTGTCGTCCTGACCTTGCCATAAAAGGCTGCCAGGGCAGGCTCGATCTCCTTGCGGATCAAGGGTCGGAGATCCCGCAGAGCCTGTCGCGCCCGCTGATCCAGGCCCATGAAAGCGAGGCGGTCATTCAGCGCGTGCTCCTGGCTCATGGCAAGGGCTCCTGTCCTGGCGAAAATGCCGGACTGAACCCTCGGCTTCCATACTTAATGGCGGCTTAAGTATTCCCGTCAGGGACGCGGCATCTCGCCGCACTCTCCTCAGGATGGAAACGTTTGCAGAGCCAATCAGCCGCCCTGTTTCATGGTCTCCCGGGCAATGACGACCTGCTGGATCTGGCTGGTGCCTTCATAGATCCGGAAGATCCGCACATCGCGGTACAGGCGCTCGATGCCATAGTCGGCGACATAGCCGGCCCCGCCGAAGATCTGCACCGCCCGGTCGGCGACGCGGCCGACCATCTCGGAGGCAAACAGCTTGGAGGCCGCCGCTTCCAGGGTCACGCCCTGCCCCGCATCACGCTTGCGGGCGGTCTCCATGACCAGGGCCCGGGCCGCCAGGGCCTCGGTCTTGCTGTCGGCAATCATGGCCTGGACCAGCTGGAAGCTGGAAATGGCCTGGCCGAACTGCTTGCGCTCGCCAGCATAGGCCACACAGTCCTTGATCAGCCGCTCGGCCACCCCGACGCAGACGGCAGCAATGTGCAGGCGGCCACGATCCAGGACCTGCATGGCGACCTTGAAGCCCTCGCCCTCCTCACCCAGACGGTTCCAGGCCGGGACGCGGACATTGTCGAAGGTGACGTCGTGGATATGGGCACCCTGCTGGCCCATCTTCTTTTCCGGCTTGCCGACGATAAGGCCCGGCAGGCCGCCGGGCACCAGGAAGGCCGACACGCCCGACCCGCCCTTGGAGTCCGGATTGGTCCGCGCCATGACCGTAAACAGCGAGGCCTTGCCGGCATTGGTGATGTAGCGCTTGGAGCCGTTGAGGACGTAGTCGTCGCCGTCGCGGACAGCGAGGGTGCGGACCGAGGCGCTGTCGGAGCCGGCTTCCGGCTCGGTCAGGGCGAAGCTGGTGATGATCTCGCCCGAGGCAATGCCGGGCAGCCACTTGGCCTTCTGTTCGTCGGTCCCGAACATCACCAGACCCTGGCTGCCGATGCCGACATTGGTGCCAAAGGCCGAGCGGAAGGCGGGCGAGGTGCGGCCCAACTCGACGCCGACCAGGCACTCCTCTTCCATGTTCAGGCCAAGGCCACCGAACTCTTCCGGGATCGACAGGCCAAACAGGCCCAGGCTCTTCATCTCGTCGATGACGTCCTGGGGCACCGCATCGTCCTCGGCGACCTTGGCCTCGATGGGCCGCAGGCGCTCGGCGACGAAGCGGGCAACCATGTCGAGCAGCTGGTCGCGGGTTTCGAGATCGAGGGCCATGGCGGAGCTTCCTGCGTCAAACACTTGTTTTGACGCGGACTGTAGCCGCCAAGCTCAGGAATGGAAGGGCCGGCGCGCGATACGCCGGCCCAAAATCGCCTTGCCGCTACGTCCGCTCGGCCCGGGCCAGGGCACTGTTGTGCAGGCCAAAGGCCACATAGACCACCGCGCCAAGGCAATGGGCATAGAGGAAGTAGAGCTGGGTCGTGGTCGGCAGGCTGGAGAACAGATAGAGGCAGCCCAGGATCGCCCCCGAGGCCACGACCGGCCAGACCGGTGTCGAGAACACCCGGGGCCGGCCCGGATCCCGAACCCGCAGGATGATCACCGAAAGGCCGACGGCGATGAAGGCCGCCAGGGTGCCGGCATTGGCCAGCTCGGCAATGTCCTTCAGCGACAGCCAGCCCGAGATCAGGGCCGACAGGGCCCCGGTCAGCAGGGTCATCAGCACCGGCGTACCAGTCTTGGCATTGACCTTGGCCAGGCTCTTGGGGAGCAAACCATCACGGGCCATCACGAAGAAGATCCGGCTTTGGCCGTACATGAAGGCCAGGATCACGGTCGGCAGGGCGATCACGGCCGCCAGGGCCACAAGCTGGGCGACCTTGGGGTGGCTTAGGCTTTCAAGAATAAAGACCAGCGGCGCTTCGCTCTTGGAGAAGACCTCGGTGCGCGAGGCCCCGATCGAGACGGCCGCCACGACCATGTAGATCAGGGTGCAGACGGCCATCGAGCCGACAATGCCGATGGTCAGGTCGCGCTTGGGGTTCTTGGTCTCCTCGGCAGCGGTCGACACCGCGTCAAAGCCGTAGAAGGCAAAGAAGATCAGGCTGGCGGCGGCCATGACACCCACCTTGATGCCGTTAGCGTCGGGCGTCGCGGCAAAGCCGTTGGGCATGAAGGGGGCGAAGTGGCTGGCGTCGAACGCCGGGATGCACAGCACGACGAAGACGAGAAGGGCGATGATCTTCACCGCCACCAGAACCATATTGACCGTGGCACTCTCCTTGGTGCCCAGGGCCAGCAGGCCCGCGACCGCGAAGGAAATGATCACGGCGGGGAGATTGACCAGTCCGCCCATGTGGGGGCCGGCGAGCAGAAACTCAGGTGTGCCGATCATCCGGAACAGGCCCGTCGCATGGGCCGACCAGCCGACGGCCACAGCCGCGCAGACCAGGGTATATTCGAGGATCAGGCTCCAGCCGACAAACCAGGCCACGGGCTCGCCCATGGCGACATAGCTGTAGGTATAGGCGCTGCCGGAGGCCGGGATCATGGTCGAGAGTTCGGCATAGCAGAGCGCTGCACAGGCGCAGACGGCCCCCGCGATCAGGAAGGAGAGAATGACGCCCGGCCCGGCCAGACCCGCGCCGATGCCGGTCAGGGTATAGATGCCCGTCCCGACGATGGCCCCGACGCCCAGGGCCACCAGATGCGGCCAGCTCAGGGTCTTCTTCAACTGATGGCCATCATGCCCCGCCACAATGGCGTCGATCGACTTGCGCCGCGTCCAGAAACTCAAGGTCATTCCCTCCGACTTGGTCTTCTGCCCCGACCATGGTCCGGGCAGCGTGTTTCGCCAAGACGTGCGCGATCAGCAGGGGAATTTCCTGCCGAAGTTCGCGCCCCAGACCGGCCGAGCGCCCTTTACGCAGCGTCTTGCGGGCTGGAAAGCCCGCAAATTCGCCCCCGAGGCCAGATTGGCTAGAAAAAGGCCCGCGTCAGGCCATAGGCCATGGCCGCCACGGCCAGGGTGGAGAGGGCCAGGGCCGCCGCCAGTCTGGGCTTGACCTCCAGCAGGGCGGATGGCCCCAGCTTGGCCGAAATGGCCCCGACTCCGGCCAGAAGCAGGAAGCTCGAGAGCGTGGCCAGGATCGCGACCAGGCCCTCCGGCAGCAGTCCGAACCCGCGCAGGGCGGCCAGGGCGGCAAAGCCGAGGACGAACAGGGGCGGGCCCTTGAAGCCAGCCTGGCCGCAGCCGTCCCGGGTCCGGCTCAGAAGCAGGCCGATCAGAACGACCGCCGGGCCCAGCCAGACAATCCGGGCCAGCTTGGCCAGGGCCGCGGCACTCGCAGCGTCCGCCGAGACCGACGAGCCCGCGCCCGCCACCTGGGCGACGTCGTGGATGGAGAGGCCGAAAAACACGCCGGCCTGGTGGGCCGTGAAGCCCAGCGCCTTGGCGACCGGCGGATAGGCCAGCATGGCCACGGTCGAGAGCAGATTGACCCCGATGATCACCAGGGCGGTCGTGCGCTGATTGGCCGGACTGGCCGGCGCAGCCTGGGAGGCGGCGAGCGCCGCCGAGGCCCCGCAGATCGAGCAAGCGGCCGCGGCGATCAGGGCCTCGGCCAGGGGCAGTCCCAGGGCCATGCCGACGCCGGCCCCGACGGTGAGTCCGCCCAGGACCACGGCCCCGCTGGCCAGGATGGCTGGTCCGCCGAGCAGGGCAAATTCGCTCCAGGTGATCTGGGCCCCCATCATGGCGACGCCCAGGCGCAGGCCGGGCTTGGCCCAGAGGTCAAGGCCGGCGGCCAGACGGCTGCCCAGGCCCATGGCCCCCAGACCCATGCCCAGGATCACGGCCAGCAGCGGTGCCGGCGCGTGCAGCAGGTGCGATAGCGGTTTGGCCAGCAAGGCGATTGCGAGGCCAGCGATCAGGCCCGGCCAAAGCTTGCCCGCCTCGAAGCGGAAAGCGCCGAGCCTGGCGATGGCGGCATTCATCCCTGGACAGGGGCCGCGTCGAGGCCTCGCGTTTTGTCAGCCAGGGCGCAGCGCCGGCTCAGCCGCTCGTTCAGGCGGCGGACCGTATTGCTGCCGGTGCGTTCGAAGGCGAAGGGCAGCAGGCCATGAACCAGACAGGCCAGGCCGGCCCCGAGCAGGGTAAAGCCGAAGCTCCAGGCGACGGTCAGATGCTCGCCATAGGTTTCGCCCACCGCTTCCGGATGGCTCGTGAATGGCTTCAGCATGGCGTTCCCCGATCTGTCGTCAGGTGTCCCATCATGAAGCGGAACCGAAGAATGGCATTACTGGATACGCTGCCAATTTCGCCCTATGGAGAAAATCATTCCTGATCTTGGAGATATCGAAGATGATTGATCTCGATCATATCGATCGCAGGCTCCTGGCCATATTGCAGGAGGATTCCACCGTACCGATCGCCGAACTGGCCGAACGGGTGGGCCTGACCCAGACGCCGTGCTGGAAACGGATCAAGCGCCTGCAGGATGCCGGCGTGATCACCGCCCGGGTGGCCCTGCTCGACCGCGACGCCCTCGACCTGGGCCTGACGGTGTTTGTGGCCGTCAAGACCGGCCGCCATGACGAAGCCTGGCTGACGACCTTTGCCGCCGGGGCCCGTGCCCTGCCCGAGGTGGTCGAGTTCTACCGGATGAGCGGCGAGGTCGACTATCTGCTCAAGGTCGTGGTCCGCGACATCGCCGCCTATGACCGCTTCTACAAGCGCCTGATTGCCACCGCCCCGCTCACCGACGTCAGTTCCAGCTTCGCCATGGAGCAGATCAAGTTCACCACCGCCCTGCCGATCACCACGGCCTGATGGCGTCTTGATCCTGTCACGCCTGCGGCCTCAACTGGGGACGCAACAGGGGGAGACGGACCATGGATACGACGCGACGCGGCCTGCTGATCGGCGGAGCGGCCCTGGCTCCGGCTGTGGCACCGGCGATGGCCGCCGCCCGGACGGTCGATCCCGCGCCAGCTGCGCCCATCCGCGCCCATCTCGGGGTCACCGAAAACCCCTATGGTCCAAGCCCGGCCGCTCGGGCGGCTGCAGCCAAGGCCCTGGACCAGACGCCCTACTATGCCTGGTCCCTGGAGCCGCCCCTGGTCGAGGCCATCGCCCGGCAGGAAGGGGTCAGCCCCGACAGCGTCGGCCTGTGTAACGGCTCGCTGGAGGCCCTCTCCCTGCTCTCGACCCTGTTCGGCAAGGCCGGCCCCATCGTTGCGCCCCAGCCGACCTATGCCACCCCCCTTCTCTATGCCGGGCGCCAGGGTGCCAGCCTCAGCTGGGTCCCGGTCACCGGCGACCACCAGATGGACCTGCCGGCCCTGCTACAGAAGGCCAGCGGCGCGGGCTGTGTCTATGTCTGCAACCCCAACAATCCGACCGGACTGCTGGCCGATCCCGCAGCCCTGCGCGCCTTCTGCATCGAGGCCAGCAAGGTCGCACCAGTGATCGTCGACGAGGCCTATATCGAGATCAGCCCCGACCCTGTGCGGCACTCGATGATCGACCTGGTCAGGGCCGGCCATGACGTCATCGTCGCCCGCACCTTTTCCAAGGTCTATGGCATGGCCGGCCTGCGGGTGGGCTTCATCATCGCCCGGCCCGAGCGGGTCAAACAGCTGAAGAGCCTGATCCCGACCCACAAGGGCCGCCCGGGCCTGGCCGCCGCCCTCGCCTGCTATGGCGACGCGACCTATCTGTCCGGGACCAAGGCCTATCTCGAAGCCTGCCGCGAGAAGATCTATGCGATCTGCAAGGCCAATGGCCTGACCTGCCTGCCCTCCTTCGGGACCTATGTCTTTGTCGATACCGGCAGGCCCAACCTCGCCTTCCAGAAGACCCTGGCGGCCATGGGCGTCGAGGTCCGCGTCTTCGACAGCCCCGCCCACCCCACCTGGATCCGGGTCGGCACCGCCAGCCCGGCGGAACTGGACATCTTCGCCGAGGTGCTGCCGCGAGCGCTGAAGGCTTGAAGGCACGGCCTGGCCGCTCCACGCGGCGGGCCCGCTGAAGGTGTGGGAAGGGTTGCGGAGCGTCCGGGCCTCGCCCGGATTTGTGGATTTGGAAGTACCGTTTCGACGAAGACCGACGCTCCGCGTGACCGTTATCCCTCTGGCCGGGGCGCGCGGGTCTGGTTCAACCCTTCACCCCACCCGGGCCCTGTCCTCCTCGCGACGGACTTGAGCCTTGGGCTGCAGCCACGCCGATTCCGGAGGGACCCGGAGCGAACCTTCGGACGGGCGGGGGCCCTGGCAGACCTCCGATGGGCAGGTTTACGTCCCCCGCCCTCTCTTTAAACCGGCCGCCCGGGCCTTGGCCCGAACGGTGGTCCCGCGCGATCACCCCTGACAGCCGTCGCTGGTCGCCGGCCGGACGCCCTTCCCGTGCTGTCAGGTGGGAGCATTATGCGGGCGGATTCAGCGCGGAGGACTGGCGCGGTGGGTCTTTTTGCAAGCGGTTGATCGGGCTGGGGTGTGTTTGGGAAACGCCGGGGACAGATCGAGCCCAATCCCCATACTTGCCCCCTACGGGCTGCTTCGCAGCCGTCTTCCCCCGGAGGGGGAAGATAGGTTGGCGCGTTTCATCTTCCCCCCGCAGGGGGGAGGACGACCTGCGGAGCAGGTCAGGAGGGGGCCAGCGGCGTCGTCCGGACATCATCCGCCGAATAGCTCAGCGCACTGCCTCAGGCTTCGAATGCCGGCTCATCCCCCTCAGCGGCCAGTTGCCGGACGGCCGCCGCCAGCTGGCCGCGCATCTGCGCCTTGACCCTCTTGAAGCCGGGAAGCTGGGCCAGGTCCCGCGCCCGATCTCGGGCGACTGACGGAACGGATTCGGGGTCCGCCAGTTCGTCGAAAACGCGCTGCCGGACCAGGTCCTCCGACGAGACACTGGCGCAGGACAGGGTCAGATGGCGCAGCAGGGGTGACGGCAGTTCGCTCTGCACGATCAGGGCCGGTCCGGCCGGAAAGGCGATTCCGGCTTTCGCTTCGAACAGTCCGAACTTGGCCGTCTCCGCCCGCGTGGCGACCCGGTGGTCACAGCACAGGGCCAGGACCAGACCGCCGCCCAGGGCATGGCCCGGGACAGCGGCCACCACCGGCGCCGTCACCGACAGCAGGTGCGCCGTCATCCGGGTAATGGCCCTTGCGAGGTCAAGTCGCTCGGCCGGGCTGTACTGGGCAAAGGCGCGGGAATCGACCCCGGCGCTGAACAGGCCGTCGGAGCCTTCCAGGACGAGGGGCATGTCGGGCGGATGGCCTGCGAACAGGGCGCTGAGGGTTTCAATAGCCCTCAGGTCCAGGGTGTTCATCGGGTCGCGCTGCAGGGTGATGATCCGGACCCCGGCCTCGACAGTTTCCTTCACGGTTCAGGCCCCTTTTCTGGCGATCGTCGCTATGCCCCGGCCCGAACCCTAGAGGACGATGCCCTAGTCCGGCCACAGATCCTGCACGTCGCCCTTGCGGTTCAGCATGTGGGTGGCGCGCTTGATCACGGCCAGCAGGCGTTCCTTCCGGCCGTCGCGGTCATAGGTCAGGGTCGAACGGGCCAGGCCCTCAAGCATGAAGCGGGCGAGGTCGCGGCTGGCCTGGAAGCGGGGGCCGGCCCCGGCATGGAGGATCTTCAGGAAATGGTCGCCGGCCTGGGCGCGGTCGAACTCGGCCTGGGCCGGGGCCAGCAGGGCCTGGATGGCCGGATCGGTGCGACCGGCCGCCTCCAGCTCCGCGAAGGCCATGAAGGGCACGCTCTGCAGCAGGTCCCAGTAGGAGTCGATGGCGTGCTCGGTGACGTCCGAGCCCGGTGGCAGGGTGTCGGCAGCGGCCTGGAACAGGGCCGAGCGCTCGGCCTGGACATGGGCCACGGCGGCCTCGACCAGGGCTTCGCGGGTCGGGAAGTGATAGAGCATCGCCCCGCGCGTCAGGCCCGCCGTTTCGGCGATCACCGGATTGGTGGCGGCGTGATAGCCGATCCGGGCAATCAGCCGCATGGCGCAATCAAGAATCCGCGCCCGCGTCTTCAATGATTTCGGGGTGTCCTTGGCAAGGCGGGCAGCGTCCATCCCCCTGATCTAGTGTGCGCCATGCTGCATCGCAACAGCTGCCCCTCGCCTTTGCCAGGCCCGGGGATTTGGCCGGGCCGACGCCTGCGCTGCGACCGCCGGACCCGGGTGGCGCCCGCTTTCGAGGCTCACCCGGGGTCAGTCCCGGCCTGGTCCGGCCTGAGGGATGCGCCGGGTTTCATCAAAGCGACACGCAATCAGCTTAATCGCCGGTGAACTCGCCGAAGGTCGCAACCAATCCGGGGGCGGATCGACCAGGCGCAGCAACCCGGGGACCCGCATGAGCGCCGAATCCGCCGTCCGGCACTATCGCAGCATCTTCATCAGTGACCTGCACCTTGGCACCCGCGGCTGCCAGGCCGAACTGCTGCTGGACTTCATCCGTCATGTGGAGTGCGAGCGCCTCTATCTAGTGGGCGACATCATCGACGGCTGGAAGCTGCGCAGCGGCTGGCACTGGCCGCAGTCCCACAATGACGTGATCCAGAAGATCCTCCGCCTGGCCCGCAAGGGCACCGAGGTCATCTATGTGCCCGGCAACCACGACGACCGCATCCGTGACTTCTGCGGCACCCATTTCGGCGGGGTGGTGGTGGCCCGTGACGTCATCCACGAGGCGGCCGACGGCAAGCGCTATCTGGTGGTCCATGGCGACGAGTTCGACGGGGTCGTGCAGCAGGCCAGATGGCTCGCCTTCCTCGGCGATTGGTCCTATAGAACCATCCTGATGCTGAATACCTTGCTGAACCGCGCGCGGCGACGCCTGGGCTTCGGCTACTGGAGTCTCTCGGCCTATCTGAAGGTCAAGGTGAAGAACGCTTTGCATTTCATTGAGAACTTCGAAAGCGCCGTGGCCGAGGAAGCACGACGTCGCGGTGTCGACGGCGTGATCTGCGGCCACATCCACAAGGCCGAAATGCGCGACATCGACGGAATCACCTATGTCAACGATGGTGACTGGGTGGAGAGCTGCACCGCCCTCGTCGAACATGCCGACGGTCAACTTGAAATCCTCGAATGGGCCAAGCTGCGCTCGTGGTCGGTGATCGACCGCAAACGCGCCCCGGCCCTTGACGAGCCCCTGCCGGAGCCTGCCGCCGCCTGATGCGGATTCTTCTCGCCACAGACGCCTGGGAACCTCAAGTCAATGGCGTGGTTCGCACCCTCACCCGGGTGGTCGACGAACTGCGCGCCATGGGCCACGAGGTTGACGTTGTCAGCCCTGACCAGTTCCCGACCTTTCCGCTGCCGACCTATCCGGAAATCAAGCTGGCCATCGGGGCCTATGAGCCGGTGCAGGACCGCTTCAAGTCGTTCGAGCCCGAGGCGATCCACATCGCCACCGAGGGGCCGATCGGCCTGGCCGCCCGCCGGATCTGCCTGGAATGGAAGCTGCCGTTCACAACCAGCTACCACACCAAGTTCCCCGAATATGTCTCGGCCCGCCTGCCGCTGCCCCTGGCCGCCGGCTACACCTATATGCGCTGGTTCCACAAACCCTCCGGGCGCTTGATGGTGGCCACCCCGACCATGCGCGACGAGCTGGCCAAGCACGGGTTCCGCAACCTGTCGCCTTGGTCGCGGGGCGTCGACACCGACATCTTCAAGCCGCGCCTGCCGGATGAACCGGACCTGTTTGAAGGTCTGCCGCGCCCGATCTTCCTCAATGTCGGCCGCGTCGCGGTCGAGAAGAACATCGAGGCCTTTGCCTGCCTGGACCTGCCCGGCACCAAGGTGGTGATCGGCGACGGCCCGCAGCGCGAGGAACTGGCCGAGAAATATCCCGAGGTGAAGTTCCTCGGGGCCAAGTTCGGCACCGAGCTCGGACGCTATTTCGGTTGCGCCGACGTCTTCTGCTTCCCGTCCCTGACCGACACCTTCGGCCTGGTGATCCTCGAGGCCATGGCCGCCGGCGTCCCCGTGGCCGCCTTCTCGGCCCCCGGCCCGATCGACATCATCCCGGGCTCCAATGCCGGGGCCCTGGCGCCGGGCCAGACCGACGGCCTCAAGGACGCCTGCCTGGCCTGTCTGGATCTCGACCGCACGGTGGTGCGCAAGTTCGCCGAAGGCTTCTCCTGGCGCGCCTGCGCCGAGGAGTTCTACCGCAACCTGCAGCCCTATCCCGAGCCGGAAAAGACCCGCTTCTGGCGGCGTCTGCGCCGGCTGGCACGGCTGCGCGGCCGGACGGCGGCCTGACGCTTCTCCTGTCCAGGTTGTAACTGGCGCGCGCCGTTGAGTCGCCGTATCGCTTGGTCCCGTGAAGGGGAGAAGCCGGATGAAACTCGCCGCCATCGCCATGGGTCTCTGGCTGTCGGCCGGTGCCGTTCAGGCCCAGACGCCAACGCCCACGCCCACGCCCACGCCCACGCCCAGCCTCGAGACCTACAAGACCGTCGGCGACCAGGCCTTGAAGGCCCACGTGTTTGCGGCGACGAACCAGGCTTCGGGCCGGCGGGCCGCGGTGCTGCTGTTCCATGGCGGCGGCTGGACCGATGGCGAAGCCGAATGGACCTATGGCCGGGCGCGCATGCTGGCCGCGCTGGGCCTGGTGGCGATCCCCATCGAATACAGGCTGACCCGCGAGGGCGTGTCGCCGCTGGACGCCCTGGCCGACACCTGTGACGCCTTTGCCTGGACCCGGGCCCAGGCCAAGCGTCTTGGCGTCGATCCCAGGCGGGTGGCCGGCTACGGCATCAGCGCCGGCGGGCAGCTGACCGCGGCGGCCGGCCTGGGTGCCTGCCCCGGCAAGAGGCGCGGACCGGACCTGATGCTGCTCTTGTCGCCGGCCCTGGACGTCGCCGAGGACGGCTGGTTCAGGAAGCTGATGGCCGGCAAGGATCCTGCCCCGGTCTCACCACTGGCCCTGGCGGACCGCCGCGGACCGCCCACAGCCATTGTCCAGGGCGAGGCCGACACCCTGACCCCGCTGAAGAGCGCGGAGGCGTTCTGCGAACGGCGCAAGACGGCCGGCGGCGTCTGTGAGATCCATCGCTATCCCGGCCTGGGCCACCTGCTGACGCGAAACATCGGCAACCAGGAAAGCAATTTCGACATCGATCCGCAGGCCAGCCGGGACGGCTTCGCCAAGCTCGAGGCCTTCCTGGTGGCACGGGGCTACGCCCACCGGCCGTGAGCGGGCCTCAGGGCTCATTTCAGTTCCCATCGCCGCTGTCGGGCCGGACACGGGTGCCTTCCCCTGCGACGGAGACTGGCCTGATGGTGCGGGAGACTTGGGCACCGTGGAGGGGCGAGATAGGCCCAGGCCAGGGCGTTGTCGTCGACCCTGGCGTAACAATGGTCCGCGAAAGGGCCGCCTGGCAACGCCCGCGGCTCGGCCCTGTTCAGACCCGGTTAAGCGCGTCCGTTAAGGCCCCGGACACGTCTCCGAAACCCGGTCTTTACACCCCTGCTGTATCACTTCGACCCAACAAGAGCCTGGCTCCATGTCGAGCCCGGCCGGTTATGGTGGGTGTCTTCCTATGTCCAAGACGGTTCTCGTCGTCGATGACGATCCGACTCAGCGTCGCCTGATCCAGGCCGTTCTGGAGCGCGACGGATTCGCGGTCGCGCACGCCGAGAGCGGTGATGCGGCCATGAACCATCTGGGCTCCGGCGCGGCCGCCGATGTGGTGCTGCTGGACCTGGTCATGCCGGGCCTGAACGGCCACGACACCCTCAAGGAAATGCGGTCTCGCGGCCATGCCCAGCCCGTCATCGTCCTGACAGCGTCAGGCGGCGTCGACACCGTGGTCAGGGCCATGCAGGCCGGTGCCACCGACTTCTTCATCAAGCCGGCCTCGCCGGAGCGGATCACCGTCTCAATCCGCAACGCCCTGTCGATGGGCGACCTGAAGGGCGAGGTCGAGCGCCTGACCAAGCGCACGGCCGGCCGCACCACCTTTGCCGACCTGATCGGAACCTCACCCGCCATGACCCTGGTCAAGCGGATGGGCGAACGCGCCGCCAAGAGCGCCATCCCGATCCTGATCACCGGCGAAAGCGGGGTCGGCAAGGAACTGATCGCCCGGGCCGTGCACGGCTCGTCCGACCGCGCCGGCAAGCCCTTCGTGGCCGTCAACTGCGGTGCGATCCCTGAGAACCTCGTCGAGTCGATCCTGTTCGGCCACGAGAAGGGCTCCTTCACCGGGGCCACCGACAAGCATCTGGGCAAGTTCAAGGAGGCCGACGGCGGCACCCTGTTCCTCGACGAGGTCGGCGAACTGCCGCTCGACATGCAGGTCAAGCTGCTGCGCGCCCTGCAGGAAGGCGAGATCGATCCGATCGGCTCCAAGCGCTCGCAGAAGGTCGATGTGCGCATCGTCTCGGCGACCAATCGCGACGTGGCCCAGGCCGTGGCCCAGGGCCGGTTCCGCGAGGATCTTTACTATCGCCTGAACGTCTTCCCGATCGAGGCGCCGTCCCTGCGCGAACGCCGCGAGGACGTGCCGGCCCTGGTCGAAACCTTCATCCGCCGCTTCAATGTGGAAGAGGGCAAGCGGGTGATCGGGGCCGCGCCCGAAACCCTGGCCCTTCTGACCGCCTTCGACTGGCCGGGCAATGTCCGCCAGCTGGAAAACACCGTCTATCGCGCCATCGTCCTGGCCGACGCGCCCTATCTGCAGCCCTATGACTTCCCGGCGATCTCGGGCCTGCAGGCTCCGATCGAGGCTGCGCCTCCGGCGACGGGTGGCGGGCCGGACCTGCCGTCCGTGTTGCAGGCGACCCATGCCGCCATGGCCAGCGCCCCGGGCGATGCGCCGGTGCGCATCCTCGACGATCGCGGCCACCTGCGGACTCTGGAAGAAATCGAACGCGACCTTATTCAGCACGCGATCGACGTCTATGCCGGCCACATGAGCGAAGTGGCCCGCCGCCTGGGGATCGGTCGCTCTACCCTCTATCGCAAGGTGCGAGAGCAGGGCATCGACGTCGACATGAAGGAAGCTGGCTGATGACGATCATCCTTCGCCCCGTCTCGCGCGAACAGCGCCTGAAGACGCTGATCCGCCCTGCGAAACCGGTGCCCCAGACGCCGCGCCCGGCCTGAGGTCAGGCGACCCTTGCGACGTCGCCGTCTTCGGCGAGTTCGGGGTCGGCAGATTCAGCAATATGGCTCCAGCCTGCCGCACAGCGCCGGACCGCGCCGTCGGCTTCGAGCTGCTGCAGCTCAAGGGTAATGGCCGTAGCCGGTACCGACCGGTTCCAGCGCCGCTCCAGCTGGAGGGCGATATCGCTGGCCGCCAGGGCGCTGCCGCCACTCTGCAGGGCCATCAGGATCATGTCGCCGATCGAGCGGCTGCGCCGTCCCCGACGGCTCGGCGCGGGACTGATGAAAGCGGAAACCTCGGAAGCGACGCGGTCTTCACTAAGGCCGGCCCGCTCGATGGCCCCCAGGGCCAGGCTGATGGCCCGCAGTTCAGCTTCGAAGGGGGTCAGGGCGCGCTTCTGCGCTTCCGCCATGCGGACCTCGAGATCCGCCTTCCTTCGCATCAGATAGTCATACGTCGTCGCCATGGCGCTTGTCCGTTAACGTAAGCGTTGATCCGGCACCGATGCAGACCAGGGTCCGCGCGCGCCGAACAGGGCGAACGTCGCCCCCACCGGACGAAACGTTCTTGGTGTCAGGATCACGAGGACCCTGCGCCATAATGTCTCACCTTGTAGGTTACTGCGCCCTTAACGAAGTTCGGCGAACTCCGATCTTTGAGATACCTCAGGCCCTAGGGATGAGGATAAATCACCCCAAAGCCCTGAGTGGACAGGCTGAACGGCCGTACCCGCCCTTCGACCGGGTTGAAACCTTCCCCCGGCGCCCGGGACCTGCCGGGCAATGAGGGGTCCGGCCAGGCAAGATCGCTCGGTTGAGGCTCTCTATTCGGTCTCGTCAGGACCTTCGGGCTCGCGGATCGGCGGAGACCGACGGCCAAAGCCCCGGCCTCGACGGAGAGGCTTGGCTTCGCCCTTGGCCTTGGCGACGATTTCCTTAAGCTTGATGGTCTGGTTGGCCGACAAGGCCTGGTCGCGGCCGCCCTTTTCCGGATCGCCGAAGGCCCGGCCATAGGTCTCGATGCGCTGGGCTACCGAGCCGAGGAATTCGCCCTCCCAGTCCGACAGGGCGACGCCGGCCTTGTCGGCCAGGCGCTGGGCCCGCTTGAGGGCCTTCAGCGCCGCCTTGCGGGCCTGGGTTCGCGGATCAGGGGGTTTGGCGCGCATCAAGGGGGACTATCCCCGAAGCCGCGCCGGGACGCATCCCGCAAAAAATGGTGATCGGCGGGCGCTTGCACGCCCGCCAGGCCCGAGGCGTCAGATCGCGCCCACGGCCGACAGATAGAGGTCGAGGATGGCGTCCTCTTCCTGGCGCTTGGCGCGGTCCTGCTTGAGAATGCGGACCACCTTGCGCAGGATCTTGACGTCGAAGCCATTTCCCTTGGCCTCGTTATAGACTTCCTTGATCTGCTCGGAGATCTCGGCCTTCTCGACCTCGAGGCGTTCAATGCGCTCGATGATGCTCTTCAGCTGGCCTTGGGCGGTGGAGTTCAGAACGTCGGCGTGGGCGGCGTCGTCGGCCATGACGGAAAGCTCTTCAGACAGGGGTGGAACGGGGTCGCGGACCATAGGCGCGCGGCCCGCCGCTCACAACAGCCCGTGCGCCTGAATCATCGGTCGCAGGTCCGCCGGATCCCGGAACAGGTGGGTGTGAAAGCCCAAAGCCCCGGCGGCAGCGATATTGGCGGCGCTGTCGTCGACGAACAGCAGATCCTCCGGCCTCAGTCCGGTTCGATCCAGCGCGATCTCATAGATGCGAGGTTCGGGCTTGATCACGCCCTCCTCGGCCGAGACCACCACGTCCTGGAAATGCCGGAACACCGGGCTCATCGCCTGGACGCCGGGCCAGGCCTCGCTGGACATGTTGGTGAGCCCGAACTGCGGGACACCGCGTTTTGCCAGGGCCTCGATGACGGCTTCAGTCTCGGCGATACAGCCGGAAAACATCTCGGGCCAGCGATCCCACCAGGCGGCGATCTGGCCGGCATAGTGCGGATGCCGGGCACTCAGCCGGGCGATATTGTCGGCGAACGACAGGCCCCGGTCTGTCTCACCGTGCCACTCCATGGTGCAGACATGCGAAAGGAACCCGTCGAGTTCGGCGGGTTCCTTGAAAATCTTCGCGAAGAGCGTGCGCGGATTCCAGCGCACGACGACATTGCCGACGTCCCAGAGCAGCGCCCTGGGAGGACCGGCAAACATCATCAGCCCTGCTTGGCTTTGAAGCGCGGGTCGGTCTTGTTGATGATGTAGATGACGCCCTTGCGGCGAACCATCTTGCAGTCGCGGTGACGCGACTTCAGCGACTTCAGCGAGCTACGAACCTTCATGACCGTCTCTGTACTCAGCGGAGAGGTTCGGGCGCGCCATATGGCGACCGGAACGTCCGGGATGTTTCGGAGGGAGGGCGTATAGGCAAGGGTGCTGACTGAGTCAATGCGAACCGTGCCTGCAGACGCCGACAATTCGGCCCCTTCGGCAGGAACTTCGTCCTTCTGTCGGGCTTGTGATTGAAGAACTCACCCGGATGCCGGTAGCCTGCGCCCATGGATCGTCGCTTTTTTCTCGTTCTCCTGCTGGCCGGCTGCGCGGATACCTCACCACAGGGTCCGCTGACACCGCTGATTTCGGCCCTGCCCACCCCTGCGCCCGCAACGCCGGGAAGCGCGCCGTCGCCCGCGACCGCTACGCCCGTCCCGGCCGGTGAATTGAGCTTTGACACCTGGCTGGCCGATTTCATGGTCCGCGCGGAAGCCGCCGGCCTGACCCGGCTGCTGCTGGAGCGCGAACTGGGCGGTGTGACGCCCGACCCCCGGGTGATCAGCCTGGATGGCCGCCAGCCGGAATTCTCCAAGCCGGTCGGCGACTATATCAAGGGCGTGATCAGCGATGACCGCGTCGCCGTCGGGCGCCGCAAGCGTGAAGAGCTGACCTTCCTGCCCAGCGTCGAGAGCCGCTATGGCGTGCCGCGCGACATCCTGCTGGCCGTCTGGGCAATGGAATCGGCCTTCGGCAAGATCCAGGGCGATTTCGACGTCGTGCGCTCGATGGTCAGCCTGGCCGCCGACGGCCGCCGTCGCGGCTGGGCCGAGGGCGAACTGATCGCGGCGCTGCAGATCATCGATTCGGGTGAGGTCCCTCGCGCCCGGCTGAAAGGCTCGTGGGCCGGGGCCATGGGCCAGACCCAGTTCCTGCCCAGCAACTATCGCTCCACCGCCGTCGACGCCGACAATGACGGCAAGCGTGACATCTGGGGCTCGGACGCCGATTCCCTGGCCTCGGCGGCCAATCTGCTGGCCAAGGGCGGGTGGAAGCCCGGTGTCGGCTGGGCCAGGGAGGTGATCCTGCCGGCCGGCTTCGACTATGGTCTGTCGGAAGGACCGCGCGAGGTCCCGTCCTGGTGGGAGGCCAAGGGCGTCCGCCGCGCTGACGGCCTGCCCTGGACCGCCGCTGACGCCGCCTCGCCCGCCGGCCTGATCCTGCCGGCCGGGGCCTCTGGACCGGCCTTCCTGGCCCTGCCCAACCATTTCGCGATCCGGAAATACAATAACTCGACCTCCTATGCCCTGGGCATTGGCCTGCTGGCCGACCGCTTCGCCGGCGGCGGCCCCCTGGTCGCGGCCTGGCCCGTCGAGGCGCCGCTGTCGCTGTCGGACCGCATGGCCGCCCAGATCGCCCTGGCCCGGCTGGGCTTCGACCCCGGCGCGCCCGACGGCGTGATCGGCGCCGGCAGCCGCAAGGCCCTGCGCGCCTGGCAGCAGAGCCGCCAGTTGCCCGCCGACGGCTATCTGTCGATGGACATGGTCCAGCGGCTCAAGGCCCAGGCAGGGCTGAGCTGAGCTCGGTTATCGCCCTCTAACCATCGCCCTGGGGTCTGGGCTTCGCCTTCCGTTCGATCAGAACGGCCTGTTGCCAGGGGCTCGGGGCCTTGTCCGTGCGGTGAATACAGCCTGCCCAGCAGCACGGTCGGCTCTTGCCTTCGAGGAGCTCCTCCCGGGTACGCTCAATCCGGCGCTGGCGGGTTGCCGGCTTCTTGGCGTCCTCGACCCAGCAGATGAATTCGTTGCGCCCCAGCGGCGACAGGCCTTCCCACCGCGCGAAGAGGGAAGGATCGGCCTGGATCGAAGCCTGGAGATCCTCACCCGCCTTGTGGACCGTGCCTTGAGGGAATCCACTCACCACCAAACCTCCTGAACCGGCGCGCCCGCATAATTCTGCCCGCCGGCAGCCGGGTTTGACCACCGCAAACTGGGCGCAGGACTTGGGTCCGCTGACTCAATCCGAACCGGTCGCGATTTCCATCCACACAGAGCGAGTCTGGCCCGGTGCCAGCGTCACCATCCCGGTCTCACCCTGACCGAACGGATTGGGCCGGCTGGCACAGGGCTCAACGCAGTAGAAGTCCTGACCCGGTGGGACATAGACGTGCAGCCAGCGGCAGTCTGCCGACGCGGTGATCGTGGTGGTCGGCAGGCCGGGCGCACTCAGTACTGCTCGCTGGTCCCAGCCGGTGTAGCAGTGGTCAATCAGGCCGGGATGGCCCTCGACACCCACGTCACAGGTCCAGTCAGCCCCCCAGACGCCCGGGTAATGCACGGTCGGCAGCACATCCGGATCGATCAGCCAGACGCCATCGACAGCCGCCTTCAGCCTCTCGCCCGGACGCAGGGGGAAATAGGGATGAAAGCCCAGGCCGGCGGGCATGGGCTGATCGCCCTTATTGGTCACCGACAGCGTAATCCGCAGGCTCGCCTCGCCCAGTACGAACCGCTGCTCCGCGCGATAGGCCCAGGGCCAGTCGCCGGGTGTGTGCTCATAGGACAGCACCGCCTGGCCGGCTGCGGCCGGGTCGACCGTCCAGGCTCCACGCCAGCCCTGGCCGTGCAGGGCGTGAGGATGGTCGCCAAGATTGGGCGGCAGGACCACCTCGCGCCCGTCGAAGGTGAACCGGCCCTTGGGAATGCGGTTGCAGAACGGCACGAGCGGGAAGTGCGCCGTCTGCAGGGCATCGTTCGCGCCCTCCGGGGCAACCAGCAGGATGTCCCGCCCCGCCACGCTGAAGCGCCGCACGGCACCGGCGGTATCGGGAAGGAGCTCGAGGCGCGCTGCGCCCATTTCGACGACGATCATGGGCCTCCGGTTGAGCCATTCCGGCGGCCGAGGCAAGCCCTGGATGGTAACGCTCCCAGCGGCCTGCGCTTGCCGGGGCCCGCCGACGGATGCTCAATCTTGACCATGGTCGAAAAACTCTCCGCCGCCACGGCGCGGCGCATGGCCCTGGCGGCTCAGGGATTTGGCAAGGCGCGCCCGGCCGCGCCCGGACGGCGGCATGTGCTGTCGACGATCGAGACCCTGGGCCTGATCCAGATCGACTCGGTCAATGTGCTGTCGCGCTCGCACTATCTGCCGCTGTTCTCGCGCCTGGGCGACTATCCGCGGGCGCTTCTGGAAGACCTGGCCTGGGGCCGGAAACCCGTCCTGGCGGAATACTGGGGCCACGAGGCCTCGCTGATGCCGCATGACCTGCATCCCCTGCTGCGCTGGCGGATGGCCGACGCCCGGGCCGGGGTCGGGGTCTGGAAGGGGGTTGCCCGCTTCCTTGACAGCCACCCGGACCTGATCGCCAGGGCACTGGAGGAAATCCGGCAACGGGGCCCCCTGTCGGCGGGCGAACTGGACATCGGCGCGAAGAAGGGGCCGGGCGGCTGGTGGGGCTGGAGCGAGGCCAAGCGCGCTGTCGAATGCCTGTTCTGGGCCGGCGAACTGACCACCGCGACGCGTCGCACGGGCTTTGAGCGGGTCTATGGCACGCCGGAGCAGGTGCTGCCCGCCCCGGTGCTGAACACACCGACGCCCAGCCGCGAAGACGCCCAGCGCGCCCTGATTGCCCGCGCCGCCCGGGCCATGGGCGTGGCTAGCGACCGCGACCTGCGCGATTATTTCCGCATGGGCCCCGCCGAGAGCCGGGCCCGCATCGCCGAACTGGTCGAGGATGGCGGCCTGATTCCGGCTCAGGTCGAGGGCTGGGACCAGGCGGCCTATGTCGCTGCCGGTGCCACGCGTCCACGCAGGATCGAGGCCCGCGCCCTGCTCTCGCCGTTCGACAACCTGATCTGGTTTCGCGAGCGCACCGAGCGGCTGTTCAACGCCCGTATCCGGCTGGAGATCTACACCCCCGCCCACCTGCGCACCCACGGCTATTATGTTCTGCCGTTTCTGCAGGGCGAGACCCTGACCGCACGGGTCGATCTGAAGGCCGACCGCAAGGCCGGAGCCCTGGGGGTCCAGGCGACCCATGCCGAGCCCTCGGCCAATGATCAGACGGCCTGGGCCCTGGCGCAGGAGCTGCAGCTGATGGCGCGGTGGCTGGGCCTGACGGACGTCGTTGTGGTCGAGAAAGGTGACCTGTCCGGACGACTCAGTGAGGCCTTGCGGTCCTGATCACGGCATCCGGTCCCGGGCGAAGCCCAAGTGTCAGGCGACTTCGCGGCTTTCGGTCAGGCACTCGCCGATGGCGCGGGCGCAACCCGGCAGGCCAAGCGCGCCAATGAACGACATGGCGACGGCGCCGACCAGCATGACGGGCTGAACAATCGCATGGAAGAAGCGCATGGGGTCTCTCCGCAAAGCCTCACCGGTCGGTACGACTTAGAAGCCGTAAGCCAGAACCATGACAATTGTTCCGGACCCGTCCAGAAAAGTTCAGACTGCGTCGTTTTCTTGTTCGCCGACCGAGAAGCCATAGGCCTGCCGGGCGGCTTCGAGGCGTTCCAGCTTGGCCCGGACAGGCGACCAGTCGTCCTCCGCCGCGATAGGGGCCCACAGGGCCTCGACCTCCTCGACCAGCAATTCTTCGGGTTCGGGGGCGGCAAAGACGGGGTGATCCAGCCGCTCCGGGCGCTCGGGCTCGAAGTCCGCCAGCCGGCGCCGGAAGTCGACAAAGGCCTCCTGGCCATAGAGCGCGGCCCGGGGACCGGCCAGGGCGCGGGCCTCCGAGGCCGGACCGCCGAACCAGTCAAAGAAGAAGGGCTCCCAGCGCAGGACATCACCCCCGCCCGCCAGGGCCTTGAAAGCTGAGCTGACCAGGTCGATGTCCGCCTGGGGGCCCCGCGATGTCACGGCCAGTCGCCGCAGCACTGCCGCCCGCAGCGCCTCGCGATAGGCGTCAGAAAACCCGTTGAGGGCAGCCAGAAGCCCGGCCTGGTCAGTGACGGGGGTCAGGCAGGCGGCCAGCTGCTGCAGGTTCCAGAACACCGCCTCCGGCTGACGGCCGAAACTGTAGAGGCCCGAATGGTCGAAATAGGCGGCCGTGAAGTTCGGGTCATTGCGCGGCAGGAACCGCCAGGGGCCGTAGTCGAAACTCTCCCCGGTCACGACCATGTTGTCGGTATTGAGCACCCCATGCACAAAGCCGGCCGCCATCCAGCCGGCCAGCAGCCTGGCACTGGCCTCGACCACCGCCTGCATCAGGACCGCCGGTCGATCCGGCTGGTCGGCCAGATGGGGATAGTAGGTTTCGACGGCATGATCGACGAGCACGGTGATCAGATCGGGCCGCTCGAAATAGGCCTGCCGCTGGAAGGAGCCGAAACGCATGTGGCTGTGGGACAGCCGGGTCAGCACTGCCGAGCGGGTCGGGCTGGGCTCATCGCCCCGCTGGAGTTCCTCGCCGGTCTCGATCAGCGAGAAGGCCCGCGAGGTGGGCACACCCAGGGCCTCGAGCAGGGTTGGGGCGAGGATCTCGCGCAGCCCGCCCTTCAGGGTCAGCCGCCCGTCGCCCTGGCGTGACCAGGGGGTCTGGCCCGAACCCTTGGTGGCCAGATCGAGCAAGCGACCGGGCCTGTCGGGACCACCGTCCTGTTCGCGGAGTTGGGCAAACAGGAAACCCCGGCCGTCCCCGAGGTCGGGATTGTAGGATCGGAACTGATGGCCGTGATAGCGCATGGCCAGGGGCTCTGGCTGGTTACCCGGCAAGGGCTGAAAGCGGCCAAAGGCGGCGATCCATTCGGCATCCGACAGGCCCTCAAGGCCCACGGTCGCCGCCGCCCGGTCATTGCGAAAGCGCAGGTGGGTCATGGGAAAGTCGGCTGGCTGAACCGGATCGGCGAAGTCGCGCCCCAGGGCCATGAATTTCGGATCGGGGCGATAGGCGGGCGAAACGGTCATGCACCGCAAATGAGCCCCACGGCCCCGTCTGGCAAGTCCGGTCCCGGGCGCTTTCCACACGTCGGGATGGTGACAGATTCGTGTCGCTTCTCGGCAACAGAGCCCACCGATCCTCTTTCCTGTAAGGGTTTTAACTTGCTCTGCCCCTCGGCCGTCCGTAACCGTGGCCCGTCTGTTCGAACAGCCGTTCGGATGAGTCCAAACAAAATCAGCCGTTGGCGATGCAAGCGCTCGCGGCATAACGAACCGAGGTAGGAAATGCGCTTTACCCAGGTGCTTTGCGGCACGGCGTCTGCCGTCGTGCTAGCCGGTCTGTTCACCGCCAGCGCCGCATCGGCGCAGGAAGCAGACATCCCCACCGTCGACAGCATTGTCGTCACCGCCCAGAAGCGCGAGCAGAACCTGCAGGACGTGCCGGTCGTGGTGACCGCCGTCGGTGCCAAGCTGCTGCAAGATACGGGCGTCAAGGACATCAAGGATCTGACGATCCTGACCCCCGGCCTGACCGTCACCTCGACGTCGTCGGAAGCCTCGACCACCGCCCGCGTCCGCGGCGTCGGCACGGTCGGCGACAACCCCGGCCTGGAAAGCTCGGTCGGCGTCGTGATCGACGGCGTCTATCGTCCCCGTAACGGCGTGTCGTTCGGTGACCTGGGCGAAATGGAGCGCATCGAAGTGCTGAAGGGCCCGCAAGGCACCCTGTTCGGCAAGAACACCTCGGCCGGCGTCATCAACATCGTGACCAAGGAGCCGGAATTCGGCTTCGGGGCCAGTGCTGAAGCGACGGCGGGCAACTTCAACGCCCACGCCTTGGCCGCCTCGGTGACCGGGCCGCTGTTCGGCACCGAAACCCTCGCCGGTCGCCTCTATGTCGCCGCCCGCGAGCGTGATGGCTATAATGACGTCATCACCGGCAAGGGTCCCAGCAAGCGCGACCAAGATGCCGACCAGGGCGTCTACACCGTTCGCGGCCAGCTGCTCTTCGTGCCGAACGATGAAGCCACCTTCAAGCTGATCGCCGACTACACCAAGCGCGACGAAAACTGCTGCGGCGCCGTGCAGATCCGCACCGGTCCGACCGCCGGCATTCTGAACCTGATCAGCGGCGGCACTGCCGTGGCTCCGATCGCCAAGCCCTATGACCGCGTCGCCTATTCGAACCGCGGCGCGCCGTCGTCGATCGAGGACAAGGGCATCTCGCTGCAAGGCACGATCGATCTGCCGATCGGCGAACTGACCGCCATCAGCGCGATCCGCAACTGGCGCACCGACAACGGCCAGGACAGCGACTTCACCACCGCCGATGTGACCTATCGCAACAAGGACGGCACCAACTACAGCGAGTTCACGACCTTCTCGCAAGAGCTGCGTCTGGCCGGCAAGACCGGCAACCTCGACTGGCTGGTCGGTACCTTCCTGGCCGACGAGAAGCTCGAGACCAAGTCCAACTTCCTGTTCGGCAATGACTACGAGCAGTATATGGGCCGACTGCTGTCGCGCTCGGCGGCCAACCCGGCCGGTATCGCCAACTTCGTCGCCCTGCTGACCGGCCGCGCCCCGAACACCACCTTCACGCCCGGCCAGGGCCTGCGGGACGCCTACAGCCAGCGCGCCAAGACCGTCGCGCTGTTCACCAGCAACACCTACCAGTTCACGGAAGCCTTCGGCATCACCGCCGGTCTGCGCTACAGCGCCGACAAGAAGGAAGTGAGCACCAACCAGTCCAACTCGGACGGCGGCGTCGGCTGCGGCGTCGCCCTGTCGCCGGCCGGTCAGGCTCGCATCGCAGGCATCGTCGGCGCCGCGGCCACCGGGACCATCGTCGGCAACCTCTGCCTGCCCTGGGCCAACCCCCTGTTCCACAACCGCCACACCGACCAGTCGCGCACTGACCGGGAATGGTCGGGCACGATCAAGGCGGCCTACCGCTTCTCGCCGGAAGTGTTCAGCTACGCGTCGTTCGCCCGCGGCTACAAGGGCGGCGGCTACAACCTCGACCGCACCCAGTCGTCCAACGGCCTGCAAAGCGGTGGCAGTGGCGTTCTGCCGATCTATGACACCTCGTTCGAAGGCGAATTTGTCGACAGCTACGAAGTCGGCCTGAAGAACACCCTGTTCAACCGGTCGGTCCTGCTGAACGTCACGGGCTTCTATCAGAAGTTCACCGACTTCCAGCTGAACACCTTCCTGGGCACCTCGTTCGTTGTGCGTTCGATCCCGGAAGTGACCTCGCAGGGCGTCGACGCCGACTTCCTGTGGTTCACCCCGGTGCGCGGCCTGGTCGTCCAGAGCGGCTTTACCTATGCCAAGACCGAGTACGGTGACGACAAGATCCCGAACGATCCGGGCAATTCCCTGGCCCTGCTGCCGGGCAACCGTCTGTCGCTGGCCCCGTTGTACTCGGCCTCCGGCTCGCTGACCTATGAGCGTCCGGTGGGCGACAACTACAAGGCCCGCTTCAATGTCGGTGCCAAGTATTCGTCGGACTACATCACCGGTTCGGACCTGCTCACGCCGAAGACCCAGGAAGCCTATACGGTGGTCAATGCCCGCATCGGCTTCGGCGCCGCCAGCGACGCCTGGGCCGTGGAACTGTGGGGCCAGAACATCCTCGACGAAGAATACACCCAGGTCGGCTTCAACGGCCCCCTGCAGGGTTCGTCGGGCCTGAGCGCCGCCAGCGCCACCTATGTTCCGGCCAACGACAGCCTGACCTACAACGCCTTCCTCGGCGCGCCCCGTACCTACGGCGTGACCCTGCGGGCGAAGTTCTAACCGGGAGGGGATCTGGAGGCCCGCTTACCAAAGCGAGCAGGGCCTCTGGCTTTCGGATGAGGAAGGGGCGATCCGGGCAACCGGGTCGCCCTTTTTCTTTAGGCCTTCCGATCCGGCCCGACCCGACGCAACCTCTTGTGGGGATTCGCCCGACCCGGAGGCAGGCCGTGAAGACGATCAGGATACTGGGTTTCTGGATTTGCCTGGCCATCGGCATCGGTCTGGGCACCCTGGCCCAGAAAGCCCCGCAGCCGGTGGGCGTTTCCGCTGCCGAAACCGCCTTCTCCGCCAGTCGGGCCATGGAGGACGTGCGGGCCATCGCCCAGCGCCCCCACCCGACCGGTTCAGCCGAGATCGTCCGGGTTCGGGATCATCTCCTGACCCGGATCGGGGCTTTGGGCCTGGAAGTTTCGGTCCGCCCCGGCGAGGGCTTCCGCCCCTATTCCGACGACGGCCGCTCGCTGGGTGTGGCGGCCGTGCAGAATGTGGTCGGCATCCTGCCGGGACAGGACCGCGAGCTGCCGGCGCTGCTGGTGATGAGCCACTACGATACCGTCCACAACTCGCCCGGAGCCGCTGACGACACCCTGGGCGTGGCCGCCGCCCTGGAGATCGCCCGCGCCCTGAAGGCCGGTCCCGTGCCGGCCCGTGACGTGATCTTCCTGTTCACCGAGGGCGAGGAAGCGGGCCTGCTGGGCGCTGACGCCTTCTTTGCCCGCGACCCCACCGCCCGGAAGGTCGGGATGGTGCTGAACATGGAGACACGGGGCGACGCCGGCCGTGCGGCCATGTTCCAGACGGGCCCGGACAATGGCGAACTGCTGGCCCTGATGGCCCGTGAGGCGGTTGGCCCGTCGGCCAATTCCCTGGCCTCGACCGTCTATGAGCGCATGCCCAATGACACCGACTTCACCCATGCACTGAAGGCCGGCCTGCCGGGCCTGAACTTCGCCCTGATCGACAACCAGCTGGCCTATCATACGCCCTTGTCGACGCCCGAGCGCCTCGACCAGGGCAGCCTGCAGCATATGGGCGACCAGGTCCTGCCGGTCGCCCGGGCCCTGGCCGACGCCCAGAGCCTGCCGGCCCGAAGCCCCAATGTGATCTATTCCGACCTCCTCGGTCTGATCCTGATCAGCTACTCGACGACCGTGGGCTGGGCCCTGCTGGTTCTGGCGACGGGCCTGATCGGCTTTGTCGCCTGGCGGGCCCTGACCGGTGGCGGCGTCACCGCGCTCGAGATCGTCAAGGGCGTGACCGGCGCGCTGCTGCTGCTGCTGGCCAGCGCCCTGGTCCTGCATCTGATGGGGCAGCTGCTCCAGGTCGGGGACGGTCAGAGGCTCTATGACATCCTGGGCCGCTTCGATCTGCTGCTACTCGGGGCCGGGGCCCTGGGCGTCGGGACCGGCCTGCTGGTCATCACGGCCCAGGCCCGCGGCGCGCGGCGGATGTGGCCGAGCCTGGCCGCCCTGGCCTTAGGCGGGGCCTGCAGCCTGACCGGGGGCTTCGATCCCGTGGGTCTGGGCCTGGGCGTCGCGGTGGCGGTGTTGTGCTGGGCCTCCCTCGGCCGGAAGGTCGGAGTGCTGGGAGTCTGGATCGGCGGCCTGGTGACCCTGCTGCTGGCGTCCCTGGCGGCCCAGCTCCTGGCTCCCGGGGCGACCGTGATGCTGGTCTGGCCTCTGCTGGTCGCTGCCCTCGGCGCGACCCTGGCCATGGGCCTGGGCGGGACCCGCGATCGCCGCGTCGCCCTGGCCATGACCCTGGTCATGGGGGTGCTGGCTACCCTCACCGTCGCCCAGCTGACCGCCTGGGGAGCCTGGACCTTCGCCGGCATCGGCCTGATGGAGCCCGCTGTGCTGGCGGTGTTCGTGCTGTTGGCCGCGCCCGCCCTGGTGCCGATCACCTTCGATTTCGCCGAGTCTCCCTGGGGCTGGCGCGGGGTGGTCCTGTTGGCGGTAGCCGGACTGGGCCTGGTCGTGACTGCGGCCCTCCCGGCCGCCTCGGCCGACCGGCCCAACCTGACCGAGGCCCACCACCTGGCCGACCCCTCAACCGGCCGCGCCTGGCGGGTCTCAACCCTGCCCCAGCTGGACGCCTGGACCCGCGAGGTCCTGATCGCCGACGGCGGGGTAGACCTGAAGCAGCAGACCCTCGAACCGTTCCTGGCCAAGCCGACCTGGATGGCCGAGACCCGCGCCGTGCCGGTGCCGCCGCCGGTCCTGACCGCTGAACGTTCGGGCGACCGCCTGATCGTCCGCGTCATCCCCGGTGCGGGTACCGAGGTCCTGAGTCTGAAGATCCGTGCCTCGACCGCACTGCACGATCCGCGACTGAACGGCCGGCCGATCACCCTGGTCAGCCAGCCCGACAGCTGGTCGACCCTGACCTACCATGCCCCCGATCCCAACGGCGTCACGCTCAGCTTCACGTCCGAAGCCACGGGGCGGGTGGAGGCTGAGGTCATGGAGTTCCGCGACGGCTGGCCGATCGAGGCCGCGGCTCCCGCCGCCAAGCCGGCCGAGCTGATGGCCACCGGCATGTCGGACAAGACGGCAGTCCTGGCCCATGCCCGGCTGGCCTGGTGATTCAGATGCTCACGCGCTCCCCGGCTAAAGCCGGGGAGCGTGACAGCCTTCAGACCGACACAACGCCCTCTGGCGGCGGATTGACGTACAGCGCCTCGACCAGGGCCACGCGGCGTTCGAGGGTAGCGCGCTGGTTGACGTAGCCCTTGTCGGTAATCTCGCCGGCATCGATCGAGGGCGGCTCGGTCATGATGGTGAAACGGCCGATGCGGCGCGAGGAGCCGCCGGCTGTCGCATTGAAAGCCGCCAGCCGTTCACGCAACAGGGCCACCAGCCGCTCGATCGGCGTACCAGGGCCCGGCTCGGCGGCCAGGGCCATCAGGCCGGACGGCGAAGGCCAGAACAGCGCCGCGGCGAACCCCTTGTCCTGACCGCAGATCACGGCGTCATGGACATAGGGGCTGCAGGCGGCGACTAGGTCCGGGCGCAGGACCCCGACACTGACCCAGGTCCCGCTGTCGAGCTTGAAGTCCTCGGTCACCCGCCCGTCAAAGACCAGGCCCTTGGCCGGGTCCGCCGGATCGACGAACCGCGCCGCATCCCCGAGCCGGTAGAAGCCCTCTTCGTCGAAGGCCGCCGCGGTCTTTTCCGGATCCTTGTGATAGCCCGCCGCCACCGTGGGCCCCTTGACCCTGACCTCGAACTTGCTGCCGCTGGGGGCCAGTTTCAGCTGGATGCCCGGCAGGGGCAGACCCACCAGCCCAACCCGCTCGGTGATCCAGTGGGTGACGGTAATGCCCTGGGTTTCAGTCGCGCCGTACATGGTGGTCAGCGGAATGCGCTGGCCCGTCTCGGCGACGGCCAGGGCCTGGATCCGGGTATAGACGTCGTTGGACAATGTCGCCCCACCATAGCCCATATAACGAAGGTTCTTGAAAAACGAGGCCCGCAGCACCGGGTCCTTTTCCATGGCTTCGGCCAGCATGGAGAAGGCGATCGGGGCCGAGCCGAACACGTTGGGCGAGACCTCGTAGAGGTTCTTGATCGTGGTCTCGAACATCCCCGGCAGGGGTTTGCCCTCATCGATATGGAGGGTGCCGCCGGCCCAGATCACCGCATTGAAGCCGATATTGCCGGCCGAGATATGGCTCCAGGGCATCCATTCCAGGCTCTGGGGCACCTCGCCGGTCTCGGGTTCCTCCAGCTTCAGGCCGTCCTGGCCGGCGATCACGCCGGCCATCATCCCGTGGGTCTGGGGCACCGCCTTGGGCATGCCGGTCGAGCCGGAGGTGAACAGGTACTTGGCCACCGTCGCCGGGCCCACAGTCTCGCGCGCCGCCTCGACGGCCGCCGTCGGGACGGTGGCCGCGATCCGGGCGAAGTCCAGGGCACCCTCGCCTGTGCCGTCAGCGGTGATCACCACCAGGGTCGGGTCGAGGGCCTTCAGGGTCTCCAGAGCCCTGGCGAACATCGCGCCGCTCTGGGCGAAGACCACGCGCGGGGCCACCTTGTCGAAACAGTGCTTGAGCTTGGCAAGGTCGCTGGAAATCAGGCTGTAGGCCGGACTGACCGGCGCAGCCGGGACACCGGCGGCATAGGCCCCCAGGGTCATCAGGGCGTGCTCGATGGAGTTGCTCGACAGGATCATCACGCTGTCGTCCGGGGTCAGGCCCCGGTCCAGCTGTCCACCGCCGTCCAGGAGGAACTGGGCGATCCCCTCGACCGCCCTCTGGGCCTGGCCATAGGTCACCGATCGCCACGGCCCATGGCCGGGTTCGCGCTGCTTCAGATAGGGACGGTCAGGATGCTCGCCAGCCTTCTGGGCCAACAGGTGGGCGATGGAGCGGGGACCCTCGCCCGGCGCATGGTTGGAGGTAATGACCAGTGAGCCGTCCGGCCGATAGTCGACACTGACCTCGGGGCCCTTCATCGCCAGAGGCTTGAAAGCCACCGTGCTTACATCGCGCAAAGGCGACGCGCCATCCGCAGGCGTCATGGTCTCGCTCCCTGTAGGTTATCATTGTTCTCTTTGGGGAGAGACGTTAGCGCAAACCCGGCGAACGGCAAGATGGCTCACGGTCGAAGCACCACCGCCGCCGCCGCTGCAGGATCAGGGCCGGCCGAGCCCTGCCAAGACAACGAAGGACAGTCGGTCTCAGGTGACAAATATTTAAATACACAAGACCTTATTTTCGACGCTAATACACGCAGCAACCACCCATCATTACAGATTGGTAAGGCGAACACACCGCCTGTATTAGATCATGAAACAGATCGAACTCTATGCCGCGCGCACGTCGCGCCATCGCCGCACCTGGACGGCGGCCGCGATCCCGCTGATCGTGCTGTTCTTCATCGCCGGCCAGCTGCTGACGATCTTCGGCATCCTCAAGCCGATGGGCTTTCGTCAGGCCGACCTGGCCACCCAGTGGCAGCCCCTGACCATCCAGCTTCTGGGCTTTGGCTTCACGGCACTGCTGATCCTGGCCTGGGCCTGGCTGTTCGAGCGCCGCTCGCCGGCCGCCCTCGGCCTGAATGGTGACGCCCTGTTACGCTATGGCCGTGGCCTGCTGGTCGGTGCCGGCTTCCTGTTCGCCGCGATCGGCCTGGCCTGTGCGCTGGGCGGCTACCGGATCGAAGGTTTCGGCGTCTGGAGCGGTCCGACCCTGGCCCTGTTCCTGCCGATCCTCTGCATCTTCGGCGGCTTCATGATCCAGGGCGCGACCGAGGAACTGATGCTGCGCGGCTGGCTGATGCAGCTGGTGGCCTCGCGCCATGGCCTGGTCATCGCCGTGATCATCAATTCGCTGATCTTCGCCCTGCTGCACGCCGGCAATATCGAGCCCTCGCCCGAACTGGCCCTGGCCCTGGTCAATCTGGTGCTGTTTGCCGTGATGATCAGCCTCTACGCGATCAAGGAAGGCTCGCTGTGGGGCGTCTGCGCCTGGCACTCGATGTGGAACACCCTGCTGGGCGTCGGCTTTGGTCTCGATGTCAGCGGCGGCAAGATCGCCGTCCAGAGCCTGGTCGTCGACCTCGCCCCGGCCCAGGGCGCTGCCTGGTGGCTGACCGGCGGAGCCTTCGGTCCGGAAGCCAGTGTGGCGACCAGCATCGTGCTGCTGGCCGGCGTGGTCTATTTCCTCGTCACCGGCACCCTGCGTCAGGGCGCACGCTATTCGGCACCGGGGCTGGGGTAGGCTGACCTTCCCTCTCCCCTTGCGGGAGAGGGTGGCCCAAAGGGCCGGGTGAGGGGTCGATCACCCCGTTCGCCCGCGCCCAGACGGTCCGCCGTCGCGGCGTCGCCGTTCTTCAACCCCTCACCCGAGCCGCTGGCGCGGCCCACCCTCTCCCGCAAGGGGAGAGGGATTTCGCCGCGTCACACCCGACGCCAGTGATAGGTCACGTCCGGCATCTTCTCTTCGTTGCGCGTGCCGTCCGTGAGCTCCTCGACCCCGAAGCCATGCCGCTCATAAAGCGCCCGTGCCCTGACATTGGCCTGGAAGGTGTAGAGCCGCAGCTCCTCCTGCTGCGCCTGGGCGAGCCGCACCAGGGCGCTGCCGATCCCCAGGCTCTGGAAGTCCGGATCGACATAGAGATGGTCGATCCAGCCTGGCAGCAGGGCCACATGACCGCGCAGCACCTCGCCGTCGAACGCGCCCCAGACCGGACCGTCGACCATCACCCTGTCGCGGTAGAAAACCGCATATTCCTCGGCCGTATGCAGCGAGGTGTCATAGCCCGGGATCAGAGCCCCGCCGCGACGGTGCAGGTCGGCAGCGGCAGGACCTTCATCAGGGCGGAGGCGGCGCAGGGTGATCATGCGGTGAGGTTAGTCCGGCGGTGGAAGCCCGACAATTGATCCTCGGGCCGGGCTGACCTCCCGTCATTCGTGCGCCGCCAATCAACCCGCTCTTCCCGGCGAAGGCCGGGACCCAGATTCAGCCTGAGCTTATGGGGATGACGCGCCTTCTGACTGGGCCAGACGCACCGACCTCCCAGGGTTCGATCTGGGCCCCGGCTTTCGCCGGGGAGAGCGGGAACTTTATAGCTCGCGCCCAGCCGCCCCTTCGCGCCGAAGTGAGCCATCCCTTCATCTCACGGCGAGACGATCGCCGGTCTGGACAGGCCACTCAAGGCCGACGCTTCGCGTCGCCGCGAAGCGGTCGCCGGAGGCGAGCCTTGACTGACCTGTCCAGTCCGGCACGCTGCTGCCTACGCGAGATGAAGGGCTTGGTGAGACGCGAGGGCGTCTGCTTCGTAACAACATGACCAGTGAGCCCACGACTCCCCTGCGCCTTGAACGCCTCAGCCTGAAGGTCGACGGCGCAGAGTTGGCCAAGTCAGCAATTGCCCCCGACGCGATGAAAATGATCGCCGACGCCCTGTCCGACCAGCCGGCGGATCAGGCCGGGATCAGGCTCTTTGGCGTAGAGGCATTGCGCCCCTTTCTTGAACCCAATGGTGCCGTCGGCAAGCTCGCCGCCCGGAAGATGAAGGGTCCGCCGCAAGCCGTGCGCGCCATCCTGTTCGACAAGACCCCTTCGACCAACTGGTCGCTGGCCTGGCATCAGGACCGTGTCATCGCGGTTCAGGACCGCATCGAGGTCGCCGGGTTCGGACCGTGGAGCCGAAAGCATGGCGCGCTGCATGTCGCCCCGCCCTTCGAGGTCCTGTCGCAGATGATCACGCTGCGACTTCACCTCGATCCCGTACCCGAGACGAATGCGCCCTTGCTGATTGCACCGGGATCGCACACACGAGGCAGGATCGCCGAGCAGGACGTGCCCGCCGTGGTCAGGGAATGCGGCGTGGTCGCTTGCTTGGCCGAGGCCGGTGACGCCTGGCTCTATGCGACGCCGATCCTGCATGCGTCGGAGGCGGCGGCTGTTCCCGCGCATCGTCGGGTACTGCAGGTGGACTTCGCGGTCGATCAGTTGCCTGGGGGGCTGCAGTGGCTGGGCGTCTGAGACGCGGCAAGCCGCTGCTGAAGGGTTAGTGGGACACGTGGACGTCCGCCAACAACCATTGCAGACACCCAAGATTATAGCGAAGCTACCGCAAGCCGGGTGTGAGCCCACGGCAGTGATACTGCAGGTGGACGGAACGTATGCTCAGTACCGTGTTCGACATCATCAAAGCGCTTGGCGGAACCGCCGTAGTAGCTGTGGCCGCCGGCTGGGTTGGGCAAAAGCTCTTCGAAGGCAAGCTAGCGAGGGATCTCGAGGCACATAAAGCAGCGCTTTCAGCTACGTCAGCGGGCGAACTGGAGAAACTGCGCCACGATCTCAGCGCCGAACTGGATAGACGAACGAGACTTCTGGCTCGCGAATTCGATGCCCTCACCGGCGCATGGGATGTGATCCACACAGCTGCCGGCGCAACTGAACTAGCTACCCGTCGTGTTAGGCAGTACCTCGACGTCGCGAACCTTCCAGATGTATCCGTGCGCGAGATGCTCGATCAAATTGATACTACTGAGCATATTAAGACGACGATTCTGAATGCACAGCCGGCAGACCGGCAACAGCTCTATCAGCAGATGGTTAATAGGGGCCAAGCTCTAAACGCTCTCGAGAAGGCGAGTGAGGCCAGAAATTACCTAATTGGCCAAAGCATATTCATCGAGCGACAGACCTATGATCTTTTGTTTTCGTTAGCATTGTTAATCGAGGCAGCCGCGATCGAACAAGTCGAGGATCAAAACAACCCTCTCCCTCGCGAGGGGCGTTTTGCTGGCTCCGACCGCTTTAGAGCCGAATGGTCAGCCATGATGCGCGAGGCAGAGACAGCTGTAAGGGCCCGGCTGGAACAGGCGCGCCTGTAAAAAAGGGCGGAGCCTTTCGACCCCGCCCCTCCAAACTCAAACCTCAGGAGTAGAGCCCTACTCCGCCGCCACCTTCGGCGAATAGCCGAGGATCGCCTTGGTCTCGAGGAACTCCCCGAACGCGTGGTCGCCCCATTCGCGGCCGTTGCCGCTCATCTTGTAGCCGCCGAACGGGGCCATCATGTCGGGGCCAGCGCCGTTGATATTGACCTGGCCGGCGCGCAGCTTGCTGGCCACCTTGCGGATCTGGGCCTCGTCGCCGCCCGAGACATAGGCCGCCAGGCCGTATTCGGTGTCGTTGCCGACCTTCACGGCCTCATCGACCGAGTCATAGCCGAGGATCGCCACGACCGGACCGAAGATCTCTTCCTTGGCGATGGTCATGTCGTTGGTGACATTGGCGAAGACGGTGGGCTTGACATAGTAGCCCTTGTCCAGGCCGTCCGGCAGGCCGACGCCGCCGCTGACCAGGGTCGCGCCCTCGTCGATGCCCTTCTGGATCAGGCCCTGGATCTTCTTCCACTGCACGTCGGAGACGACCGGACCCATCTTGGAATTGCCGTTGGGGTCGCCAACGGTGTGGGACTCGGCGGCGGCGCGGGCGATGGCGATGACCTCGTCCATCTTCTTGCCCGGCACCAGCATGCGGGTCGGGGCATTGCACGACTGGCCCGAGTTCATCATCACCGAGGCGATGCCGCCGGTGACGGCGCGCTGGAAGTCGGCGTCTTCCAGGATGATGTTGGGGCTCTTGCCGCCCAGCTCCTGGTGCACGCGCTTGACGGTCGGAGCGGCGTTCTTGGCCACCTCGATGCCGGCGCGGGTCGAGCCGGTAAACGACACCATGTCGACTTCAGGATGGCTGGACAGGGCCGCGCCGACCGTGGGGCCGTCGCCATTGACCAGGTTGAACACGCCGTGCGGCACGCCGGCGGCGTTGAGGATTTCGGTCCAGATATAGCCGCTGAACGGAGCGATTTCCGAAGGCTTGAGCACCATGGTGCAGCCGGTGGCCAGGGCCGGCGCGACCTTGCAGGCGATCTGGTTGACCGGCCAGTTCCACGGCGTGATGAAGGCGCAGACGCCGATCGGCTCCTTGACGATGCGGGTCGTGCCGCGATCTTCCTCGAACTTGTAGTTCTTAAGGACGGCGATGGCGGTCTGGACGTGGCCGATGCCCATGGCGGCCTGGGCGCGCTGGGCCAGCCAGGCGGGGGCGCCCATCTCCTCGGTGATGGCTTTCGCCATGTCCTCGAAGCGCTTCATGTATTCGGCGACGATGCGCTCCAGCAGATCGATCCGCTCTTCGCGGCTGGTCAGGCTGAAGGTCTCGAAGGCGCGGCGGGCGGCCATCACGGCCTTGTCGACATCGGCGACGCCGCCCATCGAGATCCGTCCGCAGACCTCTTCATTGGCCGGATTGATCACGTCCAGAGTCTTGGGCGCGACCGGATCGACCCAGGCCCCGTCGATATAGAACTTGGTGTAGTCGCGCATGCCGTGCTCCTGCCCTTTATGGGAATTAGGTCCGCTCTGATTTGGGAAGCGGCGGGCCTTGTTCAAACAACCATTTTAATGATCGGCGTTCATGTGGGAAGCCCTCACCACATCACATCGCTGTCGATCCCGTCCAGAGCCTCTGAGATCCGGCGGCGGGTGGCGGGGCTGATGGTGTCGGGAAGGGCGTCCGGGGCGAACCAGCCGACCGCATGGATCTCGCCCTGGGCCGAGGCCTGGCAAGGCTCCCAGGCCGTTACCCGATAGACCAGGACATGGTCGCGGGGATGGTGGATCTCGTTGGAGTGCACAGACAGCAGGACCGGCCGGGCCAGAACCCGTACCCCGGCCTCCTCCTGCAGTTCGCGCTCCAGGGCGAGCTCCGCCGTCTCGCCCCGCTCGACCCCGCCGCCGGGCATGTACCAGCCGGGGATATAGGTGTGCTGGACCAGCAGCACCCGGCCCTCGGGATCGGTGACCAGCCCCCGCACCCCCAGCGTCAGCCCCCGCTTCCAGCGAAACCAGGCATAGACCAGAGGTCGGGTGAAGGGTTCGATGTGTCGACGCCAGAGCATGGGGCGGAGGATAGCCGCCCTTGCCCGTCTGGCCCATCCGAACTATCATCTGACTAGCTAGTCAGATGGAGTCTGCCATGGGCGATCTCAGCTGGAAACTGGAAGACGCCAAGGCCCGCTTCAGCGAGGTGGTGCGTCTGGCCCGCAGCCAGGGCCCGCAAAGGGTGACCGTGCGCGGCAAGGACGCCGTGGTGGTGATGAGCATCGAGGACCTTGAACGCCTGTCGCCGCCCGATCCGGCCCGTCTGTCGCTGGTCTCGTTTCTGGAAGGCCTGCATCTGGATGGGCTCGATGTGGAGCGCGAACCCGATTCTGGGCGAGATCTCGACCTGTGAAGGGCTGGCTGGTCGACACCAATGTCATCGCCGCCCTGATCAATCCGAACGGCGCTCCCAGCGTCAAGGCCTGGGCCGCGGGTCAGCCGGAGGCGCGGATGTTCATCAGCGTTCTGTCGCTGGGCGAATACGACAAGGGCATCCACAACCTGGCGCCCGATCATCCCGACCGCTCGCGCTATATCGCCGCTCGCGACGCCCTGGCCGGGCGGTTCGCCGGACGGGTCCTGTCGGTCAGCGATCCGGTGGTGCGCCGCTGGGGCAAGATCTCGGGCGCGGTGAAGCTGCGCACGGGTCACGCGCCGTCGGTGATCGACACCCTGCTGGCGGCCACGGCCCTGGAACACGACCTGTTTCTGGTCACCGGCAACACCCGCGACGTCCAGGACAGCGGCGCGCCGCTATTCAATCCCTGGACCGACGATCCTGCCGATTTTCCTTTGGCGTGAACCCGCTCTTGCCCCGGACACCGCGCCTCGCTAAAGCCGCTATAGTCCTAATCCTAGCCGGAGCCGCGTCATGATCGCGATCCTCGTCATCAGCGTCTTCATCGGCGTTCTCGTGGCCCTGAACTATTTCGAGTTCGGCCGCATCGACTGAATCCCGTGACCGCGCGCGGGACGGCCCTGGTCACCGGCGCCGGACGCCGGATCGGCCAGGCCCTGGCCCTTGAGGCCGCGCGCGCCGGTTTTGATGTCGCCGTGCACCATCGCGGGGCCGTCGACGAAGCCACCGAGACCCTGGCCGGGATCAAGGCGCTTGGCCGTCGCGGTATCGCGGTATCGGCCGACCTTTCCGACGAAGACCAGGTCGCTGGCCTGATTCCCCGCGCCGCGACGCTCGGCCCGGTGACCCTGCTGGTCAACAGCGCCTCCACCTTTCACGATGACCGGGTCGGTTCGCTGGACCGGGCTCGCTGGGACGCCCATCTCGAGACCAATCTGCGCGCGCCCGTGGTCCTGGCCGAGGCTTTCGCCATGGCCCTGCCCGACGATCTGGAAGGCCTGATCGTCAATATGGTCGACCAGCGGGTCTGGCGGCCCAATCCGCAGTTCTTCAGCTACAGCCTCAGCAAGTCCGGCCTGTGGTGGGCGACCCAGACCCTGGCCCAGGCCCTTGCCCCGCGCATCCGGGTCAATGCCATCGGGCCCGGCCCGACCCTGCCCAATGTCCACCAGGCTCCCGGCGAGTTCGAGGCCGAGGCCGCCGGCACCCTGTTGCAACGCCGCGCCACTCCCGACGACGTCACCGCCGCCCTGCGCTATCTGATTGACGCAAGGTCGGTCACGGGCCAGATGATCGCCGTGGACGCCGGTCAGCATCTGGGCTGGCGCACGCCCGACATCGTCGCACCTTAAGAAAGGCGCACCGCTTGGCCGCCTCCCCCCTCGCTGAAACCGCCGCCGACGTTTCGCCCGTTGCCCGGGTGATCGTGACCAAGGTCTTTGTGCGCGCACTCAAGGTCGAGGCCTGGATCGGGGTCTATGACCACGAGCATGGCCGCCGCCAGCCCCTGGTGATCGATGTCGAACTGGACGTCGCCGCCAGCCACTGCGAGCGCCTGGGCGACACCGTCAACTATGAGACCATCGGCCAGTCCGCCCGGTCCATCGCCGACGAGGGCCATATCGATCTGGTCGAGACCTTCGCCGAACGCCTGGCCCAGGCCTGCTTCAGCGACAGTCGCGTGACCCGCGCCCGGGTCCGGGTCGAAAAGCCCCTGGCCCTGGCCCCCCACGCCGCTGCTGCCGGTGTCGAGATCACCGCCGTCCGGGCCTAGCGCGCATGATCCCGACCCACAGCGCCCGGCTTGCGCCTTTCCAGCCGCAGACGGTCTGGACGCTGCAGGACGGGACACTGGTCGAGACGCGCGGACAGGGCGTACGCGGCTTTCCCCTGAGTGCCCTGACCCGGTTTCGCCTGGCCGCGCCGCCCAGGGGCGGCCGTCGGCGGGTGCTGCAACTGAGCTTTGGCCGCGCCCGGATGGTGATCATCGCCCAGAGCTATGTGGCCCCCGGACAGACCGATGACCGCCTGGACAGCTTCTCGGCCTTTGTCCGCACCCTGTCGCGCCAGGCCGCCGAGGCCGCCCCGAACGCCCGCTTTGACCTGGCCCGCATCGAAGCCCGCCCTGCCCTGACCTGGGTCATGGGTCTGCTGGCCCTGGGAACGGTAGCGGTCCTGGCCTCGTCACTGGGGGCCGGCATGGCGGCCGTCGGCATCGACATGGCCGCCCGCATGGGCTTCGTCCTGCTGCTGCTGCTGGCTGCCCTGCCCTGGCTGTCGCGCGGCGACGGCTTCGATCCGCGCGACCCGCCCCGGGACCTTCTGCCCTAAACCCGAAATGACCTGCCGGCCCTCAGCGGGTCTCGAGCACCAGGGCGTCGAGTCTCTGAACCTCATCGGCCTCCGCGCCGCTGAACACCAGGGTGCGCGTGATGCCCAGCCGGCGGATGTTCACCTGGTTGACCTCGTCGCCATAGACATCGGCAAACATCGCGGCCCGCACGTCGACGGGGCCGGTCACATCTGAGGGACGCGTCTGGCCGCTGTACTCGAAGCGGACCTCGGACGCCCCCAGGGTGAGGTCCTTCAGGGTCAGGCTCACCGTTTCACCGTTGATCGCCAGGGCGAAGGTCTCGCCCATATGGGCCTTGAGGGCCTCGACCGCGTCAGGATCGTCGAGGCTGGCCTGGGCCTCAGGCGCGATCTGGGCCAGGGCCGGTTCAGCATCATGGGCCGCGACCCGGTGGCTGACCCGGACCCCGCCCGTCCGGGCGTCGATCTCCACGACGCTCAGCACGCCATGGCCCCGATGCGCGGCCGCCGGCAGCGGGGCCAGGACGAGTCCTGCCGCCAGCCAAAGGGCGGCCGCGCGGGCGATCACTTGGAGCCTTCGTCCTTCTTGGGCTCTTCCGCCGGAAGGGTTCCCAGACCGCCGGGCTCGACCTTGAGATTGGCGTCCTTCATGCGGTTGGTCGCATCCGGTGCCTTCTGGATCTTCAGGGTCAGGGGCGTGATGGCACCCTCATAGATATTGTTGCCGCGATCGGCGTCGGCGGTTTCCCAGAGCGGATCGATCTGGGCCCCCTTCAGTTCCTTGGGCGAGACGTGCTGCCAGGTCACCTGCCGCGAATTCTTGCGCCAGATCTCGGCCGGGATGCGGACGGTCTCGCTGGTGCCGTCGGTGAAGTCCATCTTGACGATCACCGGCATCACCAGGCCGCCGATGTTGCGGAAGGTGAAGCGGTAGAGATTGTCCTTGAGGTCCTGGGCGGCCTGCTCCTCGGGCGTCAGGTCCTCACGGGCCGACTTGGCCTTCTTGCGCGCGCTCTCGAACACCGTGAACTGGTCATTGGCATTGTAGAAGTCGCGGACCTTGGGGTCGCGGTCGATGACCGTCGTGCCGCTGTTGTTGGCGGCGGTGCGGGACTCCGGCTCGATGGCGTTCGCAGCCTTGCGCACGGCGGCTTCGACATCGGGATCGCCGCTGTCCAGGCGGGCCTTGACGACCTTGTCCAGCGCGATGTCGACATGGTCGGTCGAGTAGAACCAGCCGCGCCAGAACCAGTCGAGATCGACACCCGAGGACTCTTCCATGGTGCGGAAGAAGTCATACGGGGTCGGGTGCTTGAAGCGCCAGCGGTTGGAATACTCCTTGAACGCCCGGTCAAACAGTTCGCGGCCCATGATGGTCTCGCGCAGGATCACCAGGGCCGTGGCCGGCTTGGAATAGCCGTTCGGACCAAACTGGATCACCGAGTCCGACTGGGTCATCAGCGGCACCTGGTCCTGGCTGACCATGTACTCGACAATGTCCTTGGGCTCGCCGCGACGCGCGGGGAACTTCTTGTCCCACTGCACCTCAGCCTGGAATTCGAGGAAGCTGTTGAGGCCCTCGTCCATCCAGGTCCACTGGCGTTCGTCGGAATTGACGATCATCGGGAAATAGTTGTGGCCGACCTCGTGGATGACCACGCCGATCAGGCCGTACTTGGCGCGCTCGGTGTAGGTCAGGGCACCGGTCTTCTTGTCCTTCACCGGCCGCGGGCCGTTGAAGCTGATCATCGGATATTCCATGCCGCCGACCGGGCCGTTGACCGACTGGGCCACGGGATAGGGATAGGCGAAGGTGAAGTCCGAATAGACCTTCAGGGTGTGGGCGATCGACTTGGTCGAATAGGCGTCCCACAGGGGGCGGGCCTCCTTGGGGAAGAAGGACATCGCCATCACGACCGGATGCTCTGCCGACGGGTCTTCCTGCTTCACGCCCAGGGCGTCCCAGACGAACTTGCGCGAGCTGGCCCAGCCGAAGTCGCGGACATTGCTGGCCTGGAAGATCCAGGTCTTCTCGGTCTTGGCCTTGCCCTTCTCGGCCGCTAGGGCCTCTTCGGGCGTGACCACATAGACGGGCTCGCTGGCCGTGCGGGCCTTGGCAAGGCGCTCGCGCTGGGCAGCGCTCAGGACGGCGGCCGGATTCTGCAGCACGCCGGTGGACGAGACCACGTGGTCGGACGGCACGGTCAGGGCAACGCGGTAGTCACCGAATTCCAGGGTGAACTCGCCGGCCCCGAGGAAGGCCTTGTTGTGCCAGCCTTCATAGTCCGAATAGACCGCCAGGCGGGGGAACCACTGGGCTCCTTCATAGATGCAGTTGCCGTCCTCACCCTTGCCGGTGAAGCACTCATAGCCACTGCGGCCGCCGACGACCTTGTTCTCGACCATCGGCAGCGACCATTCGATCGTCAGCTTCGTCTCGCCGCCATTGGCGCGGACAGCGGACGGCAGATCAACGCGCAGCAGGGTGTCGACGACGGTGAACTTCAGCGGACGGCCCTGGGCGTCCTTCACCGACTTGATCGTGAAGCCGCCTTCCCACTCCTTGAAGCGCTGGATGCGGCGGACCTGACCCAGGCTGATGCTGTCGCCCGAGACGGTCTCGGTCAGCTTGCTGATCGAGTCGCGCTTGTAGTCCTGGTCCAGCAGCAGCCACAGATAAGGGAGGCTGTCGGGCGAATTGTTGCGATAGGTGATCGAAGCCTTGCCGGTCAGCAGCTTGGAATCTTCATCCAGGCGAACGGCGACGTCGTAGTCGACCTTCTGTTGCCAGTAGCGATAACCCGGTGCGCCCGCGGCATTGCGATAGTCCGTCGGGGACGGCCAGTCCTCGCCTTCCAGCTGCCGGAACTTGTCGTCGAAGGGGGCCTTGGTCTGCCGGATGGCGTCGGCCTGGGCGACGGAAGTCAGGGTTACGGCGAGCGCCGCAGCGATAACGCCGGCGACGGCGTAACGGATAGAACGCGTGGACAAGTTCAAAAGCCCCCTGGACATGGCCGCCCGTGTGACGTCACGGCGCGACCTTGGCGAGGGTCGCGGAGAAAATCACCCTGTTTTTTATTGTCCGGGGTCAGAAGTTGATCTTTAGGCCTGCCCGCAGCGTCCGGGGCTCGACAGGATGGAAATGGACATCCTCCACACCGCCGGCGGGCTCGTTCGGCAGCCGCGAGGCATAGGCGTAGGCTATGTCGTCGGCCTGGCTATCCGTCAGGTTCAGCACCTCGACCATCAGGCTGACCGGCCCCAGGGTCTGGACGAAAAGGGCATTGACCAGGCTGCTGGGCCGCGAGCGCAGCGAATTGTCCTCAACCAGGGCCGCCGAGCCCAGACGTCGCCAGGTCAGGGACAGGGTCGAGGCGTCCGCTATCCGCCAGGTGGCACCGGCGCTGATCACCTCGCCTATGGCATTGGGAATCCGGTCGCCTTCAGGCGGAGCGCCGGTGAAGCGGGCATGGGCGGCGGCATAGGCACCCGACAGGCTCAGGCGCTGGGTGGGCCGCCAGTCGGCCATGAGCTCCAGGCCCCGGCGCCGGGTCGCACCGCTGGCCTCGGTGAAGCCGGCGTCGCCGACATAGACCAGCTCCGAATCGACCTTCAGAGCCCAGGCCGCCGCCGTCAGGGTCAGGGTCCTGGCCTGCCAGCGAAGTCCGAGCTCTGCGCCGTCGGAAGGCGACAGCAGCGGGGCCTGCTCAGCCGCCGCGCCGCTGGCCGGATCGACGGTGATCACCGCCCCGCGGGCATCATTGGAGTGAAAGCCGCGCCCGGCATTGGCATAGAGCTCAAAGGTCTTTGACAGCCGCCAGGCCAGGGCCAATTTGGGGCTGATCAGGACCTCGGAGACGGTTCCCGAATTGCGCGGATCGCCGGCCTCGACCCGGGCCCCCATTGCATCGGCGCGCAGGCCCAGGGTGACATCCAGCTGGCCCAGGTCCCGCGAGGCCTCGCCCCAGACGGCCGTGGACCATTCCGTCAGTGCGTCCTGTCGCACGGTGGCCCGCCGGACCCGGGCCGTCGTGCGGTAGAGGCCGACCTTGCCGATGTCATCGACCCGGGCGGAAACGCCGGTCCGGGCGCTCCAGCCGTCGCCGAGCGCCCAGCGCTTGGTCAGGGCCCCGCCATAGATCCAGCGCTGGTCGACCTGCTGGAACTGGTCGCCATGCACCGGATCCTCAAGGGCATAGGTAAAGTTCGAAAACAGGTCGAGCCGATAGCGCTGGGCATAGACCACGGTGTCGAGGCCGTTCAGCAGATCGCGGCGGCGGGCCGAGACGATGTAGCGCGAGGTCTCTCCGCCATCCGTTGCGTCCAGTGTGTCAAGGCGGCCGAGAGTGCCGGCCTCGACGGCCCGGCGCGGGATCTGGTCAGTGGCCGTCCAACGGGCATCATAGGCCAGGGCCGTGACGGACCAGCCTCCGACGAGGCCCCGGCCCAGCAGATTGACCTTTCTGAGGTCCTCCGGCGTGGTCCAGGGCCCGCGCCCGCTGGACAGGTCAGCAGCGATCATGACCTCGGGACTGAGCGCCCGGGAGCCGACGACGCGATAGTAGTCGTCCTGACCTGCCCAGGCCTGCAGGCCGTCGCCATGCAGGTGATCCGCCGTCTCGAAGGCGACCGCGGCGACGGTCGCGAAGTCACCGTTCTCGGCCGAATAGGGCCCCTTGCGGAAGCTGATGTCGTGGACGAATTCCGGGGTCAGGATGTTGAGATCGAGATAGCCCTGACCATGGCCATGCGACGGCAGGTTCAGCGGCACCCCGTCGAGCGAGGCGGCGAGATCCGTGCCATGGTCTAGATTGAAGCCGCGCAGGAAGTACTGGTTGGCCTTGCCGGCCCCCGAATGCTGGGTCGCGGCCAGGCCCGGCACCGCTTCCAGCAGCTCGGCGGGACGTAGCAGCGGCCGAATGGCGAAATCGGCATAGGCAATGCGACCCTCGCTTGCCGAGGTGGCACGGCCCAGCTCATGGGCGCGACGCCCCCAGACCGAGATCGGCTCGACCTCCTGGGAGTTGGCCAGGGCCGGGAGGGCGAGAGGGATCAGGGTCCCCAGCAGCAGGAGAGCAAGTTGTCGGGCCTGTGACATGCCGTCTCTTACCGAGCCGGCGGCGATCCGCCCAGAGCGGCCGCAGAGTTCGGATAAACGCAGGGTTACGGGACCTTCATTTGCATCGTCCGTCGATAAGGACGATCCTTGGGCCAACGCTGTTCTCCAGGACACAAGCCCCGCCGTGACCGATCTCGACCCCGCCGTTCCACCGGCCCTGCAGGATGACAAGACCCTGCCGGTCGTCGTCTATGCCCTGACCCTGGGCGGGCTGATCACCGGGGGCGTCACCAGCGTCATCGCCGTGATCCTGGCCTATGTCAGCCGCAAGGGCGCGCCCGACTGGCTGCAGAGCCACTATGTCTTCGCCATTCGCACCTTCTGGCTGTCGCTGCTGTTTGCCCTGGCCGGCGGACTGCTGAGCGTGATCGGAATCGGCTTCGTGATCCTGGCCGCGGTCGGCGTCTGGCTGGCCGTGCGCTGCATCATCGGCCTGTCCTATCTGCTCAAGGGTCAGGCCTATCCCACCCCGCAAAACTGGATGCTCTGAGTCATGACCGATGTCTCCGCTCCCGCCCCGTCGCCCGTGATCCGCGCCGAAGAGGACAAGGTCCTGCCGGCCGTCGTCTATGGGCTTTACCTGCTGGGCTTCGCCAGCTGCGCGGCCACTACGGTGGTCGGGCTGATCGTCGCCTATGCCAACCGCAGCGCGGCCGGCCCGATCAATGAGAGCCACTACACCTTCGCCATCCGCAGTTTCTGGCTGACCATCGGCTGGTTCCTGATCGGCCTGGCGATGTTCATCCTGGGTCTGCCCCTGTCGCTTCTGCTGGTCGGCATCCCGGTCGTGGCAGCCGGCGCCATGATCATGGGCCTGGTCGGGGTGTGGTTTGCGATCCGCTGCGGCGTCGGGATCTACTACCTGGCCAAGGGCGAAGCCTATCCGCGACCCAGGACATGGCTGATTTAAAGGCAGCCTCTGCCTGCGCTGCCCGCACCCGCGTCGTCTTTCCAGACCCACTTCCCCTGCCAGTTGAGACGGCTCGACGACGCAGGCCCGCTCGGCTGACCTGTTCCTCCTGGCGAATGGACGTCTTGGAGGGGGCGGCATGCTGGCTCGCATCGTAGGGATCATATTGGGGACGATCCTGGCGACGTCGGGATATGTAGTTGCAGGCTGGGGACAGCTGGGAAGCTGGGCCGCGCATCTCGATCTCGGACCTTTCGAGCCGCATCGACCATTGGCCGGCGCGGCGGCGGCGATACTCGGGGGAGTACTCGTCGTCGCCGCCCTGACCCCGCGCCCCAGGCCCAAGTCCCGCAGGAAAGGCCCGGTCGCCCTGGACCTCGACAGCGGACTGGTCGCGATGCCGGTATTGCTGGCCGAGCCCGTTCCGGACGCCCCGCCGATCGTCATGCCGGTTCTACAGGCCACGCCCGTGCCGCCTCCGCCGCCTCAGCCGGCCGCACCGCCCAAGCCTGCGGCGGCCGAGAGCTTTGCCCAGCTGCGCGAGCGCATGGTAGCCCTGACCCGGTCCGAAGCCTGGAACGACGCGGCCAGGGCGCTGCTGGCCATGAAGACGGCCGCCCGCGGCGACCGCGAACTGGCCATGGTGCATCGCGACCTTGGCGATTTCGCGCGCGGCCAGGGCCAGCTGGACGACGCCGCCGAGGCCTATGAAACGGCCGTCTCCTATGCCCGCGATGCCCTGCGGGCCGCCCCCAACGACATCAATGCCATGGAACTGCTGGCCGGTACCCTGGCCGGGGTAGGGGATGTGGCGGAGATCGAAGGGCGGCTGGACGACGCCCTCTCGGCCTTCGAAGAATCCCTGGCCCTGCGGCGCTCCAGCGGCGGGCGCGAGGCCCATGACCCCGGTGCCCAGCGTGCCCTGTCGGTGTCGCTGGAACGCCTGGCCGACCTGCGGGAAGACCGCGGCCACCGCATGCGGGCCCTGGATCTCTATCGCGAAAGCTATGACGTCGCCGCCCGTCTGGCGGCCCGCGACCCGACCCGTTTCTCCTCGGACCTGGAGTCCACGCGCCAGAGACTGGCCGAGCTGGAAGCCCGCATCGCGACCTGAGCCGGGCCGGCAGCCTGTGGACTCGGGCGCTCAGCATGGATCTTTCGCCCGCCGACCGAGCAAGGCTGCAAAAGCACCGCAGCGGCCTCTAGGCCTAGAGTGAGCCGCTACAGGACCAAAAGGCCACCGGCCCCGGCCTGAGACTACAAGCATCGTCAAACACTGGCTCCGACCCGTCTTCCATGCGGAATCTGTGGATGACCCCGGTAGTATATTTTAAATCTATGAATTTGTACTTCAATTCGTAGTAAAAATTGGATCGTCGCGAAATCAAGATCAATAAATAGAACATGAAAATCGTGTAATGATTTCATGAACTGAACAACCTTTCTCCCTTGTAACTTGAGATGAAGACGCAGTATCGGCAGAGCTCTCCTCCTGAAGTTCGAGGGGACACTGATGACCAGAACCATCCTGCTGGCCACGACGGCGCTGATCCTGATGGCCGGCCCGGCCCTTGCCGTCGCAGCGCCCCAAACGTCAGAGACCCCGGCCCCCGCCGCCGAGGCAAACCAACGCGGAGTTCTGGTCTTTCAGCCGGACTTCTTCGCCGCTCAGCGCCCCAACACCGCCATGGACATGGTCAGCCGCGTGCCGGGCTTCTCGGCCAATGACGGCTCCGGCGCGCGCGGTTTCGAGGGCGCGGTCGGTAACATCCTGATCAATGGCAATCGGCCGGCCTCAAAGAACGACACCGGCTCCAGCGTCCTGTCACGCACCCCCGCCAACCAGGTCGAGCGCATCGAACTGATCCGCGGCGGGGCCGCCGGCATCGACATGCAGGGCTATTCGGTGATCGTGAACGTGATCCTGAAGTCCACGGCCAGCCGCCAGTCGATCCTGACCCTCAACGGCCAGCTGTTCGACGGCGGGCATGATGTTTTCGGCGGCTCCTACCAGTTCACGGCCCGTGAGGGCGACCGTAGCTGGGGCGTGACCCTGTCGGACGGCATGGGAACCAGCGATTCCAACGGCCCGGGCCGCACGATCCGCCGCGATGGTACCGGCGCTGTGACCCGCGATGAGGCCTATGTGAATGACAGCTGGGGTGGCGGCAACGCGATCCGCGGCAATTTCAATGGACCCGTGTTGGGCGGAAAGCTGGACGCCACGGCCCGCTATGGTGTCGGCGACTGGCAGAACTGGTCCGTGCAGCGCTCATCAGCGGCCCTGCGCGAGAACAGCTATGCCTATGAGGACCGGGAAGGCGAGCTGGGCCTGACCTATACCCGTCCCATCGCGCCGCGCTGGTCTATGGAAACCCGGGCGATCCACGAGTTCGAGATCTCGGAAGACGTCTCGAGCGGCCAGGAAAGCCTGGGCGGCGTCGCGCGGCCGCAACAGCGGTTCAGCTCGCAGGGCGAGTCCTCGGAAACCATCTTCCGCGCCCTGGTGCGGCACGAGCGCTCGGCCGCCCTGACCTTCGAGGCCGGCGGCGAGGTCGCCTACAACATGCTGGAGGTCGAGCAGGCCTTTACCCAGGGCGGCGTGGCCGTGCCCCTGCCGTCAGCCTCGGTCAAGGTCGAGGAAACCCGTGGTGAAGCCTTCTCCAAGGCCACCTGGCAGATGAACCCCAAGCTGACCCTTGAGGGTGGTCTGCGCCTGGAAACCTCGACCATCAAGCAGTCGGGCGACGCGGACCACGAAAAGAGCTTCTTCTTCGCCAAACCGCGCTTCCTGGCCACCTGGACGCCCATGGAGAAGAACCAGGTCCGCTTCCGGTTTGAACGCGAACTGGGCCAGCTGGATTTCGACGATTTCGCCGCCTCGGCGGAACTCGATGACGACACTGTCTATGGCGGCAATGTCAATCTGGAGCCGGAGCAGCGCTGGATCTCGGAGCTGACCTATGAGCGCCGGTTCCTGGGCGAAGGCATCGTCTCGGTCGGCTATCGCCATGACGAGATCATCGGCGTGATCGACCGCCTGCCCCTGCCGGGCGGTCTTTCTGCCACGGGCAATATCGGCGACGGCACACTGGACCGCCTGTCGGTCAATATCGTCGTGCCTCTGGACCGACTGCACATTCCGGGTGGTCGTTTCACCTTCAAGAACGACTGGAACGAGACCAGTGTGGTCGATCCGACCAGCGGCAAGAAGCGTCCTATCTCGGGCGTCCGGGCCAGCCAGGCCAATGTCGGGTTCCAGCAGGACCTGACGCGCTACAAGCTGCAATGGGGGGTCAACTGGCTGCCGCGCCTCGGCCAGGGCACCTATGATCCGGACCAGACCGTCGTCTGGCGCGGCGCGGGCTATTACGAGAGCTTCGTCGAGTACAAGCCGAGCCCGACCCTGGCGCTTCGGGCCCAGCTGAACCTCTGGGACGATTTCACGGTCCGTCGGACGGTCTATGCCAACCGCACCACCCGGGCTGTGGCCTTTGTCGAGGACCGGGCGATCGATCCGCGCACCTTCGTCTCGCTGCGCCTGCGCAAGACCTTCTGAGCCCAGCGACCTTGCACTCCAGCATGGGCCGTCCGGGAGCGATCCCGGGCGGCCTGGCCGTTCTGGGCCACCTCGCCTTGCGGCCTCCGCCGATCTCGGCCACCGTAGGGCCCTGACCTCCTGACAGCCTGACGAAAACCCGGTGGACCCCAAGGCGATGATAGCCCCTCTGCAGCAAGGCGCGGCCGATCCCCGGCTCATCCTGCGTGACGAGGAGCTGGATAGCGGCCTGGAGCTGATCCTGCTGGCCGAGGCGGCCCTCTGGGCGGCGGTCGATGGGGCCCTGGAAGCCGAAGGCCTCGGCCTCGGACGATCCCACTGGCGCGCGGCCTTCCTGCTCCGACGCCGGCCCGGCATCGGCGTGCAGGACCTGTCAAAACTGACCAGCCTCTCGAAACAGGCCGCCAGCCGCACCCTGGCGGACCTGGCCCGGGCCGGCCTGGTCGAACGGGCCTCGGGCGATCTGGACGGCCGCCGCAAGCCCGCGGTGCTGACCGAGCAAGGCCTGGCCTTCGAGGCCCGCACCGCCGAGCGCCTGCGCGCCCTGCTGGCCAAGGCCTATCGAACCGGCGGCCTCGACGGCGTGGCCGGCACAAGGCGCATCCTGGCCGCCCTCGCGGGTCCGAGACAGGGCGTGGGTCCAACCCGTAGAGTGGTGGCATGACACCCGAAGAACGCCGCGACCGTCACCTGCTGGTCGTCGATGATGACGACCGCATTCGCAAGCTGCTCAAGGAGTACCTGGTCCGGGCCGGGTTCCGGGTCAGCACGGCTGCCGATGCGGCCGGGGCTGACAGGCTTTGCGCCGCCCTGGACTTCGACCTGATGGTGCTGGACGTGATGATGCCCGGCGAAGACGGCCTGGCCTTCACGCGGCGCCTGAGGGCGAAGGGCGGCGAAACCGCCCGCACCCCGATCCTGATGCTGACCGCCCGCGACCAGACCCAGGACCGCATCGAGGGGCTGAGCCTCGGGGTGGATGACTATCTGGGAAAGCCCTTCGAACCGCAGGAACTGCTGCTGCGGATCGAGGCCATCCTGCGCCGGACCACCGCACGGCCGACCGGCCCGCGGGCCCTGTCCCTGGGACGCTGCGCCTTCGAACCCGACCGCGGCGAGCTGACCTGTGACGGCCAGCCCGTGCGCCTGACCGAGGCCGAGGTCGCCCTGATGCGCCGTCTGGCTCGCGCGGTGCATGAGCCGGTCGACCGGCTGGATCTGGCCCGCGACACCGCCTACGCCACCGGCCGCGCCATCGACGTCCAGGTCACCCGCCTGCGCCGCAAGATCGAGCCCGACCCGAAGAACCCGCGCTATTTGCAGACGGTGCGGGGCATTGGCTATCGGCTGGCCCCGGATTGATGCGCCTGCGCGCCAAGCTCTACATCCCCCGCCAGATCAAGCGCTGGCTGCCGACCTCGCTGTTCGGACGGTCGCTGCTGATCATCGTCCTGCCGGTGGCGGTGATGCAGATCGCCGTGACCTGGGCCTTTTTCGACGCCCACTGGCAGACTGTGAACAGCAAGCTGTCCGAGGGGCTGGCCGGCGACATCGCCTGGGCCGTCGCCAGCTACCAGGACGATCCGAGCCCCGAGGCCGTCGTCAAGCTGGCCGCGCGCGCCGAAGAATCCCTGGCCCTGTCCATCGCCTTTCAGAAGGGCAAGAAACTGCCGACCGGGCGTCGCACCTCGCTTCTGCCGGCCCTGGATCGCTCGTTGCAGGACGCCCTGGCCGACCGGCTGATCGCGCCCTTCTGGTTCGATACCACCCGCTACACCGCCTATATCGACATCCGGGTGCAGGTGGAGGGCGGGGTCCTGCAGATCTACGCCCTGCGCGATCGGGCCTTCGCCACCCAGGGCCATATCTTCATCCTCTGGATGGTCATGGCGACCCTGCTGCTGACGGCGGTGGCCATTCTGTTCATCCGCAACCAGGTGCGGGCCATCGAGCGCCTGGCCGATGCGGCCGATGCCTTCGGTCGCGGCGGGGACATCGACTTCAAGCCCCATGGCGCGCGCGAGGTGCGGCAGGCCGCCATGGCCTTCCTGGCCATGAAGGCGCGCATCCAGCGCCATATCGAGCAGCGCACCGCCCTGCTGGCCAGTGTCAGCCATGACCTGCGCACGCCCCTGACCCGACTGAAGCTTGAGGTGGCCCTGGCCGAACCGTGCGAGCGGATGGACGCCATGAAGGGCGACCTCTCGGAAATGGAGCACATGATCGACGAATACCTCGCCTTTGCCCGCGGCGAGGGCGGGGAGACGCCCCAGACCGTCGATCTGACCGATCTGATCGGCGGCGTCGTGGCGGCCGCCGTCCGGACCGGCGCGGCAGTCGAGGCCGAGATCGCGCCCGACCTGGTCGTGGAACTGCGGCCCAATGCCTTCCGGCGCGCCCTGGCCAACCTGATCGACAATGCTGCCGCCCATGGCGAACACGTCAGGGTCTCGGTCGCCGCGCGGATCACCGGCGGGGTGGAGATCCTGGTCGACGACGATGGCCCGGGCATTCCGGAAGACCGCTATGAGGACGCCTTCAAGCCGTTCAACCGGCTGGATGAGTCCCGCAACCAGAACGAAAAGGGCGTCGGGCTGGGTCTGGCCATCGCCCGCGACATGGCGCGGGGCCTGGGCGGGGACCTGGTGCTGGAACGCTCACCGATGGCCGGTCTGCGGGCGGTGATGCGTTTACCGGGCTAGTTCGGACGGCGTAGACCCTCCCCCTCTGGGGGAGGTGGCCTGGAGGGCCGGAGGGGGCATCGCGGCCTAAGCCGAGAAGTCCGCCTCAGTCGCTCCGCGACAGCTCCCCCAACGGGGGAGCCTCAAAACCCCGCCCCGATCTTGCTGAGCCGCTCGGCCAGCAGCTTCAGCCGCTTGTCCAGCTCGGCCATGGTCCGGTTCAGGGCCCCTTCGTCATCGCGCCAGACCTGGACGGTCCGGGCCCAGACCGCCGTCATTGCGGCCAGGCGGACCGGCGTGGCCTCGACGCCTCCCGCCTCGAGAATAGCCCGCGCAGTCTTTGGAAAGCGCAGGGCGGACACGACCACGCCTTCCGACGCAGCGATGGCGATCAGCGCGGCACGATGTGGCTCCATCGCCTCGAGCCGCGCCATGGCCGCATCGAACAGCCGGTCATGGGTCGAGGCGTCGTCGGCCGAGACCGTTCCGAGGGCGGCGCGATCGAAGCGGGTCGACAGATGGGCCAAAACCGCGCCCTTGCCCGAGGCCAGGGCGTAGAGCTCGGCGAACGGAACCTCCGCCTTCAGCGCGATGTCACGCAGGGCGATGTGATGCCAGGGCTTGTCAGCCGCCAGGGCCAGGGCGGCGGCGGCGGCGCGATCGAGGAGGTCTTCAGCGGCGGTCATGCCTCTTCAGATGGCGGGCACCGGGGACGATGGCAAGGCGATGCGCGTCCCCGGCGACTTCAATTCAGTCGATCTTCACGAACGGCGTCGAGGAGCCGGTGACCTTGGGCAGGACGCCATCCCACTTCTCGATCGCCTGCTGCTGCAGGACCTGGGGGTTGGAGCGGAGTGCCTCGCCCTTGATCCGGATAGCCTCGGCCTCACCCTTGGCCTTGGCCACGGCGGCATTGGCCAGGGCGGTTTCCTTGGCCTCGAGCGCCTTGGCGGCCAGGGCTTCCTGCTCCAGCTGGGTCTTGCGCTGCATCTGGTCGATGACGGCGGTCGGGTAGCGGATCGAGCCGATCCAGTCCATTTGCGAGACCGTCACCCCGTGCTTGGACCACTTCCCGGCGACCCTGGCGAAGGCCTTCTGGATCACCATCTGGCGACCCCCGCTATACAGGGTCTCGACCCCGACCTTCTCGGCCTCGGCCGCCACGGCCGAGCGGACATCATTGCGGATCGGGCCATCGAGCAGCTGGTCGAAGGTCAGGCGATAGGTCTGGTAGAGATTCGGGGCCGAGGCCGGATTGACCTGCATGGTTACCGAGACATCGGCGGTCATCGGCAGGCCGGTATTGTCGGAGAAGGTGATCTCCTCGTTCTCATTGCCGCGCTCGTCCTTCTCGCGCGTGTAGCTGTAGGTACGCTGGATCACCGGATACTGGACGATCCGCTCGCCGATGCCGCGGAAGTACCAGCGCGCCGGCAGGGCTTCCGGCGACACCCCGGCCCCGGAGCCGAGGGTCTTGATCTTGACCCCGACATTGCCGGGCTCGACCGTGGTGCTGTGCGACAGGATCTGGCAGCCGCCGGTCATCAGGACCAGCACGCCGGCCACGATCACCATGGCATTGCGGAAGGAGGTCGGAGTGATCGACTTGCGGGCGAAGGCGGGCTCAGGACTCATGATTTTGGGTCTCACGGTTGACGGGGGATAGGCCCCTGGCGACGTCACGAACCATCAAGCGGGCCAGCCAGGCCAGGCCCAGCACGCCGCCCGCCCCCGCCAGAACGGCACCGATCAGACCCAGATCCGAGGCTGAACCCCAGAGGGGCCCGACCACGAGCCTGAGCCAGGCGATCAGGACCGCGAGGAAAAGGATGACATAGGCGACGGCCCTGGCGAGGCTGAAATACTGCTTGTCGGTCATGCCCCCTCCGGCGGGTTGCTGCACGGATCTGACCACGACCTTAGACTGTAGCGCTCGCCTGGCGAGTGAATTTTCGGTCAGCGATCCGCTAGCCGCCCAGGGCCTTTGACCGCGCGATCGCTGCATCCAGCGCGCGGGGCAGAAGATCGCCGAAGCCGCCCTCGCCCATCAGCACCGCAAGCGCCGCCGCCGTGGTGCCGCCCGGCGAGGTGACCTGCTTGCGCAGCTCGGAGGGCTCCTCGCCGCCGGCCTCCATCAGGGCTGCTGCGCCGATGATGGTGGCGCGAGCCAGCTGGGCCGAAGCGGCCGGGTCGAGACCCACCCCGGCACCGGCCGCCTCCAGCGCCTCGACGAAGGCGTAGAGATAGGCCGGAGCCGAGCCCGAGACGGCAGTGGCCGCGTGCAGCAGGTCCTCATGGTCGAGATCGACGATTGTGGCGACGGGCGCGAACAGGGCTTGGGCAACAGAGCGGGCGTCCGGCGTGTCGGCATAAATGCTGGCGGTGCCCCGGCCGATGGCCACGGCAGTGGTCGGCATCACCCGGGCAACGGCGCGACCGCCGAAGGCTGAAGAAATGTCAGCGGCGCGCACCCCGGCGGCGATCGAGACGATGACGGCATCGGGGGCGAGGTGGGGGACCACATCCTCGATCGCCTCGCGCCAGATCTGCGGCTTGACGGCCAGCAGGACGGTTTTCGCGGCGGAGAGGGCTTCCAGCGGCGGATTGACCAGAGCGCCCACGAAGGCGGCGGGGTCAACATTGGGATCACGGACGATCAGGTCAGCGGCGGAAAAGGCCCCGGCCTCGCGCCAGCCCTGGATCAGAGCGCCACCCATGCGACCGGCACCGAGGAGGAGGATGGGGGTCATGAAGTTTCCCGATCTCTGTCCTTCTCCCCTTGCGGGAAAAGGTGGCCTGCGAAACAGGTCGGATGAGGGGTTTCACGGAGATCGCCAGCGCGCCCCCTCATCCGTCGCTTCGCGACACCTTCTCCCGCAAGGGGAGAAGGATTTAAAGCCCTAAGCCTGGCCGACGGTCTCGAACATGCAGGCGGCCATGGCCTCGTCCGGGGTCTTGGCACCCTGCAGCAGGAAGTCGAAGGCCGGATAGAAGCGGTCAGCCGCTTCGACGGCAGCGTCGATCATCGAGGCTGCCTGGGCCATGGTCGGGCGCTCGCCTGCCGGCAGGGCCAGGGCATGGCGGAACACCACCTCGCCATCCTCGGTCCAGACCTCGAAATGGCCCAGCCAGACGCGCTGGTTGATCATGGCCAGGAGCTCATAGGCACTGGCGCGCTTGGTCTTGGGGGCCCGCAGGTCCAGAGACAGGCAAAGTTGCAGGCAGTCGGCCTCAGGCCGCCACGCAAACCACAGCTCGTAGTCCTTCCAGTCGCCAGTCAGGGCAAAGGCCAGATCGCCGTCTTCGGTGCGGTCAAAGGTCAGGTTTTCGGCGGACAGAACATGCTCGACCACCTCGAGGGGGTCGAGCGCCATCAGGACGTCGTCGTCTTCCGGTCGGGTATCCATAGGAATCCTGCGCGTCCCGTGAGCGATGGCGGGCGAGAGACCCCCCATGAATCGCTGACGTCGCGATGAGTCTAATCTGCTTCGCGAGCGCCGTCACAGCCCCTTCACGTCGAGGGCGAACAGCGGTTTGTCTATTCGCCTGTTCCGGCGGCCTTCTTGTCGGCCTTGGGCGCAGCGGCCTTCTTGGCCTTCAGGCCGGCAACCTCTTCGCGCAGCGCAGCCACCTCGGCCTTGAGCGCCTCGAAATCCTCGCGGCGGATCAGGTCAAATTCAGCCGCAAGACGGTCGGCCTGGGCCCGCATGGCGGTCTTGGCCTCTTCGCCGGCCGTCTGGGCGATGCCCATGGCCGCCTGGGTCAGCTTGGCGAATTCGTCAAGGAAGGGGTTCTGGCTGTGCATCGGGATTCCACATGCGGGCGACTGTGTCCGCAAAGCTTATATGGGAAGCAGGGGGTGAAAGCGAAGACCGAACCGGCTATGGCTGCGACGATCTGTCCGGAACGGAGTCCATCGCGTGATCTTTCCCGATATCGACCCGGTCGTGCACCTGGGCCCCCTGGCCCTGCAATGGGGCCCGCTGGCGATCCGCTGGTACGCCCTGGCCTATGTCGCCGGCATTCTGCTCGGCTGGCGCTACATGGTCCGCCTGGTCAACCGCGAACCCCTGTGGGGCGGCCGGACACCTACGGCGACACCGCTGCAGATCGATGACCTGGTGCTCTGGATCACCCTCGGCATCATCCTCGGCGGACGGCTGGGCTATATCCTCTTCTACATGCTGGTGAATGAGGGCCAGAGGAACGGCCTGATCGAGCACCCCATGGCAGCCTTCCGGATTTGGGAGGGCGGCATGTCCTTCCACGGCGGCTTTCTGGGCGTCTGCGCGGCCGTGGCCCTGTTTGCCCGTCAGCAAAAGATCGATGTGCTGAAACTCGGCGACCTGATCGCTCCGGTCGCGCCGATCGGCCTGTTCTTCGGCCGGGTGGCCAATTTCATCAATGGCGAGCTCTGGGGCCGGGTCACGGACCATCCTTTCGGGGTGATCTTCTGCAACCAGACCGTCCAGTATGCCAATGGCGGCCGCTGTCCCGCCGGGCCGGATCCGCGCCATCCCAGCCAGCTCTATGAGGCGGCCCTGGAAGGGCTCGTGCTGTTCGCCATTCTGTGGTTCGCGACCTACAGACTGAAATGGCTGCGGCGCCGGGGAGCCCTGACTGGGGCCTTCCTGGTCGGCTACGGCCTGTTCCGCGCCCTGCTGGAGAACGTGCGCAATCCCGACGAGGGCATGCCCGACTTTCCGTTCGGCCTGACCATGGGCATGATCCTGTCGATCCCGATGCTGCTGGTCGGGGCCTGGATGCTGTGGAAGGCGCTGCGCGAGCCGGCCGACGAGGCTCCAAATTCCGAGACCCATGAGCCTGCTTGACCGTCTGAAGGCCCAGATCGCCCAGGACGGACCGATCAGCCTCGCCGAATATTTCACCCGCTGCCTGCACGACCCGCACGACGGCTATTACGCGACCCGGCCCGACCTGGGGGCCGGCGGCGATTTCATCACCGCGCCGCTGGTCAGCCAGATGTTCGGTGAACTGATCGGCCTGTGGGCGGTGGAAACCTGGACCCGCATGGGCCGGCCGTCACCGTTCCGGCTGGTCGAGATGGGGCCCGGCGACGGGACCCTGATCAGCGACCTGCTGCGCGCCGCGCGGCTGGCACCGGACTTTCTGGCCGCCGCCGAGCTATGGCTTGTCGAGGTCTCCTCGCCCCTGCGCGCTCTGCAGGCGGAGCGACTGGCCGGCGCGCCCTTGCCGCCGCGCTGGGCTGACCGGCTTGAAGCCGTCCCGAGCGGCGCGCCGATCCTCCTGGTCGCCAATGAGGTGCTGGACTGCCTGCCCGCCCGCCAGTTTGTCCGCACGGAAACGGGCTGGGCCGAGCGGGTGATCGGGCTGGATGAGGCGGGGAATCTGGCGTTTGGATTGCGCAGCCTGAATCCTCTCCCCAGTGGGCGAGCGGGCCGCGCAGCGCATACAGCTGTCATCCCGGACAAGCGAAGCGCAGATCCGGGACCGACGGAAGTTCTGAGTTCAGGCGTCGGTCCCGGATCTGCGCGCGATGCGCTCGTCCGGGATGGCAGCCGCTTTCCGGCTGGAGACGAGGGTATCCCCCAGTGGCGGGAGGACCATCCGCCCGGAACCCTCCTCGAATCCTCGCCCGCCCAGGCCGCCCTTGGCACCGAGATCGGCCACCGGGTCGCGACCGATGGCGGCGCGGCCCTGCTGATCGACTATGGTCGCGACACCCTAGGTCCCGGCGACACGCTCCAGGCCGTGCAGGGCCACCGCAAGGTCGATCCGCTGGAGAGCCCCGGCCAGGCCGACCTGACCGTCTGGGCCGACTTCCCGGCCGTGCTGGCGGCCGGTGTCGAAGCCGGTGCGAAAGCCGGACCGATCCTGCGGCAGGCCACCTTTCTGGCAAGGCTGGGCATTGAGGCGCGGGCCGAGGCCCTGGCCGCCGCCCGCCCCGACCGCGCCGATGTGATCGCAAGACAGCTTGATCGCCTGACCGGAGAGGCGCAGATGGGCCACCTGTTCAAGGTCGTCTGCCTCAGCGCGCCCGGCCTTTCGCCCCCCCTCTTCGAGGACGCGACATGACCAAGATCGACCTGCCCACCATTCAGTCGCCTCTGCTGGCGGCCATTCCGGGTGTCCGCCATGCCTTCTTCACCCGGCAGGGCGGGGTCTCGACCGGTATCTATGACAGCCTGAATGTCGGGCGGGGCAGCCAGGACGATCCGGCCGACGTGATCGAGAACCGGGCCCGCGCCGCGCGCTGGTTCGGGGTCGCGCCTGAAGACCTCAACACCTGCTACCAGATCCATTCGACCATCGCGATCGTCGCCGACGGGTCCTGGGGCGATGTGCGGCCCGAGGGCGACGCCGTCGTCACCCGGACGCCCGGCGTGATCTGTGGCGCGCTGTCGGCCGACTGCGCGCCAGTGCTGATCGTTGATCCCGTGGCCCGCATTGTCGCCGCAGCCCATGCCGGCTGGCGCGGAGCGCTGGACGGTGTCGTCCAGGCCGCCGTCGACAGGATGGTGGTGCTCGGGGGCGAGCCCGAGCGCATGGTCGCCGCCGTCGGACCCTGTATCGGGCCGGACTCCTACGAGGTCGGCGTCGACTTCCTGCACCGCTTCGAAGCCGATTGCCCCGGCTCGGGCCACTTCTTCCTGCCCGGCGTCAGCGACGACAAGCGGATGTTCGACCTACCGGCCTTCGTGCTGGACCGCCTGCGCACCGCCGGCATCGAGCAGCGCGAATGGGTGGGCCGAGATACCCGGGCCGAGGAGGCCCTGTTCTTCTCCAACCGCCGGGCTTTCCTGAACGGCGAGGGCGACTACGGGCGGCTGCTGTCGGCGATCGCGCTGGAGGCGTAGGCCAACCCGAAAGCCACAAAGCGTCGCAGATCCGTCATGTCGGCCGTTAAGGTCTTGCCCCGGGGCCGATCGCTGCTAGAAGCCCCGCAACGCGACACCCCCTGCTCCGAGCGCCCCCATGAAGCTGCTGTCCGGCAACTCGAACCGTCCGCTGTCCCAGTCGATTGCGGAGTATCTCGACATGCCGCTGACCCGCGCCCAGGTGCGCCGGTTCGCCGACCTGGAAGTGTTCGTCACGATCGACGAGAACGTCCGCGGCGAGGATGTCTTCGTCCTGCAGTCGACCAGCTATCCTGCCAATGACAACCTGATGGAGCTGCTGATCTGCATCGACGCCCTGAAGCGCGCGTCGGGCAAGCGGATCACCGCCGTCCTTCCCTATTTCGGCTATGCCCGCCAGGACCGCAAAACCGGCGGCCGCACGCCGATCTCGGCCAAGCTGGTCGCCAATCTGATCACCCGCTCGGGCGCCGACCGCGTTCTGACGATGGATCTGCATGCCGGCCAGATCCAGGGCTTCTTCGACATCCCGACCGACAACCTGCTGCCCTCGCGCCTGCTGGCCGACGACATCATCCGCAACTATTCGATCGGCGATGACCTGATGGTGGTTTCGCCCGACGTCGGCGGCGTGGTGCGCGCCCGGGCCCTGGCCAAGCGTCTGAACGACGCCGACCTGGCCATCGTCGACAAGCGCCGTTCGGGCCCTGGCCAATCTGAGGTGATGAACATCATCGGCGACGTTTCGGGCCGCCGCTGCATCCTGTTCGACGACATCGCCGACTCGGCCGGCACCCTGTGCAACGCCGCTGCCGCCCTGGTCGCCCAGGGCGCGGTCTCGGTCAGCGCCTATGTCACCCACGGGGTGCTGTCGGGCGCGGCGGCCGAGCGCGTCGCCAATTCGGTCCTGACCGAACTGGTGGTTACCGACTCGATCGAGGCCTCCGACACCGTCAAGGCCTGCCCGAAGATCCGCTATGTGTCGTGCGCCCCGCTGATCGGTGAAGCGATCCGCCGGATCGCCAATGAAGAGTCGGTCTCCAAGCTGTTCGACTGATCGCTTCGGTCCCTTCCCCCCTTGAGCGAAGCTGCTTGCGGCTACGCTTGTCAAAGGCTGCTTAACGGGCTGAGTGTCACAATACCGCCCGCCGCAGATGCTATCTGCGAAAACCAGACCCATGGGGAAGTTGCCCGGAATGCCTATTTCTTCGCGTGCGCGCGCCGTTCTGTTGACGGCCGCCGTCGCCCTGGCCAGCGTCCTGGCCGGTTGCGAGACTCCGCCGCCCCCCCCGCCGCCGCCCGTCGTCGTCGCGCCGCCGGCCCCGCCGCCGATCACCCTGTCCAATGTGCTGGTCGAGCGGGCCAGTGCCTTCCGCGGCTACATGGCCCGGGCCGGCGCGATACGTCCCGACTTCCAGAACGGCGAACAGATCCAGTCTTCACTGAAGGTGGGCGTGGCCTATGAGCCCAAGCAGCTGCTGTCTGGCGCGACCGCCTATGCCGCCGTCATCGCCCTGCAGGATCCGGCCTTTGTGGGTGACGTGCGCAGCTTTGCGGCCGACCCGGCCCAGCGCCAGCAGGTGATCGCCCAGCTGATCGCCGATCCGGCCTATGCGGTCGGCTTCAAGGGCAGCGACACTGCCGCCGGCCTCGTGATCGACACGCTCGGCGCGGAAGGCCTCAAGGTCTATGCCGCCGGCAAGGCCGTCAAACAGGCCGCCTATGACGTGCAGCGCTCGGCCTGGTCCAAGGCCTCGGTGCCGGACCGCGACGGCCGCCTGGCCTATGCCAAGACCATGTCAGCGATCCCGGCCTTGGGCGACACCAGCGATGTGGCAGCCCTGCAGCAGGCCTCGGTGGGCGTCCAGCCCCTGAGCCTGACGCCGCGCGCCGCCGCCGGACCCTATTCGCCGGTCGTCGTTCGCGGCCTGGCCGTGGCGGCCCTGGCGGCGCTAGGCGCGGCCGGAGACGACAACCTCGCCACCATCGAGGCCGTGATGGCCGAGCCCAATTCGGCCATGTGCCTGAACATGGGCAAGCTGAACCTCTACCAGTGCCTGGCCGTCGCCAAGCCGCACTATGAGGACGTCTTCTGCCTCGGCCAGCATGTCCTGATGGATACCGGCCAGTGCGTGATCAAGGCCTCCGGCACCCCGATGCCGGTCGAGCCGGTTCCTCCGCCGCGCGCCATGCCGGAAAAGGCCTCGATCGGTCAGGGCGGCGGCGCGGGCCGCAACTCCAAGAAGGCCAAGGCCGCCGCCAAGAAGCCGGCCACCCGCAAATAGCGGAAAGACCTCAAGAGTTTGAAGGGCCGGGCGTTGCATCGCCCGGCCCTTCTGTGTATGTAGCGCGACCCAAAAAACGTCGACCGAGCGGGGCAATCCAGTCCTGTGCGGCGGCTTCACATTTCGAGAGCAGGGGCTCTCCAGAGAGACCATCATGGCTGAGATCATTCTGAACGTTGAACTCCGCGACCGCGCCGGCACCGGCGGCGCTCGCGAAACCCGCCGCAACGGCAAGGTCCCCGGCGTCCTGTACGGCGGCGGCAAGGCTCCCGTGAACATCGCGGTCAAGGGCAACGAATTCCGCAAGGCGCTCTACACCGGCAAGCTGCTCGGCCACCTGGTCACCCTGCAGTACGGCGAAGAGAAGCAGTCGGTCATCGCCAAGGCCGTGCAATTCCACGCCGTCACCGACGAGCCGGTCCACTTCGACCTGTACCGCGTCGACGAGCACCAGCTGATCAAGATCGAAGTTCCGGTTCACTTCAAGAACCACGAAACCTCGGTCGGCCTGAAGAAGGGCGGCACGCTTGAAGTCATCCGTCACACCGTCGAGCTGGCCTGCCCGGCCGACAAGATCCCCGAAGAACTGGTCATCGATCTGGCCGGCCACGACATCGGCGACGTCATCCGCATCTCGGAAGTGAAGCTGCCGGAAGGCGTGAAGCCTGCCCAAGACCGCGACTTCGTGATCGCCAACGTCAAGGCCTCGGCCGCGTCGCAATCGAGCGAAGGCGACACCACCGCCTGAGGCCAGTCGCCTTTGGTCGGATCGCCGATCTGATATCGAGACGGGCGGGCTTACAAAGCCCGCCCGTTTTTCGTTTCCGCTCCCCCTTGGATTGAAGCCATGCTGATCCTGGCCGGTCTCGGCAATCCCGAGGCCAAGTACGAAAAGAACCGGCACAATGTCGGGTTCATGGCGGTCGACGCCCTGGCCCGGCGCTGGGGCACCGGACCCTGGCGCGCGCGCTTTCAGGGCCTGGCTTGCGAAGGCTCGGTCTCGACGCCGAACGGCCCAATCAAGCTGCTGCTGCTCAAGCCCAAGACCTACTACAATGAGAGCGGCCGCGCCGTGGGCGAGGCAATGAAGTTCTTCAAGCTGACGCCGGCGGACGTAATCGTCTTCCACGACGAGATCGACATGGCCCCGGGCCGCTTTCGCATGAAGGCCGGTGGCGGGGCGGCGGGCAATAATGGCATCCGCTCGATCACCAGCCAGGTCGGCGACGCCTTCCGGCGCGGCCGCATCGGCGTGGGCCATCCGGGCGACAAGGCCATGGTCATGCACTATGTGCTGGGCGACTTCCACAAGGTCGAGCACCAGTGGCTGAACCCGCTGCTGGACGCGATCTGCGACGCCCTGCCCTTTGCTGCAGCGGGGGACGACGAGCGCTACCAGGCCGAGATCATGCGCCTGGCGCCCTCCCCCAAGTCCGACCCCAAGAAGCCGGCCAAGTCCGAGGACTGAACCTCAGGACAGCCGGTCGCGGAACTCGGGATAGTCGAACTGGCGCACCAGCTTCAGGGCGTCGCTGTCGCTGTTCCACAGGGCGATGGCCGGCAGGGGCACGCCGTTGAAGGTGTTGGTCTTGACCATCGAATAGTGCGCCTGGTCGAGGAAGGCGATGCGCGTTCCCGGGACCGGCCGGGTGGCGAAGCCGTAATCGCCGATAATGTCGCCCGCCAGGCACGAGGGCCCGCCGATGCGCAGGATCACCCCGCCCTCGACCTCGCCCAGCATCGCGGGCCGATAGGGCGCCTCGATGACATCGGGCATGTGGCAAGTGGCCGAGATGTCTGTGATGGCCACGGGCACGCTGTTGTCAAAGGTGTCGAGGATCTCGCCCACCAGGATACCGGCATCGAGCGCAATAGCCTCGCCCGGCTCGATATAGACCTGAAGCCCATGGCGCTGGCCGATGTCGGCCAGGAAGGCGATCAGGTCGGCGGTCTGGTAGTCGGCCCGGGTGACATGGTGGCCGCCGCCCAGGTTCAGCCATTTCAGCTGGCCCAGCATCCCGGCCAGCCGGGGCTCCACCGATTGCCAGATCCGTTGCAGCGGCGCGAAGTCCTGCTCGCACAGGGCATGGATGTGCAGGCCGTCGACGCCGTCGAGATGCTCGGGCCGCAGCTGCGAGACCGGAAAGCCCAGGCGCGATCCCCTCTGGCAGGGATCATATTTGGCGACCTCGGCTTCGCTGTGCTCAGGATTGAGACGCAGACCGATATCGAAGACCTCGCCCGCCGCCCGCGCCGCCGCGATCAGGTCGGAAAAGCGGGCGATCTGGGCGGGCGCATTGAAGATCACCGAGTCGGACAGCCGCAGGATCTCGGGCAGGTCCTCGGCCTTGTAGGCCGGCGAATAGGTGGTCAGGTGCCCCTTGTAGAACTCGCGGGCCAGCCGTGCTTCCCACAGGCCAGATGCGCAGACACCGTCGAGATAGTCGCCGACCACATCGGCCAGCGACCACATCGAAAACGCCTTCAGGGCCAGCAGGACCCTGGCTCCGGACCCGTCACCGACGGCCTTGAGCATGGCGAGATTGCGCCGCACCGCGACCTCGTCGACCACGAAACAGGGCGACGGGACGCGATACAGGTCAAAGCGGGCGAATGCGCCGGGGCCGGCGGCCTTGGTTTCCATCTGCGGATCGATCAGAAGGCCAGGGGCGCGTCCAGGTCCTGCACCTTCCAGGGCAGGCCATGCTTGTTCAGCATGTCCATGAACGGATCGGGATCCAGCTGCTCCATGTTGAACACGCCCGCGCCCTTCCACTGGCCAGTCAGCATCAGGGCCGCGCCGATCATGGCCGGAACGCCCGTGGTGTAGCTGACCGCCTGGTTGTTGGTCTCGGCATAGGCTTCTTCGTGGTCGCAGATGTTGTTGATGTAGACGGTACGGGCCTTGCCGTCCTTCTCACCGGTCGCGATCGTGCCGATATTGGTCTTGCCCTTGGTGATCGGGCCCAGCGAGGACGGCTCGGGCAGCAGGGCCTTCAGGAACTCGATCGGGATGATCTCCCGGCCCTGGAACATCATCGGCTCGATGCTGGTCATGCCGATATTGCCCAGCACGTCCAGGTGCTTGAGATAGCTGTCGCCGAAGGTCATCCAGAAGCGGATGCGCTGGATCTCCGGATAGAACTTCACGAGGGACTCAAGTTCTTCGTGGTACATCAGGTACATGTTCTTCGGGCCGACCTGCTCGAAGTCGAACACCTGCTTGTGGCTCAGGGCCGGGCCCTCGACCCACTGGCCGCCTTCCCAGTGCCGCGACGGGGCGGTCACTTCGCGCAGATTGATCTCGGGATTGAAGTTGGTGGCAAAGGGCAGGCCGGTGTCGCCGCCATTGCAGTCCAGAATGTCGAGCGTATCGATCCGGTCCAGCAGGTGCTTCTTGGTATAGGTGGTGAAGACCGAGGTCACGCCCGGGTCGAAACCGCTGCCCAGCAGGGCCATCAGGCCGGCGTCCTTGAAGCGGTCCTGATAGGCCCACTGCCACTTGTATTCGAACTTGGCCTCGTCGCGCGGCTCGTAATTGGCCGTGTCGAGATAGTTCACCCCGGCCGCCAGACAGGCGTCCATGATGTTGAGGTCCTGATAGGGCAGGGCCAGATTGACCACCAGGGCGGGCTTGACCGCCTGGATCAGGGCCGTGGTCGCCACCACGTCATCGGCGTCGATGGCGGCCGTGTCGATGGTCACGCCCGTGCGCTGTTTGACGGATTGCGCGATGGCGTCGCATTTCGACTTCGTTCGGCTCGCCAGCGTGATGTGCGAGAACACGTCCGTATTCATCGCCATCTTGTGGACGGCAACCGAACCAACACCGCCAGCACCGATAACCAGCACCCTGCTCATTTGGCCTTCTCCTAACGCCTGTAGCCTCTGGCAGTGTGAACGCCTGCGAGAGGGGGGCGGGGGTCTTATCACGAGGACGTCGAGTCCGCTAATCACCCTAAGCAGAAGCTGCGACAGTTCTCTACCTTGTCCGGATCTGACGCAGACTCCGTCTCACCATCGTGATCCCTGGGCCACGGCTCATGCCGGGCAGGACCGATCTGCGGCTAGAATTTGCCGCTCTGGAAATCCTCAAAGGCCTGCACGATCTCGTCCCGCGAGTTCATCACGAACGGTCCGTGCCAGAACACCGGCTCGCCGATCGGACGGCCGGCAAGTAACAGCACGCGGGCGTCGGTGACGGCCTCGACCAGGACCGTGTCGCCCCGCCCCAGGAACACCCCCGACAGGGCGTCGATCTTGCCACCCGCCACGCGAACCTGACCCTCATAGACCGCCAGCATGGCATTGCGGTCAGCGCCCACAGGCTCCTCGAAGCGGCTTCCGGCCGGCAGGACGATGTCGAAATAGAGCGCGTCGACCGCGCCGCCGCCGATGGGTCCGGCCGTGCCCGCTTCCGTGACGCCCGAGATCACCTTGACCGTAACCCCGCCATCGCGTGCCTCGACCGGGATGGCCTCGCTCTCGAACTCCGAATAGCCGGGCGCGCTCATCTTCAGCTTCGCCGGCAGGTTCACCCACAGCTGGAAGCCGCGCATGCGGCCTTCAGACTGCTCGGGCATTTCGGAATGGACGATGCCGCGGCCGGCCCGCATCCACTGGATGCCGCCAGGCCCGATTACGCCCTCGCGGCCGGTATTGTCGCGGTGACGCATCCGGCCTTCCAGCATGTAGGTCACGGTCTCAAAGCCGCGATGCGGATGGTCGGGAAAGCCGCCCATATAGTCGGACGCCTGGTCGTTGTCGAAACAGTCCAGCATCAGGAACGGGTCGAACATCTGGGCCTCGGCCGTGCCCAGCATTCGGGTCAGGCGCACGCCGTCTCCATCCGAGGCGGGGACGCCCTTCACGATCTTCACCACGGGTCGAAGGCTCATCAGTCGGCTCCTTTTCCGCCTTTGATATCGGATGCGGTTACAGATGGTGCAAGTCCCTGCCCTTCGCCTTGCCGATCATCCGTGCTAGGTCGCGGCCAACGAAATTCACGAGAGATCCATGGCCCTTAAAGTCGCCATCGTCGGCCTGCCCAATGTCGGCAAGTCCACCCTGTTCAACGCCCTGACCCAGACGGCGTCGGCCCAGGCCGCCAACTATCCGTTCTGCACGATCGAGCCCAATACCGGCGAAGTCGCAGTGCCCGAGCCGCGCCTCGACGCCCTGGCCAAGATCGCCGGCTCCAAGGAAATCATCCCGGCCCGCATCACCTTCGTCGACATCGCCGGCCTGGTGCGCGGCGCGTCCAAGGGTGAGGGCCTGGGCAACCAGTTCCTGGCCAATATCCGCGACTGCGACGCCGTGGCCTTCGTGGCCCGCTGCTTTGAAGACGGCGACATCGTCCACGTCGAGGGCCGTATCGACCCGATCAGCGATCTCGAGATCATCGAGATGGAGCTGATGCTGGCCGACCTGGAAAGCCTCGAAAAGCGGGTGCCCGCCCTCGAAAAGCGCGCCAAGGTCGGTGCCGACAAGGAAAGCGCCAACACCCTGCGCCTGGCCAATATCGCCCTGGCCCTGCTGCGCGAAGGCCGCCCGGCCCGCGCCGCCAAGATCGATGCCGACGATGAGAAGGCGTGGCACATGCTGCAGCTTCTGACCTCGCTGCCGGCCCTCTATGTCTGCAATGTCGATGAGGCCAGCGCCGACAAGGGCAACAAGTACAGTGGTCTGGTCGCCGAACGCGCCGCCAAGGACAATGCCAAGAGCGTGGTCATCTCGGCTCAGATCGAGAGTGAAATCGCGCTGCTCGACTCCGAAGAGCGGACCGAGTTCCTGGAAACCCTCGGCCTGGAAGAGCCGGGCCTGAACCGCCTGATCCGCGAGGCCTACAAGCTGCTGAACCTGCAGACCTATTTCACGGTCGGCCCCAAGGAAGCCCGCGCCTGGACCATCCATGTCGGCGACACCGGCCCGCAGGCGGCCGGCGTCATCCATACCGACTTCGAGAAGGGCTATATCCGCGCCGAAACCATCGCCTTTGACGACTTCGTCAAGCTGGGCGGCGAGAACGGTGCCAAGGAAGCCGGCAAGATGCGCGCCGAAGGCAAGGACTATGTCGTCAAGGACGGCGACGTCATGCACTTCCGCTTCAACGTCTGATCGTCCTGATCGGGCCCCGGAAAGCATCATTTCCGGGGCTCGACGGCGTCAGGCTGCGGCGCCATTCTCCGCCCCTCAGTTCAGGGGCCGAAACATGAAAAGACTGATCCTTTCCCTCGCCTTCGCCATGGTCGCCGGCAGCGCCCTGGCCCAGGCGGCCGGTGGTACCGGCAATTACGGCGCGCCATCGGCCAATGTCACCGGCCCCCGCGAGGTGACTCCGGCCTACACCATGGGCCGCTATCAGGCGGCCAATGAGGGCGGCAAGGCGCTTGAACCGGGCAACCCCCTGCAACAGAAGGCGGCGCGCGAACTGACCGCCGAGGCCGGCGTGACCTGCGACCAGACCACGGCGGGCGTCGTCAAGGACAGCATCAAGGGCGGCAAGCGCACGGTCAGCTATGAAGTCGCCTGCAAGGACGACTTCGGCTGGATCGTCTCCAAGAGCGGCGACACGGTCAACGCCTATGACTGTCTGGCCCTGGCCGCTTCGGAAAAAGCCGCCAAGGGCAAGCTGGCGACCTGCCACCTGGCCGCCAACAGGGGCTCCCTCGCCGGCGTGGCGACCTTGGCCAGCAAGGCCGGCCTGACCTGCAAGCCCATCAATGCCACCTATCTGGGCGGCGGCGGTGATCCGCCGATCTCGCGCTATGAGGTGCTCTGCAATGGCGGGTCCGGCTATATCATCGACGCCCCCCAGCCCCGCTCCAAGGCCCCCCTGCAGGCCATGTCCTGCGCCCGGGCCAAGGCCACCGGCGCGGCCGTCTGCGCGCTGAAGCCCTGAAGCCCTGAAGCCCTGAAGCGGCGAGGCAACACCCCATGACCGACCACAACCTCACCCTGACCGCCGGCCATGACGGCTTCGCCTTCTCGGCGGCCCATGCGCCGGCCCGGGGACCGCGCAGGGGCGGGGTCATCGTGATCCAGGAGATCTTCGGCCTGGATCGCTATGTCCATGAGGATGTGGCCCGCTGGTCTGAGCTGGGCTTCGAGGTCGTGGCCCCCTCGATGTTCGACCGCCAGGAACAGGGCTTCGTCGCCGACCATGATCCGGCCGGGTTCGAGGCCGGCGTCCGCTATGCCAAGGCCAACGGACCCGAGAACGCCATGGGCGATGTCCAGGCCTGTATCGATTTCCTGGCCCCGCGCGGGCCAGTCTTCGTGGTCGGCTATTGCTATGGGGGCACCATGGCCTGGCTGGCAGCGGCCCGCTGCAAGGGCCTCTCGGCCGCCGCCAGCTATTATGGCGGCCAGGTGGCGGGCATGGCCAAGTTTGCCCTCTCCTGCCCCGTCATAGTCCATCTGGGTCGCAAGGACGGGCACATCCCCGCCGATGAGGTGCAGGCCGCGATCGCCGCCGCCCATCCGGAGGTTCCGGTCCACATCTACGAGGCCAGCGGCCACGGCTTCAACAATGACGGCCGGCCGGAGTCTGACCTCACCGACGCGCAGCTGGCCCGCCGTCGCACCCTGGACCTGTTCCTGGCTCACGGCGCCGCCTGAGCATGGGCACGGCGATGGCCCTGTCTACGCGTGAGGGCAAGCCCTTCACCGCCTGGCACGCCCCGCATCAGGACGCCCGCCGGGGCGGACTGGTCATCCTGCATGCCATCTGGGGCGTCACCCCCCATATCCGCGAACTGTCCGACAGCCTCGCCGACCAGGGCTATGAGGTCCTGGCCCCGGCTCTGTTCGACCCGGCCGATGCGCCCTTCCCTCAAGCCAATACTGAGCCGGCGATCCTTGACCAGCGCATGGCGATGGGTCGCGCCACCGATTGGGGCCTGACCACCCTGCCGCGCGTCCAGGCCTGTGTCGACGCCCTGCAGGGACCGGTCTTCGCCATGGGCTTCTGCTTCGGTGGCACCACCGCCTGGCTCGCGGCGTCCCGGGTGGAGGGCCTGTCGGCGGTCTCCAGCTTCTATGGCGGCGACATCCTGCAATATGTCGGCGAAACGCCGAAGGTTCCGACCGCCCTGCATTTCGGCAAGACCGATCCGATGATTCCCCTGGCCGATGTCGAGGCGATCGGGACCGCCCATCCCGACCTCCCGGTCTGGCTCTATGAGGCCGGCCATGCCTTTGTCGCCCCCAACGGCCATCACGCTGACAGCGCGCGGCTGGCCATGCTGCGAACGCTGCAGCTGTTCCAGCGGGGCGGCGGGAGCCGGGGTGAGGTCTAGAGATCGGGCAAACGGGCAGACCCAGGGCTAAGAGGCCTTCGTCCCTGTCGCCCTCGCCGCCCGGCTTGGCTAGGATCGCGCCCATGCGCCGCCGCTCATCCCTGCTGATTGGTTGCCTGTCGCTCGCGGCGGCTGGCCCGGCCCTGGCCGGCGAAACGGCCTGTTGGTTCGAGAACGGGGCCGTCGTCGCCCCCGCCGCCCTGGCCGACATGGCCGGCGACTTCGTCATCGACCTCTCGGCCCCCCAGACCCTGCTGCACGACACCAAGGCCCAGATGAGCGGCTATGCCCAGACGGACCTGACCCTGCCGGTCAAACTGGCCGGCCAGAGGCTCGATGCGGTTCCGATCGTCGTTCGGGATCTCGACTATCGCAGTGTCGGCTTCATCGCCCCCATTGTCGGGGTAATCGGAGCCGATGTCCTCGATCGCTATGTGGTCAGCCTCGACTTCGCGCCCTGCCGCCTGAGCCTCGAGGCGCGGGACGCGGCCCTTACCCCCGGAGCAGCGCCCTTGGCGGTGACCGTCGTCGGCGGGGTGGCGACGGTGCGGGCCACGGCCTCGGACGGCTTCACCAGCCTGACCGGGGCCTTTGCCCTCGACACCGCCTCGAACGGCGGCGTGCGGGCGCGGGGTGAAGCCGACGCCCCCCGGCAGAAGCCGGCCGGGCGGCTGGCCGGCCTGTCGCTGAACGGAACCCTTCGCCAGCACCTGAAAGCCGTCGTGGCCGGCGACCTGCCAGAGGGCGTGGTCGGGGCGGTGGGCGTCCAGTTGCTGTCGGCCTATCGCCTGCGTCTTGACGCCCAGGGCGGCCACCTGTGGCTTCTTCCAGCCAGACGGGCAGCCAAAGAAAAAGGGCCCGGCGTTTCCGCCAGGCCCTGATCTTGTCGATCGTTCAGAACGGTCAGTGCGACTCGTTCTTCCAGACCTTGCGGTAGCTCGCATAGAGCAGGCCCGAGAACAGCAGCAGATAGAGGATGACCACGAAGCCCATCTTCTTGCGCTCTTCCAGCTTGGGCTCGGCGGCCCACATCAGGAAGGCCGAGACGTCCTTGGCCTGCTGGTCGACCGTCGACTTGGTGCCGTCGTCAAAGGTGACCAGGCCGTCCTTCAGGGGCGCAGCCATGGCGATGAAGCCACCGGCCGGAACCTTGTCATGCGGGCCTGACCAGGCGGCGGTCAGATCGCCAGGCATGTAGGGGTTGTAGTGCTGGCCTGGGCCAACCTTCAGGCCGGCCGGCGGCTCATGATAGCCGGTCAGCAGTGAGTAGATGTAGTCCGGACCGCCGGTGCGGGCCTTGGCCAGCAGCGACATGTCCGGCGGCAGGGCACCGCCGTTGTTGGCGCGAGCGGCCGGCTCGTTGGCGAACGGTGCGGGGAAGCGGTCGGCGCTGGTGGCCGGACGCTTGATCGCATCACCGGTTTCCGAATCGATGTCGGCGACCTCGTAGTCCTTGGCGATCGCCTTGACCCACGGGTTGTCGTTCGAGTTCTTGTACTCGGCGCTATAGAACGGGCCGCCCTTGTCGCCGAGGTTGCGGAAGCTGACCAGGGTCATCGAGTGACAGGCCGAGCAGACCTCCCGATAGACCTTGTAGCCGCGTTGCAGCTGGGCCTGATCGAACTTGCCGAACGGACCTTCGAAGGACCAGGCGACGTCCTTGGGCTTGTGGGGGTGACCGGCCGCCAGGGCCTGGCCGCCAACCATCAGACCCGCGACGGCTGCGATGATGGAGAGTTTGCGCAGCATCGGGTTCAGCCCTTCTCAGCAGGCGACAGCGCCGGGGAAGCGATCGAGTCCGGCACCGGCAGAGGCGTTTCCTTCAGACCCAGGATCGGCAGGATCACCAGGAAGAAGCCGAAGTAGTACAGCGTCGCGATCCGGCTCAGCCACACGAAGCTGTTCAGGTCCGCATCGATGAACTTGAACGTCGTCACGTGCGGGATGACCTGATCGTCGGGCAGCTTGGCACCGCAGAAGCCCAGGATGATGCAGGCGACCACGAAGATCACGAAGTACATCTGAGCCGTCGGACGGTAGCGCATCGAACGCACCTTGGAGGTGTCCAGCCAAGGCAGGGCGAACAGGCAGCCGATGGCGCCGAACATGGCCAGCACGCCCATCAGCTTGTCCGGCACGGCGCGCAGGATCGCGTAGAACGGCAGGAAGTACCATTCCGGAACGATGTGCGACGGCGTCACAAGCGGGTTGGCCGGGATGTAGTTGTCGGCGTGGCCCAGGGCGTTGGGCATGTAGAAGACGAAGAAGGCGAAGAGGATCAGGAAGACGCTCATCGCGAAGCCGTCCTTCACCGTCGCATAGGGCGTGAAGGGCAGGGTATCGGCCTTCGACTTGGGCTCGACGCCGGTCGGGTTGTTCTGGCCGACCACGTGCAGGGCCCAGATGTGCAGGATCACGACGCCCGCGATCATGAAGGGCAGCAGATAGTGCAGAGAGAAGAAGCGGTTCAGCGTGGCGTTGTCGACGGCGAAGCCGCCCCACAGCCAGGTGGTGATGCTCTCGCCGACGATCGGCAGGGCACCGAACAGGTTGGTGATCACGACCGCGCCATGGAAGGACATCTGACCCCAGGGCAGGACGTAGCCCATGAAGGCGGTAGCCATCATCAGCAGGTAGATCACGCAGCCCAGGATCCACAGCACTTCGCGGGGGGCCTTGTACGACCCGTAATAGAGGCCACGGAACATGTGGATGTAGACGGCGATGAAGAACATCGACGCCCCGTTGGAGTGCATGTAGCGGATCAGCCAGCCGTAGTTCACGTCACGCATGATGTGCTCGACCGACGCGAAGGCGTGATCGGCGCTGGGCGTGTAGTGCATCACCAGGATGATGCCGGTGATCAACTGCGAGGCCAGGCACAGCGACAGAATGCCGCCGAAGGTCCACCAGTAGTTCAGGTTACGCGGCGTCGGGTAGTCGACGAAGCTGTCGTAGCCGAGGCGCACGATCGGAAGGCGGGCGTCGAGCCAACGCTCGAAACCGGTCTTCGGTTCATAGGTCGAATGTCCGCTCATCTCGCTTAACCGATCTTGACCTTGGTGTCGGACAGGAAGGCGTACTCCGGAACCGCCAGGTTCTTCGGAGCGGGACCCTTACGGATCCGGCCCGAGGTGTCGTAGTGCGAACCGTGGCAGGGGCAGAACCACCCACCATAGTCGCCGCCGCCGAAGGTCGGCACGCAACCCAGGTGCGTACAGCTGCCGATCAGGACCAGCCACTGGGCCTTGCCCGGCTTGACCCGCTCCGCGTCGGTCTGCGGATCCTTCAGGGCCGCCGTGTCGTCCTTAACCGCCGCAGCGATCTCGGCCTTCGTGCGGTTTCGCACGAACAACGGCTTGCCGCGCCATTTCAGCGTCACCTGCTGCCCGTCCGCGACCTTGGTCAGGTCGAATTCGGTCGAGGCCAAGGCCAGCGTATCGGCTGACGGGTTCATCTGATCGACGAACGGCCAAACAAGCGATGCCCCGGCGCCCGCGGCAGCCGCGATCGTCGCGATGTAAATGAAGTCGCGCCGGCTGGGATCAGCCCCATGTTCCGGCTCGGTCGTTGCGCCCACGGCGGTGTCGGCCACCTTAAGTCACCCTTCGATTCCGCCGCGCCGGGAGGGCCGGCCGGCCAGGAGATGCGCCTTTCGGCGCCGTATCTTTCTCGACCCGCGAACGGATCTCCGTCACAAGACGACGGTTGGATCGTCCTATCGGACGCGCGGCGTGAGTCCGCAAGCCCTTTCGATTCGCAGCAATGTCCCTGCTAACCTTGTGGTGGTTCGCTTAGAATGCGTCTCGCGCTTTTTCAACCAGGCATTCCGCAAAACCTTGGGGCTGCGATTCGTCTCTCCGCCTGTTTTGGGGTCGGTCTGGACGTCATCGAGCCGTGCAGTTTCCCCTTGGATGACAAAAGCCTGAAGCGGGCGGCCCTGGATTACGGCCCTTTGGCCCATATGCAGCGCCATTTGAGCTGGGACAATTTTCTTGCCGCCCCCGAACGCGCCGAGGGCCGCTTGCTGCTGTTCACGACGCGGGGCGCGGTCCCCTTTCATCAATTTGAGTTTCAGTCGGGCGATACCCTGCTGTTCGGCAATGAAAGTCGCGGGGCCCCGGATGAGGTTCATGCTGCAGCCCAGGGTCGGCTGGTGATCCCGCTGCAACCCGTTGCCCGATCGATGAATCTCGCGACGACCGCCGCCATGGCGCTGGGCGAGGCCCTGCGACAGACCGACGGCTTTTACCGGCCCTGATGGTCCTACGCAGAAGCCCGGATTTGCACCGCGCGCGCCGAGCCCTTAAGCGGCTGTCATGACCGACGTTTCCGATCTCGACGACAAGAAGGCTCGCGCCCGCGCCTGGTTTGAAACCCTGCGCGACCAGATCTGCACGGAATTCGAGCGCCTGGAGGACGAGGCCCCGGCCGATCTCTATCCGGGCCAGCCGGGCCGGTTCGAGCGCAAGCCCTGGGACCGCGCTGCGGGTGGTGGCGGCGTGATGTCGATGATGCACGGCCGACTGTTCGAGAAGGTCGGCGTCCACTGCTCGACGGTGTTTGGCACCTTCACGCCGGAAATGGCCAAGAACATGCCGGGCGCTGACGAGGACCCGCGATTCTTCGCCACCGGCATCAGCCTGATCGCCCACATGACCAATCCGCGTGTGCCGGCCGTGCACATGAACACGCGCTTCATCGCCACGACCAGGAGCTGGTTCGGCGGCGGCGGCGACCTGACGCCCCTGCTCGGCTATCAGCGTCAACAGGACTTTCCCGACGCCATCGACTTCCACGCTGCCTATCAGCGCGCCTGCGACGCGCACCACCCCGACTGGCATGCCAAGTACAAGGCCTGGTGCGACGAGTATTTCTTTCTGCCTCACCGCAATGAGCCGCGCGGCATCGGCGGGATTTTTTACGACCACCATGACAGCGGCGATTGGTCGCGGGACTTTGCCTTCACCCAGGACGTCGGCAGGGCCTTCCTCGAGGTCTATCCGGAACTGGTGCGCCGTCGCATGGGCGAGGCCTGGACGGCCGATGAGCGCGAGCAGCAGCTGGTGCAGCGCGGGCGCTATGTGGAGTTCAACCTGCTCTATGATCGCGGCACGATGTTTGGCCTGAAGACCGGCGGCAATGTCGAATCAATCCTCAGTTCCATGCCGCCGTCGGTGAAGTGGCCCTAGGCGGATCCTTCACCATCGCGCCGGGCCGCCTCGCAGAAACTGCGCGACATAGGTCGCGACGCGGGACTGCTGCAGGCTGATGGCCTCGCCCGGCTTGCCCGGCGGAAAATAGGAGCCGTGGCCATAGTTGTCGGCCTTGGCGATCTGCTCGCCCTGGACCCCAGGCTGGTCGGTGCGCGGCCAGCGGGCCCCGTGCCAGCCCAGCGCGCCGCGCGTCGCCGCATCGTCATCGCCGAAGAACAGATCGCCGGCCCAGTCCCCGATGCGATAGGCGGCCTTCAGAACCATGTCCCGCTTTGAGGCCAGATAGTTAAGGCCCCGGGCATTGCGGACACTGGCGTCATAGGGACTTTCCAGACAGTCGTCGTCGGTGGCCGGCGCGGTCAGGCAAACCTGCCCCGCCTTGCGACCCAGCCTGGCGGTCGCCTCCAGCGCCAGACGGCCGCCCAGGCTATGGGACAGAAAGTGGAGGTCCCGCGCCCCTCGCAACCAGGTGTCGGCATAGAGCGCCAGATGCCGCCCGCCCTCGACCGCATCGCGCCATTCGCCGGGATAGTTGATCGCCGGGATCAGAAAGTCGCCCGGCCACAGCACCCCGACGACCACGAAATCCGCCGGCAGTAGGGGCTTGAGCGCCGCTTCAAGCCGCGCGACCGAGCGCAGGCCACGGTCATAGGAGACATTGAAGCCGTGAACCGCAAACACGACCGATCTGTTGTCCAGACGGGCAGCGAAATCCCAGTGCTCAAGGCGCTTCAGGGTCGGCCTGGCGACCAGGCCATCCCCCGCCAGGGGATCGGGAACCTCTCGCAACCCGTAGCCGAGCGCGCCCTGTCGAAGGTTCAGATAGAGGGTCATGAGGGCCGACCGGTCAAAGGCGGCGGGCGGTCTGCAGGGCCTTGGAGGCGGCGGTCAGCGCCGAAACCAGATCCTTGGCGATCGGTGCGACCGGCACGGCCAGCAGGCCCACCACGACGGCCGCCCAGACCGCCCTGTCTGAGTCCACGAATGGTCCTAGGTCGCCCCTGGGCAATCCAGAGTCGGCCATGATCTTCTGGACCACCACCGCCAGGATCACCGCCACAACCCCGGCCAGCAGCCGTGACCAGTTGCGATAGGCCTGTTCGGCACGGTCAAAGGCCCCGTCCAGACGGGCCTCGATCGAGGCTTCGAGCCGGCCGATCAGATTGACGTCAGCCTGTTCCAGATCCTGACCCGTCCTGAGTTTCTCCGCCACGAACGTCAGCTCGGCCGCGCCGACGCCACCGAAACGTGCCAGTTCTGGGGCTGTTTCCGCATTGAGCCCCAGACGGATCATCGACCGGATCACGCCGATCTGCTCGCTGCGCGGACGCCCGTTGATCCAGTGGGCCAGGATAATCTTGCGCCAGTCTTCCCCCATCGCCGCGGCCAGGGGGGCCTTCAGGGGATCAATCACCCGGGTCAGAAAGGGAAAGCCGATCCAGGACACGCCACCCCAGGGCAGGGTCTTCAGGGCGTCGACCAGGCTCATCGCCGTCAGGCCAAGGGCCCCTGTCGCGGTGACAAGAGCCAGCATCAGATCCAGCGAGTCCATCGCGGCCACCCGATCAGGGTTGTTGACAGACCCACGTTATCCCAAACCGGGCATCATCTCAATGTTGAATTGTATTGTGCCAGACACACACGCCAGGGAGTCAGGCCTGGTCGCCCGATGCCTGCCGCAGAAAGGACCGGATCCAGCCGCCGACCCGTAGTCGGTCATTGGGGGCCTGCAGGGTGGCGAGGGCGGCGTCGGCCTGCTCGTCGCTGTAGCGACTGCCGCGCCGGGCCTCGATCAGGGCCGCCGCATAGGCCGGGTCGAACTCGGGATGAAACTGCATCGAGATCGCCGGGGCATCGTCATAGGACAGCAGGCCATAGGGCGTGAAAGGACTGCCGCCGATTACCGTCGTCGCGGGCGGCAGGACCACCACCTGATCCTGGTGCGAGGCGGGAATGGCCACGCTGGGGGCATCGGTCCAGGCCTGGGGCCGGGCGACCTCATAGCGGTGCAGACCCACGCCCCAGCCCTTGTCGGACTTGACCACCTGACCGCCGAAGGCCTGGGCCATGACTTGGTGGCCAAAGCACACGCCGACGAGGGCCGCCTGGCCCTTGGCGGCGCGCAGGAAGTCCATCAGCGGCGCGATCCAGGCCAGATCATCATAGACCCCCGCCGACGAACCCGTGATGAGATAGGCGTCATGCTCGCCCGGCGCGCCGGGCAACTGACCCGCCTGAACGTCATAGGCCGTATACTGATGATCGGACCCCAACAGGGTCTGGAACATGCCGCCATAACGGCCAAAGGCCGGTTGCAGGGACTCTGGCGGCGCGCCGGTCTCCAGCAAGCCGATCCGCATCAGTAGACCATGCCCTGGGCGACCGCCTTAAGCCGCTCGATGGCGCTGAACTTGTCCTCGATGAAATCCTGGTCGATCCACCAGATCTCGATCTCGCGCATCACCTCGCCGACCTGCGGCCCCTTGGGCACGCCAGCCTGCATGACCTCGTCACCCGACAGGGGGAAGGGCGGCGGCGTCCAGGTCTCGGCCAGGGCCAGAAGCCCCCGCCATTGCGGCGAGGTCACCGGTCGCCCAGAACCGGCCCAGGCCAGCTTGATCCGGTCGGAGAAGGTCCGGATCCCCAGGGCATAGACGCAACGGCGAGCTTCGCGCGGGCTCATCCAGCTGACGATACGCGGGCTCTTGCCGACCGCGTCGACCAGCCGGTCGCGGACATTGTTGGGTAGGCGCAGGCGCTCGGCCATCTGCTCGGCGACCTGGGGATCATCCGGGATCAGGGCGGCCAGACGCAGCTCCGGATCATTCTCGAACAGTTGCTCGGTCTCGATCGCCAGCAGGCTTTCGAAACGGGCCAGGGATTTCACGAAGGGCAGGATCGAGCCCAGCACGCCCGTCGCCGCCATCAGCCGCAGGGCGGGGCGCGGATCGTCTGAGGCCAGAAGCTTCATCAGCTCCTTCTGGGTGCGCTCGGCGGCGCGGCCCGAGACCATGCCCTTGAGCGCCTTGCAGGCGGCCAGGGCCTTCTGGTCGGGCTCGACCTTGCCGTACCAGGCCTGGAAGCGGAAAAAGCGCAGGATGCGCAGATAGTCCTCGCGGATCCGGGTCATGGGATCGCCCACGAATACCACCCGCCCCTCGCGCGCGTCCCTCACGCCCTCTCCGGTCGGATCATAGAGCCGGCCTTCGGGATCGACATAAAGGGCGTTGAAGCGGAAATCGCGGCGCTCGGCGTCCTGGCCCCAATCCTGGCTGAAGGCCACCGTCGCCCGGCGGCCGTCCGTGCTGACATCGCGGCGCAGGGTCGTGATTTCGTAGGGCTTGCCGCCCGAAATGGCGGTGACGGTGCCATGGTCCACCCCGGTCGGGATCGCCCGCAGCCCGGCATGGGCCAGGGCGTCGATGACCTGGTCGGGGGTCAGGGTGGTGGCGATGTCGATATCGTCGATGGGCTTGCCCATCAGGGTGTTGCGCACGCAGCCGCCCACGAATCGCGCGCAGCCGACGAAGCCGCGATCTTCCAGGGCCGCAATGACAGCCCGGGTTTCCGGCAGCGCCATCCAGGGCGCTATGCCTATCGATTCCGTATTCAAGCGATCAACTCCTACGCACGTCGCACGCCCCCCCCCCCAAAGAGCAGGAGCGACATTGTTAGGCAGGAAGCGTGACGGCCGCTACGGGCGATCCACCCTAGCCCACGGTTTGTTCTGTGGATTCATCGTGAAGTCGGTCATGCAGCGACCGCAACATCCCGGCCGTGGCCCCCCAGATGAACCGGTCGTTCCAGGGCATGGCGTAGAAATGCCGCCGCTCTCCGCTGGGCGTGTCGCGATGCTGGCGTTGATGGTTGGCCGGGTCCATCAGGAAATCGAACGGCGTCTCGAACACATCGGCCACCTCGTGGGGACTGGCCACAAAGCGGGCCGTCGGGTCAATGAAGCCCACCACCGGCGTGACATGAAAGCCGGTCACCGTCTGGTAGCCCTGCAACAGGCCCGCCAGGCTGACAAAGCCGGGATCCAGGCCGACCTCTTCCTGCGCCTCGCGCAGGGCTGTTTGCCAGGGGGTCTCGCCGGGATCGCAGCGACCGCCCGGAAAGGCGATCTGGCCGGTATGGCTGCGCAGGGTATCGGCGCGACGGGTCAGCAGCACCGTCAGCCCCTCTTCGCGCTCGACCAGCCCGACCAGGACCGCTGCAGGCCGCAGGGCGTGCGGATTGTCGAACTTCAGGCCGGGATTGAGATCGAAGTCCGACCGCACCGGGTCCGCCAGGCTGGGATCAAAACGGTCGAGGGGGTCAAGGCGGCTGGTGATCCAGGCCCGCCGCGCCTCCGGCGTCATGCGACAACCGAACCGGCCGCAGCGATCGGGAACCAGGCCCCGTTCGAACTGACGCCGAACACCTCGCCCTCCGGAGTAGCCCTGGGCTCGGCCATCTCGGCCAACTCATAGAAGACCGGCCGGGCGATCAGGGCCTCAAGGCCGCGACGCACATGCAGATAGGGTCGCGGTTCGCCGGTCACAGGATCCGTCTCGACCCGGATGAGATGGTCCGGCCCCGCCTCGACCACGTCGCCAACATTGGTCTCGAACCGCAGGGTCTCGCCCACGCGGTCGACGCGCACGGCGATGAACGGCGCATCCTCGACCTGGATCAGCATCTTTTCGGCAGGAGTGACCAGATGATAGCCGTCCGGATCCAGCCTCAGGACAGTCGAGAACAGCCGCACCAGGGCCTCGCGGCCAATCGGGGTGCCCTCGTGAAACCACACCCCGTCCTTGCGGATACGGATATCGATGTCGCCGCAATGGGCCGGATGCCACAGATGCACCGGCGGCAGGCCTCGGGTGCCCGCGTCCCTGGCAGCGGCGGCGACGCCCTCAAGTCCGGCCTTGGAAGATTGCGCGGTCATGGGCTTCAGGTAGGGCATGCTTGGGCCCCACTCAAGCGTCCGTGGCGTCAGGTGAGGGTCACCATCCCAGACAGGCCCTCATCGCCGCCCTCGACCAGGGCCTTGAGCAGGACCCGGCGCTGGTCGACCGGCCCCGGCAGGGCAATGCCCGCCGTCCGCGCTGCTGAAAAACCGGCCCGGGTGAAATAGGGGGCATCGCCGACCAGCAACACCGCCTTCCAGCCGGCGATCCTGGCTGCCTCGCAGGCCTGCTCGACCAGTACCTGACCCAGACCCACGCTGCGCTCGCCGGGATCCACGGCCAGGGGCCCCAGAAAGGCAACGGCCTGACCGCCGACCGACACCGGCCAAAGGCGTACGCAGCCCACCGGCTGCCCCTCGCGAAGGGCGACGAACGAACAGTCCGCCAGCAGGCGGTTGCCCTCGCGCAGACGCTCGGAAACCTTGGCGAAACGACCAGGACCAAACACCCGGTCGATCAGGGCGGTGACAGCCGTCTCCAGGGCGAGCGTCTCGAGAACGAGGACGGGCGCGGAGATCGGGATGGGGGGGACGGCGGTTGAAGAAAGAGCGGTCATCAGCCTTCGGAATGCGAAAGGTCGTCGGGATCTCCCGACGCCAGAACGCGGGAGGGCTTCAGATCGTGGCGCGTTCGCGCGTCATTCGTCGCAGGCGCATGGCCGGACCTCTCCCGCCCTTTGAGGGCATCAACTCGCGGGCGCTGTAGGGCCAAGCCGCAGCCAGGTCAATAACGTTGCGGCGCGGGCCAGCGCCTCTATGGTGCAGTGCGATGTCCGACGCCCCCGACCTGGCCGACCCGCCCCCGCCTGACACCTCTACCCGCGCCCTGTTGCGGGAGCGTGACTTCGTCCTTTACTGGACGGCGCGCTTCGCCTCGACGCTGGGGGTTCAGATCCAGTCAGTGGCCCTGGGCTGGCAGGTCTATGCCATTGCCCGCCTGACCCGGTCGGTCGGCGAGTCGGCCTTCCTGGTCAGCATGATCGGCCTGGCCCAGTTCCTGCCCCTGCTGGCCCTGACCCTGATCGCCGGCGAAACCGCCGATCGCCGGACCCGCAAGCTGATCGTCGCAACCACCCTGGCGATCGACGCCGTCAGCGCCCTTGTCCTGCTGATCCTGGCCCTGAGCGGCTCACACGCCCTGTGGCCGATCTTTGCCGTATCGGTGGTGTTCGGGGCCAGCCGGGCCTTTCTGTCGCCCGCCAGCAGCGCCATGAGCCCGATGCTCGTGCCCCGTCCGCTGCTGCCCCGGGCCATCGCCTGGAGTTCGCTGTCCTGGCAGAGCGGTTCGATCATCGGGCCGGCCCTGGGCGGTCTGCTGCTGATCCACTCGCCGACGCTCGCCTTCGGTGCCTCTTTTGCCCTCTATCTGGTCGCGGCCCTCCTGGCCCTGATGATCCGGACCAACACCCGGCCAGAGGCCCAGGAGGGCTCACGGCTGGAGCTGATCCGCGAGGGGCTGTCCTATGTCTGGAACAACAAGATCGTCTTTGGCTCGATCTCTCTCGACCTGTTCGCGGTGATCCTCGGGGGGGCCACCGCCCTGCTGCCGGTCTTTGCCAAGGATGTGCTGCACATCGGACCCGGCGGCTTTGGACTGTTAAGGGCTGCCCCGGCCGTGGGGGCTACCCTGGTGGCGATCTATCTGGCCAGCAATCCGATCCGTCGCCATGCCGGCCGGGTCATGTTCCTCGGCGTGGCGGTGTTCGGTGCCGCCACGGTGGTCTTTGGTCTGTCCAAGCTGGTCTGGCTCTCGGTCGGGGCCCTGGCCCTGCTCGGCGGGGCCGACATGCTGAGTGTCTATGTGCGCCAGACCCTCGTCCAGATCGTCACCCCCGACGCCATGCGTGGCCGCGTGTCGGCCGTTTCGGGGGTGTTCATTAGCGCCTCGAACGAACTGGGCGAGGCCGAAAGCGGTGTTGCGGCCTGGTTTCTGGGCCCGGTCGGCGCCGTGGTGTTTGGCGGCATCGGCGCGCTGGGCGTGACCGGCCTGTGGGCCTGGATGTTCCCGGAGCTGCGCAAGGCTGACCGGCTGGAATAGAGCCTGGCGAGAGTGGGCTCGCCCCCTTCTCTGGGTCTGCCCTCGTCCTTCGACAGGCTCAGGCCTCCGCCAAACTCTTCAAGGCCTCGCCGGTCAGGCGACGGATGGTCCACTCGTCCATCGCGGCCGCGCCAAGGCTGTCATAGAAGGCGATCGACGGGGCGTTCCAGTCCAGGACCGACCATTCCAGCCGGCCCAGATTCTCGTCCACGCAGCGCCGGGCCAGGCCAGCCAGCAGGGCCTTGCCGGCCCCGGCACCCCGGGCTTCTGGCCGCACGAACAGATCCTCCAGCCAGATGCCGTGCCGGCCGACAAAGGTCGAGAAATTGTAGAACCACAGGGCAAAGCCCACCGGGACGCCGTCGAGCTCGGCAATGTCGGCAAAGGCGCGCGGATGGTCCCCGAACAGCGCCGCCGTGACATGGGCTTCCGTAGCCTCCACCGTATCGAGCAGCTTTTCATACTCGGCCAGATCGCGGATGAACTGCAGGATCAGGGCGCTGTCAGCGGCGACGGCGGGGCGGATGGAAACGGGCATGGCGGTCTCTTCGGACTATCTGGACTTCGTACTCGAACAACTGGCCCCGCTGGGGGTGCTGACCTCACGCAAGATGTTCGGCGGGGTCGGGCTCTATGCGAACGGCCTGTTCTTCGCCCTGATCGACGACGACACCCTCTATCTCAAGGGCGACGAGTCGCTGAAACCCGATTTCGAAGCGGCGGGTTCCCAGGCCTTTGATCCCATCGGCGAGGGCAAGCCGATGGCCTACTGGTCCGCGCCGGTGGAGGCGCTGGACGACAGCGACCTGCTGGTCGACTGGGCCCGCAGGTCGCTGGAAGTGGCTTCGCGGAAGAAGAAGCGCTAGCCGATCTTGACCCCCGGCGGCGGCACGCTGTCTTCCGGCACGAAAAAGTCCGGCATAAGCGTGGCGGCCGGATCGACGGCATAGGGGGTAAAGTCGGTGACGCCCTGCTCGAACAGGAAACTGTCGTCGATCAGGAAATTGCCGGAGAACTCGCGCGACGGTTTGCCGAAGACCGCGTGGGCGGCGTCGGCCATGATCTCCGGCGTCCGGCAGTGGCGCAGCCCCTCCTCGCCGGTCAGGGCGAACTGGATGGCGGCGGTGGCGATACCGGTTCTCGGCCACAGGGCATTGAAGGCGATGCCGTCGCTGCGGAACTCCTCGGCCATGCCCAGAACGCACAGGCTCATATTGTACTTGGCCATCGAATAGGCGACGTGCGGCGCGAACCAGCGGGGCTTCATGTCCAGGGGCGGCGACAGCATCAGGACGTGCGGGTTCTCCGCCTTCTTCAGGTGCGGAATACAGGCCTTGGAGGTCAGGAAGGTCCCGCGGCCATTGACCTGGTGCATCAGGTCATAGCGCTTCATCTCGGTCGACAGGGTGCCGGTGATTGAGATGGCCGAGGCGTTGTTGACGCAGATATCGATACCGCCGAACCGGGCCACGGCCTTCTCGACAGCCTCATAAACGCTGGCCTCCTCGCGCACGTCGACGACCAGGGGCAGGGCCTTGCCGCCGGCCGCCTCGATCTCGGCGGCGGCCGAATAGATGGTGCCCGGCAGCTTGGGATGGGCCTCCGCCGTCTTCGCGGCGATGACGATATTGGCTCCGTCGCGGGCGGCGCGCAGGGCAATGGCCAGACCGATGCCGCGCGAGGCACCGGTGATGAACAGGGTCTTGTTCTTGAGGCTCATTGGGGTTCTCCACGGGCTTTGAGCAGATCGACGGCGGCGGCTACGAAGCCGAGAATGAAGGCCATCTTGGCTACATGTGCGACGGGACCGTGGTCCTTCAGGACAAGGCCGGCAAGGCCGATGACGAGGGCGGCGATCCACAGGCCGGCGGCGATGCGGAATGGCCCCCTGGCGCGCAGCAGATCGACGCTCCAGACCACCATGCCGATCGACCAGACGCTGGAAGCGATCATGTAGGACGCCTCGCCGAAGATGGCGGCCGACGAGGTCCGCACCAGCATCAGGCCCAGCAGGGCCAGCCCAAAGCCGACTAGGGCCAGGGGCCCGGCAGACCGTCCGCTCACGGAGCGCACGGCCAGAATGCCAAAGAGCAGCAGGACGTCGATGATCACATAGACCAGATGCGGCCAGGGCTCCGCCAGCCGCGGATAGATCACGAAAGGCGCAAGGATATCGATGGCCGCCCCGACAAGGGTGGCTACAGCGGCCAACCGCAGGACGGGGCGGCTCTCCATCAGGCCCCGGCTCCCGTGGTTTCCACCGACAGGGCCCAAAGGCGGTCGGCAGCTTCTGGATCCAGGGCATGAGGCAGGACGCCGGCCCAGGGTTTTTCCTTGGTCCAGGGCTCTGCCTGGGCGAGATCCTCCAGATAGAGCCCCCCGATCCCTTCCAGCTCGTCGCCGACGGCGGCCCAGACGCTGGTCGAGGCGCCCTCCTCCGTCGTCTTGAAGCCGTCGCGAACCTTGCCGTGCTCGTCGATCCAGCCCAGGGCGATCTGCTCCTCGATCGGCAGGTGGCGCTGCAGCGGGGTCATGATCCCGCCCGGCATCACGGCGTTGGCGAACACGCCCTGATCCCTGAAGCGCTTGTTGAAGCCGACCGCGAACAGGGCGTTGGCCGTCTTGGCATGGCCGTAGCTTTCCCACTTGTCATAGGCGCGGGTCTTGTAGTGCGGGTCATCAAAATTGAAGCCCGCCCGGCGGTGGCCGATCGAGGACAGAGAGACCAGTCGCGAGCTCTTGCCCGAATGCTTGGCACCGGCGATCAGGTTCGGGGCCAGCAGCACCGACAGCAGGAAGTGGCCGAAATGGTTGGTGCCGACCTGCATCTCCAGCCCGTCCTCGGTATAGGTCAGGGGGCTGGCCATGACGCCGGCATTGTTGATCAGGATGTTCAGCGGCTTGTCGCCCCAGCGCTCGGCGAAGGCCCGGATAGATTTGAAGCTCGAGAGGTCCAGCATCGACCAGGAGGCCTTCGCACCCTTGGCCGTCTTGTTGACCTCGGCGACGGCGGCCTCTGCCAGATCAGGCTTGCGGACGGCGATGACGACCTCCGCGCCGGCTTCGGCCAGGGCACGGGCGGTCTCGACCCCTATGCCGGTGGCAGCGCCGGTGACGATGGCGACCTTGCCGGTCAGGTCATGGCCGGCGACCACGTCGCGGGCCGGGGTATAGGGGCTGAAGCCCGAGGTGATGCGGTCGGCCATGTCGTTCTCTCCCTTGATTTTTTCTGTGTACGGAACGTTACAGTTGAAGGGTCAGCAGCCCTAGGGCGATGGCCAGGCAAAGCGGGCCATAGGCGCGGCGATTAAGGCGGGCAAAGGGCGTTCCCTCGGCATAGCGGAAGACCGCCGGCACATAGGTTGCCAGTCCCCGCAGACCGAAAACGACGACGAGGGGCCATCGCGCGAACCAGAGCCAGGTGGACAGGGGTGAAGGCGGGGCAACGGCCCCCAGGGCCAGCAGGCTGCCGGCCGCCAGGGCGGCCGCGACGGCCACACAGGCCAGAGGTCCCGGAGCGCGCATACCGGCCGTGCGGCCGACCACATGCTCAACCAGCGAGGCCTCGTCATGGCCCGGCCAACGCCCGCCGAACGCCCAGTAGAGGTGGACGCCGGCCAGGGCCAGCAGGGTCCCGGCCAGGATCACCGCCAGCAGCACGGCGTCAGGCCACCTTGCTGAAGTCGGCCGGCCGCCGCTCGGCAAAGGCCATGAAGGCTTCGCGGGCCTCGGCCGTCTGCAGGCGTTCAGCGAACAGGGCACCCTCGGTATCCATCAGGGCGGCGATCTTCTCGGCGTCGCGCATCAGGCGCTTGGTGGTGGTCAGAGCCCCCAACGGTCTCTTGGCCAGCTGGTCGGCCGAAGCGCGGGCCCGGGCACGCACCTCGTCCAGCGGCACCACCGCATTGGACAGGCCCCAGGCGGCAGCGGTCGTACCGTCCACGGCCTCGCCCAGGGCGAACATGGCATAGGCGCGGGCATGGCCGATGCGGGCCGGCAACAGCCAGCTTGAAGCGGCTTCCGGCACCAGGGCCAGGTTGACGAAGGGCGTGGTCAGACGCGCATCCGGGCTGGTGAACACAAGGTCGCAGTGCAGCAGCATGGTCGTGCCGACACCCACGGCCTGGCCATGGACGGCGGCGACAAGCGGCCGGGTGGCGTTGGCCAGGGCCTTCAGGAACCGGCTCACATGCCGCTCGCCGCTGAAAGCGCCGGTGGCCTGGGCGGTGAAGTCGGCCAGATCATTGCCGGCCGTGAAGGCGTCGCCGTCGGCCTGGAACACCACCACCCGCACGGCGGGGTCGGCCTCGGCCTGCTCCAGACTGTCGGCCAGCACGCCGTACATGGCATTGTTGAGGGCGTTCTTCTTTTCCGGACGGGCCAGGGTGATGGTCATCACGCCGGCCTCGATCGCGACCTTCACATGTTCGGTCATGCGGGCTCTCCTTTGGGGAACTTGGTTTGAAGGCTCATCAGCCAGCGGGCGACCACGGCGATCTCGTCGTCCGAGAAGCCCTCGGTCAGGTTGGTATTGATGCTGTCGAGGCCGCCCTTGGCGTATTCGCGCGCCTGACGGCCCTTGTCCGTAAGATACAGCCGCATGGCGCGGCCATCAGCGGGGTCGGCGCGGCGTTCCACGAGGTCGACCCTGGTCATGCGGTCGACGAGGCCGGTCATGGCCGAAGGGGCCAGGTCCAGAGCCTCGGCCGCTTCGCCGATCAAGGCACCGTCACGCTGGCCCAGAAAGAACAACACGCCAGACTGGGCCGCCGTCAGGCCGCCCTTGGCCGCCATGGCCGCCTCGATCCAGCGCTGGACGCGCCGGTTGCCGGCGTTGAGCAGGAACACAAGGCGGCGGTCAGGCGGCACGGACATGGGCCCACGCTAATACTTCGCGCGCGAAATATCAAACGGTTGTTTCGGTCGCTCCGGAGGTCCGGTACCAGGCCACGCCCTCGGCATCGAGGTCCCGGGTCGCCACACCCCGGCCGATCAGGCAATTCAGGTGGGCCAAGGCCTCGCCCGTCGCCATGCCGAGCAGGTCCGGACCAATGGGTCGGGCGAACAGGGCACCGAACACGTCGATGGCCCGCTTGGGCTCTTCCAGCTTGCCGCGCAGCCGGCCCAGCCCTCGCTCATGGCCGTTGATCAGGTGGTCGATGCGGGCGTGCAGGCCGTGGAAGGGGTCATTGTGGGCCGGCAAGACCAGCACGCTGTCAGGCACCACGGCCTTGACCTTGGCCAGGGACCGCAGCCAGTCGCTCAGAGGATCGGCCTCCGGTTCGGTCGGGAAGACCGAAACATTGGACGAGATGCGCGGCAGCACCTGGTCGCCGGAGATCAGAACGTCCAGCTCCGGGCACCACAGGCAGGCATGGTCGGGCGAATGGCCCTGGCCGGTCACCACCCGCCAGGTGCGGCCGCCGATGTCGAAATCCTCGCCGTCGCTGAGCCGGCGATAGCTGTCGGGCAGGGCGTAGATCGCCTTGCCGAAGCCGCCGAACCGGGCCTTGTAGTTCTCGATGGCATCCTCGTCCCAGCCGGCGGCCTTGAAGAATCGCACGCCGTCCTCGGGAGCCTCGCGGCCGGTATCGGCCACCAGCATCCGGCACTGGAAATATTCCAGCCGGGTCATCCACAGGCGGCAGTCGAACTTGCGCACGATCCAGCCGGCCAGGCCGACATGGTCGGGATGCAGGTGGGTGCAGATCACCCGGGTGATCGGCTTTCCCTCCAGGGCCCCTGTGAAGGCGGCCCGCCAAGCCTGACTGGTCTCCTTGGTCTGGACGCCGGTATCGACGATCGCCCAGCCCTCGCCGTCGGCAATGGCCCAGACATTGATGAACTGCAGCGACCCGCCCAGGGGCTGACGGAGCCACAGGACACCCGGCGCGACCTCAACCGCCTGGCCTGAACCCTGCTCTGGCGCCACCTCGAACGGGTAGACCAGCCGGGGCCGGCGTGGCTCGTTGACATCCTCTTCCAGCCCGTCGCGCATGTCCGTCCCTTCCCGCCATGTTTTCGCTCTCGTGGGAGGACATCTTGACCCCCAACGCAAGCACGCGCTTATGTCCGCGCGAGGAATCCACCCAGGAGATGTTTCCCATGAGGCCATTCGCGATCGGCTTGGCCGCCGCCCTCGCGCTCGGCGCGCTCGTTCCAGCCGCCGTCATTTCGGCGCCGAAAGAGAGCAAGGACAAGCCAAAGGTTGACGCCAAGGCGCGTGAAGCGGGCATGAAAGATGCTCCCGCGATCATGCAGAGCCTGAACGCCGGCTGCACGGTCACCGACGCTCGACTGATCGGCCTCGATAAGAAAACCGCCACCGGCTATTACGAAGTGGCCTGTCAGGACAGCATCGGCTTTGCGCTGATCGTCAAGAAGGACACGCCCGCCCAGGCCTTCACTTGCCTGGAGTCGAATGCGCCTGCCGCTGATGGCAAGCCCAGCGCCCTGGCCTGCATCCTGCCGGGCAATGAAAACCCCAAGGCGGGCCTGAAGCCCTTCGTCGCCAAGGCCGGCGTGGCCTGCGACATTGAAAACGCCCGCGCCATCGGCTCGGGGGCCAAGAACTCCTACTTCGAAATCGCCTGCAAGGGCGGCACCGGCTATGTGATGCAGACCACCAACCCGGCCAGCGCGGCCGGCGACGTCGTCGCCAACAGCTGTCTGCTGTACGAGGAAGGGGCCAATGTCAGCTGCAAGCTGACCGACAAGGCGGCCCAACTGGCGATCGTCGATACCCTGACCGCTGCATCCGGCAAGACCTGTCAGGTCAAGGACAAGCGCTACGTCCTCAGCACCAAGACCGACAACTATTTCGAAGTCGCCTGCGCCGATGGCAAGGGCTACATGTTGCAGCAGACTGCGGCCGGTGGTGCCCTGGCCCGTACGATCGACTGCGCCCAGGCCGGCTTTGTCGGCGGTGGCTGTACCTTGACCGATTCGGTTGCGGCCCAGACCGAGCAGGCCGGCCTCTATACCAAGCTCTCGACCAAGGGCGGCTTTGACTGCCAGGTCGAAAAGTACGGCATGCTGCCCAGCCCGGATCCGAAGAAGGAAATCGTCGAGCTGAAGTGCAAGAACCGTCCCGACGGTGCGATCGCGATCTTCTCGACCGGTCCGGCAGTGATCTATGACTGCCTCTTCGCGGAACTGAACGGCTATCGCTGCAGCTTCTCCAAGCAGGACAGCATGTTCCCCCGCCTGTCGGCCGATCTGAAGGCCTATGGCAAGGGCTCCTGCGAAGTCTCCGGCGTCCGCCTCGTCGGCCGTAATGACAACGAGGGCTATTTCGAGGTCGCCTGCTCGGACGGCCTGCCCGGCTGGGTCATGAGCTATCCGGTCAACACGCCCAATCCGAAGTCGAAGGAAATCCTCGCCTGCTCGCAGGCCAAGGGTATCGGCGGCGGCTGCAAGCTGCCGACCAACGCCAGCAAGAAGAGCTGATCAGGCCGCAAGCCTGAAACAGCAAGCCCGCCGGGAGCGATCCCGGCGGGCTTTTTTGTTGCCAGGAGTCCGGAAAGATCTGCTCAGCGCAGGCTCATCACGGCATCCAGGCCCAGCTTGGACTTGGCGTGAGCGGGGACGGTGGCGTCCTGCGCCGGGTGGCCGACAACCAGCAGGATATAGGGCTTTTCATGCTCTGGCCGCCCAAGGGCCGTATTTAGAAAGCCCATCGGACTGGGCGTATGGGTCAGGGTCGCCAGACCCGCCTCGTTGAGCGCCGCGATCAGGAACCCGGTCGCTATGCCGACCGATTCGGGCACGTAGTAGTGCTTGATCTTGCCGCCCTGGGCGTCGACGCCATGCCGCTGGCCGAAGATGGCGATCAGCCAGGGGGCGGTCTCAAGGAAGGGCTTGTCGGCGTCGGTGCCCAGGGGCGCGAGAGCATCGAGCCAGGCCTCTCCGGCCCGGCCGGCGTAGAACTCCCGTTCTTCGGCCTCGGCTGCGGCGCGAAGTTCCGTGCGCAAGGGACCCGGCCCAATCAGGACAAATCGCCAGGGCTGCTGGTTGGCACCGCTGGGCGCAGTAGCCGCCGCTTCGATACAGCGCTCGACCACCGACCGTGGCACGGGACGGTCGCTGAAGTCGCGAATCGTGTGCCGGCGGCGCAGGCGGACCAGGGCCGCTTCCGCACGCTCCAGCATTTGCTCGTCGGTCAGGTCCCAGCGATCTGGCAGGGGCAGGTGAGAGGGTTCGGAGGTCATGGCGCGCCTATCGCATCGCGGCTTCAATGAAATGCGGTCCCGGCGTCGTCATGGCCCGCGCCATGGCCGCGTCAAAGGCCTCGGCCGTCTCGACGCGCTCGGCGGGCATGCCCATCCCTGTCGCCAGGGCGACCCAGTCGATCTGCGGGTCGCCGAGGTCCAGCAGCCGCGAGGCCTTGGGTCCGGGCTCTCCGCCACCGGTACGGCCCATCTCGATCCCCAGGATGCGATAAGCCCCGTTGGCAAAGATCACCACCGTGACGTCCAGCTTCTCGCGGGCGATCGTCCACAGGCCTTGCACCGTGTACATCCCCGCCCCGTCGCCATTGAGGCTCAGGACCTTACGGTCGGGACAGGCCACGGCCGCGCCGAGAGCGACCGGAATGCCCTGGCCGATGGCCCCACCGGTCAGACTCAGCCAGTCATGGGCTCGGGCATTGCGGGTCTGGGTGAAGATCGGCAGGCCGGCGGTCACCGCATCGTCAGAAATGATCCCACCCGTCGGCATGTGGCGGGCAATCGAGGCCCCCATGGCCCAGGCGTCGAACTTGGGACCCGGCGCGGCCGGTTCGACATAGGCCTCGACCGCCCCACCGGCGGGCGCGCCCAGCGCGTCGGCCAGGGCGTTCAGTGCGGCCGGCGCGTCGACCTCGCGACCGCACAGGGTCTGAAGATCACAGCCCTCGGGGACAAGCACGCTGGGACGGTCCGGATAGGCGAAGAAGGCCACCGGCTGGCTGGTGCCGGCCAGGACCATCAGGTCGGTTCCGGTCAGGTCCTTCAGGGCCTGCTCGCCGAAATACATCATCTTGTCGGGCCGAAAGCGCCCTTCGCCGCGCGACTGACGGGCGGTGAAGGTGTCGGTCAGCACCCGCACACCGACGGCCGCCAGGCGCCCGGCGGCGGCGATGCCGGCCTCGCCGCAGGCGCTGGAGCCGAGCAGGATCACGGGCTTGCCGGCAGCCTTGATCGCGGCAGCGACGGCAGCGACTGCGGAGGCGTCAGGCGCAGCGGGCTGCGGGATCTCGATCACCGGCCCGGCGGTATTGGTCTCGTTCCAGGCGCTGTCCGCCGGCAGGATCAGGCAGGCATTGCCGCCGGGCGCGCCAAAGCTGGCGGCAACAGCCTCGGCGGTCAACGGGCCGACCGTGTCGGCACTGTCGGCAGACCTGACCCAGATCGAATTGGGAGCCGCCAGGGCGGCGATGTCGGAATTGAGCGGCGCATCGTACTGGCGGTGATCGGTGGCATGGTCGCCGATCACATTGACCACCGGCGTATAGGCTCTCCTGGCATTATGGAGATTGGCCGCGCCATTGGCATAGCCGGGACCCAGGTGCAGCAGGGTACAGGCGGGCTTGCCGGCCATCCGGCCATAGCCATCGGCCGCGCCGGTGGCGACGCCCTCGAACAGGCACAGGATCGAGCGCATGCGCGGCTCGCGATCCAGGGCCGCGACGAACTGCATCTCGCTGGTGCCGGGATTGGCGAAACAGGCCGTGACGCCGTTATCGGCCAGGGTGGTGATCAGGGCATCCGCGCCGTTCATGGTCTTCTCCGTACCAGTCTCGTCCCTCCATCCAACATTTCGGGCCTTGCGCCAACGGGAGTTGCGCCGGTCCCCCCGACTGTCGCACTCTGGAACCGTTCGCGACGGCCACAGAGCGGTCCGACCACGGGGGATATCGCCTTGCCAAACACCAACATGCTGGCGCGCTGGGTGCTGATCGCCTCGCTGATCGCCGGGGTCAGCTATGTCGCGGCCTGGGACCTGGGCCTGCCCAAGGCCGCCGAACTGACCTGGAAGGGGCTCGGGGTCAGCTTGCTGGCGGTCTATGCGGCCCTGAAGGCCCGCGATCTCGACGGCTGGCTGCTGGTCGCCGTCATGGCCCTGGGGGCCCTGGGTGATGTTCTGCTCGGGGCTCTTGGTCTGACCGTCGGGGCCATAGCCTTTCTGGCCGGACATCTGGTCGCCATCGGCCTCTATCTGCGCAACCGCCGCCCGACCCTGTCGCGCAGCCAGCTGGCTCTGGCCGTCGTCCTGGTCCCGGCCACCGTCACTCTCGCCTGGCTGCTACCCGGCGACCGGGCCGGCGCACCGGGCGTCGCCTTCTACAGCCTGGGCCTGGCCCTGATGGCCGCCACGGCCTGGACCAGCCGGTTCCACCGCTTCCGGGTCGGGATCGGGGCCGTGATGTTCGTGGTCTCCGATCTGCTGATCTTCGCCCGCACCGGACCGCTGCCGGACAATTTCCTGACCGGGCTGGGCGTGTGGGGGCTGTACTATTTCGGGCAGTTGCTGATCTGCGTGGGGGTAGTTCAGGGGCTGAACCAATCCTCCGCTCTCCCCGGCGAAGGCCGGGGCCCAGATTCAGCCTGAGCCTTTGGGGATGACGCGCTCAGTGGCCTCGTCAAAACACTAAGCGCTCTGAGTTCGATCTGGGCCCCGGCCTTCGCCGGGGAGAGCGGATGTTCAGAGGAACACCATCACCCCGTCGTCGGGGGCCTCGGCGAACAGGCGCTGCATCTCGACCGGACGGCGGTCCCGGGCCAGGGCCTGGTTGATATAGCCCTTGTCAGTCAACTCACCGGAGGCGGCGTCGGGCGCGCCGTCGAGGATCAGGGCGCGGGCCACCTTGCCGCCGCCCTTGGCCGTGGCATTGAGCCGCTCCAGACCCTCGACGATCGCCGCCCGCACAGCGGTGGCATCACCCAGGCGCGCGGCGGCAGTGGGATCGACAAACAGCATCAGTCCGACCCCGTCGTGCCCCTCGCCGCAGACCAGGGCATCAGACACAACCCCACCGATGGCCGACACCGCCGCGACCCTCAGGGCGCCGGCGGCGACGAAGGTGCCGCTGGCCAGTTTGAAGTTCTCGACCAGCCGGCCGTCGAACACCAGGCCCGCCGACGGATCCTCGGGATCTGCCAGGCGCGCCGCGTCGCCCAGCCGGTAGAAGCCGTCCTTGTCAAAGGCGTCGCGGGTGGCGTCGGGCTGGTCGAGATAGCCGGGCGAGACCTGGGGTCCCTTCACGCGGATCTCGAACTTGTCGCCGGCCGGAACCAGTTTCACCGCCGTACCGGGGGTCGGCAGACCCACCATGCCCGAGCGGGCGTTCAGCCAGTGGATGTTGCAGGCGGTCGGCCCCGTCTCGGTCGCGCCATAGCCGGCCGCGAAACTGACCCGCTCGCCGATGGTGCGCACCGCGACAGCCTGGATCCGGTCGAGGATCGACTGGGCCATGGAGGCCCCGCCATATTGCAGCACCCGGACCTTCTCGAAAAACTTCGCCGCCAGGGCCGCATCGCGTTCCAGCTCGCCGACCAGCAGGCCCCAGCCGGCCGGGACCATGTTGTGATAGGTGGTCGCCACCTCTCGCAGGTTGCGCAGGGTCTCGCCAAACCGGGTCGGCGTCGGCTGGCCGGCGTCGATATAGAGGGTTCCGCCCCGGTGCAGCACCATGTGCAGGATGGCGTTGGCCCCGAGGCTGTGGCTCCAGGGCGAGGAATTGACCAGCACCGGCGGCTCGGGATCGGCGTAGCAGGCCTCGATCTGGGCGGCGTTCAGCGCGATATTGGCGTGGGTGCAGACCACGGCCTTAGGCTTGCCGGTCGAGCCCGAGGTCAGCAGCAGCTTGGCCACGTCGGAGGGCTGGCAGAGCGGCGCAACCGGCGGGGCCTCGAGCAGATCCGTATACGGAATATCACTATCTCTGGCGTTCTGGCTGGCGATCACCGGCAGCCCGGCCAGGAAAGGCGCGGCCAAGGCACCGCCGAATGCCACGGCGTCATCGGCATAGACCGCTGCCGGCTTCAGACGTTGAACGGCGAAGTCCAGCCGCGACAGGTCGGCGCCGGCCAGGCCGTACTGCGGCGACACCGGCGCAATGGGCGCGCCCAGGCTCATGGCGGCGTAGCCGATCAGGGCATGGTCGATGCCGTTGCGGGCCAGGATCAGCAGGGGTTTGCCCGGTCCAAGACCCAGGGCCTTCAGCCCGCCGGCGAGGGCTTCGATCCGGGCTCGGGCCTCGGCATAGGTCACAGTCCGCCAGCCCTCGCCGTCGCGCTCGGCCAGCCAGACCCGGTCCGGGGCCTCGACCGACCAGCGCACCAGCGGCGCGGTGACGGTCTGCACCGCCTCGGAATAGGCCATGGGATTGCGCAGGATCAGCGCGTCGCCGCGCTGTTCGACCTCGAGGGCGCGGGGGGCATAGCGGGCGTCGCGGAAGGGCGCGGTAGCGGGGGATGATCCGTCCATGAGCGCTTTATCCCGCGCCTCAGGGGACTGTTCAATCCATCATCAGCGCGCCGCGACGACGCTGCAGCCACAGGCGCTCAGCGGGACCCGGATCCAGGGCCAGGGCCCGGTCATAGGACGCGCAGGCCTCGACGGTCCGGTCCAGCCGGGCCAGCAGGTCGGCGCGTAGCGCATGGTACGGGGCAAAGTCGTCCAGGCCGGTCGGGCTCAGTCCCTCGACCTGGGCCAGGGCAGCCGACGGCCCGGCCACCTCGGCCAGGACCACCGCGCGGTTCAGGCGCACCACCGGATCATCCCGCCAGGCCAGCAGGGCATCATACAGGGCCAGGACCGTGCCCCAGCGCGGCGGCTCCTCCAGACTTCTGCGGCCGCACCAGACCGCATGGATAGCCGCCTGCAGCTGGCGCGGGCCCGGCCTGTCAAGATCAGCGGCGCGACGCAGCAGGCCCTCGGCCTCGACGATCAGGGACCGCCGCCAGAGGGCCGGATCCTGCTCGGACAGGGGCACCATGGCCCCGGTCTCATCCAGCCGGGCTGTCCGCCGCGCCTCGGCATAGCGGACCAGGGCCGCAAACCCCAGGCCTTCGGGCTCGTTCGGCAAAAGCCCGACCAGCACCCCGGTCAGGTCCAGCATCTCACGGGCAAAGCCGGCATGGGCTCCGGCCCCGGCCGCGTCGCCATGGGCACGGGCATAGGCCACCTCCAGGGTCGACAGAACCGCCGACAGACGTTCCGTCCAGGCCTCGGGACCGGGGATCTCGAACGGCTCGCCCGACTGGGCGATCCGGCGCTTGGCCCGCGTCAGACGCTGGAACATGGCCGGCTCGGCCACCAGAAAGGCACGGGCGATCTCGCGCACACTGAGACCGCAGACCAGCCGGAGGGTCAGGGGGGCGCGCGCCTCGACCGGCACGACCGGATGGCAGCAGACGAAGATCAGCCGCAACCGCTCGTCAGGGATCAGGGCCTCGTCGGAGGTCATGGCCTCCTCCACGCTCGGCGTCGGTTCGGGCGGCTCAGGCGCAAGGCGCCGCCGTACGCCGCGCCGCCGCACGGCGTCGAGGGCCGCGCGGCGGGCCGTGGCGTAAAGCCAGGCGGCCGGATCTTGCGGCGGCCGCGATGGCCAGGCCGCCGCCGCGCGGGCGCAGGCCTCGGCAAAGGCCTCCTCGGCCAGGTCCAGATCGCGGAAGCCGGCGGCCAGGGCGGCAATGATCCGTCCGCCGTTTTCGCGGGCGACTCGGTCGAGACCCACCGCCCCGGACATCAGCGCCTAGCCGTGACCGCCGGTCGGCCGGACCTCGACCTTGCCGCCGGGCGACAGGGGGATCTTGCGCGCCCAGGCAATGGCTGCCTCGCGGTCGGGCACGTCGACCATGTAGTAGCCGCCCAGCTGTTCGTGGGTCTCGGCAAACGGGCCGTCATGGACGACGCCGTTCCCGCCCACCGTGGCTGCCGTAAAGGTCGGAGCCAGTTCCGAGCCGCTCCAGTCAATCCCTGAGGCAGCAAGCTCCGCCCCCAGTTTCATGTGCTGGGCGATGATGTCGGCCAGCAGCTTTTCGCCCGCTTCGCCGGCATAGTTGGCTTCGGTCTCATAGATCAGCAGCATGTATTTCACGGCAGGTCTCCCATCCGGCAGGCGCACGCCGCGCCGCCTTCGGAAGCAGAGACGTGCGAGGTCGAGCGGATTCGACAGGCGGCTGGAAGAAAAGTCGAGAGGCGCAGCGAAAAACGCTCGCCTCAGGGCACAGGCGTCGTCGCTACGGTGCCGGGGTCCCGGGCCTCAGCAGCGGAGGCGGCGGTGTCCTCAAGGACCGGCTCAAGGTCCGGCGCGGAGTTCTCGCCTTCAACCGTTTCGGCTGGAGGTGCGGCTGGCAGGATGATGTCCGGCTCGGCGGGTTCGACGACGGGCAAGGCTTCGGCCAGGCTTGCCGGTTCCAGCGCCGGCGTCACCTCGACCAGCAAGGCCTTGGCCGCCTTGACAACGGTGGCCACCGGCAGATCGCTCATGTGGCGGATGGCCTGGGAGAGGTCGGGATCGACCTCGAGAAACTGTTCGAAGGCGCGCGGACCCCGGACGGCGCGGGTCAGGGGGCCCCAGGGGGCGTAGCGGCGCTCGTCGGAGGGGCCAAACAGGCCGACGGTTGGGGTTCCCGCGGCGGCGGCGATGTGCATCAGGCCACTGTCATTGCCGATGAACAGGTCGGCACGCTTCAGGCAGGCATAGGCGGTCAACAGATCGACCTTGCCCGTCAGGTCCACGCATCGGCCACGCGCCGAGGCCATGCGCAGTTCCTCGACCATGCGGCCATCCTCGGGCCCGCCGAGGATCAGCAGGCGGCCGCCGGCCAGGGGACCGTCGGGACCCAGAAGCTGCCCGGCCGTCTGGGCAAAACGCTCGATCGGCCAGACCTTGCCGACCCAGTTGGCGGCGGGGCCCATGGCCAGCAGGGGCCCCGCGGTCTCGCCGGGCTTCACGGCCAGCATCTGGTCGGCCAGGGCCTGGACCTCGGGGGTGATGTAGAGGTGCGGGGCCGGCGGTGCGCCGTCCAGCTTCAGCACCCGGGCTGCATCGATCACCTTGTGAACGACCTCGCCAGGGACCTTCTTCCAGATCGCCCGCTTGTCGCGACGCAGGAACAGGGCCGTGGCTGAGCCGCGCAGGTCGACGATCAGGCTCCATTTCTTGTGACGAACCTGGTTCCACAACTTGAACCAGTGGCCCTTGCCCTTGCCCTTCTCCATGACGATGACCTGGTCGAGGCCGGGAACATGGGCAAACAGGGGAGCGGCGAGCGGGCCCGCGACAATGGTGAACCGGGCACCGGGGATCTCGTCGGCCAGCATGCGGATCAGGCCGGACGACAGCACGGCATCGCCAATCCGCGTGGCGGTGATGAAGAGAATCGGGAAGGCCCGCTGTGTCATCGGGGAAGGTATAGGCTCATCGGCGAGTCGGCGCATCCCACGATGACGGCTTGAGTTTCCGTAAACGCGCCCACTGGCGCGACACGCTGTCGCACGCCACATAGGACAGATGTCCACGACCGCCCTCGCCCCCCTGTCGTCCCGCGCCGTGATCGCCCTGTCCGGGCCCGATTGGCGGTCGTTCCTGCAGGGCCTGATCACCCAGGATGTCGAGACCCTGGCCGAGGGCGAACTGCGTCTGGGCGCGATTCTCACCCCCCAGGGCCGGTTGCTCTATGACCTGTTCGTGGCGGGGACGCAGAGCGGTGCCCTGCTGGACGTGGCGGCCCAGCACCGAGAGGCCATCCTCCAGCGCCTGACCATGTATCGCCTGCGGGCCAAGGTCGAGATCGCGGCCAGCGACCTGACCGTCACCGCCCTTTTCCCAGATGACGGGTCGCTGCAAGACAATTCCAGCCTGTATCGCGACCCGCGCCTGCCGGGGCTCGGGGCCCGGGCCTATGGCCTGGATATTGCTCAGACTGCGGATGAAGATGCATATCAGGCCCATTGTCTCGCCCTCGGTGTCCCCGGGCCGGCTGACTGGCTCAGTGACAAGACCTATCCGATCGAGGCCAATTTCGACCTGCTGAACGGCATCGACTTCAAGAAGGGCTGTTTCGTCGGCCAGGAGACCACCAGCCGCATGAAGCGGCGAGGCCTGATCAAGACCCGGATGGGGCCCATCAGCTTCGACGGCCCGCCCCCCGCCTTCGGCACCGAGATCCTGGCCGGCGAGCGTCGGGCCGGCGAAGTGCTGTCCGGCCGCGAGGGCCGCGCCATGGCCGCCCTTCGCCTTGACCGCATCGAGGCAGACGACCTCACCGTGGACGGGCGCCCCGTCAGGCTCGACCTGCCGGACTGGCTGGCCGTCTCTTAGGGCTGTCTTTGGCCTTGCCAACACCTCCATTTGCAATGTACTTTGATAATCAAAGTCGATGAGCAGATCGACGGGTTTTTGGGGGAGACTATTGGGTATGAATCGACGTCAGATTCTGGGTTGCGGCGCCGGCATGGCCGCCCTGATCACCGCCGGACCCGTCCTGGCCGCCACCGCGCCGGACGCGGGACGCTTCACGGTCGAGACACGCGGTCAGGGACCGGATGTCATCCTCATTCCAGGCCTGTCGTCCTCGCGCGCCATCTGGGAGCCGACGGCCAAGGCTCTGGAGGGCCGCTATCGCGTTCACCTCGTGCAGGTGGCCGGCTTTGCCGGCGCACCGGTGGCGGGCAATGCCTCGGGACCCGTGGTCGCCGGCGTCGCCGAGGCCCTGGCCGGCTACATCCAGACCAAGGGCCTGAAGGCCCCGGCCGTGATCGGTCACTCGATGGGCGGCTCAATCGGTATGGAACTGGCCGCGCGCCATCCGGAGCGGGTCGGCCGGCTGATGGTGGTCGACATGTTCCCCAAGCTGGCCGTGGCCTTCTTCGGCCCGACCGTGACTCAGGAGCAGATCGCCAAGAACGCTGCCATGATCCGCGACGGCATGGTCAACACCCCCGCCGACCAGGCCGCCGTCCAGCAGCGCCAGACCATTGCCGGCATGGTCAAGACTGAAAGCGCCCGCGAGGCCATCATCCAGCACGCCCTGGCCAGCGATCGCGACGTCTCGGGCCGGGCCATGGAAGAGCTGCTGCTGACCGACCTGACGCCGGAGCTGGGCAAGATCACCGCCCCGACCACCGTGCTGCACGCCTTCGACAAGGCCGGCCCCTTCCCGGCCGCGACGGTGGATGGCTGGTACGCCGGCGCCTATGCCCCGCTGAAGGGGGCAAAGCTGGTCCGCATCGACGACACGGCCCACTTCATCATGGTCGACCAGCCCGACAGGTTTCAGGCCGAGGTCGAGGCATTTTTGAAAGGGTAAACCGGCACCCGGCGACGGCTTGACTCTGATGTCACCTCAAGGTTACTAGTAACCCACAGGTTACACGAACCGAGAGAAAACCCATGCCCGTCGCCTCCCCCGGCGAAATCGCCGAACGCGCCCAGCGCCGTCGCAACCGCATGCTGTGGCTGGCCCCCATGCTGTTCTTCATCTGGCAGGGCGCATTCTTCAGCGGCTATGCCAAGCCGCATGGGCCGCTGCGCATGGTCGAGATCGTCTCGCTGGGCTCGCATCTGTTCCTGGCCCTGGTCCTGCTGTTCCTGCTGGCCACCGGCGGGGGCTGGCGACACGGCAAGGTCGTCCGGGCCCTGCTCGACGACGAGGCCACCCGCGCCCACCGCGCCCGGGCCTATGCCGCCGGCTTCTGGGCCCTGGCCGCCTGCGCCCTGGGGCTCTATGCGGCCGCGCCGTTCGTTCCGCTGGAGGCCGGAGAGATTGCCCACATCCTGCTGTCGGTCGCCGTGGTGGTTCCAGCCCTGCGTTTCGTGATGCTGGAGCGGCGCGCCGACCGTGACTGACGCACCATTGCTGAGCCAGCTCAAGGCCGTTCGCACCGAGGCCGGCCTGACCCAGGCCGATCTGGCCGAACGGGTGGGCGTCACCCGCAAGACCATCAATACCGTGGAGAACGGGGTCTTCATCCCCTCCACGGTGCTGGCCCTGAAACTGGCCCGGGCCCTTTCGACCACCGTCGAGGGGCTCTTCCAGTTACCGGACTGAGCCGCGTTCCGTTCACGAAAAGTTCTGGAAATCGCACACGAGATCAGCCAAGCTTGGCCGCATGACCGAGCTCATACGCTGCAACACCTGGAAGGGCATGGCGGGCGATCCCGTCTATGAGGCCTATCACGACACCGAATGGGGCGTGCCGGAGTACGACTCCCGCGCCCTGTGGGCAAAGCTGGTGCTGGACGGTTTCCAGGCCGGACTGTCGTGGATCACCATCCTGCGCAAGCGCGACGCCTTCCGGGCCGCCTTCGCCGATTTCGATCCCGAGATCGTGGCGCGGTTTGGTGAGGCCGACCGGGCGCGCCTGATGGCCGATGCCGGAATCATCCGCTCCAACGCCAAGATCGACGCCGCCATCGCCGGGGCGCGGATCTATCTGGACATGCGCGAGCGCGGCGAGGATCTCAGCGACATGCTCTGGGGCATGGTCGGCGGCACACCGGTCCAGAGCACTTGGACCCCCGAGACCGGCACTCCCGCCCGCACACCCCTGGGCGACGAGATGGCCAAGGCCCTGAAGGCAAAGGGCTTCAAGTTCTGCGGCCCAGTGATCGTCTATGCCTTCATGCAGGCGACCGGGCTGGTCAATGACCACCTGACGACGTGTTTCCGGCATGAGGAATGTCGAGCGATGGGGCGGTAAGGGGGCGAGCGCCTTGCCGTGAGACTTAAGGTTAGCTTCCGCTGGGGCGCAGTGGGGAGCGGCGGCGTTTCTTGCCACCGACGTCGCGGGGCCCCTAGCGCTGACTGACCCGCACCCAGTCGACCTCCATCGTTGCCGGCAGGGCCGCCTCGTCCACGCCCTTTGCATTCGCGCCCTCGGGCCAGGCACCGCCGAAGGCAAGGTTCAGGATCAGGTGGAAGGGTTGGTCGAAGGGGGCGGAGCCGGCCACGCCGTCCACGGGCTTCCAGTCCTCCGCCGTGGCGGTGAAATAGCCGACACCGTCCACGAACCAGTCGATCCGCCCCGGAGACCATTCCACCGCATAGACATGGAAGCCATCGGACGTTGTGGCCGGTGCCGTCTGGCCGCCCCACTGGCGGTGCTCGGGACCCCCGCCCTTGCCGAAATGGATCGTACCGAAGATCCGGTTTTCGCGACCGGCCTCGCAGCTCGCGCACGGCGCGCCCAGATTGATGGTTTCGAGGATGTCGATTTCGCCGGACCGTGGCCAGCCGCCATAGGCGCTGGTCTCCGGCATCATCCAGATGGCCGGCCACACGCCCTGACCGCCGGGAACCCGGGCCCGGACCTCGATCCGGCCATAACACCATGCGGCCTTGCCCTTGGTCAGGATCTTGCCCGAGGCAAAGTCGCCGGTCTTCACCGGACCATCGGGCGGACCCCACGGATTGGCGAGGGCGGTTGTCGGGCGCTTGACGGTGGACAGGCGCAGGGTGCCATCCCTGACAGTCACGATATCGGGCGCATCTGTGTAACACTGGCGCTCATTGTTGCCGCCGCCACCGCAGTCAACGGCGTAGGACCATTTGGAGAGATCGAGGCGGTCACCGTCGAAGCCGTCGAACCAGACCAGTCGCCAGGGCTTTTCCGTCGCCGCGCCCGGCGAGGCGGCCAGCAAGGTCGCCGCCAGGGCCGTCAGGGCGAGACGTTTGCGGGCAACCATGGAAGACCTCATGAAACCAGATCCAGCAACCTGTCCCAAACCATGCCGTGCCGGAAGCTTCGGATACGTGGGCCAGGGCGTCCTGCGATCGGCCGGGATGACGGTTTGATGGCCCCGGCAAATCCCCCTATGCACCGCCCCATGGCATCCGGTCCCGACATGTCCCTTGAACGCGCCTGCGGCCACAACCCGGTCTGCGGGGTGGACGAGGCTGGGCGAGGTCCCTGGGCCGGGCCGGTCAGTGCCGGGGCGGTGATCCTCGATCCGGCCTGCATCCCCAGGGGCCTCAACGACTCCAAGAAACTGACGGCAAGGGCCCGCGCGGCGCTTGAGATCGAGATCAAGGAAACGGCCATCGCCTGGGGCGTGGGCCTGGCCGGCATCGAGGAAATCGACGAACTCAACATCCTGCACGCGGCGGGGCTGGCCATGCGGCGGGCCATCGAGGCCCTGGCCGTGACCCCGGCCTTCGCCCTGGTCGACGGCAATTATCGCTTCGACCTGCCCTGCCCGATCCAGACCGTGATCAAGGGCGACAGCCTGTCCTGCTCGATCGCCGCAGCCTCGATCCTGGCCAAGGAAGCCCGCGACCGGATCATGGTCGAGATGGACGGACTCTATCCCGGCTACGGCTTCGCCGGCCACAAGGGCTATCACGCCAAGAGCCATGTCGAGGGCCTTCGCCGACTGGGCCCTTCGCCCATTCACCGGATGAACTGGGCCCCGGTAAAGCTGGCCGCCGAGGGCCTCGACCCCATGGGCGCGAAAGACATGGGCCGCGGCGACTAGATCCCCATCTGCCGCGCGGCCAGGTCGCGCATGATCTCCTCCGAGCCGCCGCCGATGGCGTTGACCCGCACCTCGCGATAGATGCGCTCGATGCGGCTGCCGCGCATATAGCCGGCCCCGCCCATCACCTGCATGGCCTCGCGGGCGCAGTATTCCAGCGTCTCGGTGGCCTGGACCTTGAGCAGGGCGATCTCGGCAATCGGTTGCTCGCCCTGCTGGATCCGCCAGGCCAGTGTCTCCAGCCACGCCTGGGTGACGCTGATGCGCTTGTACATGTCGGCCAGCTTGTGACGGATCACCTGATGGTCGGCCAGGCGCTTGCCGAAGGTCCTGCGCTCGCGGGCCCAGACAATGGCATCCTCCAGGCAGACGCGGGAGAAGCCCAGGGCCCCGGCGGTCATGCCGATCCGCTCGCCATTGAAGTTGCGCATGATCCCGGAAAAGCCCTGGTTCTCGGCTCCGATCAGGTTCTCGACCGGCACCCGCACGTCGTCGAAATAGAGGCTGGCCGTGTCGGACGCCCACCAGCCCTGTTTCTTCAGCGGCGTGCGGGAAAAGCCCTCGCGGTCGCGCTCGATCAGCAGCAACGAGATACCGCCCGCCCCCTCGCCGCCAGTGCGCACCGCCACCGTGTAGAAATCGGCCCTCATGCCGCTGGTGATATAGGTCTTGCCGCCATTGACGACATAGACGTCGCCCTCGCGCCGGGCCGAAGTGGTCAGGGCGGCCACGTCTGATCCGCACGACGGCTCGGTAATGGCCAGGGCCGAGATCTTGTCACCGGCCAACACGGGCGGAATGACCCGCGCCTGCATCGCCTCGGACCCCAGGGCGCGGATCGGCGGCAGGCCGATGCCGTGGCTCATCAGGCCGGCATTGATTCCGCCGGCTCCATGGCGGGCCAGTTCCTGGCTGGTGATGATCGACATGAACGGATCGGACGGCGAGCCACCAAACGCCTCGGGCCAGCCCAGACCCAGCAGGCCGATTTCCGAGGCCTTGCGATAAAGCTCACGGGGGAATTCACCAGCCTCGTCCCAGTCGTCGACGAAGGGCATGATCTCCTTGGTGACCCAGCGGCGCAGGGTGTCGCGCCAGGCGGCATGGTGGTCCTGGTAGAAGGGGCTCTTGCGGCTGAGGTCCAGCGCTTCGAGGGGATTTTGCATGGCGTTCTCCCGGATCACGCCGTCCGTCTGGCGCGGATCTGGCGTGTGAGGGCGCACGATCGGCGAGGCGCCGCTAGGGAAGTAAACCGCCCGCAAAGAGCCGTTCACCTTTCGCTAACCATGCTTCTCAACACAGCCTTCACCAACAAGACTCATGATTCCGTTTGCTGTTTTACAGGACGCGGACATGACCTTCGGGCCGGAAACCATCATTCAGGGCGACTGCATCGAGGCGATGAACGCCCTGCCCGAGAAGTCGGTCGACCTGATCTTCGCCGATCCGCCCTACAATCTGCAGCTGGGCGGCGACCTGCTGCGGCCGGACAATTCCAAGGTCGACGCGGTCGATGACCACTGGGACCAGTTCGAGAGCTTCGCGGCCTATGACAAGTTCACCCGCGAATGGCTGAAGGCCGCCCGCCGGGTGCTGAAGGACGACGGCGCGATCTGGGTGATCGGCAGCTATCACAACATCTTCCGCGTCGGCGTGGCGATCCAGGACCTCGGCTTCTGGATCCTCAATGACGTGATCTGGCGCAAGTCCAACCCGATGCCCAACTTCAAGGGCACCCGCTTCGCCAATGCCCACGAGACCCTGATCTGGGCCTCCAAGAGCCAGGCGGCCAAGCGCTACACCTTCAACTATGACGCCTTGAAGATGGCCAATGACGAAGTGCAGATGCGCTCGGACTGGACCCTCCCGCTGTGCACCGGCGAGGAGCGCATCAAGGGCGCTGACGGCAACAAGGCCCACCCGACCCAGAAGCCGGAAGCCCTGCTCTATCGGGTGATCATGTCGACCACCAAGCCCGGCGACGTGATCCTGGATCCGTTCTTCGGTGTGGGCACCACCGGCGCGGCCGCCAAGCGCCTGGGTCGCCGCTTCGTCGGCATCGAACGCGAAACCGAATATGTCGAGCACGCCAAGGCCCGCATCGCCAAGGTCGTTCCGATCGCCCCGGAAGACCTGGACGTCATGGGCTCCAAGCGCTCGGAGCCCCGCGTGCCGTTTGGCACCATCGTCGAGAGCGGCCTGCTCAGCCCCGGCGACACCCTGTTCTGCTCCAAAGGTGCCCACGCAGCCAAGGTGAGGGCCGACGGCTCGATCACGGTCGGCGACCTGTCGGGCTCGATCCACAAGATCGGTGCCCTGGTGCAGTCGGCCCCGGCCTGCAACGGCTGGACCTACTGGCACTTCAAGACCGACGCGGGTCTGGCCCCCATCGACGTTCTGCGGGCCCAGGTCCGGGCGGGGATGAACTAGAGCAGCCGCTCTGCCGCCAAAGCCGCCTTCAGGAAGACGCTGGGCAGCGCGCCCAGCCGTTCGCGGGCAGTCCAGACGAAGTCGCCTTCGCCCTCGGCGCGGAAGACCTGCAGCGTCAGCGAAAAGTGCGTGAACACGTGCTCGATTGCGCCGACCTCGCCCCAATTGGCGAGAACCGGAGCTGTAGCGACCGCTTCGATGTCCGTGAAGGGAGAGCTGCGCCAGTCGCTGGTCGGCAGACCCAGCATACCGCCCAGCAGACCCTTGGGCGGCCGGCGGACCAGCGCCACGTCATTGCCCCGCGTCAGGACATAGGCCACGCCATGCCGACGCGGCCGATCGGCCTTCTTCGTCTTGCGCGGATAGGTCTCCGGCGCCCCAGTCTTGCGGCCTTCACACCACGCCGAGATCGGGCACACGTCGCAGAGAGGGCTCTTGGGCCGACAGACCGTGGCCCCCAGATCCATCAGCGCCTGGGCCCAGTCGCCAGGCCGGTCGGCCGTGACCAGATCGCCCGCCAACGCCTTCAGTTCCGGCTTGGCGTCAGGCACGGGGGTCTCGACGGCGAACAGGCGGGCCATCACCCGCTCGACATTGCCGTCAACGACATTGGCCTCGCGGTCGAAGGCGATGGCCGCTACGGCGGCGGCGGTATAGGCGCCCACGCCCGGCAGGGCCCGCAGGCCTTCTTCCGAATCAGGAAAGACGCCGCCATGGTCAGCCGCCACAGCCCGGGCGCAGGCCAGCAGATTGCGGGCCCGGGCGTAGTAGCCAAGCCCCGCCCAGGCGGCCATAAGGTCGCCGTCCTCCACCGCCGCCAGATCCGAGACGGTAGGCCAACGCGCCGTGAAGCTCAGGAAATAGGGCGTGGCGTGGGGCACGGTGGTCTGCTGCAGCATCACTTCGGACAGCCACACCCGGTAGGGATCGCTGCGGACGCCACTGCGCCGGCCGGCCGGGCCGACCCGCCAGGCCAGGTCGCGGGCCTGGGCATCGTACCAGGACAGCAGGCTTGAACGGAGGGCGTTCCGAAAAGGGCTGGGGCGATCTTTCATGCCCCTGGCCTACCGCAAACCTCGCGGGGGGCGAAGACCTCGTGCTAACCTGCCGCCATGGCCCGCCGCCCCCTGCCCACTGCCGAAGAGGCCCTTGCGATCCTGCGCCAGCGCCGCACCCGGCCGCCGGTGCGCCCGCCGCCGCCGGCCGGCAAGAACCTCGCGCCGCTGCTGAAGGCGCTGGAGGAAAAATACGGTCAGGGCCCGGCGGCCCTAAAGACCCGCTGGAAGGAAATCGTCGGCGAGACCCTGGCCCGCCGTACGGAACCCGTCAGGATCATCAAGGGCCGCAACGGAGCCGGCGGTGCCCTGGAGTTGCGGGTCGATGGTCCTGTGGCGTCGCTGATCCAGCACCAGGCTCCGCAGATCACCGCCCGTCTCGACATGCTGCTGGGCAAGGGAACCGTCACCCGCCTGCGCATCGTCCAGGGCCCGCTGAGCGTGCCGCCCGCGCCGGTCGTCGCCCGGCCGCGCCGCAAGCCGCCCCTGGACGCGGCCCTGGAACGTCAATTGACCGAGGGCCTGGCCGACCAGCCGGACGGCGGCCTGAAGGATGCCCTGATGAAACTGGGGCGTGGCGTGCTGAGAAGCGAGCAAGGCTGACGTCGAAACATTGACAAGCCGGCTGCGATTGCGCTCATGCCAAGGCCTTATCAGCGCCGTTTTCGCACCCCTAAAGAATCGCGCTTAACTCCACTGTTCTCGCCTCAAGGAAGATCGATCATGCGTCCGATGACCCGCCGGCTCCTGACCGCCGTCGCACTCACCGCCTCGCTGGGCCTTGGCCTCTCGGCCTGCTCTAAGAAGGACGCCGTCTCGGCCGACGACATGAGCCGGGGCAATCCCGACTCCAAGATCACCGTGATCGAATACGCCTCGGCCTCGTGCAGCCACTGCGCCCGCTGGAACGAGGAAGTGTTCCCGGCCTTCAAGGCCAAGTACATCGACACCGGCAAGGTCAATTTCGTCTATCGCGAGATGCTGACCCCGCCCGCCCAGGTGGCCGCCGCCTCGTTCCTGATGGCTCGCTGCGCCGGCAAGGACAAGTATTTCGAGGTCGTTGACTCGGTCTATCGCGCCCAGGAAGAGATGTTCACCACCGGCCAGTTCCGCGAAGTGCTCCTGCGCATCGGCCAGTCCGCCGGCCTGGACGAGGCCAAGTTCAATGCCTGCGTCACCGACGAGAAGGCCCTGAAGGCCCTCAATGATCGCGTCGAGAAGAACGCCAAGCTGTTCAACGTTCAGGGCACGCCGACCTTCATCGTCAATGGCAAGGTCGTCGGCGACGCGGCCGGCGGCGAGCGCAGCCTGGCCGAACTGGACGCCGCCATCGCCGCCGCGTCCAAATAGGACCGGCCGCTTGCCCGTCGACCGTCGCACCCTGATCGCCTCTGGCCTGGCCCTTGCGGCCGGTCCGGGGGCGGCTCAAGCCGCACCCATGCCCGCCGCGCCCGGCGACGTGGTTCTGGGTCTTCCGAATGCCCCAGCCCAACTGGTCGTCTTTGCGTCCCCCAGCTGTTCGCATTGCGCCCACTGGTGGACCGGCGACCTGCCGGCGATCCGCAAGGCCTATATCGACAATGGCAAGGTCCGACTGGTGCTCCGGGAGTTCCTGACCGAGCCGGTCGAGTTTGCGGCCGCCGCCTTCCTGCTGGCTCGCCGCGTCGGGGCCCCGCGGTACTTTGAGGTCCTCGACGCGGTCTTCGCCCGCCAGACCGCCATCTTCGAAAGTGGCGAACTGTTTGAGGGCCTGCAGGCCATCGGCAAGGCTTTCGGCCTGAGCGAGGCCCAGTTCGCCGCGGCCCTCGGCGACCAGAAGGCGCTGGACGCCCTCAATGAGCGGGTCGAGATCGCCGGCGTGCGCGACAAGGTCAACCAAACCCCGACCTTCTTCCTCAACGGCCGCAGGCTGCCCGGTGAACTGACAGTCGAGGGCCTCAAGACCGCCCTGGCCAAGGGCTGAGGACAGGGGAGCGCCGGCGTGCAGTTCCAGCGGCTGCGCCTTTCGGGCTTCAAGTCCTTCGTCGAGCCGACCGAGTTTCGGATCGAGCCCGGCCTGACCGGTATTGTCGGCCCCAATGGCTGCGGCAAGTCCAACCTGCTGGAAGCCCTGCGCTGGGTGATGGGGGCCAATTCCGCCAAGGCCATGCGGGCCGGCGGCATGGACGAGGTGATCTTCGCCGGCAGTGGCGCGCGGCCGGCCCGCAACCATGCCGACGTCACCTTGACCATCGACAATGCCGACCGCACGGCACCGGCCCAGTTCAATGACGATCCGGTCCTGGAGGTCGTCCGCCGCATCGATCGGGGCGAGGGATCGACCTATCGCATCAACGGCCGCGAGGTGCGGGCCCGCGACGTCCAGCTGCTGTTTGCCGACGCCTCGACCGGGGCCAATTCGCCGGCCCTGGTGCGCCAGGGCCAGATCAGCGAGTTGATCGGGGCCAAGCCGCAGAACCGCCGGCGCATCCTGGAAGAGGCGGCTGGTGTCTCGGGTCTGCACACCCGCCGTCACGAGGCCGAGCTTCGACTGCGAGCCGCCGAAACCAATCTCTCGCGCCTTGAGGATGTGGCGCGCGAGCTCGAATCCGCGCTGAACCGGCTTCGCCGTGAGGCCCGGCAGGCGGAAAAGTACAAGCGACTGTCTTCCGAGATCCGGGCTGTGCAGGGCGCCGTGCTGTTCGCGCGCTGGACCGAGGCCCGCGACACCCTGAACCGGACCCAGGCCGAAGCGACCCAGGCGGCGCGAAATGTGGAAGACACCGCCCGCGCCGCAGCTTCCGCCCAGGTCGAGATCACCCGCGCCGAGGCGGCCATGCCGCCCCTGCGCGAAGAGGCCACGATCGCCCAGGCGGTGCTCGGCCAGCTGGCGATCCAGAAGGACCGCGCCGAGCGTGAGGCCGAGGCCGCCGCGGCCGAGTTCCAGCGCCTGTCGGCCGACCTGGCCCGCATCGATGATGACCGGGCCCGCGAGGTCCAGACCCAGCAGGACGCCGCCGCAGCCCTGGCCCGGCTGGATGGCGAACTGGCGGAGATCCGCGCCCTCGTCGCCGCTGCGCCCGAACGGGGCCCCGAGCTGGCTGCCGCCGCCAAGGCCGCCGAGGAGGCCCGGGCCGACGCCGAAGCCGTGGTCGAGCAATTGGCCGCACGGGCTGCTGCTGAGGATGCGCGGGCCCGGGCCGCGACCGCGCGCCTGGCGGATGCGGAGGGCCGACTGGCCCGGACCCGGCGCGCCCTCGACCAGGCCAGGTCGGAGCGCGCCGCCGTTGGGCCCGAAACGGATCCGGCTGCCGCCGACGCCCGCCAGCGTTTTGACAACGCCCAGACGAGCCTGAATGCCGCCCGGGCCGCCCTGGAGACGGCAGAGGCCGAGCGCGCCAAGGCCGCAGAGCAGGAAGCCATGGCCCGGCAGCTGGCGCGCAGTGTCGAGGACCAGCTGGGTCGCCTGAGGACCGAGGCCCGGGGCCTGGCCAACCTGACCGCGCCGCGCAGCCGCAGCGGTCACGCGCCCGCCCTGGATTCGGTCTCCCCGGACAAGGGCTATGGGGCCGCCCTCGCCGCCGCCCTTGGCGATGACCTGGACGCCGCTCTTGACCCGCGTGCAGCCTCCTACTGGGGCGGGGCCGGAACCCCCTCCCCGATCTGGCCCGACGAGGCGCAGCCCCTCGCCCCCCTGGTGAAGGCCCCGCCCGAACTGGCCGCCCGCCTCGCCTTCACGGCGGTGGTGCAGCGCGGCGAGGGCGATCGCCTGCAAAAGGGCCTGTCTCCCGGCATGCGCCTCGTATCCGCCGAGGGCGACCTGTGGCGGTGGGACGGCTTCGTCGCCCGCGCCGACGCACCGCGTCCGGCGGCCGTGAGGCTGGAACAGCGCACCCGTCTGGCCGAGGTCGAGGCCGAGATCGACCTGACCGCGCCGCGGGCCGAGGCGACGACCGGTGCCCTGAAAATCGCCACGGACCGGCTGCGCGCTGCGGAGGACAACCTGCGTGAGCGTCGCCGGGCTCCGCCCGAGGCTGAACGCCTGCTGGCCGGGGCCCGCGACGCCGTGGCCCAGTTCGAGCGTACTGCGGCCCTGCGGGCCGCCCGGGCCCAGTCACTGGACGAGACCATTGACCGCTTCGAGTCTGAACAGGCCGAGGCCGAGGCTGCCCTGGCCGGCGTTCGCGCCGAACATGCCGGTGCAACAGCGGTCGCGGACCTCGCCCCGCAACTGGCGGAAGCCCGCCAGGCCGCAGCCACTGCCCGCGAGGCGGCTTCAGCGGCCCGCACCGCCCTTGATGTCGAAACCCGCGAGCGGGCCGGTCGCCAGCGGCGGCTTGAAGCCCTGGACCGCGACCATAGCGACTGGACCCGCCGGGCGGAGGCCGCCGGCAACCGTATCGCAGGGCTCGATGCGGACCGGGTGAAGGCGGCGGCCGCGCTCGAGGCGGCACGCGAGGCACCGACTGTGCTGAAGGACCGGCTGCTGGTTCTGCTTGAGGAGTTCGGCGCGGCCGAAGCCCGGCGCATACGGGCCAGCGATGCCCTGGAAACAGCCGAGACCGCCCGTCTGACCGCCGACCGTGCGGCCCGGGCCGCCGACCAGGCCGCCGGCGAGGCGCGCGAAACCCGCGCCGCCCTGGTGGCGCATCTCGACGGCGCCCGGGCGCGGTTCGCCGAGATCGCCGGCAGTATTCGCGAATCGGTCCGGATGGAGCCCGAGGAACTCGGCCGCCATGTCGCTGGCGAGGCTGTGGCCGTGCCCAAGGACGCGGCGGGGGTGGAGGCCCACCTCTTTGCGCTCGAACGGGAGCGCGACGCCATTGGGCCGGTCAATCTGCGGGCCGAGGAAGAGGCCCAGGAATATGCCGCGCGCCTGGAGATCATGCGCAGCGAGCGGGCCGATCTGTCCGGCGCGGTCGGCAAGCTGCGAGCCGGTATCGAAGAGCTGAACGCCGAGGGTCGCGAACGCCTGCTCGCCGCCTTCGAGGTGATCAATGGCCATTTCCAGACCCTGTTCCAGGCCCTGTTCGGCGGCGGCCAGGCTGAACTGCGTCTGATCGAAAGCGATGATCCCCTCGAGGCCGGCCTTGAGATCTATGCCTGCCCGCCCGGCAAGCGCATGGCCTCGATGAGTCTGATGAGCGGCGGCGAACAGGCCCTGACCGCCAGCGCCCTGATCTTCGGCGTCTTCCTGGCCAATCCGGCCCCGATCTGCGTGCTGGACGAGGTTGATGCGCCGCTCGATGACGCCAATGTCGACCGCTATTGCAACATGCTGGACGAGATGCGCCGCCGCACCCAGACCCGGTTCATCGCCATCACCCACAATCCGGTGACCATGAGCCGGATGGACCGCCTGTTCGGCGTGACCATGGGCGAGCGGGGCGTCAGCCAACTGGTCAGCGTCGATCTGAATACCGCCGAACAGATGGTGGCGGCGCAGTAGCGACCAGCCCCTTTAGCCTCCGAACAGGCCCAGCACGGCCTGGCGCAGCGGATTGGCGGGATCCGCCAGCAGCTTGATCGCCATGGCGCAGGACATCATCACCAGCAGCGGGCGGATCAGGCCGGCCCCGAATCGCATGGCCAGCCGCGATCCGACCTGGGCCCCGAGGAAGGCGCCAGCGGCCATGGCCAGCCCGATCGGCCAGATCACAGCACCCTTGACCATGAACAGGGTCAGGCTGCCCAGATTGCTGGCGGCATTGGCCAGCTTGGTATGGGCCGTGGCCTTCAGCGCGCCATAGCCGAGCAGGGTCACGATCGCGACCATGTAGAAAGCCCCGGCCCCGGGACCGAAGATACCGTCATAGAAGCCGATCAGCGGCGCGATCAGGCCCGCAAACACCGGCAGGGCCAGACGCGGCGGGGCGTCTTCGGCCTTGAGGGCCTTCGACAGGCCGAAATAGACGGCGATGACGATCAGCAGCAACGGCACCAGGGCCGCCAGGACGCGCGGAGACAGCAGGCTGGCGCAAAGGGCCCCGGCGAGCCCGGCCAGGGCCGTAGCAGCCGCGACCGGAAGGGCGGTCCGCCAGTCGATCAGGCCGCGACGCGCAAAGGCCAGGGTGGAGGAGACCGACCCGAAGGCGCCTTGCAACTTGTTGGTGGCGAGCGCCCCGACAGGATCCAGTCCCGCCAGCAGCAGGGCCGGCACGGTGAGCAATCCGCCACCGCCGGCGATGGCGTCGAAGGCCCCGGCCAGGGCGGCCACGGCAAACATCGTCGCCAGGAGTTCAGGTTGGACGAGATCCATGGGCAGGCCCTCCCGCAGGGTTGGCAAGGAGCCAGGACCATGCGGTCGAGTCGCGGCCCGGGAGACGCGGGAACCGGGCGCGGAGCCCGTTCCCGTCCGATCAGCCGATCAGATTGCCCCATTCATGAGCGCGAGCGCTCTTGCTGGTGCGGCCCAGGGAACGAAGTTGCTCGCGCTGGGCGGCCTTCTCTTCCTTGCGCATGCGCTGCTCGGCGGCGGCATCAGCCTTGCGTTCCTTCCGCTCGGCGCGCTTGGCGGCGAGGATCAGTTCCTGCTTGGCAGCCTGCTCGAGGCGGGCCGCTTCGCGGGCCGCAGCCCGAGCGGCGCGCACGGCTTCCAGTTCGGCGGCGCGAAGCTCTTCGCGCTTGTCGAAATCGGGGTCCGTGACGGTGGGCTTGGGCTTCATTTTCGCCAGCATGGCCTTCTTGGCCTCGGCGGCGGCGGAGATACGATCGGAGAAACCGGTGTTCTTCAGATGCGACATGAATCTTCTGGCTAAGGGAAAGACGCGGCTCTCAAACCTCAAAATGTCGAAAAAAGCAATGCGTCATCCGGCCGGCACGCCGCGCCAGTCTCGGTATGCGGCCTATATGTCGCGGATTGGCACGCCCTGACGCCAAGCCCGGGCCTTGATATGTCGAGACCCGTTCCAGGCTCGCCTTTGCAGCCATGCGCCGCAGAAGGGCTGAACCACCGCAAGGTTTTCTCCACGGAAGCCCCCTGTGCACAAAATGCCATATTATTCATATGCTTGCGGCACTCCGAGCCGACCTTGACGCACCGCAGCGAGGTCTATAGGTTCCGCCGCGATCAAGCCGGCCGGAAATGCGCCTGTTTTAGGCGCATCCGCAGGCGTTTTCGGACCTGACCGCTCCCATGCCCAAGGCCGACGAACCGAACGACAAGGCCCTGCAAAGCCTCGACGCTCGGCTCGACGCCTTTGAGGCCAAGAAGGCGGCAGAAAAGCCGGTGCGCGCGGAGCACGAGAAATCGTCCCAGGACGGCTATCGTCTTCTGGCGGATCTGATCGGCGGCGTGTTGGTGGGGCTCGGCTTTGGCTGGCTGCTCGACCAGTTCGCCCACACGGCGCCCTGGGGCATGGTCGGCGGTTTGCTGATCGGCATGGGGGCGTCGATCTTCGGCGTCGTCCGCAAGGCGATGCAACTGAGCGCGCAGGCGTCGGCAGAAGCTCCAGAGGGGCAGGCCGGCGAAGACACGGGAGGCGGGTCTACCGCCCCCAAGCAGAAGAGAGACTAGGGCCAATGGCCGATCCGATGCACCAGTTCCAGGTCAGCAAGATCGTGGAACTGCCGACCGTGACCGTGTTGGGCCTGCCGATCGATCTGTCGATCACCAATTCCGTGGCCGCCATGCTGCTGGCCGCGACGCTCGTCATCGTGTTCTACGCCCTGGCCTCGGCCAAGCAGGCGGTGATCCCCGGCCGCCTCCAGACGGTGGGCGAGTTGCTCTACGGCCTGGTCGATGGCCTGGCGGAGTCGATCATCGGTCACGAAGGCAAGAAGTTCCTGCCCTTCGTCTTCACCCTGTTCGCCTTCGTGCTGTTCATGAACCTGCAGGGCATGTTCCTGGTGTTCACGGCCACCTCGCAGCTGGCCGTGACCCTCACCCTGGGCATGCTGGTCATCCTGACCGTGGTCGCCGTGGGCTTTGCCAAGAACGGCATCAAGTTCTTCAAGCTGTTCGCCCCGTCGGGCGTGCCCGGCTGGATCCTGCCGCTGGTGGTGCTGATCGAGATCGTTTCGTTCCTGGTGCGCCCCCTGACCCTGGCCCTGCGACTGTTCGGCAACATGGTCGGCGGTCACGTGGTTCTGAAGATCTTCGCCGGCTTCGTCGTCGCCCTGGGCGGGCTTGGCGTGCTCGGCTGGGCCGGCGCGGCGCTGGCCCTGACCTCCGTCGTCGCCCTGACGGCTCTAGAGTTCATGGTGGCCTTCCTTCAGGCCTTCGTGTTTGCGGTGCTCGCCTGCGTCTATCTGAACGACGTCGTGCACCTCGACAGCCACTGATCACCCTTTTTTTCTTTCCAACCTTTCGATCTTTAGGAGTCTCACAATGGAAGCTGAAGCCGCGAAGTACATCGGCGCTGGTCTGGCGATGCTGGGCATGATCGGCGCAGGCATCGGCCTGGGCGTGATGTTCGGTAACTATTTCCAGGGCGCCCTGCGCAACCCGACCGCCGCCGCTCAAGAGCGTCCGATGCTGTTCCTCGGCATGGCGCTGACCGAAGCCCTGGGCATCTTCGCCCTGGTCGTCGCCTTCCTGATCCTCTTCTCCTAATCCTCGGCGCGAGCCGTCTCGTTTCGAGGCGCTCGCACCGAATCCCTTGTTTTCCTGCATTTTCTCGACGCCTCTCGGCGTCAAATCCGTTTGAAAATGCTTAGCTAAAGAGGCGACTTCGCCCATGGCGACGGAACCCCACAGCACGGTCGAAACGACTGGTGCGCCCGAGGCTCACGGTGGCGGCGGACTCCCGCAGCTGCAGTTCGAGCACTGGGGCGGCCAGATCGTCTGGCTGCTGCTCATCTTCGCCGTTCTCTATGCGGTGCTGTCCAAGGGCCTCCTGCCCCGGGTCAGCGGCGCGATCGAGACTCGCGGTGCCAAGATTGCCGGCGACATCGCCGACGCCCGCCGTCTGAAGGACGAAGCCGAGGTCCAGGCCCGTGCGGCTGCGGCCGAGGTGGCCGAGGCTCGCGCTTCGGCCCAGAAGACCGCGGCGGACGCCAAGGCCAAGGCTTCGGCCGCGGCCGCCGAACGTCAGGCCAAGGAAGAAGCGGTTCTGGCCGAAAAGCTGGTCGCCGCCGAGGCCAGCATCCAGGCTGCACGCGACCAGGCCATGAGCCACGTCGCTGCCGTGGCCTCGGATACGGCCAGCGCCATCGTCGAGAAGCTGACGGGCAAGGCGGCCTCGGCCGCTGAGCTCAAGGCCGCCACGGCGTAAGGAGAGACAGACTATGGAACACGAGTCCCTGTTCAGCCTCTCCAACCCCGAGTTCTGGGTTCTGGTCGCGCTGGTCCTGTTCTTCGGCCTTCTGGTCGTGCTCAAGGTCCTGCCCGGTGCCCTGTTCGGTGCGCTCGACGCCCATGCCGCCAAGATCAAGGCCGAGCTCGATGAGGCCCAGCAACTGCGGGAAGAGGCTCAGGCCCTGCTCGCAGACGTGAAGGCCCAGCGCGAGGACGCCGAACGTCAGGCGGCCGGCATGCTTGAAGCCGCCAAGGCCGACGCCAAGCGTCTGGCCGAGGAAGCCAAGGAAAAGCTGGAAGAGCAGATCAAGCGCCGCGCCGAAATGGCCGAACGCAAGATCGCCCAGGCCGAGGCCCAGGCCACGGCGGACGTCAAGGCTGCCGCCGTTGACCTCGCCGCCCAGGCTGCTGAAGCCGTGCTGACGGCGCGCCTTTCGGATCTGAAGAGCGACCCGCTGGTCGATACGGCCATCGGCCAGATGGGTGCCAAGCTGCAGTAGCGGCGATCATCCGGCGAAAAGATCAGGGGCGCAGCTTTAGGGCTGCGCCCTTTTTCTTTGGCTCCAGAGCCGCCGGGCCCGTTTGCGGCCCCGCTTCAGAACACGCCACCGGGCCCGGCGCAGGACCAGCTTCTCGGTGCGCAGCAATTGCTGCCAGAAGACCAGCAGGACCTCCGGCTCACGGCGCATCAGCCGCCGGATCGGAAAGACCAGCTTGGGATGGCGCCTCTGCCAGCGGATGAACTGCTTGCGCGCCTGGAACGAGTAGCGCAGCACGATCATCAGGCCGATGACCAGCATGGGAAGGCCGATATGGCCCGGCAAGGGGGTCAGGACCGCCCCGACCAGGATCACCAGGCTACCAAAGGCGATCGCTGCGATCCGATAGGCCCGAGCCGCAGACTCGCGCAGCAGCAAGGCCAACCGAGCGCGCCGGCGGACCTTTTGCCTGATGTCGATCGCGCTGGTTGAGGCGCCTGTCACCGACGGCGGCGCTTGATCGACTTGCGCCAGCGCACGGCCACGCGCCAACGGCGGGGCATGATCAGCCGCTCAATGCGCAGAACCTGCTGCCAGGCGACCAGCACCACCTCGGGCTCCCGACGCAGCAGTCTGCGCAAGGGAAAGATCAGCTTGGGGTGGGCATGCTGGAAGCGCACGAACTGCTTGCGGGCCTTGAACGAGTTCCGCAGCACAAGCATCAGGCCGATGACCGTGAGCGGCAGGCCCAGCGGGCCCGGCAAGGGGGCTATCACGGCACCGGCAGCGACCAGCAACAGGCCAAGCACCACCAGGGTGACGCGCAGGACGCGCGCCACGATCTCGCGGGCGAGATCATCGGCAGGGGAATGGCGTGCACGAGGCATGGCGAGGGCGACTGAAGCATTCATGAGGAGCTGACGGACTTCACGCTCCGTTTGCTCCTGGAAAATCCAATCAGCCCGACGCGCGAGCCTGATATGTGGACCGATAAGGGCGCCGTAAAGGCGCCCTTTCGACGCGTCCTGAAATAGGACCCTGCTATTCGGCCGCCAGTGGCGCTTCCGCCACAGGTTTCCACCTCAACCGAGGCTTGCGGGCAGCCAGGGTCTCGTCGAGACGCCGCATCGGAGCATGGTAGGGCGCTCCCTTGAAGCGTTCGACATCACCGGCCTTGGCGGCATGAGCCAGGGCTCGCAGTGCGACCACAAAGCGGTCGAGTTCCTGCTTGCTCTCGGTTTCAGTCGGTTCGATCAGCATCGCACCGTGGACGACCAGCGGGAAATACATGGTCATCGGGTGGAAGCCCTCGTCGATCATCGCCTTGGCGAAATCCAGGGTGGTCACGCCCGTGCCTTCAAGCCAGCTGTCGTCGAACAGGGCCTCGTGCATGCACGGGCCGTCCGGGAAGGCCGGGCTCATCACGTCCGACAGGCGGGCCTTCAGATAGTTGGCGTTGAGCACGGCATCCTCGGCCACCTGACGCAGGCCATCGGCCCCGTGGCTGAGCATGTAGGCATAGGCGCGGGTATACATGCCCATCTGGCCATGGAAGGCGCTCATGCGGCCAAAGGCGGTCTCGGCCCCCGCCTCGCCGGCGTGTTCGACCAGGGCAAAGCCGTCTTCGCCATGCACCAGCCAGGGCGTCGGCGCGAACGGCGCCAGAGCCTCGCTGAGCACCACCGGACCGGCACCCGGACCACCGCCGCCATGGGGCGTCGAGAAGGTCTTGTGCAGGTTGATGTGCATGGCATCGACGCCCAGGTCGCCCGGACGAACGCGGCCGACGATGGCGTTGAAATTGGCCCCGTCGCAGTAGAAATAGGCCCCCGCCGCATGGGTCAGGCGCGCAATCTCCACCACATCGCGCTCGAACAGACCGCAGGTATTGGGATTGGTGACCATGATGGCCGCCACGTGATCGCCGAGCTTCGATTCCAGGTCGGCCAGATCAACCCGACCGTCGGCGGTCTGGGCGATCTCGACCACGGTGTAGCCGACAAAGGCAGCCGTGGCGGGATTGGTGCCGTGGGCGCTGGTCGGGGCCAGGACGGTCTTGCGATGACCCTGGCCCTTGGCCTCATGCGCCGCGCGGATGGCGAGCATGCCGCACATCTCGCCATGGGCACCGGCCTTGGGCGTCAGGGCCACAGCGGGCATGCCCGTGAGCGTCTTCAGCCAGTGGGCCAGGCGGTCCATCAGTTCCAGAGCCCCCTGCACGGTCGACTGCGGCTGCAGGGGGTGGATGTCGGAGAAGCCCGGCAGGCGCGCCATCTTCTCGTTGAGGCGCGGATTGTGCTTCATCGTGCACGATCCCAGCGGATACAGCGCCAGGTCGATGGCGTGGTTCTTCTGGGACAGCCGCACATAGTGGCGGACAACCTCGGGCTCGGAGAGGCCCGGCAGGCCGATCGGGGCCGTGCGCAGCAGGCTGTTCAGGTCGTCGGCAGGGGCCGAGGCCTCCGGCAGGTCGACCCCGGTCTTGTGCCAGCCATCGCGCTCGAAGATCAGGGCTTCGTCCTGCAGCAGGCCGCGAGCGCCGGTCAGGGTGGCGTGCGTGTCCACGGTGTCATTGGCGGTTTCGGGACGGGTCGGCCGTCCAACGCTGTTCATGCTCATTGGGCGATGACCTTGGCCAGAACCTTGGCGAAGAAGGTGATGTCGATATCGAGGGTGGTTTCGGTGGCGGCCACCAGCAGCACGTCGTCGAGGCCGGCATGGGCATCGAGACGCGAGAACGGGACGCCGGCGATGATGCCCTGGCCCGCCAGGGTCTCCACCAGCTCGGCGGCCTTGCCCGGCACCCGGATGGCGAATTCATTGAAGAACCGCGAAGTGAGGATCTCGACGCCGGGGATGGCGGCCAGGGCATCCCGCAGGGCGCGGGCCTTTTCGTGATTGATCGCCGCCAGCTGCCGCAGGCCCACCTCGCCCAGCAGGCTCATATGGATGCTGAAGGCCAGGGCGCAGAGGCCGCTGTTGGTGCAGATATTCGAGGTGGCCTTGTCGCGGCGGATATGCTGCTCGCGGGTCGACAGGGTCAGGACGAAACCCCGACGGCCATCGGCGTCCACCGTTTCGCCGCACAGCCGGCCAGGGGCCTGGCGGATGTATTTTTCCTTGCAGGCAAAGAGGCCGACATAGGGGCCGCCGAAGTTCAGGCCGTTGCCGATCGACTGGCCCTCGGCCACCACGATATCTGCGCCCATCTCGCCGGGCGACTTGAGCAGGCCCAGCGACACGACCTCGGTGGTCACCACGATCAGCAGGGCACCGGCGGCCTGGGCCGCGGCGGCGATCCGGGTAACGTCGGTGGCGGTGCCGAACACATTGGGGGTCTGGACGACGACACAGGCGGTGTCGGCGTCGATGGCGGCGATCACCGCGTCCTCGGCATCGATGGCGACGGCCAGGCGCTGGGTCGCGACACCGGCCGCATGGGCCAGGGTGTCGATGGTCTCGACATAGTGCGGGTGGACGCCGCCCGACATCACCGCCTTGTTGCGGCGGGTGACCCGGGTGGCCATCATCACCGCCTCGGCGGCGGCGGTCGACCCGTCATAGAGCGAAGCATTGGCCACCTCCATGCCGGTCAGGGCCGCGACCTGGGTCTGGAACTCGAACAGGACCTGCAAGGTGCCCTGGGCGATTTCCGGCTGGTAAGGCGTGTAGCTGGTCAGGAACTCCGACCGCTGGATGATGTGATCGACCGTCGCCGGCACGTGATGGCGATAGGCTCCCGCGCCACAGAAGAAAGGCCCCTCCCCCGCCGAGCGGTTCCGTCGGGCCAGGGCCGCCATCTCACGCTCGACCTCCAGCTCGCCGGCGTGCAGCGGCAGGTCGACGGTCCCGGCGCGCCGGGCGGAGGCGGGAACATCGACGAACAGAGCGTCGATCGAGTCCACGCCGATAACGCCCAGCATCTCGGCGCGATCATCGGGGGTCAGGGGCAGGTAGCGCATGGGGAGGAGCCTGTTCTGGTATCATCCTGGCTGCAGCGAAGAGCCGGGATGACAGGAAGTTAGAGCGTGCCGAGGAAGGCTTCGTAGGCGTCGCGGTCCATCAGGGCCTCGACTTCCGACGGGTTGGAAAGCTGCAGCTTCGCAAACCAGCCGCCGGTTTCCGGCACGGCATTGACCGTCTCGGGCGCGTCACCCAGGGCGGCATTGGCCTCGACCACCTCGCCCGAGACCGGGGCATAGACGTCGGAGGCGGCCTTGACGCTCTCGACCACGGCCAGGCCGTCGCCCTGCTTCACGGTCTTGCCGACCTCAGGCACCTCGACAAACACCACGTCGCCCAGCTGTTCAGCGGCATAGGCGGTGATGCCGACCGTAGCGATATCGCCTTCGACGGCGACCCACTCATGATCCTTGGTAAAACGCATGTCTGGGCCCTTCCTAGAGTTTGCGGACGTAACGATTGGGAACGAATGGCGAGGCCACGACCTCAGCCGCTTGTGACTTGCCGCGGACAATCACCTGCAGCCGCGCGCCGACCACCGCCAGAGCGGGGGGCACAAAGCCGATAGCGATGGCACCGCCGAAGCTTGGTCCGAAGCCGCCGCTGGTGATCACCCCGACCACGGTGCCGGTCTCGTCGGCGATCTGCGCGCCCTCACGGGCCGGAGCACCTTCGAGCACCTTCAGATTGACGCGGATGCGGGAGAGATCGCCGGCCAGTTCGGCACCAATCCGGGACGCGCCCGGGTAATCGGCGGCCTCACGGCGGCGCTTGCCGATGGCGAAATTCAGGCCCGCCTCGATGGGCGAAACGGTCTCGTCGAGGTCGTGACCATAGAGGGGCAGGCCGGCCTCCAGGCGCAGGCTGTCGCGCGCGCCCAGTCCGATGGGCTTCACGCGCTCGTCCTGCAACAGGGTGTTCCAGATGCGCGTCGCGTCGGCGGCCGGCACCGAGATCTCGTAGCCGTCTTCACCGGTATAGCCCGAGCGGGAAATGATGGCCTCGACGCCAAAGGCAGTCAGAACGGCGGTGTCCATGAACACCATATCGGCCGCAGCCGGGACGTGGGCGGCCAGAACGGCGGCGGCTTCGGGCCCCTGCAGGGCCAGCAGGGCGCGATCTTCCAGGCGCTCGACCGTGGCCTCGCCTTCAAGCGCCTTGGCGATGATGGCGTAGTCGTTGTCCTTGCAGGCACCGTTGACCACCACGAACAGGCCATCGTCATCAGGACGCGCGGTCATCAGATCGTCGATAATGCCGCCCTGGGCATTCAGCAGAACGCCATAGCGCTGCTTGCCGGGCTTGAGACCTTGATAGTCGGCCGAGACCACCTTCTCGAAGCTCTTGGCCGGATCCGTGCCCCGAATGCGCGCCTGCCCCATGTGCGAAACGTCGAACAGGCCGGCATGCTCGCGGGTCCACAGATGCTCTTTCAGCACCCCGTCCTTGTACTGAACCGGCATGGAATAGCCCGCAAACGGCACCATGCGCGCGCCGGACGCCACATGGGCGTCATACAGGGGCGTCTTCTTGAGATCTTGGTCGGACACGCGGGGGCTCCAAACGGGGACGGCGCTGCTGGTCCGGCTTTCACCAGACGATCGCGCCCCCGCTGTCCCTTTGACCTGAGAGATTCCGGCCCCGGCCCATCGCGCGAAGGATGGGGAGCCTTGCTCCTTCGGCGGGCCATCCATCTTCCCTGTTCAGGGAGGGCAGACAGCCTCTTTCCAGCGTTCCTAAACCCGCGCGGTCCTTTTGCCTGAGCGTTTCCGGGGCGGTTGCGCCTTCGGCCTCGGGACGCGAATCCCGATGTCTCCCGCGTGGGTCAGGCGCTCAATGCTGGAGGGGGGACCCGGAGTCAAGCACGGGTCCGGCTTCACCGACGCCTCTTGCCGCTTGGTCGCGCGGAATGCCCGTTTCGGCATCATCCTGAGACAGATGGCCGCAGTCCGGGTTTCGGGCCCGTTAACCCTGCTCCCCTGAACTGATAAGGCCACACTTGCGGACTCAGACATGAAGCTCAGACTTCGAGACGCCCTGAACCTGTTTGCCGGTGCCCTGCTGCTGGGCTTCATCCTGGCCACAGCCACCGCCGTATTCTCCCTGCTGGAACTCAGGGTCGGCGGACCGTTGTCAAAGAAGCAGGCCCATGCCTACGAGCTGTTGGCCGACATCCTGCCGCCGCCGCTTTACCTCGTCGAGGCCATGCTGGTCGTGCACCACGGTGCCGAGGACGCCGGACAGGCCGAGGCGACCCTGGCAACCCTGGCCACCCTCAAGAGCCAGGATGAGCAACGTCGGGACTATTGGCAGAAGACTGGGTTGCCGAAGGACGCACAGGCAGCCCTGGAACAGTCCCAGGTGGAAATGGACGCCTTCTGGGCCATCGTGGACCAGAAATACGCCCCCGCCCTGAAGTCCGGCGACGTCATCGCCGTCAACACCTCCATCGCCGCCCTGGAGCCGATCTATGCCCGGCACCGCAAGGTCATCGACAGCCTGACGGTGATGGCCTACAAGGCCGCAGCCGATTCCGTTCTCGAAGCTGAACGCACCACCAAGATCGCCTTTGCTCTCTTGGCGGCGACGACCCTGATGATGCTGGCCCTCGTCGTGGTGGGCTCCAATGTCCTGCGCAATTTCATTGTGAGCCCCCTGTCGAAGGTGTCCGCCTATATGGGCCAGCTGGCTGCGGGGGACTTCACCCAGGAAGTCCCGATGCAGGGGCGCGCCGACGAGGTGGGCGAAATGGCCAGATCGGTCGCCGGTTTCAGAACGGCCTCACTGGAGCGCCAGGCCGCGAAACAGGCCGAGCAGCTGAAGCAGTTCCAGGATCAGGATTGGGCGGCCGAAATGGCGAGAACCGAAGAGCGCAACCTGCGCCAGCAGGTCGTCAAGCTCTTGGGCGGCGGGCTCCGGCAATTGGCGGAAGGCAATCTGACCCAGCGGATAACCGCAACATTTCCACGGGAATTCGAATGTCTGCGCGACGACTTCAACAGCTCTCTGGAAATACTTGAAGAAACCCTGGGGCGGGTCCTGGACAGCACGAGCGCTGTTGACAGCGGCTCACGTGAAATTTCTTCGGCGTCTGATGATCTCGCCCGACGCACAGAGCAACAGGCCGCCAGCCTCGAGGAAACTGCCGCAGCACTGGACCAGGTCACCGCCACCGTGCGGCAGACGGCCGAAAACGCGGCTGAAGCCCAGAAGGCGACTTCAGTCAGCCGCACCATGGTCGGCAAGTCCAGCGCCGTCGCCACTGAGGCCATGACCGCGATGGAGCGGATCGACGCTTCGTCACGGCAGATCGGCCAGATCATCACGGTGATCGACGAGATCGCCTTCCAGACCAATCTTCTGGCCCTCAATGCCGGGGTCGAGGCGGCGCGCGCCGGCGAGGCCGGCCGCGGCTTCGCGGTCGTGGCCCAGGAAGTCCGCGCCCTGGCCCAGCGGTCGGCGGACGCGGCAAAGGAGATCAAGACTCTGGTCACGGAATCCTCCGACAGCGTCCAGAGTGGCGTGGGGCTGGTCGTCCGGGTCGGCGAGGAACTCTCCAGCGTCGTCGACCATTTCGGACGCATCGAGGACCTGGTGAACACCATCGCCTCAGCCGCCAAGCATCAGGCGATCGGCCTGGCCGAGATCAACAATGCTGTCAGCCAGATGGACCAGGTCACCCAGCAGAACGCCGCCATGGTCGAGGAGACCACCGCCGCAAGCCACAGCCTTACCCGCGAAGCTGGCGAACTTGGGGCCCTGATCCAGCGGTTCAGGGTGGGCGAGAGCGGCGCACAGGCCGAAGCCGGAGCCGAAGCCGCCTGACAGGGTCTCACTCCGAGAACTCAGTCAGGGTGCTGACGCGCAGCCTGTGGCTACATGCGCTCCGGGGCTTCAATACCCAGCAGATCCAGGGCCTGCTCCAGTTGCCGCAGGGTGGTCTGGGCCAGGTTCAGACGTGAGGCTCGCGTCGCGTCGTCGTCGGCACTCATGATCGGGCAGGCCGCATAGAACTTCGAGAAGGTCTGGGCCAGCTTGTAGGCATGCTCGGCGACAAAGTTCGGAGCCTTCTTGTCATAGGCCTCGGTCAGAGCCCCTTCGAAAGCGTCCAGCAGCATGGCCAGATCCCGCTCCGCCGGCTCGCCGATGGTGATCCGGCCCGCCTTCAGCCCGGCTTCGGCAGCCTTGCGCAGCACGCTCTTGATCCGCACCGACTGGTACAGAAGATAGGGACCGGTCTTGCCCTCAAAGCTGGTGAACCGATCAAGATCAAACACATAGGACGTGCCGCGGAAGTTCTGCAGGTCGGCGAACTTCAGGGCGGCGATCCCGACCTTGTGGGCGGTCTCTTCGAAGGCCTCTGGCGACAGCTCGGTCCCGAGCCCTGCTTCGCGCAGGCGTTCACGGGCCTTTTCGCGGGCCATTTCGATCAGGTCGTGCAGCTTCAGCACGCCACCGGCCCGGGTCTTGAACGGCTTGCCGTCGCTGCCGTTCATGGTGCCGAAGCCGATATGCTCCAGCGTGCCCGGCTCGGCATAACCGGCCAGATAGGCAGCCCGGAACACCGTCTCGAAATGGTCGGCCTGACGCTGGTCGACGCAATAGAGGATCAGGTGCGGGTCAAAGCTGCTGCGACGGTCGAGGATCGTGGCCAGGTCGGTCGTGCCGTACATGGCCGAGCCTTCGGATGAGACCACCAGCAAGGGCGGCACATCGCGCTTGTCGCCTTCCTGGGACACACGAACGATCCGCGCGCCCTGGTCCTCGACCAGAAGCCCCTTGTCCTCCAGCTGATGCACCATCGGGGCAATCAGTTCCTGGACGTCGCTTTCGCCCTTCCAGAGGTCGAAGTCGACGCCGAGGGCATGGAACTCACGCTCCAGGGCAACCCGGCTGACATTGACGAAATGGCGCCACAGCAGACGGTAGCCGAACCGGCCGTTCTGCAACTCTGCGGTCGCCCGACGGGCCCGCTCCTTGTAGTCGAGATCTTCCTTCTGGCGGGTCGAGGCCAGCGGATAGAGCCGGTCCAGATCCGCCAGGCTGATCAGGGCCGCGAACTCGGCGAGCACCTTGTCCTCATCGGACTTGGTGAAGCCGCGCGGCGCTTCCGGCAGCTTTTCCATCAGGGCCTGGATGAACGGGTGCTCGTCCATCACGGCGGTGATCAGCAGGCCCATCTGGAAGCCCCAGTCGCCGAAGTGGGCGTCACCGACCACGTCGTCACCCCGGAACCGGTACAGGCGCTTGACGGACTCACCGATGATCGAGGCCCGCAGGTGACCCACATGCATCGGCTTGGCGACATTGGGACCGGCATAGTCCACCAGCACCCGGCGCGGCGACTCGACCAGGGCGGCCCCGGCGCGCGGATCTGCGGCGATCTCCTTGGCGCGGGCCGACAGGGCCTCGGCGCTGACCCGCATGTTGATGAAGCCGACGCCGGCGATTTCCACCGAGGCCAGGCGCGGGTCACCCTTCAGGTGATCGACCACCTGCACCGCGATCTCACGCGGATTGCGCTTGGCGCTCTTGGCGGCCGCGAGGGCACCGTTGCATTGGAAATCGGCAAGATCAGGCCGGTCGGACGCCGTGACACGCCCGAACTCGGGAGACAGTCCGGCGGCCTGGAAGGCGGCTGCGGCCGCCTCGCTCAAGGACCGCTTCAAATCACTCATTGCTTGTTGGGAGTCCCTGCTTGGGCCGTCGTCTGGCCGGCATTGACCCGGAAGCGCTTGCCCTCACGATTGAAGGCGGCCATTTCCGGGGTCACGTCGAAGCCGACCAGGACTTCGAAATTGCCGCCGCTGACCTTGGCGTCCGCGCGCGGGATGGTGATGGTCTGCAGCTGCTCGGTGGCGAACACGCGATCCTGCCCCGTCGGGAAGGTGATCGGCAGATCGAAATATTCCTTGGCGATAATCGCCTGGTTCCGCTCGGTGACCGCAACCCAGTAGCGATAGTTGCGCTGGGGCTCAGCGCCCTGCGGACCACGGCCGAGCTGGAACAGCACTTCGACGCGGATGCTGATCGGATCATCGCTCTTGTAGGCACAGCCTGACGAAACGCCCTGGATCTCGCCGGTATAGGCTACCGCCGCCGGGCTTTCCCGCCCGTCCTTGAACTCGACGAAGCGGCTGGCGTCGTAGAGCACCTTCACGTAGGGGCAGGGTCCCGCATTGCGCAGCTGGGCGAGCGGGGCCTTGGACTGGTTCCACTCCTCGTCGCGCTTCTTCTTCTTGCTGGCCTGCTCTTCGTCCTGACCGCCCTGGTCCTGGCCGCGCCCACGGGCCTGGGCGTGAACGCTCGTCGCGGTGGCCGCGATCGAAACAGCCATCAGGGCACTGAGGGCGACGGTGAAATGAGGGCGCATGAAACGTCCGGTCAGAATTGAAAGAGCTTGAAGGAGCGCATGCCCCAGTCGGCGTCATGCAGCCTGATAAAGGCATATGCGTGACGTCGCAATCGACAGCTTTGGCTGCGAACCCCCGCCGCGGTGCTGGCGCGAGGGCCTTCGAACGCTTAGGTTCCCGCCCATGAACGCCCCCGCTCCGGTCCGTCCGCCGCTCACCCTCGTGCTCGCCAGCCCCCGGGGCTTCTGTGCGGGGGTCGATCGCGCCATCCAGATTGTCGAGCGGGCGATCGAGAAATTCGGTGCGCCGGTCTATGTGCGCCACGAGATCGTGCACAATCGTCATGTCGTTGATCGCCTCAAGGCCCTGGGCGCGATCTTCATCGAGGAACTGTCCGAAGCCCCCGATGATCGCCCGGTAGTGTTTTCGGCCCACGGAGTGCCCAAGTCGGTGCCGGCCGAGGCCAAGGCCCGCGAGATGATCTTTCTCGATGCCACCTGCCCCCTGGTTTCCAAGGTCCATGTCGAGGCCCAGAAGCACTTCAATTCGGGCCGTGAGATCGTCCTGATCGGCCATGAAGGTCATCCGGAAGTGGTCGGCACCATGGGCCAGCTGCCCGAGGGCACGGTGACCCTGATCGAAAACATCGACGATGCCCGCGCCTGGATCCCCAAGGATCCGGCCAATGTCGCCTTCCTGACCCAGACCACCTTGTCGGTCGATGACACCGCCGACATGGTCGACCTGCTCAAGGCCCGCTTCCCGGGCATCGCCGCGCCGCACAAGGAAGACATCTGCTACGCCACCACCAATCGGCAGGATGCGGTCAAGACCCTGGCCCAGGGCACCGAACTGGTGCTGGTGGTCGGCTCGCGCAATTCCTCCAACTCGGTGCGCCTGGCCGAGGTCGGCCTGAAGGCCGGTGCCAGGGACGCCCGGCTGATCGATGACGCCAGCGGCCTCGACTGGTCATGGTTCGAAGGGGTCTCGCGCATCGGCCTAACCGCCGGGGCCTCGGCGCCGGAAGACCTGGTCCAGGGAGTCATAGACGCCATCGCCGCACGCTTCGACGTCACCCTCGAGAACCTGGTCGAAGCCCGGGAAACGGTGACCTTCAAGCTGCCAAGGCTGCTGACGACCTAGGCGACCTCTTGACCGCCAGCGCCGGGTCCCGCATCCCCCGGTCATGGCCGTCTATACCGACATCACCGACGAAGAACTGTCCGCCTTCCTGGCCGACTTCGACCTGGGGCAAGCCCTGGCGTTCAAGGGCATCGCCGAAGGCGTGGAGAACTCCAACTTCCTGCTGGAGACGGAGGCCGGGCGTTTCATCCTGACGGTCTACGAAAAGCGCGCCGCGCCGGAAGACCTGCCCTATTTCCTCAACCTGATGCGCTGGCTGGCGGATCGCGGCTTTCCCAGTGCTACGCCGATCGCGGATCGCGCGGGTCGCACCCTGAAGACCCTGCGCGGCAAGCCCGCCGCCCTGGTGCAGTTCCTGTCCGGCCTGTCGGTCCGTCGGCCCACCGTCGCCCATTGCCGTGAAGCCGGCGAGGGCCTGGCCCAGCTGCACCTGGCCGGCGAAGGCTATGCCGGTCGCCGGGTCAATGACCTGGGCCAGCCCTACTGGGCCCCGCTGTTCTCAAAGCACCGCAAGGGTGCCGACGACCTCAAGCCCGGGCTGTCGGCGACGATCGACAAGGACCTGGCCGAGCTGGCCCTGGCCTGGCCGCGCGGCCTGCCGTCAGGCGTGATCCACGCCGACTATTTCCCCGACAACGTCTTCTTCCGGCCGGACGGCAAGTTCGCCGCCGCCATCGACTTCTATTTCGCCTGTGACGACGCTTACGCCTATGACGTGGCGGTGACCCTCAATGCCTGGTGCTTCGAGCCGGACGGCAGCTTCAATGCCACCGCCGCCGCTGCCCTGCTGACCGGCTATCAGCGCCGGCGGCCGCTGAGCCCCGCCGAGAAGCAGGCCCTGCCGATCCTGGCGCGCGGCGCGGCGATGCGGTTCTTCCTGACCCGTCTGGCCGACTGGAAGGCGACCCCGGCCGGTGCCCTGGTCAAGCCCCATGACCCGATGGAGTACGAACGCAAGCTGGCGGTGCACCGCGAAGGCCTGACCCTGTTCGGTGCCCCTGCATGACCCCGAAGGTGGTCGTCTATACGGACGGCGCCTGTAAGGGGAACCCTGGCCCCGGCGGCTGGGGGGCCATCCTCCTCTATGGCGACAAGAAGAAGGAAATCTGCGGCGGCGAGGCCCATACGACCAATAACCGCATGGAGCTGATGGGGGCGATCCAGGCCCTGGAAACGCTGAACAGGCCCTGCAAGGTCGAGCTGCATACCGACAGCCAGTATGTGATGAAGGGCGTCACCCAGTGGATCCACGGCTGGAAGGCCCGCGGCTGGCGCACGGCCGACAAGAGCCCGGTCAAGAACGACGACCTGTGGAAACGCCTCGACGCCGCCCGCAACCGCCACGAGGTCGACTGGCGCTGGGTCAAGGGCCATGCCGGCCATCCCCTCAATGAGCGGGCCGATGAACTGGCCAATCAGGGTCTGAGCGAGCGGCGGGGCTAGGGCGACCCCGGGTATGAACTTCGTCGGCTATTATCGCCTGCCGCCCGTGCGCGGGGTCTATTTCAGTCCGGCCCAGGAGGAGCGGCTCCTGCTGCTGGGCTGCGAAGAGGTCTTCAGCGACCGCTGTCTGGCCGGCGCAGTCCTGCGGACCGGCCTGGAGCGGGCCCTGGCCGCCCTGGTCCCAGGCGGCGTGCTGGCCGTGCCCAGCCTCCATGCCCTGGCCGGCTCCATGGTTGACCTGCTGGACGTGATCCAGCAGCTGAAGGCCCGCGACCTGCATCTGGTCGTCGTGCAGCCCGCGATCGACACCCGCACTGATCCGGGCCTGTTCGAGGCCTGGCAGACCCTGGCGACCTTCAATGGCGAGCGCGCCATGGTCCGCAGCGCCGAGGCGTCTATGGTCGCCAGGGGGCTTCCGACGACCGCCCCGGAAGCCTGAGAGCGCCCGCCTCAGCTCTTCAGCCGATAGCCCGTCTTGAAGATCCACCACACAGCCGTCAGGCAAAGGGCCAGGAAGGCTACGGTCATGGCCAGGCTGACACCCACCCCGACGTCGGAGACGCCGTAGAAGCTCCAGCGGAAGCCACTGACCAGATAGACCACCGGATTGAACAGGGTGATCTTCTGCCAGACCTCCGGCAGCATGTTGATCGAGTAGAAACTGCCACCCAGGAAGGTCAGGGGCGTGACCACCAGCAGGGGCACGATCTGCAGCTTCTGGAAGTCGTCGGCCCAGACCCCGATCACAAAGCCGAACAGGCTGAAGGTGATGGCGGTCAGCACCAGGAAGAGCAGCATCACGAACGGGTGGGCAATCTCGAACGGCACGAAGATCCGGGCCGTGGCCAGGATCAGCAGGCCGAGCAGGACTGACTTGGTGGCCGCCGCACCGACATAGCCGATTACCGTCTCGAGCCACGAGACCGGAGCTGACAGCAGCTCATAGATCGTGCCGGCCCATTTGGGCATGTAGATCCCGAACGAGGCGTTGGAGATGCTTTCACCCAGGAGCGACAGCATGATCAGGCCGGGCACGATGAAGGCTCCGTAGCTGACCCCGTCGATGGCCTGCATGCGCGAGCCGATGGCCGAGCCGAACACCACGAAATAGAGCGAGGTCGACAGCACCGGCGAGACGATGCTCTGGGCCAGGGTCCGGAACCACCGCGCCATCTCGAAGCGGTAGATGGCCTTGATCGCAAAGAGGTTCATGCCGCGTCCCTCACCAGGCTGACGAAGATGTCTTCCAGCGAGCTCTGGCTGGTGCGCAGGTCCTTGAAGTCGATGCCCTGGTCGCCGAGGCGGCGCAGCAGTTCGGCGATGCCGGTCTCCTCGGCCTGGGCGTCGAAGCTGTAGATCAGTTCATGACCGTCGGCCGCCAGCTCGAGAGCATAGTCGGACAGGGCGGCGGGCACGGTGGCCAGGGGGTTCTGCAGCTGCAGGGTCAGCTGCTTCTTGCCCAGCTTGCGCATCAGCACGGCCTTGTCCTCGACCAGGATGATCTCGCCCTTGCTGATCACCCCGATCCGGTCGGCCATCTCCTCGGCCTCCTCGATATAGTGGGTGGTCAGGATGATGGTGACGCCGCTGGCCCGCAGGGCCCGCACCATCTCCCACATGTCCCGGCGCAGCTCGACGTCGACGCCGGCGGTGGGTTCATCGAGGAACAGGATGGACGGCTCATGGCTGAGCGCCTTGGCGATCATCACCCGCCGTTTCATGCCGCCCGACAGCGTCATGATCTTGGCGTCCTTCTTGTCCCAAAGGGACAGGTCGCGGAGCACCTTTTCAATATGGGCGTCATCGCGCGGCTTGCCGAACAGGCCGCGGGAAAAGCGCACAGTCGCCCAGACGGTCTCGAAGGCGTCGGTGTTCAGCTCCTGCGGCACCAGGCCGATCTTGGACCGGGCGGCGCGGTAGTCCGTCACCACGTCATGGCCGTCGGCCAGAACGGTTCCGGTGCTGGGATTGACGATCCCGCAGATGATGCTGATCAGGGTGGTCTTGCCCGCCCCGTTAGGCCCCAGCAGGGCGAAGATCTCGCCCTGGCGGATGTCCAGATCCACCGTCTTCAGGGCCTGATGGCCTGAAGCATAGGTCTTGGTCAGACCCGATACCGAAATAATGCCCTTCACGGGTCCCCCTCGCAGACCCCGCGCGATGCAAGCGGCGGGGCATGGGCCAGATAGGGACGTTCCCGACCTGGCGCCAGACGCGACCGGCGCGCCCGGAAATGATCTAGTAGGCCCGCACCGTCAGGGTCGCCCCCTCGACGCCCACCACCTGGATGCGCTGACCCGGCAGGGGCGGACCGCCGTCCAGCCGCGCCTGCCATTCCTTGCCGTCGACAAACACCCGGCCCATGCCCGCCTCGAAGGTCGACAGCACTTCACCATCGCGACCGATCAGGCGCAGCAGGGGATCGTTCAGGTCCGGGGCGTCGCCCTCGAGGACCGGCTTCAGATAACGCCGGGCCAGATAGGTGGCGGCAATGGTCAGGATCGCGAACAGCGCGATCTCGACGGGCAGGTTCGTCGGCAGGATCAGGCTCAGGACACCGACCAGGGCCGAGGCGGCGGCAGGCCAGAGCAGCCAGCCGCTGCCGGTCCCGACCTCTACGGCCAGGAACAAGGCTGCCACCGAGAGCCAGACCCAGAAGGGGTGCATTGCATAGAAGGTCGCCAGGGCTTCCATCGACTCAGACCTTCTTGACGCCACCCGTCGGCGTATTGGTGCGCGGAACCGGCGGTGTGGGGGCCACAGAACCGCCGCTGCCCAGGGTCTTGATCAGTTCGGCCACCCCCGCGACCGTGCCGGTCAGGCCGGCGAAGTCGGCGGGCACGATGACGGTCTTGGCGTTGGGCGAGCGGGCCAGATCGCCGAAGGCTTCGACATATTTCTGAGCGATGAAATAGTTGATGGCGTTGACGTCGCCCTTGGAGATGGCCTCCGAGACAAAGGCCGTCGCCTTGGCCTCGGCCTCGGCTTCCCGCTCGCGCGCCTCGGAGTCGCGGAAGGCGGCTTCCTTGCGGCCCTCGGCCTGAAGGATGGCAGCCTGTTTCTGGCCCTCGGCCCGGGCGATCTGGGCCTGCTTCTCGCCTTCAGCTTCAGTGATCACGGCACGGCGCTCGCGCTCGGCCTTCATCTGCCGGGCCATGGCATTGGTGATGTCAGCCGGCGGGGTCAGGTCCTTGATCTCGATGCGAGCGATCTTGACGCCCCAGGGCCCGGTGGCGTGGTCGATGGTCGACAGCAGGCGGGTATTGATCTGGTCGCGCTGGCTCAGCACCTCGTCCAGCTCCATCGAGCCGACCACGGTGCGCAGATTGGTCTGTGCCAGCTGGGTAATGGCGTACATCAGGTTGTCGACCTTGTAGGCCGCCTGGGCGGCATCCATCACCTGGATGAAGACAATGGCATCGACCTTCACCGACACGTTGTCCTTGGTGATGACCTCCTGCTGGGGCACGTCGAGGACCTGCTCCATCATGTTCACCTTGCGCCCGATCGTCTCGACGAAAGGCATCAGGATGGTGATGCCGGGCTTGAGGGTGCGGGTGTAGCGACCAAAGCGCTCGACCGTGAACTCACGCCCCTGGGGCACGATCTTGATAACGCTGATGACCAGCAGCAGGGCCAGGACCAGGAGAACCAGAGGAACCAGATACGAGGCCAAGACGACGCTCCCTGCACAACCGAGAGGCGCAGGTTAGCGCGGTGCGGCGACCTCCGCCATCGGTTCCGGTACGATCTCGCCGCGCGGCACCAGTCGGACCGATTGCGAGAGCTTCAGGGCCAGGGCCTGGCCCTTGCGGGCTGACTGCTGTTCGGCCTTGCGGCTGGCGGCATCGCACAGCGGAAACTCGCCCTGGCGGGCCGCAAAGCCGGTGTTGAACCGCTCGCGCAGCTGGGCGTCAAAGGCCTGCTCGGCCTGTTCCACCTCGGTCAGGCGGACCATGCGCGAGCGCCAGAACTGGTCATTGAGGCCTTCGCAGGTTTGCCGCAGGGCATGGCTCTCACCGAGCGTATAGGCCAGGTCCAGCAGGCGCTGGCGCTCTTCCGGCTCACGCTCCTGGGCGAGGGCGGCGGTGGCCAGACTGGCGATGATCAGGGCGGCAACAGGCAAGCGAAGCATGAGCCCACTATTCCCAAACGACGGGCCAATGTCACGATCACGCGCCCGGCACGCGAGTCCTTGGCAACCGGAAAGCCAATCCGGCCTTGTTACCGCCACGGGTCGGCAGCAAGGCTGGGCCGGCTGCAAGGAGGTCGATCATGACTGAAGTGCATTATGGCGTCGTGCGCGTCGAAGATCACTGGTCCATCGTGGGCGAACACCTGCGCTTTGGGCGCTATGCCAGCCAGGCCCTGGCCAGCAAGGCAGCGGCGCGGCTGGCCGAGCAATCGACCGGCGTCGGCATGTCCGTTCTGCTGGCGGTGCAGCACGAGGACTTCACCCTGCCCGCGCCGACCCGGCTGGGCTGAACGCCCTCAGGCTTCGGTGCCTTGGCCGGCCATCCAGGATTTGACCACCCGCCAGACCTGAAGAGCTGAGGCCACGAAGCCGACGATCGAGGCGATGATCTGGAAGGCATTCCAGACCGCCGCGACCAGCGGGCCCTCCACGACCATCGAGACCACCGGATAGATCAACTGGCTGACGATGATCCGGAACTGGGCATAGGCCTCGGAGTATTCGATCGTGACCCGGCCGATCGTCGCGAGGATCAGGACCGCCAGGACCGGCGACCACAGCAGCGGCAGGACCAGCAGCAGGGCCAGCAGGGTGACCAGGCACTTGGCGATCAAGCTGGCCCGGGACACCACCGTGACCCCCACACCGATCACCACCGCAACGCCCAGCAGGGCAAAGCTGACCGGAAGCACCTTGTCGGCGACCTCCACAAGATCCCGTCCAAGCGCCACACTGACAAACCCCGCGCCGGCCAGGACCAGGACGAACGAGGCCAGCCAGAGCGCGCTGTATTCGCTGAGCCGCGTCTTCAGGATTTCGCCGGTGCTCATGCCATTCTCCCCGTGCCGGCGGTGAGCCTGCCTCGGAAGCCCGGCCGCGTCGACGGGAAACTGGGCCAGCGGGACCTGTGGGACAGCCCTCTGTCTGGACGCCCGGAACCTAGGCGTTCAGGGCCGAGATGCGGCGGATCGCGGCCTGGGCCTCGGTGACCAGCTGCTCGACGATAACGCCCGCCGGCAGCACCTCGCGGATGCCGCCCGCGCTCTGGCCCATGGCAAAGCAGGACCTTTCCGCATCGAGGCCCTCGATCTGGCCACCGATGCCGCCCATGGCCCCATTGCGGAACGAGACCATGGCCTGCTGCGGGAAGCCCTGGATGTCACCGGGGCGGGATTCCCAGTCCTCGACATAGGGGTTCTTCTTCACCCGCATCGGCTTTCCCGAATAGCAGCGGGTGCGGACCGTATCCTCGTCGGCGGCCTCGACCACCGCCTGGCGATAGAGATCACCGGCATGGGCTTCGGTGGAGGCGATGAACCGTGTGCCCATCCAGACGCCCTGGGCGCCCAGGGCCAGGGCCGCCGCCAGACCGCGACCATCGTGCAGGCCACCGGCGGCGACCACCGGGATCTTCACCGCATCCACGGCCTGGGCGACCAGGGGCAGGGTCCCGACCAGACCGGTATGGCCACCGCCCTCGCCGCCCTGGCAGATCACTGCGTCGCAGCCGGCCTGCTCGGCCTTGACCGCATGTTTCACGGCTCCGCAGACCACCATGACCTTCAGGCCGGCGCTTTTCAGGCGTTCGATGATCGGCATCGGAACACCGAGGCCGGCGATGAAGGCCGATGCGCCCTCGGCGATGATGACCTCTACGCTGGCCGTCAGGGCGTCCGGGGTCGCGGCCAGCAGGTCAACGCCGAACGGACGGTCGGTCAGGGCGCGGACCTGACGCATCTGGTCGCGGATGAAGTCCGGCGTCGTGCCGGCCATGCCCAGAACGCCATAGCCGCCGGCATTGGAGACGGCCGCCGCCAGGGGCGCATAGGAGACCCCGCCCATGCCGGCCAGCAGGATCGGGTGCTCGATGTCCAGTAGATCGCAAAGGGGCGTATGCAGTGCCATGGAACCCGTCCTCCCGTAATTTTCCGGCAGGATGGGCGTCGGGTCGCGGCCCTAGCAAGCGTGCCGCGAGGGCAGGGCCCTCAGATCCGGTCGGTCCGGACGGCCTCGGCCGTGGCTTCGGTCGTGAAGAAGCAGGCGGCCATGGCGGTCAGCATCATGGCGATCAGGGCCAGCATGCCACGGGGCGGAGCCAGGGTGACGACGTCTTGCGGGGTCATCGTTGCGTTTCCTCGAAAGGCACCCGGATCTGACGTCCAGCCTACCTTCGAGGAAAGCTTCTCACCCGCCCTGCCCTCACGCAAGACCCTTATTTCGATAGGGTTTTCTTCGACGATTGAGTCCAGAAATCAATCCGGAATCAGAAGATCGAATAGCCACCGTCGATCACCAGGGTGTCGCCCGAATGATAGGTTGAGGCGTCGGAGGCCAGATAGACCGCCATGCCGCCGAAATCGGCCGGCTCGCCCCAGCGACGGGCCGGAACCCGGGGGATGACCTTCTCGGCGAAGGCGGGGGCGCTCTGGGCACCGGCAGTCATGTCGGTAGCGATCCAGCCCGGCAGGATGGCATTGGCGCGGACGCCGTAGCGGGCATGCTCGACCGCGACGGACTTGATCATCGAGATCACCGCCCCCTTTGTGGCCGCATAGGCCTCGTTGCGGGCCGCCCCCTCGATGGCCGCCAGCGAAGCGACGCCGACCAGCGAGCCGCCGGGATCGCCCGACTTGGCCCGGTCAACCATGTGCCGGCAGGCCTCGCGCAGGGTGAAGAACACGCCGTCCAGATTGACTGCCAGGATCTTGCGATAGGTCTCAGTCTGCATGTCGACAAAGGACGGCGACCCAAAGCCCACCCCGGCATTGGCGAACACCGAGTCGATCCGGCCCATGGCCGTCACGGCTTCGACCATGGCCTCGGCGACCTGGGACTCGTCGGACACGTCGACGGTCTGGGCCTTGACCCGCACACCGTGTTTCAGGAGTTCGCCTTCGGCGGCCTGGTTGCGCTCGGCATTGGAGCCCCAGATGACAATGTCGGCCCCCGACTGGGCCAGGGCCGTGGCCATGCCCAGGCCGATGCCGCGATTGCCGCCGGTGACCAGGGCCACCTTGCCGGCCAGATTGAACGGCGCATAGGCCATGGCGTTTCTCCCGTGAACGTTTGTTTGAATGAGAGGCGTAGCCAGGGCCGGCGTCAAGGGTGCCGTGACGTGCGGCTCCTAGAGGCCGAACCGCTCATAGGTTTCGGTGATCATCCGCCGGGTCTCGTCCCAGTCGACCAGGACCATGGCCTCGTCACGGGAGACGAAGCGGGCCTCGGCCGCATCGTCGCCGGCCACCGGCTCGCCGGCGACCCAGCGGGCGGCATAGTCGATCAGGACATAGTGGCGGGTAATCTCGCCGGCCGTACCGTCCGGGCCAGGCCTTGCGGGGAAGATCCCGTCGACGACGTCGATCAGGCCGAGGATCTCGGCCTCGATCCCGGTCTCCTCTTTCAGTTCCCGCAGGGCGGCCGCGACCGTGGTTTCGCCCAGCTCCATCCGGCCACCGGGCAGGCTCCACTGGCCCAGCCTGGGCGGCGTGCCCCGCTTGATCAGCAACACCTGGTCGCCGCGCAGGCAGACGACGCCGACCGTCGGCACGGGCTGGCTCATGGGAATCCGGCCTTCAGGTCGAGGCTCGACTTGACCCCGATACAGGTCCCGCAATCGTCCAGCCAGGTCTGGGCGGCAGTGCGGCCGCGCGCCTTGAGATCCTGCAGAAAACTCCACTCGGTATTGAACTTGGTCGACAGCGACAGGTCCGCCAGGGGCCCGTCAGCGGTGATCGCGTGGACCAGCATCCGGCGATAGCGCCCCTTGGCGGTGTCCTTCAGAAGCCCCTCATCGAGCAGCTTCTGGACGAAGCCGATGGCCCGCAGTTCCGAGGCCAGGGAAGCGTTGAAGGTGATCTCGTTCAGCCGGTCCATGATCTCGCCCGGCGATCTGGGCGTCTCGTCGCGGACAAAGGGGTTGAGGCTGACGATCAGGATGTCGTCGGGCGTGTCGTCATAGAACAGCGGCCACAGGGGCGGATTCGACAGAAAGCCGCCGTCCCAGTAGGGCTCGCCGTCAATCTCGACCGCCTGGAACACCTGCGGCAGGCAGGCGCTGGCCATGATGTGCTTGGCCGTCAGTTCGCCCTCGCGGAAGATCTTGGCCTTGCTGAGCCGCACGGCGGTGGCGGCGATATAGAGCTTGATCGGCGAACGCTCGCGGATCGCCGTGAAGTCCACGGTCTCTTCCAGCACGTCGTGCAGCGGATTGAGATTGAACGGATTGAACTCGTAGGGGCTCAGGCTCATGGCCAGGGTCTCGGCCATGCGCCAGCCGGGGGTATTCTTCAGCCAGTCGGGACCGGCAAAGGCCTTGGTCCAGATGCTGGAATCGCCGAACACGTTCTGGCCGCCGGCCCGGTTCACCCCGCGCCAGAAGGCCTCCAGGGTCTCGCGGGCCTTGCTGCGCCCGCCGTCACCCGGCCCGCCCAGGGCCAGGCCATGGGCCAGGCAAACCGCGTTCATCGCCCCGGCCGAAGCGGCGGTCACCGCCCGGATTTCGAGGTCATCTTCCTCGAGCAGACGGTCGAGAATGCCCCATTCAAAGGCCCCGTGGGCCCCGCCGCCCTGCAGGGCCAGGCTCAGGGGCCGGGGACCGGCAGGCTTTTTCCGAAACGGGCCTATGGGCATGGCCCGCTTCCCCTATTGCGCGGTCCAGCCGCCGTCGATCTGGAACGCCGCGCCATTGGCAGAGGCTCCCGCATCGGAGACCAGATAGAGCAGCATGCCCGAAAGCTGGTCGAAGCTGACGAACTGCTTGGTCGGCTGGCTGGCCAGGATGACGTCACGCATGACCGCCTCCTCGCTGATGCCGCGGGCCTTGGCCTGGTCGGCGATCTGGGCCTCGACCAGCGGGGTCTTCACAAAGCCCGGGCAGATAGCGTTGCAGGTGATGCCGAAGGTGGCGACTTCCAGGGCCACGGTCTTGGTCAGGCCCAGGACACCATGCTTGGCGGCCACATAGGCGGCCTTGAACGGCGAGGCGACCAGGGCGTGGGCCGAGGCGATATTGATGATCCGGCCCCGACCCTGGTCCTTCATGATCGGCACGGCGGCCTTGGTGGCGTGGAAGGCCGAGGTCAGGTTGATGGCGATGATCTGGTCCCACTTGTCGGTGGGAAAGTCCTCGACCGGGGCCACATACTGGATGCCGGCATTGTTGATCAGGATGTCCAGTTCGCCGAATTCGGCCTTGGCGGCCCGCACCATGTCGGCGATCTGATCGGGCTTGGTCATGTCGGCACCGTTGTACAGCACCTCGACGCCATGCTTTTCCGCCAGTTCGGCGCGGGTGCGCTCGATGGCGGTCATCTCGCCCAGCCCGTTGAGGACGATATTGACGCCCTGGGCGGCGAGGGCCTCGGCCAAGGCGTGGCCGATACCGCTGGTCGAGCCGGTGACGATGGCGACCTGACCCTGCAACCCGAAATCAACGGCCATGACGACGCGCTCCCTGCTCTACGCCCTAATCTATGCTGCAATGCAACATACAGCTCGCTTCCGCGAAGGGCGAGCTTTTATAAATTCATCGATAGATGAATTCAGGGTTGTGGGCGAGAAAAAACCCAGTCGGTGTCCGTAGAGAGCGCCGGCCGGAACTGGTAGCCGTCGAGATTGAAGCCCTTCAGGTCCCGCGACTGCTCAAGGCGATTATCGATGATGTAGCGCGCCATTCGTCCGCGCGCCTTCTTGGCGAAGAAGCCCAGCACCTTCAGCAGACCCGCCTTCTCTTCCTTGAAGTGGCAGGTGACGACCGGCAGTTTCAGGGCCTTGGCATCGACGGCCCCGAAATATTCCTGGCTGGCCAGGTTGACCAGGGTCCGGTCGGCATGGCCCTCGGCGGCCGCGTTCAGGGTCTGGGCGATGGTCTCGCCCCAGAAATCATAGAGATTGGACCCGCGCTTGGTCTTCAGGCGGGTGCCCATTTCCAGGCGATAGGGCTGCATCGCGTCCAGCGGACGCAGCACCCCATAGAGGCCCGACAAGATCCGCAGGCGGTCCTGGGCCCAGTCGAGGGACGCCCGGTCGAGCTCGCGGGCCGCCAGGCCGGCATAGACGTCGCCATTGAAGGCGATCACGGCCTGCAGGCCTTCCTCGACCTCGGGATCAAAGGCCTGGAACCGCTCACGGTTCAGGTCGGCCAGCTTTTCGGAGATGTGCATCAGCCGGCGCAGATCGGCGGCGGTCAGCTTGCGCGTCACCTTGGCCAGCTCGCCGATCTTGCCCTTCAGTTCGGGCGTGGTCAGCGGCAGCACCTGTTCGGGCGCGGTGTAGTCCAGCGACTTGGCGGGGGAGATGACCATCAACATACCCGGGGAGATAGAGGGTCCGAAGGGGGTTCGCTAGCGGGAGGTTGGCGATTGGCCCGCACTGGCCCCCTCCTGACCGCTACGCGGTCGTCCTCCCCCGGAGGGGGAAGATGGGGTTGGCGCGTTTCATCTTCCCCCTGCGGGGGAAGACGGCTGCGCAGCAGCCCGTAGGGGGCAAGTCTGGCGGACACAGGCTTTCAACCTCACGCGATCTCTCGCTGAGGTTCTGGAAAGGGTCGCGGAGCGTCCGGACGACGTCCGGATGAGAGATAGAAAATACCGTTTCGACGAAGCCGTCCGCTCCGCGTCACCGTTTTCCGTCCGCCTCCCGCCAGGTGGCCCTGTTGAGGCCTTACCGGAACCCGGATCCCGCCGTTTCCGGCGGGCTCCGGCGGTCGAAGAGGACGGGCTTACAGCCAGACACGCCCTTTTGCCTTCAACCACGCCGACGGCGGGCGGGTCTGGCCAGCAACCAGGTCCCCGGACCGGTCGAGTATCCCCCTCGACCCCAGCCCCGCTCGATCACCCCCCGCCGCCGCAATGGTCGCTGGCCCTGCGCCCTTTCCTCGCGACGAGGTGGGTTGATTATGCGGCCGGTTTGGGCGCGTCGGACGGGCGCGGTGGTTGTTTTTGCAGGGTGCTGATCGGGTTGAGCTTTTCCTTGAAAGCCCCGGGGATTGATTGGTCTCTATCCCCGCACTTGCCCCCTACGGATCGCTTCGCGATCGTCTTCCCCCGAAGGGGGAAGATGGGGTTGGCGCGTTTCATCTTCCCCCCGCAGGGGGGAGGACGACCTGCGCAGCAGGTCAGGAGGGGGCCTGCGGCGTCGGCCGGGAAAACACCGCCGACCGCGTCACCGCGACGGTCCCGGTACAGAGGCAGGCAAGTCACAGACTTTCCACATCGGAAACTTGTCACTTGCCAGACCGGAAAGTCACAGGTAACTTTCCACTATGGAAACCAAAGAGCCTGAGATGTCGCCTCCTGACCCCACTGACCTGCTGGCCGAACTTCGCGCCGCCAATGAAGACCTGGCCCGGCGCGCCGTGGCGCCGGTCTGGTATCATCCGGCTCTGGGCCTGCTGCTCGGCGGCCTGATCGGCCTTCAGGGGGCCTCCCTGCCGTTCATGGGAGCCTATTATGCCCTGTTCAGCATCGCCCTGGTCATGCTGGTCGCGGCCTACAAGAAACACACGGGCCTCTGGGTCAATGGCTACCGCGCCGGTCGCACCCGCGTCGTGGCGATCGGACTGGCGGCGACGTGCACGATGGTGGCGCTGGGTTCGCTCTGGCTGCAACGCACGGCCGGCATGGTCTCGGCTCCCCTGATCGGCGGCGCGATCGTGGCCGTGATCACCACCGTCGGCGGCTTCGTCTGGGAGGCGGCCTTCCGCCGCGACCTGCGCGACGAGAGCGGCCTGTGAGCGCGGGCCTCGACCCCGCCATCCACGCGCCCAACCGCCTGCAGATGTGCTGCATGCTGGCCGCGGTCGACACCATCGACTTCGCCACGGTCCGCGAGGCCCTGGATGTCAGCGAGTCGGTGCTCAGCAAGCACATCAAGACCCTGGAAGAGGCCGGCTATCTGAAGATCCGCAAGACCCCGTCCGACGGCCGGGTTCGAACCTGGCTGTCCCTGACCGGCCCGGGCCGCAAGGCCCTGAAGGGGCACCTGGCGGCGCTACGGGCCCTGATGGCCGGGGCCGAAGGCAGCGTGGCATGACCCCGCAAACCCTCGCTCTCCTCGCCCAGTTCCCCTGGACCCTCGCCATGCTGCTGGCCGCCGCCGTGGTCGCCAGCAGCCGCGGCCTGCCCTATCGCCTGGCCTGGGCCGCCGCCTGTTTCGTCGGGGTCGGTGCCTTCTGGATGGACCTCGGGAGCGGACGCTGGGGTTTCGTGCCGATGGCCGTCAACCTGCTGGGCCCCGGCCACGCTGCGGGCCTGCTCAAGGCCACGATCCCGATCGGGGCGATCGTCGCCCTGACCCTGGCCTGGCGGTCTAGAACAAAACCCGGGGGTTCATGATCCGCTGCGGATCCAGCGCCGAGCGGATCGCCCTCAGAGCGGTCAGTTCGACCGGATCCTTGTAGCCCACCGCCTCGATCGTCTTCATCGCCCCCAGACCGTGCTCGGCGCTGATCGAGCCGTTCAGATCGGCCGTGATGTCGTGGACGATGCTCGCCCCGGCGTCGCGCTGGGCGTCATGGGCGTCGTCATCGCCGCCGGCGGGCTTGATCACGTCATAGTGGACATTGCCGTCACCGACATGGCCGAAGGCGACGATCCGCGTGCCCGGATAGGCCGCAGCGATAGCGGCATTGGCGCGCGCGATGAAGACCGGGATCTTGGAGACCGGCACGCTGACATCGTGTTTCCAGGCCGCGCCTTCCGGCTTCTGGCCGGCCGAGTGCCCCTCGCGGATGTGCCAGAACGCCTTCATCTGGGTCTGGGTCTGGGCCACGGCGGCGTCGCTGATCAGGCCGCGCTCAAGGGCGCTGGTCAGCAGGCGCTCCAGGGCGGCCTCGGCTGCGCCGGGCTCGCCGCTGGCGATCTCGATCAGCACGTACCAGGGATGGATGGACGGCAGCGGGTCGCGCAGACCCGGCACGTTGCGCACGGTCAGCTCGAAACCCAGCCGGCCCATCAGCTCGAAGGCCTCCACGGCCCCGCCGGTCTCGTCCTTGGCCCGCGCCAGAAGCTGGATGGCGTCTTCCGGCGAGCCCAGGCCGACAATGGCCACGGCCCGCGAGGCGAGCAGCGGATGCAGTTTCAGGCTGGCGGCGGTGACCACGCCCAGCGTGCCCTCGGCCCCGATCAGGAGCTGCTTGAGGTCATAGCCGGTATTGTCCTTGCGCAGCCGCTTGAGGCCGTTCCAGATCTCGCCATTGGGCAGTACCGCCTCAAGACCCAGCACCTGCTCGCGCATCATGCCGTAGCGGAGCACGGCCGTGCCGCCGGCATTGGTCGAGACCAGGCCGCCGATCGTGCAGGAGCCCTCCGAGGCCACCCCGACCGTGAAGCGACGCCCGACGCTAGCCGCCCGGGCATGGGCTTCCGACAGGGTCACCCCGGCCTCCAGCACCATGACGTCATCCAGCCCGTCGACATCGCGCACGGCCCGCAGCTTTTCGGTCGACAGCAGGATCTCGCCCTGGGGGATCTGGCCGGCCACCAGACCGGTATTGCCGCCCTGCGGGGTGATCGCCACGCCGTCGGCGGCGCAGATGCCGACCACGGCGGCCACCTCGCCCGTGGTGCGCGGCAACACCAGCAACGGCGTCTCGCCCCGCCAGCGACCGCGCCACTCCAGCAGCTTGGGCTCGAGGCGCTCAGGGTCCTGGCTCCACCCGCCCTCGCCGAGCACGGCTTTCAGGCGGGACAGGGTATCGGCGGGAACGGGCTTGGTCATGGGACAGGAGGATACGCTTTATGAGGCGCCCCTGTCAGTATATACTGAAGTCTATACGGAGACAAACGTGGGCATCCTGATCAAGAATCCCGACGCCGAACGCGCGGTGCGGGAACTGGCGGAACTGACCGGCGAAAGCCTGACCACAGCGGTCGAGATCGCCGTGCGGGAACGGCTGGCGGCCAAGCGGCGCGAGGCCAGGCCGCATCGTCCGCGCAGCGCCGCCGAGATGGACGCGATCACCCGCAAATACCTGACACCTGAAGCTCTGGCGGGCTTGCTGCCGCCCATCACCAAGACCGACTTCGACGACCTCAACGAAATCCCCGGCTACGACGGCTCTGAAACGTGAGGATTGTCGTCGATAGCTCGGTGCTTGTGGCGATCGCCACCTTCGAGGCGGACAGGGCCGTCTACATGCAGGCCATGGAGGCCGCCGCCGAGATCCTGATCTCGCCGATGAACTATGTCGAAGCCGGCATCGTCCTGACGGGGAAAGGTGTGTTCGTGTCGCGGGACAGTTTCGACGCCTGGCTTGCCGACTATCGGGTAATGATCGCGTCCGAGCCCGTCGTCGACGCCGTCGCCCTCGACGCCTATCTTCGCTTCGGCAAGGGCCACCACCCGGCCAGGCTCAATCTCGCCGACTGCTTCGCCTATGCCCTGGCCAAATCGCTGGATGCGCCCCTGCTGTACAAGGGCGACGACTTTCCGCTGACCGACGTGCGTTCGGCGCTGGACGCCTAGCCGACCGCCGGATCGGGGATGCCCCGGATCTTGGCCCAGTATTCCTCGCGCACGTCATCATCGATCACCGCCGGATCGCCCGCGCCCTTGTAGAGCCGGTCGCCGCCGTCCTTGCGGGCCCTGGCGATCCAGAACGGTTGGCCGGTTTCGAGGTCGCGGAAATTGGCCTTCAGGCCCGAATTGCGCAAAGCCTCGAAAGTGCGGCCGGCATAATAGAGGGTCTCACCGGTCTTCGACGACCGCACCCGCCCGATCCGCGCCGGGCCGTTCAGCCCCTTCGACTTGTCCTCAAGGTACATGATCCGGAACTTCATCGGTCTATCCTATGAACCCGGCGGCGCGGCGCAGACGGTCATTGATCGCCTCGCCCAGGCCCTGATCGGGAATGGCGGCCACGGCGATGCCCACCGGACGGGTCCGGTCGGCGGCTCGGAGATAAGAGAACAGCTTGGCCGCGGCCTCGGCGAGATCGCCGGTCGGGCTGAGATTGAACACGCCCTCCCCGTCCGGCCACGGACCGAAGGCCAGGAAGGCCTCGCCCATCTGCGGCCCGACGGCGTCGATCCGCACCGGGGCATCGGGGGCATAGTGCAGGGCCATGCGGCCGGGTGAGCGCCTGGCGTCGTCTGCGGCCTCCGCCAGGGGCCCGACCACGGCCTCGAGCTGGGCCCGGGTCACGGCCCCGGGGCGCAGCAGGCGCGGCGGGCCGTCGAGCACGGCGACGACGGTGGATTCCAGGCCGACCTCGCAGGGCCCGCCATCGAGGGTGACCGTGCAGGCCTCGCCGGTCTCGGAGACGGCGTCGGCATGGGTGGTCGGACTGGGCCGGCCCGAGCGATTGGCTGAGGGGGCCACCACCGCTCCGCCGAACGCCGCCAGCACGGCACGGGCCAGGGGATGTCCCGGCAGGCGGATGGCCACGGTGTCGAGCCCCGCCCGGGCGAGGTCGCAGACCGCCTCTGTGTCCCGGATCGGCGCGACCAGGGTCAGGGGGCCGGGCCAGAAGGCCTGGGCCAGGGCCAGGGCGCGGTCATCCAGCACGGCGATACGGGCGGCCGTCTCCAGGTCGGCGACATGGGCGATCAGCGGATTGAAGCGCGGTCGGCCCTTGGCCGCGAAGATCGCCGCCACGGCGGTCGGGTTGGCGGCATCGGCACCCAGGCCATAGACGGTCTCAGTCGGCAGCAGCACCAGCTCACCGGCCGCGAGGGCGCGCGCGGCCCCCTCTATCGCCGCTTGAGGGCCTATTTCCGCTTGGCCGTCAGGGCGAAGCTGACCTTCACCTTCGCCGCGATCTGATCCGTACTCGCCCATTCACCCTGTCCGACCCCGAACGTCGTCCGGTCGAGGGTGGTTACACCGCGCGCCGTGGCCGTGTCGCCGTCGATCTTGAGGCTGAACGGCAGGCTGAGTGGCTTCTTGACGCCGCGCAGGTCCAGAGTCCCGTCGGCGACGAACCGGCCCTCGCCGGTCTTGCGGAACTTGCTGGCGCTGAACACCGCCTTGGGATGGGCGGCCGTGGCGAAGAAATCCTCGCCGGGCAGGCTGGCGTCGCGCTGGTCATCGCCGGTCTTGGCCGAGGCCATGTCGATGCTGACCGTCAGCTTCGAGCGGTCCAGGGCCTCAGGCGAGAACAGGATGTCGGCGCTCCAGCGGGTGAAGCTGCCCTCCAGGGCTTCGCCGGACCAGGAGGCCGTAAAGCCCAGGGTCGAACCCTTGCTCACGGTCCAGGCGACGGGATCCTTCAGGATCGGGGCCGGGGCTGTTGCCGGGACGGCGACAGCAGTGTCCGGCGCTGTCGCCACCGGCGCGGCCGGGACGAGGGCGGGAACCGGCGCGGGCTCTGCGGCCACGGCCGGCTTGGCGGCAGGCTTCGCGCTGGGCATGTAGAGATAGCCGGCGGCGATCACCGCCGCGAGACCGGCGGCGGCCAGCCAGGCGCGCGGCTCCTTCAGGCCCGGCATGGCCCCCGGTGCCATGTTGCCGAACACCCCGTCCTTATCGAGCACCTGGTGCTTGGCCACCGCGCCCAGGTGCAGGAGCAGCAGCAGATAGGTGAGCTTGACCATCACCTCGTGGCCGATCAGGCCGATCTGGTGCCAGACATGCTTCGCCGCCGGCGCCAGGTCGGGGATCAGCGGCAGATGCGGCCAGGGAATGGTCCCGAACAGCAGGGTCGGGATATTGGTCTTGCTGGCCGAGACCAGGATCCATCCCGTCAGCGGCAGGCCGATCATGATCACGTAGAAGCCGATATGCACGACGTGCGACGCGGTCTTTTCCCAGTTCGGCTGACCCTCGGGTGCGGGCGGCGGCGGATTGGACAGCCGCCAGCCCAGCCGCGCCAGGCTGAGCAGCAGGATGGTGATGCCGATCGACTTGTGCAGCTGGAAGAGGGCGAAGGTCGTCGGTCCCTTGGGACCGTCCCCCGCCCTCCAGCCGAGAATGATCTGGAAGATGATGGCCGCGGCGATCAGCCAGTGAAGAACGATCGCCACCGTGGTGTAGCGCGTGCGTGTCGCGGCCATCAGGGTCTCCAGATCCGAATTGACGGTCTTACTTCTTGTTGAACTCGACTTCGATGTTCAGCGTCACGTCGTCGCCGACCAGCGGAACATACTTGGAAACGCCGAATTCCGAACGCTTGATCGTGGTCGAGGCCGAGAAGCCGGTCTTGACGCTGCCAGGCATGAAGCCGCCGCCGACACCGTTGAAGGTGACGTCCAGCACCACCGGCTTGGTGACGCCGTGGAAGGTCAGGTCGCCGGTGACCTTGCCCGTCTGGCCGTTGCCCACATCGACCTTGGTCGAGACGAAGGTGATGGTCGGATATTTGGCGGTTTCCAGCCAGCCGTCGCCGGCCAGTTCCTTGTTGAACTTCAGACCGAAGGCGTCGGCACCGGTCGAGGTGTCGATCGAGGCCGGGTCGACCGTGACATTGATCTTCGAGGCTTCCGGGGCCTTGGGATCATAGGTGAAGCTGGCATCGAGGCGGGTGAAGCGCAGGGTGTAGTTGGAAAAGCCCATGTGCTTGAGCTTGGCGGTCAGCACGGCATGGGTCTTGTCGAGGCTGTATTCGCCGGCCGGCAGATCAGCGGGCTTGGTCGAGGTCACGCCCGGAGCGGCCATGGCGGCGGGGGCCGAAAGCAGGGCGGCGGCGAGCGCGGCATAGGCGAAGGGACGGATCATCGGTTAGATCTCCAAACTGTCATCGAAGCGGTTACGGTTAGGCCTAGGTAGGAACCCCTTGGGCGCGAAAAAGGGCCGAGGGATCACGAAGTCGTGAGGCGAGGACATGACTCGCCGCCGACTTGGCGCTACGGCGTCACGCGCCTAAACAGAACACCGATCCTCCGGAGCCCTGCCCCCATGACTTTCCGAGCGCCCGTTCGCGACATCGCCTTCTCCCTGCGGCACGCGGCCGGCTTCGAGCGCCTGGCCGGAGCCTTTCCGGACGCGGATTCCGACACGGTCGAGGCGGTGCTTGAAGGGGCCGGGGCCCTGGCCGGCGACATCCTGGCCCCCCTGAACCGCCAGGGCGACCTGGTTGGGGCGACCCTGGAAAACGGCGTGGTCCGCGCCGCACCGGGCTTTGGCCAGGCCTATCGTCAGTTCGCCGAAGGCGGCTGGAACAGCCTGGCGGCCGATCCCGACCATGGCGGCCAGGGCCTGCCCAAGAGCCTGGAAATCGGCGTCTTCGAGATGGTCCATGCCGCCAACATGGCCTTCGGCCTGTGCCCGATGCTGACCCTGGGAGCCATCGAGGCCCTGGCCCATCACGGCTCCGACCACCAGAAGGCCCTCTACCTGCCCCGCCTGGTCTCGGGCGAGTGGACCGGCACCATGAACCTGACCGAACCGCAGTCGGGCTCGGACCTCGGCACGATCACCACCCTGGCCACGCCGGACGGAGACGGCGGCTGGTCGATCACCGGCCAGAAGATCTACATCACCTGGGGCGATCACGACGTCGCCGACAATATCGTCCATCTGGTCCTGGCCCGCACGCCCGATGCCCCGCCCGGCGTCAAGGGCATCTCCCTGTTCCTGGCCCCGAAGGTCCTGGTCGAGGCTGACGGCACTCTGGGCGCGGCCAATGCCCTGCGGGCCGGCGGGCTGGAGCACAAGCTGGGCATTCACGGCTCGCCCACCTGCGTGATGCTGTTCGAGGGCGCGAAGGCCGAGCTGGTCGGCCAGCTGGGCTCGGGCCTGGCCCACATGTTCACGATGATGAACGCCGCCCGCCTGCAGGTCGGCACCCAGGGCGTGGCCATTGCCGAGCGCGCCTATCAGCAGGCCCTCGCCTTCTCGCTGGAGCGCCGCCAGGGCCGTTCGGCCTGGACCGGCGAGGCCTCGGCCCGGCTGTTCGACCATCCGGACGTGCGCCGGACCCTGATGCTGATGAAGGCCAGGATCGAGGCCGCCCGTGGCATCTGCCTGTCGACCGCCGTCGCCGCCGACCTGGCCAGCCATGGCGCGACCGAGGCCGACCGCTCTGCCGCCCGCCTGCGCGAGGAACTCCTGACCCCCATCGCCAAGGCCTGGTCGACCGACATCGGGGTCGAGGTCGCATCCCAGGGGGTCCAGATCCACGGCGGCATGGGATTCATCGAGGAAACCGGCGCGGCCCAGCACTATCGCGACGCCCGGATCGCCCCGATCTATGAGGGCACCAACGGCATCCAGGCCATCGACCTGGTCGGCCGCAAGCTGGGCCTCGGCGAGGGCCAGGCGATCGGCGACCTGATGGACGACATGCGCGACACGATCGACGCCCTCAATGCAGCGGGCGATCCGGCCTTCGGCACCCTGGCCAGACGCCTGGAGACCGCCCTGGACGCCGCCAGCACCGCCACGGCCTGGCTGATCGAGCGTCGGGCGCGGGCCATGCCTGACGCCCTGTCAGGGGCCACGGCCTATCTGAAACTGCTGGGCGATGTGGTCGGCGGCTGGATGCTGGCCAAGGGGGCCCTGGCCGCTTCGGCCGCGATCGCGGCGGGCGAGGGCGATGCCGGCTGGCTGGGAACCAAACTGGCCCTGGCGCGGATCTATGCCGAAACGGTCCTGGCCCAGGTCCCGGGCCAGGCTGCGGGTGTCACCCTGGGCGCGGCGGATCTGGCCGCGACGACGCCGGAGATGCTGGGGGCGTAGGCGAAGACTGGCCCCCTCCGCGCCTGCGGCGCTCCTCCCCCGTAGGGGGAAGATGATCCCGTCTTCCCCCTGCGGGGGAGGACGGCTGCGCAGCAGCCAGGAGGGGGCGAGTGGCTAAAAAATTAGAGCTGACCCAGCATGTAGTCGGCCGACGAGACCTTGAACTCTCCGCCTTCCTCGACGTTCAGCGCGGTGACCACGCCGTCCTTGGCGATTAGGGAATAGCGCTGCGAGCGCGAGCCCATGCCGAACTTGGAGCCGTCGAAGTCGAGGCCCACGGCGCGGGTGAAGTCGCCATTGCCGTCAGCCAGCAGCAGCACTTCGCCGTCGATGCCCTGGTCCTTGCCCCAGGCCTTCATCACGAACAGGTCGTTGACCGAGACGCAGGCGATGGTGTCGACGCCCTTGGCCTTGAACTCGGCGGCGTGCTCCTTGAAGCCCGGCAGGTGCTTGGCCGAACAGGTCGGGGTAAAGGCGCCGGGAACGGCAAACAGGGCGACGGTCTTGCCCTTGAACAGGTCATCGGTGGTGACCGGTGCAGGCCCTTCGGCCGTGCTGGTCATGAAAGTCGCCGCGGGAAGCGTGTCGCCAACCTTGATCGTCATGGGTCTGGTCCTGTCCTTTTGGGGGTGGGAATTCGAATATAGGTCGGAAGACAACGCGCCAAGCCAAAGGTTCGACTTGAAACCGTCGCGTTCTGTCACGATCCTGAGGCCATGAACCGCGACACCCCTGACGAGGCGGACTTCCTGACCGGCCGGCTGCTGGTGGCCATGCCGGGCATTGAGGATGAGCGCTTCGAGCGCGCGGTCCTCTATATGTGCGCCCATGACGAAGACCAGGCGATGGCCATTACCGTCAATCGCCCGGTCGAGGGCCTGACGGTGTTTGAACTGCTCGACAAGCTGGGGGTCCGGTCCGAGATCAGGACTCCGGGCCATCTCGTCCTGATGGGCGGGCCGGTGGAGCTGGAGCGGGGCTTTGTCCTGCACACCGACGATTTCAACTCGCCCGATTCGACCCTGGCCCTGCACGACGGCCTGGCCCTGACCGCCACCCGCGACGTCCTCGACGCCCTGGGCAGCCATGAGCGCCAGCCGCGCCGGGCGATCCTGGCCCTGGGCTATGCCGGCTGGGGCCCCGGCCAGCTGGAGCAGGAGGTGCGCGACAATATCTGGCTGGTCTGCGACGCCGACGAGGAGTTGCTGTTCGACGACGACCACGCCCACAAATGGACGCGGGCCCTGGCCAAGCTGGGGATCTCGGCCGATCACCTGTCGAGCCAGGCGGGTAGAGCTTAGGGGGTCTGTCGACTTGCCCCCACCGGGTCGCTTCGCGACCGTCCGCCCCCGTAGGGGGCGGATGACCTCATCTTCCCCCTACGGGGGAGGAGGGCCGAAGGCCCGGAGGGGGCCAGTAGTCGCCGATCAGCCCCGCGCCTTCACCGGCGCCGCGCCATCGACATAGGCCTCATTGAGATAGACCTCGGCTTCCTGCGGCGACAGGGCCGGGGCATAGCCGAAGCCCTGGCCGTAGTCGCAGCCCAACGCCTGCAGGGCGGCGGCCATTTCAGCGTTCTCGACGCCTTCGGCCACCACTTCCAGATCGAGGTCCTGGCCCAGCTTGACCACCGAGCGGACGATCTTGGCCGAGCCGGGATTGCCGCCCATGGTGCGGACGAAATAGCGGTCGATCTTCAGGGTGTCGAACGGCAGGCGCGTCAGATATTGCAGCGACGAGAAGCCGGTGCCGAAGTCATCCAGGGCCAGGCCGGCGCCGGCGTCGCGCAGGGTCTTGAGGATCACGGCAGCCCGTTCCGGATCGCGCATGATGTCGCTTTCGGTGACCTCGAGCTTCAGGGCCCCGCGCGGCAGGTTGTTGGTCTTCAGCACCTGGGCCACGTCATGGACCAGGCCGGGACGGTCGATCTCGCCAGTCGACAGGTTGACGCTGACGGTCAGGGCCCCGACGGCCGGATGGCTGCGACGCCAGGCGGCCAGCTGCGCGCCGGCGGTGCGCATCATGTGCTCGCCCAGCTCGCTCATCAGGCCCATTTCCTCGATCAGCGGGAGGAACTCGTCGGGCGGCAGCATGCCCCGGCGCGGGTGCAGCCAGCGGGCCAGGGCTTCGAAGCCCGACAGGGCCCCGGTCGACAGGCGTACGACCGGCTGGAAATAGGGGGTGATCTCGCCGCGGGCTATGGCTCCGCGCAGATCGGCCTCGAGCGCCAGACGCGACAGGCCGTCGGTTTCCATCGACCGGCCATAGGCGGCGGCCCCGCCGCGACCGGCGGCCGAGGCGGCCTCGACGGCCAGTTCGGCGCGACGCAGAAGCTCGGTCGCCTCGGGCGCATCCTCGCCGCCCTCGGCATTGACGGCCCCGATCGACAGGGTCGGATGGATATCAAAGCCGGCGACCCGCAGCGGCTGTTCCAGGGCATTGCGCAGCAGCTCGGCGGGCTCGAAGCCCCGCGGCTCGCACAGCACGGCAAACTCGTCCTCGCCGATCCGGCCCAGGATCGAGCCGGTTGGAAAGGCGGCGGCCAGGCGCGAGCCGAGGGCGGCCAGCACCAGATCGGCGCGTTCGTGGCCCAGGGCCTCGTTCAGGCGGCGCAGGCGATCGACATCGGCGACCACCAGTTCATGCACACCCTCATGGCGCAGACGTTCGCGGGCGCGGGCGATGAAGCTGCGCCGATCCAGCAGGCCGGTCAGGTCACAGCGGCCCGAGGCGGCGAATTTCACTTCGGGAGCGACGACGCCGGCGGCGCGGACCCCCTCCTCCAGCCAGACGCCCCGCCAGATGCAGGTCTCGGACCCGCGCAGGCGCAGACGGGCCATGACTTCCGAGCCCGGCTCGCGGACCTTCAGCACGTCCTCGGCCTGGGCGCGATCCTGCGGCAGGGCCAGGGCGCGGAAGGCGGCGGAGGAGCATTCCGGGGCCAGGGGGCCGAGGCCCAGGGCGCGGGCCGCGCCATTGATCCTCAGGCGGTCGGCCTCGGGCTCCCAGACCCACAGGGCAACATCGGCCGCGCCCAACGCTTCCAGCGTGGCGGTCGTGTCCCAGATCCTGCGGTCCGTAGCCCGAAACGACATACTCGATCCCAACGCCACACCGGCGCTTCTGCACGGACCGTGCGCTAGGATCGCGCGACCAGTCCGAACAGACGATGATCTCGCCACTCGCCGTTAATTTTCAAATAAGCCGGGGCGTAACCTTCTTCGGAAAAACCGCATTTGAGCAGAAGAGCGGCCGAAGGGGTGTTTTCCGGCATGCAGGCGGCCTCGAGGCGATGAAGGCCCAGGCCGTCGAAGGCAAAGCGAATGACGGCGGAAACCGCGTCGCTCATATGGCCCTGACGGACATAGGGCTGGCCCAGCCAGTAGCCGATCGTGCCGCTCAGCGAGACCCCCCGCCGGACGTGAAACAGCCTCACGGCCCCGATCAGGGCGTCGTCGCTCTTGCGGAACACGAAGAAGGGCCAGGCCTCGCCGGTCTCCAGCTCACGGGCATAGGCCCCGAGGCGGGCGCGGAAGGCCCGCCGCCCCAGGTCGTCCTCCGGCCAGGTCGGCTCCCAGGGCTCCAGGAAGCTGCGCGAACCTCGCCGCAGGTCCGCCCAGTCCCGATAGTCCGAAAGGCGCGGGGGACGCAGATAGACGCCCCTGCCCTGGAGCTTCAGGCCAGGCCGGCTGCGAAACAGCTGCAGTAGGGTCGGCACAGGCACTCCAGCAGACTCCGGGCGGGGCGAAGGGGCGATCAGGCCGCCGCGAACAGGGCCGCCTCGAAGGCGGGACCGGCCTTAAGCGCCGACTTGGCCCCGAGTATGGCCGTGGCGCAACGGCGTGAGCCCAGCAGGCGCTCGCCCAGGCGCACGATGTCGGCCGGGGTCACGGCGTCGACCTCATGGGCCAGCTCGGCCGGCGGATAGAGACGGTCAAACAGCAGCACCTGGCCGGCGGCCTGCTCGGCCCGAGACAGGGGCTGCTCGCGGGCCATGAACATGTGCGCCTTGAGCTGGGCCTTGGCCCGGGCCAGTTCGGCCGGCTCGATGTGGCGGGCCAGGGCGACCAGTTGCTCGGCACAGACTTTTGCGGTCTCGACCGCATCCTTGGCCGCGCAGCCGGCATAGATGCCCAGGGCCCCGTGGTCGGCATAGGTGTCGGAATAGGCGTCGATGTTGTAGGCCAGACCGCGTTTCTCGCGGGCTTCCTGGAACAGGCGCGAGGACATCCCGCCGCCCAGGCACTCGGCAAAGATCCGCAGGGCGAAATAGTCCTGCTCCCGCGCGCCGCAGGCCGGCAGCATGAACACCAGATGCGATTGTTCGAGCTTGCGCACCTCGCCGGCATGGCCGCCGATGAAGGGCGCAGCGACGGGTTCGGCCAGGCACTCGCCGACGGGCACGCCGCCAAAGGCGCGCTCGGCGGCGGCCATCAGCTGGGCCTCGTCCACCGCACCGGTGGCGCTGATCACCAGCCGGTCGGGGGCATAGAGCGCGCCCCGCCAGTCGGACAGGGCGGCATTGGTGGCGGCATTGACCGTCTCGACCGAGCCGAGGATCGGCCGGCCCACCGGATGCTCGCCCCAGGCGGCGGTCTGGATCAGGTCAAAGACATAGTCGTCGGGCGCATCGGCGGCCTCGGCGATCTCCTGGGCCACCACCTGCTTCTCGCGGACCAGATCGGCCTCGTCGAGGGTGGGGCGCAGCAGCAGGTCGGCGATGACGTCCATGCCCAGGTCCAGTCCACCCTTCAGGGCCCGGACCTGGAAGCTGGTGCGCTCATAGCCGGTGGCGGCATTGATCGAGCCGCCCTGGCTTTCGATGACCTCGACGATGTCGCGCGAGCTGCGCGAACCGGCCCCCTTGAAGACCATGTGCTCCAGCAGGTGGGCCCAGCCCGACCGGGCCGGATCCTCATTGGCCGCGCCGCGCCCGGCGACCACGGTCAAGGCCAGGGTTTCGAGGCCCGGCATCGGGTCGCAGACAACCCGGACGCCGTTGGGGAGGGTGTGGAGGGATGCGGAGGTGTTCATGAAGCCTCCGGCGATACGCGGGACCGGGCGGGGGGTCAACGTCTCGCCAATGCTACCTAGACAAGCAGGCAGACGACGTTAGCGTCCTGGTGCTGTTCGGGGAGCGGTAATGCGGGGTTCGTTGATAGCGATTCTGGCGGTGGCTGGCCTCACCGCTGCCTGCGCCGGACCTGAAAGTGTTGCTCGTCGCGACGCCCGTGCAGCCATCGCGCGAGGCGACTATCGCATGAAGCCGCCCGAGAGGATGAAAGATGCTGAGAGCCGACGCTACGGCATGGCCTTCAACGCGATCATCCTGACCGAGCAGCCCTTCATCGCGCCCGCGAATGATCTCGAAGAAGCCATGGTCGCCCTCGCGCGTGAACCTTCAAAAGAGACCGAACGCGCCTTCGAGATCGCCCTACTATCATCCAAGGTCTATTTGCCGACCACTAGGGAAGGCGTTGCAGAGACGAAGGCTGACCCAACAAAAGTGACCTTCTTGAGATTGCCGATCGAAACGGGACGCCCCAATGCCATGGTCGTCTACACCAGCCAGGCTCGTCTTCGTCAAAGCCTGCACAACGAAAGTGAATGGCCCTGGCTATCACTCTCCGGCCGTCAGGCGCTCGCGACGGGCGCGGGTCATCCGATTGTGGTCAACTACGGCCTGCGTCCGCCCGTCTACATCGAGCCTGAACAGATCGCGCGCCTGCTCGCGCAGAACCCAGCCCAATAGGGCAAAGCGCTAGCCCTGGGCCGCGAAGGTGCGAACGAAGGCCTTTACCGTCTCGCCGCTGGCCGGCAGGCGCTCGAAACGTTCGGGCTTCTGCGACAGGTCCGGCGTGGCCCGCGGCGTGGCCGGGGTCAGGCCGCAGGCGGCGGCCACGGCCTCGGGGAACTTGGCCGGATGGGCGGTCGACAGCACCACCACCGGGATGGTCGGGTCGTCCAGCTGGACGCGGGCCGCTGCCGCCACGCCCACGGCGGTATGAGGATCGATGACCTCGCCGGTCTCGTTCAAAGTCGAGAGCATGGTCTTGGCGGTGTCGGCCTCGCTGACCGCCGCGCCACGGAACAGCTCGCGCATCAGGGCAAAGGCGCTGGGCGGGATGTCGATCAGGCCACTGTCGCCAAATCCGCGGAAGGCGCGGCCGGTCTCGACCCCGTCACGACGCACCGCTTCGAAATAGAGGCGCTCGAAATTGGAGGCGACCTGGATATCCATGGCCGGGCTCTGGGTGGCGGCCACCGCGCCCCGGGCATAACGGCCCTCCTCGAAGGTTCGGGCCAGGATGTCGTTGGAATTGGTGGCGCAGGTGATCTGGGCTATCGGCAAACCGAGCTTGCTGGCCACGAAGGCGGCATAGGCGTCGCCGAAATTGCCGGTCGGCACCACAAAGGCCACGGGCCGCTCCGGTCCGCCCAGGGCCACGGCGGCGGTGAAATAATAGACGCTCTGGGCCGCGATCCGCGCCCAGTTGATCGAGTTGACGCCCGACAGGTCGACCGCGTGGCGGAACTGGTCATCCTGGAAGGCCTGTTTGACGATGGCCTGGCAATCGTCGAACGAGCCAAGGATCGAGACGCAGGCCACGTTGTCGTCGGTGGCCGTGGTCATGAACCGGCGCTGGACCTCGCTGATCCGGCCCTCGGGGAACAGGGCAACGATGCGGGCGTTCTTGCGACCCCGGAAGGCCTCGACGGCCGCGCCGCCGGTGTCACCCGAGGTGGCGCAGATGATGGTCATCTTGCGCGACTGGCGCTCCAGCACATAGTCGTACAGCCGCCCCAAGAGCTGCATCGCAACATCTTTGAAAGCCAGGGTCGGACCGTGGAACAGCTCCAGCAGGAAGCGGTTGGGGCCCAGCTGCTTCAGGGGCGTAACGGCGCTGTGGGCAAAGGTGGCATAGGCCTCCTCGCACATGTCGGCGAGGGTCTCGGCGGGGATGTCATTGCCGACGAACTTGCCCATCACGGCCGCGGCGACCTTGGCATAGGGTTGGCCGGCAAAGGCGGCGATCTCGGCCTTGGTGAAGCTCGGCCACTCTGACGGGACATAGAGGCCGCCGTCCGGGGCCAGGCCCGCCAGCACGGCATCGAGGAATCCGATCGGCGCGGCCTCGCCGCGGGTCGAAACGTAGCGCATCAGGGTCTCAGTCTCCGCCAGAGCATGGCGGCATAGATAAAGAGCAGGGTTACGGCAAGACCGAACCACGTCAGGGCGTATTCGAGGTGCCGATTGGAAATTTCTGCCGGAAGCGGGGCCGGGACAATGTCAGCAGGAGCCGGGGTTTCGCGCTCGGCCATCAGGGCCAGGGGGGCCGGCTTCTGACCGGCTAGGCCGGTCACGGCCCGGGCCCGATCGCCGCCCAGCTGGGCCAGGGGGATCAGGATGCCCGTTACCTGGCCAGGCTCGCCGAAACGGCGCTCCGGGGCCTTGACCTGGCCGGTCAGGGCGGGGACGACGCCGCGGTCGATCAGGATCAGGTCATAGGGCCCGCCCGTCAGGCCGCAGAGGGCCTGGGCCCGCCAGACCATGTCGCCATCGCGGACGCCATAGGCCAGGGGCAAGGCCGGCAGGGCCAGGGGGCGGCAGTCGACCTGGACCCGCGTCCAGGCCACATTGCCGCCGCCGGCCGCTTCGGCCAGGACGGGTCCGATCGGGGTCGGCGAGGCCGTCTTCAGGGTCTCGATCCGCGCCAGCAGGTCTTCCTTCCAGGCCATGCGCTGGATCTGCCAGCCGCCGAGGCCGCAGAGAATGACAAAGCTGATCGCAACAGCGATCGTCAGGCCGAACGGAAAGCCGGCCTTCTTCGCAGCGGCAGGGACCTCAGACATCGCGACGGCCCGCTTCAGAGGCCTTGTTGGCGACCTGGGCGGCGACCATCAGGCCCTTGGCCGGTCGCATCAGGCCCAGGCTGAGGCCCAGGGTCACCGGCAGCCAGACGAGCAACAGCAGCCAGATCGGCCAGTGCCAGGCGAACATCGAAAACAGCGCCCCGAAGGCCCCGACACCGCCGCCAATCAGGATGATGAAGGTCGAGGCCCCGTCGCCGGTCTCGTGGCGGCCCAGCTCGAAACCGCAGGCCTCGCAGGCCGGGGCGATCTTCAGGAAGCCCTCGAACAGAAAGCCCTCGCCGCATTTGGGACAGTGCCCGGTCGCGCCGGCGAGATAGGGGTTCACTTGGGCCATGCGGCCTCCCGGAAATGAAAAAGGCCCGGAACACCGTCTGGCGTTCCGGGCCCCCTCGAAGCGTGTGACCTAGTGCGCCGAGGCGCCGAAGATCACGTAGATGAAGGCAAACAGGAAAAGCCAGACCACGTCGACGAAGTGCCAGTACCAGGCGGCGGCTTCGAAGCCGAAGTGCTGCTTGGGCGTGAAGGCACCGTTCATCAGGCGGATCAGGCAGACCAGCAGGAACAGGGTGCCGACGAACACGTGGAAACCGTGGAAGCCCGTGGCCAGGAAGAAGGTGGAGCCGTACAGGCCCGAGTTCACGGCCGCTTCCGAATAGAACAGCTGCTCGTGGTTGATGTGGGCATATTCATAGACCTGGATGGCCGTGAACAGGGCCCCCAGCAGAATGGTCAGGATCAGGCCCCACTTGGCTCCCTTGCGGTCGCCGACCTGCAGGGCGTGGTGGGCCCAGGTGACGGTCGTGCCCGACAGCAGCAGGGTCAGGGTGTTGATCAGCGGCAGGTGCCAGGGCGAGACGGTCTCGACACCGGCGGGCGGCCAGGCGGCCCAGGCGGTGCGGACTTCCTCGATGGACGAGAGGGTGCGGTGCTCATGGAAGAGCGCCATCTCGAAGAACATCCAGAACCAGGCGACGAAGAACATCACTTCCGAAGCGATGAACAGGATCATGCCGTAGCGGAGGCCGATCGAGACGACCGGGGTGTGATCGCCGGCCTTGGCTTCCTTGGCGACATCCGACCACCAGCCGAAGAAGGTGTAGAGGATGCCGGCAAAGCCTGCGGCGAAGATCGCCCAGTTGCCCTTTTCGATGCCGAGCACGCCGCCCTTGAGCCAGCCGATCAGGCCGAGAGCCATGACGGTGGCGGCGACCGAGCCCACGAGGGGCCACGGGCTGGGTGGCAGGATGTGGTAGTCGTGTTTGACGGCGCCGTGGGCCATGGTGGTGCTAACCCTTATATCCCTCTGGTCGCGATGGCCGGTCCCCCCGCCCTCGCGCGTCTTGATGAAACGCTATAGCCCCCTAGACGGCGCGCCGCCAAGGGGTTGCACGATGCGCGGCGTCGTCGAAGCCGTCTGTTTTTGCTTCGGATCGTCGAGAACCGCCGGGAAGAAGGTGTAGGACAGCGTGATCTCGCCCTTGCCCTTGGTCTCCGGATCGTCCGCATATTGGGGATCGACGAAGTAAACGACCGGGAATTCGACCGTCTGGCCGGCCGCAATCGTCTGATTGCTAAAGCAAAAACACTCCAGCTTCTGGAAATAGGGCCCGGCCTGTTCGGGGACCACATTGTAGATGGCCCGGCCGGTCATCGGCTGGTCGCTGTTATTGGTGACCTTGAAGAAGGCTAGGCCCGTGTCGCCGATCCGGACCTGCTGGCTGACCTGCTCGGTCGAAAAGGTCCAGGGCAGTTCGCGGATGTTGGAATCGAATCGGATGGTGACCTTGCGATCGAGGATGCGAGTCGGGGCCAGATCCGCCTTGCGGACCGTGCCGTCAAAGCCGGTCAATTGGCAAAACAGCTTGTAGAGCGGCACCGAGGCATAGGCCGCGCCGACCATGCCGAAAAAGGCCGCTGCGCACAGCAGGCCGACACGGGCATTGCGCCGGGCCGTGAGGTCCTTGACCGACTTGAGCGCCCTGGCGGGGGCCGGGGTCTGGCCGGAATCAGAAGGGACGGTTTGCGACATTGGCACCAAGCTTCACGACAGTGACAACAAAAACCAGAATGACAAAGGCCAGCAATCCCAGGCCCAGAGCGATATTGCGCCCTTTTCGGGCCCGCGCGGCATCGTCCTCGACAAGCTTGTTCATCGCAGAAGCTCCAATGCTTTGACGCCCAAGACCGCCTCACCCAGCAGGGCGGCGAACAGGGCGAACAGATACAGGATCGAAAAGGCGAACAGGTTGCGGGCCGCCTTCGCACCGGCGGCCTTCATGTCTTCGGTCACCTCGTAGAGGTCGCGGTCGGCGGCGCGCGGATCTGCCGCATCGCCGGCCTTGCTCAGGAACACGCGGACAGCCAGCAGCAGGAACACCGCGCCGCCCAGGCCGGCGACCGCCAGATAAAGCGGCCCGCCCAGGCCGGTCAGGACCGGCGAGAGGCAGATCGGGATCAGGATCAGGCTGTAGATCAGGATCTGCAGGCGGGTGGCCTTGGCACCCTTGACCACCGGCAGCATCGGCACACCGGCCTTCGCATAGTCGGTGGTGATGTACAGCGACAGGGCCCAGAAGTGGGGCGGGGTCCAGAAGAAGATGATGGCGACCATCAGCCAGGCATTGAGCGGGGCCGAGCCGGTTGCGGCCGCCCAGCCGATGGCGGGGGGCAGAGCCCCGGCCAGGCCGCCGATGACGATGTTCTGCGGCGTCCAGCGCTTGAGCCACATGGTGTAGACCACGGCATAGAAGACGATGGTGAAGGCCAGCAGGCCGGCGGCCAGCCAGTTGACCGCCATGCCCAGCAGCATGACCGACAGCAGGCTCAGGACCACGCCCAGGGCCGCGGCATCGTCGCCGCGCACCTTGCCCGAGGGTACGGGGCGGCCGCGGGTGCGGCGCATCAGCCTGTCGATGTCGGCGTCGAACCACATGTTCAGGGCCCCGGAGGCCCCGGCACCTACGGCGATGCACAGCACCGCTACGGCGGCCAGAACCGGATGCACGGGCGCGCGCGCCGCCAGCAGGCCGGTCAGGCCCGTAAAGACCACCAGCGACATGACGCGGGGCTTCAGCAGCTGGAAGAAATCCTGCCAGCGCGCCGCGGCCGGGGCCGTGGGCGTCTGGTCGGTTTCTGGAGTCAGGGCGGCGGTTTTGGGCATCGGCGTCTGTTTATAGCGGTCTTTATGGGCGAAGGGCGCGGCCCGGACCCTTAAGTGGTCCAGACCGCGCCCCCGCGTTTCAGTCTGTCGTCAGGTCGGCGATCAGTGGTGATCGTCTTCCTTGATCACCGGCGGCTCGCTGAACTGGTGGAACGGCGGCGGTGAGGACAGGGTCCATTCCAGGGTGGTGGCACCTTCGCCCCACGGATTGTCCTCGGCCTTGCGGCGACGGACAGCGGCCTCGATCAGGATGATCAGGAAGACCACCACGCCAACGACCGTGATCAGGTAGCCGACGGTCGAGACATAGTTCCACTTCGCGAAGGCGTCCGGATAGTCGACATAGCGACGCGGCATGCCCTGCAGGCCCAGGAAGTGCTGCGGGAAGAAGATCAGGTTGACGCCGACGAACATGATCCAGAACTGCACGCAGCCCAGGAACTCGTTGTACTTCACGCCCCACATCTTCTCGAACCAGTAGAAGAAGCCGGCGAAGATGGCGAACACCGCGCCCAGCGACAGCACGTAATGGAAGTGGGCGACGACGTAATAGGTGTCATGCAGGCTGTAATCGATGCCGGCATTGGACAGGACGACGCCGGTGACGCCGCCGACCGTGAACAGGAAGATGAAGCCGATCGCCCACAGCATGGGCGTCTTGAAGCTGATCGACCCGCCCCACATCGTGGCGATCCAGGAGAAGATCTTCACGCCGGTCGGAACGGCGATGATCATCGTGGCGGCCACGAAATAGGCACGCAGATTGATGCTCATGCCGACAGTGTACATGTGGTGCGCCCACACGACGAAGCCGACGAAGCCGATGGCGACCATGGCATAGGCCATCGCCAGATAACCAAAGACCGGCTTCTTGGAGAAGGTCGAGACGATGTGGCTGATGATGCCGAAGCCTGGCAGGATCAGGATGTACACTTCCGGGTGACCGAAGAACCAGAACAGGTGCTGGAACATGACGGGGTCGCCGCCGGCGGCCGGATCGAAGAAGTGGGTGCCGAAGTTACGGTCGGTCAGCAGCATGGTGATGGCGCCGGCCAGAACGGGCAGCGACAGCAGCAGCAGGAAGGCGGTGATCAGCACCGACCAGGCGAACAGCGGCATGCGGTGCAGGGTCATGCCCGGCGCGCGCATGTTGAAGATGGTGGTGATGAAGTTGATCGCGCCGAGGATCGACGAGGCACCGGCCAGGTGGAGCGACAGGATCGCCAGGTCCATGGCCGGACCCTTGTGACCGATGGTCGACAGCGGCGGATAGATGGTCCAGCCACCCCCGAAGCCGTGGCCCGGACCGCCGTCGACGAACATCGAGACGCAGAGCAGGACCCAGGCAGCGATCAGCAGCCAGAACGAGATGTTGTTCATCCGCGGGAAGGCCATGTCCGGCGCGCCGATCATGATCGGAACGAACCAGTTGCCGAATCCGCCGATCATCGCCGGCATGACCATGAAGAAGATCATGATCAGCGCGTGGGCGGTGACCACGGCGTTATAGCCGTGCTTGCCCTTGAACAGACCCATCTGGGCCAGGACGCCGGTGTCGGAGAACACCTGGATGCCCGGCTCCATCAGCTCCCAGCGGATCAGGCCCGACAGGGCCCCGCCCACCAGGCCCGCCATGATGGCGAACAGGATGTAGAGGGTGCCGATGTCCTTGTGGTTCGTCGAGAAGAACCAGCGCTGGAAGAAGGGCGGCTTGTCGTCGGCGCCGTGGGCGTCGTCGTGGTGGGTGTCAGCGGCGTGAGCCATCGGACTAATCCTGCAATCGTATCTTAAACCGCCGGCGCGGCGGGAGCCGCGGCCGGGGCGGTGGCGGGAGCGGCGGCCGGGGTCGCGACAGCGGCAGCCGGAGCGGCGGCGTCAGCGACGGGGGCGGCCGCCGGCGGAGCGGTCTTGGACTGCACCCAGGCGTCGAACTCGGCCTGGGTCACGACCTTGATCTCGATGGGCATGAAGGCGTGGTCGACGCCGCACAGCTCCGAGCACTGGCCGTAGAAGACGCCGGTCCTCTCGGCCTTGAACCAGGTTTCGTTCAGGCGGCCGGGAATGGCGTCGGTCTTCAGGCCGAAGGCCGGCAGGGCGAAGGCGTGGATCACGTCGGCACCGGTGACCTGGACGCGGACCACCTGATTGACCGGCACGACCAGGGCGTTGTCGGCCGCCAGGCGATAGGGCACGCCCTTGGCCTTGGAATCGGCTTCCGAGAGGCCGACCGAGATGATTTCGCTGATCTTCTGGTCGGGATACTCATAACCCCAGTACCACTGATAGCCGGTGGCCTTTACGGTCATGTACGGCTTGGGCATGTCGTTATAGGCGAACAGCAGCCGGAACGAGAAGATCGCGATCACCATCAGGATGATCACCGGAACGACCGTCCAGATGATCTCGATGGTGGTGTTGTGGCTGAACTTGGCCGGGACCGGGTTGGCCTTCTTGTTATAGCGGATCGCGATCCAGATGATCAGCGCCAGCACAAACAAGGTGATGACCGTGATGATCGGCATCAGGATCACATTGTGGAACCAGATCGCATCGTGCTTGAGCGACGAGGCGGCCGGCTGGAGGTCGATCGCCCCCGGCGTCGGCTGGCCCATCAGATCGTCAGCAAGGGCTTGCCCCGCGAACATCATCGTGGCGGCGAGGGCGCCAGCGCCCGTCAAAATCCGCCGAATCCCCTGAAATTGCGCCTTCATATTCCTCACGGCCCGTTTCAGCGGCGACCTGCCGTCGATCATTTGACCTTGATCAACGTCACGCCGCGCCGACATGCACATTACAGTCAGGCTCGCGGTATCGCGCAATCGACTCGATAGAGAGAGTCGCGGTCGCGCCCGCCCAACTGACCATTCTGTTGGCTGCATACGCGCATCGCCAGCGGTTGCCAAGCGCCTCAAACCCCCGCCAAACCCGTCGGCACAACGGTTTGGGTTCCCAGCTGCGAACCAGTTTCAAAAAGGCCGCTCCCGGCGCTCCGGTTCATTACGTAACATTCATTGACAGGTACCTTGTACCGATCAGTACCGTGCGATAGAAGAGTGCATCAACCGCGGCGAGGACAACGTGCCGGAAGCCATTGAAATTCAACTGAAGAAGGGCGTGCTGGCGCTCTGCGTGCTGGCCCTGCTCTCACGCGCCGACAGCTATGCCTATGAGATTGCCAGCAAGCTCGCGAAGGACATCGATATGGGGGAGGGAACAATCTATCCGCTGATGCGCCGCATGCAGTCGGACGGGCTGGTGGAGACCTATCTGGTCGAATCCCAGAGCGGCCCGCCGCGTAAATATTACCGCCTGACCTCGGCTGGCCGCGCCAGCTTCACGCAGCAGAAGGCCGAATGGGCCGCCTTCACCACGGCCGTCGAAGACATACTGGGAGCTGCCGCATGACCCGTCTCGAGTTCATGACCCGGCTGCGCCGGGGCCTGGCCGGCCTGCCCGCCACCACGATCGCCGACATCGTCGCCGATCATGAGGCCCACTTCGCCGACGCCATGGCCGAAGGCCGCAGCGAGTCGGACGCAGCCGCCGCCCTCGGCGATCCCGACCGTCTGGCCCGCGAACTGCGTGCCGATGCCGGGCTCCGGCGCTGGGAGGAGACCAAGAATCCGGCTGCGGCCGGGGCAGCGATCATTGCCCTGATCGGCCTGGGTGCCATCGACATCATGTTCCTGCTGCCGATGCTGATGGGCGTTCTTGCGGCCCTGTTCGGCTTCCTGGTCGCTGTGGTGGCCCTGTTCGTCTCGGGCGGCTTCGTCTTCGCCATGGGTCCGCTGGCGGCACCTCCGGGCGGCCCCATGACCGCCTTCCTGGCCGGTGTGGCCCTGATGGCCGGCGCGACCTTCCTGGGCTCGCTGCTGACCATCGCCACGGTTGGCATCTTCAACGCAGTGGTCTGGTTCGGCCGCCTGCACTTCCGGCTGCTGAAGCCGGCCATCAACAATCAAGGCTGAGGGGCCCGTCATGATCCGTAATGCGCTCATCATCGGCGGGGCCAGCTTTGTGCTGATGCTCGGCAGCGCCGCCGGCGTCGCCGCCCTGGCCGGACCCGTCATCCTGAAGGACGGCTGGACCATTCCGTTCGACAGCCAAGACAGAGGGCAGATCCATAGCCGTCATCTGGGCTCGGTCGGCAAGCAGGCCTCACCGATCGTCTCCCGACAGCTGGCCTGGACCGGTGACACCCTGACCCTCGACCTGCCGATCGACGTCACCTATGTCCAGGGCCCGGTCGCCCGGATCGAGGTCAGCGGTCCTGCCGCCGTCGTCGACCGCCTGCGGGTCGATGCCGGCCGGATCAGTCTGGCGGACGGTGACGGCAACCTGAACGCCGACAGCCTGACCATCGACCGCAACGGCATCCGCGTTCACAGCTATGCCGACCAGACCAGGATCGTCGTCACCGCGCCAAACATCAGCCAGATCAAGCTGGACGGGTCCGGCGATCTCGAGATCCAGGCCTTTGACCAGCCGACCCTGAGCCTGGCGATCAATGGCAGCGGCGATGTCTCCGCCGAGGGCAAGGTCGCGGTCCTGTCCCTGACCTCGGCCGGATCGGGCGAAGCCCAACTGGACGACCTGGCCGCCAAGAATGCCGACCTGATGATCTCGGGCAGCGGCAATGCCGTGGTCACGGCGAAAAACGTCGTCACCATAGCCCTGTCGGGCAGCGGCGATGTCAGCCTGCAGGCCCAGCCGGCCAGCCTCACGGCCAATACCAGCGGCTCGGGCACCGTGCAGCACGACTACGAGTAACGGCCAAGACCAAAGGGGCGGGGTGACGAAAGCGCTGCAAGCGCCTAGCTATAGGGGCATGAACGCTCCGATCCCCGCCTCGCTTCTCAACGCCCCTTCCCTGCTCGACGCCGCCGGCGTCGATCCCGACCAGGCCCGCAGGATCCTGGGCGAGGCCCTGGCCGGGGCCGATGACGGCGAGCTGTTCCTCGAACGCTCCGAGAGCGAGGCCTTCGTTTTTGATGACGGTCGCCTGAAAAGTGCCTCCTATGATTCGGGCGAGGGCTTCGGCCTGCGCGTCGTGGCCGGCGAGACCGCCGGCTACGCCCATGCCGCCGAGATCTCCGAGGCCGCCCTCGGCCGGGCCGCCGCCTCGGCCAGCCTGGCCAAGCGCGGCTATGCCGGCGTCAGCGCCGAGGGCCCCCGCTCGACCAATGAACGGCTGTATGGCGAGGACGACCCCCTCGCCTCGCCCGCCTTTTCAGACAAGGTTGCCCTGCTACAGGAAATCGACGCCTTCGCCCGGGCCCGCGATCCGCGCGTCGTCCAGGTCATGGCCTCACTGGCCGGCGAACGGCGGGTGGTCGAGATCCTCCGCGCCGACGGCAAGCTGGTCCGCGACGTCCGCCCCCTGGTCCGGGTCAATGTCCAGGTCACGGTCGAGAAGGACGGCAAGCGCGAGAGCGGGTCGGCCGGGGCCGGTGGCCGCGCCGGTTTCGCCGCCTGGATCAGCCCCGACAAGTGGCAGGGCCAGGTCGACGAGGCCCTGCGGATGGCCCTGGTCAATCTCGACGCTGTCCCCTGCCCGGCCGGCGAGATGGACGTGGTCCTGGGGTCGGGCTGGAACGGTGTGCTGCTGCACGAAGCCGTCGGCCATGGCCTGGAAGGCGATTTCAACCGCAAGGGCATTTCGGCCTTCTCCGGCCGCATCGGCGAACGCGTCGCGGCCAAGGGCGTCACCGTCTTTGACGACGGCTCTCTGCCCGGCCGACGCGGCTCCCTGACCATCGACGACGAAGGCACCCCGACCGAACGCACCATCCTGATCGAGGACGGTATCCTGGTGGGTTATATGCACGACCGGATGAGCGCCCGATTGATGGGCATGGAGGCCACCGGCAACGGCCGCCGCCAGTCCTATGCCCACATGCCGATGCCACGCATGACCAATACCGGCATGCTGGCCGGCAACGACGATCCGGCCGAGATGATCGCCTCGATGAAGCGCGGCCTCTACTGCGCCAATTTCGGCGGCGGCCAGGTCGACATCACCAACGGCAAGTTCGTCTTCCAGTGCACCGAGGCCTATCTGGTCGAGGACGGCAAGATCACTGCTCCGGTCAAGGGGGCCACCCTGATCGGCGACGGCCCCAGCGCCCTGACCCGGGTGACCATGATCGGCCACGACTTCGACTTCGATCCCGGCATCGGTGTCTGCGGCAAGTCCGGCCAGGGCGTGCCGGTCGGCGTCGGCCAGCCCTCCCTGAAGATCACCGGCCTGACCGTGGGCGGTACGGCGGTTTAGGCCCTCGGGAAGACAGGCCTATGGGTGGGTCCGCCCCCCTCGAGCCCCCAACCAAAAAAGGCCCCGGATCGCTCCGGGGCCTTTGTCGTTTCTGGTGCCTGACGACTAGTGGGCCGTCGTCGGGGCGTCGGTGTCGTCCGAGCCGTGCGACCACTTCTTGAGCCAGGGCGACAGGATCAGGAACAGGATCCCGATGCCGATCGAGACCAGGCCGATGACATTGAACACCTGCAGCGAGGTGGCCAGGGCCGCAGCGGGGTCCAGAACCTGGCCACCCACCGTCTCGGTGGTGGTCAGGCCGGCGATGATGCCGCCGACATACTGGGCGATGGCCACGGCCAGGAACCAGACGGCCATCATGAAGGACACGACGGTCGGCGGCGACAGCTTGGTCATCTGCGACAGGCCGACCGGCGACATGCAGAGCTCACCGGTGGTGTGCAGCATGTACATGACCACCAGGAACACCAGGGGCATGCGGAAGGCGCCGTCGGCGAAGGTGGCCCCGACCTGCAGCAGCAGGAAGCCGGCCCCGACCTGCAACAGGGCCAGGCCGAACTTGACGACGGGGTTCAGATCCCGGCCGCGCTTGCCCAGCCAAGTCCAGAGGAAGGCAAAGACCGGGGCGAAGATCAGGATCCAGCCGGCGTTCAGAGCCTGGGTCTGCGGGGCGTTGAAGCTGGTATTGACCCAGAAGGTCGAGGCCTTGTCGATCCCGGCCGCAACCAGCTGGTCAGGCGTGGCCAGGGTGACCGCGCCGCCGAACCACTGGACCGGTGCCTTGACCAGGTCGAGCTGGACATTGGTGGCCGCAAACAGGCTGAGCGACGACCCGGCCTGTTCAAACAGGGTCCAGAACACCACAGCGCCGAAGATCAGGAATACGGCCAGGGCCAGGCGCTCGCGCTCTTCCTTGCCGCACTTGGCGAACATGAACCAGACGATATAGCCCAGCGAGGCGACGATGCCGGCGATCAGGGCCGCACCGACCACGGGGTTGCGCTGCACCAGATAGAAGACGCCGGCCACGCCGATCAGCGACAGGATATAGATCAGCATCTCGCGATCGATCGGGCCCACCACCTTGGTCTTCAGGACCTTGGGTTCCGGCGGCTCGCCCTTGCCCATCAGCAGGGGCTTGCCCAGTACGAAGACGATGAAGCCGGCCAGCATGCCGATGCCGGCCAGGCCGAAGCCCGCCCACCAGCCGACCGTGACGCCCAGCAGGCCGCACAGGATCGAGGCCCAGAACGAGCCGAGATTGATGCCGTAATAGTAAAGGGTGAAGCCCGGGTCGCGGCGCGGATCGCCCTGGGGATAGAGCTGGCCGACGATGGTCGAGATATTGGGCTTGAGGAAACCGACGCCGACAATGATCAGCGACAGGGCTAGCCAGAAGATGTTCAGATAGGTCGGATCGCGATCCTTGACGTCCAGCTTGTAGTCCGCCTTGGGCAGGACGCTGGGCAGGGGGGCATTGGCGGGCAGGCCCTTGACCTCGAAATCACCGGCCTTGGTGGCGGCCACGTCATAGGGCTTGCCGTCGACCACCAGCTTGGCGACCAGTTCCTGACCCCGGCCCTCGGCCTGGAAGTCATAGGTCGCGCCCTGATAGGTCAGGGTCTGGACGGCGGGCTTGCCCTCGATCGCCATGGTCAGGTGGCCGGCGACCAGAAGAATCGCGCCGAACGCCACTGCCTTGCGGGTGCCCAGATACTTGTCGGCCAGGAAGCCGCCGATCAGGGGCAGCAGATAGACCAGCGAAGTGTAGGAACCATAATGGGCCGAAGCGGCCTTGGGATCGAACAGGAAGTGCTGCGTCAGATAGAAGATCAGGATGGCGCGCATGCCATAGTAGGAGAAACGCTCCCACATTTCGGCAAAGAACAGGATAAGCAGTCCTTTGGGATGCTCTCGGAGAAGCTGGATAAGCACGGGAATGCCGGTCACGAGCGTGACCAGTATGCCCAGGGCGATGACGATATTCATGCACTAACCTTGACGTGATAAGGGGTCGGAGCAGCCGCCATGGTCGTTTTGCCCCCGCCTCCCCCAGTTGGCGGGAGAAGATCACGCGACAATGCGTTTAACAAGCAACGGCTTGCCGCCTGGGAGCCTGGTTCGCTCGACGCGTGTTTACCACACACAGGATTTCTCCATTTGGGCGACTCGTGAATCAGGGGCCGAACGCCGGCTAAACCCGCCAGGATGGGACGGTTTGACGCACCGCCCGCCGTGCGCGCGGTAGGGACTTGTTAAAGGATCAGGGCGTTGCGTGAGGTCGGATGCCCAAGCATCAAGCCTCCGGAACGGGGGCATGGAGGAAGCCATGGCCTATATCAGCGTCGAGCATTCGCCGTCCGTCTCCGCCGCTCCCCGCGTCGCCGCTCCGCGCCTGGCCTGGGGCCGCATCGCCCTGATCGGCGTTTGTCTGGCCTTCTGGGTCGGCCTGGCCTTCGCCTTCCGCGCCCTCTTCTAGACCTCAGGCCGGTCGGCGGGCCCTGAGGGCCTGGGCGATCGTGCCGTCATCCAGCCAGTCCAGGTCGCCCCCGACCGGAACGCCGCGCGCCAGCATCGTCACCGAAACATTCGAGGCCGCCGCCAGCCGGTCCGCCAGATAGTGGGCCGTGGTCTGGCCGTCGACCGTGGCCGGCAGGGCCAGGATGACCTCCGCCACCTCGCCTCCGGTCACCCGCGCCAGCAACTCGGCGATCCGCAGCGCCTCGGGTCCAATCCCGTCCAGGGCCGAAAGCAGACCGCCCAGCACATGATAGCGGCCCTTGAACTGGCCGCCGCGCTCCATGGCCCACAGCGAGCCAACCTCCTCGACGACGCAGATCAGCCGTCCGTCGCGGGTCTCGTCGCTGCAGACCGCGCAGGGCTCGGTGGTATCCAGCGAGCCACACACAGTGCAGGTCCGCACCTTGGCCTGGGCATCGACCATGGCCGCCGTCAGCGGGGCCAGCAGGGTGTCGCGCTTCTTGAGCAGGGCCAGGGCCGCCCGCCGGCCAGACCGCGGCCCCAGCCCCGGCAGCTTGGACAGCAGGGCGATCAGGCGCTCGATCTCGGGTCCGGCGGAGGCGGCCATCAGGTCTCTTGCTAAGGTGAGGTGTCGCCCTCGTCCTTCGACGAGCTCAGGATGAGGGCGATTCTTGACTCAGTAGACATCCTCATCCCGAGCTTGTCGAAGGACGAGGATGGCGGCTCCCTGGCCTAGAACTTCATGCCCGGCAGACCGCCCATCATGCCGGCCATGGGTCCGGCGGCCTCCTGCATCATCTGGGCCTGTTTGGCGTCGAGCTTCTTCTTGGCATCGGCATGGGCGGCGACGATCAGGTCGGCAATGACCTCGCCCTCGCCCGGCTCGACCAGGCTCTCGTCAAGCACCACCCGGGCCAGTTCGCCCGTGCCCTTGAGGGTGACGGTGACCATGCCGCCGCCCGAGGTGCCCTCGACCAGGGTCTCGGCCAGGCGCGCCTGGGCATCGGCCAGTTTCTGCTGCATCTCCTGAGCCTGCTTCATCAGGCCGCCGAGGTCTTTCATGCCGTCAATTCCGTCATTCCCGGTCCAGGAGCGAAGCGACGCCGTACCGGGAAACCGGTGCCGCTTGCAGTGACTCTTAGTCCTCGAGTTCGTCCGGCTCGCTCGGTGCAAGGCTGGGGCCGGGGATCTTGCGAACCTCCAGTTCGGCACCGGGGAAGGCCGCCAGCAGCGAGGCCACGAAAGGATCGGCCTTGATTTCGGCCAGGGCCTCGCGGTCTTCGCGCTTCTGGCGCTCCAGCAGGCTCTCGGCCCCGCCGCCGCCCTCGGCCGCCACCAGCCAGGGCTGGCCGGTCCATTCCTTCAGCGCGCGAACCAGACGTCCGGCCAGATTGCCGGGCGCGCCGGGCGCGGGCTCATAGGTGATGGCACCGGGCCGGAAACTGATCGGGCGCACGAACTGTTCGACATCCAGCCTCAGGCCGATGTCGCGCTTGGCGGCGATCAGGGCCAGGACATCGTCGAACGAGGCCAGGACCGGCAGGGCCTGGGCGGCCGGTGAGGCCATGGAGACCATCTGGGCGCTGACGCCGCCGCCGGACCCGCCGCCACCCGCAGACCCGCCACCGCCGCCGCCGAGGCCGCCGGGTGCATTGCCGTCCCGCAGGGCCTTGAGGGCTTCCTCCGGACCGGGCAGGTCGGCGGCATAGCACAGCCGGATCAGGGCCATTTCTGCGGCGGCCATGGCGTCGGGCGCGCGGCGCACCTCGTCATGGGCCTTGAGCAGCATCTGCCAGAGCCGCGACAGCGTGCCGGCCGAGGTATGGGCCCCGATAGCAGCCAGGCGCGCGGCCTGTTCCTTGGGCAGGGTCAGGGCGTCGGGCCCCAGCGCCTTGGCCACCGCCGCCCCGTGGCAATGGTCGAGCAGGTCGAGCATGACCACCGCCGGGTCAGCCCCGAAACCCCACAGGGCACGGAAGCCTTCGAGGGCCTCCGCCGGCTTGCCGCCCATCACGGACTCGAACAGAGCGATGGTCTGACCGCGATCGGCCAGGCCCAGCATGTCCCGGACCACGGCGGCCGAGACCGTCGCGCCGCGCTCGGCCTGGACAATGGCCTGGTCGAGCAGGGACAGGCCGTCGCGCACCGATCCCTCGGCGGCACGGGCAATCAGGGCCAGGCCGTCGGCATCGACCCGCGCGCCCTCCTTGGCCGCGATCCGGTCGAAGTGCTTGACCAGCACATCAGGCTCGACCCGGCGCAGGTCAAAGCGCTGGGTGCGCGACAGGATGGTCACCGGCACCTTGCGGATCTCGGTGGTGGCGAAGATGAACTTGGCGTGCGGCGGAGGCTCTTCCAGCGTCTTCAGCAGGGCGTTGAACGCCGCCGTCGACAGCATGTGCACTTCGTCGATGATGTAGACCTTGTAGCGCGCCTCGACCGGGGCGTAGCGCACCCCGTCCAGCAGCTCGCGCATCTCGTCGACCTTGGTGCGGCTGGCGGCGTCCAGCTCCAGCACGTCCATGTGCCGGCCTTCGATGATCGACTTGCAGTGACGGCCGTCGACCGTCAGGTCGACCGAGGGCTGGTGGACCGTCTCGGTCTCGTAGTTCAGGGCGCGGGCCAGCAGACGGGCGGTCGTGGTCTTGCCCACCCCGCGCACGCCGGTCAGCATGAAGGCATGGGCGATACGGCCGCTGGAAAAGGCATTGGCCAGGGTCCGGACCATGGCCTCCTGGCCGATCAGGTCCTCGAAATTGCGCGGCCGGTACTTGCGGGCCAGGACGGTATAGGCCGCGCCGGCGTCGTCATGGACCAGCTCCGGCGAGGGCTGGACCACCGGCGGGGCGACCACAGCCGGGGCCGCGCCGAAAATGTCGGCCGTGTTCTCGTCACGCTCGGCGGGTTCATCGTCCCACGGCGGTGCGGAATCAGTCTGGAGGTCGTCGTGGTCGGCCATGGCCGTCAGTGTAGAGCGCCGGAGCGCCCAGCAAAAGGCTCGCGCGCGCGCGGCGGGCATCTGCTGACAGTTTTAGGAGAAAAGGTGGAGACCGGCGGACGACCCGAAGCTTGGCTCGTTGTGGCTGCTGCCTCTCGGCCCTGACCAGTTTGGCGAGGGCTCCGCCCGTCACCGATCTCCGAGGCCTATATCGCGACTCATGACCGACGATGCAAGTCCGTGCGACGTCGTGACGACTCTTCCTCGCTGGGTTAGAGACAGGACATGGCTCTTTCGATCATCACCAACACCTTCGCCGGCAATCCCCTGGACCGTTCCAGCGAGCGGCGCGGCGATGCCGCCTGGCTGGCCGAAAAGCTGGCCGACCCCGCCTCCCTGGCCGTGGCCATCTGGAACGGCAAGCCCCTGGTCGAGGACAACCTGGGCGAGGATGGCAAGCCGACGGGCGTCCAGATCGCCTATCTGCGCGCCGACATGGCCCAGGAACTGGCGGCCGGGACCGAGAAGCTGCTGTTCCTGGGGCTCTGGAAGGATCTGGCGGTGTTCGCGGTCGATCTGGACGGCCCGGCCGATCCGGCCGAGGGCCCCCTGCAGGGGCTGGGCCGGTTCGAGGAGCTGCGCGGCATCGCCGCCTCGATGCCACCGGCCGATGCCGGCATACTGGCCACGGCCCGCTCGATGTTCGAATGGCGTCGCCGCCACCGCTGGTGCAGCGCCTGCGGCCAGGCCTCCGAGGTCGGTGACGGGGGCTGGAAGCGCGTCTGCCCCGCCTGCAAGGCCGAACATTTCCCGCGCACCGATCCGGTGGCGATCATGCTGGCGGTGCATGAGGACAAGTGCCTGCTGGGTCGCCAGGCGATGTGGCCGGCCGGCATGTTCTCGGCCCTGGCGGGCTTCCTCGAGCCGGGCGAGACCATCGAGGAGGCCTGCGCCCGCGAGCTGATGGAAGAGGCCGGGCTGACGGCCACCAGCGTGCGCTACCATTCCAGCCAGCCCTGGCCCTGGCCGTCATCCCTGATGATGGGCCTGATCGCCCAGGTCGACAGTGCAGAGGCCCGGCCCGACCAGACCGAACTGGAAGAGGTGCGCTGGTTTACCAAGGAAGAGGCCGGGGCCCTGATCCGGGGCGAGCTGGAAGGCACCTTCGCCCCGCCGGCCCTGGCAATCGCCCATCAGCTGATCAAGGCCTGGGTGGAGGAGGCTTAGGAGCCACTCGCCCCCTCCTGGCTGCTTCGCAGCCGTCCTCCCCCAGAGGGGGAAGACGATCTCATCTGCCCCCTCCGGGGGCGGACGACCTGCGAAGCAGGTCAGGTGGGGGCAAGTGATGGCCCCCGGATTCCCCTACCTGAACGGCGGCTCGTCGAAGGCCCGCAGCTTGCGGGAATGCAGGTTGGCGCCTTCCTCGAGCAGCAGCTTGCAGGTCAGGATGCCGATCTGCAGGTGCTGGCTGATCGCCCGCTCATAGAAGGCATTGGCCTGGCCCGGCAGCTTGATCTCGCCGTGCAGCGGCTTGTCGGACACGCAGAGCAGCGTCCCGTAAGGCACCCGGAAGCGATAGCCCTGGGCGGCGATGGTGGCGCTCTCCATGTCGATGGCGACCGCGCGGCTCTGGTTGAAGCGCAGGGCCGACAGGCTGTGGCGGAGCTCCCAGTTGCGGTCGTCGGTGGTGACCACGGTGCCGGTGCGCAGGCGCTTCTTCAGCTGGTCGCCGCTGTCGCCGCTGATGGCCTTGGAGGCGTCATAGAGGGCGCGCTGCACCTCGGCGATCGAGGGCACCGGGATTTCCGGCGGCAGGACGGCGTCCAGCACATGGTCGTCGCGCAGATAGGCGTGGGCCAGCACATAGTCGCCGATGGTCTGGGTGTCGCGCAGGCCGCCGCAGTGGCCGATCATCAGCCAGGCTTGCGGACGCAGCACCGCCAGGTGGTCGCAGATGGTCTTGGCGTTGGACGGGCCGACGCCGATATTGACCAGGGTGATCCCCGTGCCGCCCGGCGCCATCAGGTGGTAGGCCGGCATCTGGTGCTTGCGCCAGGTCGACTCGGCCACCGCCAGTTCCGGATTGACCGTATTGGCCGTGATGGTCAGGCCGCCCGAACAGGACAGGCCGGTATAGGGCGTGCCCGGCTGGCCCAGCTGTTCGATGCCCCAGCGGACGAATTCATCGACATAGCGGTGATAGTTGGTGAACAGGATGAACTGCTGCACGTCCTCGGCCGGGGCCCCGGTATAGTGCCGCAGACGGGCCAGGGAGAAATCGGTGCGCAGGCCATCGAACAGGGCCAGGGGCCGGGTCTCTTCCAGGGCTGCGTCCCAGACGCCGTCAGCGATCTCGTCGCCGATGAAGGCCAGGTCCGTGGTCGGGAAGAAGCGGGCAATATCCTCTGACCGCACATCGGCCTGGTTGAGGTCGATGCTGGCATCCAGGACATAGGGATAGGGGATTTCCTGGCCCGACCGGTCGACCTCGATCTCGACGTCGAAGTCGTTCATCAGCAGGGTCAACTGCTCGACCAGATAGTCCCTGAACTGGGCCGGCTTGGTCACCGTGGTCGCATAGACGCCGGGACGGCTGACGCGCGCATAGGAGCGGGCCAGCTTGGGCGGCAGGGCCTCGGGATCATAGATCAGCCGCAGTTCGGGATAGGCGAAGGTCCCGTCGAAACGCTGGGCGGGATCAGGCCGCGCACCGGTTTCGAGATAGGCCTTGAGGGCGGTGCGGAGGGCGCCCACGGCGCGCTCGTATTCTTGGTTCAGCTGTTCGACGACAGCGATGGCTTTTTCTTGGTTCGACATGGCGCCTTATAGCGATGTTTTGTGACCTTGGCGAGACGCCGCCCCCGCTAAATAATAATTCTATTACTTGAGCCGCAGCGCCGTGTCTGAGGCGGGGCTGGGCCCAGCCTCCTTTCTGACAGGCTGACCGGGGTGACGCCCCTCAGCCGAACCCCGCTATTTTCGCCCCACCCTGGACGGCCCGGGGTCCGGATCGCGGAGCAGGGTGCCTGGCCAGGGCGCAACGCCAGGCGGCTTTGGCCGCCGCCTGCATCGCCACCGGGCGACATCCCACCGCTGCTCAGCCTTAGGCCGTTCGGTCGCCACTTCCCGTGCGAAGGGCATGGACGAACCCGCGCCTGTCGGCCACAAGGGCAGACAGGCTCAAGATCAGGGCCGGCCATGGCGGGTTCATGCCCGTGCTTCGTCGGATCGGTCAGGGCCAAAAAGACTGCTAATGCCGGGGGCGGCCCAGGGGAGTGTCATGAACAAGCGTTTTGCCTTTCTGATCATCGCATCGATGATCCTCGGGGTCTCCGTGGGCTGGGTCTGCAACCAGTACCTCGATCCGGCCGGTGCCAAGGCCGCGGCCGACAACCTGTCGATGATCACCGACATCTTCCTGCGCCTGATCAAGATGATCATTGCGCCCCTGGTCTTCACGACCCTGGTGGCCGGCGTTGCCCATATGGAAGACGCCGCCGCCGTGGGCCGGATCGGTGCCAAGACCATGACCTGGTTCATCGGGGCCTCGGCTGTGTCGCTGCTTCTCGGCCTGCTGATGGTTCACCTGCTGGATCCCGGCGCGGGCCTGAACATGGCGCATATGGACGTGGCCGGCACCAAAACCGCCGCCAGCACCGACGCCTTCACCCTGAAGGGCTTCATCACCCACCTGGTGCCGACCTCGATCTTCGACGCCATGGCCAAGAACGAGATCCTGCAGATCGTGGTCTTCTCGCTGTTCGTGGGTACCGCCGTGGCGGCCCTGGACGACAAGGCCCCGCAGGTTCTGGAACTGGTCGAACAGGCCGCCCAGATCATGCTGAAGGTCACGGGCTTCGTCATGAAGCTGGCCCCCCTGGCCATCTTCGCGGCCCTGGCCTCGACCATCGCCACCCAGGGCCTGGGCATGCTGGCCACCTACGGCAAGTTTGTCCTCGGCTTCTATGCCACCATGGGCGTGCTCTGGGCCCTGCTGTTCATCGCTGCGGCCGTGGTGCTGGGCAAGCGGGTCTTCCCGCTGTTCGGCGTGATCCGCGACCCGGTCCTGCTGGCCTTCTCGACGGCCTCTTCGGAAGCCGCCTATCCGCGCATTCTCGACAGCCTGCCCAAGGTGGGCGTGCGCCGCCGGATCGTCTCGTTCGTCCTGCCCCTGGGCTATTCGTTCAATCTCGACGGCTCGATGCTCTATTGCACCTTTGCCACCATGTTCATCATGCAGGCCCATGGCGTGCATCTGACCGTCGAGCAGCAGATCTTCATGCTGCTGCTGCTGATGGTGACCTCCAAGGGGATTGCCGGCGTGCCGCGCGCCTCGCTGGTCGTGATCATGGCCACCCTGACCTATTTCGGCCTGCCGGAAGCCTGGATCGCCCTCGTCCTCGGCGTTGACCACCTGCTCGACATGGGCCGCTCGGCCACCAATGTCGTCGGCAACAGCGTCGCCGCCGCCGTGGTCGCCAAGTGGGAGGGCGAGCTGGACGACATGCCCGAAGACGAGGCCAAGGCCGCGAAGGCCGCCAAGGCCTGATGCCTTCATGGACGGCGGGAGAGGTTCACCCCTTGCGGAGCTCCCTCCCGCCGGAGCTCTGCCCCTGTCGCGCCGCCTGATCGCCGGACTGCTCGGGATCGCCGCCCTCGCCTTGCAGGCCGGACCGGGCCAGGCCGCCGAACGCGCCTGTTTCGACAGCCGCGAGGTCCGCGACTGGTCCGCCCTCGGCGATCAAACCCTTCTGCTGCGCGTGCGCCTGACCGACTATTACCGCATCGATCTGAGCCATCCGGTCCGGCATATCCGCTCGCCGGCCGCCCATCTGGCCCTGGTCAGCCATGAACCGGCCCAGATCTGCCAGGTCGGCGATCTGGACGCCCGGATCCTGTTGTCACCCGGATTTTCCATCAGCCTGCCGGTCTCCAGCCTGCAACAGCTGGACGCGGCGGCTCAGGCCGCCATCGGCGAGACCCACCTTCCCGGCCGTCACCAGCGTCGCCGCGCCAAGCCCTGAGGCCGGCGCGCCATTGACTTGCGCGCGCACCGGACCAATCTGGCACCAGGGGGCCATAAGGACAGGATCGATGACCAAGCTCACCTTCCTTGCGCGGACCGCGGCCGTGGCCGGCTTCGCCCTCGTCTCTGCTGTCGCCGGCGCAGCCCAGGCCCAGGCCCAGGCCCCCGCCGCCAAGCCCCGCCCGCCCTGTTTCTCGCTGTCGGACTGGCATGGCTGGAGCTCGCCCAGCCGCGACGTGCTCTACATGAAGATCCGCAACAGGGACGTCTATCGTCTCGACCTGGCCCACGGCTCCAACCAGCTGCGCTCGCCGGGCACCCATCTGGTCAGCGTCGTGCGCGGCAGCGACCGGATCTGCACACCGATCGACCTGGACCTGCGCGTCTCGGACGGCTTCGGCATCGACATGCCGATCCGCGCCAAGACCATCACCAAGCTGACGCCCGAGGAAATCGCCGCGATCCCCAAGAAGGACAGGCCCTAGGCCCGACCTCCGGACGCAAATACCTCGTCCTGAGCGTGTCGAAGGACGAGGGCTCTAGATCAAAAGTTTGGAGCGTTTTTCGATCCGATAACCGTTTCACACCTATCGGAAAACGCTCTAGGCCGCAGCCGCCAGGATCAGGGCCACAACCATGGCATTGGCCGGGGTGGCAATGCCATGGGCGGCTCCGCGCCGGACGATCACCCCGTTACGGGCGTCCAGCTCCATAGGCCGGCCGGCCAGGCGGTCGGCATGCAGGGAATTGATCCCGTCCGGGGCCGCGGCGCGATAGCCGGCCACGACCGCATCCGCCAGGTCATCGCCCAGGTCAGCGCCTTCGGCCCGGCCCACGGCCACGCACTCGGCCACCAGGGTGCGCATGACCTCGGCCACCCCCTCGTCATGGGCCACGCCCGAGGGCTTGAGGATCAGGGCATTGACCGCCCCCGCGCAGTTGAGGGCCAGCTTGGTCCAGGCCGCCGTGGTGAAATCCGGCGTTGTCGAGACGGCGATGGGGGTATGGGCAAAGAGGGCGGCGGCGTCCCGGCCGGCCGCGTCATCGGGCGTCAGGATCGAACCATCGCGGCGCTGCAGGATCCGGCCCGGGGCGCGGCGCTCGGCGGGAATGTCGACCACCGCCGGGACAATGCGGGCCGCCGGCAGGCGCGCCAGGAACGGCGCGACATGCTCAACCCCGTTGCGCAGCACCATCAGCCGGGTCTCCGGACCGACCAGGGCGTCCAGCCAGGCCTCGGCCGAGGCGGTGTCATAGGTCTTGGTGGCGATGAGCACCCAGTCGACAGGATGGGCCGCTGCCGGATCGGTCAGCACGACGGGACTGGCCGAAATCAGGCCGCCGGGCGTCTCGATCTCCAGCCCCTCGAACGGCGTCCGCGCGCAGACCGTCACTGACAGGGCCGGGTTCTGGGCCAGCCAGGCGGCCACCGTACCGCCGACCGCACCGGGGCCGATCAGGGCAAGGCTGGTCATGGAGACCTCCCGTCAAAACAAAGCCCTCTCCCGTTGCGGGAGAGGGTCGCCCCGACCTTCGCCGGGGCAGGCTCTTCTCCCGCAGGGGGAGAAGGCTCGTCAGATCATTCCGCCGGGAGCGAATGCTCCGCGCGCTTGGCCATCAGCTGGTCGAAGCTGGACCAGACGCCCTCGCCGCCGTGCCACTGGCCACGGGTCGCGGCCTTGGAATACTCCGTGGCGCGGGCTTCGAAGAAGTTGGCGTGCTCAACACCGCTGAGCAGGCTCTGTAGCCAGGGCAGCGGGTTTTCCTTGATGCCGTAGACTTCCGGCAGCTGCAGCTGGCGCAGGCGCCAGTCGGCGATGAAGCGGATATAGCTCTTGATGTCTTCCGGGGTCATGCCCTGGACCTCGCCGGCCTCGAAGGCCAGGTCGATGAACTTGTCCTCCAGGGCCACCACGGTCTTGCAGCAGTCGACGATGTCGTCGGCCACGGCCTTGGTCACCGCGCCGGTCTCGGCGTTGAAGGCGTGGTAGAGCTTGATGATGCCTTCGCAGTGCAGGCTCTCGTCGCGGATCGACCACGAGACGATCTGGCCCATGCCCTTCATCTTGTTGAAGCGCGGGAAGTTCATCAGCATCGCGAAGCTGGCGAACAGCTGCAGGCCCTCGGTGAAGCCACCGAACATGGCCAGGGTGCGGGCGATGTCGGCATTGGTCTCGACGCCGAACTTCTGCATGAAGTCGTGCTTGTCGCGCATGGCCTCATATTCGAGGAAGGCCCCGAACTCGCTTTCCGGCATGCCGATGGTCTCGAGCAGCAGGGCGTAGGCCGCAATATGGATGGTCTCCATATTGGCGAACGACGACAGCATCATCTTCACTTCGGTGGGTTTGAAGACCCGGCCGTAGCGTTCCATGTAGTTGTCGGCGACCTCGATATCGGCCTGGGTGAAGAAGCGGAAGATCTGCGTCAGCAGGTTCCGTTCCTTGTCATTGAGCTTGACGGCCCAGTCCTTGAGGTCCTCGCCCAGCGGCACCTCTTCGGGCATCCAGTGGACCTGCTGCTGCTTCTTCCAGAACTCGTGAGCCCACGGATAACGGAAGGGCTTGTAGGCTGCCGAGGGCGTCAGGAGGCCAGGAAGGGTGATAAGCTTGGCGGACATCGGCAGCGGCTCCAGGGACGGGCGGACACGAATCGGACGGACGAGTTAGGCTCTCTTCGTACCGCAGCCAACAGGTTCATCTAGTGGTCAGTTGGTCGCAGCACACAACATGTTGTGGGTAGATTACTAATCGATGGTTAACGCAGCATACACCATCTACGGCGCGCTTGGCTCGGGTTCCGTGCCGGTCGAAGCTACTTTGACCCTGCTGGGGCAGCCCTATGCGGTCATAGAGGCGCCGACCTGGGAAGGCGAGGCCGAGCAGGCCAAGGTGGCCGTGGTCAACCCGCTGAAGCAGATCCCGGCCCTGGTCACCCCGACGGGCGAGACGATCACCGAAAGCGCCGCCATCCTGATCTGGCTGGCCGACCGCCACCCGCAGACCGGCCTGTCCCCGGCGTTGGATTCACCGCTCCGCGCGCAGTTCCTGCGCTGGATGACCTTCATCCCGGCCTCGATCTACAGCCTGTTCTGGGTGCGCGATGATCCCTCGCGCCTGGTCGGCGACGACCCCGAGATGCAGGCCCGGGTCAAGGCCGCCACCGCCGAGCGCATCCTCGACTGCTGGGCGATGATGGAGCGCCAGCTTGAGCCGGGCCGCTACCTGCTGGGCGACCAGATGACCGTGCTGGACCTCTACGTCGCAGTCGTCAGCCGCTGGGGGCCTCGGCGCGTGCGGTTCTACGAGGTCGCGCCGAAGATGGCGGAGGTGGTCCGGCGGGTGGACGCCGATCCTCGGCTCGCGGCGTTCTGGGCGGAGCGGTTTCCGTTTTTTGACGGGTGGGAGCGGTTGGGGCAGCAGGCGGGTTAGGGGGCGCGCACGGCTAGATTCCGCTTTCGGACCGCTACTCAGTCAAACTTCTCGAATAGGTCGTCCAACAGAGGCTTTCGCCAGCCCTCGATGTCGTTAGCCTTCAGAACGCACTCGACCTTCTCAAACGCAGCGTGCACGCCGTCACCCTCCACATGCTCAATTGTTTCAATAGCCTCTAAGGCCTCGTGGGCCACCTCGAAGCCCCCCGAGACAACTAAATCGACCAGCAAAGCTACATGCGGCGCACAGTCGTAGTGTCGAAGCGCGTGGACTAACGTACCCCGATTTTTGACTAGATCCGGCCGTTGGATCAGGCGTACGAGCACCTCATCGACCCCAGCGGCCTTTGCCTCAGCGAGACGAAGCGCAAGAGCGTTGCGCGTGGCTCCATCGACGATAGTTTCCAGAGACAACAGATCCGAGGAGGCATTTTCGAGATCGTTCATCAGCTCACTCTAGCTCAGACGGCGAGTGTCAGAGAACCGTCCTCGTCGCCCCCGCCATCCGCCCCGGATCCGGCCACGCCTTAAACCCTTAGTGGATCGGAGCTCTGGCGCCTGACCGTGTCAAGGACCGCCTCCGGCGGCCGCGTCGCGGCGACGCGGAGCGTCGTCCTTGACACGGTCAGGCGCCAGAGCAGGCTCGCCAGCAAGGGTCTAAGGCGCGGCCTCGCCGACGCGGGCGGTCTTGAGAGGAGATGATCGTCTCGCCGTGAGATTTAGGGAGGGCTCCTTCTCTGGGGAGAAGGACAGCCACACGCGAACTCAAAACCACCGCTCTCCCCGGCGAAGGCCGGGGCCCAGATTCAGCCGGAGCGGCCGGGGTGTTCGCGCCTTCAGCCCCGCAAACGCTTCGAGGTCAGCGGGTTCGATCTGGGCCCCGGCTTTCGCCGGGGAGAGCGGAGGAAGGGGCGCCCCTCCCCCAAACCCAGCCCTTTACGCCGCCCACCTTCACCGCTAGAAACCCCGCCGATGCACATCGCCGCGACCACTATTATGACCCCAAAAACGACCCGCTTCGGTGGGGCGTCTTCGGGTCTGTGCGCGATCTAGTCCGCATCCCGAACTCAGCCCCGCCGATGCGCGGGGCGGCTCTCATCTTCCAGAGATCCTGAAACTCCCCCGCGCCTCCGCCCTTTCCAGGAGACGTACCCCCGTGAGCTTCAAGTTTTCCCGTTCCAATCCGCCGCATGTCGGCGTCGTCGGCGCCACCGGTCTGGTCGGCGGCATGATGCGCGAGCTGCTGGCGGAGCGGAACTTCCCGCTGGCTTCCCTGCGCCTGTTCGCCTCGCCCCGTTCGGCGGGGACCAAGATCGCGTTCCAGGGCCGCGAGATCACCGTCGAGAACGCCGAAACCGCCGACTTCACGGGCCTCGACCTGGTGTTCTTCTCGGCCGGCGGCGACACCTCGCGCGAACTGGCCCCCAAGGCCGCCGCGGCCGGGGCGATCGTGATCGACAACTCCTCGGCCTGGCGCAGCAATCCCGAGGTGCCGCTGGTGGTGTCGGAGGTCAATCCGCACGCCCTGAACCATATCCCCAAGGGCATTGTCGCCAATCCCAACTGCACCACCATGGCCGCCATGCCGGCCCTGAAGCCGCTGCATGAGGCCGCCGGCCTCAAGCGCCTGACGGTCAGCACCTATCAGGCCGCCTCCGGCGGCGGCGTGGCCGGCATCGAGGTGCTGGCCAGGCAGCTGGCCGCCGGGTCGCGCGGTGATCTCGCAGGCCTGGCCTTGAGCCCCGAGGCCGCGCCCCTGCCCGCCCCCGAGAAGTGGGTCGTGCCCCTGGCCTTCAATGTCGTGCCGCTGAACTATGTGCTGGCCGAGGACGGCTATACCGAGGAAGAGCTGAAGCTGCGCGACGAGACCCGCAAGATCCTCGAGATCCCGGGCCTGCCGGTCTCGGCCACCTGCGTGCGGGTGCCGGTCTTCACCGGCCACTCCCTGTCGATCAATGCCGAGTTCGAGCGGCCGCTGTCGGTCGAGCAGGCCACGGCCCTGCTGGCCACCGCGCCGGGCGTGGTGCTGGACGATGTGCCCAACCCGCTGGCCGCCACGGGTCAGGACCCGGTCTTTGTCGGTCGCATTCGCCCCGATCCGACCGTGGCCCACGGCCTCGCCCTGTTCGTCAGCGGCGACAACCTGCGCAAGGGGGCGGCCCTGAACGCGGTGCAGATCGCCGAAGTCATGCTGGAGCAATAAGAGCCCGCGACCGTCATCCCGGCCGGTCGCGCCGGGCCGGGATGACGTCAGGCCGACAGGGCGTGCAGCGTGGCGGCATGGGCCCGCAGCCAGGCGCGGTGCGGCGCGGGATCCCCGACCAGCCGCTCGCACAGGGCCCAGAATTTCGGACCGTGATTGGCCTCAATCAGGTGGGCGCATTCATGGGCCACGACATAGTCGGCCACCGCCGCCGGGGCCAGGATCAGCCGCCAGCTGTAGCGAATCGCCGCCGGCGTTCCCGGCCGGGCCGGGCGGCAGGAGCCCCAGCGCGCCTTGGGATCGGCCACGGCCACGGTCGGCATCGGCCGGCCGAGGGCCTCGGCATGGAGGGCCGTGCGCTCGGTCAGGACCGTGAGGGCCTCGCGCTTGGCCAGACGCAGGATCTTCAGCCCCCAGTTGGCGTCATCGGGCGCGACAAGACGGTCGCCGTCGATGCGGGCCCGGCCGGGTCCGACCTCGAGACGATAGGCCTCACCGTGGAGTCGCAGGGTTCCGCCCGGCGCGATCCGGGTCTGTCCCGGCAGGGCGGCCAGCTGACCCGCGATCCAGGCGGATTTTTCGTGGGCGAAGGCCACGGCCTCGTTCAGACGTCGCGGGCTGGGGGCCAGGGCCACCACTTCGGATTTAGTGCGATCGACCCGCAGCGACACCCGCCGCGCCCGGCCGTCGACCTTCAGCCGCACGGGGCAACCGGCCACGTCCAGCCGGTCTCCGTCGGAAAAGCGCTGCGCCGCCGTGAACAAAGCCATGGGCCCTACATCGCGCCGGAGTCGCGCCGGCGCAAGGCTGACGCCCGTGCGGGCGCGCTAGATCTCGTCGCCGAAGTTGGGATCGCTCTTGCGGATGAACGAGCGGACCCGCGGATAGATCTCCTCGCGGAACCGCCGACCGTTGAAGACGCCATAGTGGCCGACGCCCGGCTGGACATAGTCGGTCTTCATCTCGGCGGGCAGGTTGGGGGTCAGGCCATGGGCGGCCTGGGTCTGGCCGATGCCCGAGATGTCATCGTTCTCGCCCTCGACCGTCATCAGGCCGATATCGGTGATCAGGTCGGGCCGCACCCGCCGTCCGTGATGCATCAGTTCGCCCTTGGGCAGCAGGTGCTGCTGGAAGACGATGTCGATGGTCTGGAGGTAGAATTCCTCGGTCAGGTCGAGGACCGACAGGTACTCGTCATAGAATTCCAGGTGCTTGTCGGCACCGTCGCCGTCGCCCTTGACCAGGTCCTGGAAGTAGCGGCGATGGGCGTCCTGGTGCTTCTGGGCATTCATGCTCATGAAGCTGGCCAGTTGCACGAAGCCCGGATAGACGCGCCGGCCGGCCCCGACATAGGGCGGCGGCACGGTGTAGATCATGTTCGACTGGAACCAGGTGAAGGGCTTTTCCTCCGCCAGGTTGTTGGTCACGGTCGGCGACAGGCGCGCATCGATCGGCGAGCCCATGAAGGTCATGCTGGCCGGGCGTGAGGGGTGATTGTCCTCGGCCATCAGGGCGGCGGCGGCCAGGACCGGCGGGCCGGGCTGACAGACGGCCACGACATTGGGACGCGGACCCAGCACGGCCAGCATCTGGATGATGTGATCGATATAGTCGTGGAAGTCGAAACGCCCCTCGAGCATCGAAACTTCGCGGGCATTGGTCCAGTCGACGATGAACACCGCATGGTCGGGCAGGAAGGCCTCGACCGTGCCGCGCAGCAGGGTGGCATAGTGGCCCGACAGGGGCGCGACGATCAGCACGGCGGGGTCGAGGCTGAACTTCCCGGCCCGGCGCATGTCAGCCATGTCGCGGTCGAACTGCACGACCCGGGCCCAGGGGCTTTCCCAGACCACGGTGGGACGCACCCGCACGTCGACCTGGCCGACCTTGACGGTGTTGATGTTCCAGGCCGGCTTGCCGTAGCGGCGGGTGATGTTGGTGAACAGGTCGGCACCGGCGTGCATCCGGCGACCAAGATCCGTGGCGGAGACGGGGTTTAGCGGCGAGCCCCAGAAGTCACGCGCGACGCGGGCCGCTTCGCGCAGGGGAGACGAGGCATAATAGGCCGCTTCATGAAGGGCGTAGAGCATGGCGCATCCGATATATTGCGCCGCAGCATAGCACGCCGAAACCTAACAAAGTCCACCGAAGAAACAGGCCGCCGCCCCGCTGTTCCGCGCGGAGCACCGGCCGGGCCCCGATCAGCCCTCGCGCATGGCGTCATTGATCCGGCGGGCAATGTCTTCCGGTGGCAGGCTGTAGGGGATCACCGTCCTGAAGCGGCCCTTGGGGTCCATCAGATAGATCGCGGTCGAATGGTCGATGGTATAGCCGGGGCCGTCACCGACCTTGGCATAATAGACCCGATAGGCCCGGGCGGCCGCCGCCACCTGCTGGGGCGTGCCCGTCAGGCCCAGGGTCGTTTTGGGCACATAGTCGGCCGACAGATAGGCTTTCATCTGCTTCACGTCGTCGCGGCCCGGATCGACCGAAATAAAGACGATCTGCAGATTCTCGGCCTTCTTCGGGCCGAGCAGGTCGGTGGCCGCCGCCAGGCCCTGCAGCGTGCCGGGGCAGACGTCAGGGCAATAGGTAAAGCCGAAGAACACAGCGTTCCACTGGCCTTTCAGCACCTTTTCCGTCGCCGGGGCCCCGTTCTGGTCCACCAGCGCGAACGGACCGCCGACCGCCGCAGGTCCCTCGGCCGACTTGAACATGCCCGCCCGGAAGGCCAGGCCGGTGGCGAAGATCGCCCCGACAACACAGGCCAGGATCAGGACAATACGGTGACGAGGCATGGGCATCTTTCCTTTGGCTCTCGCCAGACGCGAAAATCTGGACAATCCTGCAGTATGGCTGACGTGTCGTTCGCGAGAACGCCCAGCGACCAGCGGTCGAACGGGCTCGATAAGCCGGGTGAAGATCCGGCGCAAGACGACGACTGGTCCTGGGCCGCACCCGGGCTGCGTCGCGGCCGCCTTCGTGTACGCTCCCTGCTGACCCAGCGCTGGCTGGCCATCGCCGGTCAGACCGCCGCCCTGCTGTTCGGCGCGCTTGTGCTGAAGCTGCAGGCCCCCTGGGCCCTGTGTTTCTCGCTGGTCGCCCTGTCGGCCTGGCTCAATGTCCTGCTGGGCCTGGCCTCGACCGGCCAGAGAATGGCCCGCGAAGGCGAGGCCACGGCCCAGATCGCCTTCGACATCCTGCAGATGACCGGCCTGCTCTATTTGACCGGGGGCGCGCAGAACGTCTTCTGCCTGTTGCTGATTGCGCCGGTGACCCTGGCGGCGGCCACCCTGCCGGCCCGTTTCGCCCTCGGCCTGGCCCTGCTGGCCATAGGCTGCCAAATCGCCCTCGCCTTTTTTCACATGCCCATGCCGACCCTGGCGGGGACCCCGGCCATGCCGCCCCCCCCGCCATCGGTGCTGTTCGCCATGGTGGCGGCCCGGATACTCGGGATTATCATCACCGGGGCCTATGCCTGGCAGGCGGCCAGCGAGTCCGCCCGGATGGAACTGGCCCTCAATGTCACCGAGACGGTGCTGGCCCGCGAACAGCGGCTGTCGGCCCTCGGGGCCCTGGCTGCGGCCGCCGCCCATGAGCTCGGTACGCCCCTGGCCACCATCTCGGTCGTGGCCCGCGAAATGGCCCGCAATGCGCCGGATGACCAGACGCGCGAGGATGCCGAACTGATGATCGGTCAGGCGGCCCGCTGTCGCGAGATCCTGCAGCGCCTGACCGAAATGCCCGAAGCCCAGGACGCCGTGCACGAACGGATGAGCCTGGTGCAGCTGGTCCAGGACGTGATCGAGCCGCACCTGGTGCACGGGGTCCGCGTCGAGGCCGTGGTCAATGGGCCGTCAGGGGAAACCGCCCCCGACATCTGGCGGCGGCCGGAAGTGATCCACGCCATGACCTCGATCGTCGAAAACGCCGTCGACTTCGCCCGGGCGGAGGTGCTGGTCATCGCCCGCTTCGACCAGCGCTCGGTGGTCATCGAGGTTCGCGACGACGGGCCGGGCTTTACCGCCGAGGTGCTGGCCAAGCTGGGCGAACCCTATGTCACCACAAGGCCGGGGGCCGAGGGCTCGCGTACGGGCCATATCGGCATGGGCCTGGGCTTTTTCATCGCCAAGACCCTGCTCGAACGGACCGGGGCGACGGTGGATTTTCGCAATGGTCGGCGCGGCGGGGCGGTGGTCTCGGCGCGTTGGCCGAGGTCAGCACTTGAAGCCCCTGGTTACACGGGGGCTTGAAGCCTGGCCCGGAAGGACGACATGATAACTTGTGAGTGTACACGGCTGGGTCTAGGCGCGGGGAGGCGCTGAATTCATGGCGGATATCAGTGAGCTGGTCGCGGCCCTGCCCGACAAGACGCTACTGCTGCTCGACGACGACGCGCCCCTGCGCACGCGCCTGGGCCGCGCCCTGGAGCAGCGCGGGTTTGTGGTGACCCTCGCCGCCTCGGTGGCCGAGGCCCTGGCGGTGCTGCGGGTCGAGGCCCCGGCCCATGCGGTGCTCGACATGCGGCTGGAGGACGGCACCGGTCTGAAGGTGGTCGAGGCGGTGCGCGAAGCCCGACCCGATGCCAAGATCATCATGCTGACCGGCTATGGCAATATCGCCACCGCCGTCGCGGCCGTGAAGGCCGGGGTGGTCGACTACCTCTCCAAGCCGGCCGACGCCGACGATGTGGCCCGCGCCCTGCTGGCCGCCAAGGACGCCGCCCCTGCCCCGCCGGAAAACCCGATGAGCGCCGACCGCGTGCGGTGGGAGCATATCCAGCGGGTCTATGAGATGTGCGGACACAATGTCTCGGAGACGGCGCGCCGTCTGAACATGCACCGCCGGACCCTGCAGCGCATCCTGGCCAAGCGCGCACCGCGGTAGTCGAAGGGTGGATGCTCCCCAACTGGGGGAGCTGTCGGCAAAGCCGACTGAGGGGGCCATCTCGGCCTAGGCTCAGCTAGCCCCCTCCGGCCCTGCGGGCCACCTCCCCCAAAGGGGGAGGATCTGGCCCTTCTAAATCACATCGCCGAGATGCCGCCGTCGACCTTGATCTCGGCCCCGGTCATGAACTTGCTCTCGTCGCTGGCCAGATAGAGCACGGCATTGGCGATGTCGTTGGGCTCGCCGATCCGGCCGAGGGGCACCTGCCGCGCCAGCTTGGCGTGGGCCTCTTCCTTTCCGAACCGCGCCGTGAAGCCGTCGAGGATCGGGGTGTCGATGAAGGTCGGATGGATCGAGTTGGAGCGGATATCCAGCTTCATCTTGGCGCAGTAGAGCGCGATGTTCTTGGACAGCAGCCAGACCGCCGCCTTGGAGGCGTTGTAGGCCGGGGAATTGCCGTTGGCGATCAGACCGGCGATCGACGAGAGATTGATGATCGAGCCGGGCTGATGGGCCCGCATATGGGTCAGGGCGTGCTTGGCACCGAGAAAGACCGAGTCGACATTGACCGACATCACCTTCTTCCAGAGGGCGAAATCCAGGCTCTCGATCGGGCCGTCGCCGCCGATTCCGGCATTGTTGACCAGCACCGACAGGCCGCCCATGGCCTCGGTGGCTTTCTCAAGCACGGCGATCCATTCGTCTTCCTGGGTGACGTCCAGCTCGAAGGCGAAAGCCGTGCCGGCCCCGTGGGCGGCATTGATCTCGTCAGCGACCGCCTGGGCGCCCGCCAGGTTGATGTCGGCCAGGCTGACCTTGGCGCCCTGGCTGGCCAGCATCCGCCCCGCCGCCGCGCCCAGACCCTGGGCTCCACCGGTGATGAAAGCCTTCTTGCCGGCGACCCGGCCCGTGTTCTGCGCCATTTGGCGTCCTCCCGAATGTTTCAAACATTAGTTTGAACCGGAAGGGGCGGAGGCGGAAGGGGGAAACGATCGTGGCGCTGGAGCCGATCTGACGATCCGCATTCGGAGGCTGAGCGACGGGCCCATCTCGACCCATTGCGGACATCACTGTTTTGCGAACAGATACTCAGACCTTCTTTGCATGCAGTTAGGGCCATCAGGATGAAATCTAAGAGATTTGTGAGCGTGCCCTTGGTCTGCTTCGCGGTGATCGCCGTGGCAGGATGCAGTGCCCAAACTCCGACCCCGGCCCCTGCCCCGACCCCGCCGTCTTCGGAAGCCGTCGCCGCTGAGGTCAAGGCCGCGATCCGTGCACAGGTCGATGCCTATGCGTCCCGCGACCAGGCCAAGGCGGCAAGCATCCTGGCACCCGATATCAAGACCTTCTTCCACGGTGAGCCGAACGTGGTCGGCATGGCAGCCGCTCAGGCGGCGCTGCAGGCGCAACTGGCGCTGCCGGACGTCAAGCTGGAGGTGTCGGACGAGACTGTCGATGTCGCGGCATCTGGCGATCTGGCCGTCTATCATGCGACCTATAGGTTCAGTTTCACGAACCCCGAGACGAAGCAGCCGTTCGTTGAGATCGGCAACTGGGTCGGGATCTTCAAGCGTCAGCCGGACGGCATGATGCGGATGAGCACGGACATCATCGCCGACCTGCCCCCGCAAGCCAGCCCCGCCTCCTAGTCCGACATTCGCCCCCGGACCAATGGTCGAAGGTCCGGCTTCGGGTGACGGCTGGATTTTTGGTCCCGACCGGGAACCTGATCCGACCCGGTTTTGTCCTACCCAGCCGCCGCGTCCATGAACGTCGCGAGGGTGAGGTCCAGCGCCGTCACCCCGTCGGCGTCATGGGTGGTCAGCAACACCTCGACACGGTTGTAGACATTGAACCATTCAGGGTGGTGATCGAGCTTGTCGGCCATCAGGGCCACCCGGGTCATGAAGCCGAAGGCCGCGTTGAAATCGGCGAACTTGAAGGTCTTGGTGATGGCGTCCTTGTCCGGCGCGGCGCTCCAGCCCGAAAGCTGTGCAACAGCGGCGGCGGCACCGATCTTGGGGCGTGACATGGCAGGTCCTGACGCGAAGGGGATGATCCCTCTTCAGAACGCCAATCCGGTCACCTTCGCAAGGTCGGCGAGCAGCTGATCTTCGCTGGAGACCTTGATCGCGGTCATGCCGAGGGCGGCCGCCGGCTTGCAGTTGACCCCCAGGTCGTCGAGATAGACGCAGTGTTCCGGCGCGACGTTCAGGGCCTCGCACATCATCAGATAGATGCGCGGATCGGGCTTTCTGACCCCGGCCTTGGAACTTTCGATCACCACCTCGAAGTCACTCATGATCGCGCTGACGGCGGCGGCCTTGTCCTCGGACGAGGCCATGCCCGCCCCGTGTCCGGCCGAGACATTGTTGGTGATACAGCCGACCTTGAACCGGGCCTTGCAGGCCCGCATCGCCGCCAGCACCCGGGGGCGCAGATCGCCGTACAGCAGGGGCAGGACGTCGGCACCGCGCACCGCGTGGCCCAGGCGCGTGGCCTCGTCCAGGAACAGGGGGTCGAACTGGGCTGCATCGATCTCGGACCGCTCGAACCGGGCCCAGGCATTGGTGTCGGGATCGGTGGCATTGACCGTGCGGATGAAATCGCCGGGCAGACCGCGTTCGGCTTCATAGCGCCGGAAGGCCTCGAAGGGCGAGGTCGTGAACACCCCGCCAAAGTCCCAGATCACCGCCTCGATCGCCATACCGCCCTCAAACAACCGTTTGATCGACGGTAGGGCGCAGCTTGGCGGGAGGCAAGGGTCCCCGCCCGCGACTCCCTGCTCGCCCAGCAGGTGAACCCGCAGGCCGTTCATGTTCCTTAATGCTTTCCTAACGGCTCAGGAGCCGTTTCATGACCTTGCCCCGCCTGTCTCTCTGTCTCGCCGCAGCGAGTCTTCTGTCCGCCGGCACCGCCATGGCGGGAGGGCCAGGTCACGGGCTGAGCGGCGGACCGCCCCTGGTGCGGCCGGGCCTGCCGCCGGAGGCCGAACAGCTGCCGCCCAACATTCAGCCGGGCCAGTGCGTGATCCGCCGCATGACGGGACCGGGCGGGGCCTCTCGCTGGGAGCGCGTCGAATGCGAGCCCGGCAGCCAGGCCTCCGGCCTTGGTGGCTATGGCGCTGGTTATGGCTCTGACTATGGCGCTAGTTATGGCGCTGGCTACGGCTATGGCTATGGCTATGGCGGGCAGCCGCTCGAGGTCGAAACCGCCTCATCCCAGTACACAGAGGCCTATGAGGCCAGCCGCTACAGCTACAGCAGCGGCTACGCTAGCGACTACGGCTCTGGCTACGGGGCGATCGAGCGGCAGGAGACCCGCTACAGTCCCGGCCCCTCGCATCGCGTCGAGTACCGGGTGGCCGGTCGCGACGCCCAGGGCTTTCTGGTCTGGCCGGGAAAACAGCCGTGAATCCCGCCCCGTCCATGGCCTGGACCTTGCGGGCCTCTTGTCGCAACGAGCCAAATTGGGACGGGGGATCCTGACACATGCGTACGCCGACCAAGCCCTTCTTCAAGCGCTATGAACTGTTTGCCATTGCGGCCTTCGTGGTGGCGGCCATTGGCCTCAGCAGTCTCGGGATCGTCTACTAGGACCTGAGGCCAAGGCGCAGGACCTGGCGCAGTTTGAGACAGGTCCGCCGGGCCCCGGGCCGGGCGGGGCAGAGCCGTCTTCAGGTCAACCGCAGGAACAGGACACGGGCGGCACCATAGTCCCGGCTGTCCAGAACCGTGTAGCCGGGAAGGCTGGGCTCGGGCTCGTCACGACCGCGCTCGAACATCACGATCGCGCCCGGCTTGAGCCAGCCATGGGCCAGCAACTGCGCCAGGGCCTTCTCACCCAGGCCCTTGGCATAGGGCGGGTCGAGGAAGGCGATATCGAACGGCGCGCCGGCGCTGGACGGCGGCAGGCCAAGGTCTGTGGCGTCGCGGCGATGCACCCGGCTGACGCCAAACAGCCCCATGGCGTCGATATTCTCACGGATCGCGCCCCGGGCCGGGTCGGCCGTCTCGACAAACAGGCAGAAGGCCGCGCCGCGCGACAGGGCCTCCAGCCCCAGGCCCCCCGAACCGGCGAAGAGGTCGAGGACCCGGGCCCCATGCAGCTCCGGGGCCCAGGCGGCGTGCTCCAGGATGTTGAACACCGCCTGGCGCGCGCGGTCGGAGGTGGGGCGGGTGGCGTCGCCGGGCGGGGCGATGATGGCCTTGCCGCGATACTGGCCGGAAACGATACGCATCAGGTCGTGGTGTCCGGTGCCGGCGATGCCGCAAGGCGCGAGATCCAGCGCCCCAGCAGGGAGAACCCGCCCACCAGGGCCGCCATCAGTGCCCAGCCCCAGGGATAGATGATGCTGAAGAACGACAGCCCGCACATCAGGCCCGGCAGAACAGCAACCCGCTCCAGAATGAAGACAGCCTCGGGCCAGGGCACCGGTTTGGCCAGCTTGCCGATAAAGGCCGCGTAGCCCCAGGTCGCGGCCAAGGCCAGGCCGATGGCCCCAACCAGCGCTACATAGACGGGATAGGCCTGGCCGCCGACCTGTTCCCACAGCAGTTCAGTGGCCAGCGGCAGCAACGCCACCAGGCCCAGCACCACGAAGTTCAGGGTGTCGAGGATGCCATTGGCGCTGGCCAGGCGTGAAAAGATCCGGCGATGGCTGACCCAGTAGATCCCGATCACCGCGAAGCTGACAGCGTAGGCGGCCAGTTTCGGCGCCATCAGAGACAGCAGGTGGGGAATGCCGTTCCAGTGCTCAGGGGGATGGATCTCAATGGCCAGCAGGGTGATGGCGATGGCGAAGACCGCGTCCGAAAACAGGACCAGTCGATGGAGGTGCGCCTCGCCCGGATCAGTGCCGCTCATGATCATCCCCTGAACTTCCGACCGATGTGTGCCGTTGTCCGCGCTGGAGGGCAAGGTCGGCGCCTTTACAACCCTGCCCGGGCGCTTTCTTAGTCGCTTCAGGAGCAGGGATGTCGACGACGCAATGGCCATGGGCGTGATCTTCGAGGCAATGCGGGAATCGCGGTTCTTCGCGGACCTGACCCCGCGTGATCGTGACGGGCGGCTGGTGGCCCTGACCCTGCCGGTCGGATTGCTGGCCGGCTTCGTCGCGGCCCTGCTGGGAGCGGCCCTGGCCTGTCTGATCGTCATGGTCGTGGTCAGCGGACTGGACGGCGCGCCGACGGCCGCGGCCCTGTTTGCGGTGTTCGATGATCCGGAGAGGGCGACCACCGAGGGGATGTCCTCGCTCTTCCTGCTGTCGGTGCTGGCGGGTGCCAATGGTGCCGCCGCCCTGGCCTTCATCGGCGTCGCCGGCGGTCTGATGCACCGCCCCATCCGTCTCTATGCCGCCGGAGCGCCGCTGCTCCGTACCCGCCTGATCCTGGCGGGGCTGGTCATGGTCGGAACCGTGATGATCGTCCTTGTCCTGGCCGCCGGGCTGCTGGGTGCAGAGCCCCCGAGGCCGCCCGTGCTGGACCTGGCCTCCACCAGCCTTGGCCGCGCGACCTATGTCGCCTTCGCCATCGCGCTTCTGGTCATTGCCGCCGCCGCCGAGGAGGTCGTGTTCCGGGGCTGGCTGCTGAAACAGTGCGGGGCCTTCACCCGCAATCCGCTGATCCTGATGACGGTCAACGGCCTGGTGTTCGCGGCCATCCATTTCGACCCCAGTCCCGGGGCCTTCCTGATCCGGGCGGCCATGGGCGCGGGCCTGACCTGGATGACCCTGCGCACCGGCGGCATCGAACTGGCAATCGGGGCCCATGCGGCCAACAACGTCATCATCCTGCTGCTGATCCGGCCCCTGTCCCTGACGCCCGAGACCGCGCAGCCCCTGCAGGCCGCCGCCCTGATCGGGGCCCTGGGCCTCGGGGTCGGCTATGCCCTGCTGGCGGAGGCCGTGGTGCGCTGGCCGGCCATCACCCGCGCCTTCGGCGGCAGCAGCCCGGCGACCTCCTGAACAGCCTCACCGCCGGAACGTGCTGACCGCTAGCGTGGCGTTTTGGGCCCCTTGGCCGGTCCCTTCGGCCCGGGCTTGCCGGAAAAGCCGCCAGGACCCGAGCGGGTCGGCTTGCCACCGGACTTGGCCCCGGCCGGCTTGCCGGCAGACCGGGGCCAGTCTGGCTTGCCGGCGAGGGGCTTGGCTGTGGTGGGCTTGGCCGAGGAAGGCTTGGGCGTGGCGCGGTCGAAGGGCTTGGCTGTCGCCACGCCCCCAGCGGCCCTGGCCCCGAACGACTTGGCGGCCGTCGCCCCCTTGGCCCCGCGCGGTGCCAGGTGATCGGGCTTGGGGCCGATCATCTTGGTCTCGATCGACTTGGGCGCGCGCTTGACCGGCTTGGCCCCCGCGATCACGACCTTCTTCTTCGGCTTGGCCCAGCCCGGCTTGTAGACGGGCTTTTCGACCGTGCGCTCACCCGGCTCGGCGACCTTGGGCAGGGGGGCCGACTTGATGGCCCGGCGCTGCAGCTCACCGCCCTTGGGCGTGCCCGGCGCGTGCAGCGGATCGGCCACGCCGATGAACTGTGGCTTGTCGCCCGTGGGCATGTCTTCCTCGGCCACCAGGCCGGCCAGCAGTTCGCGGATCACCCGGGGACCGACCTCCTCGACCTGGCCCGGCATCAGGGTTGCCAGGGCGAAGGGGCCGTAGGAGAGGCGGATCAGGCGATTGACCTTCAGGTCGAGATGCTCGAGCACCCGGCGGATTTCGCGGTTCTTGCCCTCGGTCAGGGCGATGGTGATCCAGACATTCTTGCCGCCGGCCTTGTCCTGGGCCTTGTCGAGCCGGGCCTCGATCGAGCCGTAGCGGATGCCCTCGATGGTGACGCCGTCCTTCAGGCGATCCAGGCGGGCCTGGTCGGTATTGCCGAAGGCGCGGACCCGGTAGCGGCGCACCCAGCCATTGTTCGGGGCCTCCAGCTTGCGCGACAGCTCACCGTCATTGGTCAGCAGCAGCAGGCCTTCGGAATTGAGGTCCAGACGGCCCACCGAGATCAGGCGCGGAAGCTCGCGCGGCAGGGCCTGGAACACCGTCGGGCGTTCCTTGGGATCATTGTGGGTGGTCATCAGGCCGGTCGGCTTGTTGTAGCGGAACAGCCGGGTCGGCTCACGCTCGGCCACCAGCTTGCCGTCCACGGTCAGAAAGTCGCCGGGGCCGATCTTCACGGCCGGCGTGGTCAGGACCTTGCCATTGATGGCGACACGACCGGCCTCGATCAGCCGCTCGACCTCGCGGCGCGAGGCCACACCGGCGCGGGCCAGGGCCTTGGCCACGCGTTCGCCCGTCGACGGATCGTCGAGGTCGCCGTCCTGGCCGGGATCGTATAGGGGGTCATGGGGCGTGCTGGTCATTCGCGTTCCTTCGGGGGGCTGGGCGCATCTCACGATGGGCTTTTGGGCAAATGCGCACCGATCCTCAGGACGATCAAGACCAGGCCATGATGCGGCTGGCCCTGGAGGCCGCCCGAGCGGCCGCTGCAGCGGGCGAGACCCCGGTCGGGGCCGTGATCCTGGATCCGGCGACCGGCGAGGTTCTGGGCACGGCCGGCAATGGCCCGATCGCCGCCCACGACCCGACGGCCCATGCCGAGATCGCCGTGATGCGGCAGGTGGCCGCGAAGCGGGGCAACTATCGCCTGACCGACCTCACCCTGGTCGTGACCCTGGAACCCTGCGCCATGTGCGCCGGGGCGATCAGCCATGCCCGGATCGGCCGGGTGGTGTTCGGGGCCGAGGATGCCAAGGGTGGTGCCGTCGTCCATGGACCGCAGTTCTTTGCCCAGCCGACCTGCCACTGGCGGCCGGCGGTGACCGGCGGGGTGCTGGCGCAGGAGAGCGCCGACCTGCTGCGGGGCTTCTTCCGCGCCCGGCGCGGGAAGTCGGCCTAGTTCATCAGCGCCGAGCCGATCAGGACGCGGGCCCCCGGCTTGCCCAGCACCCTGTCGGCGGTCTTCTGCATTTCGCGCGACAGATAGTCGACATCCGGCGGGTCGCCACGGCGCATGCCGGCGGCATAGGTCATCAGTACCTGGGCAAAGGCGGCGCGCAGACGCGGCTGCGACTGCTGGGCCCGCTCCATCACCTTGGGATCCTTGGCCTCGATGCCGGCCTCCAGGGTCAGGACGCCGCGCCGGCCGTCGCGCCGCAGGGCGACCGCCGTCAGGGGCTGCAGGGCAAAGTAGGTAACGGCGGGGCCCTTCTCCTCCTTCTTGCCGGAATTGGCCAGGGCCGGAGCCGGCAACACCATCAGGGCGCTGGCAAGGATGAGCGGAAGAAGGGTCAGGGCGCGACGCATGGCCCACGCTTAGCGCAACGTGGTTGACGTCCTCTTTACGCCTCCGCGCGACATTGGGGCGTTAACCACGAATCGCACGCCTCGCGGATCTTCGCGGCGGGGGCGACAGGAGGCTGATCATGAGCCGTTTCTCTCCGAAATCCCTGGATCTCGACGGCAAGGTGATCCTGGTCACCGGCGGCACCGGGTCTTTCGGCCGACGGTTCATCGAGACGGTCCTGAAGCTGTCGAGCCCGCGAAAGGTCATCGTCTACTCCCGCGACGAATTGAAGCAGAGCGACATGCAGCTGGAACTGCGCGAGCAGTTCGACGACGCGACCTATGCCAAGATGCGCTTCTTCCTCGGGGATGTGCGCGACCGCGAACGGCTGACCCTGGCCCTGCGCGGGGTCGATATCGTCATCCACGCCGCCGCCCTGAAACAGGTGCCGGCGGCGGAGTACAATCCCTCCGAGTGCATCCATACCAATGTGCTGGGGGCCGAGAATGTAGTCTGGGCCAGCCTGGCCAATGGCGTCAAACAGGTCGTCGCCCTGTCGACCGACAAGGCCTGCAACCCGATCAACCTCTATGGGGCCACCAAGCTGGCCTCGGACAAGACCTTCGTGGCCGCCAACAACCTGTCGGGCGACATCGGCACCCGCTTCGCGGTGGTCCGTTACGGCAATGTGGTCGGCTCGCGCGGCAGCGTCGTGCCGCTGTTCCGGCGCCTGCTGTCCCAGGGCGCGACCGAACTGCCGATTACCGACGAACGCATGACCCGCTTCTGGATCACCCTGAACGAGGGCGTCAATTTCGTGCTCTCGTCGCTGGACCTGATGCGCGGCGGCGAGATCTTCGTGCCCAAGATCCCGTCCATGACCATGCCCGACCTGGTGAAGGCCATGTCGCCGACCGCCGGGGTCAAGGTGATCGGCATCCGGCCCGGCGAGAAGCTGCACGAGATGATGATCAGCGCCGACGACGCCCGGGCCACGGTCGAACTGGCCGACCGCTATGTGATCGAGCCGACCTTCGTCGAATATCCGCGCAAGCGCTTCGGGCCCGAGGACGGTGCCCGGCCGGCGGCGGAGGGCTTCTGCTACAGCAGCGACAACAATGATGACTGGCTGTCGGCCGAGGGCCTGCTGGCCATGCTGGAGGAAAAGGCCGGGTCATGACCGGGACGTCGTTCCTCCCCTACGGCCGCCAGACCATCGAGGATGACGATTTGGCCGCCGTGGCCGCAGCCCTGCGCGCCGACTTCCTGACCACCGGCCCGACGGTCGAGGCCTTCGAAACCGCCTTTCGCGACAAGGTCGGCGCCGCCCATGCCATCGCCGTCAGCAACGGCACCGCCACCCTGCACCTGGCCATGCTGGCCCTGGGCATCGGCGAGGGCGATGTCTGTATCGCGCCGTCGATCACCTTCCTGGCGACCGCCAACTGTGCCCGCTATGTCGGAGCCGAGGTGGTGTTTGCCGATGTCGATCCGCAGTCGGGCCTGATGACGCCGGACACCCTGGCCCAGGCCCTGGCGCGCTGCGGCGACCGCCGGGTCAGGGCCATCCTGCCGGTCCACCTGCGCGGCGATGTCTGTGATCTGCCGGCGATGCGGGCCATGGCCAGCGCGGCCGGGGCGGTGCTGGTCGAGGACGCGCCCCATGCCCTGGGCTCGATCGCCACCTTCGACGGCGTCGCCCACCCGGTCGGCGACGGTGCCTATTCGGCCTTTGCCAGCTTCTCGTTCCATCCGGTCAAGACCCTGGCCACCGGCGAGGGCGGCATGCTGACCACCAACGACGCCGACCTGGCCGCGCGAGCGAGGTCCTTGCGTGGGCACGGCATGCTACGTCCGGCGGGCGGCGATCCCTGGTGGTACGAGATGCCGGAGCTCGGCTTCAACTATCGCCTGCCCGACATTCTTTGCGCCCTGGGCCTGTCGCAGTTGGCCAAGCTGGACCGCTTCGTCGCGCGGCGTCGCGCCCTGACCGCCCTCTATGCCGAGCGGCTGCAGACCCTGTCGCCTCACGTGGGGCTGGCCTCCCGCCCGGACCATTCCGACCCGGCCCTGCACCTGCTGACCGTCCTGATCGACTTCGACGCCCTGGGCACCAGCCGCCGGAAGGCGGTCGACGGGCTCAAGGCGCACGGGATCGGCAGCCAGGTTCACTATATCCCGGTCCACCAGCAGCCCTATTATGTGCAGCGTTATGGGGCGCTCGACCTGCCCGGTGCCCAGGCCTGGTACGACCGCTGCCTGACCCTGCCGCTCTATCCGGCCATGGACGACAGTGATGTCGACCGGGTGGTCGAGGCCCTCGCCAGGGTTCTGGCGCTCTAGATCAGGGCGCTGACCTGGGTGGTCGGCTGAACATTGGTGAACCGGGCCACGTCTGCCAGCACCTCGGCAGCGCGCGACCCGCCCATCGAGGCCTGAAGGGCCGCGGCATCCCGAAACGCCAGGTGGGCCATGAGAATATAGCGCGCGGGACCACCATCGCCGGCCGACAGCCCCCTGAACACCTGGACGCCCGTCAGGCCCGTGGCCGCGAAGGCCTCGTGAACCAGCGGAATATGGGTGGCGTTATAATAGTCGTGGTCGAAATGCGCGCCATCGGTCGCCGCATAGAGCACGCTCAGGATCACCATGGTTCCGCCCCCTGTCGGACACCGCAACGGTGCCGTCTGGCGGGTAGCTTAGGCCTTGCGGGCCTGGTCGCAAGGACCTCAGGCGGCCTGGGCGCTCTGCATCAGGCCCTTGAGCAGCTCCATGGTCGCCGGTGAGGCCGCCAGTTCCTCGCGGGCCGCCGGGTCACGGGCCAGCTTGAAGGCCTCGACCTTGGCGCGGTCGGCGACCGGGCCGGTCGGACCCGCCTCGCCCGTCGCCAGCTTGACCAGCAGGGCCAGGCGGTGGGCCAGGGGGGCCGGAGCCCGGACCAGCATGGCCAGCAGCCGGCTGTCAGCCTCCACCAGCGAGCCCAGTTCACCCAGCTTCTTGCACAGGGGCTCGTAGTCTTCGCGAACCAGACCCGAGCGCACGATGGATTTTTGCAGGGCGGCTAGGCTGGACAGCTTGGCGGCCGGCGAGTCGGGGCCCTGGCGCAGTTCCTTCTCGAACCTCAGGGCCGTGATATTGGCGCTCAGCCAGCGGGCGGCCTGACGCTTGTTGACCGCGCCCATGACGTTTTCGCCCAGGCGGATCAGCAGGGCGATCTCGTCGCGCGCCGAGCGGTCACGACCGAGCAGGGCCTCGATGAACTCGCCGTTCAGCAGGGTCTTGGAGCGGACGGTGAAGGCGGCCTGGATGTCTTCCGGCGGCAGGATGCGTCCGGCGGCGGCGGTCAGGCTCATGGCCAGGGCGCGGAGAAACTCGATCTCGGCCTCGGCATCGGTGGGCTTGAGCCGGCGCACGCCGTTCAGTTCGGCCAGGACCCGCCTCGCGATCGAGGCGCGGACCGGAGCGAAATGGTCGCCATTCAGCCATTCGCTGAGCCGCTTGGCGGTGCCCGACAGCTCGGGCATGCAGGCCCGCACCTGGGACTGCATGCGGATCAGGGCCTCGACCTGCCCCCCGCCGGTCAGGCGGGTCATGGCCGCCAGGGTCGAGCCGAGGTCGTCGGCCGTCCCCAGGAGATCGGCCATGCCGGCGCGTGAGCCGATGATCTCGGCCAGGGGCTGTTCGATGGCGTGCAGGGCCAGGGCGCGGGGACCGGGCTCGGTCGGGGCGGCGTCGGCCAGATCGAGCAGGCGGGAAATCTTGTCGGACCAGCTGACGCCCGGCGCGATCGAGGCGGCCACGCCGGCACCCAGCAGGAAGGCGCGGTCGGGATCGCCGGCCAGGCGATTGGCGGCCTTGGCGAAACCTTCCTTGTCCAGATCCGGCAGCTGCCCCTTCTTGAAGGCCTTCATCAGGTTGGCGACCGTGCGGTCGACCAGGGCCTGGAAGGTGCGGATCAGTTCATGGACCGACATGCCCCGGGCTTCGGCCTCGGGAATGGCGATCTTCTGCAGGGCGTGCTGCAGGTCGGTACCGGAGGCTTCCAGCTTCTCGACCAGGTCCGGCCGGTGCAGGAGTTCAAACGGGGTGGCATTGTTGCGGGCCAGCCAGCCTTCGAGCAGGCGACCGATCCGGTCACGGGCATGGGCGGTATAGAGATCGGCCGGCTGGACGCAGAGCGGATCCAGATCCTGGACCTCTTTCTTCGGCTTGCCGCCGTCGACCATGCCCTTGGTGAAGATGGCGATGGACTTGTACTCGCCAGTCTCGCGATCGAGGGTTTCCTTGCTGACCCGAACGGCGACCGCGCGGTTCGAAATCAGGCACTCCTCGGCGCTCTGAAGCGCAGCCGTGCGAACTTCCGTGGCCATTTCCAGGGTCCACTGGGCACCGACCCTGCGGCGCACGAAAAGCTCGTAATGGACATCGCTCATGGGCTAGGGGCTCCCCGAGCCCCGGTTATGGGATAGAAGACCTTAAAGCGAGGTTGAGGCCGGTAACGGCCCGACCCCGGGCGGCCTGGGGCGCGATAGCCGCAATCGCGCCATTCTGGGGCCTCAAAGGTTCTGGAAAGCTTTGCCGCGCAACGCGTTGAAGCCAGGACGGGCGGTCGATAGGATCGCATCGCAGACGGACTTTAAGGACAAGACAGGCTCCATGGCCGCTATCACCCTCATTGACGACGACGAAAACATCGTCGCTTCGGTCTCCCTGGCCCTCGAAAGCCATGGCCATACGGTCAAGGCCTATTATGACGGCGCTTCGGGCCTCGAGGCGGTAGAGAGCCAGGCCCCGGACCTGGTCATCCTCGACGTCAAGATGCCGCGCATGGACGGTATGGAAGTGCTGCGCCGCCTGCGCCAGACCTCAGAGATCCCGGTCATCATGCTGACCTCGAAGGACGACGAGATCGACGAGATCCTCGGCTTCAACCTCGGGGCCGACGACTATATGCACAAGCCCTTCAGCCAGCGTCTGCTGCTGGAGCGGGTCAAGGCCGTGCTGCGCCGGGCCCGTCCCGAGGACGAGGAGCCCTCGATCCCCGCCGGTCTGGCCGGCTCGAAGATGATGAAGCGTGGCAAGCTGACCCTCGACCCGGCCCGCCATGACAGCCTGTGGGACGGCAAGCCTGTCCGTCTGACCGTCACCGAGTTCCTGCTGCTGCAATCCCTGGCCCAGCGCCCGGGCTTCGTGAAGAGCCGCGACAACCTGATGGACGCCGCCTACGACGATCAGGTCTATGTCGACGACCGCACGATCGACAGCCACATCAAGCGGATGCGCAAGAAGTTCCGCCAGGTCGATCCTGAATTTGACTCCATCGAGACCCTGTACGGCGTTGGCTACCGTTATCGCGAAGCCTGATCCCGCCGCGCCGCCGCGCCGTCGCTGGGCCTGGCCTGGCGGCTCGCGCCTGGGTCGGCTGATCATCGGCCTGAACATCATGGCCCTGGCGATCCTGGTGATCGGGGCCCTGGTGCTCAACGAGCTGCGCAGTGGCCTGGTCAATGCGCGGATCGACAGCCTGACCACCCAGGGCGAGCTGATCGCCAATGTCATCGACCAGTCGGCGACGGTGGGCGAGCCGGAGCCGGGCCTCGACCCCTATGCGGCCAGCGCCATCTTCCAGCTGCTGTTCATCCCGCGCTCGCAGCGGGCGCGGCTGTTCGACGCCGAGGGGCATGTTCTGGCTGACAGCTTCGTGGTCGCCGACCGCGTCGAGTGGAAGGTCCTGCCCCCGGCCCGCAAGCCCGGACAGAGCGACCCGTCCGCCCACAAGGATCCGGCCGCCGAGGCCAAGGCCGAAAAGGCCCGCAAGGCCCTGGTCGACGAGGTCGCCCAGGCCCGTCGCGGAGCCATGGTGGCCGGCACCCGCATTTCGGAGAACGGCGACCGGGTCGTGTCGGTCTCGATCCCGATCCAGCATGTACGCGCCGTCCTGGGGGTCCTGACCCTCGAGGCCGGCGATGTCGATGCGATCATCGCCGCCGAACGGCGGGCTCTGCTGCCCTTCATCCTGGTGGCCATCACCGCAACCCTGATCTCGTCGATCCTGCTGCACCGCCTGATCGCCCAGCCGGTGCTGCGCCTGGCCCGTGCCGCCGACCGCGTCAGGCTGCAGGGTGCGCGCGCCATCTCCCTGCCCGACATCGCCCGTCGCCAGGACGAGATCGGCGACCTCTCCCGCGCCCTTGAGGAGATGACCCGGTCCCTGTCGGAGCGGATGGACGGCATCGAGCGTTTCGCCGCCGATGTCGCCCACGAGATCAAGAATCCCCTGACCTCGATCCGCTCGGCGATCGAGACCCTGGACCTGGTCAGTGATCCCGTCGCCCGGGCTCGGCTGCTGGCTATCCTGCAGAATGACGTCAACCGCCTGGACCGGCTGGTCACCGACATCTCCAACGCCTCGCGGCTCGATGCCGAACTGTCGCGCGAGGCCCCCAAGGCCCTCGACCTGGCCCGGCTGCTGGCCGAGGTCGCCAGCCTCTATGAGGCCCAGCTTCGACCGGGCGAGGCGCCCGACAGCGTGAGGGTCAGCGTCTCGACCGGCGATCTGGGAGCCCCGGCCCGGCTGATGGCCCGCGAGACCCCGATCGGACAGGTGTTCCGCAACCTGATCGACAATGCCCGCTCGTTCAGCCCCGCCGACGGCGAGGTCCGCGTGAACCTGACCCGGACGCGCGGCCGGCTGATCACCACAATCGACGACGACGGTCCGGGGATACCGAGCGAGAACCTCGAGACCATCTTCGAGCGCTTCTACACCTCGCGGCCCAAGGGTCGGGCGTTCGGCGGCAATTCCGGTCTGGGCCTGTCCATCGCTCGCCAGATCGTCGAGGCCCATGGCGGCGACCTGAAGGCCGAGAATCGCATGGGCCCCGACGGTACCCGGCTGGGCGCGCGGTTTACGGTCGACCTGCCGGAATCGCGCGAGTGATCCGTCATGCCGGCCTGATCGCCCGACGCCTGGCCGGCCGCTGGCGCGGGGTGCTGATCGAGGGCCCCTCGGGGATCGGCAAGAGCGATCTGACCCTGCGCGCCCTCGCCGAAGGCTTTCATCTGGTGGCCGATGATCGCACCCTGGTCTTCGCTTCCGGGGGTCGGCCCTATGGCCGGGCCCCTGATTCGCTGGCCGGTCTGATCGAGGTGCGGGGCCTGGGCGTGATCCAGACTCTGCCTCTCGCCTTCGCCGAAATCACCCTGGTCGTGCGCTGCCTTGCGGCCCCTGGCGACGTTGAGCGCCTTCCGCCGCCGCAATTCGCAAGCATTTGCGGTCAGGATGTTCCCGTTTTCGACCTGTGGCCTCTGGAACCCGCTGCCCCGGCGAAAATCAAACTCATGCTGGAGCATCTTGGAGTCGCTCCCTAACGAGCGTATCAAGTCCGCCCGCGCGGCTCCTCCCGGCCGTTAAGGGTAATGGGGATCCCGTTTGAGAAATCAGGCATGATCGGGCTCGTGATCGTTACGCACGGGCGTCTGGCGGAGGAGTTCGTCTCCGCCATGGAACATGTCGTCGGCCCGCAGACCGCGGTGAAGGCGATCTGCATCGGTCCGGAAGATGACATGGAGCGTCGCCGCTCCGACATCCTGAAGGCCTGCGCCGCCGTGGACAGCGGCAGCGGCGTCATCCTGCTGACCGATATGTTCGGCGGCACGCCCAGCAACCTGGCCATCTCGGTGATGGAACAGACGCGGGCCGAGGTGATCGCCGGACTGAACCTGCCGATGCTGATCAAGCTGGCCAGCGTCCGCCAGCGCGAGACCCTGCAGGCCTGCGTCGCCCATGCCCAGGAGGCTGGACGGAAATACATCTCCGTGGCCTCCTATGTGCTGGCTGGAGAAAAATGAGTCGCATGGCGGAGCGGACGGTCGAAATCGTCAATGAACGGGGCCTGCACGCCCGGGCCTCGGCCAAGTTCGTGAAGATGGCGGCCGGGTTCGACGCCGAGGTCAAGGTCAGCCGCGAGGGCTCCTGCGTTGATGCCCGCTCGATCATGGGCCTGATGATGCTGGCCGCCGGCATCGGTTCAACCATCGATATCGCCGCCGAAGGCCCCGAGGCCGAGGCCGCCCTGGAAGCGCTCTGCGAGCTGGTCGCCAACCGGTTCGACGAAGAGCGCTAATCTCCCGCCGGCGACGGTCCCGCCGGTTCTTTCTCTCGCGCCCTCCCGCGACTGTAGCCCGTTCCGCCAGAACCTGCGCACCATCATTGCCAGTGCGACTGGTGCGTTGCGGGAAGCTCTCTTGGCGAAGTCTCTCTATTTGATCAATCCGAGCGAAGGCCGGCCCGGTTTCCACGGTTTCGAGGTGTTCGAGGCCATGGGCTTTTACATGACGGTTGTAGTTCGCGGTTCGCAGGTCGGGACTGCCGGGATGCAGGCCTGAGCCAAGTCAGCGTTTTAGGTTGTGATCGGCCAAAATGGGTGACATAGGAGCCCATCTATGTTCAAGGTAAAACAGCTTCTGCCAGCCCAGTGTCGCGGTGCCCGCGGACTGCTCAACTGGTCGCAGGGTGAGCTCGCCGAGCAGGCGGGCGTCTCGCGCAGCACGGTCAAGGACTTCGAAACCGGGCGTCATGCGTTGCATCCCAGCACCGAACGCCTCCTGATCACGGCCCTGGAGGCCGGTGGCGTCGAATTGATTGTGGCCGAAACAGCGGGTCCAGGCGTTCGTTTGCAAAGGCCAGCCTAGAGCGATCGGAAGGAGCAAGCGTGCCGCACGAGGTTTCACCAGCGGACTACAAGGACCTGGTCCTGTTCCTGGCCACCGCAGGCGTCGTCGCGCCGCTCTTCAAGCGCCTGAAGCTCAACCCGATCCTCGGCTTCCTGCTGGCCGGCGTCATCCTGGGGCCCTACGGCCTCGGCCGGTTCATCGGCGTGGCACCGTGGCTGGACTATGTCACGGTCGACAATCCGGACGAGATCGCCCAGTTGGCCGAGTTCGGGGTCGTCTTCCTGCTGTTCATGATCGGGCTGGAACTGTCCTGGGAACGCCTGCGCCTGATGCGCAAGCTGGTCTTCGGCCTGGGGGCGGCCCAGGTGATCGGCTGCTCCCTCGCCCTGGGCCTGGGGGCCATGGCCCTGGGTCAGCCGCCAGTCTCGGCCCTGGCCATTGGCGCGGCCCTGGCCCTGTCCTCGACCGCCATTGCCGTGCCGGTGCTGGCCGAGCGTCGCCGCCTGCATTCCGAAGGCGGACGGGCGACCTTCTCGGTGCTGCTGTTCCAGGATCTCGCGGTCGCCCCGATCCTGATCACCCTGACCATTCTGGGCCAGGGCGACGGGACCTTTGCCATGAAGGACCTGCTGGCCCTGGTGCCGGCCGCCCTCGGCCTCGGCGGCATCGTCCTGGTCGGGCGCCTGGCCCTGCGGCCGATGCTGAAATCGGTGGCCAAGGCCAAGAGCGAAGAAATGTTCATGGCCGCCTGCCTGCTGGTGATCATTGGTGCCGGCATGGTCAGCGCCCTGTCAGGCCTGTCCATGGCGCTCGGGGCCTTCGTCGCCGGGGTGCTGCTGGCCGAAACCGAGTATCGCCACGAGGTCGAGGTGAAGATCGAACCCTTCAAGGGCCTGCTGCTCAGCCTGTTCTTCGTATCGCTCGGCATTCGCCTGGACCTGTCGCTGCTGGTCGCCGAGCCGGTGGTCATCCTCGGCATCGCCCTGGGCCTGCTGGCGATCAAGGCCGGCCTGGTCTTCAGCCTGGGATGGACCATGAAGCTGGGGGTCAAGGCCTCGGCCGAGGCGGCGCTGATCCTGGCGGCCGGGGGCGAGTTCGCCTTCGTGATCCTCGACAATGCCATGGGGGCCCAGGTCGTGCCCCGCGATGTCGGCCAGGCCGTGCTGGTGTCGGCCACCCTGACCATGTTCCTGATCCCGGCACTGGCCGCGCTCGGGGCCCGGCTCGGCCGCAAGGGCGGTGCGGCCAGGATCAGCGAAACCCCGCCGGACGGCGGTCAGCCGGCCGCGCCGGATCGCGTGGGCCCCGAGCCTTCGGGCCAGGTGCTGGTCATCGGCTATGGCCGGGTCGGCAAGCTGGTCGGCGACATGCTCAGCCGCCACGACCTGGCCTGGATCGCCGTCGAACGCGACGCCCGCCTGGTCGAACAGGGTCGCCGCAACGGCCATCGAATCTATTATGGCGACGCCTCCCGGCTGGAGCTGCTCGAGCGCTGCGGCCTGGCCACGGCCAGAGCCGTGGTGGTGACCATGGATGCCCCGGAGGCCGCCGAGGCCGTGGTCGCCGCCGCCCGCGGGGCGCGCCCGGACCTCGCCATCGTCGCCCGGGCCCGCGACGCGCGCCATGCGGCCCGCCTCTATGAGCTGGGGGCCACGGACGCCGTACCCGAGACCATCGAGGCCAGCCTGCAGCTGTCCGAGGCGGTTCTGGTCGATATCGGCGTGCCGATGGGTCTGGTCATCGCTTCGATTCATGAGCGGCGGGATGAATACCGCAAGGTCCTCAACCGACCTGACGCCCTCGGCGGCCGTCGCCGGCGCCTGCGCGACGCCACACTGCGCTAGACACCCTGACGGCACCCCAGGGGTCCTTTCGACCCCGCTCCACCCGGCTACGGGGGTGCGAACTGAACGCGACCGGGACCAGGGGCGCGCCTTGAGGCAAAATCTCGCCTGATGCGCGAAGAACAGCATAGCTGTGGCCGCACTGCGACAATGGGCCGCCTTTTCATGTTGCAAGCCCTTGCGCGACCGGGTTTCACGTGCGAACGAAAAGACTGGCGCTCTCAGCGGAAGATTTCAGCCGATACGCTCGGAAGTTGATTTTGTGGGGCGGTCTTGTTTGGCTTCCTGGAGCGTATATCCAGGTCAGCGAAACCTGACGAGTGTGGCTTTGCTGACACTTTCCCGGGACGTTCGCCTTGGTATAACGATGCTCGGTCGTTTTCGGCCGGAGCAGGGCAATAGAGGGCTCTTGATATGAAATTCAAACTCCTGGCGGGAGTCGCTCTGGCTGCGGTTTGCGCCGCGTCGGGCGTCTCCGCTCAAGAGACCGGCTGGTATGGCGCGGTCGATCTTGGCTACCACTTCCCGACCGGTCTGAAGACCGAGTCCGATGCGTTCGCTCCGGACGGCTCGACCTACCACTACGAGTGGGCGTCGGACAGCGACTGGACCGGTTTCGTTCGTCTCGGCTACCAGTTCACCCCGAACTGGCGCGCTGAACTCGAAGGCGGCTATCGCCCCGGCGACCTGACCTCGGTTCGCGGCAACGCTGCCCGTCAGCAGCCCCGCGGTCTCTGCACCCCCGGCGTGATCCGCACCGCGGCCGCTGCCAAGTGCGGCTCGCCGGACGGCTCGATCGACTCCTGGACCCTGTTCGCGAACGTCCTGTACGACTTCGCCCCGGGTTCGTGGATCAACCCCTTCGTCGGCGCAGGCCTCGGCCTGAACCGTCTGGACGTCAAGGCCCTCGGCCAGTTCAGCGGCGTCGGCACCGTTGGTCCTGGCAATGCTGCCATCCAGAACCTGTCCGTTGATGACGATGATCTGTCGATCTCGTGGCAAGCCATTGCCGGTGCCTCGATCAAGGCGACCGACAAGCTGAATATCGACGTCACCTACCGCTACCTCGGCGCCGCCAACGACCACGGCTGGCAGTCGCAGGGTTCGGGCGCTCTGCAGCCCGGCGCGTTCTCTGGCGAGTACAAGGACCAGTCGGTGACCGTGGGTCTCCGCTATTCCTTCGCGGCTCCGCCGCCCCCGCCGCCGCCGCCGCCGCCGCCGCCGCCTCCCCCGCCGCCCCCGCCGCCTCCGCCCCCGCCGCCTCCCCCGCCGCCTCCGCCGGCGTTTGAGGCTCGCGAGTTCATCGTCTACTTCCCGTTCGATCAGTCCGTTCTGACGCCGGAAGCCCAGTCGGTGGTTTCGGAAGCTGCGAACTACGCCAACGCCGGCAAGGCGACCAACCTGATCATCGTCGGTCACACCGACACGTCGGGCTCGCCGAAGTACAACGCCCGCCTGTCGGAGCGTCGTGCGAAGGCTGTTGCTGACGCGCTCGTCGGTCTCGGCGTTGCTTCGTCGGCCGTGGCCGTCGACTGGAAGGGTGAAAGCGCCCCGGCCGTCGCCACTGGCGATGGTGTGAAGGAACCGCTGAACCGCCGTTCCACGATCTCGATCAAGTTCTAGGATCTGGATCAATACGATCTGGGAAGGGCCCGGCGGCAACGCCGGGCCCTTTTCTTTTGCCGCTTTGACCTTGGGTGTCGGTGCAGGCCCGACCGAAGTCCTCGTCCTTCGACAAGCTCAGGAGAAGGATTCTGAGTGCGCCTGGGCCAGCAGCCGTCCTCACCCTGAGCTTGTCGAAGGACCAGGGCGGCTCCCCCACCTCAATCAGCACCCAGGTGCCGACAGCCTTTCCTTCTGGGCGCTGGCCTGCTGTGGCCCGGCCCATCGGACCTCGCCCGGGCCTCCGCCGCCCGAGGCTACATAGGGACCGCCCCTGTCCGCAAAAGCCTGACCTGTGGACGGATCACGATGTCAGGGGGCGGAGGGCCTGGAGGGCCTTGTGACGGTCTGTCGCAGCCAAAAAAAGTTCGCCCGGGCAACCCCTTGATCCTGCCCGCTAAGTTGGAGGCGTTCACAGCTTGTTAACGAAAAACTCGCTTCCGGGGCGTTGACGAGTCATTAGCCACTGTGGCCCCATATGTGGGCTGAGGGGGCGCCTCAGCCACAAGATGTAGCGGCTGGGCGGGGCGTTTCCTTCTCCGGAACTCGCTGATTGATTATGGATTTTGGTCATGAACGGCAGTGAAGCGGCGAAGACGACGGTGCTCCCCCAGGGCCGCACCGGGGGCATGAAGGTCTCTGAACGGCCGAAACTGGCCCTGGTGCGCAAGGTCCAGGTGGACCGCTCGCGCGACGCCCTGCTGACCGACTTCGGCAAGACCACCCTGGAAGACCGCTATCTGCTGCCCGGAGAATCCTACCAGGACATGTTCGCCCGCGTTTCGACGGCCTTCGCCGACGATGCCGACCACGCCCAGCGCGTCTATGACTATATGAGCCAGCTTTGGTTCATGCCCTCGACCCCCGTGCTGAGCAACGGCGGAGCCGAGCGCGGCCTGCCGATCAGCTGCTTCCTGAACTCGGTTTCCGACAGCCTCGACGGCATTCTCAGCGTCTGGAACGAGAACGTCTGGCTGGCGGCCAATGGCGGCGGCATCGGTACCTACTGGGGCGGCGTCCGGTCGATCGGCGAGAAGGTCAAGGGCCAGGGCCAGACCAGCGGCATCATCCCCTTCATCCGAGTCATGGACAGCCTGACCCTGGCGATCAGCCAGGGCTCCCTGCGCCGCGGCTCGGCCGCCGTCTATCTGGACATCCACCACCCGGAAATCGAAGAGTTCCTGGAAATCCGCAAGGCGTCTGGCGACTTCAACCGCAAGTCCCTGAACCTGCACCACGGCATCTCGATCACCGACGAATTCATGCACGCGGTCCGCGACGGCCTGAAGTTCGGCCTGCGCTCGCCCAAGACCAATGAAGTGCTGCGCGAGGTCGATGCCCGCGCCCTCTGGCAGAAGGTGCTGGAACTGCGCCTGCAGACCGGCGAGCCCTATCTGATCTTCTCCGACACCGTGAACCGCGCCATGCCCCAGCACCAGCGCGAGCTGGGCCTGTCGGTGCGCCAGTCCAACCTGTGCAGCGAGATCATGCTGCACACCGGGGTCGACCATCTGGGCAATGACCGCACCGCGGTCTGCTGCCTGTCTTCGGTCAATGCCGAGACCTTCCTCGAGTGGCGCGACCATCCGATGTTCATCGAGGACATCATGCGCTTCCTCGACAACGTCCTGCAGGACTTCATCGACCGCGCACCCGATGCCGCCTCGACCGCCGCCTATGCTGCCATGCGCGAGCGTTCGGTGGGTCTGGGCCTGATGGGCTTCCACAGCTTCCTGCAGAGCCAGAACGTGCCGTTCGAGAGCGCCCTGGCCAAGAGCTGGAACATGCGGATGTTCAAGCACCTGCGCCGCGAGGCCGACAAGGCGTCGATCACCATCGGCGAGGAAAAGGGCCCCTGCCCCGACGCCGCCGACCGGGGCTCGATGGAGCGCTTCTCGCACAAGCTGGCCATCGCCCCGACCGCCTCGATCTCGATCATCTGCGGCGGCACCTCGGCCGGCATCGAGCCGATCCCGGCCAATATCTATACCCACAAGACCCTGTCGGGCTCCTTTGCCGTCAAGAATCCCTATCTGGAGAAGCTGCTCGAGGAGAAGGGCCAGAACACCGATGCGGTGTGGGGTTCGATCCTGGAGAACGAAGGCTCGGTCCAGCATCTGGACTTCCTCAGCCAGGACGACAAGGACGTCTACAAGACGGCTTTCGAGCTGGATCAGCGCTGGGTGGTCGAACTGGCCGCCGACCGCACGCCGGAAATCTGCCAGAGCCAGTCGGTGAACATCTTCCTGCCCGGCGACGTCGACAAGTGGGACCTGCACATGCTGCACTGGCAGGCTTGGGAGCGGGGCGTCAAATCCCTCTACTATCTGCGCTCCAAGTCAGTTCAGCGGGCCTCCTATGCCGGCGCTGAGTTCGCGGCAGAGACCTCCGGCGGCTTCGATGTCGCCGAAAAGACCGATTACGAGGAATGCCTCGCCTGCCAATAGGCAGAGAGGATTCCGGACAGAGTTCAGCGGCGGCAGGAGGCAATCTCCTGCCGCCGTTTACTTTTCGGGAACAGTTTCGGGACGAGGCTGTTAATCCTGTGAGCTTTCGTCGCGGTAGACAGCCGGAAATAACGCGATAGGCTCCTGTCAATTGGGATTGGGGAATCCAGGTGCGGATCAGGGAAACGTCTCTTTCCTCGCTCTGTCTGACGATCGTGACCGCCGTCACGGCGACCGCGTCCCTGTCCGTTGCCGAGGCCGCGCCCAAGGCCACCAAGTCTGCAAAGCCGGGCAAGCCCGCGGCCGCCAGGCCCGTTCAGACCGAGTCTGACCGGTTCAAGGTCTCCCCCGTCGCCGCTGAACCCATGAAGCTGAGCCTGCGCGAGGTCCGTCCGACCGACGCCGCCGGCTTCGCCCCGCGTGAAATCGCCTCACCAGAGGCCAAGGTCGAAGGCCAGTTCGCCCTCTCGCCCGCCGCCACCTATGGCGATGTGCGCCTGCTGGATGCCGATCGCTATTACGACGGCCGCGGCCCGGTGAGCTGGCGGTCAAATGCCTTCGTGGTCGGCGAATCCGATGGCGGTGCCGTGGACTCGGTCCGGGTCTCGGTCGCGGCAGTGGCCCGCAATGCCGCCGTCGCTCCGCTCAGCCTGGTGCGCCCCGACGCTCACGCCTTCGACGCCGAAAACATCGACGTCACCCTGACCCGGGGCTGGCCCTCGGCGGTCAAGCTGGCGGCCGGCAAGTTCGCCCTGGATGTCTCGCCCCATGCCGGCTTTGGCTTTGGCGACGCCGGCGGTTCGGCCGAAGCCGGGGCAACGGTACGTCTGGGCAAGAATATCGAAGATCGCGTGACCGACTCCCTGGGTCTGCGCGACGGCGACGAGGCCTTTGGTCCGCGCGGACGCTGGTACGTCTTCGCCGCCGCCAGCGGCCGGGCCGTGGGTCTGAACATGTTGCGCGGCCAGAACGGCGACTGGAGCCGGGCCGGCATGAGCGCCGACGTCAACAGCAAGCTGATCGGTGACGCCCAGGCCGGCGTGGCCTGGCGCAAGGGGCCGATGCAGGCGTCCGTCGGCTATATCCATCGCGAGATGAAGGCCAAGGACGTGATCATGGGCATGGCCACCCAAAAGGACTCGATGGTCGCCCTGTCCTTCAGCCTGAAGCCGAACTGGTAGGCCCGGCCTGCGCCAAGGCTTGAGTTTCCGGCCGCGATCATGCAGCTAGCCTCGACCCCGTCCACGAGCCGTCCGAAGACATGAGCGACAGCGAGCCCCCGCGCCGCAAGATCTTGAGCCTCAAGAGCGGCATCGCCGCTCCCGGAGGCCCCAAGCCGCTGGAGCGCATCGCCCGGCCGACGCGCCCGGTCATGCCTGAACCGCCACCCCCGCCGCCACCGGCCGTCGGCGACTGGAAGTGCAAGCCCTGCGGGACACGTTTTGACCCTTCGCCCGACCTGGCCGACGACGACTCCGTGCGCTGCCCGTCGTGCAATGCCCGCCTGGGCCTAGCCTCCGATTTCCGCGCCGAACCGCCGAATGTCGACAAGCTGCGGGCCCGCTGGCTGAAGAAGGCCTGAAGCGAGAGGCCCGCCCTCGTCCATCCATCCTAGTCCAGAACGTCGGTCGGTCCCGGATCGCTGTCGGCCCGGGCCGGCTGGCGGCGAAACAGGCCGCGCCAGCCGCTGGGCTCGGCCGAAGGGCTGGCCCATATGGCATTGGCCGCCGCCAGGCGCTCACCCTCGTCGAAGATGCTGCGCATGGCAGCCGTATCAAACTTCAGCAGGTTCAGGCCGTCGAAGCTCGACGGGATCGAGGTCACGCTGAGCGGCAGGTTGTGGCGCGCACAGAAGCCCGAGGCCAGGCTCAGGGCCTGACGATAGGAAAAGCGCAGCATGGTCTCGAAGCTGCGCCCCATGATCGAGGCCACACCCGGCGGCGTCGAGCGCGGCAAGGGCTCCAGCACCGTATTGACGATCACATAGACCCGCCCGCGCCGCAGGCGCTGGCCGAGATTGCGCCAGTGCAGCAGGGCGTCGGGCATCAGGAACAGGGGCGCGGCCACCCCGCCGTCCACATGCATCTCCTGATAGCGCTCGCCACCGGCCTCGACGTCGAAAAGCTTGGGCGGAAACAGACCCGGCACCGTCGCCGAGGCGACCAGGACGTCCCGGAACAGGCGCACGGCAGCCTCGCCGCCCTTGGCCGCGATCGCGCCCATGTCCCAGATGGTGGCCTTCTGGTTGTCGAGATTGGTCGTGGCGATCAGCAGGCGACGGCCGCGGGCGTGCTCGCGGGCCACGGCATTGATCACCACCTCGTCGATGAAGGGCGCGACCAGGGCCTCCAGGCCCTCGCCCTTGAACAGGCTGGGCCCGAGACCGCCGGCAAAGCCCTTGAGGCTGAGGAGTTCAGCCGCATGGCCGCCGACATAGGCGTCGGTCAGGCGTTCGTCCCAGGCCGAGCCGAGGAAGGCCAGGGGCGCAATCAGGGCCCCGGTGCTGACCCCGGTGACGATGGCAAATTCGGGCCGTGTCCCCGCCTTGGACAGGCCGGTCAGCACGCCGGCCCCGAAGGCCCCGCCGGACGCACCGCCTGACAGGGCGAGGATGTTGAAGTCGTCGCGGCCCAGCAGGGAGCGGGTCGGCGCCAGGCGGTCGGCAACCGCGTTCAGGGCCTGGTCGGCCTGGTCGGCGGTCAGGCGCACCCCTGGAAAGCCGACAATACTGGCGAGGCTTTCAGCCGGAGGGGCGTTGAGCCGCTTGCCCTTCAGGGGGTCGGGCATCTTGAGGTCGCGGAACAGCTCCTGGATCGCGTTCCGGGCAGGCTCGGGCGGTTGGCTCAAGCGGGCCTCACGCGTGCGAACCGGCCAGCACCACCCCGACCAGCACAGCGGCATAGTGCAGGCCCGCTCCGCCGATCACATGGCCATGCCAGATGGCGCGGCGGAACTTCAGCTGCCGCATCAGATAGAAGATCGTGCCTGTGGAATAGACCACGCCGCCGATGGCCAGCAGCAGCAGGGCCACCCAGGACAGGCCGTCGATCATCGGCTTGATGGCGACCAGCACCAGCCAGCCGAGGGCCAGGTACAGGCCGACCCAGAAGCGCTTGTCGAGACCCGGCAGGAACAGCTTGGCCAGAACGCCGATCCCGGCCACGGTCCAGACGGCCGAGGTCATGCCGATCGCCCACCAGCCATGCAGGTTCTGGGTGGTGAAGGGGGTATAGGAGGCGGCGATCATCACGAAGATGCCGGCATGGTCGAAGCGGCGCAGCAGCGGCCGCCAGCGGGCCTTGGCGAAGTTGTAGGCCGTCGACAGCGACAGCATCAGGATCAGGCCGACCGTATAGACCGACACTGCCGCCACGCGCTGCAGGTCGCCCATGCCGAAGGCCAGGCCCAGCAGGATGCCGCCGCCGAGCAGGGCGCAGGCCAGGCCGGCCAGGTGAACGATCAGGTCGGCGCACTTGGCACCGGCGGTCGGGTAGTGGGTGGTAATGTCGGTCATGGGCCCAGTCTAACCGCAGCAAGTGACGTAAGAACGACGATGATCATGGCGCCGAAAGGGCGGACGGTCGTCAGGAAAGCAATCCGTGGACCCCGTCAAAGGCCAGCTTTCCGCCGACCGCGACCAAAAGGACATAGATCACCCGGTAGAAACCCTCCGCCGGGACCCTGCGCACCAGCCAGACCCCGGCCCAGGTCGAGGCTATGGCCAGGGGCAGCAGCACGCCGGCCGTAGCCAGGACGCCGGGCGTCAACTGGCCCAGGGCGAGATAGGCCGGAACCTTCATCCAGTTGACCACCGCGAAGAAGACGGCGCTGGTGCCGATGAAGCGGTCGCGCGGCAGGCGCAGCGGCAGGACATAGATCTGGAACGGCGGTCCCCCGGCATGGGCGATCTGACTGGTAAAGCCCGTCGCCAGGCCGCACAGCACGCCCAGCCAGGGCCGGCCCGCCGTGGTCCCGACCTGGTCGGAGACCTTGACCACCCGCTCGGCCCACAGCCGTTGCAGGGCAAAGACGATGGCGATCAGGCCGACGGCCAGTTCGACGGCGGCCGTGGACACGAAGGCCGCCAGGGCCACGCCAAGGCCGATCCCCACGGCGGCGGCCGGCAACATCAGCTTCAGCAGGCCCTTGTCCCAGATCTTGCGAAAGGCCCAGACGCTGACGACGTCCTGCACGATCAGGATCGGCAGCAGGATGGCGGCGGCCAGAACCGGCGAGACGGCCAGGGCCAGCAGCGGGGTTGCCACCACCCCGATCCCGGAGAAACCGCCCTTGGCCAGGCCCAGCAGGATCACGGCCGGGATGGCGACTGCATAGAAGAAGGGATCGGACAGCATGGCGGCGAGCCTTAACAGCTCAGACCCGGCGAGACCAATCGCCCGCGAGCGATGGGCCGCGAGCCTCTCGCCTGCGCCCGTCCTTAAGTAATCGCGCCGGATCCGGTCCGGGTCACCGCTGATTGACCCCGTCGCTGCCAGGTCCTAGGGACGCAGGATCATGCTCGCCCGTCGTGAACACTCCGGACCTGGTCTGCTCGTCGCCCTGCTGGCGGCGTTTGCGGTGATGGTCCAGACCCTGGCCCCGAGCGCCGCCATGGCCCGTTCGACCCAGGGCGGCGAAGCGATCATCATCTGTACCGCAGAGGGGGCCAAGCTGGTCCGGCTCGGCGGCGACGAGCCCCCGACACCGGCCAAGATCTTCGGCGGCTTCAAGTGCGGCCAGTGCGTGGCCGCCATCCCCGCCGCCCTCGTCACGGACCCGGCCGTCAGCATCGCGCCCGTCCGCTATGCCGTCCGCCTTGAGGTCGCTGTTGTGCGCGTCCTCGGCGTTCGCGGCCATGCCCGCGCCCCGCCCCGACCGCCCGGCCAGGGCCCGCCTGCCTTCCTGAACGCCTGACCCCCAAAAGCCCGCGCCACGGCTGGAGCCGTCGCGCGCCTCGTCACGTTTTCAGGTCTCCTTTCACGATGCCTCTCCCGTTCCGCCGCGCCCTCCTGCTGGGTGCCGCCGCCCTCTGCCTGGCCTCCGCCGCCCAGGCGTCCGATGCCAACCAGACCCAGGTCGATTCCGTCCTGGTCACTGCCCGTCCGGATCCGGAAGATCCACCCGCCGTCGCCCTGGCCCGCAAGCGCCTGTCGGAAACCCCCGGAGCGGTGGCGGTGATCGCCTCGGAAGCCTATGCCAACCGCTTCGCCCTGGGCCTCAACGACACCGTCCGCGACGTGCCCGGCGTGTTCGCCCAGAAGAAGTTCGGCGAGGATACGCGCCTGTCGATCCGGGGTTCGGGCATCGGCAATGCCAACCATAATCGCGGCACCCTGCTGACCCAGGACGGCGTGCCGTTGAACGACGCCGACGGCTATGGCGACTATCAGCTGATCGACCCGCTGCTGGCCCGCTTTACCGAGGTCTACAAGGGCGGCAATGCCCTGCGCTTCGGCGGCGCCCTGCTGGGCGGGGCGATCAATTTCGTCACCCCGACCGGCAAGACCGCCGGTGCTGACAATCTGGTTCGCGTCGAGGCCGGATCTTTCGGAACCGCCCGCCTGCATGGCGAGGTCGCCCGCCAGTTCGGCGACAGTGACCTCTTCGTCGGGGCCACCCTGTTGAACGGCGACGGCTGGCGTCAGCAGAGCAATAGCTCCGCCGCCCGGCTGTCGGCCAATATCGGTCACAGCTTCGGCGAGGACCGTGAGGTTCGGCTCTATGTCAGCGGCGCGGACCTGCGCCAGCAGATCGGCGGCTCCCTGACCCTGGCCCAGGCGCTGAACAGCCCGGAAAAGGCCGCCGCTGCCAATCTGGCCAATAATTACGGCCGCAACATGCGCAATGCCCGGGCCAGCCTGCAGGCTACCTGGCGGCTCTCCGACACCACTGTCCTCGAAGGCGGGGTCTATGGGGCCTGGCGCGACCTCGACCACCCGATCTTCCAGGTCATCGATCAGGAAAGCCGCAACTTCGGGGCCTTCGGCCGGCTGGACTGGACCGGTCAGATCGCCGGCCACGCCGCCGACCTGTTCGCCGGCCTGTCCTACCGGGCAGGCGATCTGGACGCCCGCCAGTGGCTGAACCTGCGCGGCTCCCGGGGCGCGGCCCAGGCCTTTTCCCGTCAGAACGCGCAGGCGCTCGACGTCTTTGCCGAGGGCCGGTTCTTTGTCACGCCCCGCGTCGCCCTGGTGGCCGGTGCCACCTACGGCACCGCCGAGCGTGACTATCGCGCCTACAGGCAGGCCGGGGTCGCCTCGAGCTTCGACCTGACCGCCCGCCGCGACTATGACTGGCTGGCCCCGCGCTTCGGCCTGCTTTTCCAGGTGGATCAGGACAGCCAGATGTTTGCCAACCTGACCCGCTCGGTCGAGCCGCCCAATTTTGGGGCCTATTCGCCCAGCGCAGCGGCGGGCTTTGCGCCGGTCGTGCCCCAGACGGCCTGGACCGGTGAGATCGGTGCGCGCGGCCGCAAGGGAGCCCTGACCTGGGACCTCGCCCTCTATCGCGCCGAGCTGAAGGACGAGCTGCTGAGCTTCGTGGTCGATCCCGCCCACCCGGCCGCCACCTTCAACGCCGACGAGACGGTGCACCAGGGCCTGGAAGCCGGCCTCGACTGGCGGTTTTCCAAGCGCCTGCGCCTGCGCCAGACCTGGGCCTGGTCGGACTTCCATTTCGAGGGCGACCCCCAGTACGGCGACAACAGCCTGCCGATCGTGCCGGAGCACCTGTACCGCGCCGAGCTGAAATATGAGCACCCGGCTGGCTGGTTCGTGGCCCCGGCCCTCGAATGGTCGCCGCGTGGCCCGTTCGTCGACTACCGCAACAAGGTCCGCGCCCCGGACCATGCCATCGCCTCGCTCGGGGCCGGCTATGTGCGGGACGGGGTGACGGTGTTCCTCGATGCGCGCAATCTGCTCGACAAGCGCTATGTCGCCACCGTCAATCCCCTGGCCAATCCGGCGGCCGTCACGGCGGCGACTGTCCAGAACACGGCCGCCTTCTGGCCGGGCGAGGGACGCAGCGTCTTCGTCGGCGTCTCGGGCAAGTTCTAGGAGTTCCCATGCACAGGTTCGCCCTCGCCCTGCTGGCGCTCGCCGCCCCCCTGCCTGCCCTGGCCCATGTGGTCGCTGCGCCGGATACGGCGCGGGCGGGCTCCTATGCCGCCGTCGCCTTCCGGGTGGGCCATGCCTGCTCGGCGGGCGACGTCACCCTGAAGGTCCGGATCGAGATCCCGCCGGGCGTTGTCTCGGCCCGCCCGCAGCCCAAGCCCGGCTGGACCTATGAGATCGAGCGCGAGGCCGGTGCCGATCCCAAGGCCGCGCCCTCGGCCGTGACCTTCAGCGGCCGCCTGCCCGACGAGGCCTTTGACGAGTTCGCGCTACTGATGAAACTCCCCGCCACCGGCGATACCCTGGTGTTTCCGGTGATCCAGACCTGCGAGAAGGGGGAAAGCCAGTGGACCGAGGTGACCTCCCCTGACACCCCGGGCGAGAAACTGTCCCGTCCCGCCGCTATCCTTCGACTGACGCCGGTCGAGCCCCAGCCCGCCACCCACCAGCACTGATCCCAAGGAGACCTTCCATGCCGAGCGCACGCTTCCTGGGCCTCGCGGCCGCCCTCACCCTCGCCCTGGCGACACCGGCCCTGGCCGGCGACTACAAGGTCGGGGCCCTGACCATCAAGTCGCCCTGGACCCGACCGGCCCTGATCAACATGAACGGCGTCGGCTTCATGACCTTCGCCAATGCCGGTCCGCGACCGGTTCGGCTGCTCAGCGCCGAAAGCCCGGTGGCCGGCAAGGTCGAGATCCATCAGTCGGCCATGGCCAATGGCGTCATGAGCATGCGTCGCCAGGACGACGGCGTGGTCATCCCGGCCGGGGGCTCCGTCGCCTTTGCGCCCGGCGGCTATCACCTGATGCTGCTGGGGCTGAAGCAGCCCCTGGCCCAGGGGCAAAAGGTGCCCCTGACCCTGGTGTTCGACAATGGCCGGCGCGCTGCGGTCGAACTGACCGCCCAGAGCGCGGCACCCCAGGCGGGACAAGGATCTGCCGCCGAGCCGCACCATCACTGATCGGGTCCCTTCGGGCTACATGACAAATTTGTAAGGGAGTAAAAAGGCCCACAGCGAGTCAGATTGCCGCCAACTCACACCAACGGATACGAGATCCATGAAACGAGTCTGGTTCGCTGCTGCCGCTGTGGCCGCCCTGTCGCTGTCGGCCTTCGGTGCCCAAGCCCAGGTCCAAGCCCACGATGACCATCAGTGCCTTGATGACGCCTGCACCACCCAGGCCCTGTTTGCCTCGGCCTCGGCCGGCGCGGCCGGCGACCTGACCTCGCTGGAGTCGCCGCGCTATGGTGCCTGGGGCTTCGACACCTCCGGCATGGACACCAGCGTCAAGCCCGGCGAAGACTTCTACAAGTTCGCCAACGGCGCCTGGGACGCCAGGACGGAGATCCCGTCGGACCGCACCCGCTATGGCAATTTCGACAAGCTGTCGGAACTGTCTGAAGCCCGCACCAAGGCGATCATCGAGGCTGCGGCCGCCAATACTGCCGCCACCGGCGACACCGCCAAGGTCGGCGCAGCCTATCGCGCCTTCATGAACGAGGCCCAGATCGAGGCGCTGGACGCCAAGCCGCTCGCGCCCTGGCTGGCCCAGATCAAGGCAGTCAAGACCAAGGCCGACTTCACCGCCCTGATGGGCAAGAGCAGCACCACGCCCTTTACCAGCCTGATCGGGGCGGGCATCCAGACCGACGCCAAGAACCCCAAGGCCTATGCGGTCTATGTCGGAACGGGCGGCACCTCGCTGCCGGATCGCGACTACTATCTGGACCCCAAGTTCGCCGACAAGAAGGCCGCCTATCTGGCCTATGTCGAAAAGATGCTGACCATGGTGGGCTGGCAAAAGCCCGCTGAGAGCGCCAAGGCCGTCGTCGATTTCGAGACCTTGCTGGCCGAGGCGACCTGGACCCGTGCCGAGCGCCGCGACCGGGACAAGACCTATAATCCGGCCACCCTGGCCGAACTTCAGGCCCTGACCCCGGGCTATGACTGGAACCGCTATCTGGCGACCTCGGAACTGCCCAAGGTCGACCGGTTCATCGTCACGACCAACACCTCGTTCCCGAAGTACGCCAAGATCTATTCGGAAACCCCGCTTGAGACCCTCAAGGCCTGGCAGGCCTTCAAGGTCACCGATGGCTCGGCCTCGCTGCTGTCGAAGCGTTTCGTGGACGCCAATTTCGAGTTCAGGGCCAAGACCCTGTCGGGTCAGCCCGAGCAGCGCCCCCGCTGGAAGCGCGGCGTCTCGGCCGTCAACGGCATGCTGGGCGAAGCGGTCGGCAAGGACTATGTCGCGGCCTACTTCCCGCCCGAGTCCAAGGCCAAGATGCTCGACCTGGTGGCCAATATCCGCGCGTCGATGAAGGTGCGGATCGACAACCTCGACTGGATGAGCGCTCCGACCAAGGTCATGGCCCAGGACAAGCTGGCCAAGTTCACGGTCAAGATCGGCTATCCTGACGTCTGGGAAGACTATTCCAAGCTCGAGATCAAGGACGACGACGCCTTCGGTAACGCCCAGCGCGTCGGCGTCTGGGCCTGGCGCAAGGACGTCGAGCGGCTGTTCAAGCCCGTCGACAAGACCGAATGGGGCATGACCCCGCAGACGGTCAACGCCTACTACAACTCGGTCAATAACGAGATCGTCTTCCCGGCCGCCATCCTGCAGGCCCCGTTCTTCCACCCCGACGCCGACCCGGCCATCAACTATGGCGGCATCGGCGGGGTGATCGGCCACGAAATCGGCCACGGCTTTGACGACCAGGGCCGCAAGTCCGACGGCGACGGCGTGCTGCGCGACTGGTGGACGGCGGAAGACGCCGCCAAGTTCAAGGCCCAGGCCGACCGTCTGGGTGCCCAGTACGGTGCTTTCGAGCCCCTGCCCGGCATGAAGCTGAACGGTGCCCTGACCATGGGCGAGAACATCGGCGACATGGGCGGCCTGGCCTTCGGCCTCGACGCCTACCATGCCTCGCTGAAGGGCCAGCCGGCCCCGATCCTCGACGGCTTCACCGGCGACCAGCGCGTCTATCTCGGCTGGGCCCAGGTGTGGCGGGGCAAGCAGCGGGACGAAGCCCTCAAGCAGCAGATCATCGCCGGTCCCCACTCGCCGGGCTACTACCGCGTCAACGGCACCATTCGTAACATGGTCGGCTGGTACAAGGCCTACGACATCAAGCCGGGCGACAAGCTCTATGTCGCGCCGGAAGAGCGCGTGAAGATCTGGTAGTCTCCACGAACCGTCAGACGACCGAGGGCCGGTGCGCAAGCACCGGCCCTTTTTCGTGGCTGCCCCCTGGGACCAGCATCGCAACCGGCCCCTCATGGAGCCAAGCCTTGCCCGGTCCGGCAGCCGCCACACACCTTCCGAATACCGCTCTAGAACAGCCGATCCTGCAGCCACAGGATGGCCGGATAGACCGCCAGCCAGGTCCAGAAAAAGCGGTTGAGGCCAAACAGCCAGGCATTGGCCAGGTGGAAGGTCGCGGCCACGACCAGTCCGACGATCAGGCTTTCCCGCGACAGCAACGTCAGGGGAAAGGTCAGCTCGAACAGCATCACACCCCAGGCCATGACCTGCAGCAGCTGTGGTCGGCCGGCCCAGCGGCGCAGGTCCTCGCTGACCGGATAGGCCGAGAACCGGAACACGTCGGCCAGGGCCCGGCCGTTGCGCCAGTCCGGATTGACCACCTTGACCCAGCCCGAGATGAAATAGGACAGCATCAGCTGCAGGCCCAAATAGGCAAAGACCAGTTCCTGCAGGGCCTGACTCGGCATGACCCGCGACAGGACCAGGCACCACAGGGCCAGCAGCCCCATCCGGTCACTGCCGCCATTATAGGGGCCCTGGAACCGGTCGAGAATCGGCAGGGAGACGATGGCCAGACCCAGCAGTCCGATCAGGCCGACCACCGGCCAGGCCGCCCCGGCCCCGATGATCACCAGGCCGCATAAAGTGATCCGGCCCCAGAACAGCGGGCGGTCGCGGCGGGGCCCGGCCAGATGTTCCAGGCTCTGCTGGATCAGGGCCAGGGCGAGAAGGGCCTCGGTCAGGCGGGCGACGCTGTCCAGGCTCATGGGACCGAGCCCCCAGCCAGGCGGCGCGGAGCAGACTGGAACAGCACCTCGCGCTGCAACTCCTGGCCCTCGCGGCTGACAAAGACCAGGCGGAAGCTCAGCCAGGGCTCATTGCCCGTAAGGCCTGCCTCAGCGCTCAGGTCGGCGGCCAGGCGGGCGAAGATCTCATCCTGGCTGTGGTCGGTCGGAGCCTGGATCAGCCGCTCAGCGCAGCTGACCAGGAACAGGGTCTCGTTCCAGCGCGGATTCCAGACCAGCCGCCGCAGCCGTTCGGCGACGGTCAGGCGCTCTGGCCGGGGCCGGAACTCGCGCCAGCCGTCTTCCGGCACGGCGGACGAAGGCCTCAGGGCATATTCGATGCGCGGCGAGGGCGCGATCACGTCAAAGAAGTTCCAGGACGGGATCAGGGCCGGCATCAGCAGGGCCAAGGGGTTCAACAGGCTCCCTCCGGATCGGATGCGGGCGAATCGACGGGCGGCCGGTTCGGCTGCGGATCGATCATCTCCGCCCGGGGGCCAGGACCGCAAGGCACTGAAGAGTCGCGGCCAGATCCGTGGCCAGGAGCCGACGACATTTTGACTCGCGCGTCAAATTTTTGAAGCAGGGCCCAGATACACCAAACCCGCCGCGGGGGATAATCGCGACGGGCTGGCTATTTCTCGATCATTCGATCTAGGCGGGCGTTTCCTCCCCGAAACGCCGAAGGAAGGGAGCTCTCTGATGGGCTCTGTTCTTCCTTGCAGGCTGTAGAAACGTCATAAATGGGGTAGTGTCAACGCAACCAAACCCATTTCTGTAACGGGCTGGACGTTTTTTTGACGGGCACGCGGTAGATTGGACGCAGAAGTCAAACTTATCACTGTTCTCTCAGAATATTTTTGACATTAGAGTCAAATATTACCGGCCAGGCGAGCCGCGAGCTGGTCCAGCACCAGCGACCGCGACTCGAACACATAGTCGGGACGCGAGACGGTGACCGGCTCGACCCCGGCCTGGGCCAGGGCCGCGGCGGCGTCGAACAGGTCGGCCGTGGCCAGCAGGGCGCCATTGGCGCGGCGAGAGCCGCCCCGGGCAACGAAGCCGGCGACGGCGGTCTGGGCGACCGCGTCCTGCTCGGCGGGCCAGACCAGGGTAGCCAGGGTGCGGGCCCGGCCCTTGGCCTCGACCACCGCCAGCAGCCTCTGCAGCGAGGCCAGTTGGACGGGCGACCAGTCGGCGATCAGCGAGGCGGTCAGCTGGGCCTGGCTTTTCAGGATCACCCCGTCGGCCAGGATCTTCAGGCCATTGGCCGCCAGGGTCGCCCCGGTGGTGGTGATGTCGACGACCAGCTCTGCCGCCCCGGCGGCCGGGGCCCCCTCGGTGGCGCCGCTGCTCTCGACGATGCGATAGTCGGCCACCCCGTGGCGGGCGAAGAAGGCCCGGGTCTGGGTGACATATTTAGTCGCCACCCGCAGGCGTCGGCCGGTGCGGGCCAGATGGGCGTGCCCGACCGCATCGATATCGGCCATGGTGTCGACATCGAGCCAGCTCTTGGGAGCCGTGACCACAAGGTCGGCGCGGCCAAAGCCCAGGGCCCGCAGCAGCATCACCCGGCTGTCCATGTCGTCGCCGCGCTCGCGCAGCAGGTCCTCGCCGGTGACCCCGAGGTGCAGCTCGCCCGCATCGAGGCCGGCGGCGATGTCACCGGCCGACAGCAGGCGTACCGAGACGCCCGGCAGACCCGACAGCTCGGCCGAATAGCCGCGCGAACCGCCGGTCATTTCCAGCTTGAAGCCGCATTCGGAGAGCCAGGCCTCGACCTGTTCTTTCAGGCGCCCCTTGGAGGGGATGGCGAAGATCATCTGAGCCGTCATTCGCCGCCTCCCGCATAGGCTCGGGCCGGACGGACCATGCAGCCCACCGCGCCTGTGGTTCTGGCCGCGCCCAGCCGGGCCGGCAGACCGTCATAGCGACCCCCGGCCGCCACGGGACGCTCGTCGCCGAGGGCGGCGCTGCGCACCTCGAACAGATAGCCGTCATAATAGCCGAAGGCCCGGCCGAAGGCGGCGGTCAGGACCAGGCGATCCTCGGGCACGCCCCGGGCGATCAGGCCGGCCAGACGCGCCCGCCAGCCCGCCAGGGCGAGCTCGAGCGCGCCGCGTCGGGGCCCGGCCAAGTCGGCAATGGCCTCCAGGGCCGCATCCGGACGATCACTAACCGCCAGGAAGGCCCGCACGACCTCAATCTGCTCAGTAGACAGACGACCGGCCCGCGCCGCCTCGGCCCGCTCGACCAGACGGTGGGCGATCTCGGCCGGCTTGCGGCCACCGACCGGCTCGATCCCGGCCAGGGACCACAGTTCCTGCAGCACGGCGGCGGCCTCGCCCTCGGGCAGGCCGGCCAGCAGAGCGGCGATCCGGCCCTGGTCGTCGCTTCCTGCCGGCCCGGCGGCCGCGCCGCCCTCCAGTTCCAGCTTCAGCTGGCGCGGCCGGGTGAAGGCCCGCTTCAGGCGCGCCGCCAGGGGCGCGGCCAGGTCAAGAGTGTCCACAAAGGCCGCGAACAGGCCGACATCGCCCAGCACCAGGGTCAGGTCTGCGCGGCCACCGGCAGCGGCGGCAGCCCAGGCCAGGGCGGCGATCTCGGCATCGGCGGCCACCGGATCTCCGGCCTCGAAGGCCTCGACCCCGATCTGCAGGAACTCCTCGGCCCGGTCGCTGCCGCGCGGGGCCACCCGAAAGGCCTTGCCCTCATAGAGATAGCGGCCCGAGGCCCGATCGGAGGCCAGGTGCTCGCGGGCAATGGCCACGGTGAAGTCGGGCCGCAGGCAGGCCTCCTCGCCGCCGTCGCCGGACACCACAAACAGCCGCGCGCGCATGGCCTCGCCGGCCAGGTCCAGCAGAAGGCCCAGCGGCTGCAGCACCGGGGCGTCGGTCAGGACCGCGCCGGCTCCCGCAAAGGGCGCACGGATGGCGGCCAGGACCTCGGCCGGCAGGGACGGTTCAAGCCTCATGACCTAGCCCTCCAGGATCTTGCGGACCGCAGCGACCAGCTCGCCACGCGGCAGGGTCTGCTGGCCGGGACGCTCGGCCTTCCAGGCGGCATTGTCGGCCACGCCCGCGGCCAGTTCCCGGCCCAGGTCCAGGTCCTTGATCGTCACCGTGCCGGCCGCGATCTCGTCACCGCCCAGCATGATGGCGGCCGGCGACATCCGGCGGTCGGCATATTTCATCTGCGGCCGCATGCCGGATGTGCCCAGATAGACCTCGGCCGGGATCCCGGCATTGCGCAGGTCGGCGGCGACCGCGAAATACTCGCCCATATGGGCCTGGTCGAAATTGATGATCACCACCGGCCCGCGCGCCGTGCCGCCGGGCTCGCGTCCTGCCGCCCGCAGGGCCGAGGCCAGACGCGACACCCCGAACGAAAAGCCCGTGGCCGGCACCGGCTGGCCGGTGAAGCGGGCGATCAGGTCGTCATAACGGCCGCCGCCGCCGATTGAGCCGAACGAAACCTTGTTGCCCTTCTCGTCGGTGGTCGACAGCAACAGCTCGGCCTCGAACACCGCGCCGGTATAGTATTCCAGTCCCCGGACGATGGAGGGATCGAACACAGCTTGACGCGGGGATACGCCCAGCATTTTCAGCGTACTCATAATGCTGTCAATTTCCGAGAGCGCGGCGTCGTACTCGGGCGAGGCAACATTGAGCGCAGCGACTTTATCAAACGTATTGTAAGAAAAAATCGCAGGCTGATGCGTCTCTATTGGGAACGTCGCAGGCTCGAACTGAGCAGTTTCGAATGTGGCTACGGAGAGGAATTCAACTATTGCATTGCTTGCTGCAGCGCCCAGTTGGGCTCCCCGAGTGAAGTCGCCACTTTCATCCCTCCTGCCCTCTCCCAGAAGAAGCCTAACTCCTTCGATCCCTAGCCTGTCGAGCTTGTCGATGGCCCTAAGCACCGTCGTAGTTTGAGCAGCACTTGTGATCCCGTTTGCTGACAGAACGCCGTTTAGCAACTTCCTGTGATTGATCCGGATGACAGATTGCCCCTCTGGCAGGCCGGCGGCTTCCAGACCGGCCACGGCCATGGCGATGATCTCGGCATCGGCCTCGGGCCGGGCCGAGCCCACGGTGTCGGCATCGCACTGGATGAATTCGCGGAAGCGGCCGGGGCCGGGCTTCTCGTTGCGCCACACCGGCCCATAGGCATAGCGGCGGAACGGCTTGGGCAGGGTCTCCCAGTTTTGGGCCGCGAACCGGGCCAGGGGCGCGGTCAGGTCATAGCGCAGGGCCATCCACTGGTCGTCATCGTCCTGCAGGGCAAAGACGCCCTCATTGGGACGGTCGCTGTCGGGAAGGAACTTGCCCAGGGCGTCGGCATATTCAAAGGCCCCGGTGTCCAGGGCCTCGAAGCCGTGCCGCTCATAGACCTTCGACACCGCCTCCAGAATGGCCCGCTCGGCCCGCAGGTCGCGGGCGCGCTTGTCGGCAAAGCCGCGCGGGGCGCGGGCTTCGGGGCGGAAGGTCTGGGCTTCGTCGGTCTTTACGGGATCAGTCATCGTCGGTCCTTGGATACTCAAAGGCTTCGACGGATGGCGCTTGCAGCAAAGCCCCATCCGCTAGGCGGGGCTCAGGCAGGGGGCTTGCTTCTAGAGCGAGCGGACCCGGCCGATCCCGCGAGGCGAGGTCGGATGGTGGTGGCGGCCGTGATGGTGCGGCGTGCGGGTCATTGCGGGCGGGCTATAGCGGATAGGGCGACGGGGGGGAAGGGGTGGCGGATGGCAAGCCTGCCGAAGCTTGGCCAGCACAGCCTGAAAGAGCTGTAAGGCAGGCTCCGACCTGGGGCGATCGGGGGCGGTCGCATCCCCTCTCCCCTTGCGGGAGAGGGTGGCCCCGGCGAAGTCCGGGGTCGGGTGAGGGGTCGCGCGGGTCTTTCCGGTCGGACTTTCAACCCCTCATCCGTCGGCTTCGCGGACACCTTCTCCCGCAAGGGGAGAAGGGCTTATTCCGGCGCTTCCCCCCGCCCCGCCCGGCTGCCCAGCATGTCCGGGCTGGCGCTGAGGAAGAAGTCGCGGCGATGGGTGAAGAACTCGGCGGCGACGTCGAGGGCGGCGATGATCACCCGCATCATCGCATAGTGCGGCCCGGTGGGCGGCAGGTTGCGCAGCTGGTCGATACAGGCCTGGCGGGCCGGGCGCAGGCCGTCGAAGAAGCGTTCCGGGTCGGCGATCCCGGCGCGGCTGTTGCGCGGGCTCATGGCGGGCACACGCGGGTTCGCACGCGCCGGCGGGGGCGTTGGGTGGGCATGAAGGGCTCCTTGGTTCGCGCTTTGTTCTCCCTCCGTGGCGCGCCGGAGTCAATCGGTCTTGGGCGGGAGAGGACGGAGACCTGTGACCGCCAGACTCGCCCCCTCCTGACCGCTTCGCGGTCGTCCTCCCCCGGAGGGGGAAGACGCTCTCATCTTCCCCCTCCGGGGGAGGAGCGCGTCAGCGCGGAGGGGGCGAGTGGTCGGCGTTGCCTAGACCTTCAGCCGCCCGATCAGGGCTGCCGTCGAGGGATCGTGGCGGCCCACGGCACCGCTTTCCAGCTCCGGCAGGATGCGGCCGGCCATGACCTTGCCCAGCTCGACGCCCCACTGGTCGAAGCTGTTGATGCCCCAGATCACCCCCTCGACGAAGGTCTTGTGCTCATAGAGGGCGATCAGGGCCCCGAAGGTCCGGGGCGTCAGGCGCTCGAGCAGAAGCAGGGTGGACGGACGATTGCCGGCGAAGGTGCGCTGCGGGGCCAGGGTGGCGATCTCGGCTTCCGGCACGCCCTTGGCGACCAGCTCGGCGCGGACATCCTCGGTGGTGCGGCCGACCATGAAGGCCTCGGCCTGGGCCAGAAGGTTGGACAGCAGCTTTTCATGCTGGCCGGCCGGGCCCTCGTCGGATCGGGCCAGGCCGATCAGCTCCATCGGCGTGATGTCGGTGCCCTGGTGCATGCACTGGAAATAGGCGTGCTGAACATTGGTGCCCTCGTCGCCGAACACGACGGTGGCCGTGCCGCGTCTGGCCGGCTGGCCGTCGGGGCCGACCGACTTGCCGTTGCTCTCCATCTCCAGCTGCTGGAGGAAGGCGGCCAGGCGGCGCAGGCGGTGCGAGTACGGAACAACCGAGCGGGCCCGGCGGTCGAGGCCGTTGCGGTTGAAGATCTGGGCCAGGGCCAGCAGGACCGGGGCATTGCGCTCCAGGGGGGCGCCGGCGAAGTGGGCGTCCATCTCGGCGGCACCGGCCAGGAAACCTTCGAACACCTCCCAGCCACAGGCCACGGCCACCGACAGGCTGACCGAGGACCACAGGGAATAGCGGCCGCCGACCCAGTCCCAGAAGCCGAACACCCGCTCGTCGCTGATCCCGAAGGCGGCGGTCTTGTCGAGGGCGGTGGAGATGGCGGCCAGGTGCTGGCCGGCCGCCTCCTCGCCGAGGGCCTCAGCCAGCCAGGCCCGCGCGGCCCCGGCATTGGCCAGGGTCTCCTGGGTGGTGAAGGTCTTGGAGACGATGATGACCAGGGTCTCGGTCGGGTCGAGATCGGCCGTGGTCAGCAGGAACTCGGCCCCGTCGACATTGGCCACGAAACGCAGGTCGATTTCGGGTTTCACCGGGCGCAGGGCGTCCCACAGCAGGCGGGGACCCAGGTCGCTGCCGCCGATGCCGATATGCAGAATGGCCTTGAACGGCTTGCCGGTGGCGCCCCGGATCGCGCCGGAGCGGACGGCTTCGGCAAAGGCTTTCATCCGTTGACGGACGGTCTCGACCTCAGCCATGACCGGCACGCCCTGGGCCCTGATGTCGGCATCTGCGGCGGCGCGCAGGGCGGTGTGCAGGACGGCCCGGCCTTCGGAGCTGTTGATCGCCTCCCCGGCCAGCATCCGGGCCCGGGCCCGCTCGACATCGGCGGCATGGGCCAGGTCGAGGGCCGCTTCCAGACCGGCCTCGTCCCAGGCCTGTTTCGACAGGTCGATATGCAGACCGGCGACGTCGAGCGTCAGATTGGCCAGGCGGTCGGGCTCGGCGTCGAACATCTCGACAATGCGCTTGTCACCGGCGGCCCGGGCGGCGGCTTCCAGGCGGGTCCAGGCGGCGTCGAGATCGGCCATGGGTCAGTTCCTTGCGGGTTTGGTAAATCGGCGTTTACCGGGGCGGACTTATCAAACCCCTGCCGCGGCGTCATGCAGACCAATGACGTTTTTCGCGGGGAGAGTCCCATGTCCTGCGATGCGATCGCCTTTTCCGCCCTGTTGTGGCTGGCCTCGACCGGCCCGGCCGCCGCGCCGAACGCCGTGCCGGCCCTCAGCGCACCCGCCTCGGTGGCCGGCGAGCCGCTGTTTGCCGACATCGTGCGCCGGGCCGGCGGGCTGAAGGCCCAGGCCGAGGCCTATCGCAAGTCGCTTGCCGCCGACCCCGCCGCCCCGGCCGTGGCCCTGCCCGGCGCCGAGGCCTTCGGCACCGGGATCGCCGAACTGTCGGCCCTCGACATGAAGGGCCACCTCACCCTGAAGGCGCGCGGGGCGGTCGACGACCTCAAATGCATCCTGCGCGGCATCAGCCAGGACCTGCCGGAAAAGCTGGCGGCCATGAGCGCCGCCAGGACCGTCAAGGAGCAGGACCTGGCCCTGCGCGACATGGTCTATCTGCTCAATGACAATGTCGAGGTGATCACCGCCCCGCCGCAACCGGCGGCCTGAGCGGCATCCCCTACGCGTCCCCCTAGGCGTCCTTGTACTTCACCGCGCAGCCATAGGGCTGGACATAGGGCGTGGCCACCTTGCGGCCGGCCTTCACGTCGGCGAGGGCCGCCGCCACCAGGTTCTTGGCCCGGGGCAGGTCCTCGACCTTGTTGCTGGGGATATCGTCGATGGCGCCCTCGTAGACCACCGTCCCGGCCCTATCGATGACGAACATGTGCGGCGTGGTCTTGGCCTTGTAGGCCGTTGCCACCACGCCGTCCGGATCCAGCAGCAGGGTGGTCGGCTTCGCGCCCCTGGCGGTCATCCAGGTGCGGGCTGCCTTGCCGTCCGCGAAGTGGCCCTGCTTGCCGGGCGCGGACGAGACGATGCTCAGCCAGACCACACCGTCGGCCGTGGCGGCCTGCTGCAGGCCCTGCATGTTGCCGGAATAGTGCTTCTTCACATAGGGGCAGCCCTCATTGACCCATTCGAGGACCACGGTCTTGCCCCGGAACTCGGCCAAGGAGCGGGTCTTGCCGTCGAGATCGACAGCGGTGAAGGCCGGCGCGGGCCGGGCGTGGGCCAGACCGGGCAGGCTCAGGGCCGCCAGCGGCAGACCGGCAGCCACGAGACGGCGGGTAATCTTGGACATAGCGAGCTCCAGAAAAGACAGAGTTCCCCCTCGCCCGGCCAGACTGCCATGGTTCAGCGGTCTCTGGAACTAGCCGGCGGCCTTTTCGATCGCCTCGATGACCAGGCCCTCGGTCAGCAGTTGCGGCAGGATCACCGGCGGGCCGCCCTTGGCCGGATAGACCAGATAGAGCGGCACCCCGGCCCGGCCATGCTCGGCCAGGGCGGCGGCGATGGTGGCGTCGCGATTGGTCCAGTCGGCCTTGAGCAGGACGGCATTCCGGTCCCGGAACGCCTGGGCGACGGCGGCCCCGGACAGGGCGACCTTCTCATTGACCTGGCAGGTCACGCACCAGGCGGCGGTAAAGTCGACCAGGATCGGCCGGCCCTCGGCCTGCAGGGCGGCGACCCGCTCCGGCGACCAGGGCTCGGCGGTCAGGCCGGGGCCGCTGGGGGCCGACGCGGCCCCGGTGGCGGCCTGGCTCGTGACCGGCGGCGCGGCCTGAACGGTCAGGGCCGTCAGGGCGATCGCCCCGGCCAGGGCCAGGATCGCCAGAACCAGCGAAACCCGGCTGGGCTTGCCCACGGCGCGCCGGGTCTGGGCATGACCCCACAACCAGGCCCCGAACCCGACCAGCACGGCGGCGGCGAAGACCTGGCCAAGCGCGAGCGATCCGGCCTGCTGGCTGAACACCCAGACCAGCCAGGCGGCCGTGCCATACATCGGGAAGGCCAGGCCCTTCTTCAGGGTGTCCATCCAGACGCCGGGTCGCGGCAGGCGGGCCAGCAGCGACGGGGCGAAGGCCAGGATCACGAACGGGGCGGCAAAGCCGAGGGCCAGGGCCAGGAACACGGACAGCGAGATCAGGGGCGGCTGGGTCAGGGCAAAGCCCAGAGCCCCGGCCATGAACGGTGCCGTGCACGGGGCCGCGACCACGACGGCCAGGGCCCCGGTGAAGAAGGCGCCGGTGACGCCGCCGCGCGCCGAGATGCTGCCGCCGACGCCCTGGACGGAGGTGCCGAACTCGAAGACCCCCGACATGTTCAGGGCCACCAGCAGCATGACCAGGGCCAGGCTCGCCACCACCACCGGCGACTGCAGCTGGAAGCCCCAGCCGACGGCCGCGCCCCCGGCCCGCACCGCGATCAGCAGTCCGGCCAGGGCCAGGAAGGTGGCGACCACCCCGACCAGGAAGGCCAGGCCCTGCAGGCGGGTCTTGCCCGGATCATGGGCATGACCGGCCAGGCTGGCGGCCTTCATCGACAGCACCGGGAAGACGCAAGGCATCAGGTTGAGGATCAGTCCGCCCAGGAAGGCAAAGACCAGGGCCGTGGCCAGGGCCTTGACGTCCAGGGGTCCGGCAGCGGCCGGCGGCGGGCCGAGCCCGGCGGCCGTGGCGGGCGGCTCGCCGGGCGTCGCCGTGATCTCATAGGCCTGACCCTTGAGGGCCAGAACCCCGGCCAGCTCGGTCGGCGGCGTTCCGCTGGTAAAGTCATAGCCCGGGGTCAGGCCCAAGGTCAGGCCCTCGGGTCCGCGCTCGATGGTCTGGGCGGCGGCATGGTCGATGACCTTGCCGGAATAGGGGAAGAAATAGGCCCCGGCCAGGTCGGCCCCCTTCAGGGGCGCGCCGGTCACGGCCAGGGTCAGGGCGGTGCCGTCGCGCTTGAACACGGCCTTGAGCCCGGCGGGCTTGGGCGCATCGGCCAGGGCCTTGGCCACCACCGCGCCCCATGTCGGATCGGGACCGGGCACTCCGGCCACGATCGGCAGGTCGAGGGTCAGGACCGCATCCTCGGGGATGCAGATCTCCTCACAGACCAGAAAGTTGGCCGCGGCCTTCAGGGTGACGGTGGAGCCCGGCCTGGCCGAGGCCGGCACGGTGATCGGCACCGGCAGCAGCACCTCGCCCTTATAGGCATAGTCGAGCAGCGGCCCGACCCGGGTCTGTTCGGGCGTGGCCCAGACGATGTCGCCGGCGCTCCAGCCGGCCGGCAGGGTCCAGACAATCTCGGTGGCGGCACCGGCATCGCCCGGATTGCGCCAATAGGTGTGCCAGCCGGGCTGGATCTTCTGACGCAGGGCGACATAGATCGTCGCGCCGGGCACGGCGGCGGCGTCTTGGGCCACCAGTTCGGCTTCGATGTGGCCGGTATTGACCGGCCCGGCCAGGGCCGCCCCGCCGCCCGAGCCGGCGATCAGGCCGGCCAGAAACACGGCCTGCACCGCCACAAGAAGTTTCCGGATCAACATGAAGCCTGCCCGAGCCAAACCGCGTCAGCGACACATGGCCCGCCCACACGCTCTCGACAAGCGCCGAGCGAGCATGGACAGTCGATGACGATTCATCATGAGACCTCAGCCATGCCCGCCGCCTTCGACGATATCGAGATTGGCCAGGTCGTTTCCCTGGGCACGCGGGCCGTGGAGGCCAAGGCGCTGGAGGGCTTCATCGCCGCCTTCGCCCCCGGCTGGCCGGTCGAGAACGGGGCCCCCGATGTGATGATCTTCGCCATCTGGTCGCGCCTCGACGCCGAGTCCAGCGCCGCCTGGCCCCAGACCAAGCGCCTGGGCGTCGACGCCCTGCGCTGGATGCGCAATCCGCCGGTCGGCGAACTGCTGCGCGGCCGGATGACGGTGATGGGCAAGGACCCGGTCGGCGAAGGCAAGGGCATGATCATCGCCCAGCACGACCTGCTCGACGAGGCGGGCCGGCTGGTCTTCTCGTGCCTGACCCGGAGCATTTTCGCGCGATAGGGGGCGGGCTGGTTCAGGGAGACGAGACAGGTTTTGGCTTCATGCCCTCCGCCGCCAACGGGGGCGGTCGTGAGGATAGTCCGTTCGGGGTCGCGACGGTCGTACGGGCTCGCCACTCTGAATGACGCGGTAGCTGCATGAGCTGCCGTTGGCCGGCAGGCGGACCTTGGCAAACCGCCTGCCGCTAGACCTGATCGCCGGGACCATTCGACAACATCCGATCAACGGCCTCGAGCAGGGTCTTCGCGCGGAAGGGTTTGGGCACATGCATATCGCCCCCCGCGTCCAGGCAGGCGCGCGCCTGGAACTCCCCGGCATTAGCCGTCAGGCAGATGATCGGCGTTCGCTGGCCCTTCGCCCGCTCGGCCTGGCGGATCAGCGTCATGGCCTCCAACCCGTCCATCAGAGGCATCTGAATATCCATCAGGATCAGATCGAACGCTCCGCTGGCGGCCGCTTCCACCGCCGCGCGTCCATCGCCAACGATGGTGAGTTCGGCCCCGATGGGCTCCAGGATCATCGCCACGACCTTCTGGTTGGTGGGATGATCTTCCGCCAGCAGGATCCGCAAGGACCCCGGCCCGTGGCTCACGGCCTCGAGTCGATTCTGGTCTACGTCTCCCTGACCCTTGGTCCGCGCAATCGGAATGGTGATCGCGAAGACGGCACCCCGGCCTGGAGCCGACCGCACGGCAATCTGCCCGTCCATCAGCGAGACGAGCGATTGACAGATCGCAAGACCCAGACCCGTGCCGCCGTAACGGCGGGTGGTCGAAGCATCGGCCTGTTCAAAGGGACGGAACAGTCGTGTCGCGTCGCATTGCTCGAAGCCGGCACCAGTGTCCGAGACATAGAAGCGCACGCCGTCCGCCGTGGGCCGAGCGGTCAGCCTAATCTGGCCCGTCAGGGTGAACTTGACGGCGTTGCTGAGAAGGTTCGAGAGGATCTGGGCAAGGCGTGTCTGATCACCGAGATAAACGCCTTTCGCCCGCGAGCTAACCTTCCAGGTCAGGGTCAGCGCCTTCCGGCCTGCAGCAGCAGCATGCAGGTCGGCGACGTCGCGGACCAGATGCTCAAGAACGAACGGCGCGGGATCAAGCCGCATATGGCCTGCATCGATCTTGGCGGTGTCCAGCACATCATTGATCAGACGCTCCAGAACCCGGGCCGACGCCACAATGAGTTCGGCCATGTTCCGGCTTTCGTCCGCAGCCTGACGATCACGCAACATCTCACCGACGGCGATGACGCCGTTCAGGGGGGTGCGCAGCTCATGACTCATATTGGCCAGGAACACGGTCTTCGCCGCCAACGCCTCCTGCGCCTTGGCCAGGGCCAGATCGCGGGCGATTTCATTCCGCTCAAGCTGTTTGATCAGGCCTACGCCGCGCCAGACCGCCGCGACACAGACCGCAACCAGCACGCCGGAGATCAAAAGAAGGATCAGCGCGTTGTCGGCCAGCGTGTCCCAGCCCGGCTTGGCGGGCTGCCAGGTGATCTTCGCCTGGGGCCGGCCATCTATGCCGTCCAGTTCGACGGCAGCGCCAGCGGGTGCGTCCACCGGCGAAAGGCGGGCCCCCTGCACCAATACCTCCCGCTCAAGCTCACCGACTACAGTTGACATTTTCCGCGCGGACACGACGACAGGGTCGAACCGGGCCTTCGTCTGGTGTTCCTGGTCCTCGGCGACGATCGTCGAGGCCGAAACCGCGTAAAGAGCGCCCTCCGCGACGATGAAGGCTTCACGCGTGGAAACACTTTCGAGCCCCGTTCGTCTGGCTTGCTTCATCGTCGCGCCGCGCGCGCGAACCTGTGTCACGAGGGGCGCGACCGCAGCGGCGAACGCGCGCGCGCTCTCCAAGGAAGTCTGCTCACTGTAACGCGAGGCATAGGCCAGGCGACCATCGGCATCGAACGCCAAGGTCAGGTCATGCTTCATGTAATCCGCGTAGTAGTCGCCGAAATTGGCCTGGACCCAGACCCAGTCACGTCGAGCCATTGCCGCTGCAGCGTCGTTCCAGACACTGGCCGAGACAACATTTTCACGCAGGATTTCGAGCGTTCGATCCACTCGACGCTGGAGCAATCTGGTTTCGCTGGCCCGCTGTGCGTCATCGACAGCTCTCACAGCAAAGGCGGCCAACACCGTCACACTTGCGAACACGACCAAGGCCGCCAAAGAGGCGGCAGCCGCAATTCGTCGCACTTGCAAACGATTTCGCTCGGCTCCGTCTGGCATAGTCCCCTCACGAGCCAATAGGGCTCGAACTATCTAACAACCTCTAAGGTGAGATGGCGCACGTCGACTTTCCAATCCTATCCAATGACCCCTAATTGTTTACGGTAAGAAGGGCTACAGGGCGGGCTTCTCATGTCATCTTTTCGACTCTCCGCGACGATTGCCGCACTCCTGGGCTTTCTGGCCGCGGAGCCCGTTCTGGCGGGGCCGCTGGACATCGAGGCCGAGATTGGCACCGTCACCGATTATCGGTTTCGCGGCCTTTCGCTGTCCGATCGCAAGCCTGCGCTTCAGGCCAATCTGACCATCAGCCACGGTAGCGGCGTGTATGGCAACGTGTTTGCCTCGACCATCGATGAGTACGGCCAAGACCTCGAAGGGAAGGGTGCCACCGTCGAACTCGACTATTCGATCGGCTGGACCTTCGCGGCCGCCGGTCTGGATTTCGATATATCCGCAGCCGCCTACACCTACCCCGGTGGACAGGACGTGAACTACCTCGAGTTCCCGGTGCAGGCCTCACGCGATTTCGGGTCGTGGACCGGCCTTGTCGGGCTCGCCTACAGCCCCGAACAGCACGCCCTCGATCGGGATAATCGCTATGCTTGGCTGGGCCTGGACCATGACGGCTCGGGCCTGCCGGTTGCGGTCTCAGCGCGGCTTGGCAAGGAAGACGGTGCCTTCGCCTCCGACAAGATCGACTGGTCGCTGACGGCGAGTCGCCAGCTTGGGCAGGTTCAGGCCTCGGCCAGTTACGTCGACAGCAACCAGAGCAGCGCCGCATTGGTCGTGAGTCTCGGGCTCAAGTTTTAGCTCTGACGGATCCGGCCAACACCGATGCCGGCAGGCCCGAAGCCCTGTCGCGCCAAGCCTAGGCTCCAGACTCGCTGGGTCCACCACAGGATAATGGCGACGATGGACACGGTGCTGGCCTAGGTCGCTGCAAGCTCGTCGTCGCGAGTGGCGAAGCGGTGCGGTCCTTGAGTCTGCAGAACACCCCCTCGACGAGATGGCGCTGCCTGTAGGCTCCCGGATCGGGTTGTCGGGGCTGTACTCGACCAGAGCCGCAAACAGCCACCGCCAAACGCCCTTGATCGTCCAGCGTCGGAACCGGTTGTAGAGGGTCGTCGGCGGGCCTGCCCGACTTTACAAAACTTAACCCTGCACACATCCGCCAGCAAAGGCGCGCCGCCATACAGGTCATGCCGGAGGACTGTCTTCGGCAGTTCACCACCGAAAGGCTTTGATGATGGACAGGACTTTGGGACGGCGCGTGATGCTGGCGGGTTTGCTGGCTGCGACAGGCGCAACGGCTTGCCTGGCCGGCGCAGGTTTGGCCCAGGAGGGCCATACCCGCCACGGGCTGCACGGGATGGCGGAACACCGTCGGGCGACCGATCCGGCGGCGATGGACCGCCATCTTCACAAGATGCTGCCCGACGGCACACCAGACCAAAGGGACCGCCTGAACGCACTCGCAGGAACTGTCCACGCGGATGTCAGCGCCCTCCATGAGCAGTTTCAGGAGACGCACAGGCGAACCCACGTCTTGCTGCTACGGCCGACGATCGACCGGGCCGCACTGGAAAGCTTGCGTGTCGAGCAGGTGCGTCAGATCGATGGCCTGTCCAAGCACATGTTCGGCGCGCTCGCCGATGCAGCCGAGGTGTTGACGCCGGATCAGCGCGCGCGGCTGGCCGCAGGTCACAAAGGGCGTTAGGCACACCCGCAGTCCATGCCGTGGACGTCCACGGCAGCGGAACGGGCCTACAGGCTTCGCGGGGCGAGCGAAGCCTGTAGGCTCCTTGAGAGACAGCCCTACCGCGGTCGAGAGTTCCCTCATGGTCCAATGCATTCTGATGATTGAGGACGATCAGCGCCTTGCGACAATGGTGGACACCTATCTCGTCCAGAATGGCTATGCGGTCGTTCATGCCGCGAACGGTGAGGCAGGCCTGGCGGCACTGAGCGGTGATGCAGCCGGGCGTTTCGCCGCAGTGTTGCTGGACCTGATGTTGCCAGACGGCGACGGTCTCGACATCTGCCGGCGTATCCGCGCGCTCGTGCCGCCCGCGGATTCGATGCCAATCGTCATGCTGACCGCCAAGGGGGATCCGTTCGACCGCATCATCGGGCTCGAAATGGGCGCAGACGACTACCTTCCCAAACCCTTCGAGCCACGGGAACTGCTGGCTCGGCTGCGCGCAGTCCTGCGCCGGCCGCGGCTGGCAAACTCGACGACCCCAGCACCGCTTCGCTTCGGCAGCCTCGAGATCGATCGCGGCGCGCGCGCTGTTCTGCTTGATGAACGTCCCTGTACGCTCACCGCCTATCAGTTCGACCTTCTGACTGTTCTCGCCGAGCGGGCCGGACGCGTGCTGTCGCGCGACCAGCTGATCGACGCGCTGAAGGGAAAGGCGCACGAACCCTTTGACCGATCGATCGACGTCCACATCGCGCGTCTACGCGCCATTATTGAGGACGATCCCAAGCATCCTCAGCGGATCATCACCGTGCGCGGTTCGGGCTATGTCTTTGCGAGGGTGCAGGATGGTTGAGCCCAGCGACGCTCCGGTCGGGATTCGGCGTCCGCAGCTCGGTCAGCGCCTTTACGTGCGGATCTACCTGGCGCTGGTGGCCAGCCTGATGGCCGCCGCCGTCCTGTTCGGGATGGCGCACCTGCGCTACGGCCGGCCACCGGCCGTGCTGCTGCTGGGCGTCCACGCCCATGCCGCCATGCTGGTCTTGCTGGCGGTGATCGCCATGGTGGTCGCGGCAGCCGCCTATCCCGTTGTGCGCCGCCTGACTGGCCGCCTGGAGCGTCTGCAGGCGAGCGTCGGCGTCTGGGGCGCGGGCGACCTGTCAGCTCGGGTCGCCGTCGAGGGGCGCGATGAAGTGGCGCAGCTTGCGATCAGCTTCAACCTTTCGGCCGCTCGCGTGGAGGCGCTGATGGGCGCGCAGAAGACGCTGCTGGCGAATGTCTCCCATGAATTGCGGTCGCCGCTCGCGCGGGTTCGCATGGCGATTGAGTTGTTGCAGGACAGCGCCCCTGAGGGGATCCGCGCTGAGCTGACGCGCGACATCGCGGAACTGGATCAGCTGATCGCAGAGGTGCTGCTCGCAAGTCGGCTCGAGGCGGCGACCGATGCAGGCAGGTCCGTGGTGTGCGTCGACCTCACGGCGCTGGTGGCCGAGGAATGCGCCCGTGTTGCAGCAGACTTCTCCGCCGAGCCCATTGAGGTCGAGGGCGATCCAGCCTTGCTGAGGCGGATGGTTCGCAACCTCCTCGAAAACGCGCGCCGTCATGGCGGCTCGACGCCGATCAGCGCCAGGCTGTCGTCGTGCTCGCCCGCAGGTGTCCTGCTCCAGATCTGCGATCAGGGACCCGGCGTGGCGGAGAGCGAGCGCGAGGCCATTTTTGCACCCTTCTATCGGGCACCCGGCGCCAGCGAAGCTGACGGCGGCTATGGCCTCGGCCTTAGCCTGGTGCGCCAGATCGTCGGTCGCCACGGTGGCGATGTGTGCTGTGTCGAACACCCGAGCGGCGGCGGCTGCTTCCGCGTGACCCTGCCACGCGCCCTGGGACAGCAACGGCCGAGCGCTCCCGCGCCTTCTGCTTTCAAGGCCTGATAGGGCGGCGTCAGAGATCTCCGTCCCCCGTCGAGAAGGCGCGTCCGCCGCCTCGGGCTCCAGGGCTGGTTAGTGCACAGCGCTCGAAAAACGACGTGGATGGATTGGGCGCAGCTCAAAGCCGCTCGCCCGCTGAGGCTAGGAACGCGAAGCGGTCTTGAACGGCGATCAGCGTCCGCTGTGCCGTTGTCGGAAAGGTCTGCAACCACCCCGTCCTGACGACCTGGAGGTCAACATTCCCGCCCGCCATGGGCGCTGGCCGCTGATCGGGGCTGCGCCATCAGCAGACACTGGAATCGCTCCGGGAACCGGAAATTCTACGCAGTGATCAAGTCAGTCGCGCGCCCTGCCAAGGGTCACGCTGACCCATTCGCTACGATTACTCTTCGTCCCTGCGATACCTGACCTGGCCACAAATTACGCAGGCGTTCGTATTGATATTGATAATCGGTCGCAGTAGAAGGGCCGCGCTTTCTTTGGTCAGGTATCTACTCGCGATGCGTTTTCTTGTGGCCTCAGCCGCTATGGCTGCAATCCTGCCGACAGGCGCCATGGCCCGGGATATGGCCACGGAGGTGGGAACCATCATCGTGACGGGCAAGACACGGGGCTATGTCGCGGTCAACTCCGTGACGGCCACGAAGACTGACACCGCGCTGATCGATGTGCCGCAAAGCATCAATGTGGTCACGCGAGAACAGCTGGATGATCAGGCCGCCCACAGCCTGTCCGATGTCCTGCGCTACGTCGCCGGCGTGACCATAGGCCAGGGCGAAGGCAACCGTGACCAGATCACGCTCCGCGGCCAGAACACGACCGCCGACTTCTTCCTCGATGGCGTGCGCGACGACGTCCAGTACTACCGAGGCCTCTACAACCTCGAACGTGTCGAGGTGCTGAAGGGACCCTATGCTCTGATCTTCGGCCGGGGCGGCGGGGGCGGCATCGTCAACCGGGTCCAGAAAACGCCCAACGGGGCAGCTCCATTTGCCGGTGGCCGGCTGTCGACCAACAGCTTCGGGGCCTTTGACATCTCGGCTGACGTCAATACGCCCTTGGGCGAGAGGGCTGCCTTCCGACTGAATGCCGTTTACGAGGAAATGGCCAACCACAGGGACGCCTTTGAGGGCCAGAGGTTTGCCGTAAACCCCTATCTGGCTGCGGATCTCGGTGGCAGCTGGCGCGCCGGCCTCTCCTACGAATATGTCAATGACGAGCGGGTCACCGACCGGGGTGTGCCATCGCTGAACGGCCGACCGATCGAGGGGTACCGCGACCAGTTTTTCGGGGTGCCCGGCGTAAATCAGGCAAGCCTGGAAGCCCATATCCTAAAGGGCCGGATCGACGGCGAAATTGCCCCGGGCCTTTCGGTTTCGACCACCGTTCTCTTCGGCGATTTCGACAAGGTCTATACCAACGTCTACCCCAATGGCCCGGCGACGAGCCAGACGGGGGGCGTGCCCCTGGCGGCCTATACCGACCCGACGACCCGCGAGAACCTTCTCGTTCAGAGCAATCTGCTTTGGGATACGAACACCGGGCCCCTGGACCACCGCATCCTGTTTGGACTTGAGTACGGCGATCAGACCTCCGCAAATCAGCGCCGCAACGGGGTCCTGGCAAACGCCACCTTCAGCCTCGCCAATCCGGTGTTTCCGGCTGTCACCTTTGGCGCTCTGACCCGCGACACGGTTTCGACCGTCGAGACCGTATCGGCCTATGTCCAGGACCAGGTCAGCGTTGGAGACCGGTTCGACATCGTCGCCGGTCTGCGGTTCGACCGGTTCGTTATCGACGGCGTCGATCTTCAGCCCGCTGTCGACCGCCCGTTTTCGCGCACGGACGAGAAGGTGTCGCCGCGTCTTGGCCTGATCTTCAAGCCGAAGCCTGGCATGTCACTCTATGCCAGCTACAGCCGTTCCTTTTTGCCCCGCGCGGGCGACCAGTTTCTCACCCTCTCGACAATTCAACAGAACCTTGAGCCTGAGCGTTTCAACAACAGGGAGCTCGGTCTGAAATGGCAGGTGCGGTCGAACCTGATCCTGACGGCGGCCGTGTTCGAACTTGACCGGACAAACGCCACGACCCCCGACCCGAACAACCCCGCGCTGAGCATCAATGTGGGCGAGACCCGGACGACAGGGCTGGAACTCGCCGCGACGGGGAATATCAACAGCCGATGGCAGGTCAGCGCCGGCTATGTGTGGCAGGACGCCGTGCTCGCAGGCAATGACTTCGTGCGGCTTGCCCAGGTACCCGAGCAGCAGTTCAGTCTTTGGAACCGGTTCAACCTGACCGACCGGCTTGGTCTCGGCCTGGGCGTCACCCATCAGTCCGACCAGTTTGCAGCGATCCGGACCAGTCATGCGACCACGCGACTGCCCGGCTTCGTCCGCGTCGATGCCGCCGCCTTCTATGATCTTTCAGACAGCGTGCAGGTCCAGCTGAATGTCGAAAACCTGTTCGATGAGACCTATTTCCCGGACGCCCACAACAATGCCAACATCTCGACAGGCGCGCCGCTGAATGCGCGCCTGACCATCAGCGGGCGGTTCTGAGCATCGCATTCGCCGAAGGTTGAAGGCGCGGTGGCCTAATCTGGTCTAACGTCCAGTTAGGCTCGGAGACTGTGGCGTCGGGGCGGCCGACTCTAAAGTCTTCACCTGCGAGGTTCCGAGCATGGCCGACCTGAAGAGACGCGGCTTGATCATCGCCGGAGCCGGACTGGCGACGGGCCTGATCGCCCGTCCCGCCGCAGCCCGGGATCTGGCGGTCTTCGCAGACGGTCAGGCCGGGCGCGCCACGGTGGACCATGCCGCGTTTGACGCCCTGCTGGCCCGCTGGACCCACGATGCAAACGACGGGGTGGTGCGGGTCGACTATGCCGGCTGGCGTCGATCCAACCCCGACCGCGCCGGATTAGGCCGCTATATCGACAGCCTGTCGGCCGTGGATCCCCGAGCCCTGAACCGGCCGGAACAGTTCGCCTTCTGGGCCAATCTCTACAACGCCCTGACCCTTCGCGAGGTCATCGACGCCTGGCCGGTCAGGTCGATCCGGGACATTCGTTCATCTTTGCTGGTCGCCGGCCCGTGGAAGAAGACCGTCGCCCGGGTTCGCGGTGTCGACCTCTCGCTGGATGACATCGAGCACGGAATTCTGCGCAAGGGATGGTCGGATCCGCGCGTCCATTATGCGGTCAACTGCGCCTCGTTCAGTTGCCCCAATCTGCCACGGAAAGCCTGGCGGGGTGCGGGACTGGGTCCGACGCTGGACACCGCCGCGCGCGCCTATGTCAATCATCCCCGCGGCGTGACTTTCAAGGGCGCGGCGCTCACCGTGTCCTCAATCTACAAATGGTATTCGCGTGATTTCGGCGGGTCTGACCCACGGATCATCGGCCACCTCGCCGCCTATGCGGCAGCGCCCCTCAAGGCCCGCCTTCTCCAGGTCGACCGGATCGCTGGCGACACCTATAACTGGTCGATCAATGCCATGGAAAACCGCTGATGAGCCTGCTGAGACGCTTTCTTCCCTTGCTGCTTCTCGCGGTCCTGGTGGTCGCCGTGTTTGCCAGCGGCGTGACCCGCTACCTCAATTTCGAGGCCCTGCGGACCCATGAAGCGGCCTTGCGGGCCTTTGTCGGCGAACACCTGATCCTGGCCCTGCTCAGCTTCATGGCCGTCTATGCCGTGGCCACGGCGATCAGCCTGCCCGGGGGCCTGGTCCTGACCCTCACGGGCGGCTATCTGTTTGGCCCCTGGATCGGCGGCGGGGCGACCGTGGTCGGGGCCACGATCGGGGCTATTCTGGTGTTCTATGCGGTCCGCACCTCGCTGGGCGAGGTGTTGCGCCGGCGCGCCGAGGCCTCGGGTGGGACGCTCAAGGCGGTCATCGATGGCGTTCAGGCCGGGGCCTTCGGCTATATCCTGACCCTCAGGCTGGTGCCCCTGGCACCCTTCTGGATGGTCAATATCGCCGCCGCCCTGGCCCATGCGCCACTGCGTGCCTATGCCCTGGCCACCTTCCTGGGCATCATGCCCGCCACCTTCATCTATAGCGGCATCGGTGCCGGGATCGGCGATCTGATCGCCCGCGGCGAAACGCCGAACGCCGGTGCGATCTTCGAGCCCCGAGTCCTCCTGCCCCTGATCGGCCTCGGCCTGCTCTCGCTGGGCACCACCCTCTATCAACGCCGCCGCGCCAGAACCGGAAACGCCCTGTGACATCCAAAACCCTCAAGGTCGACATGGTCGTGATCGGCGCGGGCGCGGGTGGCCTGTCCGTCGCTGCCGGGGCCGCTCAACTGGGCCTCAAGGTGGTGCTGTTCGAAAAGGGGGAAATGGGCGGCGACTGCCTCAACTATGGCTGCGTTCCCTCAAAGGCGCTGATCGCAGCGGCCGACGCGGCTCATCAGGCTCACGCCGCCTCGGCGCTCGGCATCCAGGTCGGCGAGGTGTCGATCGACTTCTCCAAGGTCATGGCCCATGTCCACGCCGCCATCGCGGCCATCGCGCCAAATGACAGTCAGGCGCGCTTCGAAGGGCTGGGCGTGCATGTGGTGCGCGAGGCCGCCCGCTTCGTCAGTGATCGGATCGTCGCCAGCGACAGCCTGCGCGTCAGGGCGCGAAAGATCATCGTGGCCACCGGCTCCCATGCCGCCGTGCCACCGATTCCCGGCCTCGACACCGTCCCCTACCTGACCAATGAAACCCTGTTTGGCCTGACGACCCTGCCCGAACGCCTGATCGTCCTGGGCGGCGGCCCGATCGGCGTCGAGCTCGGCCAGGCCTTCCGCCGCCTGGGCTCGGAGGTGGTGATCATCGAGGCCAATGCCCTGCTGGGACGCGAAGACCCGGCGGCCGCCGCTGTGGTTCTGGCCCAGCTCCGCGCAGACGGCATCGAGGTCATGACCGGCAGCAAGGCCACGCGGATCACGTCCGGTCCCGTGGTTGAGGTGGAGGCCGATGGCCAGACCCGCACGGTCACAGGCTCGCACCTTCTGGTCGCGGTCGGGCGCAGCCCGGCCCTGAGCGGACTGGACCTCGACAAGGCGGGCGTCGAGACCGACCGCAACGGCATCATCACCGACAAGTCCCTGCGCAGCAGCAACCGGCGCGTCTATGCGGTCGGCGACGCCGCCGGTCGCGGTCAGTTCACGCATCTGGCCGGCGCGCATGCCTCGCTGGTCGTGCGCCGGACGATCTTCGCCCTGCCGGTCAATGCCGACGCCCTGCAGACGCCGAGGATCACCTATTGCGATCCGCAACTGGCCTCGATCGGGCTGGGCGAATCCGAGGCCCGTGCGATCCATGGCGATGACCTGCGCGTCGAGCACTTCGACTTTGCTGAAAATGACCGGGCCATCGCCGAGGGCGACACGCGGGGCTTCGGCAAGCTGGTCACGACGAAAAAGGGCAAGATTCTCGGCGTCACCCTCGTGGGCCGTCAGGCCGGCGACCATATCCATCTGTGGTCGCTGGTGATGTCGGCGGGGCTCAAGCTCAGCCAGATCACCAGCATGATTGCGCCCTATCCCACCCGGGGCGAGATCGGCAAGCGTCTGGCCGGCCAATGGTACACCCCGGCCCTGTTCTCTGACCGCACACGCAGGCTGGTGGCGATCCTGAAGCATTTCGCCTGATGGAAGGGCCGCGACCGCGCGGCCTTGGCTAGAGCCCTTTCCGACCTGATGGCTTCATCAGGGTCGGGCGAAAAGGGCTCTAAATCAAAAGTTTAGAGCATTTTTCGATCCGATAACCGTTTCACACTTATCGGAAAATGCTCTGAGGTCTTGAAGCCGGCGGTGCCCGCATGCGCCGGATAAAGCCGAGATCGAGATAACGCTTCAACCCCAGCGCGGCCCGGCCCAGCAGCCAGAGCCGGCCGCGCACCGCCAGGCCCTGACCATCGCCCAGATCCATGATCGCCAGCCAGCGGGCCTGCGGATGGTAGGGCCGGGTGGGCCGGTCATGACCCTGGGCCGCCAGGTTGTTGAGCAGGACCGGTGCCGCGCGAACGCCGAAGACGCCTGCCGCCGGCCGCGCGTAGCCCTCGATCACGGCGCAGTCCCCGACGGCGAAGATGGCGAGGTCGCCAATGGCCTGCAGGGTCGGCATGACCCGCAGCCGGCCCTGTCCGTCCAGCGGCAGTCCGAGCTGGCCGATCAGAGGCGGGGCAGAGAGCCCGGCCGCCAACACCAGGATGTCACAGGGCTCGAGCGCGCCATCGGCCAGTCGAACGCTGTCGACCGTTCGCGCCACGACAAGGCCGGACCGAAAAACGGTCCCCCGCTCAGCCAGGGCCGCCGACAGCCGGGACCAGGCGGCGGGCGGAAGCCCAACCCCGTGGCTGGGCGCAATCACCGTGACCTGGGGCCGTCCGTCACACCGCGCGACAAGGCCGCAGAGGCTGGCGGCGAGTTCCAGCGCGCTATGGCCGCCCCCCGCGACCACGATCCGCGGCGCCGCAGCGCCCGCCGCCGCCTGCGCCTCGATTCGGGCGCGCAGGGTCAACAGCTGCGACAGAGGCTTGACCGGCCAGACGCCAGGGCTGCCGACCAGGCCGTGAGGATCAGCGGTTACGCTGCCGATATTCAGCGACAGGCGGTCATAGGTTTCGGTGGTGCCATCGGCCAGGGTCAGGATGCGTGCGGCACGATCAACCGCCACAACGGACTGGGCCAGATGGCGCACGCCGAATGCCGCCGCCAGGGCCGCCACATCGATCTGCGCCTCATCCAGAGCCAGCGCGCCTGAGAGCACGCCACTGGCCAGCCCCGAATAGTGAAACAACTCGGGCGCGATCAGGGTCACCGTCAGCCCGGCGGCCCGCAGCCGGGCGGCTTGCCGCACGACGTGCAGATGGGCGTGGCCCGCCCCGACCAGGGTCACCGATCGCGCCGTCACGCGAGCCGCGCCTCAAGAACGCAGATGGAAACGCCCTGTCGCGGCGCGCGTCTCAGGTTTTCAGTCCTGCCGAAACCCGCGCCAGATAGGTTTCAATGCGTTTGGCGTTGGCACCCAGATCGCTCAACCCGACGCGCGAGATGGAGCGCACATCGACCCTGGAGCCCTGCCCTCCGGTGCCCGAACGCACCCGCACGACGACATCATCCTTGAAACCGAACCAGAAAGTCCCCGCGGTTGCTTCGATCACGCCGGATTTCGGGTCCTGGGTCACTACCGTCCAGCCCATGGCACTGGCCGCCTTGAGCGCTGCCGCAAAGGCTGTTGAAGGTGCGGCATCCAAAGCGGCCGTCCGCAGCCCCGGATAGGCGTCATGGCCGACCTGCCCCAGGCTCTTGCTGCCATATTTGGCGAACCGGGGATCGCGGTAGGGGTCTACGGCGGTGAGGGGTGCCCGCAGGTCCGCGACGGGATTGGCCTCCGCCGCCGTCCGGATGGACAGCAGGGCCGGGCTCGGGGCCGGCGGATCGGCAATGTCGGTGGTGACGTCGTGGATCGGCGGGATGTTTGCCGCCTGGGCCCGCACCCAGCCCAGATAGCCCAGGCCGCTCGCGGGAATGATCAGGGCGACCAGCGCCGCCGCCCATGCGGCCCGGGGACGGCGGATCAGAACCAGGATCAGGGCGACGAGGGCGATTACAGCCGCGGCCAGCAGCAGGCGCGGTCCCCACTGAATGATCAGCACGCCAAGCCCGATGCGCCAGGACCAGAGGCCAAACTTCACCCCCAGGGCGGAGACCAGGAACCAGACGGGGACCAGCAGGGACAAGGTCAGGGCTATCCCGGCGAATTTCGATCTCGACAGCATGATGGTTCTCCTCTGTCCGGCGACCGTTCCACGAACCTCGCCGCGACGCCAGAGCCCGATTTCCAGACGACCCGGTGAAACCCTTGCACCGCCCAGGCTGAATCTGGTCGGTCGACCCGCTCGGCTCTGGGACGAAAGGCTCGAAACTGGCACAATGGACGCCATGACCACGACCGCCTCGCCCTTCGCAACCCATCGTGCCGCCGCCGGGCCCGGCCGCTTCGTGGACCCTTTCGTCACGGCGGACGGATCGCCCCGTGCCTCGGTCGTCCAGACCGCGCTGGAAACCCTGTGGTTCAACACCGGGACCCTGTGCAACATCGCCTGCGTCAATTGCTATATCGAGAGTTCCCCGACCAATGACGCCCTGGCCTATCTGAGCCTGGAAGACGTCACCCGCTATCTCGCCGAGATTGCCGAGACCGGCCTGCCGACCCGCGAGATCGGCTTTACCGGCGGCGAGCCGTTCATGAACCCGGACATCCTGGCCATGCTCGACGCCGCCCTCGGTGCGGGCCATCAGGTTCTGGTCCTGACCAATGCCATGCGCCCGATGCTGCGGTGGGGCGAGCGTCTGAGCGATCTGGCGCGACCGCATCGCGACCGCCTGACCTTCCGGGTCAGCCTCGACCATCACACCCAGGCGGTCCACGACGCCGAGCGCGGGACAGGATCCTGGGACAAGGCCTGGGAGGGTCTGGACTGGCTGCGCGACCAAGGCCTTCGTGTCGCGATCGCCGGTCGTCGACTGGCCGACGAGAGCGAGGCCGCCGCGCGGCAGGCCTATGGCGAGCTGTTTCGCGCACGCGGCCAGGCTGTCGACGCCGAGGACCGGTCGACCCTGGTGCTGTTTCCCGAGATGGAAGCGGACCGCGCCGTGCCGGAGATCACCGAGGCCTGCTGGCAAATTCTCGATCGGGCACCCGACCAGATGATGTGCGCCACAAGCCGCATGGTCGTGCGCCGCAAGGACGCGGCCGAGGCCGCCGTCGTCGCCTGCACCCTGACGCCATACGATCCCCAGTTCGAACTGGGCCGGACCCTGGCACAGGCCTCCTGCGCCGTTCAGCTGAACCATCCTTTCTGTGCCCAGTTTTGCGTCCTGGGCGGTGCGAGCTGCAGCGCGCCATGACGTCACCTGGCCCTGGGCTGGAGGACCTTGCCGTGATCCTGCCCGTGCTCAATGCTGGCGAACGCCTGGCCCAGACCCTGGTTACCCTGCCTGCGGTGGGTGAGGTGATTGTCGTGGACGGCGGCTCTGTCGATGACACCGTCGCCCGCGCCGCCGCCCAGGGCGCGCGGGTCCTGCACTCTGCCCCAGGGCGCGGCCTTCAGCTCGCCCTCGGTGCCGAGGCCGCCACCAGCCCATGGCTGCTGTTCCTGCATGCCGATACCCGGCTCGACGCGGCGGCCTGGGTGGCCTTGGCCGACCATATCGCCGCCCCCCAGCGGCAGGGATGGGCTGGCGCCTTCCGTTTCAAGCTCGACGACGCCGCCTGGCAGGCTCGACTGCTGGAATGGGGCGTCGGCCTCAGGGTCGCCCTCCTGGCCCTGCCCTATGGCGACCAGGGCCTTCTGATCCATCGCGACCTCTATGCCGAGGTCGGGGGATTTGCCGCCCTGCCCCTGATGGAGGATGTCGACCTGGCGCGCCGCCTGGGCCGCCACCGACTTCGCGGGCTCGACGGCGCAGCCGTGACCTCGGCCGAGCGCTGGCGTCGCCGCGGCTGGGTCCGCCAGAGCGCCCTGAACCTGCGCTGCCTGGCGCTCTATTTTCTGGGCGTCGCCCCGGCCCGGATCGCGACGCTCTATGGGCGCTGAACCAACCCAGCAGCATCTGGTGCTGTTCAGCCGGCAGCCGCGCTACGGCGTGGGCAAGCGCCGGCTCGCCGCAGATGTCGGGAACCTGGAGGCTGTCCGGTTCGCCCGGGCGTCTCTGGCGCGTCTGCGTCGCACCCTGGGCCGCGACCCGCGCTGGACCCTGTGGATTGCCGTTTCGCCAGACCGGCCGACGGACTGGGCGGCACCGGCCCGAGTCATTCCCCAGGGACCAGGCCATCTGGGCGAGAAGCTGGAACGGGTCGTCCGGGCCCTGCCGCGCGGACCGGTGGTCATCCTCGGCGCCGACACCCCGACCGTGACACGTCAGGACGTCGCAAGGGCCTTTGCTGCGCTCGGCCAGCACGACGCCGTGTTCGGCCCGGCCCGCGATGGCGGCTACTGGCTGATCGGTCTTCGCCGTCGGCCACGGATGCATCTGCCGTTTGAAGGCGTCCGCTGGTCGACCCAGCACGCCCTCGCCGACACCGTGGCCAACATGCAGACCCTCCCCGTCGCCCTGCTAAGGCTTCAGGAGGACGTCGATGACGGGCCGTCGCTTCGGCGCTATCTCAGCCAAGCGCGCCGGGGCTGAACCGCCTGGGGCAGATCCCCGCCAGCTTGCCGGCCAGGACCGGATCCCAGGTCGAAGGATCGGTGACGATCGCCTGGTCGAGGCCCGTGTCGATCGGTGAGGCCGGCCGGGCCTGAGGCAGGCCGCGCGCCAGCTCGGTCAGCATCCGCCGCGCCGTCTCGGCATTGGCCTTCATGGTGGCCAGGACCCCCGCGACCTCGACATGGGCCGTATCGGCTCGCCAGCAGTCATAGTCGGTGACCATGCAAACACTGGCATAGGGCAACTCCGCCTCACGGGCCAGGCGGGCCTCCGGCATCGCCGTCATGCCGATCACTGAACATCCCCAGGCGCGGTAGAGCTCACTTTCAGCGCGGGTCGAGAACTGAGGGCCTTCGATGGCGACATAGACGCCGCCCTCGACCGTCACGGTGCCCGCCGCGCGCGCCGCCGTCGCCGCTGCGGACGACAGGCTCGGACAGACCGGATCGGCCATCGAGACGTGGGCGACCAGCCCCGGGCCGAAGAAGGACGCAGGCCGCGCGACGGTCCGGTCGATGAACTGATCGACCACGACGAAGGTCCCGGGCGGCCGGTCTTCCCGCAACGAGCCGACCGCCGAAACCGAGACCAGGTCAGTACAGCCCGCCCGCTTCAGAACATCGATATTGGCCCGGGCATTGATTGCGCTTGGTGGAATGCGATGGCCCTGGCCGTGGCGCGGCAGGAAGACCAGGCGGACCCCTTCAAGGGTTCCGGTGACCAGATCGTCGGATGGCGCGCCCCACGGCGACTCCAGGCGGAGGGTCTCCCGATCCGAAAGTCCGTCTAGGTCGTACAGGCCCGAACCGCCCATGACGCCGATCACCCAGTCCTTCATGCCGTTCCTCTCTGAACCCAGGCATCCTTGATACGTCATCCGGCGGCGATGCGACAGGCTGGCCTTGCAAGCCCGAGGGGCATTGGCAGCCCAGGTTTCGGGGACCCCAATTTGAGCCGATGGTGGCCGGGGATGAAGGGCCCGTTCCGATATCTTGACCGCTCACCCGAGGCGGTCCGCCCTGTCCGCACGCGCTACCATGCCGGCTACGTCGCCTATCCCCAGGCGCTCGGCGCCCAGCGGGGACGGCTGGGGAGCGAGCTAGCCCTGCCCAAGAAAAAAGGCGGCGAAGCCGAAGCCTCGCCGCCCTTGGTCTCGAACCTCCCGTAGGAAGCTTGCTTAGTTGACGACCACGCCAGCCGCGGCCGCCTGGCGGACCATGGCGACGGCGATCAGGCGGTCCCAGCCGACCAGCGACACCAGGTGCGCATAGATCTGGGCCAGGGCGCCATTGGCCTGCAGTTCCTTCAGCTTCTCGACCGGCAGGGCGTTCAGCTTCTCTTCCGAGACGCCGTAATATTCGGCGACGGTCTGGGGCTGGCCCGGCTGGCCGGCTTCGTCGGTCGGGGTGAAGATGGCCGACTTCAGCTCGAACAGGTCGTTGTCCTTCAGCAGCTGCACGAAGGAGTCGGTGCGGCGGCGTTCGGCTTCGAAGTCGTCGCAGAACTTGATGCAGTTCTGGGTGTATTCGGTGGGCTCGCCCTTGTCGTCGAACAGGGCGGTGTCGCCGGTGTCCGACAGCAGGCTGGAGCCCTTGTCGATGCAGACGATCAGACGGTCCTGGGACTCGTCATTGGCCAGCACGAACGGATAGCGGCGGATATAGGCCGGGATATAGACGCCCGGATCGATCGAGCCGTCGGCATTGACGAACAGGTTCTCGCCGTTGTTCAGGCCCATCACGGCCAGGGGAACGCGGTCCTCGCCGGCGAAGATCACCGGGAAGGACAGGGCGGCCGGGGCGAACTCGGTGACGGTCAGCGGCACGGCCGTTCCGGTCTTGGCGAAGCCATAGGGCTTGTCGTTATGGACGAGGGCCAGCTTGGCATGTTGCTCGCGGTTCAGCGGCTCAGGCGAGACGTAGAACAGAACGTTGCCGGTGATGCCGCCGGCGGACTGAGTCGATTCCATTGATAGCTCTACAAAAAAGCTGAAAGGACGGTCGCGCGAGCGGCCGTAGAGGGCTGGGCGCTTCTAGCCGATCCCGGCCAGCCCGGCAATCGACCCGTCCAGAACGGGGATAAGCGCCCCCGTCCATTCCACTGCCGGGCGAGCCTAGAACCGCCAGGCCAGGCCCGCGCGGACCGTGCGCCCAGCCGACGGGGCCAGATCCTTGAGGAACGAGGCGTGCTCGCGGATCTCCTCATCGGTCAGGTTGTGGCCGTCGAGGAAGAGGCGCAGCTGGCCGTCGCCCAGTGGCTTCCAGGCCACGGAGGCGTTCAGGGTCGTATAGCCGTCGGTTGCCAGTTCGCCCTGGGCGACCCGGTCCTGCTCGCCGACCCGGCGGGCCTCGAAGCGGGCGGACCAGTAGCGGGCCTCATAGACCGCACGGCCGCTCAGAGCATAGGACGGGATGCGGGCCGGCGGGCCCAGATCGGTGGCCCCGCGCACGAAGTCGCCGGAGGCCTCCAGGGTCAGGCTCTGGTCGTCCTTGTGCCAGGCCTTGTAGCTGGTCTCGACCTCGAAGCCCCGGAAGTCGGCCTTGGTCTGGACATTGCGATAGACCGCCAGGCCGTCTTCCTCATCGCCGGTCGGGCGCAGGTCGATGAAGCCGTCATAGCGGGCGGTGAACAGGTGCAGGTCGGCGCTCAGGCGCTCGCCGCTATAGTGGGCCGTGGCCTCGACCGACCAGGCGACCTCCTCGCTCAGCTTGGGATCGCCGATCTCGAAGCCGCGCGTCGCCGCATGCGGGCCCTCGGCAAAGAGCTCGGCCTCGGTCGGGGCCCGGCTGTTGCGCGACAGGGCGATGCCGAAGAACACCGCGTCGGACGGACGGGCAAAGACGCCGACCGAGCCGGAGAGGTTGGTGAAATCGGCCTGGCCCTTCAGGCTGTCGAGCTCGCGATAGTCGATCCGCAGCCCGCCCTCATAACCCCAGCCGGCCTTCTCGACCCGTTGCTGGGTGAAGGCGCCAAATTCGGTGATCCTGGTCTTGGGCACATAGGCCTCGTCGCCCTGGGCGTCGAAGTTGCGGCGCAGGGCCTGGACGCCGACCGCGCCCTTCCAGCCACCGCGCTCGGCCTGGACCAGCTCCAGCCGACCCTCATAGCCGTCGGACATGAACTTGGTGCCGACCGCCTTGCCCTCGAACTCGGTGTGCTCATAGTCGGCATGGCCGGCCGAGAGGCGCAGCTTGGCGAACGGACCGAAGGCCTTGTCATACTCGCCGCGCAGGTCGATGCGGGTCTGGGTCAGGCCGATGGTGACAGGGTCTTCTCCGCCGTCCTCGTGGGCGTGGCCGGGGACGCCATAGGTCGTGTCGGTGGTCTTGACCGAAACCCCGATGAAGCCGTCAGCGCCGATATAGGAGACGCCGGCCCCGATCGCTTCGAGCTCGACAGCCGTATTGGCCAGCTTGCCGCCACCGCCCTCGGCGGTTTCGCCTTCGGCGGCCAGCAGGCGGCGCGATTCCGCATAGACCGGGATCTCATAGTCGTCGGCCTGGCGCTTCAGGCCGTCCAGGGTCAGGACCAGGGGCCCGACCGCCGCGTGGATGGCACTGGAGACGGCATAGCTGTCATCGCCGGTCGCGCCGGAGGCCAGAAGCCGGCCGCTATAGCCGCCTTCCGGGGCGCGGCTGGCGATGCGGTCGTCGATGATATTGATCACCCCGCCGATGGCCGAGCCGCCATAGGCCAGGGCCGCCGGGCCGCGCAGCACCTCGATACGCTCGGCCTCGCCCGGATCGGTGGCCACCTGGTGGTCGGGCGACAGGGCGCTGGCATCGATCTGGCCGACGCCATTGGTCAGGACCTGGACGCGGGGCCCGGCCAGGCCGCGCACGACCGGGCGGCTCGCACCGGCCCCGAAGGCGGTCGAGCGGACGCCCGGCATGCCGCTGAGCAGGTCGCCCAGGCCGGTGGGCGGGGCCAGGTCCAGATCGGTGCGGTCAACAATGGCCACGCTGGCCGTCAGGTTGTCGGCCGACACCGCATAGGGGGCGGCGGTGACCACGACCTTCGAAACCTCGGAGTCCGCCTCGACAGCTGCAGGGGGCGCAGCCGGCGCAGCCGGGGCAGCCGGGGCAGCCGGGGCAGCCCAGGCCTGGGCGGTGGTGGCGAGGCTCAGGGCCACAAGGCTGACGGCGGACAGGCAGGCGCGGCGGGACATCATAAACTCCAGGCTTCCGACCAGCGACGGCGATCGGAATGGCGAAGTGTTATGAAATAACATATCGACTCGTCAAGCGTCCACTGACGCTCCGGCTCAACGGCCTCACCTTGCCTGAAAGCCGGGCAGGCCGCCCGTCAGGCCGGGCGCGGGCTGGCCAGGGCCGAATAGAGGTCCGAACGACGGTCGCGAAAGAAACCCCAGGCCGCGCGGTGGGTCTGCAGGTAGTCGAGGTCGAACGAGGCCGCCACCAGCCCCTCCTCGTCCCGGCCCAGCTCACTGACCAGGTCGCCGCGATGGTCGGCGATGAAGCTGGAGCCGTAGAACAGCTGGCCGCCATTGGGATAGTTGTCCCAGGGCTCGAAACCGATGCGGTTGGCCCCGATCACCGGGATCACATTGCTGACCGCATGGCCCTGCATGGCCCTCTGCCACGGCAGGGTGGTGTTCAGCGTCGGGTCATGCGGTTCGCTGCCGATCGCGGTCGGATAGAACAGGGCCTCGGCCCCCATCAGGGCCATGGCCCGGGCGGCTTCCGGGTACCACTGGTCCCAGCAGATGCCGACGCCGAGGCGGCCAAAGCGGGTGTCCCAGACCTTGAAGCCGGTGTCGCCGGGCCGGAAATAGTACTTTTCCTGATAGCCGGGGCCGTCGGGGATGTGGCTCTTGCGATAGAGGCCCAGCATCGAGCCGTCGGCGTCAGCCATGACCACGCTATTGAAATAGTGCGGGCCTTCGCGCTCGAAGATCGAGATCGGGATCACCACGCCCAGCTCGCCGGCCAGGGGCGCAATGGCCTTGACCACCGGATGCTCACGCCACGGATGGGCTTCCGCGAACCACCTTTCTTCCTGGGTGACGCAGAAATAGGGGCCCTGGAACAGCTCGGAGGGCAGGATCACCTGCGCGCCGCCGGCGGCGGCCTGACGGATGAAGGCCTCGGTCTTCTTGATATTGGCCTGCAGATCCATCCCGTAAGAGGTCTGGATCGCGGCGACGTTCAGGGTCCGGGTCATGCGGGCTCCTGCTGGCTGATGCAGTGGAAGGATCCGCCCCCAGTCAGGATGGCGGTCGACGGCAGGCCGATGACCTCGCGCTCGGGGAACAGGCCCTGGATCACCTCGACGGCGAAGGCCCCGGACTCCTCGGCATAGACCGGCACGATCACCGCCTCATTGGCGATCAGGAAGTTCATGTGCGAGGCCGGCACGATCTCGCCGTCCTCGTTGAGGATGCGGCCCGGAGACGGGACGCGGACCACCTGCAGGGGCGAGCCGCGGCTGTCGGTCATGCCGGCCAGCAGACGGGCGGTGTCGGCATAGACCTCGGCATTGGGGTCATCGGTCCCGAAGGCCATCGGACAGGCCACGACGCCCGGGGCGACGAAGCGGGCCAGGTTGTCGATATGGCCGTCTGTATGGTCGTTCAGCAGGCCATCGCCCAGCCACAGCACCTTCTTGACGCCCAGGGCCTTCGACAGCGCGGCAAAGGCCTTGGCCTCGTCGAAATCGCCGTTGCGGTTCTCGTTCAGCAGGCACTGGCGGGTGCTGAGCACGGTGCCCAGACCGTCGTGGTCCAGCGAGCCGCCTTCGAGCACAAAGCCGTTGCGGGTCAGGGGGGTGCCGGAGGCGGCCGCGATCTGCTCGGCGACGATCTCGTCGCCCTCCATTTCATACTTGCCGCCCCAGCCGTTGAATTCGAAGCCGGCGGCCACCGGCCCTTCGGCGGTCTCGATGAAGATCGGGCCCGTATCGCGCAGCCAGATATCGCCAAACACGCCGCGCACGATCTCGACGGCGGTGTCGGACAGCAGGGCGCGGGCGGCGGCCTCGGCCTCGTCGCCCGCCACCATCAGCCGCACGCGCTCTCCGCCGGGGCCGGCCAGGGCACGGGCCAGATCGGCCACTTCCTGTTGGGCGACGGGCAGGTCGTCCTTCCAGACCTCGGCATGGCTGGGAAAGCCCACCCACATCGCGCGGTGCGGTGCCCATTCGGCGGGAACAGTCGGGGTCATGTGTCGAAGGCCTGGATCATGAGGGGTGGCGCAGATGGCCCCTGGCGGGCCGGGGGTCAAGCGGGGGTTCTAGCAAATCCCTGCGACAAAACAAAAAGGGCGGCCCGTTGCGGGGCCGCCCTTCCTGTTCGTCGCGATGACGGGTTCGTTAGAACTCGTAACGCAGCGAGATCTGCATGGTCCACAGCGAGTTTTTGACATCGCCACGGGTCTTCGTGATCGAGGTCGGAACCAGCGAGTAGACATAGGCCGGGCAGGTGGCGGTCGCGGTGGCGGCCAGGGCGGTGCCCGTCGCGCTCACGCAGGCTGCGCGAGCCAGGGTGGTGGCATCGCCGTATTCCTCGACCTTGCCCCAGTCGCGATCGATCAGGTTCAGCAGGTTGCGGATGTCGAACTGGACCTTCAGCTTGTGGCCGTCGATCAGGGTCGGCAGTTCCTGGCTCAGCTGCAGGTCGACGCGGTTGATGTCCTTGTTGGTGTTCGAATACTTCTCAAGGATGCCCGGCTTGAGGCCGAACTGGTTCACATAACCGATGAACCGGTCGCGGTTTGCGGCGTCGATGAAGAAGACGTTGCCGATCTGCAGGTCAGCGGTGTTGGTGTCGGCCTTGATGTCCGGCACGTACAGCAGCTGGGCGGCGCGGTTCACGCCGAACACCTGGCTGCGGCCCGAAGCGGCGTCACCCATGGTGAAGCCGAAGGGGCGACCCGAGGTGCGCTCAGCAAACAGCGAGATGCGGGTCTCGTTGTCGCCGAAGAACTTCTTCCGGTAGCCGGCTTCCAGCTTGTAGCGGTCCTTGATCTCTTCCAGGGCGGTGCCATAGGCGTCGCGAGCCGGATCCAGGCCGGCCGGAACGCTGTTGTACAGCGAGCCGGCGGTCGTGCCGAAGCGCAGGCCGGCATTGGACTCGTCGATGTTCTGACGGGCATAGCCGAGGCCCAGGTCCAGACCGAAGTCGAAGGACTTCGACAGGCCGACGCCGAAGGTGAAGGCCTGACCCTTGTCGATATTGTTGGTGATCAGGTCGCGGTTGTCGCCGGGGTTGGCCGACGAGACGCCCTGGGCGGCACGCGCGGCGGCCGACAGGGTCAGACCGTCATAGCGCGGACGACCGTCCGGGGTCAGGGCGCGCTGGCCGTTGATCACCAGCGGCTGGGCGCGGGTGTCGACGAAGGTCACGGCGTCCTGGGCCTGGGTGGCCACGTACTGAACGTCGAGGTTCCAGCCGTCATACACTTCCCAGTTGCCGCCGAAGTACAGCTTCCATTCGGCCGGCAGCTGGAAGGCCGGGTTCAGGGCGATGACTTCGTTGGCAGGGTTGATGCCCGGGGTACCGGCCAGCTTGCCTTCCTGGAACGACCTCACGATGGTCGGGATCTCGTAGCCGAAGCCCGAGAAGGTGCGCAGGTTGTCCAGGGCCGCGGCGCCGACAGCGGCGTTGAAGCCCGGGGTGACCGCCGACGAGGTCGAGGATTCCAGATAACCGTTGGCGCCGGTGCAGTTCGACGCGGCGGTGATGCAGCGACGGATGGTGGTGCCGGCGATCTCGTAGCCGTTGTTGTAGAACGGCGTGGCGAACAGCACTTCAGGCTGGCCGCCCGAGAACAGACCGAAGCCCGCGTTCAGCTTCAGGGTGTCGGTCACGCGCCAGGTCGCCGAGAGGCGCGGCATCAGGATGCTCAGGCCGTCCAGGGTCGTGGTGTTGGTGAAGCCGTTACGCGCCGTGAAGTTCGGGTTGGTCGCCGGAACGTCCTTCATGTCGATCCAGTCGAAGCGGAAGCCCGCCGTGACCTTGATGTCGTCGGTGACGTCGATCGAGTCCTGGCCGTACAGCGAGTGCTGCCAGTACTTGAAGTCAGCGGCGGCATCGACCGCATTGCCGGTGACCGAGTTGCTGTAGGTCAGCGAGCTGGCGCGGCCGGCGGCAAAGTCGGCGATCGAGTCGAAGTAGTAGGTGCCGCGCGAGTTCGGCACGAACACGTTGAACACTTCCTTCTTCGAGCCCTGGTAGCCGAACTTGAAGACGTGATCGTTCAGCGAATAGGTCGCCGTGCCCTGGAACACCGCTTCCTGGATGTCCAGGCGGTTGGCGTGACGGAAGGCGTCCGGTCCGAAGCGCACCGACGAGAAGCCGCTGGCGCAACTGGTGATCGTCGAGTTGGTCGGGGCGGTATCAGCGTTCGGAGCCGCACAGATGGTCACGTCCGAATAGTTCTGACCGCTCTTGGGATCCTGACCCTTGACCCAGTCGCGATAGGTGGCGCGGACGGTCGTCGACAGACGGTCGGTCCAGTCCGAGTTGATCTCAAGGGTGGTGCCTTCGTCGAGATAGGTCGCGTCGTACCAGTGCGAGTCGAGGGCGGCGGTGGTGGTGCCCAGGTCGGTCCGCGAGGTGAACAGCGACTCGGCGCGGCGATAGCTGAGGCTGGCGCGGTGCTGGTCGTTGATGTTCCAGTCGATCTTGGCCGAGTACTTCTCGTCGGTGACCGGGGTCGAGCGCAGGATCGAGCCGGGCGCGAACTTGCTGCTGTAGTTGCTGTTGTAGATGCCGACGACCTGATCGATCGTGGCCTGGGTCAGGCCGTTGGCGAACGAGTTCGCGAAGCCCGCGCCGGCCGGACCGGTGCCGGTGACGTCAAGGGTTTGGTACTTTTCGTACGAGCCGGCGAAGAACAGCTTGTCCTTCCAGATCGGGCCCGACAGGAAGCCGCCGTAGTTCTTCTGGCTGATCAGCGGCGTGACGCGCAGGCTGCCGATGTTACGACCGATCAGGCCTTCGTTCAGATAGTTGATGAAGGCGCTGCCGTGGAAATCATTGCCACCCGAACGCAGGACGATGTTCAGGGCGCCGCCCGTGAACGAGCCGTTCTCGACATCGGTCGGGACGGCGGCGATGCTGAACTGCTCAACGGCGTCCAGCGAGATCGGGCCGCGGGCGGTGGGGAGACCGCCGGTTTCCAGACCGTAGGGGTCCTGGGCGGCGACGCCGTCAATGGTGATGCGGTTGGTGCGCGGGTTCGAGCCGGCGATCGAGATGCCGCCGTCGCCACGGACGTTCTGCGAGACCAGGATGTCGCGGCGAGCCAGGTCGCGGACGTCGCGGTTGATAGAGACAACGGCTTCGATCGAGTCGCGGTTCAGGACGGTCTTGGGACCGGCTTCGGTGTTGCCGGCGGCCGAGGCCGTGACCACGACGGCTTCAACAGCCGTGGAGCCCAGGTCGATGTCGACGCGCTGGGTGTCGGCCAGGGACAGATAGATGTCCGTGACCTTCTTGCCTTCCAGGCCGGCGGCCTGGACGGTGATTTCGTAGGGACCGCCGACGCGCAGGCCGCGGGCGTCATAGGTGCCGTTGGCGCTGGAAACCGTGGTCGAGCGCGTGCCCGACGGCGTGTGCAGGATCGAGACCGTGGCGCCGGCCACCGGCACGCCGCCATCACCCGTCACCGAACCGCGAACAGCGGCCGTCGTTTCCTGAGCATAGACCGCGCTGGACGCAGCGAGCGCGAGCACGGTAAGGGCTGCCCCACCGGCGAGCCTTTTCATCGAAATCATTGCAATCCCCTGATTCTGGCGCGCTCTCGACACACAAGAGAAACATCACGCCCCATGTTAGCGGCTTCCTTAGACTCGCTTTTCGAAGGTTTGGTGACGGAATCGCAACGGGTGACGAGAAACCGTCCGCCATCGGCGCCATTGCAACACATTTGGTCAGGGTTTTCTTACTTGTGCCGGAGATCGCAGCGTGGTGCCTGACGTCATGACCCCAACGGACAGCGCCCGGGCCTGGCGGCTAACCCTCTGTTTGGTGGGCGTGCTGACGATCCTGCGGCTGGCCGCCCTGTTCGCCACGCCCTTCGAGCTCTATCCGGACGAGGCCCAGTACTGGCTGTGGTCGCGCAGCCTGGATTTCGGCTATTTCTCCAAGCCGCCGATGATCGCCTGGCTGATCTGGGCCACCACCGCCATCGGCGGGGACTCCGAGGCCTGGGTGCGGATCTCGGCCCTGTTCCTGCACGCCGGCACCGCACTGGTCATCAGCCGCATCGCCGACCGGCTCTATGGCGGCTGGACCGGCCTTGTGGCGGCGGCCCTCTATGCCCTGATGCCGGCGATCCAGCTGTCCTCGGGCGTGATCACCACCGACGCCCCCCTGCTGCTGTTCCTGTCCCTGACGATCTGGGCCTATGTCAGCCTGCCCGCCCTGGAGGGCCGGCGGCGACTGGCGGTCGCGGCAGCGCTCGGCGCGGCCCTCGGCCTGGCCTTCCTGTCGAAATATGCCGCCATCTATGTCCTGGTCGGCCTAGCCCTGCATCTGGCCACCTCGCCCGGGGCCCGCAAGGTCTGGACCTGGCCGATGGCCCTGGCCGCCCTCGCCGCCCTCGCCGTGGTCTTTGCGCCCAACCTCGCCTGGAACCTGGCACACCGGTTCGCGACGCTCGAGCACACCGCCTCCAATGCCAACTGGAATGCGGCCCAGCTGTTTAACATCCGTGAGCTGATTGAATTCCTGGTCTCGCAGTTTGCCGTCTTCGGTCCGGTGCCGTTCGCGGTCCTGACCGGCGGAGCGATCTGGCTGGGCGTCAAGCGCAGGCTGCAGCCCGCCGACCTGCTGCTGCTGTGCCTGGCCGCGCCGCCCCTGCTGACCGTGACGGCCCAGGCCTTCGTGTCGCGCGCCAATGCCAACTGGGCCGGAGTCGCCTATCTGGCCGGTTCGGTGCTGGCGGCGGCCTGGCTGCTGCGCTGGAACGCCCGCCGCTGGCTGGTCGCCGCCCTGGTCCTGCAGACCGGCTTCTGCGCCCTCTTCATGGCCTGCATGGTCAATCCGCGTCTCGCCGACAGTCTGGGCGCAGCCAACAGCTTCAAGCGGGTGCGCGGCTGGGAACAGGGCGCCAAGGCCATCATCGCCCGGGCCCGCGAGGAACAGGCCGCCGGCGGCCTGACCAGCATCGCCATGGACGACCGCTTCCTGTTCAATGTCACCGCCTATTATGGCCGTGACTATTTCCGGGTCCCAGGGGCCCCGCCTTTGAAAATGTGGGTGCATGAGGCCCGGCCGCAGAACCAGGCCGAGACCGAGGCCCCGCTGAACCCCGCGTTCGGCCGCCGCGCCCTGATCGCCAGCCTCGAGGGCGACTACCGGCCCGAGATCGAGCAGGATTTCGGCCGCACCTCAGGCCTGGAGATCGTCCGCGTCCGCCTCGATCGCAAGCATGTGCGGCGCATGGACCTGTTCGTGGCCGAGGACTTCCGCCCCCTGCCCCGCGACCCGGTCACTGGCCTGCCGCCGAAGCCGAAGGGTGAGCGGTAAGCGGTATCGACGGCCGCCCCTCTTCTTTCTCCCGTCATTCCCGCCCTTGTGGCGGGAATGACGGTGCTTAATGTTGGACTGGGCTTGAGGCCTGCCCCTCAGGCCAGATAGCCCAGGACCAGGGCCACGACCGCCGGCACCGTCTGGATGAAGAGGATCGACTTCTTCACCGTCAGAGCGCCCCAGACCCCGGCAATGGTCACACAGACCAGACCAAAGGTCTTGAAGGCCGAGGCGGTCACCGGGTCGGGATAGAAGAGGCCGATGGCCAGGGCCGCGACCAGGAAGCCGTTGTAGCAGCCCTGGTTCGACAGGGCCGGCTTGAGCACGGCGGCCGCCTCGTCGGTCAGGCCGAACGCCCGCTTGCCGCGGCTGTCGAACAGCACGGTCTCCAGCAGCACAATATAGACGTGGATCACCAGGACGAGGCCGGCGGCGATGTCAGCGGCGAGTGGCATGGGGTGACCTCGTCTAGAAGGACAGTTCCGGCTGCATGGCACCCGGCTGCTGGGTCTCGGGCAGGTGACAGGTGAAGGTCGAGCCGGTGCCCGGCTCGCTCTCCAGCGCCACCCAGCCGCCGTGCAGCTCGACCAGGGCCTTGACCAGGGCCAGGCCCAGGCCCGGGCCGCCACGATCGCGCCCGACGAAGCGGTCGAAGATGTGGGCCTGGACATGGAACGGCACGCCGCGGCCGGTATCCTTGACGTCCAGCCGCACCTCGCCCAGGGCCCGGCGGGCCGAGAGGGTGACAATGCCGTCCGGCGGGGTCTGGCGCAGGGCGTTCTCGACCAGATGGTCCAGGGTCTGGGACAGACGCTTCAGGTCACCGCGGATCAGGCCGACATCCTCGTCGCAGGCAATGTTCAGGGTGACCCCGCCGAGGGTGGCGTCCTTGGTGGCGCGCTCGCGAGCCTCGACCAGCAGGTCCATAACGCGGATGTCCTGGATCTCGAGAGCCATTTCCCCGGCATCGATCTGGGCCATGTCCAGCACGTCGTCGATCGAGCGGGCCAGCTGGGTGGCGGCGGCGCGGACGGCGGCCACATGGTTGCGGCCCCGCTCATGCAGGCCGTCCGCCCGCTCGAGCAGCTCCGAATAGCCGATGATCGTCGTCAGCGGGGTCCGCAGCTCGTAGGACACATTGCCGACGAAGTCGCGCTTCAGGCGCTCGGCCTCGGCCAAGGCCGCGGAGCGGTCAGCGAGCGCGCTTTGCAGGTCGCGGGTGTCGGTGACGTCAGTAAAGCCGATCAGGGTCGCGCCGTCCGGCAGGGGACGCGACTGATAGAGCACGATGCGGCCGTCCGAGGTCCGCACTTCGCCCGAGGTCGGGGCCCGCATCTGCGGATCAGGATCGGCCACCCGGCCCTTCAGCTCGCGCCAGAAGGACAGGTCGTGCAGGCGCGGCACGCAGAGATCGACCACGCCCTCGAAATCGACCGCCGCCTCCAGGGCCTGGGCGCTGACATTCCAGAAGCTCTCGAAGGCGTCATTGTGCAGGCGCAGCCGGCCGTCCGACCCGAACACGGCCACGGCGTCGTTCAGCTTGTCGAGCGTCGCCTGCTGCACCTGGATCAGGGCATTGTACTGGGCCTTCAGCTTCAGCTCGCCGGTGATGTCGGAATAGAGCAGCAGCATGCCGCCCAGCGGGTGGGGCTGGCGCACCAGTTTCAGGGTCCGGCCATCGGGCAGGCCCCACAGGTCGTCGGCCTGGGGCCCGAGATCCTCGTAGTGGGCCAGTTCGTCGGCCTTCCAGCGGGCATAGTCGATGGTCTCGGGCAGACGGCGACGCTGACGCAGGCGATCGAGGATCTCGCCATGGGTCGGACGGTCGGCCAGCCAGGCCGGCTCCAGGCCCCAGAGTTCGGCAAAGGCGGTATTGTGGAAGGCCAGTCGCCGGGTCTGGCTGAAGATCGCCACGGCGTCGGCAATGTGGTTCAGGGTTTCGTCATGGGCCTCGACATGCTTTCGCAGGGCGTCGCGGACATCCTCGATCTCGGTCACGTCGCTGCAGAACACCCCCACCCCGCCGCCGTCGAGCGACTTGGCGGCGACGCGGAAGGCCCGGCGTCGACCGTCGACATTGACCCAGCGCAGGGCCTCGCGGCGCTCGCCCGAGCTGGCCGCCTCGGCGGCCAGGGCATCGGCGGCGCGGTCGAAGGTCTTGCCGGCCAGGGCGGCGGTCGCTGCCGACGGGGCCTCGACGGCGCGCAGATAGGCGGCATTGCCCCAGACCGGCGCGCCATCAGCGCTCGAGATCCAGGCCGGCTCGACCAGGCCATCGACAAAGGCGGCAAAACGGGCCGCCGAGGGCAGGCCGGCCTCGTCCGCCACCCCGGCGGCCAGACGCAGCCAGGCCAGGGCACCCGCCGCCCGGCCCTCGACCAGGACCGAGCCGCCGGTACCGCGGGCCTCAAAGGCGCAGGGCTCGCCGCGCTCGAACAGGCCGCGCAGGCGCAGGGCATGGTCGGGATCGGCCAGGATCAGGGCGGCCACCACGGCCGGGGCCTGGGGCTCACAGGCCAGGACGGCGGCGCAGGCGGACAGGCTGTCCTCCCCGGCAATCAGGGCGGCGCGGCCGTCCTCGACCGAGATCAGGGCGCTGTCGAAGGCTTCCGCCGAGGCCTGGGCCGCCAGGGCTCCGGTCTCGAGGCTGGACAGTCGGCCCTGCAACAGGGCGAGCCTGGCCTCGAACCGGCGGCGCTGGGCCAGGGCCCAAAGCGTCGCGCAGATGGCGAGACAGACCGCGCCGGCCGCCGCCGCGAGGATTAATTCATGCGAAGTCATCAGGCCGGTCGCTAAAGCCCCCGTCAGCCCGCGGAGACGGGACTGCGAATCAGAATCACAGATTAGTCGGGCCGTGACCAGAGCGCGACCGGCACGGCTGTCGCAGGTCCCGATTGACGGGATCCCTTCAGAGGCTGGCGAAACCAGCCAATCACCCTATGTCAGAGCCATGGACTGGACCGCTCGCCTCGCGCCCTCGCTGGATCAATTCGCCGCCCTGGCCGAGGCCGCCCTGGCAGCCCTGCCCGAGCCGTTCGCCGCCCTGTCGGCCGAGGTCGGGATCCGGATCGAGGACTTCGCCACCGAAGAGGTGCTCGACAGTCTCGGCATCCAGGATCCGTTCGAGCTGACCGGCCTCTATCAGGGGGTCGATCTGTCGCGCCGCTCGGTGCTGGACTCCGGTGTCCAGCCCTCGATGGTCTTCCTCTATCGCCGGCCGATCCTCGACGAATGGTGCGAACGCGGCGACGTCGCCCTCGACGACCTGATCCGCCACGTTCTGGTCCACGAGATCGGCCACCATTTCGGCCTGTCCGACGACGACATCCACCGCATCGAGGATGACGCCTGATGAGCCCGCCCCGCTTCGACCTTGAGATCCTGCGCGACCGGATAAGCGAGGGAGCGTTTGCCAACGGCCTTGACCTGGCCCAGGACGGCTCGGTCGCCCTGATCGCCGTCGAGGACGAGATCGTCACCGCCCATGTCCAGGGCGGCGCGCTCTATGTCGTCGAACTCAGGTCGCCCGCCGAGGGTACCTGTACCTGCCCGGCCTTCGAGAAGTTTGGGGCCTGCAAGCACCAGGTCGGGGTCGCGGCCGCCGTCAATGGCCTGGACGCGGCCGGCCTGCAGAAGGCACAGGCCCGCCTGGCCCGCCTGCGCGACGGCCTGGCCCTGGAAGCCCAGGACGCCCTGATCGAGCGGCTGGTCGAGCTGGCCCGATCGCGGCCGGATGTGCTGGCGGGGCTTGAGGGTCACCGAGACGACTGAAACCCCACGGCTGCGCCGACAGACGCTTGCACAGGGGTTCTGATTTCCGATTGTGTTGCCCCTGACGCGCCAGGCTCCACCAGACAGAGAGCAAGTCCCCATGCCGAAGCCGGACCAAGCCCCAGCGCCAGAAGATCCCCCGGAGCCCGAGGAGGAGCGTGACCGCCCTGTCCTGTGGCTGATCTTCATCGCCGCCATCATCGGCATCGTCATCGCCATGACCCGCGCCTTCCCCGAAGCCGTGCGCACGCCCGAGGACTGGAGTTCGGTGATCTACAGCCTGGGCCTGCTGGTGCTGGTCAGCTCCGGCCTGTTCAGCTTTCGCGACCGGCTGCAGCTCGCCCAGCATCTGCGCCACGCGGCGATCTGGGGTGCCATCGTCGCCGTCCTGGCCCTGGGCTTCGCCTATGCCGACGACCTGGAAGGCGTTTCGAACCGCGTACGGGTCGCCTTCAGGGGCGGGGTCTGAGCTTTCCGGACTGGCGGGAGTTTTATGAGGTGCGGGGCCGGACCCTGACCTGGCGGTGAGGCTGGTGACCGACCGGCCACCGCCGCTGGCCCCCTCCTGACCGCTTCGCGGTCGTCCTCGCCCCCTGCGGGGGGAAGACGAGATCGCCGCCCTACATCTTCCCCCTCCGGGGGAAGACGATCGCGAAGCGATCCGTAGGGGGCAAGTGCGGGGAAAGACTGCCCTCTATCCTCGCGCCTTCCCGAACAAACCCCAGCCCATTCAACACCCTGCAAAAACAACCACCGCGCCCGTCCGACGCCCCTAAACCTGCCGCATAATCAACCCACCTCGTCGCGAGGAAAGGGCGCAAGGCCAGCGACCATTGCGGCGGCGGGGGGTGATCGAGCGGGGCTGGGCTTCAGGGGGATACTGAAGCGCGTCCGGGGACCTGGTTGCTGGCCAGGCCCGCCCGCCGTCGGCGTGGTTGAAGGCAAAAGGGCGTGTCTGGCTGTAGGCCCGTCCTCTTCGACCGCCGGAACGCGCTGGAAACGGCGGGGTCCGGGTCCCGGTAAGGCCTCAACAGGGCCACCTGGCGGGAGGCTGACGGAAAACGACCACGCGGAGCGGACGGCTTCGTCGAAACGGTAATCTCTATCTCTCATCCGGACGTCGTCCGGACGCTCCGCGACCCTTTCCATCACCCTCGCAGCGAAGGCGCGGGGTCGAGAAGCTGTCTCCGCCAGACTTGCCCCCTACGGGCTGCTGCGCAGCCGTCTTCCCCCGCAGGGGGAAGATGAAAGGCGCGAACCCATCTTCCCCCTCCGGGGGAGGACGACCGCGTAGCGGTCAGGAGGGGGCGAGTGGCGCCCCTGAAAACAAGGACCCGCCTCAATCCCCCAGCACCTCGTCCACCCACTGGCTGACCTTTTCCGTAGCCGGACCATAGATCCGCCGGTCGAAGGCGTGGGCATTGTCCGAGCGGGCGACATTGATCTCGCAGGTCGGGATGCCCAGGGCCCGGGCCTCGGCCACGAAGCCAGCGGCGGGATAGACCGAGCCGGAGGTGCCGATGGCGACGAACAGGTCGGCCTCTTCCAGGGCCTGGTTGATCTGGGCCATGTGCATCGGCAACTCGCCAAACCACACGACATGCGGCCGGGTCGCGCCGACCGTTCCGCATTCCGGACAGACCTGGTCAGCGGTCAGTGGTTTCCGGTCGCTCCAGTCGCCCGAGCACTGGGTGCAGCGGGTGCGGGTCAGCTCGCCATGCATATGGATGACACGGCGGCTGCCGGCCTTTTCGTGCAGGTCGTCGACATTCTGGGTGCAGAGAAAGACCCAGCCGCCCAGGGCGGTCATCTCCCTTTCCAGTCGCGCCAGGGCGATATGGGCGAGGTTGGGGGCAGCGATCTCGAGGATCTTGCGGCGCGCGGAGTAAAAGTCGCGCACCCGGGCCGGGTTGCGGGCAAAGCCCTCCGGCGTCGCCAGCTGGGCCAGATCGTTCTGGGTCCACAGACCGTCGGAATCACGAAAGGTCTTCAGGCCGCTCTCGGCGGATATGCCGGCGCCGGTGAGGATGAAGATGTTCAGCGGCTGGACCATGTCACCTCCCAAGCGAACCTGACGCGCCCGTCACTTTTAATTTGACCCCTGATCGAGATTGAGTTGACAGTGTTTAGATCGTTGGGAGCCGGCGCAAGACCCGCCCCGACCCTGGCCACCGGAGGAGCTCCCATGACCGACAAGAACATCACCAAGGACGCCATGTACGACGCCGTGGCGCCGGACGACTTCGTAGCGATGCTGGAGCTGGACCGTTACAACAACCGCTCCACCGCCTTCGACAAGATCATTTCGGCGACCCATGACCATTTCTGGGATCCGCTCGACAAGGCCTATATCGATTTTGACGAGCCCTTCGACATGGAGAACCAGGCCCTGGTTCCCGAAGAAATGGTCATCGCCCTGTCGACCGACTACGTCTCCAACCACCTCAGCGATCCCAAGACGCGCATCCGCTTCATCAACCAGTCGGTCCTGCGCAGCTTCTCGTCGATCCTGCATGGCGAACAGGGGGCGCTGAACCTCTCGGCCTCGCTTTGCCACGTGCTCAAGGATCAGGGCGCGCAGGAATATGCCGCCAACCAAACCCGCGAAGAGGCCCGCCACGTCACGGCCTTCGCCAAATACATCAAGGCCCGGTGGGGCCGGCCGGTCGAGTGCGGCCCGGCCCTGAAGACCCTGCTGGTCGAGATCATCGGCGCGCCCGAGGTCTACAAGAAGATCATCGGCATGCAGATGCTGGTCGAGGGTCTGGCCATGGGGGCCTTCGCCACCTTCTACATGCACATCAATGACCCGGTGGGTAAGAAGATGCTGCAGCTGGTGATGACCGACGAGGCCTTCCACCACAAGTTCGGCAAGATCTGGGCGGACCGCACCGTGCCCAAGCTGTCGCCTGAAGAGCATGCGATCATCGAGGACTGGGCGGCGCACTGCTTCCAGACCCTGCTGTTCAACCTCGTCTCACCGCACCAGCAGCTGGATCTCTATGCCGAATTTGGCCTGGATCCCAACAAGGTGGTCGAGGAATACGGGAAGATCATGACCGACGATGTCCGTCGTGAGAACATGAAGGAGCAGACCAACATCTTCCGCGTGCTGGTCAAGACCCTGCTCAATGCCGGCATCATCACCGACCGCACCAAGGCCTTCTACGCCATGTATGTCGACATCGACGAACTGAAGGGTGAGGGAGACCGGATGGTCGGCGACGACATCGCCGAGGAAGGCATCCGCCACCTGCAGGCCATCAACTTCAAGGACCGGCCGGTCACCGCCGTCAGCATCGCCGCCGAATAGGCGACGGACACAACCGGATCTGGACGCGCCTCGCCGGAACTGCGGCGGGGCGCGTTGCGTTTCAGGCGGGGCGTCCTCATCTGCGGGGGCGTTCCAGACCGTCGCGGGTCCGCCCTGCCCCAACCGGAGTCGCCATGCGCGCCGCCCTGATCGCCCTTCCGCTTCTCCTGTCTCTCGGCGCCTGCGTCGGAGGACCCGTCGGCAATCCCCGCCCGCCCCAGCCGGCCAAGGCCGTCGTGCTCGATCGCTATCTGGGCAAGTGGTACGAGGTCGCCCGCTATGACATGCGGTTCCAGAAGGGCTGCGAAGGCGTCACCGCCGAATATTCAAAGCGGCCCGACGGTCTGATCCGGGTTCTGAACACCTGCCGCGACGGCGCGGTCGACGGGCCGGTCAGGACCGCCGAGGGCAAGGCCAGGGTCGTCGATACGGCCAGCAATGCCAAGCTCAAGGTGTCGTTCTTCGGTCCGTTCTGGGGCGACTACTGGGTCATGGACCACGCCGAGGACTACAGCTGGAGCATCGTCGGCGAGGGCTCTGGCCAGTATCTCTGGCTCCTGACCCGACAGCCGCCGACCGACCTTGAACGTGAGGCCCTCACCGCCCGGGCCAAGGCGCTCGGCTATGACGTGACGATGCTGCGGCCGACGAAGCAGCCCGCGCCCTAGAGCCCTTTCCGACCTGATGGCGTCATCAGGGTCGGACGAAAAGGGCTCTGAATCAGAAGTTTAGAGCGTTTTTCGATCCGATAACCGTTTCACACCTATCGGAAGACGCTCTGGCGCCCGGGCTTGATCTGCGAACAAAGCTGGAACAGGATCACGACATGGACGTCGTGATCGACCTGCGGCCCTCGCGGCCCGAAACCACTGATGCGGTCACCCGCGGGACGGCGCGGTTCCTGGTGTCGCTGGGCTATGCGCCCCTGGCCGAGGTGACCCTGCCCAATGGCCGGCGCGCCGACCTGATGGCCCTGGGCCCCAAGGGCGACCTGCTGATCGTCGAGGTGAAGTCCAGCCTCGAGGACTTCCGCATCGATCGCAAATGGCCGGACTATGGGCCCTATTGCGACGCCTTCTATTTCGCGGTCGCCCCGCATTTCCCGGAAGGCGTCCTGCCGGAGGAACCGGGCCTGATCGTCGCCGATGGCTTCGGCGGTGCCGTGGTCCGCGAGGCACCGGTCGCGCCCCTGGCCCCGGCCCGGCGCAAGGCCCTGACCCTGGGCTTTGCGCGGCTGGGCGCCATGCGGGCCAGTGGCGTCAAGGCCGACCAGCTCTAACTTCATCCCCAGCGCACAGGCCGAGAAAACATCAATTGTCGCGAACCACCTTCAGCACGGCCTCGCCATAACGGTCCAGCTTGCCCTGCCCGACCCCGCCGGCCTTGGCCAGGGTGGGAAGACTTGAGGGCCGGGCAGCGGCGATCTCGGCCAGGGTGGCGTCGTGAAAGATCACATAGGGCGGCACATGCTGGGCCTGGGCCTGTTCCTTGCGCCAGGACCGGAGGGCCTCGAACAGGGCCTGGTTCTCGAGCGGCACGGTCAGGGCCTTGCCCTCGCGGCGCTTGCGCGGCGCACCGGAGCGCGGGCCCGGATCGGACGCCTCGACCTGCTGGCGCAGGCTGACCTTGCGCTCGCCGCGATAGACCGCCTTGACGCCCTCGACCTCGCCCAGGCCGATCAGGGGCCGGCCATCATTGGGGTCCTCGCGCAGCAGGCCCTCGAAGACCAGGGTGTCGAGCAGGTCGCGCCAGGTGGCGGGGCTGAACTCGCGGCCGATGCCGAAGGTCGACATCTGGGCCTCCTGCGGCGTGACGTCCTTGGTCTTGCCCAGCAGGTGATCGATCAGCCGGCCACGCCCGAAACGTCCGCCCAGACGATGAGCCGCCGACAGGGCCTTCTGGGCGGCCTCGCTGGCATCGACGCCCTTCGGCGGCGAGGTACAGATGTCGCAGACCCCGCAGCGGGCCACGCCCTCCTCGCCGAAATAGCGACGGACGGCGGCCGCCCGGCAGGTGAGCCCCTCGAGCATGGCATAGAACTGGCGCAGCTTGCGGCTCTGGACCTGCCGGACCTCATCGGGGGCCTCGCGGGCCTCGATCCGCTTGCTGGCCCAGGCCATGTCGGCCGATCCATAGAGCGTAATGCCCTCGGCCGGCTGGCCATCGCGCCCGGCCCGGCCGATTTCCTGCCAGTAGGCCTCTATGGCGGCCGGCGGATCGGCATGAATCACGAAGCGGACGTCGGGCTTGTCGACCCCCATGCCGAAGGCGATGGTCGCCACCATCACGGCGGCGTCGGCCTCCAGGAACTCTTCCAACCGGCGGGCCCTCACGCCCTTGTCGAGCCCGGCGTGATAGGCGAGCGCCGGAACGCCCTCGGCGATCAGCTTTTCGGCCAGTTTCTCGGTGGAATCCCGGCTACCGGCATAGACCACCCCGGCCCGGCCCGGACGCTCCAGCACAAGCTCAACGACCCGGTCGTGCCCCTTGCCGCGCTTGCGCTCGGCACTGAGGGCCAGCTCGGGACGGGCAAAGCTGTCGACAAATTCGGCCGCGCCCTCCAGGCGCAGTTCGGCCCGGATGTCATCGCGGGTCCGGGCATCGGCCGTGGCGGTGACCGCCAGGCGCGGAACCGCGGGGAAGACTTCGGCGATGCGCCCCAGCATCCGGTATTCGGGCCGGAAGTCGTGGCCCCACTGGCTGACGCAGTGGGCCTCGTCGACGGCGACCAGGGCCAGATTGAGTCTCGACAGGCGGTCCAGCATCGACGGCTGCATCAGACCTTCAGGCGACAGGTAGAGCAGGTCCAGCCGGCCCTCCTCGATCCGTCGCCAGATCGCCTGTCGCTCGTCCGGCAGGGTGTTGGAGTCGAGCCGCTCGGCCGCAACACCGGCCTGCTGCAGGCCGGCGACCTGATCGGCCATCAGCGCAATCAGCGGCGAAACGACAAGTCCCAGGCCCGGGCGGATCAGGGCCGGGATCTGGTAGCAGAGACTCTTGCCCCCGCCGGTCGGCAGCACGGCCATGGCGCTGCGCCCGGCCAGCAGCTCGCCGATCACGCCCGACTGCAGGCCCCGGAAATCGGCATGGCCGAAGGTGCGGCGCAACACGTCGCGCGCTGTATCGAGGGGAGAGGAATCAACAATCGAAGGCACGGCGGACTTGTGACAGCGGGGATGGTCAGCGCCAAGCCATTCCTAGCCGGCGCGCGCTTGTGCGGGCCCATACCCCACTATGGGCCATGGCCAAGGCAGGATTGGAATGCCCCGCCGCGCCCGGCGTTCACCTCTCGTCAATCTTGTCGCGCGTTTTGTGGGCTTCGGCTAAACGGGACGCTGGCGCGCGCCCTTCGACGCACCCAGGGATAGAGACGACATGGCCAACGGTACCTTCGGCGGGAACAGGCCGGCGAAGCCACAACGCACCCCGCTGCAGGCCGCTCTCTACTGGAGCGCGGTGCTCGGCATCTGGGGCCTGATCTTCATCGTTGCCTTCTTTGCCGTATTCGCCAGCGACCTGCCCGACACGTCCAAGCTCTATGACGTCAAGCGCCAGCCCTCGATCAACTACCTGGATCGCTCGGGGGCCCTGCTGGCCGTTCGCGGCAGCCAGTATGCGCCGCCGGTCGATATCGACGCCCTGCCGAAATATGTGCCCGCCGCCTTCGTCGCGATCGAGGACCGCCAGTTCTACCATCACTTCGGGTTCAACCCCTGGGGCATCATCCGATCGATGGCCTGGAACCTGACCCATGACGGGCCGCAGCGTGGCGGTTCGACCATTACCCAGCAGCTGGCGAAAAACCTGTTTCTGAGCCCGGCCCAGAACTATCGCCGCAAGGGACAGGAGCTGATCCTGGCCATCTGGCTGGAGCTGAAGTTCTCCAAGAAGCAGATCCTCGCCCTCTACATGAACCGGGTCTATTTCGGGGCCGGTGCCTATGGCATCGAGGCGGCATCGCAGCGCTATTTCAACAAGCCGGCCGCGCAGTTGACCATTGGCGAGTCCGCCCTGCTGGCGGGGCTGATGAAGGCCCCGACCCGCTATTCGCCGGTCTCGGCCAGCGAGCGTGCGGCCCGCCGCGCCACCATCGTTCTGGACGAGATGGTCCGGATCAAGGCCATCACCGCCGCCGAAATGGAAGCGGCGATCAGCGAACCGGTGCGGGTTTCAGCCACCCTGGCCAATCAGCGTGCCCAGTATTTCACCGACTATGTCGACGCCCAGGTGCGGTCCCTCGTTGGGGAGCCGACCGAGGACCTGGTCGTTGAGACGACCCTCGACCTGCCGATCCAGGTGGCTGCCGAGCGTTCGGTCAAGCTGGGGGTCGACGGCCATATCAAGCAGGGGGTCGAGCAGGCTGCCCTGGTCGCCATCGACGGCGAGGGCCGCATCCGCGCCTATGTCGGCGGTGCCGACTATGGCGAAACCCAGTTTGACCGTGCCACCACCGCCCGTCGTCAGGCCGGTAGCGCCTTCAAGCCGTTTGTCTATCTGACGGCCATGGAGCAGGGCCGCACGCCCAATCTCACCGTGGTCGACGAGCCGGTGAAGATCGGCGACTGGGAACCCAAGAACTACACCAACAAGTATCTGGGTCCGATTACCCTGCAGACGGCGCTGGCTCAGTCGATCAACACCGTTGCGGCCCGCCTGGCCAATGAGGTCGGCACCAGCAATGTGGCCTCAACGGCCCGGCGGCTGGGCATAGCCAGCAAGATCCAGCTCGATCCCTCCATGGCCCTGGGGGCCGTCGAGGTCAGCCCCCTGGAAATGTCCCAGGCCTATGCCCCCTTCTCCAACGGCGGCTTCCTGGCCAAGGGCTACGGCATCGAGCGTATCCGGACCGCCAGCGGCAAGGTGCTTTACGACCACGGTGTCGAGAAGACCGCCCGCCCGGCGGTGATCGGCTCGCCGGCCCTGCAGTACATGAACCAGATGATGCGCCAGGTGGTGATCTCCGGCACGGGCACGCGCGCTAAGGTCGCCGGCTATGACATCGCCGGCAAGACCGGAACGACCAGCGACTACCGCGATGCCTGGTTCGTCGGTTACAGCGGCGGCTTCGTCACGGCAGTCTGGACCGGCAAGGACGACAACACACCGATGAAAAGGGTCACCGGTGGCGGTGCCCCGGCCGAGATCTGGCGCAACTTCATGACCGCTGCCCTGCCGCGCCTGAAGTCCACCCCGATCCCGGGCGGTGTCATCGAGCCGCCGCCGATCGTTGGCGAAGACCCGATCGGCGAACTGATCGACCCGTCAGCCACCCCGGACGGCCCCAGCGCCGAGGTCCCGGAATCGACCTCGCCCCCGGCGGATAACCTGCCCTACTAGGCCCGGCCCTTCAGAGCCTATGCTCGAACGCCGACGAGCTGCATCACTCGGCGAGCGCGGCCAAGCGGCCCCGACTTCGGCCAGGGACGTGGCGGAAAACCCTATTCCGCGGCCACCGACTCCGGGGTGGGGTGCACGCCCATCGGCCTCAGGTTCAGGTCCTGGAACAGGGCGCTGTCCTCATCCTGACCCGGCAGAGGCGTGGTGAGCAACTTGCCCCCGACGAAGATCGAATTGGCACCGGCGAGGAAGCAAAGGGCCTGCAGGTCCCGGCTCATGCTGTCGCGGCCGGCCGAAAGCCGCACCATCGCCTTGGGACAGACCAGGCGCGCCACGGCAATGGTGCGAACAAACTCGAGAGAGTCGATCTGGCCCGCCTTCAGGACCTTGTCGCCCAGAGGGGTACCGCTGACCGGTACCAGCCCATTGATCGGCAGGCTGTCGGGATGGCTGGGCAGGGTGGCCAGTTGATGTAGCAGGCTGGCCCGGTCACGGCGCGTCTCGCCCATGCCGACAATGCCGCCGCAACAGGTGCTCATGCCCGCATCGCGCACATGAGCCAGGGTATCCAGACGGTCCTGATAGGTGCGGGTGGTCACGACGTCCGCGTAGTACTCGGGACCGGTGTCGAGGTTGTGGTTGTAGTAGTCGAGACCCGCTGCCTTCAGTTCGCGGGCTTGATCGGCGGTCAGCATGCCAAGGGTGGCGCAGGTCTCCACCCCCAGGGCCTTTACGCCACCGATCATGGCCGCCAGTTTCGGCAGATCGCGGTCCTTCAGCTCGCGCCAGGCCGCGCCCATGCAGAAGCGCTGGGCACCACCGTCCCGCGCCGCACGGGCCCTGGCGATGACATCATCGGCCTCCATCAGCTTCTCGGCCTTCAGACCGGTCTTGAAGTGAGCCGACTGGCTGCAATAGCCGCAGTTTTCGGCACAGCCGCCGGTCTTGACCGACAAAAGCTGCGAGAGCTGAACTTCGCTGGGATCAAACCAGGCGCGGTGAACGTTTGCGGCTTGGTACACCAGCTCCATAAAGGGCAGGTCGAAAAGAGCCTCGACCTGCGGCAAGGTCCAATCGTGACGGGGTTGTGCAGTAGGGATTCGCGTCATGGCGCGCACGTTTGAACCGGGCCTGACGGCTTGGCAAGTCGCTGCCGCTCCGTCATAGGCCTTTGGTGCTGATCGGCGCGCCTGGCGTCCGGCAGGGTTGGAACTGAGGAACATGGATCGAGAAATCGAGCTGAAATTCCTGATCGCACCCGAAGCGGCCGAAGACATCCTGGCGCTGCTGGACGGCGAAAGCCACGTTCGCCAGCTGACCGCCACCTATTTCGACACGGCCGATCACGCCCTTCGCAAGGCGGGTTTTGGCCTCCGGGTTCGCGACGGCGAAGGCGGTCGCAAACAGACCCTGAAATCGGCCTCGGCCGGGGGCGTTTTTTCCCGCGGCGAGTGGGAAACCTCTATCGCCGGCCCGGGGCCGGACAGCACAGCCCTGGCGACCACACCGGCCGCCGGCGTGGTCAAGGGCCAGCCTCTGAGTCCGGTCTTCACCACCCAGGTCGAGCGCAAGGTGCGCATGATCCGGCGCGGCGAAACCTTGATCGAGGCCGTCGTGGACCGGGGCGAACTGATTGGCCAAACGCGGCGCGCCCAGGTCTGCGAACTTGAACTTGAGCTCAAGGCGGGTGCGCCGGTCGCCCTGTTTGACCTGGCGCGGGAATTGGCGGGGCGGGTTTCGTTGCGTCTGTCCTTGGTCAGCAAGGCCGAGCGTGGCTACGATCTGGCCTTGCCGGACAAACCCGCAACGACCTTGAGTCGGTCACCGGCGGTCTTGAGCCCTGACTTCACCACCGCTCAGGCCTTGCAGGCGGTAGGACGCGCGGCCCTGGCCCAACTCTGCGGCAATGTCGAAGCCCTGCGGGAGCGGCCGAGCCCCGAAGGGGTTCATCAGCTTAGGGTGGCCGCGCGACGTATGCGGGCCCTGCTCAAGGCCTTCAGGCCCTTATCTGCAGGACCTGACGCCAAGGCGATTGACGCCGAACTAAAATGGCTGTCGGGCGAGCTGGATCTGGCCCGGGAACTGGATGTTTTCATTACCGAGGTCTGGCAGCCCGCTAGCCAGGACCTCCAGGCCAATGGCGCGACAGCCCTCGGCCGGGCCCTGCTGGCGGCCCAGGCCAAGGCCTATCTGCGCATGGAGGCTGCCCTCGTCAGCCCGCGCGCTCGCGCCCTGATGCTGGAGACCGCCGCCTGGCTTGAGGCCGGAGCCTGGACCGCCACACCGGACCTGGCCAGCGACCGCGACCAGGCCGCCACAGACTTTGCTGCGGCTCTGCTCGACCATCTGCGCATGGGTCTCGTCAAAAGGAGCAAGCACCTTCACCGCATGAACGCCGAGGCCCGGCACCGCCTGCGCCTGAAGGGCAAGGTTCTCCGCTACGCCGCAGCCGACCTGTCGACCCTGTTCCCGGAGCATCCCAAACGGGCGGACCGGTTCATCGAGGCTGCAAAGGCCCTTCAGGACGCCCTGGGCCGCCTCAACGACCTGCATGTCCGCAGCGGCCTGGTCGAAGGCGTAGCTTCGGCCAGTGGCGATACCGAAGCCCAGCTGGCCGCCGCCAGCCTGGCGGACGGCGCTGATGAGGCCGCCTTGCTGCGCGACGCCTGCAAGGCCCGAAAAGCCTTTGTTGAAGCCAGGCCGTTCTGGTGATTGCGCTGCATATAAAGATATCTTTATGCGTTAATTGCCCAGAAGGGTCGCGCGCTGTATAAGGCCGGCAAGACATTCACCGACCGCAGGAGCCGACCGTGGCCGACTATATCGTCAAGGACATCTCGCTCGCCGATTACGGCCGCAAGGAAATCGCCATCGCCGAGACCGAGATGCCCGGTCTGATGGCCACCCGCGCCGAGTATGGCCCGGCTCAGGTTCTGAAGGGTGCCCGCATCGCCGGCAGCCTGCACATGACCATTCAGACTGCCGTCCTGATCGAGACCCTCACCGCCCTCGGCGCTGAAGTCCGCTGGGCGTCGTGCAACATCTTCTCGACCCAGGACCACGCCGCGGCCGCCATCGCCGCCTCGGGCGTGCCGGTGTTCGCCTTCAAGGGCGAGAACCTGGTCGAGTACTGGGAATATGCCCACAAGATCTTCGAGTGGCACGACGGCGGCTATCCGAACCTGATCCTCGACGACGGCGGCGACGCCACCCTGCTCTGCGTGCTGGGCCCCAAGGCCGAGAAGGATCCCTCGATCCTCAACAACCCGCAGAACGAGGAAGAAGAAGCCCTCTATGCGGTGATGAAGAAGTACCTGGTCGAGAAGCCGGGCTTCTATACCGCGATCCGCGAAGCCATCACCGGCGTGTCGGAAGAGACCACCACAGGCGTCCACCGCCTGTACCAGATGGCGGCCAAGGGCGACCTGCCGTTCCCGGCCATCAACGTCAATGACAGCGTCACCAAGTCCAAGTTCGACAACCTCTATGGCTGCCGCGAAAGCCTGGTCGACGCCATCCGTCGCGGCACCGACGTCATGCTCTCGGGCAAGGTCGCCGTGGTCTGCGGCTATGGCGACGTGGGCAAGGGCTCGGCCGCCTCGCTGCGTCAGGGCGGTGCCCGCGTGATCGTCACCGAAATCGATCCGATCTGCGCCCTGCAGGCGGCGATGGAAGGTTACGAGGTCCAGACCCTGCAGGACGTCGCCGGCAAGGCCGACATCTTCGTGACCGCCACCGGTAACAAGGACGTCATCACCCTGGACGACATGCGGGCGATGAAAAACAACGCCATCGTCTGCAATATCGGCCACTTCGACAGCGAGATTCAGATCGCCGCCCTGCGCAACTACAAGTGGGACGAGATCAAGCCGCAGGTCCACCACGTGGAATTCCCGGACGGCAAGAAGCTGATCGTGCTGTCCGAAGGCCGTCTGGTGAACCTGGGCAACGCGACGGGTCACCCCTCGTTCGTGATGAGCGCCAGCTTCACCAACCAGACCCTGGCCCAGATCGAACTGTGGACCAACAAGGCCTCGTACGAGAACCAGGTCTACACCCTGCCCAAGCACCTGGACGAGAAGGTCGCCTTCCTCCACCTGGAGAAGCTGGGCGCCAAGCTCTCGACCCTGCGCAAGGATCAGGCTGACTATATCGGCGTCCCGGAAAACGGCCCGTTCAAGCCGGATCACTACCGCTACTAGGTCGTTTTCCGCCTAAAATCGAACGAGGGCCCGCTGCACCGCAGCGGGCCCTTTGTTTTGACAGCACGTCACCCTGTTCAAGGCCGCCATCGTCCGCTAAGCCGCTTGCCATGCCGCTTGCCTTGATCATTTCCAGCCATGTCGCCGGCAGCCGGGTCGGGGCTTCGGCCCAGGCCACCGCTCTGGTGCAGTTCCGTATCGACTCGATGGTCGTCCCGACCGTCCTGTTCGGCCGGCACCCCGGCTGGGGTGTGCCCGGTGGCGCGCCGGTGCCGATCGAGGTGCTGGAAGGCATGCTCGACGGCATGGAGGCCAATGGCCTGTTCGGCCTGACCGACATTGTCATCACCGGCTATTTCGCCAGCGCCGCCCAGGTGAGAGCGGCCGCCAGGGCCATAGACGCCGTGCGCGAAGCGCCCCGTGACGGAGCCGCCAGCCGCAAGCCGGCGATTGTCGTCGACCCCACCATGGGTGATGCCGGCAAGGGCCTTTATGTCCTCCCCGAAGTCGCCGAAGCGATCGCCGCCGAACTGATCCCGCGGGCTGATGTCGTGGCCTGCAACGCCTGGGAACTGCAGAAGCTGACCGGTGCCGACGCGCGAGATCCGCAGTCGGCCATGCGCGCCGCGCGCCTGCTCGGCAAGCCGACCCTGGTCTCCTCCGTACAAAGAGGGGCCGAGATCGGCGTCGTCCTGGCCGACCGCAAGGAGGCCTGGCTGGCCGCCCACGCCAAGATGGATCGCTCGCCCAGCGGAACCGGCGACCTTCTGACCGCCCTCTATGCGGCCTCCATCCTCGAGGGCCAGACCCTGTCCTATGGTCTGGCACGCGCCGTCGGCGGAGTGGCCGAGACGGTGACGGCCGCCAATATCTGGAACGCTCCGGAATTGCCGATCGTCGGCATGGGCGCACGGATCAAGCAGACCTCGCCCACGGTGCGCATCGAGCGCCTCGCCTAGAGAATCCCCTGATGACCGTCGAGATTTCCGGAACCTGTCCCGACCGGTTCGCCCGGGTTCGCGAGACCTTCGAGGCCAATTTCGCAGACGGCGGCGAACTCGGGGCCCGCTTTGCCTTCGCGATCGACGGCGAGATCGTTGTCGATCTGATGGGCGGCTTTGCCGACCGCCAGCGCACGAAGCCGTTCGGCCCCGACACCCTGACGGCCCTGTTCTCGACCACCAAGGCGGTCGCCGCCCTGATGGTCGCCCGCCTCGTGGACGAGGGCCGCCTGGCCTATGACCAGCCCGTCGCCGACGTCTGGCCCGAGTTCGCCCAGAACGGCAAGGCCACCATCACGGTCGAGCAGGCCCTTTCGCATCAGGCCGGCCTGTCAGGCTTCCCCGACGAGACCGATCCGGCCATCTGGTTCGACTGGGAGGCCACCTGCGCCAAGCTGGCGGCCATGGCCCCGCTGTTTCCGGTCGGCTCGGCCAGCGGCTATCACCCGGTGACCTATGGCTATCTGGCCGGGGAAATCTTCCGCCGGGTCGATGGCCGCACAATGGGTACGGCCCTGCGCGAAGACCTCTGCGAGCCGCTGGGCCTCGACCTGTGGATCGGCCTGCCCGACAGCGAGCACGACCGCTGCGCCGAGCTGATGCGGCCCTCGGCCCTGCCCAGGTTCGGTGAGATCAATGACGCGGTGAAGGCCGCCTTCCTGACTCCGTGGGCCGCCCCGGGCGGACGCGGCACGGCCGACTGGCGCCGGGTCGAGATCCCCTCGGCCAACGGCCATGCCACCGCCCCGGCCTTGGCCCGACTGATGGGGGCCCTGGCCTGTGGCGGCACGCTCGACGGGCGCTCCCTGATCACCCCGGCCGGCATTCGCGCCGCCACCGCCGAGCGCATCGTCGGCCAGGACCTGGTCCTGCCGTTCGTGATCAGCTGGGGCGCAGGTTTCATGCGCAATACGCCGAACTTCTTCTACGGCCCCAATCCCGAGACCTTCGGACATTCCGGCTGGGGCGGCTCCTGCGCCTTCGCCGATCCGGCACGCGGGGTGTCCGGGGCCTATGTGATGAACAAGCAGGGCAGCGCCCTGATCGGCGATCCCCGCGCCGTCCGTCTGATCGAGGCGGCTTACGCCTCGATCTAGAGCCCAGGTCGCACGCCCCTGATGACGCCATCAGGGGCGATAGGAGCCTAGGCCTTGGGCACGACCCTTGTCCGCTTCCAGGCCCCGTAAGCGAACACGGCGACACCTAACCAGATGAACAGGAAGGACAGGGCCCGCAAGGGTGTGAGGGCCTCCCCCAGGGCGATCCCGACCAGAAACTGGATGCTGGGAGCCAGGAACTGCAGAAAGCCCATGGCGCTGAGCGGCATGCGGCGCGCCGACCAGGCAAAGAGCGCCAGGGGCACCACGGTAGCCGGACCGGCCAGCAGCAGCAGGGTCGTCACACTGGCCCCGCCGGCGAAATGGCCGGCTCCCGTCGACTGCAGGTGCAGGACATAGATCAGCCCCGGCACCGCCAGATAGGCACACTCAATGAAAAGGCCCGTCTGGGCGTCGGCCTTCACCTGTTTGCGCAGGATGGCGTAGGCGCAGAAACTCAAGGCCAGACCCAATGAGATCACCGGCAAATGGCCGAGGGCCGCCGTCTGGATCGCGACGCCGATCACGGCCAGGCCGATGGCGATGCCCCCCTCGCGGCTGATCCGTTCACGGAACAGCAGGGCCCCGGCGGCCATGTTCATCAGGGGATTGATGTAATAGCCGAGGCTGGCCTCGATCACCTGCCCTGCGTTCACCGCGAACACATAGATCGACCAGTTGATGAAGATGGCCGCTGTCGAGCAGGCCAGAATCGCCAGGGTGCGCGGCTGGCGCAGCACCGACGCCACCTGGCCAGCCTGCCGGGCCAGCAGAACCGCCAGAAAGGCCCAGGGCGCGGACCACAGGGTGCGATGGGCGATCATTTCCCATGAGCCGACACCCAGACTGGCCAGCAGATGGAAATAGAGCGGCAGGAAGCCCCACAGCAGGTAGCAACCCAGGGCGGCGATGAGAGCGGTCCGGGCTTCGTCCGGGCGCGGGTTCAAGTCCGCCGACATGGCGTCGTCCTTAGGTCCAAGATGAGAAGGGCTCCCGGAGCGGTCTGCCCCGGGAGCCCCTGAAACTTCCACCCGATTGTAGCGGGCGATATCCTAGGCCGGGAGCTTCTGCTTGATCAGACCCTTTTCGTGCAGAAGCTGGGCGATCTGCACGGCATTCAGGGCCGCGCCCTTGCGCAGGTTGTCGGCCACGCACCACAGGGCCACGCCGTGCTCGACGGTCGGGTCGTTGCGGATGCGCGAGACATAGACCGGGAACTCGCCGGCGCTTTCCTTCGGCGTCATGTAGCCACCGTCTTCGCGCTTATCGACGACCACGACGCCGTCGGTATCGCGCAGGATCTCGCGGACATCATCTTCGTCCAGGGCAGTCTCGAACTCGATGTTCACCGACTCCGAGTGACCCACCATGACCGGCACGCGCACGCAGGTAGCGACCAGCTTGATGGCCGGATCGAGGATCTTGTGGGTCTCGACGGTCATCTTCCACTCTTCCTTGGTGAAGCCGTCGTCCATGAAGACGTCGATGTGGGGGATGACATTGAAGGCGATCTGCTTGGTGAACTTCTTGGGCGGCGGCGCGCCCAGCACGAACACGCCCTTGGTCTGGTCCCAGAGCTCGTCCATGCCTTCCTTGCCCGCGCCCGACACCGACTGGTAGGTCGAGACGACGACGCGCCTGATCTTGGCTTCCTTGTGCAGGGCGCTCAGGACCACGACCAGCTGGGCGGTCGAGCAATTGGGATTGGCAATGATGTTCTTGGGCAGGTGATCAACCGCATCGGGGTTCACCTCCGGCACCACCAGCGGCACGTCCGGATCCATCCGGAAGTGGCTGGAATTGTCGATCACGATCGGACCGGCCGCACCGATCTTCTCGCCCCAGGCCTTGGAGATCGACCCGCCGGCGCTCATCAGCACGATGTCGACCTTGGAGAAGTCAAACTGCTCCAGGTCCTCGCAGCGCAGGATCTGGTTGCCGAACGAGACCTCGACGCCGATGGATTTACGAGAGGCGATGGCGTGCATTTTCTCGACGGGGAATTTCACCTCCTCGAGGATGTTGAACATCTCACGGCCAACATTGCCCGTGGCGCCGACCACGGCGACCCGGTAACCCATAGCGGTCTCCAATTCGATTGTCTTCCGACCCTGGAAGATGGCGACCCGTTACGCCCCCAAAGCGCCCGAGGCAAGGCAAGGGTTTCTGCGAGCCCTGATAGAACAGGCCGGGTGCGGCAATTTTTCCCCCACGCCCTAAGGCCGTTTCGGCTGGAAATCCGGTTCGCCCAGGGCCTGTAGCAGGAAGGCCTGGATGTCCGCGGCCTGGGCATCGCGCTGGCCCTTGGTCGAGCCGATGCCGTGGCCGGCGTCGAAATCGACCCGCAGGCGCACGGGACCGCCGGTGCTGGCGGCCTGCAGCCGCGCCGCCATCTTGGCCGGAACCCAGGCCGGCACCCGGCCATCGTTCATGCCGGCGGTGATCAGGATCGGCGGATAGCGCACCCCGTCAGCGACATGGACCAGCGGGCTCATGACCTTGAGGGCGCGATAGCCCTCCGGCGTGGCGATGGAGCCGAACTCGGCGACATTGGCCGGACCGCCGGGCGTGGTCTCGAAACGGAGCATGTCGGTCATCGGTACGCCCATGAAGGCGGCAGCAAACAGGTCCGGACGTTCGGTGACGGCCCGGCCGATCAGGATGCCGCCGGCGCTGGTGCCCGATCCGGCCAGGCGGTCTTTCGAGGTATAGCCCTTGTCGATCAGGGCCTCGGCTGCGGCAATGAAGTCGCGCCAGGTGTTGGGCTTGCTGGCCTCCTTGCCGGCCAGGTGCCAGGCCTCGCCATATTCGCCGCCGCCCCGGACCACGGCCGAGGCGTAGATCCCGCCGCGCTTCACGAACGGGATCAGGCGGGCCGAGAAGATCGGATCGCTGGAAACGCCATAGGCCCCATAGCCCTCCAGCATGGTCGGAGACCGACCGTCCAGCTTCAGAGACTTCAGGCGCATGATGTCGACCGGGATGCGGGTCCCGTCGGCGGCTCGCCCCTCGATCCGCTCGATGACGATGTCGGACAGGGCGACCGGCATGGGCTCGGCGAGGGCCAGGCTGCGCGCCGGGCCATTGCCCGCGAACTGGAAGAGTTCCGACGGCCGGGCCCAGGACTCCAGGCCCATGACCGCTCCGGACCGGTCCGGATCGCTGGTGCTGAAGCCGATGCTGGCCGGGAACGGCGTCGCAAGGCGTGTCAGGCTGCGATCCCAGCCCAGGCGCTGAACATCATAGGCTCCGCCCTCGGCCCGGACGACATAGAGCCCGTCCGTCGCCGGCGTGGCCGCGACAAGGGCCCCGCCGGTTCCGGAGGCGATTTCAGAGGCCCGGGCAAAGTCCGGGGCCTTGAGATCAAGGTCGACAAACCGGCCCAGCGGCGCATTCAGGGTCGTCGCGACCCAGGCCCGGTCCCCGCGAACGACAGGAAGGGCAGCCTGATCACCGCCCAGGCCCACCAGCATCAGCCGGTCCTCAGCCGCGGCGATCTTTCTCCAGACCGGCTTGCCGGCCGCAACCGCAGTGGCTGGCGACACCCAGGCCAGACCATAGGGCGAGACACCATCGAAGATGAAGGCGAACACCCAGTTCGATCGGGCCGGCCAGTAGAGCAACGGCCCGCCGTCACGGCCGAGTGTACTGTCCGGGCGGCTGGCCTCGAATACCAGCTGGTCGCGGGCAGGATCCTCGCCGACCACATGCCGCCAGAGGGCCTGGTCCTTGAAGCGGTCCTCCGGATCGTCGCCGGGCCCTGGGGCCTTCAGACGCGAATAGTAAAAGCTCTTACTGTCAGGTGCCCACTCCGGCAGGGCGAACCGGGTCCCGTCGATGGCCTCGGCAAGGACCTTGCCGGTGGCGATCTCCATCACGTGAAGGACCGCATCCTCAGAGCCGCCCCGGCCAATGGTATAGGCCAGGTAGCGGTTGTCCGGCGACGGCGAGACGGCCTGCAGGCTGGCCGCACCGCCCTCGTCCGACAGCCTGTCGGGAGCGATCAGCTCGCGGATCGGTCCCCCGGCAATGTTGCGGACATAGAGCCGATTCACCGACGCGCCGGACGGGCGCTTCTGGAAATAGAGCTGGTCGCCACGCTGCACGGGCCGCGACGGCACGACCGCCGCAGCGCTGATCGCGGCGATCTCGTCCCCCAGGGCCTTGCGCCCGGGCAGGGCGGCGATCTCGCTGCGGGTGACTGCGTCCTGAGCCTTCATCCAGGCGTCGAACTCGGGCGGGCGGGCCTCCATCCAGCGATAGCCGTCGACGACGGTTTCACCGAAATAGACATCCGTAACGGGCTGGACCGGGGCAGTCGGCACCTGCTGCGCCATGGCCGGCAAGGCCACAGCCGCACTCAGGCCCAAGGCCAACAAGACCTTTCGCATGGCGTGCCCCCTCACTGTCCAGCCGAGGCAATCAGGCTTGGAAAACCGCCGTTCGTCAAGAACCGGCGGGGGTCTGGCCGAGCAGATGCTCGCGCCACGCGGCGCGCAGGACCTTCTTGTCGATCTTGCCGGTCGCGGTCAGGGGCACGGCAGCGAACACCACGTCATCCGGCGTCCACCACTTGACGATGCGCGGGGTCAGGTAATCGAGCACCTCGGCCTTGGAGACCTGGACGCCGTCATGTGGCTCGATGACCAGAAGCGGCCGCTCTTCCCACTTGGGATGCGGCACCCCGATCACGGCGGCGATCTTCACGCCCGGACAGCCGACCGCGACATTCTCCAGATCGATCGAGCTGATCCACTCGCCGCCGGACTTGATGACATCCTTCTGGCGGTCGGTGATGCGCATGAAGCCGTGACCATCGAGGGTGGCGATGTCGCCGGTATCGAACCAGCCGTCGGCCTCGGCGGCGTCGGCCTCCTGGCGGAAATAGCGCTTCACCACCCAGGGCCCGCGCACCTTGAGCGCGCCGGAGCTTTCGCCGTCGCGCGGGGCGTCGCTGCCGTCCTCGGCCTCGACCTTCAGCTCGATGCCGAACTGCAGCCGGCCCTGGCGGGTCCAGATGGCCTCGTCCATGGCCTCTTCACCCAGGGCCGCCAGCGAAGGGGTCGGGGTGGCGACCACGCCGATGGGACAGGTCTCGGTCATGCCCCAGATCTGCAGGACGCTGACGTCGTAGAGCCGCTTGAAGGTCTCGGCCATGGCACGCGGCACCGCGCTGCCGCCGATCACCACGCGCTTCAGACTGTCCGGCCGCTGGCCGGTCTGTTCCAGCCAGGTCAGGTACATGGTCCAGATGGTCGGCACGCCGCCGGTGAAGGTGACGCCCTCCCCCTCGATCAGGGCATGCAGCGAGGCCCCGTCCATCTTGTCGGCCGGCAGGACGAGCTTGGTTCCGCAGATCGGGGCGCTGAACGGCAGGCCCCAGGCGGTGGCGTGATAGAGGCTGGAGCACGGCATCACCACGTCGAAGGCGGTGAAGCCAAAGGCGCTGTTGAGGCCCCCTGCCATGGCGTGCAGCACCACGGCGCGATGCGAGTAGAGTACCCCCTTGGGGTCGCCCGTGGTGCCCGAGGTGTAACAAAGGAAGGCCCCGGCATTCTCGTCGAAGCTGGGCCAGTCGATGGCCTGCGCCTCGCCGGAAATCAGGTTCTCATAGCTGAGCGCCCCGACCGATCCGGGGAGCGTGCGCTCTTCATCCGACAGCATGACGAAGGTCTTCACCGTGGTCAGGTGCGGGGCGATCCGTTCGACCAGGGCCGCGAAATTGCGGTCGAAGAACAGCACACCGCTTTCGGCGTGATTGATCGTGTAGATGATCTGCTCGTCGAACAGGCGGGGATTGGCCGTGTGCAGCACCGCGCCGAGACCGGGCACGGCATAGAACAGCTCCAGATGCCGGTGGGTGTTCCAGGCCATGGAGGTGACCCGGTCACCGGGCTGGACGCCCAGCCGCCGCAGCGCATGGGCGAGTTGGGCCGAGCGCCGGGCCAGGCCCGCATAGTCATAGCGCCAGATCGGCTCGTCGATCAGCTTGGAGACGATCTCGCGTGTGCCATGGGCCTGCTGAGCATAGGTCAGAATGCCACTGATCATCAGCGGCGTGGTCTGCATCAGGCCCGGTAACATGCGCGGCGCTCCCTCTTATCGTTGGGAAGAGCCTAGGGCGTAGTGCGGGGGTTGGGGAAGAGGTTGAAGCGATAGATGCTCCCCCCTCTGGGGGAGGATCTAAATCAGAGCGCCTTGAGTACCGCGTCGCCCATCTCAACCGTCGACAGCGAACCGCCGAGGTCGCGCGTCCGGGCCCCTGCGTCCAGCGCCGCCTTGACGGCGGCCAGCAGTACATCGGCGGCCTGGGCCCGGCCCAGGGACCAGCGCAGGGCCATCTCGAACGACAGGATGGCGGCCAGCGGATTGGCCACACCCTGGCCGGCGATGTCCGGGGCCGAGCCGTGGATGGGCTCATAAAGACCGGGTTTGCCGGCCACGCCCAGGGCCGCCGAGGGCAGCATACCCAGCGAGCCGGTCAGCATGGCCGCCGCGTCCGACAGGATGTCGCCGAACAGGTTGTCGGTGACGATGACATCGAACTGCTTGGGCGCACGGACGAGCTGCATGGCGCAGTTGTCGGCCAGGATGTGTTCCAGCTGGACGTCGGGGTATTCGCGGGCATGTAGCTCGGTGATGACCTGCTTCCACAGCAGGCCCGACTCCATGACATTGGACTTCTCGGCCGAGTGAACCTTGTTGGTGCGGCCCCGGGCCAGCTCGAAGGCCACACGGCCGACGCGTTCGATCTCGCTGGTCGTATAGACGGCCGTGTCGAAGCCCTTCTTCTGACCGTCCGGCAGGTCGACGATGCCGCGCGGCTCGCCGAAATAGACGCCGCCGACCAGCTCGCGCACAAACATGATGTCGAGGCCCGAGACCAGCTCTGTCTTCAGGCTGGAAGCCCCGGCCAGGGCTTCGAAACAGTAGGCCGGGCGCAGATTGGCATAGACGTCCATCGCCTTGCGCAGGCCCAGTAGGCCAGCTTCCGGCCGCAGGTGACGCGGTGCGTCCTTCCATTTCGGACCACCGACGGCCCCCATCAGGACCGCACCGCTGGCCAGGGCTCGGTCCCGGACCTCGTCGGTCAGGGGCGTGCCGTGGGCGTCATAGCTGGCCCCGCCATAAATGGCCTCTTCGACGATCAGGTCGGGCGTCAGGGCGGCCGCAACGCGACGCACCTGGCCGCAGACCTCGGGGCCGATGCCGTCACCCGGCAGGAGGAGAAGCATGGACATCGGAACTTGCCTTAGATCTTGCGGTAATCGGAAACGTCGAAGGACGACAGGTTGCGGTCATGGACGCCCAGGGCAGCGCAGGCGGCCCGCCAGGTGGCCATGTGCGCCGTCTCCCGGTGGAAGGCCAGGGCGGCTTCGTCAGTGAAATGCTCATAGACCCGGATCAGGCCCGGATCGAGCGGGTCTTCGGTCAGGGCATAGTCCAGGCAGCCCGGCTCAGACCGGGTGGCCTCGACCTGGGCCCGCAGATGCGGGCGAAGCTCTGCCAGGCGCTCGGGGGCGATACGGACGGTACCGGCGAGGATCAGGGTCATGGGTTCAGTCTCAAAAAAGGTTGTCATCCCGGACAAGGCCGTCAGGGCCGCCGATCCGGGACCGACCTGGAACGCGGCGCTCAGGCGTCGGTCCCGGATCTTCGCGCGACGCGCTCGTCCGGGATGACAGGCGCTTAACTCAAGCTTCCAGCCAAGGCCGGTCCAGCGCCCGCTTGCTCTCAAAGACGTCGATGTCGCTGCCGTGCAGCAGGGTCTCGCCGATGGCGTCGAGGCCGCGCAGCATCTTGTCCTTGCGCACCGGGTCGATCTGGAAGCTGAAGGTCTTGCCCGAGGGCGAGACCACCGTTTGAGCCTCCAGGTCGATGCTGACCATGTGGTTGCCGCCCTTGGCCTCGTCCATCAGGACGGCGATCTCCTCGGGTGCCAGCACCACCGGCAGCAAGCCGTTGTTGAAACAGTTGTTGTTGAAGATGTCGGCGAAGCTGGTCGAGATCACGCACATGATCCCGAAATCCATCAGGGCCCAGGGGGCGTGCTCGCGCGAGGAACCGCAGCCGAAATTGTCGCCGGCGATCAGCACGGACGCGCCCTTGTACTCCGGCCGGTTCAGCACGAAGTCGCTGATCTCCTTGCCTTCGCCGTCGAAGCGGAAGTCGTAGAACAGGCCCTTGGCCAGGCCCTCGCGCTCCACGGTCTTCAGGAACTGCTTGGGGATGATCTGGTCGGTGTCGATATTGGCCAGGGACAGCGGGACGGCACGGCCGTCAAGGCGGGTGAAGGCCTGCATCAGACGGTCTCCTCCAGAAAGGTGCGGACATCGACCAGATGGCCCGCAATCGCCGCCGCCGCCGCCATGGCGGGGGACACCAGATGGGTGCGACCGGCGCGGCCCTGACGACCTTCAAAATTGCGGTTACTGGTCGAGGCGCAGCGCTCCTGCGGGGCCAGCTTGTCGGGGTTCATGGCCAGGCACATCGAACAGCCCGGCTCGCGCCAGTCAAAGCCTGCGGCCTTGAAGATGGCGTCCAGGCCCTCTTCTTCCGCCTGTTCCTTCACCAGGCCCGAGCCCGGCACGACCATGGCCTTGACGTGGTCAGCGACCAGGCGGCCATGCAGGAAAGCCTCCTGCACCACGGCGGCGGCGGCACGCATGTCCTCGATCCGGCTATTGGTGCAGGAGCCGATGAAGACGCGGTCGATGCGGGCCGCGGAGATCGGCTGGCCGGCGGTCAGGCCCATATAGTCGAGCGCCCGATGAGCGGCGGCACGCTTGTCCGGCGTGGCGAAGCTTTCGGGATCCGGCACATTGCCTGTCACCGGAATGACGTCCTCGGGCGAGGTGCCCCAGGTGACCATCGGTACCAGGGCCGAGCCGTCGATCGTCACCGTGCGGTCGAAGACGGCGTCCGGGTCGGTGGAGAAGCTCTTCCAGTGGCTGAGCGCCATCTCCCAGGCCGCGCCCTTGGGGGCGGAGGGCTTGCCCTGGATATAGGCGAAGGTCTTGTCGTCAGGCGCGATCAGGCCGGCCTTTGCCCCACCCTCGATGGTGAGGTTGCAAAGGGTCATACGGCCTTCCATCGACAGGGCCGAAATGGCCTCGCCGGCGAACTCGATGACATAGCCGGTGCCGCCGGCGGTGCCGATCTCGCCGATCACGGCCAGGGCCACGTCCTTGCCGGTGACGCCGGGGCCGAGCTGGCCGTCGACGCGGACCAGCATGTTCTTCGCCTTCTTCTGGCGCAGGGTCTGGGTGGCCAGGACGTGCTCGACCTCGGAGGTGCCGATACCATGGGCCAGGGCCCCGAAGGCCCCGTGGGTCGAGGTGTGGCTGTCGCCGCAGACAATGGTCATGCCCGGCTGGGTGCGGCCCTGCTCAGGCCCCACCACGTGGACGATTCCATTGCGGATGTCGCCCATCGGGAAGAACTCGATGCCGTTGTCCTTGACGTTGCGGCCCAAGGTCTGCAGCTGCAGCCTCGCCTCTTCGTCAGCCACGGCATCGACGCCGAGGGCCTGGCCTTCGGTCGGGATATTGTGATCGGCCACGGCCAGGGTGCGGTCGGGGCGACGCACCTTGCGGCCCGCCGCGCGCAGGCCGGCAAAGGCCTGGGGCGTGGTGACCTCATGGATCAGATGCAGGTCAATATAGAGGATGGCCTCGCCGTCAGCCTCGCTGACGACGTGAGCGTCCCAGATCTTGTCATAAAGGGTTTTGCCGGACATGGCGGGGATATAGGGCGGATCGTGCGTTGAAATCCAGCCTTGGACCGGGCCAGCGGCCATTTCTTGCGCGCTGTGATGCAGCTGCCCCGCACAGAGGGCACGCCCAGGTCCCGCAGGCATGACGGGCGCGCCCTCGTTTCGCTTTTTGTCCAGTGACGGCGAACGTCGACTGAAGCGGGCCACCCCCTGAGAGGGAGCGGTCAGGAAGCCCGTCGCTGTGCGGCGGGGGTGAGGGCAGCGTCCTCCCGCACTGGCAGCCTGTCAAGGTGCGTGTGAACGCACTTAAGGGCGATGTCGCCCGGATTGAGCGACTGCGCAGCCGAAAATCACCAAAGAAAAAGGCCCCGGCGTTTCCACCGGGGCCTCGTTCGATCTTCAGGAAAGGCGGCTTATTCAGCGGCGCCCTTTTCCTTACGGATCGTCTGGCGCTCGGCGATACGGGCCGACTTACCGCGACGGTCGCGCAGATAGTAGAGCTTGGCGCGACGGACGACGCCGCGACGCTTGACTTCGATGCTTTCGATATTCGGCGACAGCAGCGGGAACAGACGCTCCACGCCTTCGCCGAACGAGATCTTGCGGACCGTGAAGCTCTCATGGATGCCGGCGCCGGCGCGGGCGATGCAGACGCCCTCGTAGGCCTGAACGCGTTCGCGCTCGCCTTCCTTGATCTTCACATTGACGCGCAGGGTGTCGCCCGGCTGGAAGTCCGGGATCGCCCGGGCGGCCAGCAGACGCGAGGATTCTTCCTGCTCGAGTTGCTTGATGATGTTGATAGCCATGTCTTCAGTCTCCTTTGGGCTTACCCGTTTTCGGGCCGCCTTTTGCCTGTTGATTGGCGAGATGCGCTTCCCAAAGATCGGGCCGCCGCTCGCGTGTCGTCTCTTCACGCATACTGGACCGCCATTGCGCGACCCGCTTGTGGTCGCCCGACAGCAGCACCTCGGGGATATCCAGCCCTTCAAACGTCCGCGGTCGCGTGTACTGCGGATGCTCGAGGAGGCCGTCCTCGAAGCTTTCTTCCAGCGTGCTCTCGATGTTCCCCAGAACCCCCGGGGCAAGTCGAACGCACGCCTCGATCACGACCATCGCCGCCGCCTCGCCACCGGCAAGGACCGCGTCTCCGACCGAGACCTCCTCGAACCCCCGGGCGTCGAGCACCCGCTGGTCCACCCCCTCGAAACGGCCGCACAGGACTATGATCCCGGGCGCCTCGCTCCACTGCCTTACGCGCGCCTGGGTCAGGGGCCGACCCCGGGCACTCATATACAAAAGCGGCCGTCCACCGACCTCCACGCTGTCGAGCGCGGCGGCGATAACGTCCGCTTTCAGAACGGCTCCCGCGCCGCCACCCGCAGGGGTGTCGTCGAGGAAGCCGCGCTTATCCTTGGAAAAGGCCCGAATGTCCAGTGTTTCCAATCGCCACAGGTCTTCGTCCTTCCAGGCCGTCCCGATCATCGAGACGCCGAGCGGGCCGGGAAAGGCCTCGGGGAACATGGTCATGACGGTGGCAGTGAACGGCATGGCCGCTCTTTAGCGCCGCAAACGCCAATTGTCGAAGCGCGCCGCCCCGCGGGCGGGTTTACGGCCCCTGTTTTCACCTTCTTCACCAACATGGGCCAAGGTCTGGCAAAGCCTGCCGTCCGGAACGTCAATGCCCGCCAACAGCCGCCCCCTTCAAAGCCTGAGCGATGGCCTTCGCCGCTTCGCCCGTCGGCTGGCGCGCGATGACCGGGGAGCCATCGCCGTACAGTTCGCCTTTCTGATTATCCCGTTGGCGATCCTGGTGTTTGGCCTGATCGATCTGAGCCGTATCAACCAGCAGCGCCGCGAAATGCAGGACGCCCTGGATGCGGCGACCCTGATCGCGGCGCGCTCGACGGCGGTCACCAATGCCGAACTTGAAACCGTGGGCGACGCGGCTTTCCTGGTCGAGGTTTCGGGCATGAACCTCGGCCTTACGGCGTCGAGCTCGACGTTCTCGGCAGGGACCAACAATCGGGTCCTTGGCTCGGCCACAGCGACCCTTAAGCCCATCGTCGCCAACCTGTGGCAGAGCGGTAACTTCACTGTCACCGCGACGTCTGAAGTCGTCCGCTCGTCCAAGGATCTCGAAGTCTCGCTGGTGCTGGACATCACGGGTTCGATGAGCGGCACGCGGATCAGCGATCTGAAGGTCGCCGCCTCGGACCTGGTCGACATCATCGTCCGCGATACGCAGACGCCGTTCTATTCGAAGATCGCATTGGTGCCCTATGCCGCCGGGGTGAACGTCGACACCTATGCGGACGCCGTGCGGGGTCCGATCCCGGTGCGAAGCATCAGTGGCGTTGACTGGCTGGCGACAGGGACCTCGATTTCGGGCGTGAGCAAGGCCTCGCCAGCGGTGGTGACCTCATCGAGCCATGGCCTGGTGACGGGCGACAGAGTCTATATCTCTGGGATCAACGGCAATGCGACCAGCGGCATGGCGTCACTGAACGGGAAAAACTATACGGTCACGCGTGTCAGCTCGAGTCAGGTGTCGCTGGGCGGTGCGGACACCCGATCCAAGTCAAACTACGCGAGCGGCGGCAAGATCCAGAAGTGCGTCACCAGCGATTGCAGCTTGGTGGCGAAGACCAGCGCTTCACATGGCTTTTCGACAGGCGACCAGGTCAGCTTCGCCAGCATCGGCGGCACGACGACGCTGAACGGCCAGACCGTCTCGATCACCAGCCTGACCAGTACAACCTTTGACACGGGTGTCGCGGGCCTGGGCACGGCCGCCTACACCAGTGGCGGCACGGCGACCTGTGAGCAGAGCACGAACCCCGGATGTCGGCAGCTTTCCTATGTCAGCAACTGGAACACGGACGAGGTTCGCGCCATCAGCACCTGCGTCAGCGAGCGCACGGGGGCAAACGCCTATACAGACGCGGCACCCAGCACCGCCTATGTCGGGACGAACTATCCGTCGGTCTGGCCAGACACCAATTCCGCGAACCCCTGCCCTACCGCCACGATCACGCCGCTGACCAGCGACAAAACCGCACTTAAGGCCCAGATCAACAGCTTCGCTGCGGGCGGCTCGACGGCCGGTCAGATCGGGCTTGCCTGGGGCTGGTACATGGTTGCGCCGAACTTCGGCTATCTCTGGCCGAGCGCCTCGCAGCGCCCCGCGGCCTACAAGACCAAGGACCTGATGAAGGTGGTCATCATGATGACCGACGGTGCCTTCAACACGCCCTACTGCAATGGCGTGATCGCGGCCAACGCCGGCAGCGGCAGCGGCAGCGACGAAGACCACATCAACTGCAACGCCACCAATGGCGACCCCTTCACTCAGGCCAGGGCGCTGTGCACGGCAATCAAGAACAGTGCCTATGACATCACTCTGTACACGGTCGGCTTTGACGTCGGCTCGGATGCGACCGCCAAGACCTTCCTTACCGATTGTGCCTCCGACTCTTCCAAGGCCTTCTTCCCGGCCACCGGCTCTGAACTGAAGACGTCCTTCAAGGCCATCGCCCAGGAGATCTCGTCGCTGCGGATATCCAAATAGAAAAGCCCCGCCGGTCTGGACGGGGCTTCTCGGATTTGGATCAGCAGACCGTCAGGCCAGCTTGATCTCGCGCAGGCGCTGCTGAAGGAATTCATCGGCAGTGATCGAGTCCGGATAGCGGTCCGGGTTTTCAGCGGTGATGCAGCCCGGCAGGGTTTTGATCTCATAGTCTGATGCGAAATGCAGGAAGAACGGAGTCGAGTAGCGCGGGATGTGGCGGCGCTCGGGCGGCGGGTTCTGCACGCGGTGGATGGTCGACGGCAGGACGTGATTGGTCAGGCGCTCGAGCATGTCGCCGATATTGATGACGATACAGCCCGGCGGCGGATTGATCGGCAGCCACTGGCCATTGCGGTCTAGCAGTTCCAGCCCGCCCTCTTCGGCTCCCATCAGCAGGGTGATGGTGTTGATGTCGCCATGCGCCCCGGCCCGGACGCCCGTGGCATCGAGCGGGATCGGCGGGTAGTGCAGCAGCCGCAGGACACTGTTGCCGTTCTCAGTGGTGGGTTTGAAGAAGCTGCGATCCAGCTTCAGATAGACGGCAATGGCCTCAAGCACCTTGCCGCCCATGGTGTCGAGCGCGTTGTAGAACCAGGAGACGTCATGTTTGAAAGCCGGGATTTCGGCCGGCCAGACATTGTCGGCCATGGTGGCGCGGAACCGGTGGCCGGCTGGCAGGTCGCGGCCCATGTGCCAGAATTCTTTGAGGTCATGATGGGTCGCGCCCTTGGCGGTCTCGACACCGAACGGGATATAGCCGCGGGCACCGCCCTTGATCCCGGCATATTGCTTCTTGATGTCGACGGGCAGGGCGAAGAAGGCCTTGGCATCGGAGAGGGCCGCATCGATCCGGTCCTGGTCGAGGTCATAGTCCGACAGCACGGCAAAACCGTAGCGCTCAAACGAGGCCCCCAGGGCCTGGGCAAAACCGGCAAAGTCTTTTTGATAGAGGGTGAACGAAACCGGTTCGATCGCGGACGTGGACACGTTGGGCAAGCCTTCAGCAAGTCGGTCGGAAACTAGTAAGTCGCGACTTACTACACCGGGAACCGCCGTGAGCGAAGGGCCGTTCATCGCCCAGTCAGGTCGAAGGATGGAACTTGACCTTGAGGTGGGCGTTTGCCCCTTCGATGTACAAGCGTGACGACACACGCCGGATCTGAAGACGGAACACCACGGCCATGATGACGATGAAGAAGACCGCCCTTGCGACCCTGCTGGCAGCCGCCACCACCCTGGCGGCCTGCACCACCACCGACCCCTATACCGGCATGCCGGTACGCAACAATACCGGGACGGCCGCCCTGACCGGAGCCGGCGTCGGGGCCGTCCTGGGCTATCTGACCAACACCAATTCGGGAGAACAGGGCCGGAAAAATACTCTGATCGGTGCCGGCATCGGTGCCCTGGCGGGCGGCGCGGTGGGCAACTACATGGACCGGCAGCAGGCCGATTTTCGCCGCAGCCTTGAAGGCTCAGGCGTGATGATCCGCCGCAACGGCGACCAGATCATTCTGGTCATGCCCAGCGACGTGACCTTTGCCGTCGATCAATCGGACGTACAGCCCCAGTTCACCCGGGTTCTGGACGACGTCGCCCGCACCCTGAACGCCTATCCGCAGACCACCATCGACGTGGTCGGCCATGCCGATTCCAGTGGGCCGGACGCGTATAACCAGACCCTGTCAGAGCTGCGCGCCAGTGCGGTCGCCGCCTATCTGGTCGGTACGGGCCAGGTTCTGGGCGGTCGGGTCTTCGTGGCCGGACTGGGTGAAAGCCAGCCCGTCGCCGACAACGGCACGGCGGCCGGTCGCAGCCAGAATCGGCGTGTCGAGATCATCCTGCGGCCGGTGACGCAGTAGGGTCAGGCTTCGCAGGCCCTTCCCCGACAGGGGGAGGGCCTGGCCTAGTCGGCCCCCTCCCGCTCTGCCCGTTCACGCAACTCCTGTTCCAGGCTGGCCGTATCCCAGGAGCCCCCGGAATCGCCTGGACGCATGCGCGACAGGTCGGCGGCCAGCAGCCGGTCCATGGTCTTTGCGGCATCGCGCGAGGCCAGAATATAGGCCTCCTCCTGGCCCCACATCGGCCGCAGCTCTTCGAAAGTGCGCCGGTCGTGACGGCGGAAGAAGGAGGCGGCGCGATGGGCGCGATGGGCCCGGAAGCCCAGCTTGCGCAGGGCCGTCTCGCCCAGGGACAGCGCGGACTCAAAGGTTTCCCGCTCGACCGCATCCGCCCCATTGGCCAGAAGGTCATAGGCATGCCGCCGATCCCAGGCTCGGGCCAGGATGACCAGATCAGGGAAGGCCTTGCGGGCGGTCTCGACCAGTTCGACGGTTTTTTCGCGGTCGTCGAGCGCCACGATCAGCATGCGGGCCCGCTCGATCCCGGCGGCCCGCAGCAGATCCATCCGCGTCGCGTCACCATAATGCACCCGGCGACCGAAGCGGCGCAGCAGGTCGATCTGCTCGATATCGCTGTCCAGAACCGTGGAACGAAAGCCGTTGGCGGTCAGCAGGCGGCCCGTGATCTGACCAAAGCGGCCGAAACCCGCGATGATGATGTCAGGCTCGCCCTCGTCGAAATCTCCGGTTTCCGGGGTCACATCCGGAATGGCGGCATCGAGGGCGGCAGCGGCCCGTTCATAGAGGATCATGGCAAGGGGTGTGAGCGCCATGGAAATCGCGACGGCGGCGGTCAGAAGGGCCGCCAGCGGAGCACCAATCACCCCCGCCCCGACCGTAAAGGTCAGCAGAACGAAGGCAAACTCGCCGCCCTGGGCCAGGGCCGTCGCCACGGCGGCGGCACCGCGCAAGGGAGCTCCGAACAGGCGCGCCAGACCCAGCATGACCAGAAACTTCAGAACCATAAGGCCGATCACGACGCCGGCCAGGGTTAGGGGCTGGCGGACGATCAGGGGCAGGTCGACCCCCGCGCCTACTGTAATGAAGAAAAGTCCGAGCAGCAGGCCGCGGAACGGCTCGATATCGGTCTCTAGCTCACGGCGGAACTCGCTTTCGGCCAGGACCACGCCGGCCAGAAAAGCACCAAGGGCCGGTGACAGGCCGACGGTCTGCATCAGGCTCGCCACGCCGACGACGATCAGCAGGGCCGATGCGGTGAAGATCTCGCGCAGACGGGCCTTGGCGATGAAGCGGAACAGCGGCCGCACCAGATAGCGCCCGCCCCCAACCACGGCACCGACGGCCGCCAGCACCGACAGGCCCTGGGCCCAGATCGGCAGATGAGAGACCAGGCTCGCCCCATGCCCTGCGGCTTCGCCGTGGGTTTCCGGAGCAATGGTGGCCAGAAACGGGAGAAGGGCGAACATCGGGATGACCGCCAGATCCTGCAGCAGAAGAATGCCGAAGGCTGCCCGACCGACCGGTCCCTGCCGCAAGCCCTTCTCGTCCAGGGTTTGCAGCACGATGGCCGTGGACGACATGGCCAGGACCATGCCGACGGCCAGGGCTGTCTGCCAGGGCAGGCCCAGCAGGACCGCCACGCCGGCGATCGCGACCGAGGTGGCGACGACTTGGGCACCGCCGAAACCGAAGATCGCCTTGCGCATGTCCCAGAGGGTCGAGGGCTGTACCTCAAGACCGATCAGGAACAACAGGATCACGACGCCGAACTCGGCAAACTGCATCACATCGGCCTCGGCCCCGATCAGGGACAGGGCGTGAGGCCCGATGATGACGCCGGCGATCAGATAGCCGAGCACGGAGCCGAGCCCCAGGCGCTTGGCGATCGGCACCGAAATGACGGCGGCCCCGAGATAGAACAGGGTCTGGGTGAGAAAGGATTGCAAGGCTCAGACCTCTACTTCAGCCGGCATCAGCGAGACGAGGCGGGCGCGGTAGCGCTCGGCCTCGGCTTTCAGCGCCGCGTCGTCCTTGACGGCCGCACCGTGGACCACAAACGGCGTTTCCCAGACCATGCCGCAGAGATGAGCCGTCTGCTCGAGCGGCCGGAGAAAGTCATCCATCGCAAAGCGGTTATAGCCCTGGGCATGATAGGCCTTGGCGCTCGCGCCGGTCGTGCAGGCCACGAACAGCCGCTTGCCCTGCAGGGCCGTGCCACCCTCGCCATAGGCGAAGCCGTGCAGCCATACGAGGTCCAGCCACTCCTTCATCAGGGCCGGGGTCGAGTACCAGTAGAGTGGAAACTGCAGGGCAATGACGTCATGGGTCCGCAGTGCGGCCTGCTCGGCTTCGATGTCGATCGCAAAGTCAGGATAGGCCTCATAGAGATCTAGGAGCGTAACCCCGGCCAGCCCCTTTGCAGCCTTGGCCAGGGCACGATTGGCACGGGAGCGCTCAAGGGCGGGATGGGCCAGGACCAGCAACACACCAGAGGTAGCAGGCGGCGACCGACCGATGTTAGCTTCACCGCCAGTTTCGTCAGGATTCACGCGTCGACTCCAGGCGGTGAAATTTTATTCATCAAGGGTTGAATTTCTTTGGTCGCCGGGCGAGACCCTTCGCCAAACACCGGCTTGCCAAAGGCTTGTGACGGAGGATCCATGGTCGACAAGGTGCAGACAGACGCGGTCGAGGCCCTATCAGGGCTTTTGTTCGACGGCATGACCATCATGGCCGGAGGCTTTGGCCTGTGCGGCATTCCGGAGAACCTGATCGCGGCGATCCGCGAGACGGGGGTCAAGGACCTCACGGTCGTCTCCAACAATTGCGGTGTGGACGGCTTTGGTCTCGGCATCCTGCTGGAGAACCGCCAGATCCGGAAGATGATCTCGTCCTATGTGGGGGAGAACAAGCTGTTCGAACAGCTTTACCTCAGTGGGGAGCTGGAGCTGGAGTTCAATCCACAGGGCACCCTGGCCGAACGCATTCGCGCCGGCGGCGCGGGCATTCCGGCCTTCTTCACCAAGACCGGTGTCGGTACCCTGGTGGCCGAAGGCAAGGAAGTCCGCGAGTTTGACGGCGAACTCTATGTGATGGAGCGCGGCCTGACCGCCGACCTCGCTATCGTCAAGGCCTGGAAGGCCGACGCCGAAGGCAATCTCGTCTATCGCAAGACAGCCCGAAACTTTAATCCGATGATGGCGACGGCCGGCAAGGCCACCGTCGTAGAAGTCGAGGACATCGTCGCCATTGGCGCGCTCGACAAGGACAATATCCACACCCCCGGCATCTATGTCGACCGGGTGCTGAAGGGCGCGACGTTCGAAAAGCGCATTGAGCGCGTCACCACGCGCCCCAGAGGGCAAAAGACCGAGGAAACCGTCTGATGGCCTGGACCCGTGACGACATGGCGGCCCGAGCGGCCAAGGAACTGCGCGACGGTTTTTATGTGAACCTCGGCATCGGTATTCCGACCCTGGTCGCCAACTACATTCCCGAAGGCATGAGCGTCACGCTGCAGAGCGAGAACGGCATGTTGGGGATGGGCCCCTTCCCCTATGAGGGCGAGGAAGACGCCGACCTGATCAATGCCGGCAAGCAGACGATCACCGAGCTGGACTCCAGCTCCTATTTCTCCAGTGCCGACAGCTTTGCCATGATCCGCGGCGGCCATATCGCCCTGTCGATCCTCGGCGGCATGCAGGTCTCTGAAAAGGGCGACCTGGCCAACTGGATGGTGCCCGGCAAGATGGTCAAGGGCATGGGCGGGGCCATGGACCTTGTCGCTGGCGTCAAGCGCGTCGTGGTCGTGATGGATCACTGCGAGAAATCTGGCGCGGCCAAGCTGCTCAAGGCCTGCTCGCTGCCGCTAACCGGCGCCGGGGTTGTGGATTTGCTGATCACCGAGCTGGGCGTCTTCGAGATCAATCGCGGCAAGACTCCGGTGCGGCTGACCGAACTGGCACCTGGTGTGACGGTCGATGAAGTAAGGGCCAAGACCGAAGCGGCCTTTGAGGTCGCGGTCTGATCCCCATTGCCTGAGCATTCAGGAAGACTTGAACGGCGCGCATCGAGAGGTGCGCGCCGTTTGTGTTTGGAAGCTTTGCGGACGGCACAAACAAAAACGGCCCCCCGAAGGAGGCCGTTCTTGATCTTGGGTGCGGGGACAGGATTTGAACCTGTGACCTTCAGGTTATGAGCCTGACGAGCTACCGGGCTGCTCCACCCCGCGGCGAAGAGGGTAGTGATTTTATCGCAAGGTAGGGATTTGGACTTTGATTGACTTGAAGTGCATCCTTTTAGCGGACCTGGCGGCGACCTACTCTCCCGCGCCTTGAGACGAAGTACCATTGGCCCAGGGGGACTTAACGACCGAGTTCGGAATGGGATCGGGTGGGGAACCCCCGGCATAGCCACCAGGTCAGCAAAAAGGATGCGTGCAGTGTCCGGTGAGGGACACTGGTTATATCAAGTTGAAGAAGACATCGAATGTTTAGCTACAAAGAGCGTTTGCATAGGTTTGGCTGAAGAACGATCAAGCCTATCGAGCTATTAGTACCAGTAAGCTACACGCCTCACAGCGCTTCCACACCTGGCCTATCAACGTGGTGGTCTTCCACGGCTCTCAGCGAGACCTTGTTTTGAGGTTAGTTTCCCGCTTAGATGCTTTCAGCGGTTATCTAGTCCACACTTAGCTACCCTGCTGCACAGCTGGCGCCATGACAGGTCCACCAGAGGTGTGTCCATCCCGGTCCTCTCGTACTAGGGACAGATCCTCTCAAGTCTCGTACACCCACGGCAGATAGGGACCAAACTGTCTCACGACGTTCTGAACCCAGCTCACGTACCACTTTAATCGGCGAACAGCCGAACCCTTGGGACCTGCTCCAGCCCCAGGATGTGATGAGCCGACATCGAGGTGCCAAACTTTGCCGTCGATATGGACTCTTGGGCAAAATCAGCCTGTTATCCCTAGAGTACCTTTTATTCGTTGAGCGATGGCCCTTCCACGCAGGACCACCGGATCACTATGGCCGACTTTCGTCTCTGCTCGACTTGTCAGTCTCGCAGTCAGGCGGGCTTATGCCATTGCACTCGACGACCGATTTCCGACCGGTCTGAGCCCACCATCGCGCGCCTCCGTTACACTTTGGGAGGCGACCGCCCCAGTCAAACTGCCCGCCACGCCATGTCCCGGACCCGGATAACGGGCCGCGGTTAGACGTCAACAACAATAAGGGTGGTATTTCAAGGATGGCTCCACTCGAACTGGCGCCCAAGTTTCATAGCCTCCCACCTATCCTACACATGTTGTTGCTAACGCCAAGGCGAAGCTGCAGTAAAGGTTCATAGGGTCTTTCCGTCTGACCGCGGGAACCCCGCATCTTCACGGGGAATTCAATTTCGCTGAGCCTATGCTGGAGACAGTGGGGAAGTCGTTACGCCATTCGTGCAGGTCGGAACTTACCCGACAAGGAATTTCGCTACCTTAGGACCGTTATAGTTACGGCCGCCGTTTACCTGGGCTTCAGTTCGCTGCTTGCACAACTCCCTTTAACCTTCAGGCACCGGGCAGGCGTCAGACCCTATACGTCGCCTTACGGCTTCGCAGAGCCCTGTGTTTTTGATAAACAGTCGCTACCCCCTGGCCTGTGCCACTCTTATCTGGTTGCCCAAATAAGAGTCACGCTTATCCCGAAGTTACGCGTGCAATTTGCCGAGTTCCTTCAGCATAGTTCTCTCAAGCGCCTTGGTATACTCTACCTGCCCACCTGTGTCGGTTTCGGGTACGGTCTCCGTTGGAGTTATTTCCAGGGACCTGTTCACTGCCCAGAGCAATCCAATAAGCCTAGACAATTTACCAGATCCGTCACTTCCAACTGGTTCAGGAATATTCACCTGATTCCCATCGACTACGCCTTTCGGCCTCGCCTTAGGGGCCGACTAACCCTGCGCAGATTAGCTTTACGCAGGAACCCTTGGGCTTTCGGCGAGAGTGTCTCTCACACTCTTTATCGCTACTCATGTCAGCATTCTCACTTCCGATACCTCCAGCAAGGCTCACGCCTCACCTTCACCGGCTTACGGAACGCTCCGCTACCGCGTGCTTACGCACACCCATACCTTCGGCGTCTGGCTTGAGCCCCGTTACATTTTCCGCGCAGGTTCGCTTGACCAGTGAGCTGTTACGCTTTCTTTAAATGATGGCTGCTTCTAAGCCAACATCCTGGTTGTCAAAGCAAACCCACATCGTTTCCCACTTAGC
>NZ_CM178739.1:3400000-3929260 GCF_058681455.1 Caulobacter sp. AVps16
CGGACCAGTATGTCGCCTTCGCCACTGGTGTTCTTCCGAATATCTACGAATTTCACCTCTACACTCGGAGTTCCACATACCTCTTCCGTACTCAAGATAGCCAGTATCAAAGGCAATTCCAAGGTTGAGCCCTGGGCTTTCACCTCTGACTAAACTATCCGCCTACGCTCCCTTTACGCCCAGTAATTCCGAGCAACGCTAGCCCCCTTCGTATTACCGCGGCTGCTGGCACGAAGTTAGCCGGGGCTTCTTCTCCGGGTACCGTCATTATCGTCCCCGGTGAAAGAATTTTACAATCCTAAGACCTTCATCATTCACGCGGCATGGCTGCGTCAGGCTTTCGCCCATTGCGCAAGATTCCCCACTGCTGCCTCCCGTAGGAGTTTGGGCCGTGTCTCAGTCCCAATGTGGCTGATCATCCTCTCAGACCAGCTAAGGATCGTAGCCTTGGTGAGCCTTTACCCCACCAACTAGCTAATCCTACGCGGGCCGCTCTAATGGCGATAAATCTTTCCCCCGAAGGGCTTATCCGGTATTAGCTCAAGTTTCCCTGAGTTGTTCCGAACCAAAAGGCACGTTCCCACGTGTTACTCACCCGTCCGCCACTAATCCCGAAGGATCCGTTCGACTTGCATGTGTTAGGCCTGCCGCCAGCGTTCGCTCTGAGCCAGGATCAAACTCTCAGGTTGAGTTGACCGCTAACACAGACTTCAATTCCAAGGGGAAAACCGAGGAATTGGTTCTGGTTTGCATAGTATCTTGACGAGTTCCCAATCACATCGATGGATTGAAGATCGAAACCTTCAGTCCATGATATTCATGGTGTCTTCAAGAGACCGCATTTGTCAGCGTTCGAGATGAACCTTTTCAGTCCATCGCCAGAGCGCCGCCGCCTGCGTTTCTCTTTCCAAATCAACAATGTCAAAGACCCAGAGCCGAAGCTCCCAGAACCGCCTCTCAGCAGCACCACCGCTTAACGCCCGGTGTCGGCGGAGGCGGCTATCTATCCAACCCCGAATTCCGTGTCAAACCGTTTTTTACAAAACGTTTTGAATTTGCTCGGCGTGTCCGGAAAACCGGAACCGTTCGAGCGAACAGCTTCTAAAGAAGCCATTCAAGTCAGTCAACTGATTATTTTGAATAAACTCAAAACACCTGGCTGAAAGACTTAACATCGCGCTTCTGAATTCTTACGAATACTTGGCGGCGATGCCCGGAGCGGCGCTTCTAGAGAAGCGACACCCCAGTGTCAACCGATCCGTTTGCACATTCAGCAAGCCGGCGCACCGGAGGCCAAAGTGCAAAAGACACTCATGGGCCGCCTAGGCTTCCCTCGTGTGTCCATGACCGAGTCGATTGGAGCGCGGAAACTAACGAAGCGGTTCGAACGATGCAAGGCCCCTTTTGGGGACTGCGCCATTCGGCCGCGATGCGGTTCCGAGCGAGGGGCGGATTTAGGCCCGCTCCCCGCCCATGGCAAGCCCTTCGTGACGATATAACGACGCTTTCTGGCCGTCAGGCTTAATGCTGGCTTTCCGGCAAGCGGACGACCAGGCCATCCAGGGCGTCACTCACCTTGATCTGGCAGGACAGGCGGCTGTTGGGTTCGACGTTTTCGGCGAAGTCGAGCATCGACTCTTCCATGGCCGACTTGTCGCCGGTCTTCGCAAGCCAGGCATCATCAACATAGACATGGCAGGTTGCACAGGCGCAGGCCCCGCCGCAGTCGGCGTCGATGCCGGGCACGTTGTTCTTGACCGCGCCCTCCATGACCGTCAGGCCCGGCTTGACATCCAGGACGTGCTCGGAGCCGTCGTGCTCGATATAGGTGATCTTGGCCATGAGGTTTCCTTGGGTTCCCCTGCTGGGCGGCTTCAGGCCGCCACGTCCTTCATTGATATTGCCGGATTGCTGAGCTTTGCCACCGCGATCGGCGTGCGTTTGCCGATCAGCTGCTTGCCCGCCATGAATTCGGGCGGGGCATTGACCGCCTCGACGGCCTGCAGGCAATCGCCCTTAAGATGGAAGACCGCAAACTTCGCCGCTGCGACATCACCCCGGACAATGATCTGGTCCGCGTCAAAGGGCAGGCCGGCGATCTGCAGCTTCAGGTCATACTGGTCGGACCAGAACCAGGGCACTTCCGGTGCGGGGCCAGGGCGCCCGACAATGGCGGCAGCGGCCTGCTTGGCCTGCTCTAGAGCATTGGGCACACTCTCCAGCCGGACCCGGCGATCATAGAGCGGCAGCGGACGATCACTGACATCCCCGATGGCGAAGATTCGCCGATCGATGGTGCGGGCTTCTGCATCGACCACGACTCCATTGGCACAGTCGAGACCGGCCTCGCGGGCCAACTCATCATTCGGGATGGCCCCGACGCCCACCAGGGCCACATCACAGGCCACCACCCGACCATCGGCGAACCGCACCCCGGAGACGTGACCGTCCCGCCCCTCGAAGGCCTCAACAGCGGCCGCCAGTTCGAAGGCGACGCCCCGCGCGGCGTGATAGTCCTGAAAGAAGGTCGACAATATGGGACAGGCGACGCGGGCCAACACCCGGGCCTCGCGCTCAATGATCATGGCATGGCTGCCGAGGGCCCGGGCCGAGGCTGCGACCTCAAGGCCCACATAGCCGCCTCCGACCACGGCCAGGCGCTTGTCCGGACCCAGGGCCGCTTTGAGATCCTCGGCATCGGCGGCCGTGCGCAGAGCCATGACCCCGGCCAGGTCTGCTCCGGGAATCGGCAACTTGCGGGCGCGGGCCCCGGTAGCCAGGATCAGGGCGTCATAGGCACAGGTCTCACCTGACGCCAGATGAACGACCTGAGCGGTCCTATCGATCCGCACAGCCTGGCCACTCAAGCGCAGGGAAACCTGATTTTCCGCGTACCAACTGGCCGGCTTCAGGGCCAGGGAATCGGCCGTGGCCTCACCCTTGAGCCAGGCCTTGGACAGGGGCGGACGCTGATAGGGCAGAAGGGGCTCGTCACCGATCAGAACGATGGGTCCGGTATGGCCGTACTGCCGCAGGAAAGCCGCCGCAGATCCGCCGGCATGACCAGCTCCCACGATGACCACGCGCGCGTTCAGATCGCCCAACTCAGATACGCTCAAGACGCGCCCTCCCTTTCGTCAAAAATGACGGCGGCGTCACCTTTTGGCAAGCGCCTTCAGGGACGAACCGCTGCAGAACGCGTCAGACGACGCGCTCGACCATCATCTTCTTGATTTCGGCGATCGCCTTGGCGGGATTCAGGCCCTTGGGGCAGACCTGGGCGCAGTTCATGATGGTGTGGCAGCGATAGAGCTTGAACGGATCTTCCAGCGCATCGAGACGGTCGCCGGTTGCCTCGTCGCGGCTGTCGATCAGCCAGCGATAGGCATGCAGCAGGGACGCCGGGCCCAGATACTTGTCGCCGTTCCACCAGTAGCTGGGGCATGAGGTCGAGCAGCAGGCGCAAAGGATGCACTCATAGAGACCGTCCAGCTTCAGACGGTCTTCCGGGCTCTGGCGCCATTCAGCCTGGGGCTCGGGGGTATCGGTGTGCAGCCAGGGTTCGACCGAGGCGTACTGGGCGTAGAACAGGGTCAGGTCCGGGATCAGGTCCTTGACCACCGGCGCATGCGGCAAGGGCGCGATCTGCACGGCCTTGCCCGGCACATCCGCCCAGCCGCTGGTACAGGCCAGGGTGTTGCGGCCGCCAATGTTCATCGAACAGGAGCCGCAGACCCCTTCCCGGCACGATCGACGGAAGGCGAGGGTCGGATCGATGGTGTTCTTGATGAAGAGCAGGGCGTCCAGGACCATCGGCCCCACCGCATCCATATCGACATCATAGGTATCCCAACGCGGATTGCCGCCCGCCTCGGGATCGTAACGATAGATCTTGAAGGTCTTGACCTTCGTGGCTCCGGCGGGGGCCGGCCAGTGCTTGCCGGCCTTGACCTGGGAGTTCTTGGGAAGCGCGAGCTCGACCATCGGACCCTCAATAAACCCGTGCTTTAGGCGGGATGTAGGCGATGTCGTCAGACATCGTGTAGCTGTGGACCGGGCGGTAATCGATCTTCACCTTGCCGGTGTCGACGTCGAGCCAGGCCAGGGTGTGCTTCATCCACTCGCCGTCATTGCGATCGCCGAAGTCCTCGCGGGCGTGAGCACCGCGGCTTTCCGTGCGGTTGACCGCGCCGGCTACCGTCACCACGGCCTGGCCGATCAGGTTGTCGAACTCCAGGGTCTCCATCAGGTCGGTGTTCCACACCAGACCACGATCGCTGACCTTGATGTCCTTGGCCTTCTCCCAGACCCCGGCCAGGCGCTGGGCACCGCCGGCCAGAGTTTCGCCGGTACGGAACACAGCGGCGTCTTCCTGCATGGCCTTCTGCATCTCGAGACGCAGAGCAGCTGTGCCCTGGGTTCCGCTGGCGTTGCGATAACGGTCAAAACGGGCCAGGTGGGCGTCGGTATTGGCGTTCTTCAGCTCCGGCTGGGTCGCCAGGGGCTTGAGAATCTCGGCGCAGCGCAGGGCAGCCGCGCGCCCGAACACCACCAGGTCGATCAGCGAATTGGAGCCCAGGCGGTTGGCTCCGTGCACCGAGACGCAGGCGGCCTCGCCCACGGCCATCAGGCCGGGGATCACCTGGTCGGGATTGTCGCCCGCCTTGGTGACGACCTCGCCGTGATAGTTGGTCGGGATGCCGCCCATATTGTAGTGGACGGTCGGCAGCACCGGGATCGGGGCCTTGGTCACGTCGACGCCGGCAAAGACCTTGGCGGTCTCGGAGATGCCGGGCAGGCGTTCGTGCAGGATCTTCGGATCCAGGTGATCCAGATGCAGGAAGATGTGGTCCTTGTTGGGACCCACGCCGCGGCCTTCGCGGATCTCGATGGTCATGGCCCGGCTGACCATGTCGCGCGGAGCCAGGTCCTTCACGGACGGCGCATAGCGCTCCATGAAGCGCTCGCCTTCGGAATTGGTCAGATAGCCGCCTTCGCCGCGGGCACCCTCGGTGATCAGGCAGCCGGCGCCGTAGATGCCGGTCGGGTGGAACTGGACGAATTCCATGTCCTGCAGCGGCAGGCCGGCGCGCAGAGCCATGGCGTTACCGTCACCCGTGCAGGTATGGGCCGAGGTCGCCGAGAAATAGGCGCGGCCGTAACCGCCGGTGGCCAGGATCACCATCTGGGCCTGGAAGCGGTGCAGGGTGCCGTCATCGAGCTTCCAGGCCGTGATGCCACGGCAGACGCCATCTTCCATGATCAGGTCGAGGGCGAAGTACTCGATGAAGAACTCGGTGTCGTGCGCCAGGGACTGGCCGTACATCGTGTGCAGCATGGCGTGACCGGTGCGGTCAGCCGCCGCGCAGGTGCGCTGGATCGGGCCTTCGCCATAGTTCTTGGTCATGCCGCCAAAGGCACGCTGATAGATCTTGCCCTCGGCCGTGCGCGAGAAGGGCACGCCCCAGTGCTCGAGTTCATAAACGGCGGCGGGCGCATTGCGGGTCAGGTACTCGATGGCGTCCTGGTCGCCCAGCCAGTCCGACCCCTTGACGGTGTCGTACATGTGCCAGCGCCAGTCATCCTGACCCATATTGCCCAGCGAGGCCGAGATGCCGCCCTGGGCCGCCACGGTATGGCTGCGGGTCGGGAACACCTTGGTGACGCAGGCGGTCTTCAGACCGGCCTGGGCGCAGCCGAGCGCCGCGCGAAGGCCCGAGCCGCCAGCGCCGACGACGACGACGTCGAACTTGTGGTCGATGAACTTGTAGGCCGACATCAAAAGGCTCCGGTGAGGGCGACCTTCAGGATCGAGAAGATCCCAAGGGCGCCGCTAAGCACGCAGACGAAGAGATTGAGAATGACCAGGGCGCTCTTGGTCGTGAACCGGTGGATATAGTCCTCGATCACGACCTGGACAGCGGCCTGCAGATGGATCAGGGCCGCGATCAGCAGCAGGCCGAGGAGCACCGCGTTCAGCGGTTCGGTGAGCCACAGGGTGGCCCCATCAAAATCACTGGCCGCCAACTCCAGGCCGGCGAAAACGCCCCAGAGGGACAGGGGGATCAGGGCGATGCCCGACACCCGTTCAGTGATGAAATGGCCGACGCCGTGGCGTGCGGCACCCATGCCGCGCGCGCGGGACAGGGGGGTGCGGAAGCGTTCCGATGCTTTCTCGGCCATGATTAGAAGGCTCCCGTGGCGGAGGCGATCACCCAGGTGACAGCCGTGGCGACCACGGCGAAGGCAATAGCGGTTGCGCCTGTCAGATCAGCAGTCTTCGGCGCAAAACCGATACCCGCGTCCCAGAAGGTCTGGCGGATCGCATAGGCGATGTTGAAGAACAGGGCGAAGGTCAGACCCAGCAGGACCAGCCTGCCCAGCAAGCTGCCCATGATCTCGCCATAGAGATCATAGCTTTCCGGTCCCGCGGCCAGGGCAAGCGCGTAAAGCGCGAGCAGGACAGTGCCCGCATAGAGGCCGATCACGCAGCCGCGATGCAGGATGGAGCACGCCATGGTGATATGCCAACGCCACACTTGCAGGTGCGGCGACATCGGGCGCTCGGGCAGCCCCCGGCTCGTGTCGGTCATGATCGGTCCAACCCCAGTAGCCTTTGTGCGTTGCGGGATGCTTTTAAGCGCGGGGACGGGGGTGTCAACGAAGCGGTCCTTGTTGAGAAACGTTCTCAGAGCCATTGCGGGTTTTACGCAGGGAGCTACGCCCCCACTGACCGTAGGGATGCATTCCACCCCCGCCGGCGTAACGCCGCGCGCTCGGCCCCTAGCTCCGGAACACCGTCAGGGCCAGGTGCTGGAGCAGCATGATCGTCTTGGCATCGCGGATGCGGCCGTCGGCGATCATCACCAGGGCCTCGTCGATCGAGCGCTCAAGCACCTCAATGTCTTCGCCCTCATCGGGATGGCCGCCGCCGTCTCCGATCCGCATGGCCGTGTCATATTCGGCGACGAAGAAGTAGAGAATCTCGGTCACCGAGCCGGGGCTCATATAGGCCTGGAAGACCTGGCGGACCGCGCCGAGGCGATAGCCCAGCTCCTCCTCCACCTCGGCCCGGATCCGAACCTCAGGCTCAGCATCGTCCAGCAGGCCGGCAGCCGCCTCGATCAGCAGGTCGTCATAGCCGTTGACGAAGGCCGGATAACGGAACTGCCGCACCAATAGCACCGTCCGGGCGCGCAGATTGTAAGGCAGCAGAACCGCCCCATTGCCCCGATCATAATGTTCGCGGCTTTGGGTCTGCCAGGTCCCGTCTCGCCGCTTCCAGTCAAAGGTCGTGGTCTTCAGGACATACCAGTTGTCCGACAGCAGCTTCGTGTCGCCAATGCGGACCCTGTCCCTGACGCTCATCCCGGCCTCCTCAATCCCGAACCCGGGCGACATAGTCCGCCGAGCGCATTTCCTGCAGGCGCGACACCGTCCTCTCAAACTCGAAGGCCCCGTCGCCAGCTGGATAAAGCGCCTCGGGTTCGGCCTCGGCCAGGGCCACCAGTTTGGCGTCGGCCTCGTACAGGGCGTCGATCAGGGTGTTGAAGCGCTTGGCCGCATCCCGCCGTTCGGGCGTCAGGCGCGGGATGTCTTCCAGGAAGACGGTATGGAACTGCTGGGCCAGGGCCAGATAGTCCTGCGGCCCCAGGGCCTGCTGGCACAGGCTCGCAAATGACGACCGCAACAGTCCGCCGGCGGCGCGGGGCAGGCGGATCCTCCGGCCCAGCACCTCGAGATTGACCCCGGTTTCGGCAGCCCCGTCCAGGAGATCGGTCCACAGCCGCTCGAACTCTGCCTGGCAGGCCTTGTCATTGGGCGACAGCCAGGTGCGGGCAGCCCTGAGCCGGTCCAGCCGGAAATCCACCGGGCCGCGCACGGCCTCAACGTCGAGCGCCGCCTTGAGCATGTCGATAAAGGGCACGAACAGTTGGCGATTCAGGCCGTCCTTGTAGAGGTCGTCCGGCGGCCGGTTGCTGGTGGCGACCAGGGTCACACCCCGTGCAAACAGGGCCTCGAACAGCCGGCCCAGGATCATCGCATCGGCGATGTCGGTGACCTGCAGTTCGTCAAAGCACAACAGTCGGGCCTCACCGGCGATCAGTTCGGCGGTCGGGGCCACCGGATCATCGCCCTTCGACTGGCCGAAACGGGCCTTGCGGGCAGCGGCGTCGCCCTTGCGCCAGGCGTCGATATGGCCATGGACCTCGGCCATGAAGGCGTGGAAATGGATGCGCCGCTTGCGCGTCACCGGGGCGCTTTCGAAGAACAGGTCCATCAGCATGGACTTGCCCCGCCCGACCGGTCCCCAGAGATAGACCCCCCTCTGGCTCTTGGGCTTGCGGCCGAACAGCGAAAAGCCGGGCTCGCCGGCCGAGTCGAGATCAGCCTCCAGACGCGACAGGGCCTCGACGGCCGCAGCCTGGGCCGCATCGGGGCGGATCTCGCCTTGCGCCAGGCGTTCGCGATAGGCGGTACGGAGTGAAGTCGGCATCGGGACTGCGGTTAGCGCGGGCCGGGCCCGGGGAAAAGGGTCTTGTCGGCAGCCAGTTCAAGGCCGTCACCGTCTGCGGCCGGAGTCAGCGGCAAAAAGCTTCCGAGGCCATGACGAAGCTTGGTCCCGATCCCTGCCACAGTTCGCCGAATTCGAACCCGGCATCATCGGTAAAGACCACCAGGATCCGGCCAAGCGCCGGCGCGATGAGATTGCGCACCTGCACCCCGTCGACGGCCCCCCGTCGCTCGACCATCGCCACCTCGCCGGTACAGCCCTTGAGCGGCGCGCTGAAAGACCAGGCTCCCAGGGCCACATAGCCGATCGCCGGATCGCCGGTCCACATCACCGCCGTCGAGGCCGGACTCACCAGGCGTCGGGCCAGCAGCGCCTGGTCAAATCGCACGAGATCCTCCGGTGATCCGAGCAGGGCCCCGGCGGCACCAAAGGTGGCAAGATTGACCGGCGGCACGGACTGGCCATTGGCCCTGGCGATGATCGGTCGCTCCTGGGGCCTGGCCAGGCGCAGGGACGTCAGTTTGAGGGGCTGGGCAATCGCCTCGGCCAGGAGGCGGCCATAGGACTTGCCGGTCGCCGCCTCCAGCACCCCGGCCAGAACCAGGGTGTCGCAGTTGTTGTATTCAAACCGGGTCTCCGGCGGATTCTTGGCCGGGCTGGCGCAAAAGCCCATTGCATCGGCGTTCGACGCAGCCGCCCCGGCATCGCGGCGCAGGTAGAAGGCCGGGATCCCGCCCGTTTCCGGAGTCTCATCCGGGTTGGGCAGGCCACTGGTATGCCGTAGCAACTGGCGGACCGTCACGGCCCCGGTCGCGGCATTGGGAAAAGCCTTCCAGCGCGAGGTGACCGAATCGTCGAGCGAGAGCGCCTTCCGATCGACCTCGATCATGACCAGCGCCGCCGCCACCTGCTTGCTCACCGAGCCCCAGGGCCAGACAGGTGCCGCGCCATAGGCTCCGGCGCGTTCATCCGACAGGATGCGCTCCGTATCCGCCACCAGAACCCGGCCGGTCAGGGCGGGCCCGCCGGACGCTGCCAGAGCCGCCAGCGGCTTCGGTCCTGCCGGCTGGGCCTGGGCCGGTCCAATCCATGCCGTAGCGATGATCGCGCCGAGGGCGAGGGTCAGGCCACGCCTCATGCCCCCAGATCCTTGCGCAGGAAGCGATAGGTCTCGGGGCGCTCGCAGGCACAGGCCTTCATCTGGCCGTCGGGGGTCCACCAGACCATCAGCGGCCAGCCAAAGCTGACGCCGTTGGCCTTCAGCAGCGGGATCAGCTTGTCGACATTGGCCCGGCCGGCCTCGATGACCGCAGTCCGGGCGATGTCGCCGTCGGCCGGTTTGATCCCCGGTGCGGTCCAGGCCTCGACGGGGGTTGCGTCCCAGCGTTCAGCAAGGCTCCAGCTACGGTTGACCCATAGCTCGGCTACCGTGGCGCGTTCGACCGGCGTGGACTTGGTGACGCCATTGCGGTCGGCCGGCGCGATCTCGATCAGGCGCGTATCGACTCCTGCCTTGTGCAGTTTCGGAAACTCCCCGGCCTTGAAGCGTGCACAGTCCGGGCAGTTGCGGAAGCTGACCATGTAGAGCTTCGGGCCCGGCAGTCCCGGCGACACCCAGCCGGACTGCTCGAGGATCTGGGCGATCTCGGCCTGGTGACGGGTGATGGTCTTGGGCTGCCAGCGCAGTTCGAGGTTCCAGTAGGCAAAGGCCCCGAACCCGATCACGGCCAGCACGGCGGCGGCTGCAAGCCAGCGCATGAACGTCTTCATCGGTTCCTCCAGACACCGGTCCAGGCTCACAAGCTCAACCCTCAGGCGCAGCGCGTCAAATGTTCTGACAGGCGGGCCCGGCCAAGGCTAAGCTCGCCCCATGCTCAACGCGTCAGAGCCCCACATCGTCGACACCCTGATCGCCGAGCGCGCGCCGCGCCTGACGGCCTCGCCGCTCTGGCCATGGATCAGGCCCCCTCTATATGGCCTGTTGGGCTATGGCCGGGCCCGCCGGATGGCCGATTCCATCGCCCCCCTAGGCGGCCGCAGCGCGCTGGACCATGTCTCCGACCTGCTGGCCCTCAAGGTCGAGGTCCGGGGGCTGGAGCACCTGCCCGCCACCGGCAGGGTCATAGTCGTCGCCAACCATCCCACGGGGATCGCCGACGGGGTCGCGGTCTATGACGCCCTGAAGGCCGTGCGTCCGGACATCGTCTTCTACGCCAATGCCGACGCCCACCGGGTCTGCTCCAGGTTCGACGAGGTGTTGATTCCGGTCGAGTGGGTCGAGGCCAAGCGGACCCGCGACCGCCTGCGCCTGACCCTGTCCCAGACCCGCGAGGCCATGGAGGCCGAACGGGCCCTGATGATCTTCCCGGCCGGGCGACTGGCCGTGAAGGACGCTACAGGTCGGCTGAGCGATCCGCCCTGGGCGGCCTCGGCGGTGTCCATCGCCCGCAAACATGCTGCGCCGATCCTGCCGGTGCATGTGGCGGGCCCGTGGTCGACCCTGTTCCACCTGTTCGACCGCTATTCGCGGGAACTGCGCGACATCACCCTGTTCCACGAACTGCTCAACAAGCAGGGGCGCCCGTTCAGCCTCACCGTGGGCCGCCCGATCGATCCGAACGACCTGCCGACCGACTCGACGGCAGCCACGGTCCTCCTGAAGCGCTATGTGGAAGAGGATCTGCAACCGCACCCCGAGAGTTTGCCGACGTGACCCCCCGAGTCCTCCCTGACGAGGCTGCCACCCAGGCCCTGGGCATGGCCCTGGCCCGCATCCTGAAGGCCGGTGACGCCCTGTGCCTGACCGGTCCGCTGGGGGCTGGCAAGTCGACCCTGGCCCGGGCCCTGATCCGCGCCCTGACCACGCCGGACGAGGAGGTGCCCAGCCCGACCTTCACCCTGGTGCAGTTCTACGAGACGGCCGATTTCCCCCTGGCCCATTTCGACCTTTACCGCCTGAGCGATCCGGACGAGGCCTATGAGATCGGCCTCGACGAGGCGCTCGACAGCGGGGTTGCCCTGATTGAATGGCCCCAGAGGCTGGAAGGGCGTTTGCCCCTCAACCGGCTCGATATAGACATCGCCCTCGACGGCGACGCGCGACGCGTCACCCTCACCCGGCACGGCGGATTTGAAGGACGTACCCTTGAGTTCTGAGCGCGAGACGGCCAAGGCCGCGTTTCTGATGGCCCACGGCTATGGCGACGTCCGCCGCGAGAGCCTGGGGGGCGATGCCTCGACCCGCAGCTATGAGCGCCTGCACCGGGAGGGTGGCCCCAGCTTCATCTTCATGGACCAACCGCCGTCGGTCGAGACTGCGCCCTGCCCACCCAACGCCACGCCCGCCGTACGCGCGACGCTCGGCTATAACGCCCTCGCCCGTCTCGCGGCGGGCCGGGTGGACGCCTTTGTCGCCTGCGCCGGCTGGCTGAACGCTCAGGGCCTGTCCGCGCCGAAGGTGCTGGCCGCCGACCCCTCCGCCGGTCTCGCTGTGCTGGAAGACCTGGGCGACGACCTCTATGCCCGCCTGATCGAGACCGGGACCGACGAGGCCCCGCTCTATGACACTGCCATAGACGGCCTTCTGGCCCTGCACGCCGCGCCGACCGCCAAGACGCTGGATTTTGACGGTTCGGCCTGGCCGCTGCTGACCTATGATGACCTGGCCCTGAAGACCGCCCATGACATCTTCGTCGAGTGGCAGCCCAAGTATCGCGACCTGGCGTTCGGCGCTGCCGCCCTGGCAGACTGGGAAGCGCTCTGGTCACCGATCCGCGCGATCGGCGAGGCCGGAGCCACGGTCTTCTGTCATCGCGACTATCACGCCGAGAACCTGATCTGGCTGCCTCAGCGCGAAGGTCCGGCGCGGGTCGGTATGCTCGACTTCCAGGACGCCGTTCTGGCCCATCCGGCCTGGGACCTGTCGATGCTGCTGCACGATGCGCGGCGCACCGTCTCGCCCGAGCGCGAGGCCGCGTGCCTCGACCGCTATCTGACCGCCCGTCCGGACCTCGATCGCACCGCCTTCATGGCCGACTATCACGCCCTGGGCGCGCTCAATATCGTCCGCATCCTCGGCATCTTCGCCCGACTGGTCACCCGCGACGGCAAGCCGCGCTATGCCGACTTCATTCCCCGGCTGTGGACCTATCTGGACGTCTGCTTCGCCAATCCCGCCCTCAAGGACCTCAAGGCCTGGTTCGACACCCACGTTCCGGCGGAAGCCCGCCGATGAGCACCGCCCCGAAGATCGCCATGGTCCTGGCCGCCGGTCTCGGCACCCGCATGCGCCCTCTGACGGACGACCGGCCCAAGGCCCTGGTCGAGGTCGGAGGCCGGGCCCTGATCGACCACATGCTGGATCGCCTGGTTGCGGCCGGAGTCGAGACCGCCGTGGTCAACGTCCACGCCTTTGCCGACCGGCTGGAGGCCCACCTGATGGCTCGTCAGGCCAGGGGTCTTGGGCCGCAGATCGTCATCTCGGACGAACGCCCGCAAGCGCTCGAGACCGGCGGCGGCATCAAGCAGGCCCTGCCCCTGCTGGGCGAAGGCCCCGTCTGGGTCGCCAATATCGATTCGGTCTGGATCGAGGAGGGCGTGCCGGCCCTGGAAGCGGTGGCCGAGGCCTGGGATGCCGGGACCATGGACGTCTGTCTGATGCTGGCACCGACGGCGGGCTCGCTAGGGTTCCACGACAGCGGTGACGTCTTCCTCGACGACGGGATGGTGCGGTTCAAGGGCTCGGGAGAGATGGCACCGCTGGTCTATGTCGGGGTGCATATCTGCAAGCCGGCGATCACCGCCGACGGCCCCGACGGCCCCTTCTCCCTGACGCCGATCTGGCGAGACCTGGCCGCCCGGGGACGCGTGCATGGCGTGGCGCCCGATGGCCTCTGGATGCATGTCGGAGATCCGGTCGCCCGTGACCTGGCCGAAGCCAGATTGGCATGACCGTCAGCGGTCCCTTCGGCCGAGAGGGGCCGCGCTGGTTCTCGATCCCGGCCCATCGCCCATTCGTGGACGACCTGGCCCGGGGCTTTCTCGCCGCGCTGTCGCATCTGGGGCCCGAAGCCCTGCCGCGGGCCACCCTCTTGACCCCCACGCGACGCGGCGCGCGCGCCGTGGCCGATGCCCTGCTGGCCGCCAGTGACGGCAAGGCCCTGCTTCTTCCTCAGATCCGCCCCCTGGGCGACCTGGACGAGGGCGAGCCGCCGTTCGAGCCGGGCGATCTGGCCCTGGACCTGCCGCCCGCCATCTCATCGCGCCGCCGCAGGTTCGAACTGGCCCGGATCGTGGTCGATCATGCCGACCTCCTGAACTTTTCCCCCGGCGCATCACAGGCCCTGGAAATGGCCAAGGCCCTGTCCGACTTTCTCGACAGCTGCCGGATCGAGGAGATCGATACCGACGGCAGGCTCGACGGCCTGGCCGACGGCGATCTGGCCCAACACTGGCAAGTCTCGGCGAAGTTCCTGAAAGCCGTTCTCGCCGCCTGGCCTGCCCGGCTGACAGAGCTGGGCCTGATCGACGTCGCCGACCGCCGCGTGCTTCTGCTGCGGGCCCTGGCCAAACGCTGGACCGAGCATCCGCCGACCGAGGTCCTGGTCGCCGCCGGTTCGACCGGTACCGCCCCCGCCACCGCCGACCTGCTGCGCGTCGTCGCCGCCGCACCGCTGGGTGCCGTGGTGCTTCCCGGTCTGGACGAAGACCTCGCCGAAAGCGCCTGGGACAAGGTCGGCGAGCAGCATCCGCAGGGGGCCATGCGCCGCCTGCTGGACCGGGCCGGCATCACCCGCGCCGATGTCCGGCCGTGGTTTCCACAGAGCGACAGCCGGGGCCGCTGGCGTCGCCGCATCGTCAACGAGGCCCTGCGTCCGGCCGAGGCCACGGCCGACTGGCTGGCCCAGATCGAAAGCCTGCGTGCCGAAGCCCCCGATCTCGACCCCGTCGCCGAGGGGCTGAAGGGCCTGTCGCTGATCTCGGCCCGCACCGAAGAGGAGGCCGCCAGCGCCTGCGCCTTGCTGTTGCGCGAAGCCCTTGAGGATCCTGACCGCACCGCCGCCCTCGTCACCCCCGACCAGACCCTGGCCCGCCGGGTCAATGCCCGTCTTCTGCGCTGGGGCGTCATCCCCGACAGCTCGGCCGGCGCACCCCTGGCCGCCAGCCCGGCCGCGATCCTGGCCCAGCACCTGGCCGGTCTGGTCGCTGACCCACTGGACCCCGTGCGCCTGCTGGCCCTGGCCAAGCATCCGCTGGTGCGATCAGAAGATGACCTGGAAGCCTCGACGACGCTGGAGCTGAAGGGCCTGCGCGGCCCCGCTCCGCGCTCGGCCGAGGCCCTGCTGGCGAAGCTGGCGGAACACCCGACCGCGCAAGCTCTGGCCCAGCGCCTGCTCGCCGCCGTCGACCACGCCGCTGCGCCCTATGTCGATGGGCTGGCACCACCCGCCAAAGCGGCCCTCGCCCTGACCGAAGCCCTCGAGGCCTTGACCGGCCCCGACCGCCTGTGGGTCGGCCAGGCCGGCGAGAGTCTGGGATCCCTGCTCTCGGCCCTGATCGAGGACGGGGTTGTCCTGCCTGAAGCGAGTCCCCGAGCCTTCGCCGACATCCTCGACCGGCTGGTCAATGAGGAGACCCTGCGTGTGGGCGGCGCCACCCATCCGCGCCTGCGGATCCTGGGGGCCATCGAGGCCCGCCTGGTCCGCGCCGACCGGCTGGTGCTGGCCGGGCTGGAGGAAGGCATCTGGCCGCAGGGCGCGCCGATCGATCCGTTCCTGTCGCGGCCCATGCGCGAAAAGCTGGGCCTGCCGCCGCCCGAGCGCCGGGTCGGCCTGACCGCCCACGATTTCGCCCAGGCCGCCAGCGCACCAGACGTCATCCTTGTCCATTGCGAGCGGCGCGCCGGTGCCCCCGCCGTCGAGTCCCGCTGGCTGTGGCGGCTGAAGACCCTGGCCAAGGGCGCGGGCCTGAAACTGCCGCAGCGCCAGGACGCCCTGGACTGGGCCCGCACCCTCGACGCGCCGAAGCCCTATGCGCCCTACGCCCGCCCGGCCCCGACCCCGCCGGTCGCCGAGCGGCCGCGCCGGATGGCCGTCACCCGCGTCGAGGCCCTGACCCGCGATCCCTATGCCGTCTGGGCCCGCGACATCCTCAAGCTCTATCCGCTGGAGCGTCCCGACGAGCCGGTCGAGGCCCGGGCCCGCGGCACCGCCATCCATGCGGCCTTCGAGAAATTCGCTGAGCAGCATCCGGGACCGGTCCCCGCCGACGCCTCCGCCATCTTCGAGGCGCTCTATATGAGCGAGCTGGTCGCCGCCGGCATGCCGCCGACGGCCTTGGCCCGTGAGCGGGCCCTTGCCAAGGAGGCGGCCGCCTGGGTCGCCGACTGGGAGCGTGACCGGCGGGCGCGGGCCGAAAAGATCATCGTCGAAGCCGAGGGCCGCCTGACCTTCCCGATCAACGGCCGGGACTTCACCCTGACCGCCAAGGCTGACCGCATCGAGCCCACCGCCGATGGCCTGGCCCACATCCTCGACTACAAGACCGGCGCGGCGCCGTCGAAGAAGCAGGTCGAGACCGGCTTCTCGCCGCAGCTGACCCTGACGGCAGCGATCCTGCTGAACGGCGGCTTTCCGGATCTGCCCGGTCGCAAGCCCGGCGACCTGACCTATGTCCGCGTCACCGGCCGCAAGCCGGCGGGGCTGGAGGAGGTGCGGGTCACGGCCGCCGACAGCGAGCAGGCGGCGTTCGAGGCGCTGGACGGCCTGCGCACCCTGATCACCCGCTACGACGACCCGGCCCAGCCCTATCGCTCACGCACCGCGCCGCAGTTCGTCAAGGACCACCCCGGCGACTACGCCCACCTGGCGCGGGTGTTCGAATGGTCGACCAGCGGCGATGACGGGGAGGGTGAATGAGGAACGCTGAACAGATCCTCCCCCTCTGGGGGAGGTGGCCCAGAGGGCCGGAGGGGGCCAGCGCGGCCGACCTCCAGCTCGCCCCCTCCGTCGCCTCCGGCGACACCTCCCCCAGAGGGGGAGGATCTTCGTTATGACCGGCCTTCCCGACCCCCAGCGCATCGCCGCAGATCCAGCCATCTCGGCCTTCGTCACCGCCAATGCCGGATCGGGCAAGACCAAGACCCTGATCGACCGGGTGGCGCGACTGCTGCTGGCCGGCTCCACGCCCGAGGCGATCCTGTGCGTGACCTACACCAAGGCCGCCGCCGCCGAGATGCAGCGACGGCTGTTCGAACGGCTGGGCAAGTGGTCGGTGACCGCCGACGGCGCGCTGCGCACGGAATTGTCCAAACTGGTCGGCGCGCCGGAGGCGACGTTTGACGCCGGCGAGCTTTCCAAGGCCCGCGCCCTGTTCGCCCGCGCCCTGGAAACCCCCGGCGGCCTGAAGATTCAGACCATCCACGCCTTCTGCGAAAAGCTGCTGCGGCGGTTTCCGCTGGAGGCCGGGGTGTCGCCGGGCTTTGTGGTGATGGACGACTCGGCCGGGGCCGCCGTGGCCCGCGCCGCCCGCCGCACCGTGGCGACCTATGTCGACACCCACGACGACGCCTATGCCGAGGCCTATGCCCGGTTCTCGGTGGCGCTGGACTTCGCGGCCTTCGAGTCGATGTTCGGAACCTTCGAAATCCGGCGCGGCGCGATCGCCGAGTATCTGGGCCGGCATGGCGACCTTACTGGCGCGATCGAGGATGTCTGGCGCGTCTGCGGCTTCGACGCGCCCACCGACCCCGAAGCCGTCGCCGCAGGGGCGATGGACGAGCTGGATCCCGACCTGTGGGAAGCCTGCGCCAGCCTGCTGGAGTCCAGCGGCAAGGCCCGCGACACCGAACATGCCGCCCGGATGCGCGTAACCCTGGCCACCCTGGCCTTCGACGACGCCCTCTCGGCGCTGTTCACTGACAAGGAAGAGCCCCGCAAACACCTGCAGACGACCACGACCTTCAAGGCACGGGAGGATCTGCGCGAGGCGTTGCTGGAGGAGACAGACCGGCTGTCTTTCGTTCGCCAGCAGGTCCGCGCCGCCGGGGTGGCGCATGACACAGCCGGTGCCCTGCGGCTGGCGTCGCTCTATATCGAGGCCCACCGGCTGGAGAAGGCGTCGCGCGGCGCGCTGGACTTCGTCGATCTGATCGAGGCGGCCAAGGTGCTGCTGACCGAAAAGGTCGATGCGGCCTGGGTGCTCTACAAGCTGGACGGCGGGGTCGATCACATCCTGCTGGACGAAGCCCAGGACACTGCCCCCGACCAGTGGGCGATCCTGCGGGCCCTGACCGCCGACTTCTTTGCCGGGGCGGGCGCGGGCGGCTGGCGCAGGAGCCGCGACGTGCGGACCCTGTTCGTGGTCGGAGACGAGAAGCAGTCGATCTATTCTTTCCAGGGGGCCGATCCACAGCGACTGCTGAGCGAAACCCAGACCTATATCGCCCAGATCGAGGCGGTGGGTCAGGTCGGCATGGGCGTGCCCCTGACCATGTCCTACCGCTCGACCCGTGAAGTGCTGAGCTTCGTCGATGCCCTGTTTTCCGACCCGGCCACCCGCGAGGGCGTGCCACCCCCGGCCGGCGACGATGTGGTCACCCACCAGCCCTTCCGCACCGACGGACCCGGCTGCGTCGACCTGTGGCCCCTGACCCGCGAAAGGCCCGGCGAGGAGCGCGACGCTTGGGAGGCACCGCTCGACGCCGAGGCCGAGCACAGCGCCAACCGCCGTCTGGCCGAGGCCATGGCCGCCGAGATCAAGGGCATTCTCGATCGCGGCGACGAGGTGCACGACAAGGAGACGGGAAAGCGCCGCGCCGCCCACGCCGGCGACATCCTGATCCTGGTCCGGCGCCGCAAGGTGCTGTTCGAGGAGATCATCCGCGCGCTGAAGCGGCGCAATGTGCCGGTGGCCGGGGCCGACCGGCTGTCGCTGTCGGCCCATATCGCCTTCGACGACCTGCTGGCCCTCGGCCGCTTCGTGCTGTTCCCCGACGACGATCTGACCCTGGCGGCCCTGCTCAAGAGCCCGTTCTGCGGTCTGACCGACGAGGACGTCTACGCCCTGGCCAAGGACCGGAAGGAGACCCTGTGGTCGGTACTGTCGGCGCGGGCCGACGAGAACCCGCGCTGGACCGCCGCCAGCGACCTGCTGGCCTGGGCCCTGGTCGAGGGCCGCAGGCGCCAGCCGTTCGAGTTCTTCGCCACCCTGCTGGGCAAGGTCGACGCCGCCGGCCTGTCCAATCGCGCCAAGGTGCTGACCCGCCTGGGCGGCGAGGCCGACGAAGCGCTGGACGAGTTCCTGGCCCAGGTGATGGCCGCCGAGCAGCGCAATATCCGCGACCTGGAAGCCCTGGTCGCCGACTTCGCGGCCCTGGACATCATCGTCAAGCGCGAGATGGAAGGCGCCCGCCGCGAGGTGCGGGTGATGACCGCTCACGGCTCCAAGGGCCTGGAGGCACCGATCGTCTTCCTGCCCGAGACTACGGTGAAACGCGGTGCCGGCGGTTCACCGCTGCTGGCGACGGCTGAGGGCGGTGTCCTCTGGTCGACCGGCAAGAACGCCGACTGCGCCGCCTCGACCAGCGCCCGCGAACTGCGCGACAGGAAGGAAGCCGAAGAGGCCCTGCGTCTTTATTACGTGGCCCTGACCCGGGCGCGGGACAGACTGATCCTGTGCGGCCGCATCGACGCCCGCACCAAGGACGAGAATGTCGGGGGCTGGTACGCGGCGGCCAGGGCGGCCTTCGCCCACCCCGACATCGCGCCCGAGGTCCGCGAGATCGGCGATCCCGAGGCACCGACCCTGCGCTATGGACCCGATCCCAGGACCCAGCCAAAGGAAGCCCTGGCCGAGGCCATGAAAATGCCCCTGCCCGGCTGGGCGCAGGGTCTGGCCACGCCGGAACCCGCCACCGCGCGCTACGCCGCGCCCTCGCGGATCGAGGACGAGGCCGACAGCCGCGCCCCGGCCCCCTCGCCCCTGGCCAAGGTCGAGGGACTGGGCCGCTATCGGCGCGGCGAGATCATCCACCGCCTGCTGCAGATCCTGCCCGATGTGGCACCGGCCGAGCGTCGCGCGGCCGGACAACGCCTGCTGGCCGCCGAGCGCGATCTGGCTGACGACCAGCGTGCCGAAATGGCTGCCGCCGCCTTCGGGGTGCTGGAGGATGAGCGCTTCGCCGCGGTGTTCGGGCCCGGTTCGCGCGCCGAGGTGGCCCTGGCCGGGACCAGCGCCCTGCTGCCCAAGGGCCTGGCGATCTCGGGCCGGGTCGACCGGCTGGTGGTGACCGACACGCGGGTTCTGGTCGTCGACTACAAGACCAACCGTCCGGCACCCGACAGTATCGAACAGGCCGATCCCGCCTATCTGGCCCAGATGGCGGTCTATGTCGCCGTGCTGGGCGAGGTCTTTCCGGACCGCCCCGTGGAAGGGGCCCTCGTCTGGACCGACGGTCCCAAACTGATGCCGGTTCCAGAAAAGGTGATCGCCGACGCCCTGCGGCGGATCGGCTAACCCGTTGCCGGGAGAGCGGCCGCCTCCTACATCTTGAATAAGCGCTCGCGACCGACTCGCGGGCATTGTTGTTTTCGCGCCTTCCTTGCCCGGAATCGGGAGGGGATCCGCGCCCAGATGGAGCAGACCCCATGAGCACCGTGACGGTGACCGACGAGACCTTCGAACGCGACGTGCTGCAGGCTGAAGGGCCGGTGCTCGTCGACTTCTGGGCCGAATGGTGCGGTCCCTGCAAACAGATCGCCCCGGCCCTGGAGCAGATCTCCGAAGAGCTCGCCGACCACGTGGTGGTGGCCAAGGTCAATATCGAGGACAGCCCCACGACCCCGTCGCGCTACGGCGTGCGCGGCATTCCGACCATGATGCTGTTCCGCGGCGGCCAGATGACCTCGATGAAGGTCGGGGCCATGCCCAAGCAGAAGATCCTGGAATGGCTGAACGAAGCCGGCGTCCAGCAACCCGCCTGAGCCGACCTGTCGAATTTGAAATCCAGCCGCCCATCCCGCCTCGCGGGGTGGGCGGTTTGGTTTCAGGCCTACTTCTTGGCGGGCGTGACGATGAACGGCGAGACCGAGACCGGGGCGGCCTTCTTGTCGGCCTTGGGTTTGCGCACTTCCTTGTTGGACTTCTTCTGACCCTTGGCCATCGGCGGCTCCTGCCAGGACGGGCGCGCCGGCCGGGGATGTCCAGCGGGCCGTGCCGCCCTATCGGCGTGAACGAGCCTTACGCCCGTCTCAGGCCGGCGGGTAGCGCAATTCCCGCATCAGATAGGTCACCGTCTTGGCCCCACCGTGGATGGCGGCGGTTCCGACCGGCACGAAACCGAGCTCTGCATGGAAGGCATCGGAGGCCGGATTGGGCGGATCAGCATTGACCTCGCAGACAATCCGCTCGTGCCCGGCCGCCTGGGCCGCGGTGAACAGGTCCTTGTAGAGCCGCCGCGCCAGACCCCGCCCCCGGGCTTCTTCCGCCACAACGATGCGGTCGACATAGACGAAACGCGGATAGCGCTCGCGGAACCACAGAAAGTTGGGGCTGTCATAGTCGGCGGCCTGGTCGAAGGTCAGCAGCAGGGCCTCGGCCTGGCCGATCCGCCAGGCGACGAACGCCTGGTCCACAAGATCCGACAGTCGCCCGGGCTCCAGCCAGGACAGTTCCCGCGCATGGGCATTGTTGAGCGCCAGGAGCGCCCCGGCCAGGGCCGGCGAGCCCGAGAGGTCTGCCGGGGTCACGGCGGTCGGCAAGCCGCTCATTGCGGCCAGGTCTCCTCGCTCATCGCCAGCACCTCGCCGGCCAGATAGAGCGAACCGCAGATCAGCACATGCGGGACCGGCGACAGGGCCAGGGCCTTGGCAAGGGCGTCCTGCAGAGTCTCGCAGGCATGGGCCCGCAATCCGGCCAGTTCGGCGGCGGCGGCGGTCTGGGCGGCCGGCGCGGCGGCCGTAGCCGCGAAGCTCACCGCATAGACCTCGGCTTTCAGCGGCACGAAGGGACTGAAGAAGCCGGTGGCATCCTTGTTGGCCAGCAGGGCCGAGATCAGCACTACGGGCCGGCCGTCGCGGGCCACCAGATCGCCCAGAGCCCGGGCCACGGCCTGACCGGCATGGGGATTGTGCCCGCCGTCGAGCCACAGGTCCGCGCCGGCCGCTCTGGCCTGAACGGCCAGGGGTCCGGCGGTCAGGCGCTGGAAGCGCGCCGGCCAGACCGCCCCGGCGATCCCGGCCGCCATGGCGGCCTCGTCGATCCGCGGATCGGCCAGGGCCAGCAGCCCCGCGACAGCCAGACCGGCATTGGCGAACTGGTGATCGCCGGGCAGGGACGGCGCGGGCAGGTCGAGCAGGCGATCCGGCATCTGCACCAGCAGGCGGCCGCGCTCGTTCCAGGCGTCGAACTCGCGGCCCATCATCACCGGCTCGATACCGGCCAGGGCGGCGGCGGTGTCGATGACATCCTCGGCCTCCTGCCACTGGCGCGCCGAGACCACCGGGGCCCCCGGCTTGATGATGCCGGCCTTCTCGGCGGCGATCTGGCCGATGGTGTCGCCGAGAAACTCGCGGTGATCGAGGTCGATCGGGGCGATGACGCTGACGGCCGGGGTCACGACATTGGTCGCATCCAGCACCCCGCCCAGCCCGACCTCGACGATGCACAGGTCGGCGGGGGTTTCGGCGAAGGCGACCAGGGCGGCGGCCGTGGTGATCTCGAAGAAGGTGATCGGCAGGCCGGAATTGGCCGCCTCGACCCGCTCCAGCACCTCGGCAAGGTGGTCGTCCGTGATCAGGGTCCCGGCCAGACGAATGCGTTCGGCAAAGCGGACCAGATGCGGCGAGGTGAAGACATGCACCTTCAGGCCGGCCGCCTCGGCCATGGCCCGCAGATAGGCGACCGTCGAGCCCTTGCCATTGGTGCCGGCCACATGGATCACCGGCGGCAGTCGGTCCTGCGGCTGGCCCAGGGCCGCGCACAGCCGCCACATCCGGTCCAGGGACAGGTCGATCAGCTTGGGATGCAGGGCCTGAAGTCGCGCCAGGGCGGCGTCGTGGGTGTGTAGATGGTCGGTCATCAGGGGGATCCGCCCTCGTCCTTCGACAAGCTCAGGATGAGGTCAATTGAACGCCCGGCGTCAGGGTCAAGCCTCATCCTGAGCTTGTCGAAGGACGAGGCTCGCTTCCGCGTCAGGCCGCCCGGCGACGCCCCATCATCAGGGTGGTCAGGATCGAGCCCAGCACGGCCGGCAGCTCCTTGCGCGGGGTGACGCGGTCGACCATGCCCTTTTCCACGAGATATTCCGAACGCTGGAAGCCCGGCGGCAGGGTCTCGCGGATGGTCTGCTCGATGACGCGCGGACCGGCGAAGCCGATCAGGGCCCCCGGCTCGGCCAGGTGAACATCGCCGAGCATGGCATAGGAGGCCGTCACGCCGCCGGTGGTCGGGTCGGTGAGGACCACCACATAGGGCAGGGCCGCGTCCTTCAGTTCATTGATGGCCAGGGTCGTGCGGGCCATCTGCATCAGGGACAGGGCCCCTTCCTGCATCCGGGCCCCACCGGCGGCGGTGTAGACCACCAGCGGAAGCTCGCGTTCCAGGGCGGCGCGGGCGGCGGCGATGAAGCCTTCACCGGCGGCCATGCCCAGCGAACCGCCCATGAAGGCGAAGTCCTGGACCAGCACCACGGCCGGCGCACCGCCGACCAGGCCATGGGCGATGGCCATGGCATCGGGCTCTCCGGTCGCCTTGCGGGCCGCAATCAGGCGGTCCTTGTAGGGCTTGCCGTCCGAGAAATGCAGCGGGTCCTCGGGCACGGCCGGGGTCGGCAGGGTCTCATAGACGCCGTCGTCGAAGGTGAACTTGAAGCGGGCCTCGGGCCCGATCCGCATGTGGCGTCCGGCCGGAGTCACCCACAGGGCGGCTTCCAGATCGGACCGGAAGATCATCTCGCCGGTATCGGGACACTTGACCCAGAGGTTCTCGGGCGTCTCGCGCTTGGCAAAGGCCCCGCGCACGCCGGGGGCGATGCGCGACAGCCAGCCGCCGCGACGGCCTTCCGCCGCCGATTTCTTGTCGCCCTTTTTCGGGTCCTGGGGTTCAGCCATAGCCATAGCCTTAAAGCCTCACTTCGTGCCCGACGCGCGCAGAACGTACAGCCTTAGCCAGCTCCGACGCCTTGAGAAGGACCTTCTCAGTCACATTTTCGTTCAACTGGGCCGCCGATTCGATTTCATCCACAAGCGCCGATCCGACAACCGCCGCATCGGCGACCCGGGCGACGGCCGCGGCCTGGTCCGGGGTGCGGATGCCAAAGCCGACCGCGACGGGCAGGCCCGAGGCCTTGCGCAGGCGTTCGACGGCCGGGGCGACATCGGCCGCGTCCGCAGACTTGACCCCGGTAACGCCGGCGACCGAGACATAATAGACAAAGCCCGAGGTGCGGCGGACCACCATCGGCAGGCGCGCATCATCGGTGGTCGGGGCGGCGAGGCGGATCAGGGCGATGCCCTCGGCCTCCAGGGCGTCCGACAGCGGGTCGGCCTCTTCCGGCGGGCAGTCGACGATGATCAGGCCATCAACCCCGGCCGTGGCCGCGGCGACGGCGAAGCTTTCAAAGCCCCGGTTCAGGACCGGATTGAGATAGCCCATCAGGATGACCGGGGTGTCGCTGTCGCCTTCGCGGAAGGCGGCGACCAGGTCGAGCGTGCCCTGCAGGGTCATGCCGGACTTCAGGCCGCGCTGGGCGGCGCGCTGGATGGTCGGGCCCTCGGCCATCGGATCGGAGAAGGGAAAGCCCAGCTCGATCAGGTCGGCACCGGCACCGGGCAGGCCCTTGAGTACGGACAGGGTCGTGGCGGCATCGGGATCACCGGCCATGATATAGGTCACGAAACCGGCGCGGTTCTCGGCCTTCAGCGCCGCGAAGCGACGGTCGATACGGTCTTTGGTCACGCTGGATAGGTCCTAGATCTTGCGCCCGAGGGCCTCGGCCACCGTGAAGATGTCCTTGTCGCCGCGACCGCAGAGATTCATCACCACGATCTTGCCCTTGCCCAGCTCCTGGGCGATCTCGCCGACCCGGGCCAGGGCGTGGGCCGGTTCCAGGGCCGGGATGATGCCTTCGAGGGTCGAGCACAGCTGGAAGGCCGCCAGGGCCTCCTCGTCGGTGGTTGAGACATATTCGGCCCGGCCGATCTCGTGCAGGAACGAGTGCTCGGGGCCGATGCCCGGATAGTCGAGCCCGGCCGAGATCGAGTGGGCGTCGATGATCTGGCCGTCGTCGTCCTGCAGCAGATAGGTGCGGTTGCCGTGCAGCACGCCGGGACGGCCGCCGGTCAGGGAGGCGGCATGCTTGTCGGTGGAGACGCCGTGGCCGGCCGCCTCGACGCCGATCAGGCGCACGCCCTCGTCGGCCAGGAAGGGATGGAACAGGCCGATGGCATTGGAGCCGCCGCCGATACAGGCCACGACGGCGTCGGGAAGACGGCCTTCCATTTCGAGCATCTGCTGGCGGGCTTCGGTGCCGATCACGCTCTGGAAGTCGCGGACCATGACCGGATAGGGGTGCGGACCGGCGGCGGTGCCGATCAGGTAATAGGTGTCATGCACATTGGTGACCCAGTCGCGCATGGCCTCGTTCATGGCATCCTTCAGGGTGCCGGTGCCCGAGGTCACAGGGCGGACTTCCGCCCCAAGAAGATTCATGCGGAACACATTGGGCTTCTGACGCTCGACGTCGGTGGCGCCCATATAGACCACACAGGGCAGGCCGAAGCGGGCGCAGACGGTGGCGGTGGCCACGCCGTGCTGGCCGGCCCCGGTCTCGGCGATGATCCGGGTCTTGCCCATGCGCATGGCCAGCAGGATCTGGCCCAGGGCATTGTTGATCTTGTGCGAGCCGGTGTGGTTCAGCTCGTCGCGCTTGAAGTAGATCTTGGCCCCGCCGAAGTGCTCGGTCAGGCGCTCGGCGAAATAGAGCGGGCTGGGCCGGCCGGCATAGTGGGTGTTGAAGCTCTTCAGCTCGTCCTGGAACTTGGGGTCGGCCTTGGCCTCGGCATAGGCCTTGCCCAGGTCGAGCACCAGCGGCATCAGGGTCTCGGCCACATAGCGGCCGCCAAAGCCGCCGAAGCGGCCTTCCGCGTCGGGATAGGCCGAATAGTCGTTGGGCTTTGAGGGGGCGTTCACGAGATCATCCAAAGGCTGGGCAGAGCTACAGGCGTTTGACGGCATCGAGGAACGCCGTGATCAGAGCCGGGTCCTTTAGGCCGGGACCGCGCTCCACGCCAGAGGAAACGTCCACCAGCGGGGCCCCCGACACCCGGATCGCGTCGGCCACGTTCCACGGATCCAGCCCTCCGGCCAGGAAATGCGGGCGAGAAAATCGCCGGCCTTCCAGCAGGGTCCAGTCGAACCTTGCGCCGGTTCCGCCGGGCAGGGCCGATCCTTCCACCGGACGGGCATCGAACAGAAACTGCTCGGTGACCGGCTCGAAGGCCCGGGCCTGATCGACGTCGGAGGCCGACGAGACCGAAAAGGCCTTGATCACCCCGGCCCCGGACCGCTCGGCGATCTGGCGCACCCGGGCCGGCGTCTCCTTGCCGTGCACCTGGATCAGGTCGGGCTTCATCGTCGCCATCAGGCGGTCGATCAGGACATCGTCGGGATCGACCGTGACCGCCACGGTCCGCACCCCCTGGCCCCGGACCGGCTCGACCAGCCGGCCGGCTGCCTCCGGCGTCAGGTTGCGCGGGCTTTTGGCGAAGAACACAAAGCCCAGATAGGCCGCCCCGCCCTCGACGGCGGCACTGACCGCCTCCGGTGTCGAAAGGCCACAGATCTTGGCGCGGATACTCATGGGCCGGAGTTACGTGCGCGGCAGTCCGGACGCAAGAGGCGCGAGGTCGCCGCTTCACGCGATCGCTCGCTGAAGGGATGGAAAGGGTCGCGGAGCGTCCGGACGACGTCCGGATAAGAGAGAGTGATTACCGTTTCGACGAAGCCGTGCGCTCCACGTGGTCGTTATCCGTCAGCCTCCCGCCAGGTGGCCCTGTTGAGGCCTTACCGGGACCCGGGCCGCGCCGTTTCCAGCTCAGTCCAGCGGTCGAAGAGGACGGGCTTACAGCCAGACACGCCCTTTTGCCTTCAACCACGCCGACGGCGGGCGGGTCTGGCCAGCAACCAGGTCCCCGGACGCGCTTCAGTATCCCCCTGAGGCCCAGTCCCGCTCGATCACCCCCCGCCGCCGCAACGGTCGCTGGCCCTGCGCCCTTTCCTAGCGACGAGGTGGGATGATTATGCGGCCGGTTTCAGCGCGTCGGATTGGCGCGATCAAGTTTCTGACAAGGGGTTGATCAGGCTGGGCTTTGATCTCGAAGGAACGGGGATACAGCACGGCCAATCCCCATACCTCCGTCATTCCCGCCCTTGTGGCGGGAATGACGTTTGAGAGGGGGGGCGAAAGCGCAAAGCCCGCCAGCGGCGAGGCCGCGCCCTAAATCCTTGGAGGCGAGCCTGCTCTGTCTGAGGGTCTCGTCAAGGACCGCCTCTGGCGGCCGCGTCGCGGCGACGCTCCGCGTCGTCCTTGACGAGCCCCTCAGACAGAGCTCCAGTTCCACCAGGGGTTTCAGGACGTGGCGTCATCCGCTGAGGGGCGGATGGCTTCTCGACGCGTCACTTGCGCACTAAGCGTCCAAAAGGCACGTATCCAGCCTTCTGGTTGCCTGCCGTTCCAAACAAAGAAACGAGCAACGCCTGCTTCGATTTAGGCAAACGCTTAGGCACAGTTTTGCTGCCAGGCGAAGACGCGAGCTTCGCAATGTCCGCGCGTTGTCGATAAGCCGCAGGATTATTTTTGGTTTTCGACATCACCTAGTAGGTGCCTAAAATCCTTGAGATATCTCTGGCAGTAGGTGCCTTCATCGAGCCGGCAGTTTGGTTTCTGAAAGCGCCGCCATTAACGGACTTAACCAGTTTCGAGGATGAATCGGAAGAAACCGTGAACTCGTAGGTGGAGTCGTCTGTGGACTTTTTCCAGAGTCGGTCGCCATTTTTCTCGGAATATAGCCAATCCAACTCGGCGCCCTCCACCTGGGCTAAATCGTTCATCGCATGGAGGGCGGCCCCGTACCGGTCCTTTGGATTTACCTCGAGACATCTCTTCACGATCTTTTTCAACCGAGCGGGAATATGCGGAGGGAACGCGCCACGGTCCGGATAGGTGCCCTTTTTAATGTCTGCGACGAACCGTGCACCATCAAATGAACCGTTCGCAAAGTAAGCAAGATATTGGGCTTTGTAAGCCGCTATTCCGACGCACATGGCGTAAAGTGTCAGTCCAGTTTGGAAGACGTCGTAACTGGCGTCGAATTCATGAGTAGTCAACGCTTCGGGAGGGAAGTTGGGTTCGTATATCCCTTCCGGAGTAGCAAATCCATTCTTTAGTGGTTTCGACAAGCCAAAATCAGATATCAATGCTTCCCCACGGTCAGAAAGTAGCACGTTGTCAGATTTAATGTCGAAATGCACGAGTCCTTTGGAGTGAATATTGTGCAGCCCTGACAGGATTTGACATCCAATCTGCACAATCTCACGCACTGTGACGTGCCTATCTCCCAAGAGTTTTTTTACAGATCCCTTTTGGTAGAAAGGCATCGCTACAAAAATGCTATCATCATCTTCGCAAGCGTAATGCACCTGCACAACGTTAGGATGGGCGCTCGCATATAGAGCGCGAGATTCTGAAAAATAGGCTGCCTGATCGGCGATGCTTGTTTTATCTATCTTCTTTACGACGATATCGGCGCCAAGCTGCGGATCGTGTGCTTTATAGGTGTGAGAATTCTTTCCTTCGCCACCAATTTCGTCTCCAAGCTCGAATGAAACTTGAGCCTTAGTAAGCGCATTAAACATTGGCCGCTCCGATCGCTGCCAGCACGGCCTCGCGCTGTTTGTCGCTAAGTTTCCCCCATCCCTCAATATTGAAATGGTTGATTCCATCATCCACCATTTTCTTTATGGTAGTACGTTCGACCCCCACACGTTTTGCGATTGTTGCAATCGGCCCCGCATAGTACCCGGTCAATTCGCTGCTTGCAAACGCCTCTTGTATTACACCTTCAATATGAACTCGTTCATAGTTTACAGATTGGGCATTTGTCTCTGCTAGCCTAATGCCCGCTCGATCAATTTTATACTCTCTTAAAATATCTAGAAGGTTGCTTCGCAGATATTTCAAGCTTTCGGGCCAATGCAAAGCGGCGGGTATTTTGATGGCCTCAACATTGATGACGACGTTTTCCTTCGCGTCGTAAATGGCGAAGGTGACCTCCTTCGGCGCCGCCCGTATTCCTATCGTAATCATCTATCGCCCCCTACCTCGTGAGGGAGTAAATCCGATTTGAACAACCGATGATAGTTTTAAGCGCAAGCTACTCCCCCTACCCTTCCTCCGCCGGCACGTCATAAGCCGCCATCATCGCCATGTTCAAAATCCGCGACACCGACGCGCTCAGCGGCGTGATCTGGACCGACTTGCTCAGCCCCAGCAGCACCGGCCCGATCACCGTCGCCCCGCCCAGGCTCTGGACCAGCTTGGTCGAGATCGAGGCGGCGTGGATGGCCGGCATGATCAGGATATTGGCGCTGTCGGTCAGACGCATGAACGGGTAATTCGCCCGCTTTTCCGGGTCCAGCGCCAGTTCGGGCGGCATCTCGCCCTCATATTCGAAGTCGACATCCATCTCGTCGAGCATGGCCACAGCCTCACGGACCTTTTCCGAGCGCAGGCCCATCGGGTTGCCGAAGGTGGAATAGCTCATGAAGGCGACGCGCGGCTTGAAGCCCAGGCGGGTGACGGCGCGGGCCGCCTCGCAGGCGATCTCGACCAGTTCCTCGGCCTCGGGCAGCTCGGTGACATTGGTGTCGGCCACAAAGATGGTGCGACCCTTGGCCAGGACCACCGACATGCCCATGATCCGGCCGCCGGGGGCGGGATCGACCACGCGCAGCACATCCTCCAGGGCCTGGTCGAAGCTGCGGGTGACGCCGGTGACCATGCCATCGGCCTCGCCATGGATGACCATCGAGGCGGCAAAGCTGTTGCGGTCCTGGTTGATCAGGCGCTGGACGTCGCGCTTCAGATAGCCGTTGCGCTGCAGGCGCTTGTACAGGGCCTCGACATAGTCGGGATTGCGGTCCGACAGGCGGGCATTGATGATCTCGAGGCCGGCGGTGTCGGGGTCGAGGCCGACGACGCGCATGTTCTCGGCCACCAGGTTTTCGCGGCCGCAGAGGATGGCCTTGCCATAGCCACCGGTCTGGTAGGCATAGGCGGCGCGGATCACCGACGGGTCCTCGCCCTCGGCAAAGACGATGCGCTTGGGATTGGCCAGCACGGCCCCGGCGATCTTCTGCAGGAAGCCGGCGGTGGGATCCAGGCGCTGGGCGAGGCTGGCGCGATAGGCGTCCATGTCCTCGATCGGCTTGCGGGCCACGCCGGTGTCCATCGCCGCCTGGGCGACGAAGGGCGGCACATACCAGATCAGGCGCGGGTCGAAGGCCGAGGGGATGATATATTGCGGGCCGAACTTCAGCTGGCGGCCGTGATAGGCGGCGGCCACCTCATCCGGCACGTCCTCGCGGGCCAGCATGGCCAGGGCATTGGCGCAGGCGATCTTCATCTCGTGATTGACGCGGCGGGCCCGCACGTCGAGGGCCCCGCGGAAGATGTAGGGGAAGCCGAGGACGTTATTGACCTGGTTGGGATAGTCGCTGCGGCCGGTGCCCATGATCGCGTCGCTGCGGACGGCGTGGACCTCTTCCGGCGTGATCTCCGGATCGGGATTGGCCATGGCGAAGATCACCGGGTTGGGGGCCATGCTGGCGATCATCTCGGGGGTGAAGGCCCCCTTGGCCGAGAGGCCCAGCAGAACGTCCGCGCCCTTGACCGCCTCGGCCAGGGTGCGCTTGTCGGTGTCGACCGCGTGGGCGCTCTTCCACTGGTTCATGCCCTCGGTGCGGCCGCGATAGAGCACGCCCTTGGAATCGACGGCGATGACGTTTTCGGCCTTCACGCCCATGGCCTTGATCAGTTCCATCGAGGCGATGCCGGCCGCGCCCGGACCGTTGAGCACGACCTTGACGTCCTCCAGCCGCTTGCCGGTGATGTGGCAGGCATTGATCAGGCCGGCGGCGCAGATGATCGCCGTGCCGTGCTGGTCGTCATGGAACACCGGGATGTCGAGCAGCTCCTGCAGCTCGGTTTCGATGCGGAAGCATTCGGGGCTCTTGATGTCCTCCAGATTGATGCCGCCGAAGGTGACGCCGATGTTCTTGACCACCGTGATGATCTCGTCGGCGTCCTTGGTGGTGATCTCGATATCGATCGAGTCAACGTCACCGAAGCGCTTGAAGAGGACGCTCTTGCCCTCCATCACCGGCTTGGAGGCCAGGGCCCCCAGGTCGCCGAGGCCGAGGATGGCGGTGCCGTTGGAGATGACGGCGACCAGATTGCCCTTGGAGGTATATTCATAGGCCATGTCCGGATCGGCGGCGATGGCGTGGACCGGAACGGCGACGCCGGGCGAATAGGCCAGGGACAGGTCGCGCTGGGTGGCCATCGGCTTGGTCGGGACGATGGCGATCTTGCCGGGGGTCGGGTAGCGGTGGAAGGCCAGCGCTTCAGCGTCGGTGAAGGTCTTCTTCTCGGTGTCGCTCATAACCCGCGGTTCCGTCCTGCATGACAGTGGAGGGGACGAGCCGGTCGATGCGGAGCGCCCTTATGTGACGACACCGTAGCGGCGGGATTCCGGCCTCACAACCTGCCGTGCGGGATAAAAACGGGCGCAAACGCTTGTTGGGCTTGGCCTTCCGGACCGTCAGACCCCGGTCGCGACGTCGATCCGCGATTGACCGGGGCCCGCAGAATGGGTGACTAGGCACTCATGACCAAGCCCGTGAACATCGCCATTGCCGGGGCCCTGGGCCGCATGGGCCAGGCCGTCGCCAGAACCCTGGACGGCCACGCCCTGGCCCGTGCCGTGGCCCGCTTCGACCGTCCCGAGGCGACCGGCGAGGACCTGGTGACGCGCGACGTCGCCCTCGAGGCCGCCCAGGCGGTGATCGACTTCACCCTGCCCGAGGCCTCGGTGCTGCTGGCCGAGGCCTGTGCGGCACGCGGCGGGCCGGCCGTGGTGATCGGCTCGACCGGCTTTACCCCCGACCAGATCGCCCGCATCGACGTGGCGGCGACCAAGATCGCCATCGTCCGCTCGGGCAACTATTCTCTGGGCGTCAACATGCTGATGGGCCTGGTGAAACAGGCTGCCGCAGCCCTGCCGGCCAGCGAATGGGACATCGAGGTCTTCGAGGCCCATCACAAGCGCAAGATCGACGCCCCCTCGGGCACGGCCCTGATGCTGGGCCAGGCGGCCGCCGAGGGCCGCGGGGTCGATCTGGAGGCGGTGTCCGACCGGGGCCGCGACGGCGTCACCGGGCCCCGCACCGAGGGCGACATCGGCTTTTCGGTCGTGCGCGGCGGCGGCATCATCGGCGAGCACAGCGTGCTCTTCGCCGGCGAGGAGGAGGTCCTGACCCTGTCGCACTCGGCGACTGACCGCGGCCTGTTCGCCCGCGGGGCCGTGGCCGCGGCGGTCTGGGCCGTCAGCCAGCCGCCCGGACACTACGACATGCAGGATGTTCTGGGCTTTCGTCGCTAGGCTCGGCCCTCTAGACAGGAACCCGAGCCGGGGGGCTTGCATTCAGACCAGGACCTGATGGCCGAGCCGACGACCCAACCTGCCCCCTCGAGCCCGGACGGGCCACCGCCCCTGCCGGGGCGGCGACGCTCTGCGTGGTGGGTCGATGCCGGGCTTGAGGCCGTTTCGCTGTCGATGCTGGGTGTCATCGCCGTCGGCCTGCTGATCCATGGCGGCCGGCGCGAGATCAGCCGCGACCTGGCCCAGAGCTGGCTGCAGGCGCACGGCGTCGATGCCGTGATCACGGTCGACGAGCTCGACGCCAGCGGCTTTACCGGTTCGGTGCGGCTGGGGCCCCGCAATGATCCCAGCTTCACGGCAGAGCGGATCGAGGTGGCCTATGATCTGCGCGCGCCCTGGATGGCCGGGGCGAAACCGGGCAGCGGCCTCGCGCTTGAAACCCGCGCCGTGCGCCTGGTGCGCCCGCGCCTGAAGGCGAGGCTGACCGACCAGGGTCTCGACCTTGGCCCGCTGCAGCCCCTGGTCAACGACCTGCTGAAGGCCCCGCGCCGGTCCGGGCCCGGCGGCCCCGCCATCCTGGTCGAGAATGCCCGCCTCGACCTGCGCACACCCGGCGGTCTGGTCCGCCTGACCGGCGATGCCAGTCTCGACAAGGGCCAGTTGCTGCACCTCGACGGACGGTTGGGTCGCGCGCGCTATGTCACCGATCAGCTGCTGATCGAGGCGCGCGGCGCCCTGCTGACAGCCCGCAAGCGCGGCGACCGCCTGGCCGTCACCGCCCGCTTCGACCTCGACGCCCTGGTCGCCGAGACGGTCGAACTGGAAGACGCCCAGGGCCAGATCGACGCCGAAATCGCCTATCCCGACCTGACGACCCGTTCGGCCAGGGGCCCGGCCGAGCTGCGCGCCATGATCAAGGCCGGCTCGGCCCGGACGGGCGATATCCGCAGCGACAGGGCTGCGGCCAGCCTGGCCCTGATCGGCGCTCTGGACGGCTCCCTGACCCAGCCCCGTTTCAGCGGCCGGATGGTCGGCGAGGCCCATGGCCAGGCCCTGCAGGCCCCCGGTCTGGAAGCCCGCGAGATCGGCCTCGGTCTCGACTTCGATCAGCTCGTGGCCGAGCGCCTGGACGAGAGGATCGCCGCCCGGGGCCGGGGCCAGATCCAGGCTGAGGCCAAACAGGCCCTGGCCGGCGGCATCGCCCTGAGGGAGGCAGCGGGGCAGCTGCAGCTGTCCGACCTGAGCCTGGCCGCCGAGCCGGACGGTCTGCGGGCCAGCGGCCCCCTGGCCCTGCAGCTGGGGGCCAGCCGCGCGGCCCGCGGCAGCCTGGCCCTCACCAGCCTGGTGGTCGAGGCCCGGGGCCGGACCGATGGCCTCCTGCGCAGACCGGACCTGAACCTGACCGGGTCGGCGGAGGCCGATAGCGGCCTGTCCCGGCCCGACGCCGAACGCCTGGCCGGTGCCCTGCCCGATCCCGCCGATGTCCGCGCCGCCACCCAGGCCCTGCAGACCTTCGAGCTCAAGGCCCCGGGCCTGAGCCTGACCCTGGGCGACGGCCGTACCCGCCTTGGCCTGAGCCGGCCGATCAGCCTGAACGCCGCGCCGGGCGTTCGGGCCAGCCTCGCCGCGCCCCGGGGTCCGCTGCTGGACGCGGCAGACGGCCGGATGCACGGCAACCTGGTCGCCAGCCTGTCCGGCGGCGGCCTGCCCAGCCTGGACCTTGAGGTGCCGGACTGGCGCTGGGACGGCCTTGTCCTGAGCGCGCCCCTCACCCTGGCCGGCGACCAGTTCGATATCGCGCCGCTCCAGGGCCTGGCGGGACGGTTCGAGGGCCTGGCCAAGGTTTCGGGGTCGCGCGCCACCTTCACCCTGGCCCGTTGCCAGCCCCTGACCGCCGTGCGCCTGCGCATGGGGGATACGCCTCTCTCGCACCCCGGCGCGACCCTCTGCGCCGGGTCCGGGCCCCTGCTCACCGTCGAGAGCGGTCTCTGGACCACCGCCGCCCGCTTCAGCGACCTGACCGTCTCGCTGGACGAGGCCCAGGCCAGCGTCGAGGGCGGGGCCGGCAGCCTGAGCGCCGACAATGCCGGCGGGTCGATGCGCGCCGAGGTTCGCCTGGATCAGGGCACATTGCGCGATGTCGCCGAAGGCCGGCGGTTCAATCCGATCCGGACCACCGGTCGCCTCGCCCTATCGAACGGCCTCTGGACCGGCGGCCTCGACGCCGCCACCCCGCTCGGCCAGCCCCTGGGCCGGATCACCCTGCGCCACGACGTCGCCCAGGCGCGAGGCCGGGCCGAGCTCGATGCCTCCAGACTGGCCTTCCAGCCGGACGGCCTGCAACCCGGCGAACTGTCGCCGCTGGCCGCCGGGGCAAGACAGGCCACCGGTCCCGCCAGCCTGACCGGCCTGTTCGTCTGGGACGCCGACGGCATGCGGAGCTCGGGACGGCTTTCGGTCGGCCCTCTCGACTTCACCAGCCCGATCGGCGTCGTGGCCGACCTGCAGGGCAAGATCGACTTCACCAGCCTGGCACCCCTGGTCAGTGCGCCCGACCAGAGGCTGAGGGTCAGCCGGATCGACGCCTTCGTGCCGCTGGACGGATTTGCCGCCGCCTTCCGCCTCGGGTCCGAGGCGCTGCAGATCGACTCGGCCGTGTTCGAGGCCGCCAAGGGCCGGGTCTCGATCGAGCCGACCGAGGTCTCCCTGGAGCCGGGCCAGCCGATCCGGGGGGTAATTGTCGTCCAGCACATGGATCTGGGCGAACTGATCGCCGCCTCGTCCCTGGTCGAGAAGATCCAGCTGGACGCCGTCGTCGACGGTCGGCTGCCGTTCGAGCTCGGCCCCAAGGGTTTTCGCCTGCTGGAGGGCCGGATCACCGCCATCCGTCCGGGCCGCCTGGCCCTGTCGCGCGCGGCCCTGAGCGGAGTTCAGGCCGGGGTCCAGGCCCCGGGCGGCGACAGTCCCGGCGCGCCCGCCCCGGCCGCAGCCCCCGTCAATGCCATTCAGGACTTCGCCTATCAGGCCATGGAGAACCTGTCGTTCACGACCCTGGAGGCCAGCGTCAACAGCACCGACCAGGGGCGGCTGGCGATCCTGTTCCACATCAAGGGCGAGCACGATCCCAAGGTCGCTGAAAAGGCCCGGATCGGACTGCTGGACCTTTTGCGCGGCAAGGCGTTCAACAAGCGCATCGCCCTGCCGGCCAGGACGCCCGTCGACCTGACCCTCGACACCTCGCTGAATCTCGATGACCTGCTGGCGGCCTGGCGACGCGCCTACCGGGGTGAAGACCCAAACGAGACCCGTTCAGACCCGGTTCAGCCATGACCGGTCACCGTCCACCCGAACTTGGAGACACCCGCATGAAAAAGCGCGCCCTGCTATTGGGCCTGATCGCGACGGGGGCGCTGGCCGCCTGCACGCCGACGATCCGCGTCAAGGTCGACCCGATCAATATCTACGCCAAGCTGGACGCCGACGTCCGGGTGCGTCTGGACAAGGAAGTCCAGAGCCTGATCCAGCAAAACCCCAACCTGTTCTAGGACTGGACCCGAGATGATGCGCAAGACACTGACGGTTCTGGCCCTGGGCCTGACCCTGACCGCTCTGGGCACAGGCGCCGTCCTGGCCCAGTCCTCCGCCGCCAAGGCCACTGTTGACGCCGCCAAGGCGGCCGGCGTGGTGGGTGAACAGGCCGACGGCTATCTCGGTATCGTGGCCGGGGGCGACGACGCCCTGCGCGCCTCGGTCGCCGAGATCAATATCGGCCGTGCCGCCGCCTACAAGGAGATCGCCGCCCGCACCGGCGTGACCCCCGAAGCCGCCGGCCAGGCCACCGCCAAGCAACTCTACAGCCGCCTGGCCCCGGGCTACTACTGGAAGCCGCTCGACGGCGGCTGGATGAAAAAGTAGCGATTCAAGGACTTGCCCCCACCGGGCTGCTGCGCAGCCGTCCGCCCCCGTAGGGGGCGGATGAACTCATCTTCCCCCTCCGGGGGAGGAGGGCCGCAGGCCCGGAGGGGGCCAGTATTTACCGCACTGGAACCACCGCCCCAGGTTCCCTAAGAACGGCCCATGTCCGGGCTGACCCTCAAATCCATCACCCCCTATGCCGCCCTGTTCGGGGCGATCGTGACGCTGTGCGTCGGGACCTCCTTCGCCAAGCAGCTGTTTCCCGCCATCGGGGCCACAGGCACCACGGCCTACCGGGTCGGTTTCTCCGCCCTGGTGCTGCTGGCGCTCTGGCGGCCCTGGCGCCACCCCCTGACCCGGACCGACCTGAAGACGGTGGCGCTCTATGGCGCGGTCATCGGTCTGATGAACCTCTGCTTCTACATGTCGCTGCGGACCATCCCCCTGGGCCTGGCCATCGCCATCGAGTTCACCGGGCCCCTGGGTCTGGCCCTGCTGTATTCGCGCAAGCTCATCCATTTCGTCTGGATCAGCCTGGCGGTCCTGGGCCTGCTGCTGCTTCTGCCCCTGAAGGCCGGAGCCGGCAGCCTGGACCCGGTCGGGGTCGGCTTTGCCGGGGCGGCGGCGGTGATGTGGGCGCTTTACATCGTGCTGGGCAAGCGCACCGGCCATCTGCATGCGGGCCGTACCGTGGCCCTGGGCATGAGCACGGCGGCCCTGATCGTCGTGCCTGTCGGCCTGGTCAGCGCCGGCGCCGAGCTGTTCCATCCGCGCTGGCTGCTGATGGGACTGATGGTGGCGGTGCTGTCGAGTGCCATCCCCTACTCCCTGGAAATGATCGCCATGAAGGGCATCCCCAAGCGCAGCTTCGGCGTCATGCTCAGCGCCGAACCGGCGGTCGGAGCCCTGGCCGGCCTGGCCCTGCTGGGCGAACGCCTGGCCCCGCTGCAATGGCTGGCCATAGGCTGCATCATCGCCGCCTCCGCCGGGACCATCCTGACGACGGAGTCGCGAATAGAAGACCCTCTCCCATAGGGAGAGGGCTGTTATTTACCCCGCGCCACGAACCAGCCGTTGCGGAATCCCTGGTCGGCCTTGCCATAGACAAAGGCCTCGCCGTCCGGTGCGGTGAACCGGCCGCCGGCCGCGACAAGGATCGCGTGGCCGGCCGCCGTATCCCATTCCATGGTCGGACCATGGCGCGGATAGATGTCAGCCGATCCCTCGGCGATGCGACACATCTTGATCGAGCTGTCCATCGGCGTGCGCAGGTCAAAACCGTACTGGGCCGCCAGTTCTGCGGCGCGTTCCGGCTTCATCGTATGGCTGACCAGGGCCACGGCCGCGCCCTGCGGCCAGGGGCGGACCTGGACCGGGGCGTCAGCACCGCCAGGAGCCTGGCGCTTGAGCACCCCGTCGGCGGTGGTGAACCAGGCTTCGCCCGTGGCCGGGGCCACGATCGCCCCCGCCACCGGCACACCGTTCTCGATCAGGCCGATATTGACCGTGAAGCTGGGATCGCCGCGCACGAAGGCCTTGGTGCCGTCGACGGGATCGACCAGGAAGAAGCGCGGGCCGATATCCTCCGGCGCGCCATATTCGCTGGCATGCTCTTCCGACACCGTCGGCACGCCGGGGAAGACCTCGGCCAGCCGCTTGAGGATCAGGATCTCGCCGGCCTTGTCGGCCTCGGTCACCGGGCTGGAATCGGCCTTGTGCTCGACATTCAGCTCCGTCTGCCAGAACGGCAGGATGACCGTCGCGGCCTCCTCGCAGATCAGGGCGAGCGCCCGGCCCCAGTCCGCGAGGGGCAGGTCGGCGGGTGACAGATCGGACGCGGCCATAAAACTTCCTCTCATCACGACCCTCTGGGGTCGTCGCCGACATAGACGAGGGTCACGCGCTGGGCGTCGATCGTCTGCTTGCCGGCGTCTTCGAAATTGACGGTCACGCGATGGCCGATCACCGACTGCACCTGTCCCAGGCCCCAGTCGGGCTGGTCAGGGTGGCGCACCAAGACGCCAGGCTCGAGAAACGGATCCATGACGCAGCCCTGATAAGCCGCGCGACCGGTTTGCCAAAGCCTCAAATCACGCCAAACTCCGGCCTCATGACCGACACGCCCCTCGAGCCCGCCCCGACCACGACCGTTGACGTCAACGGGCCGGACTTCGCCGCCATGCTGGCCGCCCGCCTGTGTCACGACTTCATCAGTCCGGCCAGCGCCATCGTCTCGGGCCTCGACCTGCTCGAAGACCCTTCGGCCCAGGACATGCGCGAAGACGCCATGAGCCTGATCTCCTCCTCGGCCCGCAAGCTGGCCGACCTGCTGCAGTTCTGCCGCGTCGCCTTCGGGGCCTCGGCCTCGGCGGAGGCCTTCGACTCGCGCGAGCTCGAAAAACTGGCCCAGGGCGTGTTCGACCATGTGCGGCCCCAGATGGTCTGGGCCATTGAATCCCAGGCGATCAACAAGGCTGCGGCCCGGGCGGTGCTCAATATCGCCCAGCTGGCCGCCAGCGCCCTGCCGGCCGGTGGCATCGCCACCCTGAAGGGGATCACGGCCGAGGGCCGGTTCCTGATCACCGCCGACGCCGTCGGCAACCGCGCCCGCCTGCGGCCCGAGGTCCTGGCCGGCCTGCGCGGCGAGGCCCTGACCGAAGGGCTCGGCGGACCCTGGGTGCAGGCGGCCTATCTGCACGCCCTGGTGCGGGCTGCGGGCGGTCAGGTCGCCGTCGAGGCGGCCGAGGATCGCATCAGCCTGGCCTGCTGGGTCCCGGCCTGACCCTGATCCACAGGCTAGCGCGCCTTTCGGGGCTCATGCTCACCGCTCCTTAACCTCGGTGCCCGACGATGGGTGTCTGGGATTGGAGCATGCCGTGAAGACCTGTCTGGTGGTCGACGACAGCCGGGTGATCCGCAAGGTTGCCCGCCGGGTCCTCGAGGACATCGGCTTTGAGATCGCCGAGGCCGCCGATGGCATGGAGGCCCTCGCGTGGTGTCGCGCCGCCATGCCTGATGCTGTTCTGCTCGACTGGAACATGCCGGTGATGAACGGCATCGAATTCCTGCGCCAGCTGCGCAACGAGCCGGGTGGCGACGGACCGACCGTGGTGTTCTGCACGGTCGAGAACGACGTCGACCATATCCGCACGGCCCTCGAGGCCGGAGCCAACGAATACATCATGAAGCCGTTTGACGGCGAGATCATCGCGGCGAAGTTCGCCGAGGCGGGCCTGCTGTGACGTCCGAAGACATGGAACTCCTGGCCGCCCTCGGCCGCGCCCGCGCCGGCCTCCACATCGATGTCGACAAGACCTATGTGGTCGAAAGCCGCCTGGCTCCCCTGGCTCGCCGCGAAGGCTTCGATTCGATCGATGCCCTGATGGCCACCCTGCGCAGCAAGCGCGAGGAGCGCCTGATCTGGGCGGTCATCGAGGCCCTGACCTTCAACGAGACCCAGTTCTTCCGCGACCGCGCGGTCTTTGCCCATCTGCGCGACACGGTGCTCCCGACCCTGTCCAGGGCCCGTCGCGACCAGCCGATCCGGCTGTGGAGCGCTGCCTGTTCGACCGGCCAGGAGGTCTATTCCCTGGCCATGGCGGCCGGTGACTGCCGCGATGTCGAGCCAGGCGCGAAATTCGAATTCTTCGGCTCCGACCTGTCGGAACGCTGCCTGGAAAAGGCCCAGAGCGGCCTCTACACCCAGTTCGAGGTCCAGCGCGGCCTGCCCATCGCCCAGCTGGTCAAGCACTTCGCCAACCAGGACGACACCTGGGAGATCTCGCCGCGCATTCGTCAGTCCGTGCGCTGGAAGCGGATCAACCTGCTCAGCGACCTGTCCGCCCTCGGCCGGTTCGATGTGATCCTGCTGCGCCATGTGCTGGACGGCCTTGAGCCCTCGTATCATGGCCGGATCATCGAAAGCCTGACCGCGCGCCTGGCCGATGACGGGGTCCTGGTGCTGGGCCCGGACGATGCCTTGCCCTTCGCGGCCACAGAGCTGTTCGAAGCTTCAGACCAGGCCGGGGTCTTTGTCCGCCGGTCCGCCCGCCAGGCCGAAGCGGCGGCCTGAGGCCAGTTCATCCCAGAAAAAAGGCCCGCAACGCCCCGGGGCGTTGCGAGCCTGATCGTGTCCCGGACCCGGAGGTCCTAGTTCTTGGCGTCCTTGGCCGTGTCGGTTACCGCCTTGCCGGCCGATGAGACATCCTTGCCGGCGCCTTCGACGGTATTGCAGGCAGCGACCGACAGGCTGGCGGCGAGAGCGGCCAGGATGATGAACTTGCGCATGATGTTCTCCGGTGGACTGGCCCGTTTGGGCCTGGGACCTAGTGTCGCCCCAGAAAACGCCCCCGGTGACGCTAGGTTCCGGACGGGGCCGGAAGCTGCGGCGTCGGGAAGACCAGGCGGACGAGCAGGCCGCCCCCGGGGCTGGCCTCAAAACTGACCTGGCCGCGAAGCTGACGGGCAAAGGCGGTCATCAGGGTACGGCCAACCCCCTCGCCCAGCCCTTCCAGCAGGCCGGGGCCGTCGTCGCCGATCGACAGTTCGGCCTCGTCTCCACGCACGACGAAATGCACCGACAGGGTCCCGCCCCGGTCGGCGAAGGCATGTTTCCGGGCGTTGGAGATCGCCTCGACGGCAAAGAGGGCAATGGGGGCCAGCCGATCGGGATCGATGACCAGGGGGTCGGCATGGACCCGGGTGTGCACGCAGCCGGTCCCGGACCGCTCGCCGATCAGCACCTGCGCCGTCAGCTCCTCGAGAAAGGCGCGCAGGTCCACCTGCTTTAGATTGGGTCCGTGATAGAGGGCCCGATAGATCTGGGCCAGAGCGGTAATCCGCTGGCGGGTGTCGTTCATCGCCGCCCGGGCCGCCGGATCAGCCAGGGCCCGCTGCTGCAGATTGAGCAGGGAGGTGATGATCTGCAGGTTGTTCTTCACCCGGTGATGGATCTCGCGCATCAGCGCGTCCTTCTCGGCCAGGCTGTCCATCAACGAGGCGTCCCGGGCGACGATGGCCGCGGCCATGTCGTCGAGGGTGGCGGCCAGTTCGCGGATCTCGGGCGGGGCCCGCTTGGCCTGCAGGGGCCGGACGGTGAACCGCCCCCGGGCATAGATGGCGGCCACCCGCTGCAAATAGACGATCCAGCGGATCACCGCGCGCTCGGTGGCATAGAGCACCGCGCCCAGGGCGAGGCCAAAGGCGAGCAGGGGCAGGATCAGGCGCGAGATCGGATTGATCCAGGCCCAGGACAGCAGGCCCGGCGCGGGGGCCGACAGCAGGACAAAGACCCCGCTCTCGGTCAGGGGCGCGGCGGAATAGACCCGGCGGCGGTTCTGGCGATCCCGGCCGGACCACTGCACCGCCCCGCGCTGGTAGGCCGTCTCCCGCCAGCCCTGGGGCGGCGTGTCGAAGGCCCCGGCCTCGGTGGAGGCAAACACCGCTCCATGCGAGTCGACTAGGGCAATCTCGGCCCCTTCGGGCATGAAGCGGTTGGCCGTTTCGAGGCGCAGGCTGCGCAGGGTCAGGACCGCGACCATGGCCCCGTCGAACCGGCCGTCCGGACCGTCGGCCCGCACGGCGGCGACCACTGACGGTTCGGCCGCATAGACGGCGCCCGGTGAACTGGCCACCACCAGGCTGGAACCGGCCGCCAGTTCGCGAAACCAGATCCGTCCGGCCCTCTGGCGGTCGAGCGGCGTGGTTCCGGCGGCGCAGACCACCCGGCCCCGGGCGTCGAACCGCACCAGATTGGCATAGCCCGGCAGGCGCTTGCGCACATCGGCCAGGCGCTGGGCGCATTCCAGGCCCACCGAACCGGGACCCAGGGTCTGGAGCAGAACCCCGGCCGCCTCGATCCGGGCCCGGGCAATGGCCGCACTGCGGCCGGCGGCCAGTTCCAGGCTTTGCCGGCGCAGATCCGCCTCGGCCCGAAAGGCAAAGACCGATTGCAGTCCGCCCAGCAACAGCACCGGCAGCAGGGCGATAAACAGGGCCACCGCCAGCCGCACGCGGATCGAGTTTACAGCCTCCGCGCCCGGGCGACGAAAGGCTCTCACCGCAGGGAGCTCAGGCGCTCCGCATCGGCCAGGATCGAACCCATGGCCTCGCCCGCCGATCGGCCGTCGCGATCATAGGCCCCGGCCTCGAGAATGGCCTGCAACGCCCGACGGGCCCGGCTCACCCGGCTTTTGACCGTGCCCACGGCGCAGCCGCAGATCGCGGCGGCCTCTTCATAGGCAAAGCCACCGGCCCCGACCAGGATCAGGGCTTCCCGCTGCTCGGCCGGCAGCATGGCCAGGCTCAGACGCAATTCGTCCAGGGCGACCGGGGCCTCCGGGTCATCGACCGCCACCAGGGTCCGCTCGGCGGCTTCCTGGTCAAGCTGGCTCTGACGCCAGGACCGCCGCTTTTCGGAATAGAACTGGTTGCGCAGGATCATGAAGGTCCAGGCCTTCATATTGGTGCCCAGCTGGAAGCTGGCCCGCGCGTCCCAGGCCTTCATCATGGCGTCCTGGGCCAGGTCGTCGGCAGCGGTCGGATCCCCGGTCAGGGTCCGGGCAAAGGCCCGCAGATGGGGGATCAGCTTCACCAGCTCGCGCTTGAAGGCCTGATCGCGCGGCGGGTCAAAGGGCGAGCGACCGACCTGGGCTTCCGTGTCCGGCGGGCTCATGGCTCGCCGGCCGGCTGGTCTGCCTTTCGCAGGATCTCGAGGAATTCGTCCGGGACCGCCTCATTGACGACCTCGTCGAACATCTGGCGCAGCTTCACGCCGATGGCCTGCTGGCGCAGGCGCGTTTCGTCCAGCGCGGTGCCGCGCATGCGGTGATCTTCCATGGGTACGTGTTCGATCATGTCCTCGACGACACCGCAAACCTGCGGTGTCCGCCCCCTTTGGCCGATTATGGTCCTGCCAGACGACAACGCGAGTTTCCGTATCGGGTTCCACAAGCTTGGCCCTAGATTGGCAAAATTCCACAAAAGGCGGAACCGGCTTCCCAAGACCGCGTTCTAGTCGGGTTGGAATGGCCCAGCTTGGTCATGACTTCGCATTCTTTACGACGACACCGCATCGGGAGGGGTCATGAGTCTGCTTGCCCGGCTGGCACCGCATCTGCCTTATATTCGTCGCTACGCCCGCGCCCTGACCGGCGACCAGGCCACCGGCGATCACTATGTCCGGGTCGCGCTTGAGGCCCTGGCCTCCGGCGACCGCTCGCTGGACGCCGGCCTGTCGCCCCGCGTCGCGCTCTATCACGTCTTCCATGCGATCTGGCTGTCGACCGGTGCCCAGCTTGAGGCCCGCCAGGACGATCGCGCCTCGCCCGCCGATGACGCCTCACAGCGGCTGATGCGGATCGCGCCGCGCTCGCGCCAGGCCTTCCTGCTCACCGCCCTGGAAGGCTTCACCCCGACCGAGGCCGCCCAGATTCTCGGCTGCGCCTTCGGCGACGTCGAGCGCCTGATCTCGGAGGCCCAGACCGAGATCGACGCCGAACTGGCCACCACCGTGCTGATCATCGAAGACGAACCGGTGATCGCCGCGGACATCGAGGCCCTGGTCCGCGAACTGGGCCATGAGGTCACTGATATCGCCGCCACCCGCAGTGAAGCTCTGGAGGCCGTGTCGCGCCAGATGCCGGGCCTGGTCCTGGCCGACATCCAGCTGGCCGACGGCTCATCCGGCATCGACGCAGTCAAGGACATCCTGGCCCGTCTCGACGTGCCGGTGATCTTCATCACGGCCTTCCCCGAGCGCCTGCTGACCGGTGAGCGGCCGGAACCCACCTTCCTGATCACCAAGCCCTTCCAGCCGGAAACGGTGAAGGCGGCGATCGGCCAGGCGCTGTTTTTCCATCCCCGCCGCAGCCGCAAGGCCGCCTGATCCCGATGTCACCAACGGCCACCCGCGAGGCGAGCCGTTGGTGACCGGGAAGAGGCGATCGGGCCGGACTCAGCCGGCCGGTCTCTGGCGCGCCGGGCTTTGCGGTGTGTCATAGCGTTGGGCCTCGGCCGGGCTCTTGACGCCGTTGTTGTGTTCGACCGACGCCAGATCATCGGCCCGGAAGCCCCAGGCCCCGAACAGGGCGAGGGCCGCCAGGACGGTCGAGACGACCAGGATCCAGAAAATGTGCTGTCCCCAGCGGCCCTGTCGCGCCCGGGTGGCGTTGAGGCGGGGCGGACTTGGTTGAATGTCGGCAGTCATGGAGTACTCCTTGTTACTGTCATTGGGTCGGGGCGAAGGCGAGGATCTCGACCGGCGGCGGTCGCGAATTGAAGGCCTGGATAACCCCGGCCGACAGCGCCATGGCCGCGATCACCATCAGAGCCAGGAAGCGGGTTCGGGCCGCTCTCTGGCGTCGGGTCGGCAGCGTGTAGAAAATCATCCCGCCCTGTTCGGCCCGGTCGCGACTGGTCACGATACGCTCTCTTGCTTCACCAACGGCCCGGTTGACCGTCACCCAGACAACGTTCGCAGCCCCGCCCTGTTCCGTGACCGGGCTGGACGGGCGGCCTTGTCCGAGCCGCGTTCCCCCGCCCGGAAAAAGTGACCGCTTGCGGAACCAGGCTTCCCCCATCGCGTTTTGATGATGCGGAGGCGGCGACGCCCCCCCGACTTGAGGCCAGCGCAAGCTGACCTGCTGCCTCCGCACCCCCCCCTCTCTCGACACGACCGTCCGCCAGTCTGCGGCGCGCGGAGCCAGCCCTCTTTGGCAGGAACCCCTGCAAAGCTTGGCCGTTAGAGACCGGGGCCTTGCAGCGGAGCAGCCATGCGGCGCATCGAGATCATCGCCAATGTCGCGGCCGGCTCTGTCGGGGTCGATGCGCCGGCCGTGGCTGAGCGCCTCCTCGCCGACCATGGCGTGGCCGGGTCGGTGCATGTGCCCGGCGACGACCTGCTGGCCTGTCTGCGCGAGGTGATCGATTCCGGCCCGGACGCGATCTATCTGATCGCCGGCGACGGCACGGCGCGAGCGGCGGCCGAACTGTCGGGTCCTGACGGGCCGCCCATCGCCCCCCTGCCCGGCGGGACCATGAACATGCTGCCGCGCGCCTTCTATGGCGACCGCTCCTGGCCCGAGGCCATGGCGGCCTGCCTGACCGAAGGGACGCCGCGCATGGTCTCCGGCGGCGAGGTCGAAGGGCACCTGTTCTTTGTGGCGGCGATCCTTGGCAGCCCGGCCCTGTGGGCCGACGCCCGCGAGGCGGCCCGGGCCGGCAAGCTGGGCCTGACCCTGCAACGGGCCCACCGGGCCTTTCGCCGGGCCTTTTCAGGCCGCCTGCGCTTTTCCCTGGATGGTCGCCCGCGACAGAAGGCCGAGGCCCTGACCCTGATGTGTCCCCTGGTCTCCCTGGGCCTGGACGAGGACGAACGGGCCCTGGAGGCGGCGGCCCTGGATCCGGCCAATGCCATCGAGGCCTTTCGCCTGGGCTTCAGTGCCCTGACCGGCGACTGGCGCGATGATCCCTCGGTCAGGGTCGAGCGCTGCCGGGTGGGCCGGGTGTGGGCCGCCGGTCAGATCCCCGCCATTCTCGACGGCGAGCCGATCCGGCTGCCCTCCGAGGTCCAGATCCGCTTTCGCCCCAGGGCCTTCCGGGCAGTGTCCCTGCCCGCGTGACCAGAACCTTCAAGATCATCCAGGTGTCGGACCTGCATTTCGGCGGCGAGAACCCGGCGGCGGTCGAGGCGGCCCTCGCCTGGTTTCACCAGGAGAAGCCCGACCTGCTGGTGGTGGCCGGTGACCTGACCCGCGACGGCGCGAAGGCGGAGTTCGCCGCCGCCCGGGCCTGGCTTGACCGCGCGCCCGGCCAATTGTTCGCCACACCGGGCAATCATGACACCCCCTATGCCGGGCCCGGCGAGCTGGTTGAGCGCCTGATCACGCCCTGGCGGCGCTATGAAGCCCGGTTCGGGCCCGCTGACGGCACCGCCTGGCAGGCACCGGGCCTGTCGGTCTTCAGCGTCAATACTGCCCGCCGCGCACAGCTACGCTGGAACTGGTCCAAGGGCGCGATCTCGGTCCGCCAGATCCGCCACCTCGAAGGCCGGCTGGCCACAGCCGCCGGGGATGCCCGGATTGTCGTCTGCCATCATCCCCTGATGGAACTGACCGGCGAGCCGATGAGCAGTGAGGTGCACGGTGGTCGCCGCGCCGCCCGCCACCTGACGGGGGCCGGTGCCGATCTGGTGCTGTCAGGCCATATCCATACGCCGTTCGCGGCACCCTATCCGTTCGGCGATGGCCGGACCCTGGCCGTGGTGTCCGGCACCCTGTCGCTGCGCGAGCGGGGCGTGCCGCCCAGTTTCAACCTCATCGAGATCGATCCCGGCGAAATCCGCGTGACGGCCCTAGCCTTCGGCAAGGCGGATTTCACGGTCTGGCGCAGCTGGGCCTTTGATCGGCGGCCGGCGGCCTGACCCGCAATACGGCGCGACCCCGGGGGCCGCGCCGTTGCCGTCTGTTTGGCTATTGCGGAGCCGGATAGGCCCAGGCCTCACCCTCGCCCTTGGCCGCCGCGAACTGTCGGTCGGCCAGGGACCAGTTAGCCAGGCTGTCGAACCAGGCCTCGAGGAAGCCCTTCCGATTGTTCTGGTGGTCCAGATAGTAGGCGTGCTCCCAGACGTCGCAGACCAGCAGGGGGGTCACGCCGTCCTGGGTCACGGTGGTAGCCGCATCATGGGTCGAGATGATCTTCAGGGTGCCGCCTTCGACGACCAGCCAGACCCAGCCCGAAGCGAAATGGCCGACACCCTCGGTGACGAAGGCGGTCTTCAGGCCTGCCATGTCGCCAAAGACCTGGCTGATCGCCGCCCCCAGGTCTGCACCGGGCGCGGTCTTGTCCGGGCTCATGGCGTCCCAGAAAAAGGCGTGGTTCCAGGCCTGGGCGGCATTGTTGAACACCTTGCCCGGCCCGGCGGCGCGGATGACGGCCTCCAGGCTGCCTTGGTCGTTTCCGTCCAGCAGGCCGTTCAGCGCCGTCACATAGGCCGCATGGTGCTTGTCGTGGTGGAAGTGGAGGGTGTTGGCCGAAACGATCGGCTCCAGTGCTTCATAGGCATAGGGAAGCTCGGGCAGCTTATACATGCTTACTCCATGGGAAGGCGTTCCCTGGAGGGGGGAGGAGGAGGATGGGAACGCCGAACGGGGATCTAGCGGGGCGGTTGCCGGGTTTCCATGAAGGCCTTGGCAACGGCCGCCGTCAGGGTCGGATTTTTCAGCGCGAAGACACCGGCCGCCAGGGCCGCGCCGAGCGACAGCAGGGGCCGGTCCTTGACCACATCAACGACCTTCTCCGCAAAGCTGAAGGCGTCCGGCGTCGCGCCGGCCGGGGGTGCCTGGCGATACTCGGCCTTGCGGGCCGCCAGCAGGCCGGCGACCGCCACAATCAGGGCGGCCACGGCCGCCACCACGGCGGCGGCTCCGGCCGGGCCCAGCCAGGTCTCGACAACCGCATAGAGTGCGAAGGCGGCAGCGAACACGCCGACGGCGGCCGCGGCCGCTATGGCCGCCGCTGCTGCAAGCGTCATCAGGGTCTTTTCGAAAATCACCGGTTGTTGTTGCGGTTGCCGGCGAGCAGCAGCCCGATCAGCACGCCCACGCCGAGACCGGCCAGGGTGGCGGTCAGGGGGCGTTCGCGCACCCGCTCGGTGACATAGCGCTGGGCGTCGTCCAGTTGCTGGCCGGCGGTGTCGGAATAGGTACGGCTCTGGGCCCGCAGGGTATCCAGACCTTCGGCGACCGATTTTTCAACGCGCTTGGCGGCTTCGGCCAGCGAGGCCTTGGCCGCAGCAGCGGCCTCGACGAAGCTCTGTTCAGCGTGTTCGACGCCTGCAGCGGCTGCGCTCTTCACCTTCTCGGCGTCCTTGGCGGCGGTCTTCAGCGCATCAGCAGGCATGGTCATCTCCGGTTCTTGACGCGGCCCGTAAGGCGGGCGGCCAGTTTGTCAGCCCGGTGAACGCGGAGCCCCGCCGAGCGGTTCCATGATAGCGCGCGGGACAAAGCTTCACCACTGCGGAATCTGTATCAGCACTCGCGTCTGACGCGAAGCCGGTCTATGGTCGAAGCATGGACGACGCCCGTTCCACAACCGATGCCGACAGGGAAGCCGGCAGGCTTCGCGCCACCCAGGCGCTGAAGGCCTTTGAGCGTGCCGGCGACGATCCACGTTTTGCGCGCCTGATGCGCCTGGCAGCGGGCCGGCTGCATGTCCCGCGCGCCAGCCTGTGGCTGATCGGCGGGGCCCAACTGCATTGCAAGGCCAGTTTCGGCGGCGGTCAGGACAGCGTGCGACCGCGTGCCGGCTCGGCGGCTGACCAGCTCATCGCCCGGCGCGAACCCCTGTTCGGCCAGACCGCCGGCGCGGACGCCAGCCTGGCGGCCCTTGGCCAGGCCCATGGCCCTGGCGGGTTCTTCGCCTGCGCACCGCTGATCCATCCCGACGGCTCCGTCGTGGGCTATCTGGCCGTTGAGGACGCCTGTCCGCGAGCCGAGCCGGGGGCCGAGGCGCTCGAGGCCCTGACCGATCTCGCGGCCCTGGCCATGGAGGCCCTGCTCCACGACCCCGCAGAACCTGTTCCCCCCGGGCTGCGCTCGCTGGACACCGAACGCCTGGCCCTGGCCATTGGCGCAGCCAGCCTGGGCGAGTTCGAATGGGACCGCACCCTCGACATCTACCGGATCAGTCCACGCCTGGCCAAGATCGCCAACCTGCCCGTCGGCGTGATCCCCGCCGAGGACGGCCAGGCCCTGTTCCGCTATGTCCATGCCGACGACCGGGCCGAGATCCAGCGGGGCGTGGACGAACAGCTCCGCAAGCGCGGCCGCTATGAGGTCGAGTTCCGCCGCAATCCTGACGACAAGGGGCGGGTGCAGTGGAACCGTGCCGCCGGGGTGATGATGCCCGACGCGGTGGGTGACCATACCCGTCTGATCGGCGTGATCCAGGACATCACCGACCGCAAGCAGCAGGACGAGCAGCGCGAGAGCCTGCTGGCCGAGCTGGACCATCGCATCAAGAACCTGCTGGCGGTCGTGCAGTCGGTCGCTGCCCATTCGGCCCGCAAGTCGTCGTCCCTCGACGTGTTCCTCAAGACCTTTGCCGGCCGGCTGAAATCCATGAGCTCGGCCCACGACCTGCTCAGCGCCGCCCGCTGGCGGGGGGCCACCCTGGCACGGATCGCCGCCGCCGAGCTGGGCGGTCTGGCCCCGACCCAGACCCGCTGGGACGGGCCCGAACTGTTCCTGACGCCCCGCGCGGCCTCGGCCCTGTCCCTGACCCTGCACGAACTGGCCGTCAATGCGGTCAAGTACGGGGCCCTGTCGACCGAGAACGGCAAGGTCGAGGTGGTCTGGCGGCGGTCGCCCGAGGGCGGCTTTGCGCTGGAATGGCTTGAAAGCGGTGGCCCGCCCGCCAGCGAGCCGGTCAGCCGCGGCTTTGGCGCGACCCTCGTCGAGGACGTGGTGGGCCGTGAACTGGGCGGCAGCGCCCGGATCGACTATCGCCGCAGCGGGGTCAGCGCCCTGATCCAGGCCGCGCCCGAGGCCCTGGCCAGCGGCCCGCCGCCGGAACCGGAAAAGGCCGCCGCGCCCGAACGGATCGTCGAGACCCTGATCGCCGCCGATGAAAACATCCGGCCCGGCGCCATAGCCGGACTGAGGGTCCTGATCGTTGAGGACTCCCTGCTCCTGGCCCTGGAGCTGGAAGCCGGGCTGGAAGATGCCGGGGTGGTGGTGGTCGGTTGCGCCGCCGAACTGGGCGAGGCCCTGTCGATGCTGGACCAGGACTTCGACGTGGCGGTGCTCGATGCCGACCTCAATGGCCAGTCCGTCGCGCCGGTGGCCGAGATCCTGCGCCGCGAGGGCCGTCCGTTCGTGTTCGCCACCGGCTATGCAGACAAGGCCGCACCCATGGGCTTTGACGCGCCGATCGTCCGCAAGCCCTACAATGTGCACCAGATCGCCCGGGCCATCGCGGATGTGACGGGGCGGCACTAGGGCCTTTTGATTCCGCTCTTCCCGGCGAAGGCCGGGACCCAGATCGAACCCAGACAGGCTGTCGACCCTGACGAGGTCGATGGCGCATCCACTCCAAAGGCTCAGGCTGAACCTGGGCCCCGGCCTTCGCCGGGGAGAGCGGAGATTTTTGAAGCCGCGGTCAGACGGCTCTACCCCTTCAAAGCACTTTCCGCGCCCGCAGGCCCGCGATCGCCGCGTCGCTCAGCCCCGCCACCTCGCTGAGGACGGCGTCGGTATGTTCGCCGAGGGTCGGCGCCGTCCAGCGCACCGCCCCCGGGGTTTCCGACAGGCGCGGAAAGGCGTTCTGCATCTTCACCTGGCCGAAGACCGGATGCGGCACGGTGACGATGGACTCGCGGGCCGCGAAATGCGGATCGGCCAGCATGTCCGGCGCGCGATAGATCCGGCCGGTGGCGATGCCCGCCTCCTCCAGGCGCGGCAGCAGGGTCTCGATCTCCTGATCGGCGGTCCAGGCGGCGATCCGGGCGTCCAGCTCGCCCTGATGGGCACCCCGCGCCGCGTGATCCTTGTAGCGAACGTCATCGGCCAGGTCGGGCCGGCCCATGAGGTCACACAGCCGCCGGAACAGGGTGTCCTGGTTGGCCCCGATCAGGATCAGCTCGCCGGTTTTGGTGGGATAGACGTTCGAGGGCGCAATGCCGGGCAGAACGGCCCCGGAGCGCTCGCGGATATAGCCGGTCAGGTCATATTCGGTGATCAGGTTCTCCATCACAGTCAGCACGCTCTCATAGATGGCCGCATCGACCACCTGGCCCCGACCGGTGCGATCCCGCGAATGCAGGGCCATCATCACCCCGAGGGCGGCATTCAGGCCCGACAGGCTGTCGCCGATCGAGATCCCGGCCCGGGCCGGGTTGCGGTCCGGCTCGCCGGTGATGTGACGCAGGCCGCCCATGGCCTCGCCGACCAGGGCATAGCCGGCCCGGTGCGAATAGGGCCCGGTCTGGCCAAAGCCCGACACCCGCGCCATGACCAGGCCCGGATGGTCGGCCGACAGGGCCTCATAGCCCATGCCCCAGGCCTCCAGTGTGCCGGGGCGGAAGTTTTCAACCACGACATCGGCCTTGGCGATCAGGGCCCGGGCCAGGTCGCGGCCTTCGTCCGTCCGCAGATCGACAGTGACCGACTTCTTGTTGCGGCCGATCACCGGCCACCAGGGCGACAGCCCTTGGGGCTTGCTGCGGCCCCACTGCCGCATGGGATCGCCGGCCCTGGGATCCTCGAGCTTGATCACCTCGGCCCCGAAGTCCCCGAGGATCTGGCCGCAGAACGGACCCGCGATCAGCGAGCCCATTTCGATGACCCTCAGCCCTGTCAGCGGTGACTGTGCCATGTCGAACTTCCCCCGCGCGCACGGAACCGATCACGGCCCTGTGATGTTCTTCCCTCCAGAGGCGCCGCGCGACGCCTGCCGGACTTCAACCTCTAGAAAAAACGCGCAGGGAAAGACAGTCATGACCCGCCATCTCCTCCTCATCGGTACCGCCTTCGCCGCCCTCAGCCTGACCGCCTGCGGGCCCAAGGCCACCGAATCCAAGGGTGCCGCAACGCCATCGGAACAGGCCGCCACCCCGGATGCCAACCCCGTCGCCACGGTCCCGACCCTGGCCGACGAGACCAAGGCCGAGGTCTTCGCCCTGAAGGCCGCTGACCTGAACCTGTTCGAAATCGAATCCGCCAGGCTGGCCGCCTCGCGCTCGACCAACGCCCAGGTCAAGGCCTTCGCCAAGTCGATGGAGACCGCTCACGGCAAGACCGCCGAGGCCCTGAAGGTCGCCATTGCGGCGTCAGGTGCTGCAATCACCCTGCCGATGGCCCTGACCAAGGACATGCAGGATGACCTCGACGCCCTGACCAAGGCCGGCAATGACGACTTCGACAAGAAATATGCCGACAGCCAGGTCGATGCGCATCAGGCGATGCTGAACCTGCTGCAGCGCTACGCTCAGGACGGCGATACCCCGGTCATCAAGACCTTCGCCGCCGAGACCGCCCCGACCATTCAGGAACACCTGAACAAGGCCGAGGGTCTGAAGAACGGCTTCGTGAACTAGTCACGAGGCCTAGGGAATTGCGTAGGCCACCGTCGCCTTGGCGGCGGCGCGCTCGCGCGATTCCGTCCACATCAGGATATCGGCCGTCGCGATGCGGCGGCCGAGCTTGAGCAGGGTGGCCTCGGCATAGAGGTCGCCCGGCTTGCAGCCCCTCAGGAAGTGGATCGTCAGCGAGGTCGTCACCGCCAGCGGCACCTCGCCGATATGGGTCAGGATCACCGCATAGGCGGCGGTGTCGGCCAGGGCCATCAGGGTCGGGCCGGAGATCACGCCGCCGGGTCGCAACTGCCGGGTCGCAAAGGGCTGGCGCATCAGGACGCGGCCTTCGGCCACCTCCACCACGGTCGGAAAGGCGTCCCCATCGCCCTCGGGGAAAGCCCCCCGCAGAAAGGCGTTGAACGCCGCCGCGTCCAGCTTCAGTCCACCCTCACTCATCCGTCGACCTTCAGGGTGTTGTCGTCTCCGTTGCGGTCGATGATCGTATTGTAGGGATCGATCCCGGCAAACTTCGGGGCCTTGTCGACCGTGAAGGTCAGGTTCTGGGTCCCCGAACGGATCATCCGACGCTGATAGAGCACGACCTTGTCGGCCTTGAAGTCCTTCTTGCCCGGCTCGGCCGTGAACAGGCCGATGTCCATGGTCTCGTTCAGGGGGCTTTCGGTCTCCTTGCCCTTGCCGTCGGCATACAGCTTCTTGGCCTCGACCGTCAGGGTCACGTCAAAGCGGCCGTCGGCGCGCTTCTTCACGGTCGCGGCCTTGGTCTTCAGGTCATAGAGGGTGATCTTCTCGAACAGGTCGGTGATCAGGGCCTGCTTGTCGGCCGGAGCCTCGGCCCGGATCGCCGTCATGAAGTCCAGGGTGTTGGGATAGGGCGCGCCCTTGAACCCGTACTGGGCGATCAGCTTGCGCAGGGCCCGGTTGACCGCAGCCTCGCCGATCTCGCTCTGCAGCCGGTACATGACCAGCGAGCCCTTGCGATAATAGACATAGGGCTGGGCCTCGACCTTGTAGAGCGGCTGCTCTTCCAGCGGATCGCCGCCGCGGGCGCGCAGATAGCTGTCGAGCTCGAACTTCAGGAACTTGCGGATCTGGGCCTCGCCATACATCCGCTTCATGACCATCAGGGCCGAATACTGGGCGAAGGTCTCCGACAGCATGGCCCCGCCCTGCTGGTCGGCACCGATCACCTGGTGAGCCCACCACTGGTGGCCGATCTCGTGAGCCCCGACATAGGTGACCATGTCGATCTTTTCCGGATCCTTGTAGTTGGAGATGAAGAACAGGCCTTCGGACCACGGAATGGTGTTGGCGAACGACTGGGCGAACTGGGCGTAGTCGGGGAACTCCTGGAAGCGCAGCTGGCGGAACTGATAGGGGCTGAACTCGGTACCCATATAGTCCAGAGAGACCTTCATCGCCGTCTTCATGCGGTCGATGTTCCAGGGGTGCTGCGGGTCATAATAGACCGCCAGATCGACGCCCTTGTAGGTCTCGCTGGCGATCCTGTAGCGGGCCGACTGGATCGAGATGAAGTTCTGGATCGGGGCCTCGGTGACGAAGCGGGCCACGCGGCGATCACCCCTGACCTGGTCTGAGACCTTGTAGCCCGGTGCAATCGGCGTCTGGTCGCTGACCGTGGTGACGGTGATGTCGGACGACACCCAGTCGGAGTCCTTGCGCAGACCATTGAACTGCCGCGACGCGACATCGCCCAGCTTGGCCACACGGCGCTCGGCGGGCAGGCCGTATTTGCGGCGCTTGGCCCGATCGGTCAGCAGACCGTCGCGCGACATGCCCAGGATCGGCGCGATCTCCATATTGTTCAGGAAGGTGCCGTTGGCGACCACCCGCGATTCCGCGCCGCTGTTCGGAAAGCCCTTCTGGGCGCGCTGGGTGATGAAGCTCATCTTGCGCCGCTCGCCCGGCACCATCGGCGTGTCGAAGGCGAAGATCCGATAGTTGAACCGGTCATAGGTCTTCTTGGGCCGGGCCCCCTCGATCGACAGGCCCTTGACCGTCAGGTCGCGGTCGAACCGGACATGGATTTCCTTCAGGGGCGCGCCCGTGCGGTTTTCCAGGACATAGGAGCCCTTGGTGTCGACGCGCGGCTCGCCCGGATAGAGGTCGACGTCCAGCATCATCGACACAATCTTGGGCTGGGGCAGGGTCTCGAACGGCAGCAGGGTCTTTTCGTAGTCAGCCTGCCATTTCTCGTTGTCGATATTGGTCCGGTAGGTGTTCCAGACATTGGTGTTGACGTAGATGAACAGGCCGGTTCCGACGAACACCGTCAGGGCCAGGGCCAGGGTCGCGCCGGCCTTGCCGGTCATGCGGCTCGGCAGACGCACCAGGCGGGGCCACAGGCGGCTCTCGGTTCCGCGACGCCACAGGCCATAGGACAGAACCAGCAGCACGACCGAGAAGGCCGTCCAGTACAGCCGCAGCCACCAGGCCCCGATCCAGAACTTGCCCTGGCCGTTCATGTCGGAGAAGGGCGTGTCGGTGACGGCGCCGAAATTGTAGAGCTTGTGCTCGAATCCCAGGTTCGAGAGGGTGATGGTGGCGACCAGATAGATCACCATCAGGCCCCAGCCGATGAACTTGTGCGGGCTGATCGCCTGCAGGAACACCGCCAGAACCGCCAGCAGGATCCAGTCCACCGATTGCGGCAGGATGTACCAGAGCAGGTACTTGGGGAGCTCCAGATGTGTATAGCCGTGGGCCAGCTGGCTCAGGATCGCCGCCAGCACGCTGACCAGCAGGGTGGAGATCAGCACCAGGGCAATGGCCAGGGTCTTGGGCACGACAAAGGCCCAGTCCGGCACCGGGGTGGCATCGATGATCTCGTGGGTCTTGCGTTCGCGTTCGCGCCAGACCAGCTCGCCGGAATAATAGATGGCGATGATCATCGGGATCAGGCCGAACGACCCCATCAGCGGCATCAGCAGCACGCGGGTCAGCGGATAGATCTCGCCGCCATAGCGCCCGGCCTCGGTGGCGAACCACAGCGAGCCCATGGCATTGGCCAGGCCCAGGGCCAGCAGCACGAAATAGGCCGGGCTCTTGAACACCTGGCCCATGTCCAGGCGCGTGCGGACCACGAGCTGGGCCCAGGCGGTCCGGCGATCATAGCGTGGAGTGACCGGGCCACTCAGGGTCGCCGGCAGGACCTCGATCGGTGCCGGCCCCTTGTGGGCCTTGACCTTGCGATCGCCGGCCAGCTCGGCCGCCTGGATCTTGAACAGCCAGTAGGCCGCCGACAGGAAGGCCGCCGACAGGGCCAGGGCCAGGAGGCGGTTGAACAGCAGGGCCCCGGTCAGGGACGGGGTCAGGCTGTTGCGCTCGGCAGCGGTCCAGTACTTGGTGACCAGGCCAAAGGCCGCCGTGCCCAGGGGTTCCCACAGGGCGGCGGTCTTTTCAAACTCCGGCCGATCCAGGGCGATGCCGGCAATGATCCACAGCACCATGAAGGCGATCACGCCGACATAGGTCCACATCATCGATCGGGTCACCGTGGCCAGGGCGAAGAAGATCGCCGAGGTCAGCAGGATCGAGGGCAGGGCGAGGGCGAAATAGGAAAACAGATAGGCTTCAAGCAGGTTCGGCCCCAGCCGTTCAGGATCGATCCAGGGCATGAAGGAGCCGATGAAGATCGCCAGGGGCACGACCAGGAACGAGATCGCCGCCGCCAGGAAGGCGCCCGTGAAACGGCCGTACAGATAGTCGAACTTGCCGATCCGGGTGGAGCGCAGGATCGGGCCAAATCCGGTCTCGTCGTCGCGGACCACCACATTGGCCACGAAGGCTGTGGTGACGAACATGTAGAAGATCGACAGGATCAGGTGGGTCTGGGCGATCGCATAGGGCGCGTTCTTGTGGATCTGACCGCCGCCGCCGATGCGGATCTGGTCGATCGTCGCCGCCCCGAAGGTCAGCAGGAAAAAGACTGTCGCCACCACCCAGAAGACGGGCGACTTCAGCTGGTAGCGGAGCTCGAAGCCCGCGATCTTGCCAAACATCGACCAGTCCTCCTACGCCGCGCGGCGGGTGGTGGACAGGGTCGAGAAATAGACGTCCTCAAGGCCGCCCTCGACCGCCGTGAAGCCGGCGCCCGGATCGCTGTCGGCCAGGATATGGATCACCGTGCGGCCGCCCAGCAGGCGGGTGGAGATGACCTGATAGGTCGCCTTGGCCGCTTCGAGCTCGGTCTTGTCGATGGTCTTGCGCCAGACCCGGCCGGCCAGCTGGGTGACCAGATCATTGGGCGCGCCCTGCTTGACGATACGGCCGTCGCAGATGATCGCCATGGCCGGGCAGAGGTCGGAGACGTCCTCGACGATGTGGGTGGAGAGAATCACCACCACGTTCTCGCCGATCTCGGCCAGCAGGTTCAGGAAGCGATTGCGCTCTTCCGGGTCGAGGCCGGCGGTGGGTTCGTCGACAATGATCAGGCGCGGATCGCCGATCAGGGCCTGGGCGATGCCGAAGCGCTGGCGCATGCCGCCCGAGAACCCGGCCAGGGCCTTCTTGCGCACGCCCCAGAGATTGACCTGGTTGAGCAGGCTCTCGACGGTTTCCTTGCGCTCCTTCGCGCCGCTGATGCCCTTGAGCACCGCCATGTGGTCGAGCATGTCGTAGGCCGAGACCCGGGGATAGACCCCGAAATCCTGCGGCAGATAGCCCAGGGTGCGGCGCAGGAGCTCCGGCGTTTTCAGCACGTCGATGTCGCCGAAGCGGATATGGCCCGAGGTCGGGGCCTGCAGGGTGGCGATGGTGCGCATCAGGGTCGACTTGCCCGCGCCGTTGGGCCCCAGCAGGCCATACATGCCGCGCGGTATGGTCAGGCTGACCTCGTCCAGGGCGCGAACGCCGTTGCCGTAGACGTGTGTCAGGTTCTCGATGATCAACATTCGCGCGCTCACAGCCCCCGCATGGAAAGACGCCCTATTTTCCCCACACTCTCATGACTCGACGGCGCGGGCCGGGGCAAGTGAAAGAACGTTTAGGTGGTCGGCGCAGCCAGATAGGGCCTGACTGGCCCCGGGCGGGACAGGATGCTTTTGATGCCGGCGGTTTGGCGCTAATCAGGCCCCATGACGACATACATCTTTCCCCCGCCCGCCCTGCCCGTGGTCCCGGTTGAGGGATCGTCCGCCCTGTTTCCGGTGCGTCGCATCCTCTGCGTCGGCCGCAACTATGCGGCCCATGCCCGCGAAATGGGGGCCGATACGCGCGATCCGCCGTTCTTTTTCGCCAAGCCGGCCGACGCCATCCTGCCCCTGCCGGCCAGCGTGCCCTATCCGTCGGCGACCAGCGACCTGCACCACGAGATCGAGCTGGTCGCGGCGCTCAAGGGCGGCGGCGAGAACCTGACGCCGGACCAGGCCCTGGAGCTGGTGTTCGGCTATGCCGTCGGCGTCGACCTGACCCGGCGCGACCTGCAGAACGCCGCCAAGGCCAAGGGCCACCCCTGGGAATCCGGCAAGGCCTTTGATGCCAGCGCCCCGATCAGTGCCATCCGCCCGATGTCCGGCCTGCCGCCGGAGGGTGCGATCACCCTGTCGGTCAATGGCGTGGAAAAGCAGCGCGGCGAGATCGCCGACATGATCTGGAACGTCGCCGAGGTCCTGGCCAAGGCCAGCCAGCTGTGGCGGCTGGAGGCCGGCGACCTGGTCTTTACCGGCACCCCCGAAGGCGTCGGCGCCATCGCCCGCGGCGACCGGATCGAGGGCGAGGTCGAGGGCGTCGGCAAACTGTCCTTCACCCTGGCCTAGGATCGCGACATGAAGCTCACCCTGCACAGCGCCTGGCGGGCCAGCGCCCCATACCGCGTCCGGATCGGTCTCAATCTCAAGGGCCTGGACTATGGCGTTCAGCCCGTGGACCTGGTGTCGAGCCAGCACCAGGGCGAGGCCTATCGCGCCCTCAACGCCCAGGCCCTGGTCCCGACCCTTGAGGTAGACCTGCCTGGAGAAGAAGGCCGTCGCCTGACCCAGAGCCTGGCGATCCTGGAATGGCTGGACGAGGCGGTCCCGGGCGCACCGCTCCTGCCCGCCGACCCGTTTGATCGCGCCATGGTGCGGGCCATGGCCGAGATCGTCGCCTGCGACATCCATCCGGTGAACAATCTGCGCATCCTGCGCGCCCTGACCGGCCTGGGCGTCGACCAGGACGGCCGCGACGCCTGGGCCCAGCGCTGGATCACCGACGGCTTTGCGGCCCTTGAGCCGATGGTGGCCCGCCATGGTCGGGGCTTTGCCTTCGGCGACGCGCCCGGCCTCGCCGACTGTTGCCTTGTGCCGCAGGTCTATAATGCCGCCCGCTTCCATGTGGACATGACGCCCTTCCCGGCGATCCGCGCCGCCGTGGCCCGGGCCCTGGAGCATCCGGCCATCGCCGCTGCCCATCCCAATCTGCAACCCGACGCCCAACCGGCGTAAGGACAAGTCATGCTTGAAGACCTCAAGACCAACAACGCTGCCTGGTCAAAGGGCAAGACGGAGGTTGATCCGCAGTTCTTCAAGCGGCTGGAGAACCAGCAGAGTCCGGAATATCTGTGGATCGGCTGCAGCGACAGCCGCGTGCCGGCCAACGAGATCGTCGGCCTGGATCCCGGCGAACTGTTCGTCCACCGCAATGTCGCCAACCTCGCCCCGCCCCAGGACGCCAACTATCTCAGCGTGCTGCAGTTCGCGGTCGACGTGATCAAGGTCAAGCACGTGATGGTCGTCGGCCATTATGGCTGCGGCGGCGTGTCGGCGGCCATCGACGGCAAGCGGCGCGGCCTGGTCGACCACTGGCTGCACCCGATCCGCGAGGTCCATGCCGAGCACCGCCACGAGCTCGACGCCCTGCCCGGGCAGAAGGAAAGGCTCAACCGCCTGTGCGAACTGAACGTCATCCGCCAGGTGCGCAACGTGGCCGCCGACGTCTTCGTGCATGACGCCTGGGCGCGCGGCCAGCCCCTGTCCGTGCATGGCTGGGTCTATTCGCTGTCCAACGGCCTGGTCACCGACCTCAATGTCGGGATTACCTGCCTCGAGGACTATGAGCGGGTGGCCGGCGGGGCGATCTAAAACTTCCGCTCTCCCCGGCGAAGACCGGATTTTCGGGTGTTTACCCCGCCTTGATCCGCACCCGCGCCGACGCCTTGCGGCCCTGCCCGTCCACGACCGACAGCCGGTAGAACCCCGGCGCGGCCGGCCGCCAGACTACGCGCCCGCTGGTCGGGTCCGCCGCTAGGGGCTTGCCCTCGACATACCAGGTCAGGTCCTCGCCGCCGGCGGCCAGGACCAGGCCCCGCGACCCTGGCCCCAGGGCCTCGACCTGCACCGCCGCGCCGTCCGGCGGGAAGATCAGGCGCGGGCCTTCGGTCTGGGCGCGCAGGGTCTGCAGGGCCTGGGGGGCCGACTTCGGCGCGATCGGCCGCGGCGCCGTGGCCGGGGCCCCGACCACATCGGCGACGTCGAACAGCAGGGGAAGGGCCGCGTCGCGTCCGGTCAGGCCGCCGCGCGCTCCGCCATCGGCCCGGCCGGTCCAGACGATGATCGCATAGCCGCCGACCACCCCGGCCGCCACCGCGTCGCGAAAGCCGTAGGAGGTGCCGGTCTTGAAGGCCATGGCCGGCCCGCCCCGGGTCAGGGCCGAAGGGGCGCGACCCCGCGGCGCGGGGGCCTCACGCAGAATGTCCAGAATCTGCCGGGCCGCCTCGGGCCGCACCAGCCGGGTCCCGCCGGACCTTTCCCGTAGTTTGGCGTCCGCCTCGGTCCAGGCCAGGGGCTTGGCGAGACCGCCGTCGCCCAGGGCGGCATAGAGCAGGGCCAGGTCGCGCAGGGTGATCCCCTCCCCGCCCAGGGCCAGGGCCAGACCCGCCGCCTTCAGCTCCGACTTTGGCCGCGCCAGATGGGCTCCCGCCGCCTCGATCCGCCCGGCAAAGGCCTCGGGCCCCAGGCGCTCAAGGGTGGCCACGGCCGGGACGTTCAGCGAATGGGTCAGGGCCTCGCGCACCGTGACCTTGTCGTGGAACACGCGGTCAAAGTTCTCGGGCTGATAGTCGGCAAAACGGGTGGCGCTGTCGGTCAGCTGGGTGTCGGCGGCCAAAAGCCCGTCATCCATGGCCATGGCATAGATGAAGGGCTTCAGGGCCGAGCCGGGTGAACGCAGGGCCCGGGTCATGTCCACCCAGCCCCCGGCCCGCTCGCGCCCGGCCGAGCCGACGGCGGCGCGCACCGCCCGGCCCTTGATCTCGACCACCAGGATCGCGGCCGTGGCATCGGCCCCTTGCGAGGCGGCGATGGCGGCGGCCATGGGCTCAAGCCGCGCCTGCAGGTCGGCATCCAGGGTGGTGATCACGCTGGCCTGGGAGGTGGGCGCGGCGCGGGCGCGTTCCCCTGCCACGTGCCAGGCCAGGGCCGGGAACGGGGCACGGCGCGGCAGGGGTTCGGCCTCGGCCTCCAGGGCGGCGGCCTCGGTCAGCACTCCCGCCCGGACCATCTTGTCGAGGACCGACCGCCGCGCCAGCCGCGCCGCCTCGGGCCGGCGATCGGGCCGGCGGGCCTCCGGGGACTGCGGCAGGGCGATCAGCAGGGCCTGCTGGCCGTCGGTCAGGCTGGTCGGTTCCTGGCCAAAATAGGCCAGGCTGGCGGCGCGGACGCCCTCCAGATTACCGCCATAGGGAGTCAGGGTCAGATAGAGGGCCAGGGTCTGGCGCTTGGTCAGCCGGGCCTCCAGCTGCACGGCCCGGACCATCTCGATCAGCTTGGAGCCCAGATTGCGCGGACGCGGCTCCAGCAGGCGAGCGGTCTGCATGGTCAGGGTCGAGGCCCCGGAGGTCGGGCGACCATGGACCACAGCCGAGCCGAAGGCCCGGACCACCGCCAGGGGATCAACACCGAGGTGGCGATAGAAGCGGCCGTCCTCGACGGCGATCAGGCGCTTCAGGAAGGCCTGGTCCGTGCGCTCCAGATCCGCCCGGATCCGCCAGCGACCGTCCTCCACCGGCAGGGCCCGCAGCCACGCCCCGCGCCGGTCCAGGGCCACCGGCGAGGACTGCCGGGCCCGGGTCATGTCGGGCGGGAAGACGGCGCTAAGCGTCGCGAGCACGACCTGGAGGCCGAGAAAGCCGACGAGGAGGCGGGTGAGCGGCACCACCATCGTCCCCCTCCGGGGGAGGAGGCTGCGCAGCATCCGGAGGGGGCCAGTGGTGGAAGCGCCCCCTGACTCAGCAGGCGTCATTCCACGGCCAGTCCCGGCTGACTTGCCCCCTCCGCGCTTTCAGCGCTCCTCCCCCGGAGGGGGAAGATGCAACGGCGCGTCACCCTCACTGCCCCGGCGCGATCACGGCCCGGCCGGACTCCGACCGCGCATTGAGGCTGGGTCGGTACATGTCCTTGGCCACGGCCCCCGGCAGGAAGAACTCGCCCGGCGTCACCGCCCGGGCCACATAGGCCAGGGCGAAGGGCTTGTTGCCCTCCAGGTCCATCGCCGCGATGAAGCGGTCATCGCGGCTTTCCTGCACATCGGCCCCGGTCAGCTCGCCGAGGAACCGGTAGGGGCCGTTCTGGGCGTCATCGGCCCCCAGGGTGGTCTCGATCTCGAAGCCGGCCGGCAGGGCATCGTCGACCACCAGGGCGGTCGAGCGGGCCTGCATCGAGCGGCCGGAAACCAGGACGATGATCCGGTCACCCTGGCGGATGGAGGCCGGATCGACCGCCGCCCCGGTCATCGACAGCAGGCGCTTGCCGATGAACAGGCCATTGGCCGAGGCCCCCGGAGCCGCCGTGGGCGTGCCACGAACACTGACCGTCCGCCACAGGGCACCCTTGCCGGTATTGGTAAAGCGGCTGTCGGCCAGCTTGCCCACCGCCCAGCGCGGCGCACCCCCTGCCGGCGGCAGGGCCAGGGCCCCCTTGGCGTCGATCGAGATCGGACCCGCCGCCTTCAGCAGGGCAAAGGCCGCATGCAGCACCGCCGCCTGTTCCTGGGTGTTCAGGGCGTCGGGATCCTTGACCACATTTTCCAGCCGGCCCTGCAGCTGGCGGGCGATGTCGCCCTGACCGGACTCGACCGCCAGGGCCGTCAGACCCGCCACATCGCGCAGCGGGCTCTGATACCAGTCCTGGTCATCCCGATAGCCCAGCGACTTGACCGCCTGGCGCATGGCCGAGCGGGCCCGGGCGGTGTCGCCCATGCGCGCCAGACCCGCCGCGACATAGGCCTTGGCCATGGGCTGGTCCTCGTCCTTCATCTGGACATCGTGCCACCAGCGCAGACGGGCCAGATCGCCCCGGCCGCCCTTGGCCATCACATAGAGGGCATAGGCCGAGGCCCGGCGGCGCATGCGTTCGGTGGCCGACTTGGACTGTTCGGGCGTCGCCGCCCACCATTCGGGATACTCCATCCGGTAGGATACCGAGGCCCAGCCGTCAGGACGGCTGATCTGGCGCATGGCGTTCAGGGCCTTGTCGATCGCCGCGTCGGGCACGGCGACGCCCTGGGCCCGGGCTTCCAGCAGGAAGTCGGTGGTATAGGCCCCGAGCCAGGCGTCAGCCTCGCCGTCGCCCACCCGCCACAGGCCGAAGGCACCGTCGAGGGTCTGGCGATCCAGCAGCTTGCCCACCGCCCCCGCCAGGGCCGCCGGCGTGCGCTTGAGCTTGGGATCACTGGTCAGGCTCTGGGCATAGAGCAGCGGATAGGCTGTCGAGACCAGCTGCTCGGTGCAGCCATAGGGATAGCGTTGCAGGGCCACCGCAATCGCCGCCGGGTCGAAGCCCTTGAACGGCGAATAGCTGACCTGCAGCGTCACATCCCCGGCCGCCAGGCCGCTCATCAGATCATAGGTCGGGGTATAGGCCTCGCCCGGCTGCTGCAGCTGGGTGGTGGTACGAACCACATCGCCCCAGCCCAGGCGGGTCTGGATCGGATAGTCCTTCGACGTCGCAAAGCCGGGACCGGCCACCTTGAAGCCGATCTTGCCGATGCCGGTGACGTCCGGGGCCAGGAAGGGGATCTTCTCGGCGATCCTTTGGCCCAGGATCAGCTGGAACACCTTCTTGAAGGCCACTTTCAGCCCGCCTGAGGAGAAGGCCTCGGCGCTATAGGCACCGGGCTTGCCCTCGACATTGTGCAGTTCCAGGGTGGCCATGGCCTTGTCGCCGGGGGCCAGAAAGCGCGGCAGGTTCAGGTCGGCCACCACCGGCTGGCGCACGGTCAGGGGCCGCGAGCCCGAGCCGACGGCGGTGTCGGTCCAGGCCACGGCCATCAGCCGCAGCTCGCCATTGAAGTCGGCAGCCGGCAGCCTGACCACCGCCTTGCCGTCAAGACCGGTCTCGACCACGCCCGACCACAGGGCCACGGTCTTGATCGGGGTCACGGTCAGGCCTTCGCCACCGACCTCGTCAGCACCGAAATTGACATTGGCCGGCGCGCCCAGATTGGGATCGAGCAGGCGGCCATAGTCGTCGCGATAGTCGACGCCGAGAGCCCGCTTGCCGAAATACCATTTCACGGGGTCGGGACTGTCCTGACGGGTCAGGCGCAAAATCCCCTCGTCCACCGCAGCGATGGTGACATGGGCCTTCTGGCCCAGGCCCAGGCCCTTGACCGAGACCGGGATCTCGACCGGAGCCTTGGAGTCGATCTTGGCCGGCGTCCCCAGATCGACCGTCAGTTTGCGGCTCTTGGGGTCCAGGGGCACATAGACCAGGCCCAGGGCCCGGCGCGGCTTGGGCGAGGCGACCGGATCGCGCGGCTGGATGACGCTGACCATCACATAGGCCCCGCCGCCCCAGGCGGCCGAGGTCTTCAGGCGCACGGTGGTGCCATTGGCCCCGACCGAAACGGTTTTCAGGTCGATCAGCCGGTCGGTGGCGACCGCCACCTGGGCTTCACCGGCATAGGGCGGCTTCAGGGTGATCTCGACCGTATCGCCCTGGACATAGGCCTTGGCACCGGCGCTGACCCGCACGAAGTCAGGAGCCTCGGCGTCCTTGGCGGGGGAGCCCCAGCCGGCGGCAAAGCGGGTGACCGTGCGCGAGCCGTCGCCGCCCTCGACCACGAGGCGATAGTCGCCCCAGCCGAGGCGGCGGGTGAAGCGGGCCGGAGCCCCGGCCCCGATATTGACGGTGGCCTTGGCCACCACCGCGTCGCGGCTGGTGCGCCGCCACTGCCAGCGGCCGTCCTGCTGGAACCAGTCATAGTCCCAGTTTTCGCTGATCAGGGTGTAGGTGGCCGTCGCCCCGACCCGCTGGCCGGCGGCATTGACCGCGATGATGTCGAGGCTGATCGGCGGGTCACCCTTGGCGGACTGACCCTGGTCGACCTTGACCCCGAAATAGAGCGGCTTGCCGCGCACCTTCAGGTCCAGGCCCTCGCGCACGGGTCGACCGCCCGGCTCGAACACCGAGGTGGTGACGGAGGCGACCAGAGGCTGGGCCGTGTCGCCGGCCACGTCGCTGGCGACGGACAGCACCGCCCGGCCCTCGCCGTCGGTGACCGTCGTGCCCAGCTCAAGGAACTTCTCCTCGAACGGCTTGTCGGCGTCGCCCCAGACATAGTCCTTGTAGGCGGGGAAGGGGTCGGCATCGGCCCGCAGGCGGGCCTCGCCCTGGGTCTGCAGTCCGGCGCCGGGCGCGCCATAGAGGAAGCGGGCCGAGACATCGACCTTGCGGGTCTCACCCACGCCGAGCGGCTGGGACTCCTGGCCCGTCGCCGTGACCGCGAGACGTTGCGGCGCGAAATCCTCGACACTGAAGGTCAGGCTGCCCGAGGCCGCCTCGATGCCCTCGATCTTCAGCTCGGCGGTCCAGCGCCCGCGCGGCGCCGAGCGCGGCAGGGCGATGTCGGCCAGGACGGCGCCGGCCTTGGCACCCTCGAAGGGATAGCGCTTGAATTCGACGCCGGAGGGTCGCTTGATGACGATCTCGCCCTTGCGGTCATTGACCGCCTTGGCCAGGCGGTCGCGGACCATGGCGGTCAGGTGCACGGTCTCGCCGGGTCGATAGATGCCGCGGTCGGCATAGAGATAGCCGTCGATATCGGTACGGGCAGAACGACCGGCTGTGGTCGCCTCGCGGCCGCCGACGCCCTGTTTGGACAGGTCGACGGGCGAGCGGTCGAGGTCCAGCACCGCCAGATCGCCCAGCGGTCCATAGGCCATCACCATCTTGGCCCGTTCAGACCCTTCGCCGTTCAGTAGGGGCCGCAGGAAGCGCACCCGGCCGTCGGCATCGCTCTTGGCCTCGGCCAGGTCTTCGCCATCCCGGGCCACCAGGGCCACCCGGACGCCGGACAGGGTCTTGGCGCTCTTCAGGGAGCGGACCACCACATCGAGCGATTCCGAACCGTCATAGGCGATCATGGCCATGTCGGTGAACATCACCCAGCGGCGGGCCTGGGCCGGCGGCGTGTCGCCTTCGGTGTCCGGATCGCGCCCGCCCGAGGCGTCGCGGGCCTTGATCACATAGCCGCCCGCCTTCATGTCCTTGAGTACCGCGCCGAGCGGGAAGACCGTGGTCGCCTTCTGGCCGGCCGGGCCGGTGACCTGGACCGTGCCCTTCCAGACGCGACGCCCGTCATCATTGGGGCTGTCATCGCCATAGTCGCCGGCCCAGTCGCCCTCGCCGGTGGGGTCCGGCGCGCTGATCGACTTGCGCACCAGATTGCGGTCCGAAACCCGCCAGACCTCGATGGCCAGGGTCTGGACATTGATCGTTTCGATACCGACCCCGTCGGCCTCTTCGCGCGGCAGGATCACGCCGTCGCCGGCGAAACCGACATAGGGCGGCTTCTCGCCGAAGGTGAAATCGACATCGGCATTGGCGGCCAGGACCTCGCCGCCCTTGCCGGGCAGGCCCTTGAGCAGGGTGACGCGATGATCGGTAAAGCCGACGCCGCCGACGCAGAGCTCGTCGCCCTTGACCCGCACGGCGGGGGTGCGGCCGATGTCCGGCGAGACCAGCACGAAGTCGGCATAGGGCTTGGATGGATCCAGCGCCTTGCTCATCCGCACACAGGCCATCGGATCCTGGCCCGAGCTGTCGATCCGGCTCTGCCAGACCGCGAAGCCTTCAGGCTTGGGAATGCCGCGACGGGGCGCATTGGCCGAGCGGGGCTTGCCGAACAGCGACCAGGCCTCGCCCTTGACCGGGGCCGAGGCCACCGCGCCCTTCGACCCGCCAAACCAGCCGAGCTCGCCGGCCTTGCCGGTCAGCAGGCCGCCGCCGAAGCCGATGACCAGGGCACCGCCGACCATGGCGGCCAGACGCAGACGGGCATCGCCGGCCCATCGGGCCTTCAGGCGCTCGATCAGCCGGGCCAGGGTCGCAGGAGTCGAATCCTTGGAACCGCCCGCAGGCGGCGTCTCGTCCATCGACATGCCACTCGTCCCCCGTTTACCACGTTCAACGAGCGATGTGACGTGAAGCGGGGGGGCGGGTCAACGGGGGCCCTAGCCCATGAATTCAACCTGGCCGGTCTGCAGGCTGTAGACGGCCGAGACGACCTTGAGCCGGCCCGCAGCGATGCGGCTGCTGAAGGCCTCGTCGGCGGTCTTCAGACGCTCGGCAATATTGCGGGCATTCTGGCGGATCGCAGCGTCCTGCAGGTCGGCGGGCTTGGCCTCTTCGGCCTCGATCACCGCCGGCAGGATCGGCAGGGCCATGTCGAACAGGGCCCCATGCAGATGGGCGTGCTTGGTGGCGACATCCACGGCGGCCCCGACTGCGCCGCACTTGGTGTGGCCGAGCACGACGATGAGCGGCGCGCCGAGGTGCTCCACGGCGTAGAGGATCGAGCCGAGGCCTTCGCGGCTGACGGTCGAGCCCGCCGTGCGGACGACGAACAGCTCGCCCAGGGTGCAGTCGAACACCAGTTCCGGCGGGACCCGGCTGTCGGAACAGCCCACGACGATGGCGAAGGGTTTCTGGCCGTTGGAAAGCTCGTTGATCCGCGCCCAGCTGGGCAGGGCCATGCTGGCACCGCCGCGGGCGAAGATGGCATTGCCGTGTTTCAGACGACCCAGGGCCTCGTTGGGATCGATCAGAACCTCTTCAGGCTCGGTCTGTGTCGGCTTGGGATATTCCGCGACCGTCGAGCGGACCGGCGCGGGCGCGGCATAGGCCTGGGCGGCGGCCGGACGCGGTCGGGGCGCGGGCTTGCGCGGCGCGGGCGCGTGATGATCGTCGCCCTCGGCCAGGGCGGCCAGCGGTGTTCCGGCCAGTCCGGACGCCAGAACGCCCAGCAAAAGTCTTCTCGAAACCATCTCGTCCCCCGACGCGGGTTGTCAGTGGACCAAGGGCTTAAAGAGACAAGGTTAACCGACAGTAGGTTTTTGCACGGCTTTCACAGCGGCAATTCGGCGCGCTTGACCACGGCCCGCAGGGCAATACTGGAACTGACCCGGACCACCCCGGGAATGCGGGTCAGCTCCTGGGCGTGAACCCGCTCCAGGTCATCGACGTCACTGACCACCAGGCGCAGCAGATAGTCCGAGCCGCCGGTCATCAGATAGCACTCGGCCACCTCGCGCACATTGGCGATGGCCTTCTCGAAGGCGCTGAGCGTCGCCTCGGCCTGGGACGACAGGGTGACGGTGACGAAGACACTGAGCGGCAGGCCCACGGCCCGCTCGTCGATCACGGCGGCATAGCGACCGATGACCCCGGCCTCCTCGAGGGCCCGCACCCGGCGCAGGCAGGCCGACTCCGACAGGTTCACGGCCTCGGCCATGTCCACATAGCTGGCCCGCCCCCGCCGCTGCAGCAGAGTCAGGAGCTTCCGGTCAAAGCTGTCGAGTTCGACGGCGGGTTTCTTCATGTTTCACCCATCTGACGCAGGATTCCTGCATATCATAGTTCTCACCGCATGAAATCCCCAAGAAACCTGCAGGCCAAGAGGCGTAAATTGGCGTCAAAATCCTTTAGGAGGAAATCATCATGCGCGTTGGCGTCCCTTCAGAGATCAAACCGGGCGAGCATCGGGTCGGCCTGACCCCGACGGCCGTCCGGGAATATGTCGGCCATGGTCACAGCGTCCTGGTCCAGACCGGGGCCGGCCTCGGGGCCGGCTATGCGGACGACGCCTATCTGAAGGCCGGGGCGACCCTCGCCGCCGACGCCGCAGCGGTGTTCGCCGGGGCCGACATGATCATCAAGGTCAAGGAACCCCAGAAGGTCGAGTGGGAAAAGCTCGAGCCGCGCCACATCCTCTTCACCTATCTGCACCTGGCACCCGATCCGGCCCAGACCGAAGGCCTGCTGAACAGCGGCTGCGCGGCCATCGCCTATGAGACCGTCACCGACGCCCGCGGCGGCCTGCCCCTGCTGGCCCCGATGTCGGAAGTGGCCGGCCGGATCGCCGTGTTCTCGGCGGCCGAAACCCTGCTCAAGCACAATGGCGGCATGGGCCTGCTGCTCTGCGGCGTGCCCGGCGTGCCCCCGGCCCGCGTGGCCGTGCTAGGCGGCGGCGTGGTCGGCTCCAACGCCGCGCGCATGGCCGCCGGCCTCGGTGCCGAGGTCGTGGTGCTGGAACGCTCGATCCCGCGCATGCGCGAGCTGGACGACCTCTATCAGGGCCGCATCCTGACCCGCTATTCGACCTTCGCGGCCGTGGAAGAAGAGATCCTCAAGGCCGACGTGATCATCGGCGCCGTGCTGACCGCCGGCGCCGCCGCGCCCAAGCTGGTGCGTCGCGAGCACCTCAAGCAGATGAAGCCGGGCTCGGTGCTGGTCGACGTCTCGATCGACCAGGGCGGCTGTTTCGAAACCAGCAAGCCGACCACCCATGCCGAGCCGACCTATACGGTCGACGGCGTCGTCCACTATTGCGTGGCCAACATGCCGGGCGCCGCGCCGCGGACCTCGTCTGAAGCCCTGGGCAATGCCACCCTGCCCTTCGGCCTGGCCCTGGCCGACCACGGCCTCGACGCCCTGAAGACCAACGCCCACCTGGCGCGCGGTCTCAATGTGCTGAACGGCCAGCTGACCCACCCGGCCGTCGCCCAGGCGCTGGGCAAGCCGTCGGTCGATCCCTACGGCGCCTGGAAGTAACCGAACCAAACTCCGCTCTCCCCGGCGAAGGCCGGGGCCCAGATCGTAGAGCTGTGAGGCGCATGCAAAGACGCCCGCGATCCCTTGAGGAACGCGGGCGTTCTTGCATCTGGATCCCGGCCTTCGCCGGGAAGAGCGGATTTCAAGGCTACGCCGCGAACCGCGCCAGGTCCTGATGGCTTTCGACCAGATCCAGAACATCGGTCATGCCGAAATTCGGATCGACCGGATGCAGGGCATCATAGATCGACCGTGCAAAGGCCAGGTCGGCGGCGGTCTTGACCCGCCAGTCGAGGTGCGACCAGTCGCGACGGGCCTTCAGATGGGCCTGGCTGAACCGGGCCGGATCGTTGCGGATGGCGGCGGTGGGCGACACCCGGCCCTCCGGATCGCGCGCCCCGGCGGCCGCGATGCGCAGGGCATTGGCCGTGATCACCTCGACCTCGAGCCCGGCCGGATAGGTGCGCTGAACGTGGTTGGAGGCATAGGCCGCGCCACTGGCCAGGGCCAGGCGGACGGCCTCGTCGACAATGCCCGGATCCACGAAGGGCGCGTCGCCCTTGATCCGCACCACATGGCTGACCGAGCTGATCGCCTCGGCGCAGCGGGCGATACGGTCGAGGATATCGGCCCCGGCCCCGCGATGGACCGTATAGCCCCGCGACACGACAAAGCCCGCCAGGGCGTCGTCGGAGGCGTCGGTGCTGGTGGCGACAATGATCTTGCTGGGACAGCGGGCGCTGCGCAGCCGTTCCAGCTGACGGATGATCATCGGCTGGCCCTGGAGCGTGGCCATGGCCTTGCCCGGCAGACGGCGGGACCCCATGCGGGCCTGCAGAACGGTAAGGATCACGATGCGCTCCCCGGAAACCTCTTGTTGCGCCTAGTCTAGACTCGATTCATCAAAACCTGATGAATCAAAGACTTACGCGCCATAAACCATGTTCCCGGGCCGCTGACGCGACCGCTGGACCTGGGCAGGCTTCGTACTGTCGGGTTTGATTCGGGGAGTCGCCTAAGCGACCCAACGCCGCGGGTCGAGGGCGACGGGGTCGTCGATGGCCATGTCGTCCCAGTCCAGATCCGGCGGCGGGCTGGAGGCTGCGGCGACCACGGCCGACAGCTCGGCGGCCGAGGTGACGCCGACCAGAACCGCACTGGCTTCCGGGCGCGACAGGGCAAAGCCCAGGGCGGCCTGCAGCGGGTCGGAGCGGCCTTCGGCGATCATGCGCCGCACCCGCGACAGGCGGCCGGAGGCCCCCTTCAGCTGGGCCGGAACCCGATCGGGCGGCAGGAACAGCAGGCCGTTGAGGAAGATCGAGCGCAGCTGCACCTCGATCCCCATGCCGGCGATCCGCGACAGGGAGCCGTCGGCCAGCAGGCGCTGGTCCAGCAGGCTGGCCGGGGCCTGCAGGATGTCGGGCTTGAAGCGGCGGGCCACGCCAACCGGATCGTCGCTGGCATGGGCGGCGACGCCGATCTTGTTGAACAGGCCCTCGTCGCGCAGGCGGGCCAGGCGGTCCCACAGGGCCGCGCCATGCGGGCCGAACAGCTCGGAGGGCGAATGGACGATGATGGCGTCGGCGCGTTCCAGGCCCAGGCGACGCAGGCTGTTGCGGGCCTCGGTCTCGACATAGTCCGGGCCCCGGTCCGCACGCGCGGTCGACAGGGTCACCCGGAACGAGACGGGACGGGGAATCAGGTCGCCGAGAATGGATTCGGCCCGGCCATAGACGCCGGAGGCGTCGAGGACCGACAGGCCCGAGCGGTCGGCGATCGAAAGAATGTCGCGGGCCTCGGCTTCAGGCGAACGCCCGCGCGGCGACGACGTCATGCCATCGAGCCCGAACTGGGCGGCCGCGAGGCCAAGCTTTGAGACCGAAATGGGCATGACCATCCGTAAGGAACGACACCTGTGTTCGCTGACTCTAGACGCCAAGGTTTGAAGAACCCGTTTCTGGAACCTTGCCGAGGGGTTAAAGTCGGCCGTGATGAACAGCTTTCAAACGGCCGCCGACTGGCCCCTCTACGGCATGGCCGATGACGCCCGACCCGCCCTGCAGGCGGGGCTTTTGGCGGGTCCGGCGGCCCTCGCCACCATCGTCGCCCTGGGCGGCGGCGGCCCGCGTCCGGTCGGCACCCAGATGGTGTTCGGAAAAAATATTGTTTCCGGCTTTCTGTCGGGCGGCTGCATCGAGGCCGATGTCGAGGGCCATGCCCTGGCCTGTCTCGAGGACGGCAAACCGCGCCGCCTGATCTATGGCGAGGGCAGCCCCTGGCCGGACATTCGCCTGCTGTGCGGCGCGCGGATCGAGATCCTGGTCGAGCGCCTCGCACCCGATGATCCGGCGGTCGCGACCCTCCTGCGCCTGGCAGACCGCCGGATGCCGGCCTTCTGGGCCAGCGACGGGGAACGGCGTCAGTGCCTGGAGGTGCCGATCGCGCCCTGGCCCGGCGCGTTCGAGCGCGCCTATGACCCGGTTCCGCGGCTGGTGGTGCTGGGCGGCGACCCGACGGCCCTGGCCATAGCCAGCCTCGGGGCCCAGTCCGGCTTCGAAACCCATCTGGTCCGCCCCAAGGGCCCCCTTGCCCCGCCGCCCCTGCCGGGCGTCGCCTATCGGCGCGACGCGGTGGCCAACGCCCTGGCCGGTATCGGCCTCGACCGCTGGACCTCGGTGGCGGTCTGCGGCCATGACCTCGAGATTGATCACGCCGCCCTGCTGGCCGCCCTGCCCTCACCCGCCCCCTATGTCGGCCTGCTGGGGGCCCGGCGACGGCTGGGCGAGCGGCTTGAGCGGCTGAAGGCGGCAGGTCTGACCGATAACGACCTCACCCGGCTGCGCGCGCCGATCGGTCTGGATCTCGGCGGCAAGGCCCCTTTCGAGGTGGCGGTGGCGGTGATCGGCGAGATCATGGCCACGCGGCACGGGCATCCGGCGCTGGCGCGGCGGGGGGTGGACCTTGCGAGCGGCTGAGACGGGTGGGGAGCGGACGTTGCTCCCTCTCCCATAGGGAGAGGGAATTTGGTCAGACGCTGATCGGAACCACGAGTCGGCTTCCCGCCCGAAAGCACGACGCCCAGCGTCGTGCCAGGCCTTACATCTCCTGGAGGCTGAAGCGTGCAGGGCAGATCAGGTGAGTCAAGGACCGCTCTCCGAGCGGCCGCTACGCGGCGGCGAAGCCGTCCTTGAGTGACCTGATCTGCCCTGCGATCGTCTCGCCGTGAGATGTAAGGATGGCTCTGCCCGAGGGGGCGGCGGCTTTGCCGAGCCATCCGGCGCGCACGGAACCCCTCTCTCATAGAGAGAGGGAGGGGCCCGTCCCGGCGAAGGCCGGGATGGGAGGGTGAGAGGTTTCACCGCCAGCCGGAGAAATCTCGATTCCTGTCGTTGAGCGCGCAGAGCATCTCAGACCATGCTCCCGCCATGGACAAGATCGCCAACGCCCGTCGCCTGCGCCAGAACCAGACCCTGGCCGAGAGGACGCTGTGGACTCTCGTCCGCAATCGGCGGCTGAGCGGGTTCAGATTCCTGCGGCAGGTGGCGATTGATCGATACTCCGCGGACTTCGTCTGTGAGGCGGCGAAGGTGATCGTGGAGCTGGACGGCGCGGCGCACGAAGGCCGGGAAGACCATGACGAGCGCCGGACCCAGGCGCTGGAGCTCTATGGGTACGTGGTGATGCGGTTTCCCAACGAACGCGTGCTGACCGATCCGGGTGGCGTATCGGACGACATCCTGGCGGTGCTTCGTTCGGACAGGGTGTAACCTCTCACCCTCCCATCCCTCTCTCTATGAGAGAGGGGCTCCGTAAACAGGCCTCTATCCCCGTGCGAGCACGAGGATAACCCCGCCCCACGCCCAACGAAATCAAAGCCCTGACCCCGCCACCCGGCGTCACGATCCAAAATCGGCGCAGCCCCCAACAAACCGCCCGCATAATCAAGCTCGCCCCGTCGCAGGGGAGGGCGCGAAGCTGGCGGCCGACACGCGCGACGGGGGCGGTTGTACGGGTACAAGAGGACAGGGGACGTAAACCTGTCCATCGGAGGAAGGCCAAGCCTCCGCCCGTCCGAAGGTCCGCTCCGGGTTCCTCCGGAATCGGCGTGGCTTGCAGCCCCAGGCTCAAGTCCGTCGCGAGGAGGATGAAATCCGGGTGGGGCAAAAGGCTGAACAGGCCTGCGCGCCCCGGCCAGAGGGATAACGACCGCGCGGAGCGCTCCGGCCACGGCCGAAACGGTACTCCTCTACAACTCCATCCGGGCCTGGCCCGGACGCTCCGCCGCCTCCCCAACCTTCAGCGGGTCGACCGCGTGAAGCGGCAAAGCCGTGCGCCCGAACGTCAGCCCGCGACGGCCGAACCTAACCCGCCGTCCAGTCGCCCGACTTGCCGCCGGTCTTTTCGATCAGGCGCACGGCCTCGATGACCATGCCCTTCTCGGCGGCTTTCAGCATGTCGTAGATCGTCAGGCAGGCGACCGAGACGGCGGTCAGGGCTTCCATCTCGACCCCGGTGGGGCCGGTGGTCTTGACCCGGGCGGTGACGGCCAGACCGCCCTCGGCCGGCTCGACCTCGACCACCACCTTGGAGAGGGCCAGGGGGTGGCACAGGGGGATCAGGTTGGAGGTCTGTTTGGCGGCCATGACCCCGGCGATCTCGGCCACGGCCCGGACATCGCCCTTGCGGCCGGTTCCGGAGACGGCCAGGGCCAGGGTCTCGGGGCTCATCCGCACGAAGCCGGTCGCCACCGCCTCGCGCGCAGTCTCGGGTTTGCCCGAGACATCGACCATGCGGGCCCGGCCCTGGTCGTCGATGTGGGTCAGCTTGCTCACTGTTCGAGGAGCCGGGGCATCAGCTCGACCATGTTGCAGGGCTTGTGGCGGCTGTCGAGCTGGGCGGAGATCACCTTGTCCCAGCCGTCGCGCACCGCGCCGTTGGAGCCCGGCAGACAGAAGACGAAGACACCGTCGATCAGTCCGGCCGTGGCCCGCGACTGCAGGGTCGAGAGCCCCACCGAGGCATAGGAGACCATGTGGAAGATCACCGAGAAGCCGTCGATCTTCTTGTTGAACAGCGGCTCCAGGGCCTCGACCGTGACGTCGCGGCCGGTCAGGCCTGTGCCGCCGGTGGTGATGATGGCATCGACCTGGCCGCCGGCGATCCAGGTTCTGACCTGATCGCGGATCTGGGCCACGTCGTCGCGCACCACCGCCCGGCCGCCCAGCTCGTGGCCGGCGGCCTTGACGCGATCGACCAGCACCTGGCCGGAGGTATCGCTTTCCTCGTCGCGGGTGTCGGAAATGGTCAGGATCGCCACGCGCACCGGCATGAACGGAAGGTCCGGCTTGATCCCGCCACCGGGGGTGAGGCCTGCTGCCGACATGATCTACTCCTGATCCCAACGCGATGCGTCGGTCCTATCGCGGTCCGTCGGCTCGATCCAGCGGGCGCCGTCCGGACCATGCTCCTTCTTCCAGAAGGGGGCCCGGCTTTTCAGCCAGTCCATCAGGAAGTCGCAGGCCTCGAAGGCCTCGCGACGATGGCCGGCGGCGGTGGCGACGAAGACGATGGCCTCGCCCGACGCGATGCGGCCCGTGCGGTGGACGATGTGATAATCGTGCAGGCGAAAGCGGGTTCTGGCGGTTTCGGCAAAGGCGCTGATCGCCGCGTCCGTAAAGCCGGGATAGGCCTCCAGCTCCAGCGCCGCCGCCTGACCCTTTTCGGCCCGGGCCAGGCCGACAAAACTGGCCACGGCACCCGTCTCGTCACGTCCGGCGCAGAAGCGGGTGAGCAAGGCGCCCGGCTCGAACGGTTCGGCGGTGAGGGTGATCATCCGCCGCTCATCGGCGGCAGGAAGGCGACCTCGGTGCCGGTGGCCAGCACGGCCTCACCCCGGACCAGCGCCTTGTCGACCGCGACCTGGACGCCGGGGCCGCTGAGGGCCTCGCCAAGATCTGGATCGTCATGGGCGATCAGGTCCCGCAACGCCGCGAGCGAAGTCGCCTCAAAGGCCCGGTCCCGCCAGCCGGCCTGGTCGGCCAGGCGTCCAAACAGCAGCACCTGCGCCATCTCAGCCCCCCGTGGTCGACATGTGGCGGGCGACGGCCGGACGGGCCCTGGCGATCTGGAAGTCATGGCCTTCGGGCTTGGACCCGATGGCGGCGAAGATCGCCTGCTGCAGCTCGGCCTCGGTCGCCCCGGCCCGGATCACCGCCCGCAGGTCCGAAGCGTCATCACGGCCCAGGCAGGTGTGCAGGGTGCCGGTGCAGGTCAGACGAACCCGATTGCAGGACTCGCAGAAATTGTGGCTGAGCGGGGTGATGAAGCCGAGGCGCCCGCCGGTCTCGGCGATGCGGGTGTAGCGGGCCGGCCCGCCGGTGGCATAGGCCAGGTCCTCCAGGGTCCAGAACGAGGCCAGGTCACGCCGCACGTCCTTCAGCGACAGGTACTGGTCGGTACGGTCCTCGTCGATCTCGCCCAGCGGCATGGTCTCGATCAGGGTCATGTCGCAGCCGCGCTGGTGGGCCCAGCTGATCAGGTCCGGCAGCTCGGCGGCATTGTCATGCTTGAGGGCCACGGCATTGATCTTCACCGCTATGCCGGCGGCCAGGGCCGCATCGATGCCGCCGATCACCTGGGCGACGTCGCCGCCCCGGGTCAGACGCCTGAAGAGGTCGGGTTTCAGGGTGTCGAGCGAGACATTGATCCGTCTAACGCCAGAACGGGCCAGATCTTCGGCATATTTGGCCAGCTGGGTGCCGTTGGTGGTCAGGGTCAGCTCGTCCAGCGCCCCCGATCGCAGGTGACGCGACAGGCCGGCGACCAGGTCCATGAAGCCCTTGCGCACCAGCGGCTCCCCACCGGTCAGACGCAGCTTGCGAACCCCCAGACCGATGAAGGTCGAGGCGACACGGTCCAGCTCCTCGAGGGTCAGGACCTGGGCCTTGGGCAGGAAGGTCATATGCTCGGACATGCAATAGACGCAGCGCAGGTCACAGCGATCGGTCACCGAGACCCGAAGATAGGTGACGGCACGGCCGAAACCGTCGATCAGACGGGGCGCGGTCATGGCCGCTTGCGCGGGGCTGTCGTCATAGGGCGTCATGTCTGCCGGCAGGATAGGCGTTGGACAGGATGGCGGAAAGCAAAAGCGCAAGGTTCGCGGCGATCGTCCTGGCCGCCGGTCTTGGCACCCGGTTCGGCGGCGGCAAGCTGCTGGCGCCGTTTCGGGGCCAGCCCCTGATTGCCGGGGCCCTGGCTGCCGCTGTGGCGAGCCCGGCCGTCTCGGTCGTGGTTGCGATCGGCGACGACCCGGAGCTGGAGGCGACCATCCTCGGACTCGGCTCGGGTGCCGACCTGACCGTGGTCAGGGTCGCCGATCCGGCCCGGGGCATGGGCGCGTCCCTGGCCACTGCGGCTCAGGCGGTGCCCCCTGACATCGACGGAGTCTTTGTCTTTCTGGGCGACATGCCCCTGGTCACGCCCGAAGTCGCCCCGGCCCTGATCCGCGCCCTGCCCGGACGCGACGGCATCGCTGCGCCCTTCTATGAGGGCCAGCGCGGCCATCCGGTACTGTTCGGCGGTGACTGGATCCCGGCGCTGCGCAGGCTGGACGGCGATGTCGGTGCCCAGGCCCTGATCCGTCAGGCCGGTGAGCGGTTCATCAGGATCGAGGTCGACGCGGCCGGCATAGTGTTCGACATCGACCGTCCCGACGACCTTGACCGCGCCTAGTGGCAGGTCCGGCGCTGGGTCATCAGGATGGCGCGGATCTCGTCGATGATCCGGATCGCCCCCTCGGGGTCACCGCGCTCCTCCAGAGCAATCAGGCGCGGGATCAGGACGGCCAGGATCCGGCGCTGCTGTGGCCCGAGCGCGCTCAGTCCGCGCTTGAACTCGGCGATCTCCTCGGCGGAAACCTCATGAACGAGGGTCGTCAGGCCGCTCATGGCTGCGCCGCCGGGCCCGGACGGTCGACAGGGTCGCCACCAGCAGGGCAACCAGGACCCCGTAGCTGATCAGGGTCAGGCCCACGACGAGCGTCACCATGTAGATCCGCAGGTCGATGATCGATACGAGGTGCGAGGCCACGGCCATCATCTGGCAGGCGGCGGCCAGGACGCTCCACAGCCGTCGCGCCTTCAGCGAGGCCCAGACCAGCAGGACCATGACCACGGCGTCGATGGCCATGACCCGCCATTCGGGACTGAGGGGATCGCGGATCTGGGCAAAGGGGGTCGCGATCCAGCCGGCCAGATAGACCATGGCCACAAAGCGGGTCCAGCGGTCGCCCTTCCAGATGGCGAAGCCGCAGATCAGCACCGCGACGCTCAGGGAAATCCACGGGGTGAGGGTTTGGTACACGGCTTGGCCCCGACGCGAACTGGCGCGTGACCATGCCGCATGCGGCACCGATAGAGAAGACCGGGATCATGCGGCCCGACCGCCTTCCAGGGCGTGGAAGCCGCCCGTGCGCGGTATTTCCGGCGGCTTGTCCATCTCGCCGACGGACGCGGTGCGGCAACCGATCTGCTCGCGGACGGTCTGCAGGCCGCCATGGGCCCGGACGATGGCCCGGCGGGCCGAAAGGATATGGGCCAGGGTCTCGCCCAGATCGTCCACCGCCGCCTGACCTATCACGGCCGACAGATTGGCCTGCAGTCTCAGGGTCGGCAAAAGGCCGACCAGTTCGGCGGTTTCGCGCAGGGCCGCGTCGATCGCCGCCTCGGCACGCATCAGTTTCTGGGCCCCGGCGCGGGCCGCATCGATCCGTTTCATGCAAGACTCTCCCGTCACGCGGCAGGCGGCCGCGCGTTCAAGATCTCGATTTTGGGGAATTCGCTCCGGCGTTCAGGACGCGGGCGGCGGGCTCCAGCCCTCGCGGAACCGCTGGAGGGCAAAGAGGAAGTCGTGGGCTCCGGTGGTCAGGGCGCCGAGCGCAAGTCCGCCCAGGATCGCCAGTCCAATGATCAGGCCCAGCCACTGCAGGGGAGTCAGGTCATCGCGCCAGCTCCTTCCTGCTCGGTCCGCAGGGGCCGGTCGTCCGACAGAAAGGCCGTCGCCGCCAGAACGCGCAGCAGCAGCCTGGGCGGCGGATCGCCAGCCGTCTGGGCCTTCCTCAGGGCCGAGACCGTCTCCGAGACCAGCTGGCCCCGTTCCGGCGTACCCGCCAGCAGGACCAGCGCCTCTTCGAGGGACTGCCAGCTGGCGATGAAGAAGCCCGAGGCCTCCTGCCGCTTCCAAGTCCCGTCCCGGGTTTGCTCGTTGTTCATGACCGTTCTCACCTGTGAGGTGAGAGGACACCCGGGCCGGGGCCAGGGCTAGGTCATCCGATTGCTTACGGTAGTCATTACCGGGGTCGGCTTCCCAGGCCATGAAGGCCAGGGCCGCATCGCGGCGGCTGAGCCCCGCCAGCCGACGCCGCGCGCTGAGCACATGCATCTCGACCGTCTTGGGCGAGAGGCTGAGCAGCCGGGCGATTTCCTTGGACTGCAGATGGCGCGCAATCAGGCGCAGGATCTCCCGCTCACGCGGTGTGAGCCGTTCGAAACCTGGCGTGTCTTCAGGTGCCACCATAGCGACAGCATGCGGCCAGCTTCTCGCGACGTCCAGCGCCGGCAGGGCGCTGGACGTCACAAGTTCACGTCTGTTGCGTAAAGGGCAGCCGTGAGGTCGCCTTGCGGGTCGCCGCGAGCACGGCATTGGCCACAGCCGGCGCGATGACCGGCGTCCCGGGCTCACCCACGCCGCTCGGTGCCGCGCCGGACGGCAGGATGTGGGTCTCGACGGTCGGGGCCTCGTTCATCCGCAGAACCCGATAGCCGTCGAAATTGGTCTGATCCACGGCCCCGTCGGTCAGGGTGATCTCGCCGAACAGGGCGGCCGACAGGCCATAACAGGTGCCGCCTTCCATCTGGGCCGCGATCTGATCGGGCGAAATGGCCGTCCCGCAGTCAATGGCCGTGACCACGCGGCCGACCTTCGGCTGACCGTCGACCAGCTGGACCTCGGCGATCTGGGCCACCACGGAGCCAAAGCTTTCATGCACGGCCACGCCGCGGGTCCAGCCGGCGGTCGCCGTCGGGCCTGCCTTTTCAACCGCCAGGTTCAGGACCGCCAGGTGCCGCTCGGCCCCCGCCTTCACATAAAGGGCGCGGCGATACTCCACCGGGTCCTTGCCGGCCTTGAGGGCCAGCTGGTCGATGGTGTGCTCCATCACGAAGGCGGTGTGGGTGGCCCCCACGGACCGCCACCACAGGACCGGCACCCCGACTTCGGGCAGGGCCAGCTGGGCGTCGACGATCGGCGTGACCTTCAGATAGGGCGAGCCGGCCGTGCCCTCGGTCGCGGTCGGATCGGGCCCTTTGCTCCCGACCGGCGAGTCTTTCATGATCGACTGGCTGACAATGCGGTGACGCCAGGCGGCCGGATAGCCGTCCTTGTCGAGGCTGATCTTGACCGCATGCACGACCAGCGGGCGGAAATAGCCCGCCTGCATGTCGTCTTCCCGGGTCCAGACCAGTTTCACCGGCCGTCCCTTGCCGACCGTCTTGGCGATGTGAACGCATTCGGCGGCATAGTCGGACTGGAAGGTAGCGCGCCGACCAAAGGACCCGCCCGCAAACAGGGTCTCGATCTCGACCGAGCCGGGCAGGGTTCCGACGATCTTGGCCGCATTCAGCTGGTCCAGGGTCTGGCCCTGTGATCCGAAGGTCAGCTTGACCTTGTTGCCATCGACGGCGGCCACACAGTTCATCGGTTCCATGGCCGCATGGGCCAGATAGGGGAACTCATAGGTCGCCTCGAACACCGACGCGCCCTTGGCGTTCGCGATGACCGTAGCGTCGCCCTTGGACTCGAAGCTTTCCCATTTCTGATCGGCCGGACCCTTGCCGGAGGCGAGGTCACGGAAGGTGGCCGCGATGGCCGATGAGCTGCGCTTCTCGGCCTTGTCCTCGTTCCACTCCAGCTTCAGGGCCTCACGACCCATGCGGGCGGCATAGGTGGACTGGGCCACGACCGCGACCCCGGTCGGGATCTCGAAGACATCGACGACACCGGCCACCTTGCGGGCATCGGTGGCGTCAAAGCTCTTGAGCTTGCCGCCAAACCGCGGGGCATGGGCGACCATGGCCGTCAGCATGTTCGGCAGTTGAACGTCCTGGGTGAAGCGGGCCGTGCCGGTGCTCTTGGCCAGGGAGTCCTTGCGACGGACACGATCGGTGCCGATCAGGGTGAAGGTCTTGGGATCCTTCAGGGCCGGACTTTCCGGCGGGCTGATCTTGGCCGCATCGGCCAGCAGATCGCCGAAGCCGGCCGTCTTGCCCGAGGCATGGCTGAGCACGCTGTCCTTGACCTTGATCTCGGCGGCCGGAACGCTCCATCGAGCGGCAGCGGCCTGGACGAACATGGCACGCGAGGCCGCGCCGGCCTTGCGCAGCTGGTCCCAGGAATTGGAGATCGCCGACGACCCGCCGGTCAGCTGCACACCCTGGTTTCCGTTGGAATAGAGCTTGGCATTGGCCGGGGCCTGCTCGACCTTGACCCGCGTCCAGTCGGCGTCCAGCTCCTCGGCGACGATCGCCGCAAGGCCGGCGTGGTTGCCCTGGCCAAACTCGATGTGCTTGGAGATCACGGTCACCGCGCCGTCGGGCGCGAACTTGATGAAGGGACCGAAGGTCCCGACCTCGACCTTGGACCCGGCACTCAGCAGATCGGCCGGAGAGCAGCCGACCAGCAAGGCTCCCCCGACGAGGGTGGCACCGACCACCACATCACGACGGCTGACACCGTCCTGGGCGACGAGCTTGTTGAAAGGCCCGTTCATCGGCCGGCTCCACGGCTGGTCGCGCCGGTGGCGGCGGCGATGGCTTCATCAATATCGGCATGGGGCAGGCCGGCGGTGGCGGGGGTCAGGCCCGCCGCGTCCTTGATGGCGGCGCGGATCCGCTGATAGGTGCCGCAACGACAGATATTGCCGCTCATGGCCTCGTCGATCTGCGCGTCGCTGGGGGCCTTGGTCTGTTCCAGAAGGGCGGCCGCCGACATGATCTGGCCCGACTGGCAGTATCCGCACTGCGGGACGTCATGCTTGACCCAGGCCTGCTGCAGCGGATGGGTGCCACCCAGGCCTTCAATCGTCGTGATCTTGGACCCGGCCAGGCCCTCGATCGGGGTGACGCAGGAACGGATGGGCTGGCCATCGACGTGCACCGTGCAGGCCCCGCACTGGGCGACCCCACAGCCAAACTTGGTTCCCGTCAGGCCCAGCTCGTCCCGCAGGACCCAGAGCAGGGGGGTCGCGGGATCGGCCTGAACCGTCACCGCCTTGCCGTTCACATCGAGAGTCGCGGCCATGTGTCTTCGCCTCCAACCGAGCTCGGGCCGGGGCGCGACCCTGCTAGAGCCCCAAACCTAACACTGTTCACACTGCGGGGAAGCGGCAATTTTCGACCATCCGCCGGCAAGTTCGCGATGGAGTTGAACCCCATCGCCAGAAAGCGATCCGCAGGCCATGACGGGGGCGCAAAGCGGCCGCAAATCCGGCTATGCTGGCCGCATCGTCAATCCGGCGATCCCGCCTTCGGAGTCCCTCGTGCGTCGCCTCGTTCTCGCCCTGACCTTTGCCGGCCTGACGCTTGGTGCCTGTGCCACGGTCGAGCCGGGCCCCTCGACGACGACGCCGGTCGCCTATGCCTGCAGCGGAGGCCGGAGTTTCACCGCCACCTATCCAGCGCGCGGCGACCAGGCCATCGTCTCGGCCGGCGGGGTGACCAAGGCCCTGCCCCTGGCGCGTTCCGCGTCGGGCGCGCGATATGCCAAGGGCCCGTTCCAGATCTGGAGCAAGGGCGACGATGCCAGCCTGGATGGCTTCCCGGGTGGCCCCTATGATGCCTGCCAGGCCCGCTGAGGGACCCCTCTTGGACAGTTTTCCCGCCTATTTCCCCCTCGCCGGCCGCAAGGTCGTGATCGCCGGCTCAGGCGACGGTGCCGACAACAAGGCCCGGCTCTTCGAGGGGTCGCCGGCCACGGTCGTGCGGATCGATGGCCATGCCGCCTTCCTGCCGGGGACCTATGCCGGGGCAGTCCTGGCCTTCATCGCCAGTGAGGACGAGGTCTTTATCCAGGCCGCGGCCGCCGCCGCCCGCGCCGCGCGGGTCCTGGTCAATGTGGTCGACAAGCCCGCCCTCTGCGACTTCAACACCCCGGCGGTCATCGATCGGGGCGAGGTGGTGGCGGCCGTCGGGACGGGCGGGGCCTCGCCGGTGCTGGCCACCCTGCTGCGCAATGACATTGAGGCCCAGGTGCCGGAGGGCGCCGGCCGGGTTGCCGCCCTGCTGCGCCGTTTCCAGGACGAGGTCCGCAAGACCCTGCCCGCCATGCATGAGCGCCGCTCGTTCCTGCGCGATGCGGCGACCGGCGAGGCGGCCCAGGCGGCGATGTCGGGCGACATGGAAACCGCCGGGCGACTGTTCCGAGAGGCCCTGGCCAAGGGCTCGGCCCGCCGTGGCCGGGTGCGCTTCATTGCCGGCAAGGGCCCGTCGGATCTGCTGACCCTGCGCGCCGTCCGGGCCCTGTCGGCGGCCGATGCCTTGGTCTTCGATCCAGACGTCGATCCGCAGATCCTGACCATGGCCCGCCGAGACGTCGAGCGGATCACGCCCCACGAGGCCACGGCCGAGCGGTTGATCCAGCTGGCCTCCGAAGGTCGACAGGTCGTGCGCCTGATCACCGCGCCGGTCGAGCCGGCCCTGGTCCAGGCCCTGACCGCCGCCGACGTTGCGGTCGAGGTCCTGCTTTCAGCCCCGGCGAACTAGGGCGGCTTCCGATAAGTGTGAAACGGTTATCGGATTGAGGAACGCTCTGAACGTCTGATCTGGAGCCCTTTCCATCCGCCCCTGATGAAGCCATCAGGGGCGGAGAGGGCTCTGGGGCCTTTTTACACCGAGTCCAGGGCCCGGCCCTTGGTCTCGGGCAGCAGGAACAGGGTCGTCAGGACACTGACCAGGGTGAAGAACACCGGATACCACAGGCCCGCATAGATATTGCCGACCGCCGTGACGATGGCGAAGGCGAAGAATGGCACGAAGCCGCCCACCCAGCCGGTGCCGATGTGATAGGGCAAAGACAGGGCGGTATAGCGCACCCGGGTCGGGAACAGCTCAACCAGACAGGCCGCCAGCGGGCCGAACAGGGCGGTCGCCGCGATCACGAAGACCAGCAGCACGCCGAACATTCCCACCAGGTTCATCCGGGCCGGATCGGCCTTGGCCGGATAGCCCGCCGCCGTCAGGGCCGCCTTGATCCGGGCTTCGGTGTCCGCCTTGACCGCCTTGGTTTCGGCTTTCGACAGGCCCTCGGCGCTGGGCGAGGCAACCACGACGTCGCCGACCTTCATCACCGCCGGGGTACCGGCCGGGGCTTTCTGATTGTCATAGGAGACCCCGGCATTGGCCAGGGTGCTCTTGACGATGTCACAGGACGACACGAAGGCGGCCTTGCCGACCGGGTCGAACTGCAGGGCGCAGTCTGCAGGATCGGCAATCACCGAGACCGGTGACCTGGCCGAGGCCTCGGCAAGGGCCGGATTGGCGGCGCGTTCGAGCAGGTGGAAGCCGGGGAAGTAGAAGACCAGGGCCAGGGTCATGCCCGCCAGCATGACCGGCTTGCGGCCCACCTTGTCCGACAACCAGCCGAACACGACGTAGAAGATCGCGCTGACCGCCGTGGCGGTCATCATCAGGGCATTGATTGTGACCGGATCGACCTTGAGGAACTTCTCCATGAAGGTCTGGACATAGAAGAAGCTCGTGTACCAGACGGCCCCCTGGGCACACATCATCGACAGGAAGGCCAGGATGACCAGCTTCATGTTCTTCCATTGGCCGAAGGCTTCGGCATAGGGTGCCTTCGAGGCCTCGCCCTCTTCCTTCATCTTGGCGAAGGCCGGGCTCTCGGTGAGCTTCAGGCGCATCCACACAGAGATGCCGAGCAGGCCGATCGAGACGGCGAACGGGATCCGCCAGCCCCAGGCGTCAAAGGCTTCAACGCCGACAGCGGCGCGAGTGGCCATGATCACCAGCAGGGCGCCGAAGAGGCCAAAGGCGGCCGAGGTCTGAACCCAGGAGGTCGACCAGCCACGCTTGTCGGGGGGCGAGTGCTCGGCGACATAGATCGCGGCGCCGCCATATTCGCCGCCGAGGGCGAAGCCCTGCAAACAGCGCAGGATGATCAGCAGGATCGGCGCGATGATACCGGCCTGCTCATAGGTCGGCAGGAAGGCGATGGCGAAGGTGGCACCGCCCATCAGCAGCACAGTGGCGAGGAACGCGCCCTTGCGACCGGCCTGGTCGCCGATCTTGCCGAAGACCAGAGCCCCCAGAGGCCGGAAGGCAAAGCCGACCCCGAACAGGGCCAGGGCGGCGATATAGCCGGCGGCGTCGGGCAGGCCGGTGAAAAAGGTCTTGGAAATGACCTGGGCCAGGCTTCCGAAAATGAAGAAGTCGTACCACTCGAAGGCGGTGCCGGCCGACGAAGCCGCCACCACTGTCCGCATGGATGCGCCCTCTTCCTGGGTCGTCTGGTCGGTCATTCGGGGTCCCCTTGAGCTGTCACACGCTCTTCGACGACTGCTTTAGCGTGGTTCGATCGTCGGGGAAACTCAGGCGACAGCGGTCTCTGAAATCGGCACGCTATCGGCCAGCCGCAGGATTTCGGTGACCAAGGCCGTCGGGGAGATCGGCTTGGCCGCGACCCCGTCCATGCCGGCGGCCAGATAGGCTGCGCGTTGGTGAGCCATGACATTGGCGGTCAGGGCAATGATCGGCGTTTTTCCGGCCAAGCCCGGCAGGGCGCGGATCCGCCGGGACGCCTCGAGCCCGTCAATCCCCGGCATCTGTACATCCATCAGCACCAGATCGAAGCCCCCCTCGCGGACAGCCTCGACGCCGGACTGGCCATTGTCGGCCAGGTGCACCACCGCCCCCAGCTGCTCCAGGATCCGCGACGCCACCAGCTGATTGGTCGGATTGTCCTCGACCAGCAGGATCCGCAGGCCGGCCAGAATGTCGGCCGAGGCCGGACCGATCGGCATCGGGGCGGCGCAGGCCGGCGCGGCAATGGTCAGGGTGAAGCGGGAGCCGACGCCAGGTTCGGACTGGAAGACGACCTCGCCGCCCAGCATCTGGGCCAGGCGCCGGGTGATGGCCAGGCCCAGGCCCGAGCCGCCGAACCGCCGGGTGGTGCTGGCATCCCCCTGCTCGAAGCGCTCGAACAGCCGCGACTGAACCTCGGTCGGCACGCCAACCCCGGTGTCGATGACGTCAAAGGCGATCATCGGACCGTCCGCGGCCTCAAGGCGACGCGCCCGGACCGTCACCGTGCCCTGCAGGGTGAACTTCACGGCATTGCCGATCAGGTTGAACAGGGCCTGACGCAGGCGGGTCGGATCGGTGCTGATCCAGCCCAGGGGCGGTGCGTCGATCACCAGGTCCAGACCCTTGGTCTCGGCCTGGGCGGCCATCAACCGTCCCACGCCCTGCAACAGGTTCAGCGGATCAACGGCCTCGGGGTGAATCTCCAGCTTGCCGGCCTCGATGCGCGAGATGTCGATCACGTCATCCAGCAGGGTCGACAGCATCTGGCCGCAGGCCAGGGCCTCACCCAGCAGGTCCTCGGCCTCGACCGGCAGACCCTGGCGCTTCAGCAGATGCATGACGCCGAGCACGCCGTTCATCGGCGTCCGGATCTCATGGCTCATATTGGCCAGGAACTGGGCCTTGGCTTCACTGGCAGCCTGGGCCTCGCGCTCGGCGGCCACCAGGGCCAGTTCGGCCCGCTTGCGTTCGTCGATGTCGAGGATCAGGCCGAAGGCCTTGCGGATCCGCCCGTTGGCATCGCGGCGCACCTCGTGAAACACCCGCATCCACCGGGCCTGCCCGGCGACATCCAGCATGCGGGCGTCGAAGACCTGGGGGCCGCCCTGTCGCCAGACAGGGGCGGAGGCCTTCAGGGCCTCACGATCCTCGGGATGCAACATCGGCCAGACGGCCTCGCGCACATCCTCATAGGCAATGCGCCGCCCGAGCATGCGATGAAACTCCGGCGATCCCCAGAAGGACCGGCTGGCATGATCGATTTCATAGACCCCGGCCCGCGCCGCACCGAGGGCCGTGCGTAACCGGCGGGCATTGACGTGGGCCTCGCGGCGGGCGTCGGCCAGGGCGGTAACGTCGTCCATATAGGTGATGACCCCGACGATCGCGCCGGAGGCATCGCGCCAGGGCCGGGCTTCCCAGCGCAGGCTGTGTTCGCCCCCCTCGGCGTCATGCAGCCGATCCTCCCTCCGGGCGACCACCTCGCCGGACAGGGCCCGGGTCACGGCCGAGACAAAGCGCCGGCGACTGCCGTGGGTCAGGTCGTGCAACGACTTGCCGATCACCTCCGCTTCGGTCGAGCGAAAGACCTCGAGGAATCGCGGGCTGACCACCTGCAGGCGCAGGTCGCGATCATAGACGGCCACCGCGAACGGGGCTTCCTCGACCAGTTGCCGGGCCCGGCGTTCGCCCCAGAGGGCCGCGTCGCGGCTGCGCACGACATCGGTGACATTCTGCGAAATCCCGGTCAGGGCGAACAGGCCGCCGTCCAGCGGCTCGGCCCGATAGGTCGACCTCAGGGTGAACCACTGATCGTCGCGACCGCGCAGCCGGAATTCCACCGCCCCGGCTTCGCCGGAACGGACCGCCTTGCGAAGAATATCGGCCACCTCGGTTCGCTGATCATCGTCCAGCCGGGCCAGAAAGGCGTCGGCGCTGTCCAGGTCGCTGGGCGACAGGCCAGTGGCGGTCAGGGCGTCAGGCGTCCAGTCGATGTGCTCGGTCACCGGATCATAGGTCCAGACGCCGATTCCGGCCGCCTCGGCGAGGATCTCCCGGGTTCGGGTGGCTGCTACCTCGACCGAAACGTCATGCAGGGTGCCGACCATTTCACCGCCGGGGCCCAGGTGCGAGCGCCCCTCCAGCCAGACCGTCCCGCCGTCCTTGCACAGGACCCGCAGGCGATTGACGGTAAAGCCGGTCTCGCGAAGCCGCCGGCCAGTGTCAATCAGTTCACCATGGCTCTCGGCATGCAGGAACTTGATACAGGCCCGGCCGACCAGATCCTCCGGCGACCAGCCCGTCAGGGCCTGCCAGGCCGGATTGACCACCGAGAACCGGCCGTCCGGCGTGACGACGGCGAACAGGTCCTTGGCATGGGCGAAGAACCAGCGGGCCGCTTCCGCCTCACCGAATGGCAAGGGCGCGAGCAGGGTCGCGTCGGAGGACGGGGAAGACGGCATCGGGGCTCCGGGTGATCGCGCGAGGGATCGTGGGGCCCTTTGGTAAAGGGAGTGTTGCCTTGCACACCAATGTTCGCCGAGTGCGCTCGTCGAGCGTCAGACCTCGGCCCATTGCCGCAGCAGGTTGTGATAGGTTCCGGTCAGGGCCAGAATCGAGGGATCAGCCGCGCCCACCGTGCCCGACAATCGCTGGATAGCGACATCCATGTCCAGCAGCAGCGACCGGCGGGCATCCTCGCGCACCAGGCTCTGGATCCAGAAGAAGCTGGCCGTGCGGGTTCCCCGGGTCACCGGCGTCACATGGTGCAGGCTGGAGGCCGGATAGAGGATCAGGTCGCCGGCCGAAAGCTTGACCGCATGGCTGCCATAGAGGTCGTCAACCACCAGCTCGCCGCCGTCATAGTCCTCGGGTTCGGACAGGAAGAGGGTCGCCGACAGGTCGGTGCGCAGGGTCTGGCCGGTGACCGGATCACGGCGCACGGCATTGTCGATATGGTCGCCAAAGCCCATGCCCTGGCCATAGCGATTGAACATCGGCGACAGGATCGTCCGGGGCAGGGCCGCCGAGACGAACAGGGGGTTGCGCTCCAGCGCCGCCAGGAGGATCGCCCCGACCGTCCGGGCCGCCTCGCCGGTTTGCGGCAGCTGCTGGTTCTGCTTGGCCAGGGCCGCCTGGAAGCCCGAGGTCAGGTTGCCGTCGACCCAGGGGGCGGCGTCGAGGATCGCCCGGCATTCGGCCACCTGGACCTTGGTCAGGACTTCGGGAATCTGCAGCATCATGATCGAAATTCCGTAGGTCGGACATGAAGGTGCCCCGTCCGGCATGGGCCTGCCGGACGGGGCGAACGCCAAGTCGAGAGGGGAGTCTCAGTACTTGACGTTGACGGTCAGCATCGTCTGACGGGCCGGCGCGGGGTCGGCGTGGTGAACGCCGTTGGTGCGCAGGATATAGCGCTCGTCCGTCAGATTCTGGACATTGAGCTGCAGGTCGATGCGGTCGTTCATGGCCCATGAGGCAAAGGCGTCATAGCGGGTATAGGCCGGGGCATGGACCCGGTTGACGCCGCCCCCGGCCCCGCCCTGGTTGCCACCGAAGCTTCTGGAGACATGGTAGGCCCCGCCGCCGAGGGCGATCTTGCGGGTCACGCGATAGGTCGAGAACAGGCTGAGGCTGTGCCTGGGTGTATTGGCCAGGGGGTCACCCTGGTTGACGCCATTATAGGCCCCGCGCACCAGTTCGCTGTCCAAATAGGTATAGCCGCCGAACACCTGCCACCTGGCCGTGACATGGCCGGAGATCCCCAGTTCAACGCCCTGGACCATGGCTTCACCGACCTGCTCATAGACGCCGGCCGCAACCTGGATCTGGGCGTTCTTGCGCTCTGTGCGGAACAGGGCCCCCGACAGGGCCAGACGGTCGCCGAACAGGGTCCACTTGCCCCCCAGCTCGGCGCTGGTGGTGTCTTCCGGGTCCAGCAGGGTGGTCGCCAGATTGCCCGTGCCCGTGCCGGTCGCCGTGTTCTGGTCGCCGGCCGAGATGGTCGGCGGCGTCGAGGAGGTGGCATAGGAGCCATAGAGGCTGGAGGCGGCGGTCGGCTTGAACACAAGCCCGACCTGGTAGTTGAAGAAGTCCCACTCGGCTTCCGGCACGTTGGTGAAGACCGCGCTGGTGATCACGCCGCTGGCGCTGGTCACCGTCACATTGGTGCCACGGGTGTTGTAGACGTCATAGCGGCCGCCAAGATTGACCTGCAACCGGTCGCTGAGCTTGATCGTGTCGAAGCCATAGATCGCTGCACTCTTTGTCACCGAGCGGGCCGCTGGGGCGCGGGTGATGCTGCCGCTCCAGCTGTCATCGGGGTTGGGGGCATAGAGCCGGGTGCAGTCGCCTGCTCCCGCTGCGGTGACATTGGCCGTGAAGCCCACCGGGCAGGCCGAACCCGAGCGGGTGAAGACCACATAGGTGGCGTTCTCATTGATCTCGCGGGCCAGCTCGAGACCGAGATTGAACCGGTTCTCCACCGTCCCGAGATCAAACCTGCCACTGAAATCGGTGACCGCCGCGACCGTGGTGGTCGGGTTCCAGCGTGACTTGGTGCCGCGCTTCATCCACCAGTCGCCGGCCACGAACTGGGCCACGCCGCCGTCGCCGGGATTGGTGACGACATAGTCGTTCAGCGACCTGGAATAGCGCACCGCCTGGCGGACGGAAAAGTCGTCATTGATCTGATGGTTGAAGATCAGGGTGGCGATATCGGCCCGGGTCTTCAGGAAGTCGCGCGCCGACAGGCCGTAAAAGGCGTCGGGAGACACGTCTATAATGCCGCTCGGGGGACGGGTGCGACCGTCGGTTCCGGCCGTGCCCCAGCTGCGCTTGGCCGCCAGGGGTATGCCGTAGTCGGGGTCCTGTTCTGTCTCCAGATGATAATAGCTGGCCGTCACCTGGGTGTCGGTGCCGAGGCCGAAGGCCAGGGACGGAGCAACGCCCCAGCGTTTGAAATCGACACTGTCGCGGCCGGGCGTATCGCCTTGCGTGTACATGAGGTTCAGACGAACCGCCGCCGTCTCGCCCAGGGCCTGGTTGGCATCGACCGTGCCGCGAATATTGGCGTCGGTGCCGGCGGCGAGGGAGCCGCGCAGGAAGCTGACCGGCTTGGGCGACTTGGAGCCCAGATTGATGCTGCCACCGCCCGAGCCACGGCCGCTATAGACCGAATCCGGCCCCTTGATGACCTCGACCTGTTCGAGATTGAAGACCTCGCGGGTCTGGCCGCCGCTGTCGCGGATACCGTCGACGAAGACATTGTTGCCCGAAGCCTGGCCCCGGATGAACGGCCGGTCGGCCAGGGGCTGACCGCCCTCGCCCGCCCCGAAGGTAATGCCCGGCGAGGTGCGCAGAATGTCCTGCAGCGAGGTCGCGGCGGTCTGCTCGATGATCTTGTTGGAGATCACCGTGATCGAGCGCGGCGTGTCGACCAGCGGGGCGGTGTACTTGGCCGACTGGACGTCGGTGGCCTTGTGGCCGTCGACCTTGACCGCCGAGATCTCGGTTGCGTCGGCGGGGGCGGTCGCCAGGGCGGTCGAGGCCGGGGCCGGGGCCGGGGCCTCGGCGGCCTGGGCCAGGCCCGCGCCAAAGGCCAGGCCGGCGACGCCGGCCACGGCGGCGGCGCCCAGGGCGCGGCGCTGCCGGCTGACAATGCCCGGCAGGGCCGGATCACGGGGGCTCACATTACGCATCACAAATCCTGTCTGCAGAGGGGCGACGATCCCGCGCGCCCTGTCTGATATTGCGAAGCGTTCTTATCTAGAGCCTTGCGACAGCGCAATGATAATCATTCTCAATAATGATCCGGGCCGTCAGACGGGCGACGACCAGCCGCGCCTGCTGTAAGGACATCGCGGCGGGGCCGCAGTCTGCGGGCCCGGTCAGCCCGGGAAGACCCATGACGGCCATGATCATCCGAACCCTGATCGGCGGGGCCGTGGCCCTGGACCTGGCCGGCGCGGCCCAGGCCTCCGACCTCAAGGCCTGCTCCCTGCCGCGCGACGTGGTGCCGGCCCCGGCCGAGGTGCCGCCGGCGGACCAGATCCACACCGACATTCCGATCGCGGCCTATCTGCTGGCACTCTACTGGTCGCCCGAGGCCTGCCGGTCGAACATCCCGGAATCGGACAAGGCCATTCAGTGCGAGGCCAACAGCTTCGGCTTCACTGTCCACGGCCTGTGGCCCAATGGGCCCGACCGCGTCCACCCCCGCTATTGCCGGCCCAGCCCGCCGCTCAGCCTGAAGACGGTGAAGGCCAATCTCTGCATGACCCCCTCGCCCTGGCTGCTGCAGCATGAGTGGCAGGCCCACGGCACCTGCGACTGGAAGACGCCCGAGGCCTATTTCAAAAAGGCCCGCGCCGTGCGCGCCGGACTGAACGTGCCCGACCTGCAGCCCGATGCGAACGGGACCATGACCGCCGGCCAGGTGCGCGCCGCCTTCCTGACCCGCAATCGGGGCCTGAGGGCCGAGGGCCTGAATGTCCGGGTCAACCGCGACAATCGCCTGACCGAGGTCTGGGTGTGCCTGGACCTGAAGTTCAAGCCGGCCGCGTGTCGTGGCGGCAACGGCACACCGGACCCGGTGACGATCCGGGTGACGCCGAAGCGGTAGACACAGGTTCGCAGCCTCGCCGGTTTGACCGGCGAGTGGGGAGGCGGCGGAGCGTCCGGGCCAGGCCCGGAGGAGTGTGATTGGAGTACCGTTTCGGCCGTGGCCGGAGCGCTCCGCGCGGTTGTTATCCCTCTGGCCGGGGCGCGCGGGTCTGGTTCAACCCTTCACCCCACCCGGATCTTGCCCTCCTCGCGACGGACTTGAGCCTTGGGCTGCAGCCACGCCGATTCCGGAGGGACCCGGAGCGAACCTTCGGACGGGCGGGGGCCTTGGCCTTCCCCCGATGGACAGGTTTACGTCCCCTGCCCTCTTGAACCCGTTCAACCGCCCCCACCGCGCGTCAGGTCGCCAGCTGGACGCCCTCCCCTGCGATGGGGCGAGGAGAAGTATGGGGCAGGTTTTGGGGGTGATGCGTCGATTTTGCATCGTGACGCTGGGTGGCGGGGTCAGGGCGTTGAAGTGGCTGGGGGCGAGGGTCGCGTATCCCCATACGGGAACGAGGATAGAGGCCCCCAAAACGCCACCGTCATTCCCGCCCTTGTGGCGGGAACCCCTCGGTCCGGCGCAGGTGGGGAAGGGGCGAAGTGCGCGCGCCCTTCGCTGGCGTCTCACGTGTCAGCTGAAACAGGGGTTCCCGCCACAAGGGCGGGAATGACGGCTGTGAGGAATGGCTGAACACCTACTTTCCTATTCAGCAGGTGCGCCCTTCGCCCCCCTCGGGCGGAGCCATCCTTACATCTCACGGCGAGACGATCGCCGAGGCGTACAGGTCTCTCAAGGACGACGCTCTCGCGTCGCCGCGGAGCGGCGGCCCGCAGGGCCGTCCTTGACAGACCTGTACGCCTCGGCACGCTGCAGCCTCCAAGAGATGTAAGGATCGCACCGACCCTGGAGGTCGGCGGGCGAGCCTTGTGCGAAGATTGGAACGACTCCTGTGGAAGGCGCCATGTCCAAAGTACTCTCAGCCGTCGCGGCCTTAGCGACCGTGCTAGTCGTCGGCTGCTCCCCGCGTGCCCACGAGGTAAGCCATCCCTTCTACGTCACGAATATTGCCGACGGCGACGAGCGTGCACTCTTTCGCTGTCCGGACGGTCCAAAGGGCGGATGCGCGATCGACGGGCTGCCGGGCCCAGATGTGTTCGCCGCTGGCGGCGACGCCACACACATCGTGGTCGCGCGACGTCATGCTAGCCAAGACGAGTACTTCTATTTCCGCCGTGTTGCTGAGGAAACGCGAGGGTGGGGCAACAATCCCGAGCAGGTAGTCGGACCTTTGCCAAAGTCGCAGTTCGAAGCGGACGCCAAACGTTTGGGATTGCCCGAATTGGTTCGTCTGCCGCGATAGAACTGGCGGCCGTCCAACACTCATCGTCGGGCCCAGCCGAAATCACGCCCCCCAAACGCAAAACGGGCGGCCCCTTTCGGAGCCGCCCGCTGCATTCCGTCCGGAAAAACCGGGCTGAAAAGGCTTAAGCCTCTTCGGCCGCCGCTTCCTTCTTGGACAGGTCTTCGCCAGTTTCCTGATCGACAACCTTCATCGACAGCTTGGTCTTGCCGCGATCGTCGAAGCCGAGAAGCTTGACCTTGACGATCTGGCCTTCCTTCAGCACGTCCGACGGCTTGGCGACGCGTTCGTTGCTGATCTGGCTGACGTGGACGAGGCCGTCCTTGGCGCCGAAGAAGTTCACGAAGGCGCCGAAATCGACGACCTTGACGACCTTGCCGTCATAGATCGCGCCGACTTCAGCTTCCTGGGTGATCGACTTGATCCAGTCGATGGCGGCCTTGATCTTGGCGCCGTCCGAGGCCGAAACCTTGACCGTGCCTTCGTCGTTGATGTCGACCTTGGCACCGGTGGTGGCGACGATCTCGCGGATCACCTTGCCGCCGGTGCCGATCACTTCCCGGATCTTGTCGGTCGGGATGGTGATGGTTTCGATCTTCGGCGCGTAGTCGCCGACTTCTTCGCGCGGCGCATCCATCGCCTTGTTCATCTCGCCGAGGATGTGCTCGCGACCGCCCTTAGCCTGGGCCAGCGCTTGCTTCATGATCTCTTCGGTGATGCCGGCGATCTTGATGTCCATCTGCAGCGAGGTCAGACCCTCGCTGGTGCCGGCCACCTTGAAGTCCATGTCGCCCAGGTGATCTTCGTCGCCGAGGATGTCGGACAGAACGGCGAAGCCGTCCTTTTCGAGGATCAGGCCCATGGCGATGCCCGAGACCGGACGGACCAGCGGAACGCCCGCGTCCATCATGGCCAGGGAGGCGCCGCAGACCGTGGCCATCGAGGACGAGCCGTTCGACTCGGTGATCTCGGAGACCAGACGGATGGTGTAGGGGAAGTCTTCCTTGGCCGGCAGCATCGGGCGCAGGGCGCGCCAGGCCAGCTTGCCGTGGCCGATTTCGCGGCGGCCGGGGCTGCCCATCCGACCGGTTTCACCGACCGAGAAGGGAGGGAAGTTGTAGTGCAGCAGGAAGGATTCCTTGTAGGTGCCTTCCAGGGCGTCGATGAACTGCTCGTCATCGCCGGTGCCCAGGGTGGCGACCACGATGGCTTGCGTTTCGCCGCGGGTGAACAGGGCCGAGCCGTGGGTGCGCGGCAGGATGCCGACTTCACCGAGGATCGGACGCACCTTGTCGACGGTGCGGCCGTCGATGCGGATGCCGGTGTCGAGGATGGAGCGACGGACGATGTCGGCTTCCAGTTCCTTGAACACCGAGATCAGCTTCAGCGGATCGATACCGGCCGGATTGGTGTCGCTCTTGGCGAAGGTGTCGACGGCCTTGGACTTGGCGGCCGACAGGGCGGCAACGCGGTCGCCCTTGGCGCGGATGGTGTAGGCGGAGGCCAGGTCGGCGCCGACGGCCTTCTTCACTTCGGCCTTCAGGGCGTCGGTGTCTTCCGGCTGGAAGTCGAAGGGTTCCTTGGCGGCGTGTTCGGCCAGTTCGATGATGCCGTCGATCACGGCCTGCATCGACTTGTGGGCGAAGCTGACGCCGCCCAGGACGACCTCTTCCGAGAGTTCCTGGATTTCGGATTCGACCATCATCACGGCGTCGGCGGTGCCGGCCACGACCAGGTCCATCTTGCTGTCCTTCAGCTCGTCGAGCGTCGGGTTCAGGATGTATTCGCCACCGACATAACCGACGCGGGCCGCGCCGATCGGGCCCATGAACGGGGCGCCGGAGATCACCAGGGCGGCCGAGGCGGCGACCATGGCGACGATGTCGGGATCGTTCTCGAGGTCATGCTGCAGCACGGTGCAGACGACCTGGACTTCGTTCTTGAAGCCCTTGACGAACAGGGGGCGGATCGGACGGTCGATCAGGCGGGAAACCAGGGTTTCCTTCTCCGACGGACGACCTTCGCGCTTGAAGAAGCCGCCCGGGATCTTGCCCGCGGCATAGGTCTTCTCGATGTAGTTGACGGTCAGGGGGAAGAAGTCCTGGCCGGGCTTGGCTTTCTTGGCGAACACGGCAGTGGCCAGGACGACGGTTTCGCCCATGGTGGCCAGAACGGCGCCGTCAGCCTGACGGGCGATGCGACCGGTTTCGAGGACCAGCGTCTTGCCGCCCCACTCGATCGTCTTGCGCATGATTTCGAACATTTTTGCTTCTTTCGGTTCCGAAGGACCCATTTCCTTCCGGACGGACAGGGGCGGGCGGCCGAGTGGCGGTCCCGAGAATTCCTCATCCAGTTCGACAGGCGTCCGGGGATCATGATCTCCGGCTTACGTATTCGGAACCGCATGTGGCGGATCCGCAGCGACCTTCGTTTCAGCCTGTCTCGAAACGGAGGCCCAAAAGTGCGTTCGGCCGCCCTGCCGGAGCAGGGCGGCCGACTGCGCCAGAACTAGCGGCGCAGACCCAGCTTTTCGATCAGAGCCGTGTAACGGCCCAGGTCGGACTTCTTCAGGTGGTCGAGGAGGCTGCGACGCTGGGAAACCATCATCAACAGACCACGACGGCTGTGGTTGTCCTTCTTGTGGGTCTTGAAGTGCTCGGTCAGGTTGGCGATGCGCTCGGAGAGGATCGCGACCTGGACTTCGGCGCTGCCGGTGTCACCCTCGGTGCGGGCGTGTTCGGCGATAAGAGCGGTCTTGCGCTCGGCAGTGATCGACATCGGGCTGTCTCCGCTCAGGTGAGTTGAAAGACCCGCACCGGATTGAGCCGTCCGGCGCGCATCTCGCACAGGGCCACCAGTCTCTCTCCCACCATGGCGGAAACGGTTCGATCGCCGGGCGTGAGCTCGGCTTTCAGCGTTTCAACCTGCCTTGGGAGCAGAACAATGGCGCGTCCCTGCGCAAGCCGGAAGGCGTCTTCATCGGTCACGGCCAGCGCCGGGATGTCGTCCAGCGCGGTCTCGACCGGAAGCAATGCCTCCGACAGGCGGGCCTCATAGCTCAAATTCTCAAGAGTTTCCAGCGCTATCGCCGTCGCCTCGCTGAACCGGCCCACGCGGGTCCGGCGCAGCTGGTCGACATGGCCGCAGGTGCCGAGGGCGGCGGCCAGGTCGCGGGCCACAGCGCGGACATAGGTGCCCTTGCCGCATTCCATCTCCAGCACGATGTGGTCGGCATCGGGGACGTCCAGCACCCGCAGCGCGTGGATCATCACCTTGCGCGTCGCCAGCTCGAACTCGACCCCGTCGCGAGCCAGGTCATAGGCCCGCTCGCCATCGACCTTGATGGCCGAATAGTTGGGCGGGATCTGGTCGACCTCACCGATAAAGGCCGAAAGCTCGGCCTCGACCTGCTCGCGGGTCGGGCGCACGTCGCTGGTGCCGGTCGTCTCGCCCTCGCGGTCGAGGGTGGTGGTGTTGCGGCCCCACTGGATGGTGAAACGATAGGCCTTGTCGGCATCGACCAGGAACGGCACCGTCTTGGTCGCCTCGCCCAGGGCGATCGGCAGGATGCCGGTGGCCAGGGGGTCCAGGGTGCCGGCATGGCCACCCTTCTGGGCATTGAAGGCCCGGCGCACGCGCGACACGGCGCTGGTCGAGGACAGGTCATAGGGCTTGTCCAGGCACAGCCAGCCCGAGACGGGATCGCCCTTCTTGCGGCGCGCCATGCTCAGTCTTCGTCCTGGTCGACCACATCGGACAGGCGGCGCAGGTCCTGCTGCACCACCGGATTGTCGAACAGCCGGTCCATATAGGCGGCCGAGTTGAAGCTCTCGTCGTGGAGGAACTTCAGGTCCGGGGTGAACTTCATGTCGATGGTCTTGCCCAGGCGTCCGCGCAGGAACTTGGCGACGCGGTTGAGGCCGGCGACCACGACCTCGGGACTGCCCAGCTCGACCACGATCCGCGACGGCGACGAGGCCTCGCGGTCGATCTTCGGCGCGATGCCGGCACCCAGGGGCTCGACGAAGCAGATGGCGTGGCGCAGGTCCGGGGACATCCGCACCTCGGTGATGGTGACCGAGATATTGGCCAGGGCCGGGTCCTGCAGGTCCTCATGGCGCAGAATGTCGACCAGGGCGTGGCGGATCAGCTCGCCGGCCCGAAGCTGACGTTGCGAGGGGCCCGCAGGGGCGGCCTTGGGAGACTTGTCACTATGGCGCTTCATGGCGCGGATATCCTTGAGGCCCGGCCGGCGGATCGAACACCGGAGCGCGGGGAAAAATGCAAGGCGCGGTCTCTAGGCTTGTGGGGGGGATAAGTCCAGTGCGGGGCGACCTGAGCAAAACGCACATCCACAAACACCCGCTCTCCCCGGCCTTCGCCGGGGAGAGCGGAATAGAAGGGAACGGACCTAGGCCCCCGTCCGCGCCTTGAAGAAGGCGATCACCTTGTCCCGCGTCTGCATGGACGGGCCCAGCGGATCGGCGCGGTCGAGATGCAGGGTCAGGACCGAGTGCGGAGCCATCGGCACGCCCTTGGCCGCATCGGCATCGGAGAGCTCGACCAGATCGACGCGGTCGCCGAACTCGCGCTTCAGGGTCTCGAACCGGGCATCGGGCACCAGCTTGTCGGAGGTGAACCTCAGGGCCATCAGGGACAGGTCCTCGGTCTCGAACCGGGTGCGGGCGCAGCTGATCTCGGCGGCCGAGCAGCCGATCGACCCCGCGCCCTTCTTGCCGAACGGCAGGGAGGGCTGCGACATCACCGGGGCCACCACTGACGGCTCGGTCATCATCGCCAGGGCGAAACCGCCGGTGAAGCACATGCCGACCGCCCCGACGCCCTTGCCGCCACACTCCTTGTGGGCCTGACGGGCCAGGGCGCGCAGCCAGTCGACGATCGGACTGGAACGATCGGTGGCCCAGGCATTGAACTCGCGGCGCACGCACAGGGTCTTGGCGATCTCGCCCAGGGCATAGCCCAGGCTGGCGGTCTTGGCGGGTTTACCGAACAGGCTGGGACAGAAGACCGTCATGCCGGCGGCCGCTACATCGCGGGCAAAGGCCAGCACGCCGGGATGCAGGCCGGGCATTTCATGGATGACGATCACCGCCGGGCCGGTGCCGATCCGGTAGACCTCACGGGTCCAGCGCCCGTCGTCGAACTCGAACCGTGTAAAGCCGTCCAGCGCGCTGGTCATGGTGTTCCCGCCCCCGTTTTGTTGAGGGGGAGCTTGGCTGGCGAACGGCCGACCGGCAAGCCTCAGCGCGCGCCGTTCAGATTGTCGGTCCAGTCTTCCATCGGATCGGGACGATGGCTGTCGGGCAGTTTCCACTCGCCGCGCCAGGAGAAGTCCAGGGTGCCGCAGACCCGGACCTGGCCGGGCGTCTTGGGGTCGTCGCCCAGGGCCTGGATCCGCAGGTCGCGGCGCACGGCAATGCGGCTGAAGCTCAGCCACAGGCGCGTCGCCCGCGGACAGAAGGCGCGGACATAGATCTTGCCCTGCTCGGCCCCGGGATCGACCTCATAAAGGGCGGCATCGGCATCGACGCCCTCGAGACCCGCCAGGCCCCTGGGGCCCAGGTCACGATCCTTGCCCTTGATCAACAGGGCCTGGGCCGGCACGCCCGTCGCCAGCACCTTGATCGGCCTGGCACCGCCCATCAGCCCCTGGTCGAACAGCACGGTCAGGCCCGCACCGGTCAGGCGCCGGGCATCGGCCGAGATCGGGTCATAGGAGAACATCCGCTTTTCGGCATGGGCGGTCGTGGCCAGGGCGGTCAGAAGTATCGCGACAGCCGCACCCAACGCCCGCTCTCCCCGGCGAAGGCCGGGGCCCAGATCGAACCCGCGAGCGCATGCGGTCCCGGGCCGGGTCGTTGGCGCGACATCCCCAAACGCTCCGGATGAATCTGGGCCCCGGCCTTCGCCGGGGAGAGCGGGATTTTGAGAAGCCAAGATACTACCGCTTGAAGTGCAGGTTCGCCGCTTCCGGATCAAAGCCGCTCAGCCGCCAGACCGAGCCCTCGCGGGTGAAGGTCAGCAGGCACGGGCCGTCCTTCTTGGCGGCGCAGACCCGGCCGTCGCCGGCCGGGCGCAGGGCGCTGGCGATGGCGATCCGGCCCGGCAGGGGCTTGTCCGGTGTGTAGCCGTAATAGTTGGCGGCGGCCCGGAAGGTCTCGGGACGGATCAGAGCCTCGCCGGCCAGGTCGGCGACCGGTCCGGCCAGGGCGGCGGCCACGGCCATTAGGCTGTTGTCGGGCTTGCGCTTGCGGGCCTCCTCGAGCAGCCGGGCCTCGAGGGCATATTTCAGGGCCTGACGATCGACCCGGGCGTCGAAGGCGGCCCGGTCGCGGTCACGGATCGCCGTCAGCAGGGCATGGACATCACCGGCCGCGTCATAGCGGTCGGCCGTGGCACAGGCGCTCAGCGACAGGGTCGCAACGGTCAGGGCGAGGAGGGCTTTGATACGCATGCTGAAGGCGTAACGCCGGAATTGGGCGAATTCCAGTCCGATGCGCCCAAACGAAAAAGGCACGGACCTTGCGATCCGCGCCCTTCCGATTTTTCGGGTCTCAAGTCCGGCCCTAGTCAAGCTGGCGCTTGATCTCCTCGACGGTGAAGCACTCGATGGTGTCGCCGACCTTGATGTCCTGGAAGCCGGCGAACATCATGCCGCACTCTTGGCCGGACGGGACCTCATTGACCTCGTCCTTGAAGCGCTTGAGCGTCTGCAGGGTACCCAGTTCGAGCACCACGATGTCCTGACGGATGATCCGGACCTTGGCGCCCTTGCGCACGACACCTTCGGTGACGCGGCAACCGGCGACCTTGCCGACCTTGGAGATGTCGAAGGCTTGCAGCACTTCGGCATTGCCGAGGAAGGTTTCGCGCTGGATCGGGGCCAGCATGCCCGAGAGCACGCCTTTGATATCGTCCAGCAGGTCATAGATGATCGCGTAGTAGCGGATCTCGACGCCTTCGCGCTCGGCCAGCGCCCGCGCCTGGGCCGAGGCCCGGACGTTGAAGCCGATGAGCGGCGCGCCGGCGCCCTTGGCCAGCATGACGTCGCTTTCGCTGATCGCCCCGGCGCCCGACAGGATGATCCGCGCGCGGACCTCGTCGGTCGACATGGCTTCCAGCGACCCGATGATCGCTTCGGCCGAGCCCTGCACGTCGGCCTTGATGACCAGCGGCAGTTCGCGGAACTTCTTGTCCTGCAGCTTGGCCATCATGTCGGCCATGCTGGTGGCACCCGCGCCAACCGGATGCATCGATTTCTCGCGCTTCTGGCGGATACGGTATTCGGTCAGCTCGCGAGCGCGGGCTTCGTTTTCCACCACGGCGAAGGTGTCGCCGGGCGAAGGCACGCCGTCCAGGCCGAGGATCTCGACCGGGGTGGCGGGACCGGCTTCGGTCAGTTGCTCGTTGCGCTCGTTAAGCAGGGCGCGAACCCGGCCGAACTGGCTGCCGGCCACGACGATGTCGCCGCGCTTCAGCGTGCCGCGATTGACCAGCACGGTGGAGACCGCGCCGCGACCCTTGTCGAGCTTGGCCTCGATCACCACGCCGTCGGCGGTGCGGTCGGGATTGGCCTTCAGGTCGAGAACCTCGGCCTGCAGCAGGATGCGTTCGATCAGCTCGTCCAGGCCCTGGCCGGTCTTGGCCGAAACCTCGACGATCTGGGTGTCGCCACCCAGGCTTTCGACCACGATCTCGTGCTGCAGCAGCTCGTTGACCACGCGGGTCGGATCCGAGCCCGGCTTGTCCATCTTGTTGACGGCCACGATGATCGGCACTTCCGCGGCGCGGGCGTGTTTGATCGCCTCGATGGTCTGCGGCATGACGCCGTCATCGCCGGCCACCACCAGGATCACCAGGTCGGTGATATTGGCACCGCGCGCCCGCATCTGCGAGAAGGCGGCGTGGCCGGGGGTGTCGAGGAAGGTGACCTTCTCGCCGTTTTCCAGGCGAACCTGGTAGGCGCCGATGTGCTGGGTGATGCCGCCATGTTCGCCGCTGGCCACATCGGCCTTGCGCAGCGCGTCCAGCAGGCTGGTCTTGCCGTGGTCGACGTGACCCATGACCGTGACCACCGGGGGCCGCGACTCCAGGTGATCGTCGATGTCCTCGGCACCGATGAAGCCTTCTTCGACGTCGGCTTCCGACACGCGACGGACGGTGTGACCAAATTCGGTCGCCACCAGTTCGGCGGTGTCGTTGTCGATGACGTCATTGATCTTCAGCATCACGCCCTGACGCATCAGGAACTTGATGATCTCGACGCCGCGCACGGCCATCCGGTTGGACAGTTCCTGCACGGTGATGACGTCGGGAATGACGACTTCGCGGCTGACCTTGACGACCTCGGCGGGACCACCGCGGCGCTTTTCCTTTTCACGCTCGCGAGCCCGGCGAACCGAGGCCAGCGAACGCATGCGGTCGGCGGAGTCTCCGTCGCCGGCCACGGTCTGAATCGTCAGGCGGCCTTCGCGGCGCACCGGAGCGCCCTTGGCGCGCGACACGGCCTTGCCGGGGGCGGCGGCCTTGCGGCGATCGTCCTCGTCATCGGGCCGGCGGCTGACTTCACCACCGGGACGCGGAGCCGAGCGCATGGCGCGCTGGACTTCCGGCGTGGCCGGGGCAGCGGCCGGAACGCCGGGGCGCGGACCGCGCGGCGGGCCGCCGGGACCCGGACGGGCACCAGGAGCCGGACGCGGGGCCAGGGCCGAATAGCGCACGGTCTGGGTCGGACGGTCACCCTGCGGACGATCGCCTTGCGGGCGGTCGCCCTGGGGCCGGTCACCCTGCGGGCGATCATTGCGGAAACCGCCTTCCGGACGCGGACCCCGGGGGGCGGCGTCAGGGCGCGGGGCGCGCTGGTTGTAGGGTCCGTCCTGGCGCGGCGCGCGCTGGTTGAACGGACGGTCGCCTTGCGGACGGTCGCCCTGCGGAGGACGCTCGCCGGCGGGCGGACGATAGGTCGTGGTCGAGGAGCGATCATCACGACGATCGCGGCTCGGCTCATAGGTGCGGGTCTGGCTCGGAGCCGCCGCACGCGGGGCTTCGGCGCGTGGCGCGACCGGGGCAGCCGGAGCAGGGGTCGGAGCCGGGGTGGGCGCGACAGGTGCCGGCGCAGCGGCGACCGGGGCCGGGGCCGGGGCCGGGGCGGCCGGAACAACGGGCGCAGCCGCCGGGGCGGGCGTCGGAGCCGGAGCCGGTTCAGCAGCCGCCTTGGCCGAAGCAGCGGCCTTGGCAGCCGCCTCGCGGGCAGCCGCCTCGGCAGCGCGAGCCCGGGCCTCATCAGCAGCGCGTTGCGATGCCTGACGGTCCTGGCTCTCGCGGGCCGCTTCAATGGCGCGTTGACGGGCGCGCATCTCGTCCTGCGAGAGGCCGCCGGCCGAACCACCGCCGCCGCCGGAAGACTGGGACGGGCGCGGCTCGTTGGTGTGGCGGCGCTCAGCCGAGGACGGCGCAGCCAGGTTACCGGCCGGCGCGGCATGCGGACGGGTCCGCTTGGTTTCAACCACCACCGTCTTGGTACGGCCGTGGCTGAAGCTTTGCTTCACCACGCCGGCGCTCACCGAGCCCTGGCGGGGCTTCAGTGTGATGGGCGCGCGCCCACCTGGGGTGCCGGGCCGACCGTTATCGTTCTCGTCGCTCATGCGCTCGCTTGTACTTCCGCCAGACCAGGTCTGGCCAAAAACCGTGTGTTCCATGTGAGAAAGGGGCCCGGACGTACCTCCAAGATGGAAGCGCGTTTCCCGACCCTTCACTCATGGGCCCAGTCCGGAAGGACTGAGGTCCATCTCAATTCGCCTAGAACCTTGCGATCAGACCGACTCTGCCGGTTCAATCGAAAGACCCTAGGGTTCCTCGCGCCAACGCTCCGACCAGGTCGGAGGATGGAACGGGCGGAAGCCTGATAACCGCTCGACGTCTAAAGTCCAGCGATCAGTGCCGCGCCCGGCAAGAAGCGCCGTGTGTATCACATTCTCGCCACCCAAGGCCAAACCCAATTCGTCGGATGTGAACATCCCGAGAATTCGTGGCGTGTTCGGGGCCTTGTAGACGGCGGTCAGCATCTTCCGGCGGCCATCGTCGGCGCCATCGGACGCCTCGATCAGCCAGGCCGTCTTGCCGGAATTCAGCGCGGCGACGACCTTTTCGAAGCCTGAAATAATGTTCCCGGCCCGGCGTGCAAGGCCAAGCCCGTCCAGAACCCGCTTGGCCAGCAGGGCCTCGACCTGGTCAGCCAGATCGGCCGGTGCCGTCAATCGGGTCTTGGCCGAGCGCGAAAACAGGCCCTTCTTGGCCGCCAGCGTCACGGAGTCGCGGTCGGCCCCGACCCAGATTCCCCGGCCCGGCAGCTTGCGCGCCAGGTCAGGCACCACGATGCCGCCCGGCCCCTCGACGAAGCGGATCAGCCGCGCCTCGTCCGTCGCCTCGCCCAGGACAACGTCCTTGCGCAGGCGGGAGGCTTCAGCGTGGGTCCTGGGGGCGGCCTGTTCGGTCATGCGTCTCGCAAAGGGCCCGACCCTCCCGGCGAGGCCGGAAAGGTCGGGACATCTGACTTAGCCTTCCTGCGTCTCTTCGACGGCGGCGGGGGCGTCTTCACCTTCGGCTTCGGCCTCGACGGCCTCGCCCTCGTCATAGACGGGCTCTTCGTATTCCGGTTCCGGCGGAGCCTCGACCCAGCCCATCACGATCCGGGCACGCATGATCAGCGCCTCGGCGTCTTCCGGCGACAGGTTGAAGCTTTCCAGAATGCCCGGCTCGCGCACGCGCTCGCCGTTCTTGCTCTCGAACCAGCCGCGCATGTCGTCCGGCACCAGGCCGGCGAGATCCTCGACGGTCTTCACATCGCCTTCGCCCAGGGCCACGGCCATGGCCAGGGTGACACCCTCGATCTCGAGGACGGCATCCTCGACGCCGTATTCGACGCGCTTGGCGTCCAGGGCGGCGGCTTCCTTTTCCAGGAATTCGCGAGCCCGGGTCTGCAGCTCATCGGCCGTCTCGTCATCGAAGCCTTCGATGGCCGCGATTTCGTGGGCCTCGACATAGGCGACGTCTTCGACCGCCGCGAAGCCTTCGGTGACCAGCAGCTGGGCGATGACCTCGTCGACGTCCAGGGCTTCCTGGAACAGGGCCGTGGTCTCGGTGAACTGCTTCTGACGGCGCTCGCTCTCCTGGCTTTCCGTCATGATGTCGATCTGCCAGCCGGTCAGCTGGCTGGCCAGGCGGACGTTCTGGCCACGGCGGCCGATGGCCAGGGACAACTGCTCGTCAGGCACCACGACCTCAACGCGCTCGTCTTCCTCGTCCATGACGACCTTGGAGACTTCGGCCGGGGCCAGGGCGTTGACGATGAAGGTCGCCTCGTCCTCGGACCACTGGATGATGTCGATCTTTTCGCCCTGCAGCTCGGCCACCACGGCCTGAACGCGCGAACCACGCATACCGACGCAGGCGCCGACGGGGTCGATCGAGCCGTCATTGGAGATCACGGCCATCTTGGCGCGCGAACCCGGATCACGGGCCACGGCGCGGATCTCGATGACGCCGTCATAGACTTCCGGCACTTCCTGGGCGAACAGCTTGGCCATGAAGCCGCCGTGGGCGCGCGACAGCATGATCTGCGGGCCCTTGGTCTCGCGACGGACGTCGTAGATATAGGCGCGGATGCGGTCGCCGACGTTGAAGTTCTCGCGCGGGATCGACTGGTCGCGGCGCATGATGCCCTCGCCGCGGCCCAGATCGACGATGACATTGCCGTATTCGACGCGCTTGACGCTGCCGTTGACGATCTCGCCGGCGCGATCCTTGTACTCGTCGTACTGACGCTCGCGCTCGGCTTCGCGGACCTTGTGCATGACGACCTGGCGGGCCATCTGGGTCTGGACGCGGCCGATCTCGAACGGCGGCAGGTCTTCTTCATAGACCTTGCCGATTTCGGCGTCGCGCCAGGTGCGCTTGGCGATCGACAGCTGGACCTGGCCGATCTCACCCTCGATCTCGGCATCGTCGGCAACGACGGTGATGATGCGCTTCTGGCTGGTTTCGCCGGTGCGCGGATCGATCTTCACCCGGATGTCGTGCTCGGCACCGTAACGGGCCCGGGCCGCCTTTTGCAGGGCGTCCTCGATCGCCTCGATGACGACTTCCTTCTCGATGCCTTTTTCGCGCGCGACCGCATCAGCGATCTGCAGCAGCTCGAGCCGGTTGGCGGAAATGCCGATGGCCATGGTCAGTCCTCTTCACTTTCGGACAGGTCAAAATCTTCGTCCTCGGCGTCATCGCCGAGATCGTCTTGGTCGGCGTCGCCGCCATCCGCCGCAACGCGGGCAGCACGCTGTTCGGCGCCGCGCTTCATCAAGGCGTCGGTCAGCACCAGCTTGGCGTCGACCAGCCATTCGAACGGGAAATAGACGGTGGTGTCGTCCTCGCCCTCGATGTTCAGGCCCACCTGGCCGTCCTCGACGCCGGCCAGCTCGCCCTTGAAGCGCTTGCGGCCCTCGGCGACGCGGTCCAGCTCGATGCGGACCTCCAGCCCGGCATAGTCGTCAAAATCCTTCAGTCGCGTCAGCGGGCGATCGACGCCGGGGCTGGAGACCTCGAGGGTGTATTCGCCGCTGATCGGATCGGCGGCGTCGAGAATTTCCGACACGGCGCGCGACAACCTGGCGCAGTCCTCGACATTCATGTCGCCGCCCGAGCCGTCAGCCTGCATCGGACGTTCGGCCATGATCTGCAACCGACGCGTCTCGGCCCCGCCCATCAGGCGCAGGCGGACGATCTCGTACCCGACGGTTTCGGCGACGGGATCGAGCATATCGATCAGATCACGGTCTTCCTGCGTCTTGCCGCGCAACGGTTTTCTCAACTCACAACAGGGCCGCGAGGCGCGGGCGCCAAACAGCCAAAGAAAAAGCGGCAGCCTTTCGGGCCGCCGCTCGAAAGCGCACTCAGCGCTGACGGACGATGTGGGATCTGTATAGCGCGATCATCCGGCGGTTGGAAGCCCCTGCGGATGACCTCCGAACCGGCCTCTGGCGACGGCCTCTTTCGCGGTGCAGCACTTGTGGCCTATAAGCGCCCCGCGCAGGACCGCCTCCCCGCGGGCCTCTCCCCAAAGAAGAGTCACAATGGACCTTTCCAAGATCGCCACGGGCGTCAACCCGCCCTACGACCTCAACGCTGTCATCGAGATCCCGCAGGGCGGCGAGCCGGTGAAGTACGAGATCGACAAGGCCAGCGGCGCCCTGATGGTCGACCGCTTCCTGCATACGGCGATGTTCTATCCGGCCAATTACGGCTTCATCCCCCACACCCTGGCCGATGACGGTGATCCCGCCGACATCATGGTCGTGGGTCCGACCCCCGTGGTGCCGGGCGCGATCATCCGTTGCCGTCCGATCGGCACCCTGATGATGGTCGATGAGGCGGGTTCGGACGAAAAGATCCTGGCCGTGCCGGTCGACAAGCTGCACCCGTTCTACACGGGCGTGAACAGCTGGCGTGACCTGCCGGTGATCCTCACCGAGCAGATCGCCCACTTCTTCCAGCACTACAAGGATCTGGAAAAGGGCAAGTCGACCAAGATCACCGGCTGGGCCGATCTGGAAGAAACCGCCGACATCATCCGTGCGGCGATCAAGCGCCACGACGACAATTATTGAGTGAAGGTCGGGGGCGAGATCACACTCGCCCCCTCCTGACCTGCTGCGCAGGTCGTCCTCCCCCGTAGGGGGAAGATGAGATCCGCGCGTTTCATCTTCCCCCTACGGGGGAGGAGCGCCGAAGGCGCGGAGGGGGCAAGTTCCCCCGCCTCTAAATCCTCAGAAAATCCAGGAACACCGGCGCGCAATCGCCCAGCTTCTTTTCCTCATAGCGCGTGGTCACGTGGTCGACCGGTGGCGCATTGCGATCAGCGGTCTCGCTTTCGAAGCGGAAGGCCGGATCGGCCAGGACCCGTTCGATGGTCCATTCTGCATAGTCGGCCCAGTCGGTGGCAAAGCGCAGGCGGCCGGCCGGCTTCAGAACACGCGCCAGTTCGGTCACCACCGCCGGCTGGATCAGGCGGCGCTTGTTGTGGCGGGCCTTGTGCCAGGGATCGGGGAACATGATGAACACCCGGGTCAGGCAGGCATCGGGCAGCCAGCCGAGCACGTCGCGGGCGTCGCCCTCGTGGATGCGGACATTGCCGAGCGCCTGTTCCTCGACATGACGGACCGCGCTGGCCACGCCGTTGACGAAGGGCTCGGCCCCGAGGATCAGGGCATGCGGATGACGGCCGGCCTGGGCGGCCATGTGCTCGCCGCCGCCGAAACCGATCTCCAGCCACGTCTCGGTGGTCTCGGGTGCCAGGTCGCGGGGCTCGAAGGCAGCGGTCGGGATCGAGATTTCCGGCAGCAGGGTGTCGAGCAGCGCCTGCTGGCGCGGCTTCACCGGTCGCGACTTGATGCGGCCGAACGAGCGCAGCGGGCCGTGGGGGATGGGGGCATTGGTCATGGGGCGGCGTCTTAGCCGTCATCCCGGTTGGAGGCCAGTGGCGAAGCCAGTCCTTAACGGAGGACGCGCGCCAAACGAAAACGGGCCCCGATCAGGGATCGAGGCCCGTTTCCATAATCCCGGAGGGGCTAGGGCCTACGCCAGGCCCTTCAGCTCGTCGACCAGATCGGTCTTCTCCCACGAGAAGCCGCCCTCATTGTCGGGGGTGCGGCCGAAGTGGCCATAGGCGGCGGTGCGGGCATAGATCGGCTTGTTCAGCTGCAGGTGCTGGCGGATCGACCGCGGGGTGGCACCGCCGATCAGCTCGGGCAGGACCTTTTCCAGCACGGCCGGATCGACCTTGCCCGTGCCGTGCAGGTCGACGTGGAACGACACCGGCTGGGCCACACCGATCGCATAGGCGATCTGGATGGTGCAGCGATCGGCCAGGCCGGCGGCCACGACGTTCTTGGCCAGGTAGCGGCAGGCATAGGCGGCCGAGCGGTCGACCTTGGTCGGATCCTTGCCCGAGAAGGCGCCGCCGCCGTGCGGAGCTGCGCCACCATAGGTGTCGACGATGATCTTGCGGCCGGTGACGCCGGCGTCGCCGTCCGGACCGCCGATCTCGAAGCGCCCGGTCGGATTGACCAGCCACTGGGTCTTCTTGGTGATCAGGCCTTCGGGGAAGATCGGCAGGATGTGCGGGCGGATCAGGTCGAGCACGCGCTTGGAGGTCGCGGCCTTGCCGGCGATCTTCTTCTTGTGCTGGTGCGACACCACGATCGAGACGACGCGGACCGGCTTGCCGTTGCCGTCATATTCCAGGGTCACCTGGCTCTTGGCGTCGGGCTCCAGCTCGTGCAGCTCGCCGCTGTGGCGCAGCTTGGCCAGATGGCTGAGGATGTTGTGGCTGTACTGCAGGGTGGCCGGCATCAGCTCCGGGGTCTCGGTGCTGGCATAGCCGAACATGATGCCCTGATCGCCGGCACCCTCGTCCTTCTTGTCGCTGGCATCCACGCCCTGGGCGATATGGGCCGACTGACCGTGCAGGAAGTTCGAGAACTTGGCCTTCTCCCAGTGGAAGCCCTTCTGCTCGTAGCCGATGTCCTTGATCGCGGCCCGGACCTTGGGCTCCAGCGACTTGAGGATGTCCTTGGTCAGCTGCTTGTTGGCGGCCTTGTCGCCGTCGGGCTTGCCGGCCCGGACTTCACCGGCCAGCACAATGCGGTTGGTGGTGACCAGGGTTTCGCAGGCGACGCGGGCTTCAGGGTCGGCGCTCAGAAAGGCGTCGACGACGGTGTCGCTGATCCGGTCGGCGACCTTGTCAGGGTGACCTTCGGAGACGCTCTCGCTGGTGAAGATATAGGACGAACGGCTCAAGGGACAGCTCCGACCATGACATTGGCGAGAGTGGACGACAGGTCCACCCCACTAGCCGAGCAGCATATAAAGATATGTTTATGTCTGCAAGCCGCGCCGTGTGTCGCGACCCGTTCCGACTAGTCGTCGCTGTCCGGCGCGGTTTCTTCGGCCATGGAGCGGACCAGGTCGAGGATCCGGCGGCGCACCTTGGGCCGGCTGATCTTCGGAAACAGACCAGCCAGTTCCAGACCCTCGGGCGTCATCAGGAAATCGTGGACGAACTGTTCCGAACCGGTTTCAGAGACACCGGTAGCATCGGTGGGGTCGGCAAGGCCTTCGAAGAAATAGGCCACCGACGACTGCAGGCTGCGGGCAATTTCGTACAGTTTGCTGGCACTGACCCGGTTGGCCCCGCGCTCGTACTTCTGGACCTGCTGGAAGGTCAGGCCCAGATCCTCGGCCAGCCGTTCCTGGCTGACGCCCAATATCTTGCGGCGCATTCGAATGCGGGCACCGACATGCAGGTCGATCGGATTGGGGTGGCGGTCTTGGCCGGAAGGGACGCTCATACCTACGCTTGATAGCTGAAATTGCGGTTTTTATTCATCCTATGTCTAACGAATTCGTAATAAATAAAAGCCCTTAAGCCCTGCGATTGCGAAAACTTGCAAAAATCGACAGGAAAACCAGGGCCCAGAAGGCCAGATCGCCGATCCGGCCATAGGGCGTAGGGTTTCCCAAATTGGGCAAAACACCATCGATGACGCCGCTGGCCCCCAGGTCCAGGCGGGTGCCGGGCACGATCCTGCCCCTGGCGTCGATCAGGGCTGAGACACCGGTCGGCGTCGCCCGGATGATCGGAACCCCCGCTTCGATAGCCCTGTAGCTGGCCAGGTTGAGATGCTGCAGCGGCCCCGAGGTCATGCCGAACCAGGCGTCATTGGACACATTGACCAGGGCCCGAACCCGGGAGTCAGGGCGCGCCAGGCCCGGAAACAGACTCTCGTAACAGATCAGGGGCTGAACGATCAGGTCCTTTGACACCCGCAGCGGGGCCGGTCGCGGACCCTTCGCAAAGCCCTCGCCCAGATGGGCCAGGCTCTTGACGCCGAGAGAGGTCAACAGGGCATCGAGCGGCAGATATTCGCCGAACGGCACCAGACGATGCTTGTCATAGACGCCGACCACCTCGAGGTCGGTCGCGGTGCGCTTCAGGGCGATCAGGCTGTTGTAATAGACCGGCCGGTCCGGCGGGCCGTCATAGCGATAGCCGCCGATCAGCAGCAGCTGGCCGGGCTGAAGGGCGTCGACGATCGCCTGGCGCACCCAGGTCCCGGGGGCCAGATAGTCATTGATCGCCGCCGGCAAGGCCCCCTCGGGCCAGACCACAATGTCGGCCGGTTTGCCGGCATAGGGCCGGGCCGTCAGGGTGACATAGGCCTGTACGATGCGGGTGAACCGCTCGGCGTCCCACTTGGCCTCCTGCTTGATATCGGCCTGGACGATCCGGACCGTCGGCGGCTTGCCCTGGGCCACCGGCGAGGCGGGCATCCAGCCCTGGACATAGAGCGCCAGGAGAAAGGCACCGGCGGCGGCGATCGCCTTGCGTCCGGCCAGGCCCTCGCGCCAGACGGCGGGGGCGGCGGCAATGGCCAGGGTGATCCAGGTCAGGCCATAGGCGCCGACCAGGGCGGCCGTCTGGGAGGGTGCCGACCCGGCCTTCCAGGTTTCGCCCGGCAGGTTCCAGGGAAAGCCGGTCAGGACATGGCCGCGGGCCCATTCCAGGGCTGCAAAGGTACCCGCGAACACCAGGATACGACGCACGCCGGGCGGCCGGATCAGCCGATAGAGGACCGCCGCCACGCCCCAGAACAGGGCGAGGCCACCGGCCATGGCGGTCACGGCGATGGGGGCCATCCAGCCCTGGTTGGCGGCGTCGACCATGAAGGCCTCGCCGATCCACCAGGTGCCGAGCCCGAAATAGGCCAGACCCGCCAGCCAGCCCCGCAGAAAGGCCGACCTCAGGGGGCGGGGACCCTCGATCTCATCCAGCAGCCAAAGCAGCAGGGCGTAACCCAGCAAGCCCGGCAGGATGCCGAAGGGCGGATGGGCCAGGGCCGCAGCGAGCCCCGCCAGCAGGGCCAGGCCCCGATCGCGCCAGGGCGGAGCCAGGCTGAACCTCACGAGGCGACAGCGTCCGCGGAGGCGGTCGGAGCACCCGGAACAGCGGCGGGCCGCACCCGAACCCGACGCACCCGGCGCGGATCGGCCTCGACCACCTCGAGGTCAAAACCGTCCGGATGGGCGATCACCTCGCCCCGCTGGGGCACGCGGCCGGCCAGGGCGACGACCAGGCCCGCGACCGTATCGATGTCTTCTTCCATGTCCGGCGGGGCCAGCTCGCGACCGAGGGCTGCCTCCAACTCCTCGAGGGGCGCACGGGCATCGGCCTCGAACACGCCGCCGGGCCGCGCGACGATACCGGCGACGGTGGCGTCGTCATGTTCGTCGTCGATCTCGCCGACCACGGCCTCGATCAGGTCCTCCATGGTCACCAGACCGTCGGTACCGCCAAACTCGTCGATGACCAGGGCCAGGTGCAGGCGACTGGTGCGCATGCGCAGCAGCAGATCAGCGGCCCGCATCGAGGCCGGCACATAGAGGGCTTCGCGCCGGACCTTGTGCAGGACCAGATCGGCGGGGCCGGGACGCTTGTCATCCGAGGCCAGCAGCCGGAACACATCCTTGACGTGGACCACCCCGACCGGGTCGTCGAGGGTTTCGCGATAGATCGGCATCCGCGAATGCTCGGCCTCGGTGAACTGGCCGATCAGGGTTTCAAAGGCGGTCGACAGTTCGACGGAGACGATGTCGGCGCGCGGCGTCATGACGTCGGCGACCTTCAGGGTCTTGAAGGCCTCGGCCTGGTCGACGATGTCGACCGCGCTGTCCTGCACAGGATCAGCAGCCCGAACCGGCTCAGCCGGCACGGCCAGGCGCTTGCGCATCCTGCGGAAAAACGCCCGCACGCCCCGGCTCATTCGCGCGGAAGCGGCGGGCTTGTGACTAGAGTCGTCGCTGGGCATAGCCTTGGATCACTGTCCCTCTGCTGCGGCATAGGGGTCGGGAACATCCAGGGTGGCCAGGATCTCGCGTTCCAGGGCCTCCATGGACTCAGCCTCCTCGTCGCCTTGGTGATCATATCCTAAGAGATGCAGCACCCCGTGCGCCACCAGATGTTGCAAATGGTGCGCCAGCGGCTTGCCCTGCTCAATCGCTTCGCGCTGGCAGACCCCGAAGGCCAGGGCGATGTCGCCGATCTGACCTTCCGGATTGGGCGGCGAGGGAAAGGACAGCACATTGGTGGCCTGATTCTTCTGGCGAAAGTCGCGGTTCAGGACCTGGATGCTGTCGTCATCGGCCAGCAGAATGACGATCCCCTGGCCTTCAATGTCCTGATGGGCATCCAGCACCGCTTGGGCGGCACGCCAGACCAGGGCTTCGGTTTCAGGCTCGGCCTTGATCCAGGCCTCGTCTTCGATCTCGATATCAACAGTGATGGTCATCAGCGGGGCGGGCTCGTTATCGCGGCGTGCTTTGGGCGGCGTCGGCGTCATAGGCCTTGACGATGCGCTCGACCAGCGGATGGCGCACCACGTCGGCGGCCGTGAACCGCGAGACCGACACGCCCTCGACGCCTTCCAGGATCGAAACCGCGTGGGCCAGACCGGAATCGCGCGGATTGAGCAGGTCGATCTGGGTCGGATCGCCGGTCACCACCATGCGGGAGCCTTCGCCCAGCCGGGTCAGGACCATCTTCATCTGCAGGCGGGAACAGTTCTGGGCCTCGTCGACGATGACAAAGGCATGGGCCAGGGTGCGGCCGCGCATGAAGGCGATCGGGGCAACCTCGATCTCCAGCTTCTCGCGCCGGCGGCGCAGCTGGTCAGCGCCCATGATGTCGGTCAGGGCTTCCCAGACCGGGGCCATGTAGGGATCGACCTTTTCGTTCAGGTCACCGGGCAGAAAACCCAGCTTCTCGCCGGCCTCGACGGCCGGGCGGGTGACGATCAGGCGATCGACCTCGCCGCGCAGCAGCATGCCTGCCCCATGGGCCACGGCCAGGAAGGTCTTGCCGGTGCCGGCCGGACCCAGGCCGAAGGACAGCGGATGGCTGCCCATGGCCTCCATATAGCGGGCCTGGCCCTTGGTCTTGGGCGACACGGCACCCTTGCGCACCGTTCGTCCGGAGGCCTGACCGCCCGTGCTCTGGGCCTCGCCGACCGCGATCCGCACATCGGCCTCGACCACCTCCTGGCCCGCATCGGCGCGGTGAGCCAGGTCGCTCAGAGCCCGCTTGGCTCCGGTACGTCCCTTGACGTCGCCGGTGAGGGTGACGCCACCGCCCGGGGTCTCGATCAGCACCCTGAAGGCGTCCTCGATCAGGGCGGCGTGACGGCCGTGGGGACCGGTGACGGCATGAACCGCATCGTCCGACAGCGGCAGGAACTCGGGGGTGCGACTCAAGCGGTCTCCAGAATGGAAGAGGTTTCCAGCACGCCGCCCAGGCTCATCTTGGCGGCGGATTCGATCCGGACCGGAACAATCGTCCCGATCAGCTGTTCGCCGCCCTCGGCATGGACCGCCTGCAGATAGGGGCTGCGGCCGACGATCTGGCCGGGGTGACGACCGGCCTTTTCGAACAGCACGGGCAGGACCTTGCCGACCTGGCCGGCATTGAACGCCTTCTGCTGTTCGTCGAGCAGCTGGTTCAGGCGCTCCAGGCGCTCGGCCTTCACCGCCTCGTCGACCTGACCGGTCATGGCCGAGGCCGGCGTGCCGGGGCGGCGCGAATACTTGAACGAGAAGGCCGAGGCGAAGCCGACCTCGCGAACCAGGTCGAGAGTCTTTTCGAAATCGCCGTCGCGCTCGCCGGGGAAGCCGACGATGAAGTCGCCGCTCATGGCGATGTCGGGGCGGGCGGCGCGGATCTTCTCGATCAGCTTCACATAGCTTTCAGCCGTGTGATCGCGGTTCATGGCCTTGAGGATCTTGTCGCTGCCGGCCTGCACCGGCAGGTGCAGATAGGGCATCAGCTCCGGCAGTTCGCCATGGGCCTCGATCAGGTCATCGCCCATGTCGCGCGGATGGCTGGTGGTGTAGCGGATCCGGTCCAGGCCATCGATCCTGGCCAGCCGGCGGACCAGCTTGGCCAGGGTCGAGCCGTCGCCGTCATAGGCATTGACGTTCTGACCCAGCAGGGTGACCTCGCGCACGCCCTGATCGGCCAGGCGCCGGGCTTCCTCGACGATGTCATTGACCGGCCGCGACCATTCGCCGCCGCGCGTATAGGGCACGACACAGAAGGTGCAGAACTTGTCGCAGCCTTCCTGAACGGTCAGGAAGGCGGTGACACCCTTGACCTGGCGCTCGGCCGGCAGGGCGTCGAACTTTTCGTCGGCAGCGAAATGGGTCGAGAGCCGCTCGCCGGTCGCCCGGTGGGCGCGGGCGATCAGCTCGGGCAGCTGGTGATAGGACTGGGGCCCGACCACCAGATCGACCGCCTTCTGGCGCGTCATGATCTCCTGGCCCTCGGCCTGGGCGACGCAGCCGGCCACGGCAATGGTCATGCGACCCCCGCCCTCGGCCTTGCGGTCCTTCATCAGCTTGATCTGACCGAGCTCGGAATAGACCTTCTCGGTGGCCTTTTCGCGGATATGGCAGGTGTTGAGCACCACCAGATCCGCCCCTTCGGGATCATCGACGACGCCATAGCCCAGCGGTCGCAGGACATCGGCCATGCGCTCGCTGTCATAGACGTTCATCTGACAGCCGTAGGTCTTGATATAGAGGCGCTTTTGCGGGGTCTCGCTCATGCGGCGAGGTTATGGGGGCGTGCGTGCATCAGCGCAAGATCGCTGGGGACACAGTTGAGATCCTCCCCTCTTGGGGGAGGTGGCCCGGAGGGCCGGTGGGGGCAGCTGGGCAGAGGCCGCGATGACCCCCTCAGTCGCTCCGCGACGGCTCCCCCTGAGGGGGAGCATCTTGCGAGCCGATCACTCCTCGATCGGAACCCCGTAGAGTTCCAGGCGGTGGTCGATCAGCTTGTAGCCGAGCTTGCGGGCGATGGCCGTCTGCAGGGCCTCGATCTCCTCATCGACAAACTCGACCACCTTGCCGGTCTTCATGTCGATCAGGTGGTCGTGATGGTGGCTGGGCGTCTCTTCGTAACGCGAGCGACCGTCGCGGAAGTCGTGACGCTCGATGATGCCGCTCTCCTCGAACAGGCGCACCGTCCGGTAGACCGTGGCGATGGAAATATGCGGATCGACCGAGTGGGCGCGGCGGTGCAGCTCTTCGACATCCGGATGGTCGTCGGCCGCCGACAGTACGCGCGCGATCACGCGGCGCTGGTCGGTCATGCGCATGCCCTTATCGATGCACAGCTTTTCAAGTCGATCCAAGGCGGCGCCTCCGTCTGAGTCGCCGCAAGATAGGCGGCAAAGCCTTATGTGTTAAGCGCCCGGCGCATGACAACTGCGTCCCGGTCGCCCTCAGGATGGGGATAATAGCCCCGGCGCAGACCAACCTTGGCAAAACCGGCTGACGCATAGAGGGCCAGGGCGGCGGCATTGTCGGCCGCGACTTCCAAAAACAGGGCGTCTGAGCCGGTTTCCGCCGCGATGCCGGCCGCCATCTCCACCAGGGCAGAACCCCAGCCCCGGCGGCGCGCGCCGGGGTCGACGGCGATGGTCAGGATCTCGGCCTCGCCCGCAATCGAGCGGCACAGGATGAAGCCCTTCTCGACGGCCGGCTCGCCCGCCTCGCCCAGCACCGCAAAGACGCCGGGCGAGTTCAGCAGGTCTTCAAGGGCCAGGGCGCTCCAGGGCCGCTCGAAGGAGCGGTCATGCAGGTCCGCCAGACTGAAACAGGCCTCAAGGCCTACGGGGCGCAGGATCATGATGCGGCCGCGCCGGCCGGAAGGGTGGCATAGGGCGCGCGCAGATAGAGCGGACGGGGCGAATGCAGGGGGACGGGCCGCGCGGCGGCCAGGCGGGCAATGGCGACCGGATCCGGCGCAGCGGGCGTCAGGATCGTCGCCCTGGGAAAGGTTTGCGCCAACAGGGGCGCGCCCGAGCCGATCAGGGTCACGGCCTGACCGCCATGCAGTTCGGCCAGCCTTGCCGCCGCCGAGCCCAGATCGAGGGCGTCTGGTGCCATCAGGGCGATGCGACCGTCGAAGACCTGCAGATAGACCTGGCTCATCCGGGCATCGAGCACGGCGGCGACGAAGCCAGGCGTGCCATGGGCCAGGGCTTCCAGGGTACTGACCCCGATACAGGGGATCGACAGGGCGGTGGCCAGGCCCTTGGCGAAGGCCAGGCCCACCCTCAGGCCGGTGAACGAGCCGGGTCCTATGGTCACACCGATCCGGGTCAGTTCGGAAAAGGCCACCCCGGCCTCATGAGCGACCTCGCGCGCCAGGACCCCGATCCGTTCCTGATGACCCCTTGTCATGGGCTCGGTGCGGGCGGCCAGCACCTGGTCACCGGCCAGGATCGCGACCGAGCTCGCGCCCAGGCAGGTGTCGATGGCCAGGATCATGGGGGCAGGCTGGATCATGTCCGGGGTTTAGCGCGTACGCGCTGGATGCACAAAAAGAACCCTGCGCCTTCGGCCGCTCAGGCGACCGACGGCGCAGGGTCCGTCGTGATCAGACGATCTGTGCCGCTTCCTCGAAGTCGAGGCGCGGGCTGCGCGGAAACAGGCCATCGTCCGTGCCGTAACCGATCGAGGCGATGAAGTTGGACTTGATGTTGGTGCCGGCGAAGAATTCGGCATCGACGCCGGCATTGTCGAAGCCCGACATCGCCCCGACATCGAGCCCCAGGGCTCGGGCCGCAAGGATGAAATAGCCGCCCTGCAGCGAGCTGTTGCGGAACGCGCCCCACTCCTTGGCCACAGGGTCGCCGAACCAGTTTTTGGCCCCCGGGGCGTGCGGGAACAGCTTGTCGAGGGTTTCGGGGAAGTCGAGATCATAGCCGATGATCACCGTGGCCGGGGCCTGCAGGATCTTGGGGCCATTGGAGCCGGAGGACAGCGCCGCCAGTCTGGCCTTGGCGTCCGGACTGGTCACGAAAACGAACCGGGCCGGGGTGGAGTTGGCGGCCGTGGGCCCGAACTTCACCAGGTCGTACAGCTCGCGCAGCAGGCTTTCAGGCAGCGGGTCGGTCTTCCAGCCGTTGCGGGTACGGGCTTCGGTGAACAGTTGGGCGAGCGCCGGAGCGTCGAGCTTGGCCATTTGCGATCCTCAGGGGGCTATCAGCAACTTACTTAGTTACAATATAGGAATCCGATGAGGCGGCGCAAGCGCACGCCATCAAGACCGAGGTCCAGGCGCTACAGCGTCTGCTCGACCCGGGTGACCTCGGGCACATAGTGTTTGAGCATGTTCTCGACGCCCGACTTCAGAGTGGCCGAAGAGGACGGACAGCCCGAACAGGCCCCACGCATGTGCAACCAGACCACGCCCGTGGCCGGTTCGAACCGGCTGAAGACGATGTCGCCGCCGTCCTGGGCTACGGCCGGGCGGATGCGGGTGTCGAGCAGTTCCTTGATTTCGGCGACGATCTGGCTGGCATCCTCGTCATAGACGCCGTCATCATCATGCCCGCTGGCTGTGGCATCCAGCAGCAGGGGCCGCCCGCTGGTGAAATGGTCCATGATCGCGGCCAGGATCGGGGCCTTCAGATGTGGCCACTCGGCATCGGGGTCCTTGGTCACGGTCAGGAAATCAGGGCCGAAGAAGACCCGCGTCACGTCGCCCAGCTGGAACAGAGCCTTGGCCAGCGGCGAGGACTCGGCCTCTGCTGCCGTCTTGAACTCGCGTGCGCCCTCACCCAGCACTTCACGGCCGGGCAGGAACTTCAGGACCTCGGGATTGGGGGTGGTTTCGGTCTGGATGAACATGGCGGACAAATGGACCCGGGGGCGTCCATGCGCAAGAGATCCGGCTCACGACAAAGAAAGGTGACACAGGCGTCATTTTCTGGCGTGATACGGAAAACAACGACCTGCGGGAGGCTTCCATGAGCGATGGCTCGATTGATCTGAGCGCCGATGCGCGCGCCAAGGCTTGGTCCATTCCCCTTGAGGACTACCATGTGGCCGACCCGGTCCTGTTCCAGGCCGACGCCATGTGGCCCTATTTCGAGCGCATGCGGAAAGAGGATCCGGTCCACTGGTCCAAGGGCGACGAAGAGACGGGCCCCTACTGGTCGGTCACCAAGTACAACGACATCATGGCCGTCGACACCAATCACGCGGTGTTCTCGTCCGACGCCCATCTGGGCGGCATCACGATCCGGAACTTCGACGAGGACTTCGTCCTGCCGATGTTCATCGCCATGGACCCGCCCAAGCACGACATCCAGCGCAAGACCGTCAGCCCGATCGTCTCGCCCCAGAACCTTGCCAAGCTGGAAGGCCTGATCCGCGAGCGGGTGAACCTGATCCTCGACGACCTGCCGATCGGCGAGCCCTTCGACTGGGTCGACAAGGTCTCGATCGAGCTGACCACCCAGATGCTGGCCACCCTGTTCGACTTCCCGTGGGAAGAGCGCCGCAAGCTGACCCGCTGGTCGGACATCGCCACCGCCTCGCCGGAAAGCGGCCTGATCGAAAGCGAAGAGGCCCGCCGGGCCGAACTGCTGGAGTGCCTGGCCTATTTCACCAATCTTTGGAACGAGCGCGTCAATGCCACCGAGCCCGGCGGCGACCTGATCTCGATGCTGGCCCATGGCGAGGCCACGCGCGACATGCCGCCGATGGAGTATCTGGGCAACATCATCCTGCTGATCGTCGGCGGCAATGACACGACCCGCAACTCCCTGACCGGCGGCCTCTATGCCCTGTCCAAGAATCCGGAACAGGAAGCCAAGCTGCGGGCCAATCCCGAGCTGATCCCGTCGATGGTGTCGGAGATCATCCGCTGGCAGACGCCCCTGGCCCACATGCGCCGCACGGCTCTGGAAGACGTCGAACTGGCCGGCAAGACCATCAAGAAGGGCGACAAGGTCGTCATGTGGTACGTCTCGGGCAACCGCGACGACACCGTGATCGAGAACGCCGACAGCTTCATCATCGACCGCGAAAACCCCCGCCGCCACCTGTCGTTCGGCTTCGGCATCCACCGCTGCGTGGGCAATCGCTTGGCCGAAATGCAGCTGAAGATCGTCTGGGAAGAGATCCTCAAGCGCTTCCCGAAGATCGAGGTCCTCGACGAACCGCGCCGGGTCTATTCTAGCTTCGTGAAGGGCTATGAGACCCTGACGGTGCGGATCCCCGAGCGGGTCTAGTCGGCGAACACTTGCCCCCTCCGCGCCTTCGGCGCTCCTCCCCCGTAGGGGGAAGATGAGGTCAGCGCGGCTTCGTCTTCCCCCTACGGGGGAGGACGACCGCGAAGCGGTCAGGAGGGGGCGAGTTTCAAGCCCCCCAGAACCCCACCAGTTTCTTGACCTCGGCCACGGTCGGGGCTGCCACTTCGCGAGCCCGCTCCGCGCCCCTGGCGAGAATACGGTCGATCTCGGCCGGATCGGCCAGCAGGGACCGCATGCGCTCACCCACCGGGGCCAGCTTCTCGACCGCCAGCTCGGCCAGGGCCGGCTTGAAGGTCCCAAAGCCCTTGCCGGCATAGTCGGCCAGAACCTCGGCCTTGGTCCGGCCGTCCAGGGCCGCGAAGATGCCGACCAGATTATCGGCCTCGGGCCGGGTGGCCAGTTCTTCCAGGGTTTCCGGCAGGGGCTCGGGATCGGTGCGGGCCTTCTTGACCTTGGTGGCGATGGCGTCGGCATCGTCGGTCAGGTTGATGCGGCTATAGTCCGACGGGTCGGACTTGCTCATCTTGGCCGAGCCGTCACGCAGGCTCATGATCCGCGCACCGGGACCCTGGATCAGGGGATCGGGCTGCGGGAAGAAGTTCGGCGCCCCGCCCGGAATGCCGAAGTCGTGGTTGAACTTGGCGGCGATGTCGCGGGTCAGTTCCAGATGCTGCTTCTGGTCCTCGCCGACCGGCACATGGGTGGCCTTGTAGATCAGGATGTCGGCGGCCTGCAGCACCGGATAGGTGTAGAGCCCCACCGAGCTGCGTTCCTTGTTCTTGCCGCTCTTTTCCTTGAACTGGGTCATGCGGTCCAGCCAGCCGAGGCGGGCGACGCACTGGAAGATCCAGGCCAGTTCAGCGTGCTCGGGCACGGCCGACTGCGGGAAGATGGTGGCCTTGGCCGGATCGAGACCGGCGGCCAGATAGGCGGCGGCGATCTCGCGGGTCTGCTGGGCCAGGGCGGCCGGCTCCTGCCACACCGTGATGGCATGCAGGTCGGCCACGAAGATGAAGGTGTCGATCTCGTGCTGCAGGCGGGCGAACTTCACCAGCGCGCCCAGATAGTTGCCCAGATGCAGGGCGCCGGAGGGTTGCACGCCGGAGAGCACACGGGCGGGACCCGCATAGGCGGCGACAGGAGCTTGGTCGGTCATGGCTTCAGCCTTGGATCTTGAAACTTGGAATGGCGAGCGCGGAAACGCCAACCGCATCCCGGGATGCGGCGATCAGGGTCAGCAGGAGCCGCGCCATCGCGGCGGGAAGGGACCGATCAAAGCCATGGCCGCTGGTTACCGCTCCGCGCCCCTCAGGGCAAGCCGGGTCAGCGCCCCGCCCCGCGCCGCAGCACCAGCCGGGCCTCGGCAAGGGTCACGCCGCCGGAGAGCAGCAACAGCACAGGATAGAGGCCCGCCGCCAGGACGCAGGTCGCCAGGATGGCCAGCTCCTTGGCCGCACCGACGCCCATGGCCAGGATCGGGGCCTCAATGGCGGCGCGCCAGTGCGACATCGCCGCCAGGATCAGGCCCAGGGAGACGCTGGCCGCCAGCACCCGCACGATCTTGCCCCAGGCCATGGCGCTGGGCGTGTAGTCGCCGCGCTTGCTCAGGGTCAGGGCCATCTGCAGCACATTGATCCAGGAGGCGGCGCTGGTCGCGGCGGCCAGGCCGGGCACGCCCATGACCGGGAACAGGGCGAGGCCCAGGCCGATATTGATCGCCACCGAAACCAGGGCGAAACGCATCGGGCTCTTGGTGTCGCCACGAGCGAAGAAGGCCGGCGACAGGATGCGGGCCAGGACGAAGGCCGGGGTGCCCCAGCCATAGTGCAGCAGGGCATTGGCCGTCTGGCGGGCGTCGAACGCCGTGAATTCACCGCGGGTGAACAGGCCGTCGATCAGGAAATAGGGAATGCTGAACAGGGCCACGGCGGCCGGCAGGGTCAGGGCCAGGGCGAAAATGATGGCCTGGTCCATGGCCGTCTGGGCTTCGCGGCGATCCTCGGCCGCCACGGCCCGCGACAGGCGCGGCAGCAGGGCGACCCCGATGGCGACGCCCACCAGGCCGAGTGGCAGCTGATAGAGGCGGTCGGCATAGGCCAGCCAGGTCCGCGCGCCGTTCACATGGCTGGCCAGCACGCCGGAGATGGTGATGTTGATCTGGCTGGCGCTGGCAGCAATGGCCCCGGGCACGGCCAGGGCGATCAGGCCCTTGATCTCGGGCGTCAGGCGCGGCAGCCGCCAGCGGATCGTGGCTCCCGCCTTGCGCACCGCCCAGACCAGCAGCAGCACCTGGCAGACCCCGGCCGCCAGAATGCCCCAGGACGCCGCCACCGCCGCGTCATGGGCATTGCGGGTCGGGATCACGGCGATCAGGGTCACGAGGTTCAGCAGGATCGGCGCGGCGGCCGAAACGATGAACTTGCCCCGGGCGTTCAGCACGCCCGACAGCAGGGCCACGATCGCCATACAGGGCAGGTAGGGCATGGTGATCTGGGTCAGGATCACGGCCAGCTTGTACTTGTCGGTGCCGAAGCCGAAGCCCGGACTGATCACCATCATAAGCCATGGCATGGCCGCCTGGGAGACCAGGGTCAGACCGACCGTAAAGGCGGCGATGGTGGCCATGGCATCGGCCGCCAGCTTGTCGGCCACCGCGGCCCCATCACGATCGAGGGTCTTGGAATAGGCCGGCACGAAGGCCGCCGCGAAGGCCCCCTCGGCAAAGATCCGCCGGAACAGGTTGGGGAACATCTGGGCGGTGTTGAAGGCGTCGGCCGCGAAATTGGCGCTGGCCCCGAGGAAATACGAGATCACCAGATCGCGCACAAAGCCCATCAGGCGACTGACCAGGGTCAGGCCGGAATAGATCGCCGACGACCGGATCATGCCGGGGGCTTTTTTCGGGGCGGCGGCGGGGGGGGCGGTGTCGTTCACGGACGGCTTCTGAGCGCTGGCGGCAAGGGCGTCAAGGGAAGGCACGCCGGCTCATGCGGTCACCAGCCGCTGCGCCAGCCGATGGCCCGAGCGCCAGGCCCCCTCGACGCTACCGCCGCCCAGCCCGTCGCCGCAGACCCCCAGCCCCAGGGCCGGGTCCCAGAGGGGTTCGCGCGGCGCGGCCAGGGGCCGGGCATAGCGCCAGCGGTGGGCCACGGCCGATACAGCGACCGGCGGGGCGACGCCCAGCAGGGCCCCGAACCCGGCCAGCAGCAGCGGAACGGCCGCTTCAGGGGTGAGCTCCAGATGGGTCCGCGACCAGTCCGGGCCGGCCTGGATCACCCAGGCCTCCGTCCCGCAGCGTCCCGGCTTGTCGGCCTCGCGCCCGGCATAGGCCACCCCCCCGCCGCCGGTCAGAACAGCCTGAGGGCTCGGCACCGGGTGCGCGAAGACCGCCATCAGGGTCCAGCACGGCTCGGAGCAGACGGCCTCCACCACCGCAGCGAAGTCAGGCTGGACCGGGGCCAGCATGACAGCGGCCTGTTCGGCGGGCAGGGCCAGGACGATCTGGTCGAAGGGGCCTTCGTCCTCCGTCGTCCCGACCAGACGCCAGCCGGAACCGTCGCGCGACAGCCCCGTGATCGTCTGGCTCCAGCGGGTCTCCAGCGGGGCGGCCATGGCCTTGAGGGGCGCGTTCATGGCCGGAAGCCCGACAAACTGTCCCTCGCCCGCAGCGGGCCAGGGGGCGACCAGACCCGCCTGCCGCCAGGTCTCGACCTGGGCCTGAAAGTCGCTGCCGGTGGCGGCAAAGGCGGGCGTCCCGTGATCAAAGGCAATCTCGCCCCCGTCCAGGGCCTGTCGCCGTGTCGACATTCGGCCCCCCGGACCCCGCGCCTTGTCGAAGACCACGACCGTCCGACCGGCGGCCTGCAGGGCGGTGGCACAGGTCAGACCGGCCATACCGGCGCCGATCACGGCGGTGCGGGGCGTCGCGGCTGCGGTCATGAGGTCACCATGCGATCGGAGATCCGTCCCAGGCATAGAAGCCGCCATTGGCCTCGGGGCCGAGGCCCGCGACCACCGCCAACAGGGCGGCGGCCGACTGCTCCGGCGTGAACAGTTTCCCGTCGGGGACGCCGGTCTGGAAGGGCGCGCTCAGGGCCGTCGCCACCGTGCCGGGATGCAGAACCACACAGACGCCGAGGGGGCGAGTGCGGCGATGTTCGACGGCCAGGGTGCGGATCAGCATGTTCAGGGCCGCCTTGGAGGCGCGGTAGCCGTACCAGCCGCCCAGCTGGTTGTCGCCGATACTGCCCACTCGGGCCGACAGGGCGGCCAGGACACTGGGACGATCGCGCGGCGTCAGGGGCAGAAGGTGCTTGGCGACCAGGGCCGGGCCCACGGCATTGACCTGCAGGACCCGGGTCAGGGCCTCGGCATTCAGGTTGCGCAGGGACTTTTCCGGGGCCAGGCCGTCGCCATGCAGCAGGCCGGTGGCGATCAGGATCAGGGTCGGCACCCCCAGGGCGCCGATCTGCCGGGCGGCCTCGGCCAGGCTGGCCTCGTCGAGAATGTCGGCGGCGATCCAGACCAGCCGCTCCCCGGCCTCCGCTGCCACGGCCTCGGCCGGGGGGCGACGCGACAGGACGATCACCCGGTCATGGGCCGGATCCCCGACCAGGGCGGCGGCCAGGGCCGCGCCGACCCCGCCCGTGCCGCCGACGACCACCGCCAGCCGGCCGCAGGGGCCGGGGGCCTCAGCCATGCAGCACCAGGGCCCCGGCCGACAGTCCGGCCACCGCCCCGAGGGTCAGAACCAGCCTCAGGCGTGGATACCAGGCGGTCAGGCCGCGCGACCAGACATCCCAGGCCCCGTGGATCAAGAGGGCCAGGGCCAGCAGGGCCAGCTGCGCCGCCCGCATCGCGTCCGGCAGCAGCAGGACCGCCAGGGCGGCCAGGGTCGGGATCATGGCCAGGGACACCACCCGGGCATCAACCCGGGCCTCGCGAACCGCCAGGGCCCAGCGGGCGCCGCCCAGAAAGGACAGGATCAGGCCGCCATAAAGGGCCAGGGCGCGGCCGGCCAGGGCGGCCTGGTCAGGCTGCAGCCAGCCGACCAGGGGCGGGGCCAGAAAGGGGATCAGGCCCAGCAGGCCATAGGCCAGGACCACGGGCGGGATGGGGGATGAGGGCTTCATGCGGCGTCTCGGCTCGGGCGGGCATCCAGGCGGCGAACCAGGGCCTGCAGGCGGGGCCGCAGGCGCAGAAAGCCGCGATAGGCCCGTTCCAGCAGCCACAACAGCGGCGGAAGACGCGCCAGTTGTCCGAACGGGGCCAAAACCGGAATGGCCCGCCACAGGGCGGCGAAGGCGGCCGCGCCCGAGACCATGGGCCCACCGGCCTCGCGGGCATGGAAGCGCGCCAGCAGATCGGCCCGGTCGATCGGACAGCTCCCGTCGCCGGCCACGTTCTCGAAGGCTATGGCCCCGCGTTTGTCCAGCCGGCGCATCAGGGCGATCTCCCGAACGCAGAGGGGACAATCGCCGTCGAACCACACCGTCACGGCGGGGATCATCTGTGGATCTGGAACGCTCGACACCGGGTCTGTCCTGTTGCGCGCCACCCGTAACGCGGCGCGGCGAGGACAGCAATCGGGCTGGGGCGACCGACACGGCCGGGCCGCTTCACGCGGAGGACCGCTGAAGGTGTGGGAAGGGTCGCGAAGCGTCCGGGCCTCGCCCGGATGAGGGGGTTTAGAAGTACCGTTTCGACGAAGACAGACGCTCCGCGTGACCGTTATCCCTCTGGCCGGGGCGCGCAGGTCTGGTTCAACCTTTTGCCCCACCCGGGCCTTGTCCTCCTCGCGACGGACTTGAGCCTTGGGCTGCAAGCCACGCCGGTTCCGGAGGGACCCGGAGCGAACCTTCGGACGGGCGGAGGCCCTGGCAGACCCCCGATAGGCGGGTTTACGTCCCCCGCCCTCACTTTAAGCACGCCGGAACGGACATTCGTCCGACCGGTGGCCCCGCTCGATCACCCCTGACAGCCGTCGCTGGTCGCCGGCCGGACGCCCTTCCCGTGCTGTCAGGTGAGATTGATTATGCGGGCGGGTTCATCGCGTCGGACTGGCGCGCTCCGATTTATTGCAAGGCATTGATTGGGATAGAGTTTGTTCGGGAAACTCAGAGGATAGATCTAGCCCAATCCCCGCACTTGCCCCCTACGGATCGCTTCGCGATCGTCTTCCCCCGGAGGGGGAAGATGAGGTCGGCGCGTTTCATCTTCCCCCCGCAGGGGGGAGGACGACCGCGTTAGCGGTCAGGAGGGGGCCTGCGGCGTCAGCCAGTAGACACACCGCCCCTACCGCGCCACGCTCGCCCGCGCCCGCTTCAGGCCCGGCCGCGTGTTCGGCGCCCCGGCCTCATTGGCTTCCAGGGCCGAGAGCAGGTCCGCCTTCAGGGCCGTGACCTTGCGGGTCTCGGTCAGTTTCTCGCCCTCGGCTGTCTGGACATAGAAGGCATCGACGGCGCGTTCGCCATAGCCGTCGATATGGGCCGACTGGATCGACAGGCCGCTCGTTGCCAGGGTCTGGGCCAGGGCGTGCAGCAGGCCCGGACGGTCGCGGCCCGAGGCCTCGACCACGGTGGCGTCGTTGGAGGCCTCATTGTCGACCACGACACTGGGTGCAATGGTGAAGGCCGCCGTGCGCGACTGTTCGGCTCCGCGGCGGGGCTCGAAGCTCATGATCTCGCCGCGTCCGGCCGCTTCCAGGGCGTCGGCCAGGCGGCGCAGGGCGCGGGGGTTTTCGCAGCCGAGCGGGGCACCTGTGACGTCCTGGACATAGAAGACGTCGAGGGCTTGGCCCTGGCGCGAGGTGAAGACCCGGGCGCCGACCACATTGCCGCCGAGGGACGAGATGGCCAGGGCGAGGTCGGCGAACAGGCCGCGCCGGTCCTTGGCGGCGACCACGATCTCGGCGGCATTGGAGCCCGGACGCACCTGGCCCTCGGCGGCGGCCCCGCCCTGGATGGCGGCGCGGCGGGCCAGGGCGGCATGGTCCTTGAGGTCCTGGGTGTTGAAGGCCCCGAAATAGGCGTCCTCCATGGCGGCGGCCCAGCCCTTGGCGGCAGGGTCGTCGGCGATCAGGGTGGCCCGCGCCGCCTCGGCAGCGGCCTCCTGATGGCGCTGGACACTGGCGGCGGCGTCACTGCCCCGGCCGCCGCGGAACACCGCCTCGGTAGCGTTGTAGAGTTCGCGCAGCAGCTGGCCCTTCCAGCCGTTCCAGACCCCCGGCCCCACGGCGCGGATATCGGCGACGGTAATGACCAGCAGCAGGCGCAGGCGCTCGGGGTTCTCGACGATGCGGGCAAAGGCGGCGACCGTGCCGGGGTCGGAGACGTCGCGCTTCTGGGCGAAGTCGCTCATCACCAGATGGTTCTCGACCAGCCAGGCCACCAGCTCGACCTTCAGGCGGTCGACGCCCAGGCGTTCGCAGGCGCTGCGGGCGCTGCGGGCCCCGGCCTTTTCCTGACCGCCCACCCCGCCCTTGCCGGTGTCATGCAGCAGCATGGCCAGGAACAGGGCCTCGCGGTCCTCGATCAGCGGCATGATCGAGACGGCCAGGGGATGGTCGTCGGCCAGACGTCCGGCAGCGATGTCGCCGATCACGCCCACGGCCCGCAGGGTGTGCTCGTCCACCGTATAGGAGTGGTACATGTTGAACTGCATCTGGGCGACGATGCGGCCAAATTCCGGGATGAACCGGCCCAGCACTCCGGCGTCGTTCATCAGGGTCAGGGTGCGATAGGAGCGCTTGCCGCGCGCCAGCAGGTCGAGGAAGGCCGCGCAGGCCTCCTCGTCGCGCCGCACCCGCGAGGTGATCAGGCCGAGGCTGCGGGTCACGGCCGTGAAGGCGTCGGGATGCAGGTCGAGATCGCGCTCGTCGGCGATCCGGAACAGCCGGATCAGATTGACCGGATCGGCCTCGAACACGTCCTGGCCGTCAATGTTCAGGCGGCCGCCGTCCTCATAGAAGCCCTCGACATCCAGGGCCTTGCGCTTGGGCCGGCCGCCGCCGGGCAGGAAGCGGGAAATGCCCTTGGGCTCGTGCTTGAAATTGTCGGCTTCCAGCTTGGCCGAGAAGGCGCGGGTCAGGGCCCCGACCTCCTTGGCGATCAGGAAGTAGCGGCGCATGAAACGCTCGACCGCCGGGGCGTCGCCCCGGTCGCCATAGCCCATGCGGCGGGCGATCTCGGGCTGCAGGTCGAAGGTCAGGCGCTCTTCGGGGCGGCCGGTGGTGAAGTGCAGGTGGGCGCGCACCGCGTGCAGGAAGTCGAAGGCGCGGATGAAGGCCTTGGCCTCGCGCCGGTCGAAGACCTCCAGCTTGAAGACGTCTTCCGGACGGTCGACCGGATGCAGATATTCGGCGATCCACATCAGGGTGTGCAGGTCGCGCAGGCCGCCCTTGCCTTCCTTGACATTGGGCTCGACCATATAGCGGCTGGCCCCAGCCCGAGCCTGGCGGTCGTCGCGCTCCTTCAGCTTGGCGGCGACGAACTGGGCTCCGGTGCCCTTCATCACATCGTCCTGGAAGCGCTTCTTCAGATCGGCGGCCAGGCGCTCGTCGCCGGTCAGGCGGCGGGCCTCGAGGATCGAGGTGCGGATCGTGAAATCCTCGCGCGACAGGCGCACGCATTCCTCGACGGTCCGCGAGGCGTGGCCGACCTTGAAGCCGAGATCCCACAGCGCATAGAGCATGAACTCGATGACGCTCTCGGCATGGGGCGTCTGCTTGTAGGGCCGCAGGAACAGCAGGTCGATGTCGCTGAACGGGGCCAGGGTGCGGCGGCCATAGCCGCCCACGGCCAGCAGGCACAGGCGCTCGCCCTCGGTCGGGTTGCGGGCCCGGAAGACGTGGACCGTGGTGAAGTCATAGAGGGCGGTGATCACCTCGTCGGTGACGCCGCTCAGCAGGCGCGAAGTCTCCAGCCCGCCGGCCCCGTTTTCCAGTCGCTCCTTGGCGATCATCCGGCCGCGGAACAGGGCCTGTTTGAGGATCTCGATGGCGCGGGCGCGCTGGGCGGCCTCGTCGCCTAGGGCATCGAGGGCGGCGGCCGACAGACGGGCGCGCAGGGCGTGGCCGTCGACGACATGTTCCAGCGGGGTGGGGCGAAGGCGACGGGGCATGATGGGGATATGGTGTACCCGCTAAGCCTTGAGCAGTCCCTTAAGGCGATATAGCGCCTCAAGAGCCTCGCGCGGCGACATTCCGTCGATATCCAGGTCCTTCAGGGCCGTATCCACGACACTGGGTGTCGCCTGGACGGGCGCCGACAGGGCCTGGCTCATGGCAAACAGCGGCAGGTCATCGAGGCGGGCGGGTGATTCGGCCTTGGATTCGAGGCGGTCCAGCACCTCGCGGGCCCGGGCCACCACCGGGGCCGGCACCCCGGCCAGCTTGGCCACCTGCACGCCATAGGAGCGGTCGGCGGGTCCTGGCGCGGCCTCGTGCAGGAAGACCAGATCGCCGTTCCACTCCTTGGCCCGCAGGGAAAGGTTGGAGACGTGGTCCAGCCGCTCCTCCAGGGTCGCCAGCTCGTGATAGTGGGTCGCGAACAGGGCCCGGCAGCGATTGGTGTCGTGCAGGGCCTCGGCGCAGGCCCAGGCGATGGCCAGGCCGTCATAGGTGGCCGTGCCCCGGCCGATCTCGTCGAGGATCACCAGGCTGCGCGGGGTGGCCTGGGTGAGGATGGCGGCGGTCTCGACCATTTCCATCATGAAGGTCGAGCGGCCGCGGGCCAGGTCATCACCGGCCCCGACGCGGCTGAACAGGCGGTCGACCACCCCCAGCCGGAAATGGACGGCGGGCACATAGCAGCCGGACTGGGCGAGGATGGCCAGCAGGGCGTTCTGGCGCAGGAAGGTGGACTTGCCGGCCATGTTCGGCCCGGTGACGATCGACAGGCGCGCGGCCGTCTCGCCCGAGGCGTCGAGGGTGCAGGTATTGGGCGTATAGGGATCGCCGGCCCGCTTGACGGCGGCCTCGACCACCGGATGGCGGGCGGCCTGGGCGTCGAAGGCCAGGGAGTGGTCGACGACCGGACGCGTGGCCCCGCTGTCCTGCGCCCATTCGGCCAGGGCGGCGGCGACGTCCAGGCGGGCCAGGGCCTCGGCGGCGATCTGGATGGCGTCGGCCAGCAGGCGGGCCACCTCGCGCCAGGTCTCGAAGGCGGCCACCTCCATGGCCAGGACCCGCTCGGCGGCCTGGGCGATGCGGGCGTCGAGATCGGCCAGCTCCACCGTGGTGAAGCGCACCTGGTTGGCCAGGGTCTGGCGGTGGATGAAGGTGGCGTTCAGCGGCGGCTGGAACAGCGGGTCGGCCTTGCCGGCCGTGGCCTCGACGAAATAGCCCAGTACCCCGTTGTGGCGGATCTTCAGGGGCACACCGCTCTCGGCCGCCAGCTGGGCCTCCAGGGCGATGATCACCTTGCGGCTGTTGTCGCGCAGGGCCCGGGCCTCATCCAGCTCCTCGCGCACCCCGGCGGCGACGAAGCCACCGTCGCGGGCCAGGGCCGGCAGGTCGGGACCCAGCCCGGCCTCCAGGGCCGCCAGGAAGCCGGCCAGACCCTCATGCAGGTCGGGCGTCAGGGCGCGGAAGGCATGTTCCAGCTCGAACGGCGGCGAGGCCAAGGCATTGCCGGAGCCGGCGACCAGGGCGGCCAGGGCCTGGCCGGTCTTCAGGGTGTCGCGCAGGCAGCCCAGGTCGCGCGGCCCGCCCCGCCCCAGGGCCAGGCGCGACAGGGCGCGGGCCATGTCGCCGGAACCCTTCAGGGTCTCGCGCAGGGTCTGGCGCAGGGACCGATGCTCGACGAACCACTGGATCGCGTCGAGGCGCTGATCAATGGCCGCGACATCCAGCAGCGGCCGTGCCAGCCGCGAGGCCAGCAGGCGGGCCCCGCCGGCGCTGACCGTGCGGTCGATCACCGCCAGCAGAGACCCGTTGCGGTCACCGGCCTGGGTGCGGTCAATCTCGAGACTGCCGCGGGTCGCCGGGTCGATGGCCATGACATCGGCATCGGCCGCCCGGCGCGGCGCCCGCAGGGCCGGCAGCCTGCCGGCCTGGGTCATGTCCAGATGGGCGGCGATCAGGCCCAGGGCCCCGATCTCGGCCGGGGACAGGCCGCCAAAGCCGTCCAGGGTCTCGACGCCATAGAGCCGCTTGACCCGGGCCTCCGAGGCCTGGGGCTCGGACAGGGCCGAGGGCATGGGCTGGATCAGGCCGCCGCAGATCTTCAGGGTCTGGGACAGGGTCTCGTCCGACAGCAGCCGGTCGGCGACCAGGGTCTCGGATGGGGCCAGGGCGGCCAGGATCGCGGCGACGCCGTCCTTGCTGACCGAGAACACCTCGACCTCGCCGGTCGACAGCTCGACGCTGGCCACGGCCGCCTGTCCGGCCCGCACGGCCACGGCGGCGAGGCGATTGGCCCCGCGCGCGTCGAGCAGGCCTTCCTCGGTCAGGGTCCCCGGCGTCACCACCCGAACGATGTCGCGGCGGACGATCGACTTGGAGCCGCGCTTCTTGGCCTCGGCCGGGTCTTCCATCTGTTCGCAGACGGCGACCTTGAAGCCCTGGCGGATCAGCTTGGACAGATAGGCCTCGGCCGCGTGCTGCGGCACCCCGGCCATCGGGATCGGCTCGCCATTATGCGTCCCCCGGAAAGTCTGGGAAATGCCCAGGGCCGCCGCGGCCGCGATCGCGTCATCGAAGAACAGCTCATAGAAATCGCCCATCCGGAAAAAGATCAGGGCATCCGGCTGCCGCGCCTTCATCTCGAAGAACTGCGCCATGACCGGCGTCGCGCCGGTGGCGTCATAGGTCTGGATGGCGGGAGCGGCGGGGGCGTTCATGACGCCATGACTTAACGTTTGACGCTGCTTCGCAGAAGCGCCATGTAGAATGTTCATGTTTTGTGCTGTAGGTTTGTTCGGCCGGTCAGAGGGGCGGCATGAGCGAGGGCGAACTGGTAGCGAACTCAGCTGTCAGGGAAACCATGACAACGGCGCTCAGACAGGCAGAGCCTCTCGGCAAATCTCTAGTCGTTGAGGTCAGCCAGCGCGGCATCGACGCTATCAAAGCGAACAAGCTCACCCCGATCAGCCGCTGCGATGGCCGCCCGCGTCGTGGCATTGGGTGTCCGGACATCAAATGGCAGCGCCTTTTCGGCGGCGACCCGAACCAGCATGAGGCGAATGGCGTCCGAGATCGTGAGGCCCATATCGGCCAGCGCCGCCGTCGCATCCCTTTTCAGGTCGGCGTCGATCCGCGCTCTAACCGTGTCCAGAGCGGCCATGACGATAGATCCTTCAGAGGGCGAGATGTGGCTACAATGTAGCTACAATGGGACGATCGTCAATCTGAATCCTCCGCGCCTCGCCCAAACCATCGGAGACGCAGAATGCTGGCGCTCGAAATCACCGGTCAGTTCAAGCGTGACTACAAGCGCGAGAAGGCCGGGAGGCACACGGACCTGGACGCCGTTTTCAAGGCGACAGTCGATCTGCTGGTCAGCGAAACGCCGTTGCCCGTCGCCAACAGGGATCACCCCCTCAGGGGCGACTGGAAGGGTTGCCGGGACTGCCATCTGAAGCCTGACCTGGTGCTGATCTATCGGAAAACCAGGACATCGATCGAGCTTCTGCGGCTGGGCTCCCACAGCGAGCTCTTCAGCTAGGCCGTGAGCGTCGAGTCGCTTGCCTCTCGTTGAGAACTGCCGCTAAATCGCCCCAAGGTTGGGGGTCCGTCATGTCTGTATCCAAGGCGCCGGCCACCACGCCGGAGCGCCCCGCTGTCATGGGCCGCTACAAGCCCGACTGGCTGGAAAAGCCGACCGCCGATGACATGGAATGGGCCTATCCGGCTCACGCCCAGCGCCACGGGATCGAAGGCAGGGCGGTGATCAAGTGCCAGGTCGGTCCTGACGGCCGCCTGGGAAACTGCCAGGTGATCTCGGAAATCCCGACTGGCGAGGATTTCGGCATCGCGGCCATCGCCCTGTCCCAGAAGTTCCGGATGCTGCCGCCGCCCGCCGACTATGCAGCCAAGACGCCCGAAGTGACGATCCCGATCGTCTTCCAGATGCCGCAGGACAGCTGGTCTCGGCTCAAGACCGCGACGGCAGCGCTGCCCAAAGGTGCCGAGCCGTCGCTCGCGCCGCTCGATTCCGGCGACATGCTGTTGATCGCGGGCGTGGGGGCGATCGCCTTCGCGCTACTTGCGCTGGTGTTCTCGGTCGCGGGCAAACGCGGCCGCGACCTCTAGAGCATTTTCCGATCCAACTGGATCGGTGAAAGGCTCAAGTCTTTTGTTTTAAAGCACTTTCTGACGACGAACCGGCACCCGCTTCGTCGGAAAACGCCCTAGCTCCCCGTAACTTCTTCCCAGAAGCGCTTGGCCTTGCCGACGAAATTGGCCGACTTGGGGTTCTGCTTGTCGTCGCACAGGCCGGCCAGCTCCTTGAGGAGTTCCTTCTGGCGGGCCGACAGGTGGGTCGGGGTCTCGACGAACAGTTCGACCACCAGGTCGCCGCGCTGGCGGCTGCGCAGGGACGGCATGCCCTTGCCCTTGAGGCGGACGGTCTTGCCGGTCTGGGAGCCTTCCGGAACCTTGACCGGGATCTTGCAGGCCCCGTCGCAGTCCTCGCCACCCATCAGGCAGGGGGCGTCGATCTCGCCGCCGAGAGCCGCCACGGTCATCGGCACCGGCACGGTGCACAACAGGTCCAGGCCGTCGCGCTCGAAAAGTTCGTGCGGGATCACCGACAGGAAGATGTAGAGATCGCCGCGCGGCCCGCTGCGGGCCCCGGCATCGCCCTCACCGGACAGGCGGATTCGGGCGCCGTCATCGACGCCGGCCGGGATGCGCACCGACAGGATGCGCTCGCGGCGCACCTGGCCGTGGCCACTGCAGGTCTGGCAGGGATCGAGCACCAGGCGGCCCGAACCGCCGCAGCGCGGGCAGCCGCGCTCGACTGCGAAGAAGCCCTGGGTCGCCCGCACACGGCCGTGACCGCCGCAGGTGCCGCAGACGGTCGGGCTGGTGCCGGGCTTGGCGCCCGAGCCGTCACAGACCTCGCAGGTGATGGCCGCCGGAACCTTGATCTCGACCTCGGCACCGGCATAGGCCTGCTCCAGGGTGATCTCGAGATCGTAGCGCAGGTCCTGGCCGCGTTGCGGGCCGTTCGAGGGGCGACGGCCGCCACCGAACATCTCGCCGAACACGTCGCCGAACACGTCGTTGAAAATATCGCTGGCGTCACCGCCGAAGCCGCCCTGGCCACCCCCGCCGCCGCCATTGACGCCGGCATGGCCGAAGCGGTCATAGGCCGCGCGCTTCTGGGGGTCGGAGAGGACGCTATAGGCCTCGTTGACTTCCTTGAACCGACCGGTCGATTCCTCGCAGCCGCCATTGCGGTCGGGATGGTGCTCCATCGCCAGCTTGCGGAATGCGGACTTCAGAGCCGCATCATCGGCGGTCCGGGTCACGCCCAGGATTTCGTAATAGTCGCGCATCGTCAGCGTCTGGCGCCCAAGAGGCCCACGGGAGAGGCGTTGATAGGGAAAGAGGTGGGGTTTTCGATCGCGGGGCGCAAGGCGTCACAACCGCGCGGATCCGCCGTTGGCGGCCGCGGAACGACCAGACTGGATTCGTTCCGCGGCGCGCCCATGACGACTAGTTGGCCGGCTTGTTGTCGTCGACTTCCTCGAACTCGGCGTCGACGACACCGTCGTCGGCCGCGTCATCGCTGTCACCCGAACCCTGCTGGGCGGCGTACATGGCCTCACCCAGCTTCATCGAGGCCTGGCGCAGGGCGTCGGTCTTGGTCTTGATCAGCTCGGCGTCCTCGCCTTCCAGCGCGGTCTTCAGATCGGTGAGACCGGTCTCGATGGCGGTCTTGTCATCGCCCGACACCTTGTCGCCGTGCTCGGCCATGGCCTTTTCCGTGGCGTGGACCGTGGCCTCGCCCTGGTTCTTGGCCTCGACCAGGGCCTTCTTCTTTTCGTCCGATGCCTTGTTGGCCTCGGCTTCCTTGACCATGCGCTCGATGTCGGCATCCGACAGGCCGCCATTGGCCTGGATGCGGATCGAGTGCTCCTTGTTGGTCGCCTTGTCCTTGGCATGGACATTGACGATGCCGTTGGCGTCGATGTCGAAGGTGACCTCGATCTGCGGGATGCCGCGCGGGGCCGGCGGAATGCCCTGCAGGTCGAACTGACCCAGGAACTTGTTGTCGGCGGCCATCGGGCGCTCGCCCTGGAAGGCGCGGATCGTCACGGCCGACTGGTTGTCGTCAGCGGTCGAGAAGGTCTGGGAGCGCTTGGTCGGGATGGTGGTGTTGCGCTCGATCAGCGGGGTGAACACGCCGCCCAGGGTCTCGATGCCCAGGGTCAGCGGGGTCACGTCGAGCAGCAGCACGTCCTTGACGTCGCCTTGCAGAACGCCGGCCTGAACGGCGGCGCCGAGGGCCACGACCTCGTCAGGGTTCACACCCTTGTGCGGCTCGCGGCCGAAGAAGTCCTGCACCGCCTGCTGGACCTTGGGCATGCGGCTCATGCCGCCGACCAGGATCACTTCGTCGATGTCGCTCTTCTTGAGGCCGGCGTCCTTGAGGGCCTGTTCGCACGGACCGATGGTGCGGGCGATCAGGTCTTCGACCAGGGCTTCCAGCTTGGAGCGCGACAGCTTGATATTCAGGTGCAGCGGGCCCGACGCATTCATCGAGATGAAGGGCAGGTTCACTTCGTACTGGGCGGTCGAGGACAGTTCCTTCTTGGCCTTTTCGGCCTCTTCGCGAAGGCGCTGCAGGGCCAGCTTGTCCTTGCGCAGGTCGACGCCCTGCTCCTTCTTGAACTCGTCGGCCAGGTAGTCGACGATCCGCAGGTCGAAGTCTTCACCGCCCAGGAAGGTGTCGCCGTTGGTCGACTTCACCTCGAAGACGCCGTCGCCGATTTCGAGGATCGAGACGTCGAAGGTGCCGCCGCCGAGGTCATAGACGGCGATCTTCTTGCCGTCGTTCTTGTCGAGGCCATAGGCCAGAGCAGCCGCGGTCGGCTCGTTGATGATGCGCAGGACTTCCAGGCCGGCGATCTTGCCGGCGTCCTTGGTGGCCTGACGCTGGGCATCGTTGAAATAGGCCGGGACGGTGATCACGGCCTTGGTCACCGGCTCACCCAGATGGGTCTCGGCCGCTTCCTTCATCTTCTGCAGGATGAAGGCGGAGACTTCCTGCGGGGAATAGTCCTTGCCCTGGGCCTTGACCCAGGCGTCGCCGGTCGGACCCTTGACGATGTCATAGGGCACCATGCCCTTGTCCTTCTCGACCACCGGATCGCTCGCGTTGCGGCCAATCAGGCGCTTGATCGCGAACAGGGTGTTGGTCGGGTTGGTGACGGCCTGACGCTTGGCGGGCTGGCCAACCAGGCGCTCGCCGTCCTCGAGGAACGCCACCACCGACGGGGTGGTGCGGGCGCCCTCGGCGTTCTCGATGACCTTCGGGGTCTTGCCGTCCATGATGGCCACGCACGAATTCGTGGTGCCAAGGTCGATACCGATAATCTTGCTCATATTACGAACCTGTCGCTCCTGAATGGCGGACGGCGGTGACAAGGGCCTTAGACGCAAGCGCCCCGGTTTTTCTCGCTCCGTCCCCGTCTGGTCGAACTTCCTACGGTTGATCCAATCCTCGCCCGGCTGACTGATGTCGGACGGGCAGAGTGCGTTCCTCGAAGTTGACGAGCCCGTCAACCCCGCTTGGAAGCCGATATGGGGGATGTGCAGCGCCCCGCAAGTCCATTCCCTCATCTTGAGAAGGGGAATCTTCAAGCTGAACAATGGAAAAGGGCCGCACCCGCTGGGTGCGACCCTCCCGCTTTTGATGCAGGGCGGCGATCAGCCGCCGGTCTTTTTTACCCAGGCCGTGATCGCCGGGAGACGGTTCTCGCGGATCGACACCCGGTTGAGAACGGCGGCGGCGGCCTTGTCGGCCTCCTTGCGCGAGCCTTCCGCCAGATTGGCGGCGGCATAGGCCCGGATCCGGTCGGCCATGGCCGGGTCCGACGATCCGGCCCCCAGGCCGGTGATGAAGCGGGTGCGCGAGGTGGTATCGACCTTTTCGTTGACCGCCGCCTTGTGAGCCACCGCCCAGTCGAAGGTCATGTCCGGGTGGCTGCCGGCCACCTGCGAGATCATGGTGCTCGAAAGGGTTTCGCCCGGCTCGGCGGTCAGGGCCAGGTCGAGGGCCTTCTGGGCCAGGACCTTGTCGTCAGCGGCCGCCAGCAGGGCATAGAGCTGGGCGCGGATCAGCGGCGTCTTCTCGGCCTGCGCCTGGGCCCGGATCGCATCCCAGGTGGCGGCGTCTGCATGCTGGGCCACCACCGCCAGGATCACCTTGCGCAAGGGGCCGGGAATGGCCGACGGGTCGGTCCGGTCGGCCGCAAAGCGCCGGCGGGCCTCGGCGACCACCGCCGGATCCCCCATGCCGCCCAGGGCCCCGATCAGCTCGCCCCGCAGGATGGCCACCGTGTCGGGCTCGCCGGCCTTCGGCGTCCAGCCGACCTGGGCGAACAGGGGGTTGAGGCGGGCGAGGGCGATCTTGCGGAAGGCCGCCTTTTCGGCGGGCAGGCCCGAATAGTAGCCGTCGATGGTTTCAAACACCCCGGCGATCTTGGACAGAACCTGGGGATCGGCCGAGGCCGGGGTTGCGCTGGCCAGGTCGAGGAAGTCTGTCGCCGGCTGATAGCCGGACAGGCCCATGGCCCAGGTATTGGACATCACGCCCAGCTGGTCGATGGCCGGCAGGCTGGCAAAGCTGCCCACCACGCCGCCGAACCGCTCCGGGCCATACAGGGTCCGGAAATAGCCACTCTGGCCGGCATTGACGATCACCGGGCCGCAGCCGTCGACCGTCACCTTGCCCTTGCCGCCGACGACCAGGGTCTTGGCTTCACCGCCGCCGACCGCCCTGACCGTGACAGGCACCCGCCAGGCCAGGGGCGTCTTGTTGGGCTGGTCCTTGCTGAACTCGCCCTGGGTCAGGCTCAGGGTGGCCTTGCCGGCCGTGCAGGTCTGGTCGCTGACCGTGATCAGCGGCACGCCAGGCTGCAGGGTGAAGTCATGGGCGATGTCGGTGATCGGCTTGCCGGCGGCAGCCTCGATCTCGCGCCACAGGTCATCGCTGACCGTATTCCTGTGGGCGTGCTTCTTCATGTAGGTGCGCACGCCGGCGCGCCAGGCATCGGCCCCGACATAGGCCTCGAGCATGCGGATGACCGCCTCGCCCTTCTGGTAGGTGATGCCGTCAAAGGCCTGGCTGGCCTGGTCGACGGTCTCGACGTGCTGGACCACCGGATGGGTGGTCTTCAGGGCATCGAGGCTCATGGCATATTCGCGGCCGCCGACTGCGGCCAGGGCCGCGTTCCACTCGGGATGGAAGTGCTCGGTGGCCCGACCCTCCATCCAGGAGGCAAAGCCCTCGTTCAGCCACAGGTCATCCCACCAGGCCATGGTGACCAGATCGCCGAACCACTGGTGGGCCATCTCGTGGGCCACGGTCGTGAAGACCCGCTGGCTGTCGGTCTGGGTCGAGATCTTCGGATCGAGCAGCATGGCGTACTCGAAGGTGAAGATCGCGCCCCAGTTCTCCATGGCGCTGAAGAACTGGCTGCGCCCCGGGGCGGCGATGTTGTCGAGGGCCGGCAGCGGATAGGGAACGCCGAAATAGTCATTGTACCAGGGCAGCAGGTCGGCGGCCGACTTCAGGGCAAACTCCGCCTTGGGCGTATCGCCCTTCTTGGTGACCACCCCGACATCGACCCCGGCCACCTTGACCGAGGCCCGGTCAAACTCGCCGAGGCCGAAGAACAGCAGATAGGTCGACATCTTCGGCGACGTCGCGAACTTGACCAGGGTCTTGCCGCCGCCGAGGTCGGTGCTCGCCGCGACCGGCATGTTGCCCAGGGCCATCTGGCCGGTCGGGACCGTCGCCTCGACACGGAAGGTCGCCTTGTAGAAGGGCTCGTCCCACGAGGGCACGAAGCGACGGAAGTCGGAATTCTCGAACTGGGTGTAGAGGGCGCGCTTCTTGCCGGTCTCGGTCTCATAGTCGAGAGCGAACAGGCCGGCGGCCTGGGTGTAGATCTTGCCGGCATAGTCGATGGCCAGCTCGTACCGGCCCTTGGCCAGGGGCTTGTCGAAGGTGAAGCTGGCGGTCTGGGCCTCGTCATCGACCTTGATGCTGGCGGCCCCGATCCCGGCCAGCTCGGCCCTCGTGAAGGTCAGGTCGGCGGCCTGCAGGGTGATGGTGCGGGTCGGCTCGACCACCGTGATGGCGATCCTGACCCGGGCCTTGAAGGTCATGCCCTCGACATCGGGGGTAAAGGCCAGATCATAGTGGGACGGGACGACATTGCGCGGCAGCTGGGTCGTGACGGTGGCGGCCGTGGCGGCCCCTGCGGTCGGCGCGGCCAGGGCGGTTCCAGCGGCGAAAATGAGCGCGGCGGCCGCCGCGGAAGACAAAAGACGACGCATGTACAGACCTGGACTGGAACTTTTGGCCCGACCCCACTGGCCGGTTCGCGAAACAACACCCTGCACTCCCGTCAGGCGCGTTAAATATACGTAATGATCCAGCCGCTCACCATCATCCCGGGCCTCGACCTCTGGCCCAGCCTGCTGACGCCCACCGCCCAGTCCGCCCTGGTCGAGACCGTGCTGGAGGCCGCCGAGGCGGCGCCTTTCGACCACTATGAGACGGCCTCCGGCCAGGCCATGAGCGTCGGCATGACCAGCCTGGGGGCCCTGGGCTGGGTCAGTGACCGGACAGGCTATCGCTATGCGGGGCAGCATCCCGCCACCGGCCGGCCGTGGCCGGCCATGCCCGGGGTCCTGCTCGACCTCTGGGCCCAGCTGGGCGACCCCGAGGTCCCGGCAGATGCCTGTCTGGTCAATCTCTATCGCGGTACGGCCCGCATGGGCCTGCACCAGGACCGCGACGAGGCCGACCCGCGCTTTCCGGTGCTGTCGATCTCCCTGGGCGACACGGCGGTGTTCCGCTTCGGCGGGACCGCGCGCAAGGACCCGACCCGCAGCCTGAAACTGGCCTCCGGCGACGTCCTCCGGCTGTCCGGTCCGGCCCGGATGGCCTTCCACGGGGTCGACCGGGTAATCGCCGGCTCCTCCAGCCTGGTGCCCGGCGGCGGCCGGATCAACCTGACCCTGCGGCGGGCGGCGGCGGGGTGAAGAGCGGCCCGGCCCGGAAGGGTCAGGAGGCCAGGAGTCGCGAAACCGTTACGCGGTCGGTCGCGCTGAGGTCCATGCCGGCTGCGGCACGCCAGCGGTCCCGGGCCTGGCCCTCCTGGCCCTGGGCGACCAGGGCCTGGCCCCAGGCCAGATGCAGGGCGCCCCATTGCGGGGCCCAGCGGGCGGCTGCCTGGTACTGACGGATAGCGTCCTTGTGGCGGCCCTCAGCAGCCAGGGCATCGCCCCAGACCTTCAGGGGATCGGCCCAGCGCGGCGCGCGCTCGGCGGCGATCTTCAGGACGGCGATCGCGCCCGCCGCATCCCCCCGTTCCAGCCGCGCCTGACCCCAGGCGAAATGGGCATCGGCAAGACTGGGAGCCCGTTCCGTCGCCGCGACGAAGAGGCGCTCCGAGCCCGCGACGTCACCGCTGAGGGCCGCCACCTGGGCCCTGGCGATGGTGATCGGATAGCTGTCGTGGCGTCCCTGGGCCAGCAGCGCCCGGGCCCCGTCAAGGTCCCCCAGCCGGGCCATGGCATAGGCCGTGGGGCCTTCATCGTTAAAGTAGCGACCGGAAACGCTGAAACGCTGTTCCGGATGGGCCTCCTGGATCGAGCGATACCGTGCGACAGCACCCGCCCAGTCCTGCCGCTCCAGTCGCTCAGCGAGCGACAGGCGCATTTCGTCAAGCGCCTCGGCGGGACTGCCGAGCGACCCCGCCACCTCGGTCATCGCCTCGCTGGGACGGTGAAGGGCGATCTTCTGACCCGCAGCCAGCCAGATGTGATTGAGATTGCGCTGGACTTCTTTTTTCCCGAAGCGCTGAAGGATCTCCAGGGCGTGGTTGTGGTCATGCCGGAAGCGCGCATCGAGGGCGAGGTGCTCGACCTTGAAGTTCTCCAGTCGATCGCGATCAAACTCGTCTGACCCCTGGGCGAGCGACGCGACCCGGGCGTTTGTCTGATAGCTGGTCTCCCAGTGACCGGCGAAATAGCGACTGCGCGCGAAGATGGATACGCCGAGCGCAAACCGGCTGTCCGCGGCGAAAGCTGCCCCTGCCGATTTCAGGGCCTGGTCCAGATTGCCCTGTCGCAAATGGACGTTGGTGAGCCCAACCAGGGCCCATTTCCGCTCGACCCTGTCATCGTCCAGGGCCAGTCGCTGGAAAACCGCCTGGGCCTCCTCAAGCCGCCGGCCTTCAAACATCAGATAGACGCCGTAGCGATAGGCCTGAGTCTCGGCGAACAGGGCTTCCGCGGCCCGGTCCAGCAGACCTTCAAGATCGGCTTCCGGGCCCCGGATCAGGGGCGCGGACGTCCGGTCGGCCCGAACGCTCAACTGGACCTCGGTCCCGGCCTTGACGATGTCGCCGGAGACCTCGATCTCCTGGCCGAGCCATCCACGCAGGAACTTCCACAGCTCGGTGGCCGAAACGCCGGTCTGGGGGATGGTGACCTCGACCTCGCCCCAACCGCTGGAATAGCGGGCTCCGGCCCGCGTCGACCCCGTGGCGGCCTGCAGCCGCGCCAGGCGGTCGATAACCCGCTCGGCCACCACCGCGCCGGTCAGGCCCCGGGCCTCCATCTCAGGGGGCACGGAAAAGGGCTTGATGGTCACGCCGCGATACTGGCTGGCGCTCCAGACCAGGGCCAGAACCGCGACCAGCGCGATCAGGCCAGCCAGGCCGGTCAGGACCTTCAGGGCAAAGCCGGCCCGTTCAGAGGCAATCTGCCAGCCGATCAGCCGGTTCTGGCTCAGAAGCAACTGCTCGGCAGAACCCACGGGATCGCGGCCTGAGGCCTTGGCCTCCATGGCGATCTCGATAGGGTCCGGAGTGGTCGGCGCAGGGGCGCGGGGGGACTTGCGGGTCCGCAACGGCCTTGTCTCGTCAGTCAATGCAGCGCCCCTCTTGCCCCCGGGACGAGTTTCGCCAAATCGGGGCAGGTGGTCAAACACCGCTCTGCGGGTAACAGCACCGCCGTTGCCCTGGCGGCAGGGTCGCCCAAAGAAAAAGGGGCCGCCCGGCCAGGCGCCCCCCTTTCAGTCTGATGCCTGACCCGAGGCTGACGTCACGGAAATCGGTGTCAGCCTCCAGAGCGACCTAGCCGCGCAGTTTGCGCGTCAGGACCTCGAGGTCGTGGTTCAGGGCGCTGTCCTCGAGGCGCAGGGCCTCGATGCGGCGCACGGCGTGCAGAACCGTCGTGTGGTCACGACCGCCGAAGCGACGGCCAATGTCGGGCAGGGAGCGGGTGGTCAGCTGCTTGGCCAGCCACATGGCGGCCTGGCGCGGACGGGCCACGGCACGGTTGCGGCGTTCGCTGAGCAGATCGGCCTGTTTCATGCCGTAGTGATCGGCCGTGGCCTTCTGGATGTCGTCGATGGTGATGCGCTTCTCGCCGGCCCGCAGATGCGGCCGCAGGATGGCCTGGACCTCGTCGAGGGTCAGGCGCGACAGGCCCTCGCCGGCCCGGGCCGACAGGGTGTTGAGCGCGCCTTCCAGCTCGCGGACGCTGTCGGTAAAGCGGTCGGCCAGGAACTGCAGCACGTCAGGCCGCATGGTCGGCTCGGAACCGTGGGCCGCCGACAGGGTCTGGATCTTGCGCTCCAGAATGCCCATGCGCAGCGAACGGTCGGCCGGCTCGAGGCCGCAGACCAGGCCCGCCGACAGGTGCGAGCGCAGGTGGGCGTCCATCTCGGTCATGGCCGAAGGCGGACGGTCCGACGAGAACACGACGCGGCGGCCTTCCTCGACCAGGGCGGTCAGGGTGTGGAACAGCTCTTCCTGCGTGGACTGCTTGCCGGCGATGAAATGCACATCGTCGATGATCAGCAGGTCGGCGGCGCGCAGCTCTTCCTTGAAGGCGGCCGTCTGGCGATCCATCACGGCGCGCACGAAGGTCGACAGGAAGCGCTCGGCGGTCAGATAGACCACGCGCTTGGTCGGGGCCTGACGCATGGCCTCCCAGGCCAGGGCGTTGAGCAGGTGGGTTTTGCCAAATCCATAGGGGCCGTGGAACAGAACCGGATTGAAATGACCATCGGCCCAGCTCGCCACCCGGCGCGCCACGGCATGGGCAAATTCGTTGGCGGGACCCGGGACAAAGGTCTCGAAGGTGAAGCGTTCCTGCAGACCCTGGGTCCGCGAAGGCTTGCCGGTCGGTACCGGGGCCAGGCTGGGCGCATCGGTCGAGACCGGCAGAACGATCTCGATCGGTTCAGCCTTGGCGGCGTCGACATAGGCGCCAGCCGAGGCTTCGAATTCCAGGCGGGATTTCAGGTCAATGCGACGGGCCGTCGGGTCATGGGCGATCCAGAGTTCGCTGATGCGACGCCAGGCGCTGCGACGGATCCAGTCCCGGGCAATACCGGTCGGGGTGACCAGAACCACATCGCCGGACGGACCTTCGCGCAACAGAGCCGGCGCGATCCACGAGCCGAAAGACGCATCACCCAGCTCGCGCTTCAGAGTCAGGCACACCTTGTGCCAGACGCCGCCAGCGGACTCGCAGGCAACCGCTGGAATCGCAGCCGAGAAGTCCTGGCTCGCCACCCCACCCTTGATTGTCATTCGTCCACCGCCTCGTACCTGGTCAAAACCGCTCGTCCCGCCGCACGCCCCCCAAAGGCGAACGACCGGTTCTCCACGCACACGGAGGCTTAGTCAGCAGAACGCAGGGTTCTGCCGCCACCGTTTTTTTCCAAAAACTGGAAGGGCGCTGAGAGCCCTAAACTAGCCAGCCGACCCTGCCGGTCAAACGGAAAACTTGCGTCCGAGTCCGGATATTTCTGTTGACTCGCGAGAGCCCCTCGCGTGGCAAGGGAATAGTTAAGTTCACTATTTTTCGGACGCTGTTATCCGAACAATGCGTGCGGTTGAACACAAAGCAAAAGCCGACTGGATTGCTCCAGCCGGCCCTTGTAAATACTTGAATTTCCTGAACGAAACTTATTCGTTCACAGGTCTGGTCAGGCGGCGGCCTTGTCCAGCTTCTTCAGTCGGGCAGCGAGGCGCGAGACCTTGCGCGAGCCCGTGTTCGGATGAACGACGCCCTTGGAAACGGCGCGCATCAGTTCCGATTGAGCCTCGACAAAGGCGGCCTTGGCGACGGCGACATCACCGGCCACCAGGGCGTCTTCGAACTTGCGGAGGAAGGTGCGCACGCGCGAACGGCGAGCGGTGTTCACCTCGGTGCGGCGGGCGATCTTGCGGATCGCCTTCTTGGCGCCGGGATTGTTGGCCATGGAAATTGGACCTCGAAACGGACAGCCGCGCGGGACAGCCGCGAAGCAGGGAAAATCTTGAGCGCGCGGATATACGGGAAGCGATGAGATCGGTCAACGGCTGTCGAGGCCGTTTTGCCGAGAGATGCGACAAGCGGTCGCGCCCCGGCCTTAACGGCCCTTAAACTCGGGCTTCCGCTTCTCGACAAAGGCCGCCATCCCCTCCTTCTGATCCTCAAAGGCGAACAGGGAGTGGAACAGGCGGCGCTCCAGGGCCACGCCGGTGGTCAGGGTGGTCTCATAGGCCGCCTGGACCAGTTCCTTGTTCATGGCGACCGCCAGGGGCGACTGGGCAGCGATCTTGGCGGCCATGGCCAGCACCTCGGGAAGCAGCAGGTCGGCTGGGAAGATCCGGCTGACCAGGCCCGAGCGTTCGGCCTCCTCGGCTCCCATCATCCGGCCGGTCAGGATCATGTCCATGGCCTTGGACTTGCCGACGAAGCGGGTCAGGCGCTGGGTGCCGCCGATGCCGGGCGCGACGCCCAGATTGATCTCGGGCTGGCCGAACTTGGCGGTGTCGGCGGCGATGATGAAATCGCACATCATGGCCAGCTCGCAGCCGCCCCCCAGGGCGTAGCCGGAGACGGCGGCGATGATCGGCTTGCGGCACTGCTCGACCGCCCGGGCTCCGGCGGTGAAGAAATCGGCCGTGAACATCTGAGCATAGGTCTTGTCCGACATCTCCTTGATGTCGGCACCGGCCGCAAAGGCCTTGGCCGAGCCGGTCAGGACGATACAGCCCACGGCCTCGTCGGCCTGGGCCTCGCCCAGGGCGACGGCAAGCTCGCCCAGCAGCTGGGCGTTCAGGGCATTGAGGGCCTCTGGGCGGTTCAGACGGATCAGGACGACGCCGGCGGCCCCCTCCGGCGCGGTTTCGACGATCAGGGTCTGATAGGCCATCGGCAGGTCTCTCCTTGTGACGCGCACGCTTTATAGAGCGCGTCGCGACGAAGGGGAGCCCCGGCGGACGTGTTACGCCCGCCGGGCGCGCCGTCAGTCGATCAGGGCATAGGCCGGCAGGGTCAGGAACTCTTCCAGCGTGTCATTCAGCACCATGCGGGCAAAGAGGTGCGCCGCCTCTTCCAGGCGCGGCGACGGGAAGTCGCGGCGCAGGTCGGCCATTTCATCGGTGAGCAGACTGACAAACAGCTCCGAACTGATCACCCGGCCATCGTCCAGGGCGGCGCCGAGGCGCACCCATTGCCAGAGCTGGGTGCGGCAGATCTCGGCGGTCGCCGCATCCTCCATCAGATTATAGAGCGGCACGGCGCCCCGTCCCTCGATCCAGGCCTGGGTATAGCGGACCCCGACCCGGATGTTCTGGCGAACCCCGGCCTCGGTGCGGACGCCGTCATGCAAGGCCAGCATTTCCGGCTGGGTGATGGTGAGGTCGGCCAGGCGCTTGTCCAGCTGGTTGGGGGTCGGCATCAGGCGGTCGAAGACCTCCATGGCCACCGGCACCAGATCGGGGTGGGCGACCCAGGTGCCGTCGTGGCCGGCCCCGGCCTCGCGCTCCTTGTCGGCCCGGACCCGCGCGAAGGCCGCGTCATTGGCGGCCGGGTCGCCCTTGACCGGAATCTGGGCCGCCATGCCGCCCATGGCGAAGGCTCCGCGGCGGTGACAGGTCTGGATCAGCTTCAGCGAATAGGCGCCCAGGAAGGCCTTGCCCATGACCATGGCCGAGCGGTCGGGGGTCAGGAACTCGGCCCGACGGCCCAGGCGCTTGATGAACGAGAAGATGTAGTCCCAGCGCCCGCAGTTGAGGCCGGCCATGTGGTCGCGCAGCTCGTAGAGGATCTCGTCCATCTCGAAGGCGGCCGGAATGGTCTCGATCAGGACCGTGGCCTTGATCGTGCCCTGGGCGATGCCGAGCGCGGCCTGGGCGTGGACGAACACCTCGTTCCACAGGCGGGCCTCCAGGTGGCTCTCCAGCTTGGGCAGGTAGAAGTATGGACCCGAACCCTGGGCCAGGGACGCCTGGGCATTGTGGTAGAAATAGAGGCCGAAATCGAACAAGGCCCCACTGACGGGCAGGCCATCGACCTCCATATGGCGTTCCGGCAGATGCCAGCCACGCGGGCGGATGACCAGGACGGCCGGGTTGTCTCCCAGCGCATAGCTCTTGCCGGACTTTGGATCGACATGGGTCAGGGTGCCGGCCCAGCGATCCTTCAGATTGACCTGGCCCTCGATCAGATTGGCCCAGGTCGGAGAGGTGGCGTCCTCGAAGTCGGCCATGAACACCTTGGCCCCGCAGTTGAGGGCATTGATGATCATCTTGCGGTCGACGGGGCCGGTGATCTCGACGCGGCGGTCTTGCAGGTCCGCCGGGATCGGGGCCACGGTCCAGTCACCGGCCCGGATATCCGCCGTTTCCGCCAGAAAGTCGGGGAGCTCGCCGGCGTCGAAGCGGGCCTGGCGCTGGGCGCGGGCCGACAGCAGCTCCCGGCGACGGGCGTCGAACCGGCGGTGCAGGTCGGCCACGAAGGCCAGGGCCTCGGGCGTCAGGATGTCTACGGCCTGCCCCTCGATGGGCCCGTTGATCTGGATATTGGCGGCGATGTCGAGGGGCATGGGCAATCCTGCAGGCTTAGGAAGGGTCTTGGCCCCCGGTGGCCCGGGGACGGGGTCGAAAGAGTCTTTTAGGCGGGCTTGGCGTCGGTCGGGCGCACGGTCGGGACGATCTGGTCGCCCCAGTTGCCGGCCCCGTCATGGTGACGCGAGGCGCGGACCAGTTCCACCGAATAGCCGGCGTCGATGGCGCGGCGGACGGCTTCGTTCAGGCGGTGGGAAGCCTCGGCCACACGATCGACCGCGCGTTGCTGGTCGGTCGCCTGGGGCATGGCGGCGGGGGTGAACTTCGTCGCAGACATGGCGTGATCCTGTTGTGAGAGGGCGGGGGTCGCGCCCGCCCCCTGGGGGCGGGACGGGCGCGCGGGGCAGTCGGCTATTCGGCGGCGAACTGGTTCATGGTGTTGGCGTGACCGCCGGCCTTCAGGGCCCGCTCGCCGGCGACCATTTCCTTGAAGCTGTCGCCGAGATCGGAACCGACCTCGTGCTGGTGCTTCACGGCCGAGACGCCGCGGCGGATTTCTTCGCGCTGGACCGAATTGACATAGGCCTTCATGCGCTCGTCGCCGAAATAGCCGCGCGACAGCTCGTCCATGCTCTTGGCCGTCAGGTGGAAGGTCGGCAGGGTGATCAGGTTGTGGAACACCCCGGCCCGGGCCGAAATGTCGGCCTGGAAGGCGGCCAGGCGGGCATCGGTCTCGCGGCCGAGGTCGGTCGCATCATACTCGGCCGACATCAGGCTGTTGCCCTCGGGATAGGAGTCCTTGTGGATCTTGCCCTCGGCGATCCACTGGTCACGGACCTGCTTGCGCAGGTTCAGGGTCCAGTTGAACGACGGCGAGTTGTTGTAGGTCAGCTTGGCGTTCGGAACGACCTTGCGGATCTCCGACACCATCGAGGCGATCTCGTCGACATTGGGGGTGTCGGTCTCGATCCACAGCAGGTCCGCCCCGCCCTGGGTCAGGGAGGCGATGCAGTCCTCGATCACCCGGGCCCGGCCGGTGCCGTCCTGGAAGGCAAACAGGCCATTGGGCATGCGCACCGGCTTGACGAACTGGCCGTCGCGATAGAGCGCGACCTCGCCGCTATGGATGGGATTCTCGGCCGTGATGGCCTCGGTCTTCAGCCACTTGATATAGTCGCTGGCCAGATCGCCGGGCTCCTGGCTGACCGGGATCTTCTGGGTCAGGCCGGCGCCGAGGCTGTCGGTGCGGGCCACGATGACGCCGTCATCGACGCCGAGTTCCTCGAAGGCCAGGCGGCAGGCGCGCAGCTTTTCGATGAAGTCTTCGCGCGGCACGGTGACCTTGCCGTCCTGGTGACCGCACTGCTTGGCGTCGGAGACCTGGTTTTCGATCTGCAGGCAGCAGGCCCCGGCCTTGATCATTTCCTTGGCCAGCAGATAGGTGGCGTTCTCGTTGCCGAAGCCGGCATCGATGTCGGCGATGATCGGCACGACATGGGTCTCGAAGCCGTCAATGGCCTCGATCGCGGCGGCCTCGGCGGCCGTGTCGCCGGCCTGGCGGGCGGCGCGCAGGGTCTTGAACAGGTCGTTCAGGCCCACCTCATCGGCCTGGCGCAGGGAGACATAGATCTCCTCGATCAGATCGACCACGGCGGTCTTCTCGTGCATCGACTGGTCGGGCAGATGGCCCCAGCGATTGCGCAGACCGGCGACCATCCAGCCCGACAGATAGACATAGGCGCCCTTGGTGGTGCCGCGCAGGCGCTTGACCGACTTGATCATCTGCTGGGCGTGGAAGCCCGACCAGCAACCCAGCGACTGGGTGAACTGGGCGCTGTCGCGATCATAGTCGGCCATGTCGGCGCGCATGACCCCGGCCATGTCGCGGGCGATGTCCAGATGGGTCGAATAGGTGTTCTGCAGCTTCAGCTGGATGATGTCGTCGATGGCGATGCCGCCCGAGGTCACGCCATCGGGATAGCGGCCCAGCAGTTCCTGGCGGTGTTGGGCATAGGTCTTGCGCAGCGTCATTGGTCTTGGTCCCACATCAGGCGCCGAGCCCTCCTGCGCGGCCGAAAGCCGGATGCGAGGAGCGGGTCGGACAAGAAAACTCGTGAGAGGGAGCTAAGGCCAGGGCGGGGCGGCCGTCGAACCTATTGAAGACGATTTGTCACAATGACACTTTGTGTGTTCTGTAAATCTGTGACAAATTGACCGAATGGCGACCAACGACAAAAAGCTGTTTCTCGGCGGCCGGCTCAAGCGGCTGCGGCGTGACCTGGGCGTGACCCAGAGCCGGATGGCCGAAGACCTCGGGGTCTCGGCCAGCTATCTCAACCTGCTGGAGCGCAACCAGAGGCCGGCCACGGCCCAGATCCTGCTGCGCCTGGCCGATGCCTATGACCTGGACCTGCGCAGCCTGTCAGCCGACGATCCGGGCGGCGGGGCGGGCCTGGAAGAGGTGCTGTCCGACAGCATGTTCACCGATCTCGGCGTCAGCCGCCATGAGGCCGCCGAGGTGGCAGAGCTTTCCCCCGGCTTCGCCGAAGCCATGACCCGGCTCTATCGCGCCTATCTGGACCGCGGCCGGCTGATCGATCTGGGAGTCTTCGAGCGACCGGACGGGGCGGCGGGCCTGTCCTCGCAGTCGCCGACCGACTGGGTGCGCGACCTGGTCAGCGCCCAGCGCAATCATTTCGCCGAACTGGAGACGGTCGCCGAAACCATCGTGGCGGCGATGAAGGCCGATCCCCAGGATCTCGGACCGGCCGTCCGGGCCCGGCTGCAGGAGCAGTTCGGCATCCAGACGCGGGTCATGCCGGTCGAGACCATGGCCCATTCGCTGCGGCGCTATGATCACCACCGCAAGCGGCTGATGATTTCCGAGACCCTGGCCCCGGCCAGCCGCATCTTCGCCATGTGCTACCAGCTGGGCCTGATGGAGGCCGGCGAGATCCTGACGACCCTGACCAACCGCTTCCAGGCCCCGGACCGGGCCACCCGCCAGCTGCTCAAGGTGTTCCTCGACAACTATCTGGCCGCCGCCATCATGATGCCCTACGAGCCGTTCCTGGCGGCCATGCAGGCCAGCGGCTACGATATTGAACGGGTCCGCTCGCGGTTCGGCATCAGCTACGAACAGGCCGCCCAGAGGCTGACCACCCTCAGCCGGCCGGGGGCGCGGGGCGTGCCCTTCTTCATGATGCGCCTGGATGCGGCCGGGAACATTTCCAAGCGCTTTGCCGCCGGCCCGTTTCCGTTCTCCCGCTTCGGCGGTGCCTGTCCGCGCTGGAACGTGCATGACAGCTTCAAGACCCCCGGGCGGATCATCACCCAGGTCATCGAGACGCCGGACCGCGAGCGCTATTTCACCCTGTCGCGGACCGTGCGGCGGATCTCGGGCCTGCAGGCGGGTCTCGAGGACGAACTGGTCATCGGCCTGGGCTGCGAGCTGAAATTCGCCGGCAAGCTGGTCTATGCCCGAGGCCTCGACATCGCCGCCCCGGCGGCCGTCGAGATCGGGCCCTCGTGCCGGATCTGCGAACGCCCCGCCTGCCCCCAGCGCGCCGCCGCCCCGATCAACCGAACCCTGCTGGTCGAGGAAGCCAACAAGGCCCTGTCACCCTTCCCCTTTGTCAGCTGACGATCAGACCTGAAGGGCGGGGCGGGCTGCCCTTGAAGCTCGCGGCGAGCGGATCGGTGGCGTGGAGTGCCATGGGGTGCTTTTGAGCCTGGTCGGACGTTCATGGTCCCTCTCTCTTTGAGAGAGGGAGGGGCCCGTCCCGGCGAAGGCCGGGATGGGAGGGTGAGGGGTTACGAGGCGGGACGGCGTGCCGGCACTCCGTCAAACGCCGTAACCCCTCACCCCAACCCTCTCCCTTTGGGAGAGGGAGCATGTCCGCTAACCGCCCCATGCCGACCTTGGGCAGGGCCGCTCCGAGGCAGCCTCCCCCACCTAAACCTGACACACCGGACAAAAGAACGTCGACCGCCCCGCCTGGACCTCGCGGGCAATGACCCCCTTGCAGCCCCGGGTCGGGCAGGGTTCGCCCTCGCGGTCGTAAACCCGGAAGCGGTGCTGGAAATAGCCCAGCGCCCCGTCGGCGGCGGCGAAGTCCTTAAGGGTCGAGCCCCCGACCTCGACGGCCTCGGCGAGGACCTCCTTGATGATCGTGGTCAGGGGGCCCAGGCGCTTGCCGGCGATCATCCCGGAGGGCTTGAACGGCGAGATGCCCGCCCGGTGCAGGGCCTCGCAGACATAGATATTGCCCAGGCCCGCCACGGTCTTCTGGTCCAGCAGCAGGGTCTTGGGGCCCTGCTTGCGGTTCGCAAAGGCCCTGACCAGGGTCTGGGCAGTAAAGCCTTCGCCCAGGGGCTCGGGGCCCATGGTCGAAAACCAGGGATGGCGCTCCACCTGGTCGGTGGCGATCAGGTCCATGAAGCCGAAGCGGCGAGGGTCGTGATAGGTGACCACCGCCCCGTCTTCCGTTTCGAACACGACGTGGGCGTGCTTGTTGTCGGGCTTGACCTCGCGGGCGAAGTCGCCGGGGCGCACGGTGCCCTCGGGCGCGGCGATCTCGAACCGGCCGGTCATGCCCAGATGCATGACCAGGGTGTCGCCGCGATCGAGCGGGGCCAGCAGATACTTGGCCCGGCGGTCCAGCCGCAGGATCCTCGCCCCGGTCAGCCTCTGGACGAAGCCCTCGGGCAGGGGAAAGCGCAGATCAGGCCGGTTGGCGCGCACGCGGCTGAGCCGCGCGCCGCTCAGGGTGGGTTCCAGGCCGCGCCGGACGGTCTCGACTTCGGGCAATTCGGGCAAGGGTTGGCCTCAAGAAGGTGACGTGACGCGACGCGCGGTCTAATAGCGGACGACCTTATATAAAGCCTGGCCGAAAGACGTCATGAGCAAGCCCGCAGCCACATTCGGTTTCAAGGACGTCGATCCTTCGGTGAAGGCGGGCCTGGTGCGGGGCGTTTTCGATCGCGTCGCCAAGAACTATGACCTGATGAACGACCTGATGAGCGGGGGCGTTCACCGCCTGTGGAAGGACGCCGTCGCCGCACGGCTCAATCCGCAGCCGGGCGAGATCATCATCGACTGCGCGGGCGGTACCGGCGACATGGCCCGCCGCTTTGCCAAGATGGCCCGCCGGGCGCAGGAGCGCCGGGGCGGTCCCGATGCGATGATCAATATCATCGACTACAATGCCGAGATGATCGCCGCCGGCATCGACAAGGGCGGCGAGCCTGAAATCACCTGGACGGTCGGCGACGCCCAGCGCCTGCCCCTGCCCGATGCCTATGCCGACGCCTATGTGATCTCGTTCGGCATCCGCAACGTCACCGACATCGACGCAGCCCTGCGTGAGGCGCGCCGGGTCCTGAAGCCGGGCGGCCGGTTCATCTGTCTGGAATTCTCGCGGCCGGTCACCGAAGCCCTGGCGAAGGCTTATGACGCCTACAGCTTCAAGGTCATTCCGCAGGTCGGGGAATGGGTGGCCAAGGATCGCGACGCCTATCAGTACCTGGTCGAAAGCATCCGGCGCTTCCCCGACCAGAGGACCTTTGCCGCCATGATGGAAAAGGCCGGCTTCAAGCGGGTGACGATCAGCAACTTCACCGGCGGCGTCGCGGCCATGCACCAGGGCTGGGCCGTCTAGCCCATGGGCCAGATGTCCGCGTTCTGGCGCCTGATCGGCGCGGGCTGGGTCCTGATCCGGGCCGATGCCCTGATCCCGCGCGAGCTGGACCCTCTGCTGCCGCCGTCGGCGCGGCTGGCGGCCCGGACCCTGCGCCTGTTGTCCGGTCCCCGGGCGCGCCTCGGACGGCCGGGACAGAGGCTGGCCGGTGCCCTGGAGGGCCTGGGTCCTGCTGCGATCAAGATGGGCCAGTTCCTGTCGACCCGCGCCGACATCTTCGGCACCCCCTTCGCCGAGGACCTGTCCCGCCTGAAGGACCGCCTGGCCCCCTTCCCGCTCGCCGAGGCCCGCGAGGAGATCGAACGCAGCCTGGGCCGTCCGGTCGAGACCCTGTTTGCCGAGCTGGAGGCCCCGGTGGCCGCCGCCTCCCTGGCCCAGGCCCATCCGGCCCGGCTGCTCGACGGCCGCAAGGTGGCGGTCAAGGTCCTGCGCCCAGGGATCGAACGCCGGGTGGCCGAGGACAGCGCCGTTCTACGTCTGGCCGCCGACCTGGCTGAAGGCCTGGTGCCCGCCGTTCGCCGCCTGAAGCCACGCGACTTCGTCGAGGTGGTGATCCGGGCCCTGGATCTGGAAATGGACCTGCGCTTCGAGGCCGCCGGCTGCGCCGAGCTCGGCGAGGTCATGGCCAAGGACGCCTATATGTCGGCCCCGGCCGTGGTCTGGCAGGGGGTCGGCAAGCGGGTCCTGACCCTGGCCTGGGCCGAGGGCGCGCCCCTGTCGGATCCGCAAGCGCTCGAGCTTCCCGGTCTGGACCGCAAGGCCCTGGCCGAAAACATCACCCGGGGGTTCCTGGCCCAGGCCCTGGATCACGGCCTGTTCCACGCCGATCTGCACGAGGGCAATCTGTTCGTCGCCGCTCCGGACAGGGTAGTGGCGGTCGACTATGGCATCATCGGTCGCCTGGGCCCCGGCGAGCGGAAATATCTGGCCGAGATCCTCTACGGCTTTCTCAATCGCGACTATCCCCGCGTCGCCCGCATCCATTTCGACGCCGGCTATGTTCCGGCCCACCAGGATGTCGACGCCTTTGCCCAGGCCCTGCGGGCGGTGGGCGAACCGGTCTTCGGCCTCGATGCCCGCGACATCTCGATGGGCAAGCTGCTGGCCCAGCTGTTCGAGATCACCGCCCTGTTCGACATGGCCCTGCGGCCGGAACTGGTCCTGCTGCAGAAGACCATGGTCACGGTCGAGGGCGTGGCCCGCCGCATCGACCCGGCCCACGATATCTGGGCGGCCGCCGATCCGGTGGTCCGTCGCTGGATCACCCGCGAACTGTCCCCCGCCGCCAAGGTCCGCGACTTTGCCGACGAAGCCCTGAAGGCCCTGCGCGCCATCGCCCGCCTGGCCGAGGCACCGCCGGTTGCCGCCCAGGCGGCCGCGCCGGCCAAGCCCCGTCCCCTGACCTGGTTCGCGACCGGCGCAGCCGTGGCCGTGGTGGCCATCACCGCCATCGTCCTGGTGTTCGGCTAGAGTCTTTTTCGGACCGTCAGCCGGGCCGTAACGCCCGGCACGCCTGGCCTCTAGCCGCTTTCACCCTGGCCCCGCTCTCGGGCCGCCGTGGTCCGGCGGCTTTCGCGGGTCTTCTGCACCTCCCAATAGGCCGCGCCGTCATCCGGCTTGAACAGGGCCCGGGGCGCACCCTCGCGTGAAACCACGGCAAAGACATTGCCCTTCGGGTCATAGATCAGGGTGTCGCCATTGGGTCGCTTGAGCGTCTCGGTGCCCTTGGGCGGATTGCTCACGAACCGGTGGGCGGTTTCGACATAGTCCTCGACCGTGGCGGCACCGAAGGTCTCGCCATTGCGCTCAAAGGCCCGTTCGGCATTTTCCTCGGCCGAGCGGGTCCGGTTGGCGGCCCAGAACGGTTTGCCTGCAACCTGGCGCACCGGTACGTCCCGCAGATCGCCTGCCGGGGCCGGAGTGGAGGTCGATCCCGCCTCCCGGGCATCGGCCACCGCCGGCCGCTCGCCGCCCTTGGGGGCACGGACCGCCGAAGCACCGCCGTCACAGCCGCTCAGCCCGAGGGCTCCACTGACCAGCAAGGCCGTCGTCGCGGCCTGAAATCCATTCAACCTCATGAGTCTGTCGCCTCATCTGTTCAACCTAACCGATTGATGAACGAAAACGGAACGCGAGTCGAGCCCGTCACACGCTTGTCCTTTGTCGGATCGCCGCGCATGGGCCATAAGGGCAGCGAACGGGGCGGAGGCCGACGGACGTGAGCGACAAAAGGGTTCTTCTGATCGTCGGTGGCGGCATAGCCGCCTACAAGGCGCTGGAGCTGACGCGTCTTCTGCGCAAGGCCGGCGTCGCCGTGCGGCCGATCCTGACCAAGGCAGGTGCGGAGTTCGTCACCCCCCTGTCGCTGGGATCCCTGGCCGAGGACAGGGTCTATGACGACCTGTTCTCCCTGACCGACGAGGCCGAGATGGGCCATATCCAGCTCTCACGCTCGGCGGATCTGGTGGTGGTGGCCCCGGCCACGGCAGACCTGATCGCCAAGGCGGCCCACGGCCTTGCCGGCGACCTGGCCTCGACCGCCCTCCTGGCCACCGACAAGCCGGTCCTGATGGCCCCGGCCATGAATGTCCGGATGTGGCTGCATCCAGCCACCCGGCGCAATGTCACCACCCTGAAGGCCGACGGGGTCCGCTTCGTCGGTCCCGATGACGGTGCCATGGCCTGTGGCGAGTTCGGGCCCGGCCGCCTGGCCGAACCCGAAGTAATCTTTGCCGCCATCATGGACGCCCTGAAGGGGCCGGCCGACCGCCCCCTGGCCGGCAAGCGCGCCCTGGTCACGGCCGGGCCCACCTTCGAACCCATCGACCCGGTCCGCGGCATCACCAATCGCTCGAGCGGCAAGCAGGGGTTCGCGATCGCCGAGGCCCTGGCCCAGCTGGGCGCCGAGGTCACCCTGATCGCCGGCCCGGTCTTCCTGCCGACACCCCGCGGCGTGACCCGCATCGATGTCGAGACGGCCCGGCAGATGCTCGCCGCCTGCCAGGCGGCCCTGCCGGCCGATGTCGGGGTCTTTGTCGCCGCCGTCGCCGACTGGCGCGTGGACGAGGCCTTCGGCACCAAGCTCAAGAAGGAAAAGGGCGGGCCGCCGGCCCTGACCTTCGTCGAGAATCCCGACATCCTGGCCACCGTCTCGGCCACCGGACCGCACCGGCCGCGGCTGGTGGTCGGCTTCGCGGCCGAGACCAATGATGTCGAGATGCATGCCCGCGCCAAGCTGTCGCGCAAGGGCTGTGACTGGATCATCGCCAATGACGTCACCGAGCCGGGCGTGATGGGCGGCGAGGACAATGCCGTGCTGCTGGTCACCCAGGAGGGCACCGAGCGCTGGGATCGCGCGCCCAAGGACGAGGTGGCCCGCGCCATCGCCCGGAAGATCGCAGAGGCCCTGGCCTGACGGTCTGGCCCGCGCCGGATCAATCGGCTACAGCCGCTGGGCTCGACGATCAGGACTGTTTCGCATGACCGCTCAAACCATTCGCTTCAAGCGCTGGGACGGCAATTCCGACCTGCCGCTGCCGACCTATGCGACGGCCGGGGCGGCCGGCTTTGATCTGCGGGCCCATGTTCCGGAGGACGCCCCGATCGTCCTGAAGCCCGGATCAAGGTGCATGGCCCCGACCGGCTTTTCCGTCGCCATCCCCGACGGCTATGAAATGCAGGTCCGGCCACGATCGGGACTGGCCTTCAAGAACGGGGTCACGGTCACCAATGCGCCCGGCACCATTGACTGCGACTATCGCGGTCAGGTCTGCGTGCTGCTGATCAATCTGGGCGACGAGGACTTCACGATCCGCCGGGGCGACCGCATCGCCCAGGGGATCATCGCCGCCGCGCCGCAATGGACCCTGGTCGAGGTCGAGGACCTCGAAGCCACAGACCGGGGCGCGGGCGGATTCGGCTCGACCGGCGTCTAGCCGTTGATGGCGCGCAGGCCGAGGATCATGTAGCCGCCGAAGCCGGCGGTGAAGGCTGCGACGGCAAGCCACAGGACGGGACGGAACATGGCCAGGGGCGAGTGTTCCAGCGGCGGTTGAACATTCATCGGCGCATCCTTTGGCGCGGGCGTAGCGAACGCGGCGAACTGTGGCCGCTGGGGAGATACGCGCTCCCCCGACCTTGGTTGCAGTGGGGGACGGCTTTTAGTCTCTAATGATTCTCGCGCAAGACGAAATTGCGACGGGTTGTCACACACCCGGAAGGTGTGGCCCTGGAGCGACGCTCGTGAGGGACAGGTCGCCGAATTGGGACTCTATCCGGGAAATCTGGCCCAAAAGGGGTGCCGGCCTGGCCTGTGCGGCGGAATGTCGCCGGGGTCGCCCCCCAAGGGCAGCCTACCACGCCCTGCCGTACGCCGCCGCAGAGCCGACCCGGCGGATCAGCCGATTCTACCTTGCCGGCTCCCCCTCCCTCCGAGGCAGCCGAGGGGCGGCGACCGGAAAAGTCTCCGGACCGCAGTTGATTTTTGGACGAATTAGTCCATTTAAAACTTGCCGAGCGCGCCAGACCCTTCTATCGGGCGCACAGGGCTGTTGCGGTCTGCGGGGTTGGTCATGGCGACGTCTGAAAACAAGAAGCTTATCCCGGTTCTGGTCGGTGGCGTGGCCGGCGTGGCCCTGCTGGTCGGCGCAACCCTGTGGTACCTCGACAAGCAGCACTTCGAAGCCACCGATAATGCCTTCGTCCAGGCGGACACCGTGCAGATCAGCCCGCAGGTCTCGGGGGCCATCGCCGAGATCCTGGTCGCCGACAACCAGCGGGTCGAGGTCGGTCAGGTGGTCGCGCGGATCGACCCGGCCACCTTCCAGGCCCGGCTGGACCAGGCCGTCGCCAATGCCCAGGCCCTGGACGCGGCCGTCCGCGCCGTCGATGACAAGGGTGCCCTGGAGCAGGCCCTGATCGCCCAGAAGGCGGCCGGCGTCTCCAGCGCCCAGGCTGATGCCAGCCGCGCCAAGGCCGATCTCGATCGCTATGACAGCCTGGCCCACCAGGGCTGGGTTTCGCAGCAGAAGGTCCAGACCAGCCGCGCCGGTGCCAGCCAGTCGGCGGCCGCCGTGGCCAGCGCCCAGGCCGCTCTGGAAGCCGAACAGCGCGCTGCCCAGTCCCTGGGTTCGGCCCGGGCCCAGACCCAGGCCCAGGCCCAGGCCGCCCATGCCGCCGTGGAACAGGCCCGGCTGGATCTCGACCGCACCATCCTGCGGGCCCCGGTGGCCGGCGTCGTCGGGGCCCGTTCGGTGCGCCCGGGACAGCTGGTGCAGCCCGGCGTCTCGCTGATGTCGGTCGTGCCGCTCGGCCAGAGCTATATCGTCGCCAATTTCAAGGAGACCCAGGTCTCGCGCCTGCGGGTGGGCCAGACGGTCGAGATCAAGGCGGACGCCTTTGGCAAACAGACCATTCGCGGCAAGGTCGACAGCTTCGCCCCCGCCACCGGCCAGGAGTTTGCCCTGATCCCGGTCGAGAACGCGGTCGGCAATTTCACCAAGATCACCCAGCGCCTGCCGGTAAAGATCGTCGTCGACACCTCGGGCCTCGGAGCCGCCCTGCGGCCGGGCCTGTCGGTCGAGGTCAAGGTCGATGTCCGCGACCGCTCGGGGGCCTCGTTCGCCGATGTCGGCCAGGCCCCGACCCAGGTCGCCCGACAGGGCGCCGCGCGCTAGGCGCCGGCCATGACCGACGCCGTCACGGCGGCACCCGCCGCACCCGCCAAGACCATGACCCAGGCCGACTGGACCAAGCTGTTCCTGGGCTTCGGAGCCATGGTCATCGGCCAGTTCATGGCCATTCTCGACATCCAGATCGTCGCGGCCTCCCTGCCCCAGATCCAGGCCGGGGTCGGGGCCAGCGCCGATCAGGTCAGCTGGATCCAGACCGCCTATCTGATCCCCGAGGTCGTGATGATCCCGCTTTCGGGCTATCTCTCACGCCTGTGGGGCACCCAGAGACTCTATCTGGCCTCCTGCACCGGCTTCATCGTGATGAGCGTGCTGACCGGCCTGTCGTCCTCGATCGACATGATGATCCTGACCCGGGCCCTGCAGGGCTTCATCGGCGGGGCCATGATCCCGACGGTGTTCGCCGTGGCCTTCACGGCCTTTCCGCCGGAGCGCCGGGTCACGGCCAGTGTCATCATGGGCCTGATCGTCACCCTGGCCCCTACGGTCGGGCCGACCCTGGGCGGCCACCTGACCGAATGGCTCAGCTGGCGCTGGCTGTTCTTCATCAATGTGCCCACCGGCCTGATCGTGCTGTTCGGCGTGGCCCGCTGGGGCAAGTTCGATGAGGGCGATCCCAGCCTGAAGGCCGGCTTCGACTGGTTCGGCCTGGGGGTGATGGCCGCCTTCCTGATGAGCCTGCAGTTTGTGCTGGAGGAAGGGGCCAAGAACAGCTGGTTCCAGGACGACCTCATTCTGGGCCTCGCGGTCCTGGCCGTGATCAGCGGGGTGGTCTTCGTCTGGCGCTCCCTGAGCTACAAGAATCCGATCGTCGAGCTGCGGGCCTTTTCGAACCGCAACTTCTCGATCGGCGTGCTGATGACCGCCGTCTCCGGGGCCAGCCTGTTCGGCGGCACCTTCCTGCTGCCGCAGTTCCTGGGCCGGGTGCGCCACTATTCGGCCTCCGAGGTCGGCACCACCATGATCATTTCCGGTCTGTCGATGTTCGCCACCGGCCCTATTGCCGGCCGACTGGTGCGCAGGATCGACCCGCGCGTGCCGATGTTCATCGGCTTCATTCTGGCCGGCTGGGGCATGTACATGGCCCACGGCGTGACCAAGGACTGGGGATTCTGGGAATTTGCCGGGGTCCAGGCTTGTCGAGGGGTCGGAGTCATGATCGCGATGATCGCCACCCAGCAGATCACGATGAGCACCCTGCCCCCGCACATGGTCAAGAACGCCTCGGGCCTGGTCAATCTGTCGCGCAACACCGGCGGTGCCATGGGGCTGGCCCTGCTGGCCACCAGCATCAGCCAGCAGACGGCGCTCTATTACAACGACCTGACCTCGAAGCTTCAGACCGGCAATGTCGAGGCCCAGGGGATGATGGCGGGCCTGGCCAGCCGCATGGCCCAGCTCGGCGTCTCCGATCCCGACGGCGCGGCCCGCAAGGCCTTTTCCGGCATGCTGCACCAGGAGGCCACGGTGCTGGCCTTCGGCGACAGTTTTACCCTGCTGGCCTTCGGATGCTTCATCGCGGCCGGCGTTTCCCTGCTGGCCAAACCGGCGGCCGGTGCTGCCCCGCCGCCTTCGGACGCCCACTGATGCCCAGGATCCCCGGACAGATCGACGTCGCCAAGACCGAGGCCATTCTCGACGCGGCCATCGAGGTGATCGGCCAGCGTGGCCTGTCCGCGCCCATGGAGGCGATCGCCCGCCACGCCGGCGTCTCCAAACAGACGGTCTATAACCACTATGGCTGCAAGGCCGAGCTGGTCCGCGCCCTGATGGCCCGCCGGGTCGAGCTGATCACCGCCCCGCTGCGCATGCCGGGGGCCGAGGAAAATCCCCAGGCCGCGCTCGAGGCCTATGCCCGCTCGATCCTGGAGACGGTGAACGGGGCCAGCAGCTATTCGGTCATGCGGGTCGTGATCCAGGGGGCCGGCGAAATGCCCGAGGTGGCCCATGAGGTCTTCGAGGCCGGTCCGCGCCATGCCCGCCGACAGCTGGCCGCCTTCCTGGAGACCGAGACGCGCCTCGGCCGCCTGCAGGTCGAGGACTTCGACCAGGCCGCTGAGTTCTTTTCCGGCATGGTCCTGGGCCATGCCCAGCTTCGGGCCCTGCTGTGCCTGCCCGCCGACAAGACCCAGGCCCAGTTTGACGACCTCGCCCGCGAGGCCGCCAAACGGTTCCTGAAAGCCTATGGGCCCTAGGCCCGGAAGCCCCTAGGCTTCGACTTCGTCGGGCATGCCCATCATGTGGAAGCCGGCATCGACGTGAACGACTTCGCCCGTGGTCGAACGGCCGAGGTCGGAGACCAGCCACAGGGCGGCCCCGGCAACGCCTTCCATCGAGGTATCTTCCTTCATCGCGCTGAAGGCCCGGCCCTGGGCGATCATGCCACGGCCACCGGCAATACCTGCCAGGGCCAGGGTGCGCATGGCACCGGCCGAGATGGCGTTGCAACGGATGCCCTTGGGGCCGAGGTCACGGGCGATATAGCGGGTCGCCGCTTCCAGGGCGGCCTTGGCCACGCCCATGGTGTTGTAGTTGGGAATGGTCCGCTCTGAGCCCAGATAGGTCATGGTGATCAGCGAGCCGCCATTGGGCATCAGCCTGGCGGCGCGCTTGGCCACGTCGACGAAGCTGTAGGCCGAGATGTTCATGGCCAGCAGAAAGCCGTCGCGGGTGGTGTTGTCGACAAACGACCCCTTCAGTTCATCCTTGTTGGCAAAGGCCACCGAATGGACGACGAAATCGATCGTGCCGAACTTGTCTTCAATCGCGGCAAAGGCGGCGTCCATCGAGGCGTCGTCAGTGACATCGGCCGGCACCAGGGTGGTCACGCCGATGCTCTCGGCCAGAGGCCGCACGCGGCGCTCGAGGGCTTCGCCCTGATAGGTGAAGATCATCTCGGCGCCCTGGGCGGCGAGTTGTGACGCGATGCCCCAGGCGATCGAGTTGTGGTTGGCGACGCCCATGACGAGGCCCTTCTTGCCCCGCATCAGCTCACCCTTGGGGAATGCGTAATCGTCAGCCATGGGTCAGGCCCTCTTTGGTAAATCGTTGTCCGTGGTTAGCAGGCGCGGTCACCGGGCGGAACCCTTCAGAGAGGCTCGACATCGAAGCTCTCGTGCGGCAGGCCGGCCCATGACCGCTTGGCCATGGTTTCAAGTGCGCGCTCCAGGGTGGCGGAGAACGCCGCCGGATCAAACACCGCCGTGGCGTGCAAGGCCCCCTCCAGCCGGGTCTTGAGCGCCGTGAGCGCCGCACGATCACTGGCCAGGCGCACGGCCTGAGCCACATAGGCGTCGGTATCGGCGGCGATCAGCTCCGGAAGTCCCAGCTGCGTCAGCAGGCTGGCAGCGACCCGGCTGGCGAAGCTCTCGCCCGGCGCGGTCAAGAGCGGAACACCCCTCCTCAAGGCGTCGCTGGCGGTGGTGTGGGCACCATAGGGCGAGGTGTCGAGCATCAGGTCGGCCAGACCCTGGCGCGCCAGGTGGGCCGCGTGCTGGACCGGGCGGGCGAAGACCAGCCTCCGGGGATCTACCCCCAGTTCTGCGGCCTGCGCCCTGAGATTGGCCGACGCGCCGGGCACGCCCTCATAGAGCCACAGGACAGAACCCGGGGACCTGGTCAGAATCCGCATCCAGGCGGCAAAGGTCTCCGGCGTGATCTTGCCGGGGCTGTTCAGGCAGCCGAACACGAAAGCGTCCTCCGGCAGGCCCTCATCGGCCCGTGCCGGCACCGGAGTCGTCGCCTCCGTCAGGGCGTCATTGGGCTGGTACAGCGGCAACCGCACCACCGCCTCGCTCCAGTCACTCTCTGCGCCCCGCGGCAAGACCACAGGATCGGCGATGACATAGTCGACATAGGGACAGCCCAGGGTTCCCGGATAGCCCAGCCAGCTGACCTGAACCGGGGCGGCGCGGTGGGCCAGGATCCCCGGCCGGCCGTCCTGGGTGTAGCCCTTGAGATCCACAAGGATCTCGATGCCCAGCTGTTCAACGAGATCCGCCACCTCAGCGTCGGACAGGCTGCGGACATCGATCCGGCGATGGGCCGCCCGATCGATCCGATCGCGCAGATCCCCGCCCAGGTCGGGTCCGTAGGACAGCAGGGTGATCTCGAAGCGGTCGCGGTCATGCGCCTCAAGGACACCGGCCAGAAGCCTGGCCGTGGCGTGGTCATGCAGGTCCGCCGACAGATAGGCGACCGGGATCGGCGAACCTGGCATGTGGCCGGACCGGCCTGGCCGTGGAACCGGCGGCGGCGCCGCCAGTTCGGCGCACCGGCGGTGAAGGGCGGGGATGTCGAACATCGCCAGGGCCGCGAAGGGCGAAACGCCCGGGCGGCCGAGCTTGAGGTCGGCCTTGACCAGCATGTCCAGCGCCACGTCCTCGCGCCAGTCGCAGGTCTGGCGGCGCGCCCACATCAGGTCGCCGGCGAGGCGGGGATAGAGCGGATCCAGCTCCAGCACGGCTTCGAGGTCGCGCGCCGCCTCGGCCGGCCGGTTCAGCAGCGACTTCAGGGCCGCGCGGTTGGCCAGGGCCCTGGCCTCGCGCGGTGCGGCGCGGACGGCCAGGTCATGCGCCGCCAGGGCCGCGTCGAAGCGACCAAGATCGGTCAGGGCCACGGCACGATTGCAGAGCGCATCGACAAAGCCCGGCTCGGCCGCGAGCGACGCATCATAGGCCGTCAGGGCCTGTTCGGCCTTGCCCAGCCGCCGCAGCGACACGCCCAGGGCGTTGAGGACGGGCGGGTTGTCAGGATCAGCCGCGATCGCCGCCCGGGCCGCGTCCACCGCCTCGACGTCTCGCACCAGGGCGTTCAGGGCCAGGGCCCGGGCCGATAACAGGCCCGACCGCCGGGCATCCAGGGCCAGGCCCGCATCCAGAGCGGTCAGGGCACCCTCGGCCTGGCCAAGACCCAGCCGCGACACGCCGAGCAGGTGCCAGGCCTCGACGCTGGGCGCCTCGATCACCAGCCGCTCGCACAGGGCGGCTGCCTCGGCCAGACGGCCGGCTCTGTAGAGGTCGAATGCCGCGCGGGCGGTCGCCAAGTGTCCCGTCAGTCGGCGCGGCTGAAGATCAGCGTGCCATTGGTGCCGCCAAAGCCGAAGCTGTTGGACATCACCGTGGTCAGGGGCTTGTCGGACCGCTCCAGCAGGATCGGCAGGTCGGCAAATTCAGGATCCAGGGTCTCGATATTGGCGCTCTGGGCGGCAAAATCATTATTGAGCATCAGGATCGAATAGATCGCCTCCTGGGCCCCGGCCGCCCCCAGGCTGTGGCCGGTCAGGGACTTGGTCGAGGAGATCAGCGGCGCCTTGTCGCCGAACACCTCGCGCACCGCGCCCATTTCCTTGCTGTCGCCGACCGGCGTCGAGGTGCCGTGCGGGTTCAGATAGTCGATGGTCCGGCCACCGGCCTGGCCCATGGCCAGACGCATGCAGCGGGCCGCGCCCTCGCCCGAGGGGGCGACCATGTCGAAGCCGTCGGAATTGGCGGCATAGCCGACCAGTTCGCCATAGATCTTCGCGCCGCGCGCCTTGGCGTGCTCATACTCTTCCAGCACCACGATGCCGGCCCCGCCGGCGATCACGAAGCCGTCGCGGTCCTTGTCATAGGCGCGGCTGGCCACGGTGGGGCGGTCGTTAAAGTTGCTGCTCATCGCGCCCATGGCGTCGAACAGGTTGGACAGGCTCCAGTCGAGCTCCTCGCAGCCGCCGGCGAAGACGATGTCCTGCTTGCCCATCTGGATCTGTTCGGCGGCCGCGCCGATGCAATGGGCGCTGGTCGCGCAGGCCGAGCTGATCGAATAGTTGATGCCGCGGATCTTGAACCAGGTCGACAGCACTGCCGAGGGGCCCGAGCTCATGGCCTTGGGCACCGCGAACGGGCCGATCCGCTTGGGACCCTTTTCCCGGGTCGTCGCCGCCGCCTCGATGATCACCTGGGTGGACGGGCCGCCCGATCCGACGATGAGGCCGGTCCGCTCATTGGAGATGCTGGCCTCTTCCAGGCCGGAATCGGCGATCGCCTGTTCCATGGCGATATGGGCATAGGCCGTGCCCGGGGCCAGGAAGCGCGCCGCACGGCGATCGACCAGGGCTTCCCAGGAGTCGAGCTTGACCGTGGCATGCACCTGGCAGCGAAAGCCGAGTTCCGCATAGTCGGGTGCGGCAACCACACCGGACTTGGCTTCACGCAGTGAGGCGAGAACCTCATTGGCGTTGTTGCCGATGGACGAGACGATCCCCAGTCCGGTGACGACGACGCGACGCATGTACTTTCCTCTTCCTCTCCCCCGGATCCCCTGGGGTCAGCTCTCGACTGGCCGACCCTGCAAGCGGATCAGGACGCCATCTGCTCGGCGGTGAACAGACCGACCTTCAGGTCCTTGGTTTCGTAGATGACCTTGCCGTCGGCCTCGAGCACGCCGTCGGCAATGCCCATGACCAGCTTGCGCATGATCACCCGCTTCAGATCGATCTTGTAGACGACCTTTTTGACGTCCTGGGTGACCTGACCGGTGAACTTGACCTCGCCGACGCCCAGGGCGCGGCCGCGACCGGGCGCGCCCGACCAGCCGAGGAAGAAGCCGACCAGCTGCCACATGGCATCCAGGCCCAGGCAGCCGGGCATGACCGGGTCGCCGATGAAGTGGCAGCCGAAGAACCAGAGGTCGGGATGGATGTCGAACTCGGCCTCGACATAGCCCTTGCCGTACTTGCCGCCTTCGGATTCGATCCGGACGATGCGGTCGAACATCAGCATGGGCGGCACGGGCAGCTGGGCGTTGCCGGGGCCAAACATCTCGCCGCGACCGCAGGCCAGGAGTTCGTCGAGGGTGTAGGAGCTCTGTTGCATGATCTCGCCCTAGCACGAGGGCGGGTCGCGCCTCAATGTTACTTTCAGTAACGCTTGTGAACGATCCGGGCTCTTTTTTCAGGAGCCCCCGGCGGTCAGGGCTTGCACTGAGGTTCGGGGGCGGCTCCCCAGATCTCGCCCTCGCGGGCCCAGCCCGAAGATCCGTCAGCCTTCAGACGACACCAGCCCTTGTCGCAACGGTCGAGATTGGCCGTGGAACGACCCCGCAGCCAGGCATTGACCCGCGACCCGTCCTTGGGATTGGCCAGCAGGGCCAGGGGCGTCGGCTTCAGGCGCATGGCGGTCTGGCGTCCATCGGTCGTGCGCTTGTGCACCCAGGCCAGGCCGCCCTCGGGATCGCAGATCCGCCGCCACTCGCGGGTTTCGGCCACCACCTGCACCGGCAGGCCCCTGGCGCGATAGACCCACAGCAGGCGGTGGGCCTCGTCCGGGCCGTTACGGGCGTTGACCGTGTCATATTTCAGCGAGACATAGCGCGGCACCTCCAGGCCCGAGGGCGTGGTGCGGGGCGCATCGGCGGCGGCGGCCGGCGCGGCAAGTACCGCCAGCACCAAAGCGGCCGTGATCCCGAGCGAACGATGTTTGCAATTCGGCGGCATGTTGCTTGGCCCCATCGGGCCCCTTTGCTACAGCTTTTCTAACGCCCGTCAGAGAGAGCTTTTCAACCGCCCATGGCAGCCCGCAAGCTCAAAGTCATCGTCACCCGCAAACTCCCCGATCCGGTGGAGACGCGGATGTGCGAGCTGTTCGACACCGAACTCAACGTCACCGACAAACCCTTGACGGCGGATGAACTGGTGGACGCCATGAAACGGGCCGATGTGCTCGTGCCGACGATCACCGACCGGATCGACTCGCGTCTTCTGTCCCGATCCGGCGATCGGCTCAAGCTGATCGCCAATTTCGGGGCCGGGGTCGACAATATCGACGTCGCCACCGCCAATGCGCGCGGCATCATCGTCACCAATACGCCGGGCGTGCTGACCGAGGACACCGCCGACCTGACCATGACCCTGATCATGGCCGCCTCGCGCCGCGTCGTCGAAGGTGCCGAGGTGGTCAAGTCGGGCGGCTTCCATGGCTGGTCCCCGACCTGGATGCTGGGCCGCCGCCTGTGGGGCAAGCGCCTGGGCATCATCGGCATGGGCCGGATCGGCCAGGCCGTGGCCCGCCGCGCCAAGGCCTTCGGCATGCAGGTGCATTATCACAACCGCAAGCCGGTCAGCCCCCGTATCGCCGAGGAACTGGGCTGCACCTACTGGGAAAGCCTCGACCAGATGCTGGCCCGGATGGACTTCATCTCGGTCAACTGCCCGCACACCCCGGCCACCTATCACCTGCTGTCGGCCCGCCGCCTGAAGCTGCTGCGGCCGCACGCCATCCTGGTCAATACGGCCCGCGGCGAGGTGATCGACGAAGGGGCCCTGGCCAATATGCTGGCCCGTGGCGACATCGCCGGGGCGGGCCTCGACGTCTATGAGCACGAGCCGGCCATCAATCCCAAGCTGCTGAAACTGCCCAATGTCGTGCTCCTGCCCCATATGGGCTCGGCCACGGTCGAGGGCCGCATCGACATGGGCGAAAAGGTCATCGTCAACGTCAAGACCTTCATGGACGGCCACCGCCCACCGGACCGGGTCATTCCGGCGATGCTGTAGGGCTTCAGGACCCTGACGGCACCGCCACCGGATAGACCTTCGCCTTCAGCCAGGCCTTGAGGTCGGCGACAGAGCGGTCGGGGATCTGTTCCATCGGGGCGTGGCCGGCCTCGGGATAGAGGATCAGGGTCGAACCCGGTATGGCCTCGGCAAAGCGCTTGCCGTGGGCGGCCGGGATCAGCTTGTCCTGTTCGCCGAACATCACCAGGGTCGGGACCTTGATCGCCGCCAGGCTTTCCGCCGTCGCCACCCGGCGCGGACCCGACTGCAGGCCCAGCAGGATGTCGCGATGGCCCGGCGCGCGGGCCAGGTCGACATAGCGGTCGACCAGGGCCTCGGTCACCAGCTTGGGATCCAGATAGCCCGCCACCAGACCCTGACGGACCAGGGGCCGGGTATCGATGTTCTTGAGCACGGCCCGGCCCAGGGGATTTTGCAGGATCCGGAAGATCACCGCCTGATTGCCGCCGCTCGACGGCCAGCCGGCGGCATCGACCAGAACCAGGCCTTCCAGCCGGTCAGGATAGTCGAGGGCATATTCCCAGGCCACAGCCCCGCCCATCGAATTGCCGCCCAGGGTGAAGCGCTCGACCCCCAGCTTGCGGGTCACCTGATCGACCACCGCCCCATAGCCCGCCCGACCGGCGGCATAGCCGGCATCGGCGCGGGTCAGGCCGTGGCCGGGCAGGTCCAGGGTGATGACGCGATAATCGCCGGACAGGGACCGCACCCAGGGTTCCCAGGCGTGCAGGGAGGCGGAGAAGCCGTGGACCAGAACCAGGGTCGGTCCGTCGCGCCGGCCCTCGTCGCGATAATGCACCCGCACGCCGTCGGGGAGATCCATATAGCGCGAGGCCGGATTGCCATATTTGGCCTCCAGGGTCGCATAGGGGATGTCCTTGCGCTGCAGGACCAGCCAGCTGACGGCCAGCAAGGCGATGATCACAGCCAGGGCGATCAACACCCCGCGAAACAGCGTCTTCATTCGGCCCTACCCCTGACGTCTTGCTTTTGGACGGCGAGAGAAGGCCGGTATGGCCCCGCCGTCAAGCGCCGCAGGCCGGGCAGGCCGGATCGGCCCCGATCCGCACCGTGCGGGTCTCCGCCGCCAGGGCGTCGTAGATCAGCAGGCGGCCGTTCAGGGCCTGCCCCGCGCCGGTGATCAGCTTGACCGCCTCCAGGGCCATCATCGCACCGATCACACCGGCCAGGGCCCCGACCACCCCGACCAGGGCGCAGGTCTCGGCGTCCGGCGGCACCTCGGGCACCAGGCAGCGATAACAGGGCTGGCCCTGAAACACCGCGACCTGACCGGTCCAGCGGCCAAGGGCCCCGCTGACCAGGGTCTTGCCGTGGGCCAGACAGGCGTCGCTGACGGCGAAGCGGGTGGCAAAGTCGTCGGTGCCGTCGAGGATCAGGTCATACCGGGAAACAAGGTCCCCGGCATTGGCGGCGTCCAGCCATACCGGATGGGTTTCGAGGGCCACATGCGGATTGATCGCCGTCAGACGCTCGGCGGCGACCTCGACCTTGGAGCGGCCGATATCGGCGGTCTGGTACAGGACCTGGCGCTGCAGATTGGACAGGGACACCCTGTCTGGATCGGCCAGGCCCAGGGTTCCGACCCCGGCGGCGGCCAGATAGAGCGCGGCCGGCGCGCCCAGACCGCCCATACCGACCAGCAGGACCCGGGCCGTCTTCAGCTTCTGCTGGCCCGGTCCGCCGACCTCGCGCAGCACCAGATGGCGGGCATAGCGTTCGACCTCGCCGTCCGAAAAGCTCATCGCGCTTGATCTCCACGCTCGGCCTCGCCACATGCGGACCATGCAAAACAGCAATTCCTTCCCAGACTGGCACGGCACGACCATCCTGGCGGTGCGCAAGAACGGTCAGACCGTGATCGCCGGAGACGGCCAGGTCTCCATGGGGCCAACCGTCGTCAAGGGCAATGCCCGCAAGGTGCGCCGTCTGGCCGGCGGCAAGGTGGTGGCCGGCTTCGCCGGGGCCACGGCCGACGCCTTCACCCTGATCGAGCGGCTTGAGGCCAAGCTGGAACAGTATCCCGACCAGCTGGCCCGGGCCTGCGTCGACCTGGCCAAGGACTGGCGCACCGACCGCTATCTCCGCCGGCTGGAGGCCATGCTGCTCGTGGCCGATGCCACCGCCATCTACACGGTCACCGGGGTCGGCGACGTGCTGGAACCCGGCGAAAGCGCCGGCGGCGGCTCGGTCGCGGCCATCGGCTCGGGCGGCAACTATGCCCTCGCGGCCGCCAAGGCCCTGATCGACCAGGATCTTTCGGCCGAAGACATCGCCCGCAAGGCGATGGCCATCGCCGCCGAGATCTGCGTCTACACCAACGGCAATCTGACGGTTGAAAGCCTGTAAATGACCGAGTTCTCCCCGCGCGAAATCGTCTCCGAGCTCGACCGCTATATTGTCGGCCATACCGAGGCCAAGAAGGCCGTCGCCGTGGCCCTGCGCAACCGCTGGCGTCGCCGCCGCGTGCCCGCCGACCTGCGCGACGAGGTCACGCCGAAAAACATCCTGCTGATCGGCCCCACGGGCGTGGGCAAGACCGAGATCGCCCGCCGGCTGGCGCGTCTGGCCCAGGCCCCGTTCCTGAAGGTCGAGGCGACCAAGTTCACCGAGGTCGGCTATGTCGGCCGCGACGTCGACCAGATCGTGCGTGATCTGGTGGAGAGCGCCCTGGGCATGGTCCGCGACCGCCGCCGGGCCAGCGTCCGCGCCAGGGCCGAAGCCGCCGCCGAGGAACGCATCCTCGACGCCCTGACCGGCCCCGGCTCGACCGCCGCCCGCGAAAGCTTCCGCAAGAAGCTGCGGGCCGGCGAGCTGGACGACAAGGAGGTCGAACTGCAGCTGGCCGATACCGGCGGCGGCGGGATGTTCGAGATCCCCGGCCAGGCCGGGGCCTCGGTCCTGAACCTGTCGGAGATGATGAAATCCCTGGGCGGTGGCCGGACCAAGGTCCACCGCACCACCGTGGCGGCCGCCCATGCGCCGCTGATCGCCGAGGAAAGCGACAAGCTGCTGGATCAGGAAGCCCTGACCCAGGAGGCCATCGAGCTGGCCGAGAACCACGGCATCGTCTTTCTCGACGAGATCGACAAGGTGGCCTCCTCGTCGCAGCGCGGCGGGGCCGACGTCTCGCGCGAAGGCGTGCAGCGCGACCTGCTGCCCCTGATCGAGGGCACGACGGTCTCGACCAAGTATGGCCCGGTGAAAACCGACCATATCCTGTTCATCGCCTCGGGCGCCTTCCACGTGGCCAAGCCCAGCGACCTGCTGCCCGAGCTCCAGGGCCGCCTGCCGATCCGGGTGGAACTGAAGGGTCTGACCCGCGACGACCTGAGGCGGATCCTGACCGAGCCGGAAGCCAATCTGATCCGCCAGCACCAGGCCCTGCTGCTGACCGAGGACGTCACCCTGGTCTTTACCGCCGACGCCATCGACGCCCTGGCCGACGCCGCCGTGGCGGTGAACAATTCGGTCGAGAACATCGGGGCCCGAAGACTGCAGACCATCCTGGAAAAGGTCGTCGAGGAAATCAGTTTCACCGCCGCCGACCGCGGCGGTGAAACCGTGACCATCGATGCGGCCTATGTGACCGACAAGGTCGGGGCCCTGGCGGCCAATGCCGATCTGAGCCGGTTTATTCTGTAAAGAGCGGTACTTGCCCCCTACGGATCGCTTCGCGATCGTCTTCCCCCGGAGGGGGAAGATAAAGCGCGCGGACCTCATCTTCCCCCTCCGGGGGAAGACGGCTGCGGAGCAGCCCGTAGGGGGCCAGTCCAGTCAGCCCGCCGCCTGGACCGCCTCCAGCCCCAGCATCGCCGCCTTGCGGGCCAGGCCCCAGTGATAGCCCGTCAGCCGTCCGTCCTTGGCGATGGCGCGGTGACAGGGGATCAGCAGCGAGATCGGATTGGCTCCGATCGCCCCGCCGGTGGCCTGGTAGGCCCGTGGCTTGCCGGCCCATTCCGCCACCTGGCCATAGGTGCTGGTGGCCCCCGTCGGGATACGCAGCAGGGCTTTCCAGACCTGGATGTGAAAGGGCGAGCCGATCAGCACGATCGGCAGGGGCCCCTGGCCGCCGGCAAAGGCATGGACGGCGGTATGACCGGCCGCTTCGTCGTCGCGGATCCAGTGGGCGGCGGGAAAGCGACGGTGCATGTCGTCATAGGTCGCCGCGTCATCGCCGTCAGAGAAGGCCAGACCCGCCAGGCCGCGCTCGGCCATGACGAACAGGCCCCGTCCGAACGGGGTCGGGGCCCAGCCATAGGTCAGTGTCATTCCGGCGCCCCGACGGCGGACCTCGCCGGGCGTGGCGGCCTCCTGGGCGATGAACAGGTCGTGCAGGCGCGACGGGCCGGACAGGCCGGCATCATAGGCGGCATCCAGGACGCTGGCCCCGGCCTCCAGCGACCGGCGCGCCTCGGCATGGGCTATGGCCGAGACAAAGGTCTTGGGACTGACCCCCGCCCAGCGGGTGAAGATCCGCTGGAAATGGAAAGGCGACAGCCCGACCGCCTCGGCGGCCTCTTCGAGCGAGGGGCGCTCCTGCCAGCGCTCGGCCAGCCAGTCGAGGGCGACCGCCATGCGGTGATAGTCCGCCGAGCGTTCCGACAGACGGGCATAGGTTTCGGAGGGGTGCATATCGAGAGCCATGCCAGAAGACTAAACCCGCGACGCACCGGCGTCCGCCCGGTTCTTGCTCAGCCATAGCGTTCGGCGCGGGCCTCGCGGACGGCGCGCTGCAGGGCGTCGGCGAACTCGACCCGCTCGGGCGGACTGAGGGCCCGGCCGACGGTCAGCCGCCGGCGATGGATGCGCAGGCGGACCCGGGCCTCGTGTTCGCCGGGCTGGTCCACATCGACCCGGGTGAAGGCGGTCGGCGAGGTCCAGACCAAGCGAGAGCCCTTTTCGTCCTCGCGACGGACCGTGATGGCCTCGGCCGTCACCCGGACGCGCTCCCTGCGTTCCGCCGCGCGGAAACTGACGTTCAGCGCCCACCAGATGGCGAGAATATCCAGGCCCAGAAAGGGCAGGACCAGCGGCGCGCCCAGCACCAGCAGAAAGACCGCGACCATCAGGTTGAAGGCGATGATCACCGCCATCAAGACCCGCAGGCCCCTCCGGCTCAGGGACCGATTGGGCGAAATCACGGCATCCATGTAGAGCGCGGTGGCCATGGCATCGATTTAGGCACGCTGGCCCGCCTTGGCGAGGGGGCCGCATCACGGCATGGTCGCGACCATGGCTTTACAGACGAAACCGGCGAAAAAGGCCCGGCCCGGGACCAGGCGGATCTCGCCGGCCCAGCGCCAGCGGGTAGCAACCCTGTTCGACCGCTTCGAAAGTCTTGAGCTGCGGCCCAAGACCGAGCTGAACTACCGAAACCCCTATGAACTGGTCACGGCCGTCGCCCTCTCGGCCCAGGCCACCGACGTCCAGGTCAACAAGGCCACAGGCCCCCTGTTCGACGTCGCCGACAGCGCCGAGAAGATGCTCGAACTCGGCGAGGAAGGCCTGATCCGCCATATCGCCTCGATCGGACTGTTCCGGACCAAGGCCAAGAACGTCATGGCTGCGGCCCGGATCCTGATGGACCGTCACCGCGGCCAGGTGCCCCTGAACCGCAACGATCTGGAGAGTCTGCCCGGGGTCGGTCGCAAGACCGCCAGCGTGGTGCTGAACGAGCTCGACATCGAACCGGCCATTGCCGTCGACACCCATGTCTTCCGGGTCGCCCACCGCCTGAAACTGGCCGCCGGCAAGACGCCGGATGCCGTGGAGGCGGAACTGATGCGGATCGTCCCGGGTCCTTTCCAGACCCGGGCCCATCACTGGATGATCCTGCACGGCCGCTATGTCTGCGTGGCGCGCAAGCCCCGGTGCGAGATCTGCAAGATCAGCGACCTGTGCCCCTCCCGCGAGCTCTTCCTGGGGGCCTAGGGCCGCGCCGGGATCTCCAGGCCGCGCTGCACCGCCGGCCGCGCCAGGCAGCGCTCCAGCCAGGCGGGGACATGTTTCAGGCTGCCATAGTCGACCAGCTCGCCGGCCCCATAGAAGCCATCGATGCTGCGCACCCAGCCCAGCAGGGCGATGTCGGCGATACTGAAGTCCTCGCCCATGATGAAGCGGCGGTCGGCGAGGCGGCCCTCCAGGACGCCCAGCAGGCGCTTGCTCTCGGCGGCGTAGCGGTCGCGGGGCCGCTTGTCCTCATAGTCCTTGCCGGCAAACTTGTGGAAGAAGCCGAGCTGGCCGAACATCGGGCCGACGGCGGCCACCTGGAAGAACACCCACTGGATGGCCTCGAGGCGGGCAACCGGATCCTTGGGCAACAGCTGGCCGGTCTTCTCGGCCAGATAGAGCAGGATCGCGCCGGATTCCCAGAGCGCCAGCGGCCGGCCGTCCGGACCGTTGGGATCGAGGATCGCCGGGATCTTGCCGTTGGGGTTCAGGGACAGAAATTCGGGCCCCCAGGTCTCATTGGCCATGATGTTGATGGCGTGCGGCTCATAGGCCAGGCCGATCTCTTCCAGCATGATCGACACCTTCACGCCGTTGGGCGTGGGCGTTGAATAGAGCTGCAGGCGGTCGGGATGCTTGGCGGGCCAGCGGGTCGTGATCGGGAAGGCGGAAAGCTCGGACATCAGTAACTCCCTCTGTTACGGCTTAGATAGGTCCGAATTTTCCCGTGCCTAGAGGCGGGCCATCACCGCCGCCGCAAAGGCCGCCCCGTCGTCATGGCCATGCTCCAGAAAGAGGTCCGGCTCGATGACCTCGAGCTCCATGAGCTGCGGCGTATGGTCGAGACCCCGGATCAGGTCGACCCGGGCATAGGTCAGGGGCAGGTCCGCCGCCTCCAGCACCATCTGCGCGGCCCGCAGGGCCTCGGGCTCCGGCGCGACCCCCGAGACCTGACCGCCGAACTGCGGCTGGACCCTGAAATCGCCGCTCGCGGCCACCTTGGCCACGGCATGACTGAACCGGCCGTCGAAAAAGAACAGGGACAGCTCGCCCTCCTCGCCCACGGCCGGCAGGAAGGGCTGGATCAGGGCCGGGCCTGCAGGGCCGCCTTCAAGGACCTCCTGCCGGCGAACCCGCACCGTATCCTGCGAGCCGCCGGAGATCTGCGGCTTGACCACCAGCTGGTCGACCCCGAAGGCGTCAAAGGCAGCGGCCAGGGCTTCCGGAGTCAGGCGGTCATGGGCGTGGGTCGGGACGACCGGCGCGCCCCGGGACTCCAGGGCGATCAGATAGGTCTTGCGGGTATTCCAGCGCAGGGTCGGCACGGGATTGATCACCGGAACCTCGGCGGCCTCCCAGGCGTCCAGCTGGGCAAACCACTCGGCCTGTCGCAGGTGATAGCCCCAGGCCAGCAGCGGCAGGACCAGGTTCGCTGACGCGGGATCCACCGGATCCGTCCAGGGCTGGCCGATCACGGTCAGGCCCCTGGCCCGCAGCGGGGCCGCGAGCCGCTCGAACAGACGGACCGACGCCGCCGAATAGGCAGCGTGTCCGGTCGAAGGTCCCAGCAGCAGGATATCGGCGATCGGCGAGCTCATCCCTCGCCGTTAGAATGTCGCAAGCCCAGGGGCAAGCCTTCGTTGCCTTGAGCGCCCGCTTCCTTTACTTGCCGCCCCTGAGGGGCTTTCCGCCCCCAGCGCTTTCAAAGGCTTGCCGATTTCCATGACCGCCCTCTACGACGTCGCCGCCATCGGCAACGCCATTGTCGACGTCATCGCCCAGTGCGACGACGCCTTCCTCGAGCGCGAGGGCCTGGTGAAGGGCTCGATGGCCCTGATCGATCCGGCCCGCGCCTCCAGTCTGTATGATGTGATGGCCGCAGCCATCGAGGCCTCGGGCGGCAGCGCCGCCAATACCGTGGCCGGCGTCGCCAGCTTCGGCGGCAAGGCCGCCTTCATCGGCAAGGTCGCTGACGACCAGCTGGGCAATGTGTTCCGCCACGACATGAAGGCCATCGGCTGCGCCTTCACCACCCCGCCCCTGGCAGAGGGTCCGGCCACGGCCCAGAGCCTGATCAATGTCACGCCTGACGCCCAGCGCACCATGAGCACCTATCTGGGGGCCTGCGTCGAGCTGACCAGCGCCGATGTCGATCCGGCGATCATCGAGGCGGCCCGCTATTCCTATCTGGAAGGCTATCTGTTCGATCCGCCGGAAGCCCGCCGCGCCTTTGCCAAGGCCGCCGGCCTGGCCCATGGCTCCGGCCGCCAGATCGCCATCACCCTGTCCGACAGCTTCGTGGTCGAGCGCCATCGCTCAGCCCTGCTCGGCTTTGTCGAAACCCAGTGCGACATCGTCTTCGCCAATGCCTCGGAAGTCTGCGCCCTGTTCGAGACCGACGACTTCGACGCCGCCGTAAAGGCCCTGGCGGAGAAGGTCACGATCGCCGCCGTCACCCGCAGCGAGCACGGTTCGGTCGTGGTCGCCGGCGGTCAGGTTCACGAAATCTCGGCCTACCCCGTGAAAAATGTCGTGGACACCACCGGCGCAGGCGACCAATACGCGGCGGGTTTCCTCTACGGCCTCTCGCAGGGCCGCCCTCTGCCCGTTTGTGGCCAGCTGGGCTCCCTGGCCGCCGCCGAGGTGATTGCCCATTACGGTCCGCGCCCGCAGGTCAGCCTGCGGGACCTCGCGACCCAGAACGGACTCTAAGGAAGACCATGGCCCGCACCGCTGAAGTGGTCCGCGAGACGAAGGAGACCCAGATCCGGGTCTGGATCGATCTCGACGGGACCGGCGTCTCTACGATCTCCACCGGCATTGGTTTCTACGACCATATGCTGGAGAGCTTCGCGCGCCACGGCGGCTTTGACCTGAAGGTCGAGACCAAGGGCGACCTACACATCGACATGCACCACACGGTCGAGGACACCGGCATCGTGCTGGGCCTGGCGATCAACAAGGCGCTGGACGGCTTCAAGGGCATCCGGCGCTTCGGCCACGCCTATATCCCGATGGACGAGACCCTGACGCGCTGCGCGATCGACCTGTCCAACCGGCCCTATCTGATCTGGAAGGTCGACTTCAAGCGGCCCAAGGTCGGCGAGATGGACACCGAGCTCTTCAAGGAGTTCCACCACGCCTTCGCCATGAACCTGGGGGCCTGCGTCCACCTGGAGACCCTCTACGGCGACAATACCCACCATGTCGCCGAAAGCGGGTTCAAGGCCCTGGCCCGGGCGCTGCGTCAGGCGGTCGAGATCGACCCCAAGACCGGCGGCCTGGCCCCCTCCACCAAGGGCGTGCTGTAGGAAACCTTCCCATGCAGACCGTCGCCCTGATCGATTACGGGTCGGGCAACCTGCGCTCGGCCGAGAAGGCCCTGCGTGAGGCCGCCCGTCGTCGCGGGATCGCTGCCGACATCGTGGTCACCGCCGATCCGGCCCGCGTCGCGGCCGCCGACCGCGTGGTGCTGCCCGGCGTCGGGGCCTTCGCCTCGTGCCGCGCCGGCCTCGACGCCTCGCAGGTCTATGAGGCCATGAACGTGGCCGTGCACGGGCGGGGCGTTCCCTTCCTGGGCATCTGCGTGGGACACCAGCTGCTGGCGACCCGGGGTCTGGAATTCGGGGTCACGCCCGGCCTGGACTGGATCGCCGGAGAGGTCAGGAAACTGGCGCCGAGCGACCCGAACCTGACCATTCCCCACATGGGCTGGAACGCCATCAAACTGACGCGTGATCACCCATTGTTTGTGGGTGTCGAAGACGGCGCGCACATGTACTACGCCAATTCGTTCGCCCTGACCCCGACCGATCCGGCCGATGTCCTGGCGACGACTGACCACGGCGGCCCGTTCACGGCGGCAGTGGTCAGGGACAATGTCGCAGGGGTGCAGTTCCACCCCGAAAAATCGCAAGCCGCAGGGCTGTCCCTGCTCGCCAACTTTCTGGAATGGCGCCCATGATCCTCTATCCCGCCATCGACCTGAAGGACGGCCAGTGCGTGCGCCTGCTGCACGGCGACATGGACAAGGCGACGGTCTTCAACAACAGCCCTGCCAACCAGGCCGAACACTTCGTCAAGGACGGCTTCTCCTGGCTGCACGTCGTCGACCTGAACGGTGCCATCGAGGGCAAGTCGGTCAATACCGCCGCCGTGCAGTCGATCCTCGAGTCGATCTCGATCCCGGTGCAGCTGGGCGGCGGCATCCGCACGCTTGAGGGCATCGAGGGCTGGATCGAGGCCGGGGTCAGCCGGGTGATCCTCGGCACGGTCGCCGTGCACGATCCCGAACTGGTCAAGAAGGCCGCCCGCCTGTGGCCCGAACAGATCGCCGTGGCCGTGGACGTGCGTGACGGCAAGGTCGCGGTCGACGGCTGGACCGGCCTGTCCGAGCTCAGCGCCATCGACCTGTCGCGCCGCTTCGAAGACGCCGGCGTGGCCGGCCTGATCATCACCGACATCAGCCGCGACGGGGCCCTGACCGGGGTCAATGTCGAGGGGGTGGGCGAGCTGGCCGATGCGGTCTCGATCCCGGTCATCGCCTCGGGCGGTGTGGCGACCGTCGCCGACATCGAGCGCCTGAAGGCCCGCAAGGGCGTCAAGATCGCCGGGGCCATCCTGGGTCGTTCGCTCTATGCCGGCACCATCCAGCCGGCCGAAGCCCTGACGGTGGCGGCGGCCTGATGCTGAAGACCCGGATCATTCCCTGCCTCGACGTGAAGGACGGGCGGGTGGTCAAGGGCGTCAATTTCGTGGCCCTGCGCGACGCCGGCGATCCGGTCGAGCAGGCAAGAGCGTATGACGCGGCCGGGGCCGACGAGCTGATGTTTCTCGACATCACCGCCTCCAGCGAAGGGCGCGGCCTGATCCTGGACGTGATTTCCCGCACGGCCGAGGTCTGTTTCATGCCGGTCTCGGTGGGCGGTGGCGTGCGCGAGGTCTCCGACATGCGCCGTCTGCTGCTGGCCGGGGCCGACAAGGTCTCGACCAATACGGCTGCCGTCGAAAATCCTGACCTGATCGCCGCCGGGGCCGATGCCTTCGGTGCCCAATGCGTGGTCGTGGCCATCGACGCCAAGCTACGCGAAGACGGCAGCGGCTGGAACGTCTGGACCTATGGCGGCCGCAAGGACACCGGCCTCGACGTCGTCGACTGGGCGGCCAGGGTGGTGGAACGGGGCGCGGGCGAGATCCTGCTGACCTCGATGGACCGCGACGGGGCCAAGATCGGCTATGACATTCCCCTGCTGAAGGCCGTGACCGGCGCGGTGAACGTGCCGGTGATCGCCTCGGGCGGGGCCGGCAAGACCGAGCACCTGGTCGAAGCTGCCCGCGACGGTCACGCCGCCGCCGTCCTGGCCGCCTCGATCTTCCACTTCGGCGAGATCAGCATCGGCGAGGCCAAGCGGGCCATGGCGCAGGCCGGCATTCCCGTGCGCCTCGACGATCTGAAGGGCGCGGCATGAGCCGGTTGTTCGAAACCCTGGAGCGCCTCGCCGCCACGATCGAGACCCGCAAAGGCGGCGATCCGGCCGCCTCCTATACCGCCAGGCTGCTGACCGACCCGAAGCTGGCCGCCAAGAAGCTGGGCGAGGAAGCCGTCGAAACGGTGATCGCCGCCGTGGGCCAGGGCCCGGACGAACTCGCCAGCGAAAGCGCCGACCTGCTCTATCACTGGCTGGTCCTGCTGGCGGCCTCGGGCGTCTCGCTCGACGCCGTGGCCGACAAGCTGGCGGCCCGTGAGGGCACCTCGGGCATCGCCGAGAAGGCGTCACGCCAGACCCAATAGCCGAGCATCGCGCTCGCCTGCTGTTGCCGGATTGACCTTGAGGGCGGCCCCCCCACGCCAGGTCGCGCCAAGCCGTTTCTGATCGGCTTGATCCAGCACAAGGCCGCCTCGCCGTGTCCAGGGCAAAAGGGGCGAAAGGCAGCGCCGATTGCGGCGTCGTGAGGCCGCCATGCGTGACTTGATCCGACCGGTGTTGAGCCCGGGCGCGGCCGTGATCCGCCAGATTCCGAGACCTTCCTCGGGTCCTGGGCAGGGCTGAGCCCATGTCCACCAAGCCGCAAGTCCTGCTGCGTGAAGTCCTGCCGTTCTTTCTGGGACTGGCAGCCCTCCTGCTCACGACCCTCCTGATCGATGCCCTGTTGCATCTGATCGATGCGGTGTGGATCGGCCGGTATCTGGGGATACCGGGCGTCCTGCTCATCCTGGCCTCGTTCGGACATTCGCTGCGCAAGCGGGGCATCCTCAAGACCGGCGACCCCGTGCGTCTGCTCCACCTGCACGAAGGATTGGCCTGGACGGGGTCCTTGCTGGTGCTTGTCCATGCTGGCATTCACTTCAATGCCGTGCTGGCCTGGCTGGCCGTGGTCGCCATGCTGATCAACATCGTCAGCGGCCTGACCGGCAAGTACCTGCTTCGCCGCGCCCAAACCCGGCTCAAGGCGGCGCGCACGGAACTGAAGGCGGAGGGGGTTTCCGACGCCGAGGTCAGCGCGCGACTTCACAATGACAGCCTGGCCGTCGATGTGATGAGAGCCTGGCGCAAGGTACATCTGCCGATCGCCATGGTCTTCGCCATCCTCGCCCTGGCGCATGTCAGCGCCATTTTTGTCCTGTGGGGCTGGAAATGACGCCGCGATGGGTCTGGATCAGCATCGGTGTCGGTCTGGCGGCGATCATCGCCCTGATCTTCGTTTTCCCCCACCAGATGGTCAGTCCCGGGGACCTCAAACCTGCTCATGCGGCCCTGCAGCAGAATTGCCTTGCCTGTCATGCGCCCCTGGCCGGGGCATCGACCGAACGCTGCGTGGCCTGCCACACCGTCGCCGACATCGGCCGTCGCACGACTCTGGGGGAATTCATCAAGCACGCGGGCTCACGGCCGCCTTTTCACCAGACCCTGATCTCGCAGGACTGCATGGCCTGCCACACCGATCACCCAAGGCCCAGGCTGACGCACAATCTCGTCCGTCCTTTCAACCATGCCCTGTTACAACCCCAGGCCCGGGCGGCCTGTTCAAGCTGCCACAGCGCACCGAGCAACGACTTTCATCGCGGTGTGGCCCTGCCCTGCAGCCAATGCCACGGCACCCAGGCCTGGAAGCCCGCCACCTTTGATCACGGCCGCTACTTCAAGCTGGCGGGCCCTCATGACGCGCCCTGTTCGACCTGTCATGTCGGCGGGAACCTGCGGACCTTCACCTGTTATGGCTGCCATGCTCACCAGCCCGGGCAGATTGAGGCCCAGCATCGGGAAGAAGGCATCCGCAACATCCAGAACTGTGTCCGATGTCACCGCAGCGCCGACGGCGAGTCCGGCGAAGGTGGCGGCGAGGGCGGTCAGGGCCGTGAGCGAGACGACTGAGGCCCCGCGCCTAGGCCCGCCGCTTCAGCGCCACGTAGAGCGCGCCCTCTCCGCCGTGCCGCTGGTCGGCCTGGGATACCCCGGCGATCATCTCGCGCAGGGCCGGCGCGGCCAGCCATTCCGGCGTGCGCTTCTTCAGGACCCCGTGGCCGATCTTGCCCTTGCCGGTGATGATCAGGACGGCGCGATGGCCATCGGCATAGGCCCGCCGGATAAAGGCTTCCAGGGCCGGGCGGGCCTGGTCCTGGTCAAAACCGTGCAGATCCAGCCGCGCCCCGATCGGATCATGCTCCTTGATCAGGCGCTTGCGGCGATTGGGTTCGATATGGCCGGGTGCGGATTTGGGCGTCCTGACCGGTGTCGGCTTGATCTCGGACGGGTCGATGCGCAGAGGGGCGATGGAGGCCAGGTGAGTGGGCTGGACCTTGGCGGCCTTGGGGGCCCTGACCGGCTTGATCTTGACCTTGGCCCGCAGCTTCAGCGGCTTGTCGCCAGGCCGCGCATGCACCGTGTCGGCGACCATGCCCCAGAGGCGCAGTTCTTCCGGTCGCGGCGGCCGTTTCATGGCTAGGATTTCGGGATCGGAACCAGACGGTACATCCGCAGGTCATGGCGCACGCGACCGGCCTCGATGCCGGCGGTGGGGCCGCTGCCGGTATAGAGATCGGCCCGCACCTCGCCCTTGATGGCCCCGCCCACGTCCAGAGCCACAGCCAGACGGCGATAGGCGGGGAAGGCACCGGCCAGCTTTGGGGCTGCGGCGTCCAGCCAGTAGAGGCCGCCCATGGCGTGGCGGCTGGGATCGACGGCGATGGCCCGGCCCGCCGGCAGGGGTATGCCGGCCGAGCCCACGGCCTCCTGGCCGTCGTCGTCCGACAGCTTGAAGAAGATGTAGCGCGGGTTCAGCTGCATGATCTCGTCAGCCCTCGGGCCGCGATTGTCGGCCAGCCAGGTGCGGATCGCGTCACCGGAGGTGTTGTTGTCGGTCAGAAGGCCCCGATCGCGCATGGCCGTGGCGATACCGACAAACGGCTTGCCATTGCCGCCGGCAAAGGCGGCCCGCTGTCGGCGACCGTCCGGTGTGACCAGAACGCCCGACCCCTGAATTTGCAGGAAAAACAGCTCTTCCGGCCGCATCCAGGCCAGGGGCTTGTCGGCGGGCGAGGCCTCGATGGCCTTGCGGTCCGGATAGGGCTCGAACTTGCCGGCCCTGACCCGGCCGCTGACCTTCTTGCCCGCCAGGGACGGTTCGAAGGCCCCAAGGTCGAGCATGACCAGATCCGCCGGAAGCCCCCGCACCGGCGCGCTGAACTCGTCCGAACGCGACAGGCGGGCCTCGTATTTCGGCGCGAAATAGGCGGTCAGCAGGCCCTGATCCCCTACCGCCTGGGGTCTGAAATTGGCTTCCAGGAACAGACGTGCCCCCAGTTCATCGCGCGGTCCGTCGGTACGGGCCAGACGACAGACCCGGGCCATATCAGGCTCGCGCGCCACACCGCAGCCGGCCCGGAAGGCATCCAGAGCCGCCAGGTGGTCCTCTTCGGTCCAGCCCGCCAGGGTGCCAAAAGCCAGGGCCTGCAGGGTCGGGACAGGATTCGCAGACGCCGGGGTCGGGCTCGCACCGGGCAGGACCGGGGGCGCGACGGGACCGGTGGCCACCGGGGTCGGTGTCGTGGTTGCGCAGGCCGCCAGGGTCAGGGCGGCTGCGACAGCGATCAGACCGTTCCGCAGCATCAGGCTTCGGCGGCGGCGACGTGGACCAGGATCCAGTTCGGATTGGTCGATTTCAGAGAACGTTCAAAGGTCCAGAGCTCGGCGGTGCGGCGGTCATCCACTGCGTCGCCCTCGGCGCTGGTGGTCCTGGCGCGAACCTCGGCCAGAATCCGCACGACGGCCCGGGCGGTGTCGCCGACCACCGCGACCGTGTCGAGATCGACCCGCGGTGGCGACATCATCTCGACCGTCTCGCTGCGACCCTCGGCCTCGCGGGCCACGATCGCCGCCTCGAAATTGGCCATGACGTCGTCGGCCAGCAGCGGCTTGAGGGTTTCGCGATCACCGACAGCGAAGGCCTTGACGATCATCTCATAGGCCGAGCGGGCCCCGCTCAGGAAATGGGCGGTGTTGAAGTCGGGCTGGCGCGCGCGCAGGGCCGCGACGCCTTCGAGGGGCCCGGCGGCCAAGGCTTCGGCCGGCCCGGCCGGTGCCGGAACGGTTCTGGCCCCGGTCGCCGGCGCATCCTCGGGCTGACGCCCCACCCGACGCCCGAGTGTGGCGTAGAGCTGGTACAGGACCACGGCGGCGATGACGGCAAGGACGAGAATTTGCATAAGCACTTGGTTATCCGCGGCTGCTTCGACAGACTGGTCGCCATGTCTATATAGGTGAGGCGAGCTCTCGCGTAAGGCGCCTGGCGTTGCACCAAGGCCGCCCGCGTGTTAGCAGCGCCGCTCTCTCCTAGCGGCCTTTTTAGACGCCGAGTACGGATTTATTCCTAATGACCGACACGACCGCCGCCCCTGAGGCGCTTGCAGACGACAACGCGGCCGCTCAATCGGGCATCCGCATCATGGCCCAGTTCGTGCGCGACTTCTCGTTCGAGAGCCCGCATGCGCCCGACAGTCTGCGGGCAGGCACGGCCCAGCCGGCCATCGATATGGGCGTCGAAATGAATGCCCGCGGCCGCACCGACGGCCTGTTCGAGGTGGACCTGAAGCTGTCGGCCCGCGCGACCCGCGAAGACCAGGCCGTTTTCCATGTGGAAGTCGTCTATGGCGGCCTGTTCCACATCTCGGGCGTGACGGAAGCCGATCTGGAGCAGGTCCTGCTGATCGAGTGCCCGCGCTTCCTGTTCCCCTTCGCCCGTCGTCTGATCGCCGACGTCACCAGCGAAGGCGGCTTCCCGCCCTTCCTGATCGACCCGATCGACTTCGCTGGCGTCTATGCGGCCCGCAAGGCCCAGGCCGAAGGCGTGGTGGTCGGCAACGCCTGATTTCGGGTGCATCGCTGAAAAACAAGGCCTCGATCATGCTGTGATCGGGGCCTTTTCTTTAAATTGCTCAACGAAGGCAGGGCGTCGTGACCATCGACAAAGCAGCCTTATTCGAAAGCACCAAGGCGCTCTGGCCGCAGACCGTTTTTACGCTTGATGCGCAGAACACTCTGAACCGAATTTACGAAGCCAATGCGGCAGCTATCCCCGTCGATGACAACTGGCGGCAAGTCGCGATTTGGGCATTTCACCAAGCGCTAGCGATACTTGAAAAGCGGGCGGCCGCCGAGGAGCTCGCAACGATTTTGCCTCACACAGTGCCGTTCGAAGCGTTTGATAAGTGGATGCGTTTCAACCTCGCCAAGAGCAAATGGGGCGCTGACGAGTGGTTAGAAGAACGGGCTGCCTGGGAAGCGGATGACAGCCTCTAAGGCTGCAGCCGGTAACCGCCCATTTCGGTGATCAGGATCTTGGCCACGGTCGGATCCGGCTCGATCTTCTGGCGCAGGCGATAGACGTGGGTTTCCAGGGTGTGGGTGGTGACCCCGGCATTATAGCCCCAGACCTCGGTCAGCAGCTCCTCGCGCGAGACCGGCTTGGAGCCGGCGCGATAGAGGTATTTGAGGATGTTGGTTTCCTTCTCGGTCAACCGCACCTTTTTCTGCTTCTCGTCGACCAGGAGCTTGGCCGAAGGGCGGAACTCGTAGGGGCCGATGCGGAACAGGGCGTCTTCCGAGGCCTCGTAGCTGCGCAACTGGGCACGGATGCGGGCCAGCAGCACCCCGAAACGGAAGGGCTTGGTGACATAGTCATTGGCCCCGGACTCCAGGCCCAGGATCGTATCGCTGTCGCTGGCCGCCGCCGTCAGCATGATCACCGGGGCCATGACCCCGTTCTTGCGCATCAGCCGGCAGGCCTCGCGGCCGTCCATGTCGGGCAGGTCGACATCCAGCAGCACGAGATCGGGCTTGATCTCGCGCGCCATCCGCACGCCCTCGCCCGCCGTGGCGGCCTCGGCCACCGCGAACTCTTCGTGCAGGGCAAGCTGTTCAGCCAACGCGCCCCGCAGGTCGTCGTCGTCGTCGATCAGCAAAAGGGTCTTGCGTTGCGCCATATGGCGGAACATGCACCGGTGCGACCCCTCGCGACAACCCTTGGGAGCGGAGAAGGCGACAATGATCTTCAAGGCCCGCCCTGACGGCCAGATTGACATCAACGGACGCGCCGTCCGCTGCGCCCTGGGCAAGGCCGGCGTCATTGCCGCCGCCGACAAGCGCGAGGGCGACAACAGGAGCCCCGCCGGCGTCTGGCTGATCCGCGAAATCCTCTATCGCCCAGACGTCTATCCAGACGGGCCGACCACCGCCCTGCCCGTTCGCCCCATGGCCCCGGACGACGGCTGGTGCGACGCTCCGGGCGATCCGGCCTATAATCGCCCGGTCAAGCTGCCCTATGCCGCCAGCGCCGAGCGGCTCTGGCGCGACGATCACGTCTATGACCTGGTCGGCATCCTGGCCCACAACGATGATCCGCCGGTTCCCGGCATGGGCTCGGCGATCTTCCTGCATCTGGCCCGCGAGGACTTTTCCGGCACCGAAGGCTGCGTCGCCCTGGCGCGCGCCGATCTGGAAGCCCTTCTGGCCACGGCCCAGCCCGGGGATGCGGTGGAGATCGGGATCTAGGCGAGCCCCGTGGGCCGGACTCGGAGTCCGGCCGGGCGCGCTCGGCTTCACAGCATGTAGGGCCCCCACATGAAGAGGGTGGCACCGACCGCACCGACCGCCGTGACGGCGGTCATCGCGATCACCAGTCCCGCCGCGAGCCTTTTGACAACAGGTCGCGCGCTGCGCTGGGCGCGAAGATAGACCTCAAGCACCGCCAGAGGGATCAGGTAGGACCCAAACTGCAGCACAATGTCGGCCGGTCCCGATAGAGTACGGTTCATGCCGAGGCCGCCGCCAGACACCACCACCCAGCCCATGATGCCGACGCGCAGGAACCAGACCCCATTGACGACCATGAAGGCGCGCATGGCCCAGCGGCGATGGGCCTCGAACTTCCGGGTCACGGCAAACCGCCAGGCCAGACCGGCAATGACCAGGATCAGCACACCATTGAGGGAAACCGAAACCGCCGAAATCAGCGAAAGATAGGTGGGCCTCACCCAGGTCAGCCAGAACCCGCCGAGGGCCATCACATAGGCGATGATGAAGAACAGCCGTCCGTTCCAGCGATGCAGGGCGGGCAGTTTTCGACGGATCGCCGGTACAAGCTGCAAGAGGCCGCCGAGCGTCACCACCGCCGCCAGCAGCACATGGACCGCGAACATGAGGTTGCCCAGGTCATCGGCGGAGACGTAGCCCTTGATGATGGGCTTGTCGTTCCACCCGGCCAGATCGCCGGCCATGGTCCTGCGACCATAGTGGGCGATGATCATCCAGATGAAGGCACCCTGGCCGGCTGCGGCGACCAGGAACCAGGCCACACCTGCTCGCCTCAGAAGGGCTTCGCCCGGCGAAGCGGTCTTTGATGGAATTGCAAGTTCTGCTGTCGTCATGTTCGTTCTACTCTCGGCGGATTGCGATCGGCCAAGGCGTGCGGGTTTTCACAGCGACGTTCTCGCCGATTTGGAAATCGGTCAGGTTTTTTGGAGCTTGCTCATGAGCGGCCGGCTTGAGGAACAGGGGTTCCATGCGCGCTGAGGGCCTGGGCACGACGCCGCGCAGCGGAGGCCGTCCAGACGATACGCTCCTCTATGGCGCGCTCTTCGCCGCGGCCGTGGGTGCATTCTGTCTCAGCCAGATCATCGGACGCCGGCTGGGCCTGGTTTCCGAACTGGTCGCGATCGCGGGCGACGCGACCTGCGGCTGGTCGTGGCTCTTGGTCCGCGCCCTTTTTCAGCCTGCCAGGCCCCGGCGGGAACTGTGGCCGCTCGGGCTGGTTCTGATCCTGGTGGCGTCCGGCGCCGTCCTGCGCTGGTCAGGCGCGAGTGCCGGACCCCTGCCCCGCATGGTTGGCAATCTGGGCGAGCTGGTCAGCTCGGCCCTCCTCCTGCTGGCCGCCATCGAACCCTTGAAGGGCCTGAACTCGAGCCTGAATCGGGGCGAGCAAGGCTTTCGCCTGACCTTTATGGCCGGCTACCTGGCCTCGCTGGCCATTGCGGTCATCTGGGTGGGCGGTGCCCCGGCCGGCGAGCTGACCGCGCAGGAGCGGATGGCCATCAAAACCGCCTGTGCCATCTTCTCTCTGCTGGGGATGGGGGCGGCCATCTGGTACCGCCATCGACATCCCCTGTCGGTCACCCGGCCGGAACGGCAGCGCGATAGAACGAGCGACGCCAACGGCCTGGCCCCGGCGCTTCGGCAGCTGATGGTGCAGGACGGCCTCTACACCCGCCAGAGTTTGAAAGTGGCGGATGTGGCCCGCCGCCTCGGCGAACCCGACTACAAGATCACGGCTTGCATCACGGGGCCCCTGGGCTTTCGCAACTTCAACCAGATGGCCAACCATTTCCGCATCACGGAGGCCAAACGGCAGTTGGCGGATCCCGCCTACGAGCACCTGCCCATTCTCACGATCGCCTATGATTGCGGCTTTGGCTCTATCGGTCCCTTCAACAGGGCGTTCAAACTCGAGACAGGGCTTACGCCCCAGCAATTCCGCAAAGCGTCTTCGGTGCCCGGTTAAGGGTTTCGCCCCGCAGGGGTGCCCCAAGAGACCTTTGGCCCGGACCGCTTCTCACTGCGGCGCGCGGACCCCAAAGATCGCCGAGCCCACCCGCACCGAGGTGGCCCCCTGGGCAATCGCGGTCTCGAAGTCGTCGCTCATGCCCATGGACAGCTTCTCGACGCCGTTGCGCTGCGCAATGGCCCTCAGGGCGGCGAAATGGGACGCGGGATCATCCTCGGCGGGCGGAATGCACATCAGGCCCTCCACGGTCAGGCCATAGGGCCCGCGACAGGCGGCGATGAAGGCGTCGGCCTCCGCCGGCGAAATTCCGGCCTTCTGCGGCTCTTGCCCGATATTGACCTGGACATAGAGGCGGATCGCCCGGCCCTGGCGCTGGATTTCGTCGGCCAGAACGCGGGCCAGCTTTTCGCGGTCCAGGGTTTCAAGGACATCAAAGAAGCCGACGGCTTCGCGCGCCTTGTTGGTCTGCAGCGGACCGATCAGCCGCAGTTCCAGGCCGGGGCGATGCGGCGTCCAGCGCTCAATGGCCTCCTGGACACGATTTTCACCAAACACCGTCTGGTCAGCCGCCAGAACCGGGGCGATATGGTCCCAGGGCTGGGTCTTGGACACAGCCACCAGCGTGACCGAGCCCGGCGCACGACCGGCCGCAACCTCGGCCGCAGCAATGCGGGCCCGGATTGAGGCCAGGGGGCTGGTTTGGGAGACGTCTGACATGATCGTGAAGGCCGGCGGTGAACTGGAGGTCCTGTCTAGGACGGCCAGAACCCTTGCGCCAAGGACGGTGCGGGGAATTGTGCTGCCGAGCCTGGTTTTCTTCACCGACCCGGCCAGGGTGCCGGACCCCGAGTCCGTCGCCGAGCGCCTGCCGAGGCATGCTGCGGTGGTGTTCAGGGCCTTTGGCGCGGCCGATGCCGTCGATCAGGGCCAAAGGCTGAGGCGTATCGCCGACCGGAGAGGCCTTCTCCTGCTGGTCGGCGCGGATGAGGACCTGGCCAAGACGATCGGTGCCGACGGACTTCACTTGCCGCAAAGGCTCGGGAACACGGCCCCGACGATCCGGGCGAGGCGATCCGACTGGATCCTGACCCAGGCGGCCCATGATGCGGAGGCTGTCGGAACCGCCAGCGCCCTGGGCGCAGATGCACTATTCGTTTCGCCGGTTTTCGCCAGCAACAGCCCGTCAGCCGGAACACCCCTGGGCGTGGAGGGTCTTCGGCGATGGGTCGGGATGACTGACACACCGATCTACGCCCTGGGCGGAATCCGGGCGGAAACAGTTGAACAGCTGGAAGGGACGGGAATCGTTGGCCTGGCGGCCGTCGACGCGTTGCTGAGTTAGAACTTGAACGCGGTTTCGAGGCGGACGCGCGGCGCGGGCTCAACTGGCTCGGCCTTGCGGGCGGCTAGGGCGGGATTGTTGTCGCCGAGGGCCACCGCACCACCGACGCGAATGGACGGGGTGACCTTGAAATAGGCACCGGCCTCGACGTCCTTGAGTTCCATTTCGCGGCCCAGCGGCTGGTCGAGACCCAGCTTCAGGCCCCATTTGCCCTTCTTGGCGTCCCACTGCAGGGTCTTGCGGGAGTCCTGCGGGCTGAACACGCCCTTCGGGTTGCTGGTGAAGTCGTTCTTCACGGTAAAGTCAGGCGTAGCGGCGCGAGTCTTGACCTGCGCCTGGGCGATCGTCGCCGATCCCGTGAGGATCAGCGCCGCTGCACCGGCTGTAATGAAACGCGTCGCGGTCATCACTGTCTTGTCGCCTGTCCCAAACCACACACATCCCGACTGTAGAATGTGCGCCCTTATGATCGCTTAATGGCCTGACCCTAACGTGGTCAACCGGCGTTTGGTCGCACAATCGGACGATGAATGCGATTCAGGCGGCGCCTGTGGCGGACCAGTCACGCGATTCCTGTTTTGAGGCAGCGCGGCCATGCTATAGACCGGCTCCGGCCGCGGGGGCGCGCCAGATTGCGCGATCGCGCCGGCGAGACATTGGAGCGAGATACTATGGCGTTTGAGCGTGGGTCAGTGTTGCGGGGCGTCGTTGCCGGCATGCTGGCGCTGTCGGTTCTGGGCCTCTCGGCCTGCGGCAGCACCAAGGGTCCCAAGGTGTTCCAGACCGTGTCGCAAGACGACGTGGGCGGTTTCAATCCCTTCAAGGGATTGGGCGGCGGCGGCGGCAAGGCCCCGGCCAGCGAAGGCTCGATCGGCGTCAATGGCTATCTGTGGCGGGCGACCCTCGACACCCTGGCCTTCATGCCCCTGGCCTCGGCCGATCCCTATGGCGGCGTGATCGTCACCGACTGGTATGTGAACCCGGAAAAGCCCGATGAGCGCTTCAAGGCGACCATCTATATCCTGGACACCCGCCTTTCGCGCTGACGGCCTGAACGTCAATGTGTTCAAGCAGGCCAAGGACGGTGCCGGCGGCTGGACCGATGTGCCGGCGGCTGACCAGACGGCCACCGATATCGAAAATGCGATCCTGACCCGCGCGCGTCAGCTTCGGCTCTCCAATATCAAGGGCTAACCCCCTGACGGGTCTTCGCCGCGCGGCGACGAAGACCCGAATTCCCCTACTTTCGAGCGCGCTCCGGCCGCGAAACCGCTTATATGTCTGCGGACGCGCCTGCCTGGGGCGCTATTGGCATATCTAGACACCCGGTTTTCATGGCCCGCTACAATCCCAAAGACACCGAGCCCAAATGGCGTGACGCCTGGGCGAAAGCCGACGTTTTCCGGACGGCGGACATCTCGGACGCGCGGCCGAAATACTATGTGCTCGAGATGTTCCCCTATCCATCGGGGCGCATCCATATGGGCCATGTGCGCAACTATGCCATGGGCGACGTCGTGGCCCGCTACAAGCGCGCCCAGGGCTTCAGCGTTCTTCACCCGATGGGCTGGGACGCCTTCGGCATGCCGGCCGAAAACGCCGCCATGGAGCGCGGCGTCCACCCCAAGGGCTGGACCTACGACAATATCGCCGCCATGCGCGAGCAGCTGAAGGCCCTGGGCCTGTCGATCGACTGGTCGCGCGAGTTCGCCACCTGTGATCCGGAATATTACGGCAAGCAGCAGGCCTGGTTCCTGAAGCTGCTGCAGCGCGGCCTGGTCTATCGCAAGGAAGCCTCGGTCAACTGGGACCCGGTCGACATGACCGTCCTGGCCAATGAGCAGGTCATCGACGGCAAGGGCTGGCGCTCGGGCGCGCCGGTCGAGAAGCGCAAGCTGACCCAGTGGTTCCTGCGCATCACCGACTATGCAGACGCCCTGATCGAGGGCCTGAAGACCCTGGATCGCTGGCCTGAAAAGGTCCGCATCATGCAGGAGAACTGGATCGGCCGGTCCAAGGGCCTGCGCTTCACCTTCAAGTTCGATGGCGCTGCACCGGCCGGCCATGACGCAGGGCTGGAGGTCTATACCACCCGTCCCGATACCCTGTTCGGGGCCAGCTTCGTCGGGATCGCGCCCGAGCATCCGCTGGCCGAGCAGCTAGCGGCCGGCAATCCCGAGCTGCAGGCCTTTATCGCCGAATGCCGCAAGGGCGGCACCTCGGAAGCCGATATCGAGGGGGCCGAAAAGCTGGGTCGCGACACCGGCCTGCGTGTGGTCCATCCGCTGGATCCGACCATCACCCTGCCGGTCTGGATCGCCAACTTCATCCTGATGGACTACGGCACCGGGGCGATCTTCGCCTGCCCGGCCCATGACCAGCGCGACCTGGACTTCGCCCGCAAGTACGACCTGCCGGTGCTGCCGGTGGTTCTGCCGCCCGGCGAGGACCCGGCGTCCTTCGAGATCGGCAAGGAGGCCTATGTCGGTCCCGGCTCGATCTACAAGTCGTCGTTCCTGGACGGCCTGGATATCGAGTCTGCCAAGTCCGAGGCGATCGCCCGCATCGAGGCCCAGGAACAGGGCCAGGGCGCGACGGTCTATCGCCTGCGCGACTGGGGCGTCAGCCGCCAGCGCTATTGGGGCTGCCCGATCCCGATCATCCATTGCGAGGCCTGTGGCCCCGTTCCGGTGCCGGAAGACCAGCTGCCGGTGGTGCTGCCGGACGACGTCACCTTCGAGGCCGACAAGCCGGGCAATCCGCTGGTCCGCCACCCGACCTGGAAGCACACGACCTGTCCGTCCTGCGGCGGTGCGGCCCAGCGCGAGACCGACACGCTGGACACCTTCATGGACAGCAGCTGGTACTTCGCCCGCTTCGCCAATCCGGAGGCGGCCGAGTGCATCGACAAGGCGGCGGCCGATCACTGGATGCCGGTCGACCAGTATATCGGCGGGGTCGAGCACGCGATCCTGCACCTGCTCTATGCCCGCTTCATTACCCGCGCCCTGAAGGACGAGGGCCTGGTATCGGTGGAAGAACCCTTCGCGGGCCTGTTCACCCAGGGCATGGTCACCCACGAGGCCTACAAGAACACCGCCGGCGAGTGGGTCGAACCCTCCGACGTTGTGGTAACGGCGGAAAACAACATCCGCACCGCCAAGCACGCTACGACCGGCGAGCCGATCACGATCGGCGACATCGAGAAGATGTCGAAGTCCAAGAAGAACGTCGTCGCCCCCGAGGACATCTTCGACGCCTATGGCGTGGATGCCGCCCGTCTGTTCGTGATGAGCGACAGCCCGCCCGAACGCGATGTGCAATGGACCAATAGCGGCGTCGAAGGCTCCTGGCGCTTCACCCACCGACTGTGGAACGAGTTCGACAGCCAGCCGTCCGGCGACTTTGCCCATGATCCGGCCGACGAGACGGCCCTGGCCCTGCGCAAGTCGGCCCACAAGCTGATCGGCTTCGTCACCGACAGCATCGAGGGTTTCCGCTTCAACAGCGGCGTGGCCCGTCTGTACGAGTTCCTCAATGCCCTGAAGGCCGCGCCGGCCGAAGGTGCGACGCCCGCTGTGCTGGCCGCCCGCAAGGAAGCCCTGCACATCCTGGCGCGCCTTGTGGCCCCCTTTACCCCGCACCTGGCGGAAGAAGCCTGGGCCAGCCTCGGCGCCGAGGGACTGGTGGTCGATGCGCCTTGGCCCGTAGCCGACGCCGCCCTGGCCGCCGATGACGAGCGCACCCTGCCGATCCAGATCAACGGCAAGCGCCGTGGCGAGATCAAGGTCAAGGCCGGCCTCGCCGAAGCCGAGGTCGAAAAGATCGCGCTGGCCGATCCCGCCGTTCTGGCCCACCTTGAGGGGGTCACGGTCCGCAAGGTGATCGTGGTCAAGGACCGTATCGTCAACATCGTGGCCAACTGACCCATGACACGCATTTTCCTGGTGGGCGCCCTCGCCGCTTCGGCTCTCGGCCTTTCGGCCTGCGGGTTCACGCCGCTCTATGCGACGCCGGGCGTCACGCCGGGACTGGCGGCCATCGAAACCGTCGCGCCTGATGGCCGCGCGGGCTTCCTGCTGCGCGAGCAACTGGATGACGCCTTTGTGCGCAGCAGTGGTTCGCCGTCGGCCTACCGGCTGACGCTGGCCATCAACGAGCAGCGCTATGCCCGGGGCGTCCGGGTCGACAATGTCGCCAACCGTTATGAACTGCGGATGGTGGTCAACTGGCGCCTTCTGGACGCCAAGACCGGCGTAGAGGTCCGCAAAGGCCGTAGCGAGGCCGCTGTGACCTATGACTCGGCCGACCAGCCCTATTCGGCCATCGTGGCCCAGAATGACGGTCAGGAACGGGCAGCCGTCGAGGTGGCACGCAACATCCAGCTGGATCTCGCCGCCTGGATGGCCGGCGGTCGCAAGATCAAGTCCTGACGCCCGCACCATGATCCTGTCCAAGCGGCCGGATGTCGAACGGTTCCTGAAGGACCCGGCCCCGGACATCCGGGCCGTCGTCATCTATGGCAAGGATCGCGGCGTGGTGCGCGATAGGGCCGATCAGCTGGCCAAGCGGCTCTTTGCCCGGCCCGACGATCCGTTCGATACCGCCCAGCTGACCGAGAGCGATGTCGAATCCCATCCGGGCAAGCTGGAGGAAGAGCTTTCGGCCCTGTCGATGATGGGGGGGCGGCGGCTGGTCCGCCTGCGTCTGACCGGAGACAAGGCCGGACCAGACAAGGCGACGGCCGAGGCCCTGACCCGCCATGTCGACGGCCAGCTCAATCCCGAAGCCCTGTTCATCGTCGAGGCCGGCGCTCTGGGCCGCGACTCAAGCCTGCGCAAGGTCGGCGAGAAGGCCGCCGGCTGCGCGGTCATTCCCTGCTACGAGGACGAGGCCGGCGACATGGCTCGCCTGGCGCGCGAAACCCTGGCCCGCGACAAGGTCAGCCTGAACGGCGAGGCCCTCGATCTTTTTGTTTCACGCCTGCCCAAGGAACGCGGCGTGGCCCGGATGGAGATCGAGCGCCTGGCCCTGTTCCTCGGCCCCGGGAGCGGCGTCAACGCCACCGCCGCCGACCTGACCGAGTTTCTCGGCGTCGAGCCGGAGGCCTCTCTGGGTGACGCGGCCATCGATGCCTTTGGGGGTCGGCTCGGGGCGGCCCAGGCCGGTCTGCGGCGCGCAGCCGCCGAAGGCGAAGGCGGACCCGCAGCGGTGCGGGCCATGGGCTACCACCTGGGTCGCTTGCGCCGGACCCTGACCCTGCACAAGAACGGCATTGACCTGACGGCGGCCGCCAAGGCCTCCGGCGTGTTCTGGAAACAGGAACGCGAATTTCTGCGCCAGGCCCGGGCCTGGACCCTGGACCTGCTGCTGGAGATCCAGGGCGAGATCCTCAATGCCGATCGGGCCTGCAAGACCTCGGGATCGCCTGACCAGCTGATTTCCGAACGCCTCGCCCTGATGATCGCCGGCCGGGCCCGGCGTCTGGGCCTCTAGGCCCAGAACGGCCCGAAAACGGGCCTTTGCTCACCTGTGGATGACTTTCGGGAAAGCCTTGCGGAACAGCGTCTTGCGACGATTTTCGCGAATTTCAACGTCGTCTGACAAAAATGGTGCTTCCCCGCGTACGGAAGGACGCCCTTCTGTGCGCCACAGAGCGGGGTCAAAACCTGTGGTTTCACACCTTTCGAAATCCCATTGTGTGCGCCTGATCAGACCCCGCGCGTCAGACGGTTGCAAAGGTCGTCGAGTTGTTCGAGCGTCGCGTAGCTGACGGTCAGCTGACCGGCACCGTCGCGGTGATCGATGACCACGGTCAGACCCAGCACCGAGGACAGGTCATGCTCGAGCGCCTGGGTGTCGGTGTCCTTGACCTTGGCGGGACGGCCACCCTTGCTCTTGGACGACCCGCCGCCCGGTGACTTGCGGGCCAGGGCCTCGGTGTCACGAACCGAAAGACCGCGCTCGATGATCTCGCGGGCCAGGGCCGCCGGGTCCTCCGCCGCGGCGATGGCGCGGGCATGGCCCGCAGACAGTTCGCCACTGACCAGATGCGCCTGGACCTCATCGGGCAGGGCCAGAAGCCGCAGGGTGTTGGCGACATGGCTGCGGCTCTTGCCGATGGTCTGGGCGATGTTGTCCTGGGTCCGGTCGAACTTGTCCATCAGCACCCGGTAGGACAGGGCCTCTTCCAGGATGTTCAGATCAGACCGCTGGACGTTCTCGATGATGCCGATCTCAAGGACCGCCAGATCATCCAGATCGCGGACCAGGATCGGCACCGTCTTCAGACCGGCGCGCTGGGCCGCACGCCAGCGGCGTTCGCCGGCGACGATCTGGTATTCCCCGTCCGCGCCTGGGGCCGGCCGCACCAGGATGGGCTGCAATATGCCCTTTTCGCGGATCGAGTTGGACAGCTCGACCAGATCGTCTTCCCGGAAGGTCCGGCGAGGCTGGTCAGGATTGCGCCGCAGCAGTTCGATCGGAGCCTCATTGGCCCCGCCGAGCCGTTCGCCCGGGGCCTGGGCCGGCGCGGCTTCGACCTCGCCCAGCAGGGCGGACAGACCGCGACCCAAACCCCTACGCCCTTCGGCCATACCCGGCTCTCCCACCACGACGGACTCCATCTTCAAGCTCGAAACGACTGTTGTTCTGGTTCTAGGCGGCCTGGGACAGGCGGGCCCGTTCGCGGCTGATCACTTCCCGGGCCAGTTTCAGATAGGCCTGGCTACCGGCGCATTTCAGATCATAGAGCAGGACGGGCTTGCCGAAGGACGGCGCCTCAGAAACCCGCACATTGCGCGGAATGACAGCGTCATAGACCTTGTCGCCGAAATGGGCCCGGACGTCCTTGGCCACCTGTTCGGACAGGCTATTGCGCTTGTCGTACATGGTCAGGACCACACCCTGGATCTCGAGGTGCGGATTGAGGCTGCCGCGGACCCGCTCGATGGTCCGGATCAGCTGGGTCAAACCTTCGAGGGCGAAGAACTCGCACTGCAGGGGCACGAACACCGCATCAGCGGCGGTCATGGCATTGACGGTCAGGACGTTCAGCGACGGCGGACAATCGATCAGGACATAGGTGTAGGGCCCGCCGGCCCGCAGGGGCTCAAGGGCGTCGCGCAGCCGGTAGGACCGGCGGGCCGTCTGACCCAGTTCCAGTTCGACACCGGACAGGTCGGCATCAGCCGGCACGACGTCGAGACCCGGCAGGCTGGTCGACACGGCGGCATCGACCACCGGCGACTCTCCCATCAGCACGTCATAGAGGGTTGTGCGACGCTGCTGGCGGGTGATGCCGAGGCCCGTCGAACAGTTGCCCTGCGGATCGGCGTCGATCAGCAGGACCCGTTCGCCACAGGCAGCCAGGGCCGTGCCCAGATTGATCGCCGTCGTGGTCTTGCCGACGCCGCCCTTCTGGTTGGCGATGGCGAGAACGCGGAGCGGCTGGAGTGGCTTAGCGGACACGGGAAAGCCCCTTTACTTGAACGATCCGACCCCGAGGGTCGCTTTGGCTGGGTCGCAGTTCGGCATCGAATACCCAGGCCTTCTCGGCCTCGGTCAGCTCACTGGCGACATCCTGCCCCTTGAGGAACAGGCCCAGGGCACCCCGCTGCAGATAGGGTTGCGAGAACCCCAGCAGCCGGGTCATCGGCGCGCAGGCCCGGGCCGTCACGACCTCGACCTTGAGCTTCAGGTCTTCGGCCCGGGCATTGTGCACCTGGGCCGGCAGGTCGAGGGCGGTAACCACCTCGGACAGGAACCGGCAGCGCTTGGCCATGCTCTCGACGAGATGGACGGTCGCACCCGGTGTGTCCTTCAGAAGTATGGCCAGAACGACCCCGGGCAGACCCGCCCCGGCACCAAGGTCTGCCCAGATCTTTGCGCCGGGAGCCAGATCGAGCAGCTGCGAGCTGTCGAGGGCATGCCTTGTCCAATAGGTGGCCAGGGTCGCCGGGCCGACGAGGTTCATCACCGCGTTCCACGTGGCCAGCAGCTCCTGATAGCGGGCCAGGTCCGCCAATTGGCGGTCCGAGACCCCGGTCAGGGCTTGATAAGCCGCTGCATCGAGCATCGGCTCGGCCGGTGGCGGGCTCTGGGTCAGGATCTCAGGCGGCATGACGGCGCACGTGGGCGAGGAGCGCGGTCAGGGCTCCCGGCGTCACGCCTTCAATCCGGGCGGCTTGGCCCAGGGTCAGGGGCTTGACCCTCACCAGCTTCTCGCGGACCTCGTTCGAAAGGCTGCCAATGGCCCCATAGTCGAGATCGGCGGGCAGGCGGAGATCTTCCTCCTTGCGGAAGGATTCGGCATCGGCGCGCTGGCGGTCGAGATAGCCCGCATAGGTGGCCTCAATCTCGATCTGCTCCCGGACGGCCATGTTCCACGTGGAAACCTCGGGCCAGACCTCAGCCAGCCGGTCCAGGGTCGCATCCGGATAGGCCAGCAGGGCGAAGATATTGCGGCGCTCACCGTCTTCCTTGACCTTGAAGCCCGCCTTCTGGGCTTCGGGTGGGGTCAGGCTAACCGACCGGGCAAAGGCCCGGGCGGCCTCCAGTTGGGCCTTCTTGGCCCCCCAGGCCTCGGCGCGCACCGGGCCGACCAGGCCAAGGGCTATGCCGCGATCGGTGAGACGCTGATCGGCATTGTCGGCCCTCAGGGTCAGGCGGAACTCGGCCCGGCTGGTGAACATCCGATAGGGCTCCGTGACGCCACGGGTGACGAGGTCGTCGATCATCACGCCGATATAGGCTTCATCGCGGGCGAAGATCGCAGGCTCACGGCCCTGAACCGCCAGAGCGGCATTGAGGCCGGCGACCAGACCCTGGGCCCCCGCCTCCTCATAGCCGGTCGTGCCGTTGATCTGGCCGGCCAGATAGAGACCGGGCAGGCGCTTGGTCTCCAGGGTCGGGAACAGTTCACGGGGATCGACATAGTCATATTCGATCGCATAGCCGAAGCGCTTGACCTCGACCTGCTCCAGACCCGGGATGGTCCGCAGGAACATCAGCTGGGTCTCTTCCGAAACCGAGGTCGAAGTCCCGTTGGGATAGACGGTCGGATCGTCGAGGCCTTCCGGCTCCAGAAAGATCTGGTGGCTGGTCTTGTCGGCGAAGCGCACCACCTTGTCCTCGATCGAGGGGCAATAGCGCGGCCCAATCCCCGTGGCACGACCGCCATAGACGGCGGATTCGCCCAGGCGATCGGCGATGATCTGGTGGGTCTCTGCCGTCGTATAGGTCACGCCGCACTGGATCTGCGGGACGGTGATCCGATCGGTCAGAAACGAAAACGGTACCGGCTCTTCATCGGCCGCCTGCATCTCGAGGCGATCCCAGCCGATCGTCGCGCCGTCGAGACGGGCCGGCGTGCCAGTCTTGAGCCGTCCCATGTGGAAGTTCAGGCCATAGAGCCGGTCGGACAGACCGATTGACGGCGCATCCCCGACCCGACCGGCCGGGGTACGGGTCTCGCCCAGATGGATGACCCCTTTGAGGAAGGTGCCGGTGGTCAGGACCACCCGCGGTGCCCGATAGGTCACCCCGTCCCCATCGACCACACCGGCAACCTTGCCGTCTTTGACGACGAGATCTTCGGCGGCCGCTGCAATGATCTCGAGGTTACACGTGGCATTCAGCTCGGCTTGCATCGCCTCGCGATAGAGCCGGCGATCGATCTGGGAGCGCGGCCCCCGCACGGCAGGCCCCTTGGAGCGATTGAGCATCCGGAACTGGATCCCGGCCTTGTCAGCCATCCGGCCCATGACGCCGTCGAGGGCGTCGATTTCGCGAACCAGATGGCCCTTGCCCAGGCCGCCAATGGCCGGGTTGCAGGACATCTCGCCGATGGTCTCGAGCTTGTGCGTCAACAGCAGCGTTCGCACACCGGTCCGCGCCGCCGCACTGGCGGCTTCGCAGCCGGCATGACCGCCGCCAATGACGATGACATCCCAGGAGTTGGACAAAGCAATAGGCCTCAATGCGAACGCCCCCGGGTCTGGCGGGGGCGCTGGACTTCTCTATACGCGCTTGGGGCAAAAAGGTCGATCTGAGTCCGCGACGTTTCACGTGAAACAGCCGGGACGCAACTGTGATCAGCCTGTGGACAAGCTGTCAGTGTTCCACGTGAAACCCTACTTGCCGATGCAGAAGCTCGAGAAGACCCGGTCCAGCACATCCTCGGCATCGATCGTGCCGGTGATCCGGCCCAGGGCGCGGGCGGTCAGTCGGACATCTTCGGCCGCCAGCTCAACCTCCAGGCCCTCCGACGACAGAGCCCTGACCAGAAACGCACGGGCTTCCCGCAAACGTTCGGCATGCCGCAAGCGCGTCGCGGCCGGAAACTCAGAGCCCGACAAGGCTTCCGTCACGTGGTCCACCAGGGCCGCCTTGAGCCGGTCGAGCTCACCCGGGGCCCGGGCCGAGACGGTGGTTACCATCAGACCCCTGTTCCGCAGCCCCTCGGCCGCCAACGACGCGGCGGCCGGATCGGCGATATCCATCTTGTTGATCACCACCCAGTCCCCCGCCGACAGAACAGGGCCTTCGTCGCGGTCGAGTTGTTCCACGTGAAAACCATCGACGATCCAGAGCCGCAGATCCGCTTCGCTCGACCAGGTCCGGGCCCGGCGGACACCCTCGGCTTCGACCACGTCGTCGGTATCACGCAGGCCGGCCGTATCGGCCAGCAACACCCGGTAGCCCCCAAGCTCCAGGGGCACCTCGATAATGTCACGGGTCGTACCGGCAATGGCGGTGACAATGGCCGCCTCACGTTCGACCAGACCGTTCAGGATCGTGCTCTTGCCGGCATTGGGTGCCCCGACCAGGGCGATCCGATAGCCGTCACGCACCCTGTGACCACGGGAAACATCGGCCAGGGCCGCATCGATCTCGGAGGCCAGGGCCACCAGCCCAGGACGCGCGCGTTGGGCCACGGCCTCGGGAAGATCCTCATCCGGGAAGTCTACCGCCGCCTCGAGCATGGCCAGGGATTCAACCAGCAGATCCCGCCAGCGATCATAGCGCCGGGTCAAGGCTCCCCCGACCTGGCCGAGCGCCTGGCGACGCTGGGCCTCGGTCTCGGCGTCGATCAGATCGGCCACACCTTCGGCCTGGGCCAGATCCAGCTTGCCGTTCTCGAAGGCCCGGCGCGTGAACTCACCGGGCTCAGCCAGCCTCAGCCCCAGATCCGCCAGAGCCAGCATCAGGGCATCGACGACGGCCCGGCCGCCATGCACGTGAAACTCTGCTGCATCCTCGCCGGTATAGCTCGCCGGCCCCTGGAACCGCAGCACCAGGGCCTCGTCCAGCTCGATGCCCCGATGCTTCAGCCGCCGCAAGGCCGCAAGGCGCGCCGGCGGTACCTTGCCGGCCAGGGCCGAGACCACGTGCAAGGTGGCCGGACCCGAAATCCGAACCACAGCCACAGCCGCCCGTCCGGCCGCCGTAGCCAGGGCGAAGATCGTATCGCTCATCAGTCGCGCTTGCCGACCGCCGCGCCAGCCGCCGCCGTCATCAGCTTGCGGAACTGGTCCTGGGCCCCGGTGCCGAAGGCCATCCAGTTCTTCATCAGCTCCTCGGGCGCCAACATGGCCATATTGGCGTCCATCCGGGTCTGCATCTCCTTGACCATGTGGTCGTTGAGCAGGCTGACATCCGGCAGGCCGAGGAAGGTGCGCGCTTCCACGGGGGTACAGTCGATCTCGATGGTCATCTTCATGGTGGTTCCCTCAGGTCAGGGCACAATATTGTTATGGGCCAGGCCCGACGCGGCACGTTAGAGCGCTTTGGTCGAAAGTCACATCGACCCCTTAGGACGGAGAGCCCCGATGAGCGAGACCCTCAGCATCACCACGCCTGACGGCGCCTTTACGGCCTATGTGGCGCGACCCCAGGCAGATCCGGCGGCAAGCCCGGCGCCGGCTATCGTCGTGATCCAGGAGATCTTCGGGGTCAACAAGGTCATGCGCGATATCTGCGACGGCCTGGCGGCCCAGGGCTTCGTGGCCATCTGCCCCGACCTTTTCTGGCGGATCGAGCCTGGCATCGACATCACCGACCAGTCGGAGGCCGAGTGGAAACGCGCCTTTGAACTGTTCAATGCGTTCGACGTGGACAACGGGGTCGCCGACATCGCCGCCACGATTGCGGCTGTCCGCGCCATGGACGGTGTATCGGGCAAGGTCGGGGCCGTGGGCTATTGCCTCGGCGGGCTTCTGGCCTTCCTGACCGCCACCCGCACGGACGCTGACGCCTGCGTGTCCTATTACGGCGTGGGTCTGGAAAAGCACGTAGGCGAGGCTGACAAGCTGGCGCGTCCCCTTCTGTTGCACATCGCCGAGAAGGACCAGTTCGTGCCGCCGGAAGCGCAAGCTGTGATCCTGGCCGCCCTGAAGGACCATCCGCAGATCGAGATCCATACCTATGTCGGCCGCGACCACGCCTTTGCCCGGGAAGGCGGCGCGCACTACGACGCCGCAGACGCCGCCATGGCCAATGGCCGCAGCCTGGCCTTCTTCAAGACCAATCTGGGCTGATCCGATGCTGGCCATGCAAGCCGTGCGCACCGGCGGCCCCGAGGTGCTCGAAGCCGTAGACCTGCCCCTCCCCGCTCCGGGGCCCGGCCAGATCCTCGTCAGACATCACGCCGTCGGCCTGAACTATATCGACACCTATCACCGCTCTGGCCTCTATCCGATGAAGATGCCGGCGGTGCTCGGGCTGGAGGCGGCCGGCGTCGTCGCGGCCCTCGGCGAGGGCGTCACACGTTTCGCAGCCGGAGATCGCGTCGCCTATAATGGATCGCTCGGAGCCTATGCCGAGGCGGCCGCGGTTCCGGCGGACCGGGCCGTGAAGGTTCCCGACAGCGTCAGTCTCGAGGTCGCCGCGGCCGTGCTGCTCAAGGGCATGACCGCCGAGTTTCTGGTCCGGCGATGTTTCCACGTGAAACCTGCCGATGTCGTTCTGGTCCACGCCGCCGCCGGCGGGGTCGGTTCGATCCTCGTCCAGTGGTGCAAGAGCCTCGGCGCGACCGTTATTGCCACGGTGGGATCGGAGGCCAAGGCCGCCATCGCCCGTGACCTCGGTGCCGACCACGTGATCCTCTATGACCATGAGGACGTCGCCGCCCGCGTCGCCGAGATCACCGGCGGCAAAGGCGTGGCCGTGGTTTATGACGGCGTCGGCAAGGACACCTTCGAGGCCAGCCTGAAAAGCCTCGCGCGACGAGGCGTCCTGGCGACCTTCGGCAATGCCTCCGGACCCGTCCCGCCGTTCTCACCGCTGGAGCTGTCCAGCAGGTCGCTGTTCGTGACCCGCCCTCGCCTGTTCGACTACATCGTCACCACGGACGAGCTGGACGAAAGCGCCCGGGCCCTGTTCGCCGTCCTCGCATCGGGCGCGGTCAGGATCGACATCGGCCAGACCTTCCCCCTGTCAGAGGCCCGGGCTGCCCATGAGGCCCTGGAAGGCCGACGTACGACCGGCGCTACCCTGCTGCTGCCGTAGGGCCAGATACCCGGTCAGACCACAAAAAAGCCCCGGGTCATCCCCGGGGCTTTTCCGTATGGCGGTGAGGCCGTCTGAACTCAGGTGTTCATCGACTGGAAGAAGTCGCCGTTGGTCTTGGACTGGCGCATCTTCTCGAGCAGGAACTCGATGGCGTCCGACGCGCCCATCGGATTGAGGATCCGGCGCAGCACATAGGTCTTCTGCAGCTGGTCGCGCGGGGTGATCAGCTCTTCCTTGCGAGTGCCGGACTTCAGCACGTCGATGGCCGGGAAGATCCGCTTGTCGGCGACCTTGCGGTCCAGGATAATTTCCGAGTTACCGGTGCCCTTGAACTCTTCGAAGATCACTTCGTCCATGCGGCTGCCGGTATCGATCAGGGCCGTGGCGATGATCGAGAGCGAACCGCCTTCCTCCACATTGCGCGCGGCGCCGAAGAAGCGCTTCGGACGCTGCAGGGCATTGGCGTCGACACCGCCGGTCAGGACCTTGCCCGACGACGGGACGGTGGTGTTGTAGGCGCGGCCCAGACGGGTGACCGAGTCCAGCAGGATGACGACGTCGCGCTTGTGTTCGACCAGGCGCTTGGCCTTTTCGATGACCATCTCGGCCACCTGGACGTGACGGGTTGCCGGCTCGTCAAAGGTCGAGGCAATGACCTCACCCTTCACGGTGCGCTGCATGTCAGTGACTTCTTCCGGACGCTCGTCGATCAGAAGCACGATCAGGTAGCACTCGGGGTGGTTGGTCTCGATCGACTTGGCGATGTTCTGAAGCATCACGGTCTTGCCCACGCGCGGCGGGGCGACGATCAGGCAGCGCTGGCCCTTGCCGAGCGGGGCGACGATGTCGATGATCCGGCCGGAGCGATCCTTGATGGTCGGATCGGGCAGTTCCATGTTCAGGCGCTCTTCGGGATAGAGCGGCGTCAGGTTGTCGAAGTGGATCTTGTGCTTGACGTTGTCGGGGGCCTCGAAATTGATCTTGGCCACGCCGGTCAGGGCAAAGTAGCGCTCGCCTTCGCGCGGTGAGCGGATGGCACCGTCCACCGTATCGCCGGTGCGCAGGCCATACTTCCGGATCTGCGAGGGCGAGACATAGATGTCGTCCGGGCCCGGCAGGTAGTTGGCTTCCGGCGAGCGCAGGAAGCCGAAGCCATCCTGTAGAACTTCCATGGTGCCCGAGCCGGAGATCTCCACACCTTCCTCGGCGAGGGTCTTGAGGATCGCGAACATCATGTCCTGCTTGCGCATGGAATTGGCGTTCTCGACCTCGAAGGTCTCGGCAAAGGCCAGCAGGTCAGCCGGGGATTTCTCCTTCAGCTCCTGCAGGGACATGGTCTTCAGGCCCAGGGCCGCCACGGCCGCACTGATCTCGGAGCCTTCGTCGCCGCCATCCTCTTCGGACTCGGCGCCGGCCGTCTGGGCGGGGGTGGTGGTGTCGACAACGGCTTCCTCAGCGGAAACGTCGTGTTCGGTGTCTTCGGTCATGATTTGACTCAAACGGGGGCACGGACCGCGAAAAACGATCCGGCCGGAAAGGATTTCAGTTTCACGCCATCGCGTAAACGGCGAGCGCGCCATGACGACGACGCGGATCGATTGGGGAACGGACCTTCGGAGCCAGGCTCCAGGGGGCGCGCCAGGACGGGCGCCAGTCCGAAAGAGGAGTCAGTCCCGACGCGATGCGCCGGAGCCAGCTGGATGGGAACCACATGCCGCTGGGCGGGTCAAGCGCCGCAGCGCGGTTCCTAGTGGTTCAGAAACTTGGTCGTCACCGACAGGACGATGATGATCGCCGCGATGAACGGCAGTTCGTTGGTCATCCGCCAGAACTTTTCCGAGCGGGTGTTCTGATCATTGGCGAACTTGCGGCGCGCGCCGGCCATGAAACCGTGCCAGCCGAACAGAAAGATCAGCGCCGCGATCTTGGTCAGCATCCAGGGCTGAAGCAGGAAGCCCCAGCCGCGGATGGCACTGTCGGCCAGGATCAGCAGCCCGCCGAACACCGTTGCCAGGATCATGGCCGGATTGATGATGATGCGGAGGATCCGCAGCTCGGCCTGTTTGAACACCGCGTCCATCCGCGAGCCCGGCTCGGCGCTCATGTGGTAGACGAAGATGCGCGGCAACATCAGCATGCCGGCCATCCAGGCAATGACCGCCAGAATGTGCAGCCCGCGAACCAGATTGAAATTCTGAACCAGGAAATCGATCACGCGCCTGCTCCCAGGGTCCGCGGACATTGCCGCCGGTCTCCGCCGCACTGCCAGACACAGGCCGGCGCGATCCCTTCGCGGGGCAGCGACCCGACCACCGCCTGGGCGAGACCGCCGATGAAGCCGGATTCGATCCCAAGCGCCGGAACCCGGACATAGGTCGGACAGCCGGCCTCTACGGCCAGTTCGCGATATTCATGGTCGAGCTCCACCAGGGTCTCGATATGCTCCGAGACGAAGGCGATGGGTGTCACAACCAGGCTGAGACCCTGCTCACTCGCAGACAGGATCTCGTCATCGGTCGAGGGGCCAATCCATTTCAGCGGGCCCACCCGGCTCTGATAGCTGACCTTCCAGTCCCAGCCGTCGCCCAGCTTCGCCGCCACCGCCGCCGCCGTGGCCTCGATCTGTTGCTGGTAGGGATCTCCGGCCTGGATGACCTTTTCCGGCAGGCCATGGGCAGAGAACAGCAAGCGCGCCGGCTTGGGGCTGCCTGCCTTTTCATAGGCCTCCCGGATCAGGCGGGCGTGGGCCTCGATCAGGGCATCATCCGTCGGATAGCAGCAGATGGTCCGGACGGTCCCGGAACCGCGATAGGCCTTCTTCCAGGCCTTGACCGAAGATCCGGTCGTGGTGGTCGAGAACTGCGGATAGAGCGGCAGCAGGACGACCTCGTCGGGGGCCCAGGCCTTAACCGCCTTGGCGGTATCCTCGGTCAGGGGCTTCCAGTAGCGCATGGCGATGAAGCAGCGGGTCTCGGCATCCGGAAGCGCCTCGGCCAGGGCACCCTCCAGCGCCGCCGCCTGTTTCTCGGTTTCCGGCAAGAGGGGCGAGCCCCCGCCCATGATGGCGTAGTTGGCCTTGGCGGCCTTTTCCCGGGTCGTCGAGATCAGGGCCGCCAGCGGATAGCGGATGAAGGCCGGAGCCCCGATGATGGCCGGATCGCGAAAGAGGTTGAACAGGAACGGCCGGACCGCGTCAGGACCGTCCGGCCCCCCGAGGTTGAACAGGACGACCGCAATCTTCCGGCGCGCGCTCATTTGCCGGTCACCCGGGCCAGAACCTGCTCGACATGGGCGATCGGGGTGTCCGGCAGGATGCCGTGACCGAGGTTGAAGATGTAGGGCCCCTGGCCCCACTGCTCGATCATCTGGTCGACCCGGCGCAGAAGCTGATCGCCGCCCGCCCGCAGCAGCAGAGGGTCCAGCGCGCCCTGGATCGGCTTCAGGGCCTGGATCCTCTGACCCATGGCCGCACTGGCCTGGGTGTCGAGCGCCACGCCCTGTACGGGCACCACCGAGGCATAGGTCTCGACCAGAGCCCCGGCCCCGCGCGGAAAGCCGATCATCGGCACAGTTACGCCGCGATCGCGCAGGCCCTGGACGATGGCCATGTGCGGACGGATGACCAGACGCTCGAACTGTGGTTCGGACAGGCCCTCGGCCCAGCTTTCGAACAGCTTCAGGGCCTGGGCCCCTGCCTTCACCTGCATGACGAGATAATCGATGGTCGCCTCGACCAGGATGTCGATCAGACGGTCGAGCTTCTCCGGCTGATGATAGGCGAAGGTTCGAGCTGCGGCACGGTCGCTGGACCCGCCTTCAATCATGTAGGTCGCGACGGTCCAGGGCGCTCCGGCAAAGCCGATCAGAGCCTTTTCGGGATCAAGCGCCGCCCTGACCCGGCTCAGGGTCTCGCCAATGTTCGACAGCCTGGCTCCAGCCTCACTGGCCAGTTCCGCCATGGACTCGATCGACGGCAATTCCCCAAGGCGAGGACCTTCCCCGGCTTCGAACCAGACCTTCTGACCCAGGGCACCCGGGATCAGCAGGATGTCTGCGAAGACAATGGCCGCATCATAGGGAAAGCGCCGCATCGGCTGCAGCGTCACCTCAGCCGCCTTTTCAGGATCGAAGCAGAAGCTGATGAAATCCGGCGTCGTGGCGCGCACGGCCCGGTACTCGGGCAAATAACGACCGGCCTGACGCATGAACCAGACCGGCGGTCGATCCACGGTCTGTCCGGCGAGGACGGAAAGCAGCTTGGGCGTCTGGGCTGTGAGGTTCGGCGCGTTCATGCAGGCCTTAAAACCTGTCCTGCCCTCGGGCTCAACCCCGAAGGCCCATCTTCATTTCTTAATAAGATCTTAAGTTTGGAGGAAGAGGCGGAAGGGCAAGTGGGAACTGGGGAAAACCGCCGCCGTAGCTTCGGAATCCCCCGTTCGTCCAAGCTTGTACCCGTCTTCACCCACAGGGGGATGGCGTGTGGTTAATCCTGGGGATGATCGGCCAGGGCCCCAGCTTCCTTAACAAATTCTTAACACAGCCAACGCGCCTTAAGCTTGCATTAACCCTTTATCCCGAAGTGTGGGACCCAGGTGATCACATATCCAGGGATGCGGCTTCGGCTTGGGGATGTTAGGCGGTCAATGTGGCCGTTGATCACAGCGACACTAGGACATCACGCTTCGGGACGGCTTTGGCGCCCGGGCGTCCCCAGAGGCAGACCAAGTGGTTAAGCAACCGTTAACGGATGATCCACAGGAAGGTTCGGGCAATCATGCCAGCGAGGACCGGCCGCCGCCGCGCTTTGCCACCTATTTCCATATCCATCTCGTCTCGGATTCGACCGGCGAGACCCTGAACGCCATGGCCCGGGCCGTCTGCGCCCGCTTCACGGACATTCTGCCGATCGAGCACATCTATGCCCTGGTGCGTTCGACCCGGCAGCTCGACCGGGCGCTTGAAGAGATCGCCGGGGCCCCCGGTGTGGTCATGCACACCATCATCGATCCCAATCTGCGCACGGCCCTCGAGGAAGGCTGCCGGCGCCTGGAAATGCCCTGTATCGCCGCCCTCGACCCCGTGGTCAGCGCAATGTCCCGCTATCTCGGCGCACGCATCTCTACCCGGGTGGGCGCGCAGCATGCCCTGAACAACGACTATTTCGACCGCATCGAGGCCCTGGACTATGCCATAGCCCATGATGACGGACAGGGTGGCCAGGACCTGACCCAGGCCGATGTGATCCTCGTCGGCGTGTCCCGCACCTCCAAGACCCCGACCTGCATCTATCTGGCCCATCGCGGCGTGCGGGCCGCCAATGTGCCCCTGGTGCCGGGACGCCCGCCGCCCACCGAACTGTTTGAGCTCAAGAACACCCTGATCGTCGGCCTGATGACCTCGCCGGACCGGCTGATCCAGATCCGCCGCAACCGGCTGCTGTCTCTGAAAGAAAATCGCGAGAGCGACTATATCGACACGGATGCCGTGCGGAGCGAGATCATTGCCGCCCGTCGCCTGTTCGAGAAGATGGGCTGGCCGATCATCGACGTGACCCGGCGATCGGTCGAGGAGACCGCCGCGGCGATCATCAACCTGCTGTCCGGCGGTCGCGGCCAGGTCGAGGTTCTGGGATGAGCCTGACGCCCGTCACCTTGGCCTCGAAGAGTTCTGCCCGCCAGGCGATCCTGCGCAATGCCGGTCTGACCTTTGAGTCGGTTGTCGCCGGCGTCGATGAGGAGGCCACCAAGGCCAGCCTGCTGGCTGAAGGCGCGGCGCCGCGCGAGGTTGCCGATGCCCTCGCAGAGCTGAAGGCCGTCAAGGTCTCGGGCAAGCTGCCCGGGCTGGTGATCGGCGCCGACCAGACCCTGGATTTCGCCGGACGGCTGATCGACAAGGTGGAAACCCTGGACCAGGCCCGGGCTCTCCTTCTGGAGCTCCGCGGTCAGAGCCATAAGCTGCATTCGGCCGTGGTCGTGGCCCGCGACGGCAAGCCGATCTGGCGGGTGGTGCAAAGCGCCAAGCTTTCCGTGCGCCCGTTCAGCGACGCCTGGCTGGATGGCTATCTGGACCGACGCGGCGAGCACATCCTGCACTGTGTCGGCTGCTACGAACTGGAAAGCGAAGGCGTGCAGCTGTTCGACGCCATAGACGGCGACTATTTCACCATATTGGGCCTGCCCCTGGTCGGACTGCTGGATTTCCTGCGTCTGCACGGAGCCCTTGAGGCATGAGCGCCACCCTCACCGGCGCGGCGGTGGTCGCCGGCGTCTGCGGCGCGCCGATCAGGCACTCGATGAGCCCGGTCATCCACAATGCCTGGATCGCTGCGGCCGGCCTCGACGCCGCCTATGTGCCCTTCGCCCCTGCCGAGGATCGCTTTGAAGCCTTTGTCGACGGCCTGCGCGGCGGAGCCATTCGCGGCCTGAACGTCACCATCCCCTTCAAGGAACGCGCCCTGGCGGTCGCGGACACCGCCAGCGACCTGGCCCGCATGGCCGGGGCCGCCAACCTGCTGATCTTTGCGGCCGACGGAACGATCCGGGCCGACAATACTGACGGCCCCGGCCTGCTCGGGGCTATCGCCGTTCAGGCACCGGGTTTCGATATCGGCGCTGCGCCGGTCGTGATCCTCGGGGCCGGCGGCGCGGCGCGAGGGGCCGTCGCGGCCCTGCTGCTGGCGGGCGCGCCGCAGGTTCGGATCGTCAACCGCACCCTGGCCCGGGCCGAAGAGCTGGCCACGGCGTTCGGCACCCGGGTGGTCGCCGCCGATGAGTCCGCCCTGCCCGACCTGCTGGTCGATGCCGGCCTGATCATCAACGCCACCTCGCTAGGCCTGGGCGGCGGCGACGGTCCCGCAGCGCCGCTGGCTTTGACCCCTGCCGAGGCGGTGGTGATGGACATGGTCTACAAGCCACTGCGCACCGAGTTTCTCCTGCGCGCCCAGGCCCTGGGCCGGCGCACGGTGGATGGCCTGGAAATGCTGCTGCGCCAGGCCGTGCCATCGTTTGAAGCCTTCTATGGCCAGGCCCCGCCGGCGGAGGTCGATGTGCGGCAACTGGCGCTCAACCTGCTGGGCGAGGCCTGAACCATGATCATTGTCGGCCTGACAGGCTCCATCGGCATGGGCAAGTCGACCACCTCGGCCATGTTCGAGGCCGAGGGCGTGCCGGTCTATGATTCAGACGGCGCTGTGCATGCGCTCTACGCGGTCGGCGGCGCAGCGGTGGCCCCGGTCGAGGCGGCCTTTCCGGGCGTGGTGGTCGATGGAGCCATCGACCGGACCCGGCTGAGCGCGGCCGTGATGGGCAATCCCGAAGCTCTGCAAAGGCTGGAAGCCATCGTCCATCCGTTGGTCGGTGCCGACCGCATCGGCTTTTTCGAAAAGGCGGCGGCCGACCGCAAGGACATCGTCGTGCTGGATGTCCCCCTGCTGTACGAGACCGGCGGCGACAAACGGGTCCACAAGGTGGTGGTGGTCTCGGCCCCGGCCGATGTCCAGCGGGCCCGGGTTCTGGCCCGGCCGGGCATGGACGAGGCCAAGCTGGAGGCCATCCTGGCCCGCCAACTTCCCGATGCCGAAAAGCGGGCTCGCGCCGATTTCGTGATCGACACCAGCCAGGGCCTCGACCATGCCCGTGGACAAGTCCGCGACATCCTGGCTCGCTTGCGCGCCACGGCTTGAAGCTGCCGTCGAACGGTCGCATGAAACGCCATGGCCCGGGAAATCATCCTCGACACCGAAACCACCGGCTTTGATCCGAAGACCGGCGATCGCCTGGTCGAGATCGGCTGTATCGAGGTCGTCGATTTCATGCCGACCGGCCGGTCCTTCCATGAATATTGCGATCCGCTGCGCGACATGCCGGCCGAGGCCGAAAAGGTCCACGGCCTGTCCAGTGCCTTCCTGACCGGCAAGCCCCGCTTCGAGGTCATCGCCGATCGCTTCCTCGAGTTTGTCGGCGACAGCGTGGTCGTGGCCCACAACGCCGCCTTTGACCGCAGCTTCGTCAATTTCGAGCTGGAAAAATGCGGTCGGCCGGCCCTGCCGGAAAGCCGTTGGGTCGACACCCTGGCCATGGCCAAGAAGCGCTTTCCGGGCATGTACAATTCGCTCGATGCCCTGTGCAAACGGTACAAGATCAGCCTGGACAGCCGCGACAAGCACGGGGCCCTGATCGACGCCCATCTGCTGGCCGAGGTCTATCTGGAACTGCAGGGTGGCAAGGAACGCGCCCTGGAACTGACGGCAGTGGTCACCGAGGCCATGGCCGGACAGCGACAGGCCGGGGCCTATGGCCAGCGCCCCCGCCCTCTTGCCCCGCGCTCCACCGAGGCCGAACGGGCCGTCCATGCCGAATGGATCCGGTCGACCCTGAAGGACAAGGCCGTCTGGGTGAAGCTCGGCCTGGTCGAGATCTCCGGCTAGATCGCCGCTTCAGCCTTGGCCGCCATCGGACGATACTGGGCCGCATCCGTCGTGAACTCGGCATGGCCGTAGCGGACCAGGTGCCGGCGCAGCTGCCGCACCAGGTTCAGGTCTGCCAGCGACCTCAGGCCCGGGATCTTCAGGGCCAGACCATAGACGGCCATCTGACTGGTCACGACCAGGGCGACCAACAGGAACAGGATGCGGTCCGCCGGGGTGATCTCAACCCCCATCCTTGCGGCCGCAGCGCGATCGCCGCCCAGGAACTGGCGCAGGAAGAAGACCTTGGCAAAGCCCCGCTCAACCGAATTGAACAGGCGATTTCGCCAGCCGCGATCGGAGGGGAGATAGGCCGACAGGGTGGCGCGGACCAGCGCGCCGCAGGTTTTGTCGTCGAAGCCGCGCCTTAAGGTCTGGTTGCGGGCGGTCATGGCCTGAACGATGCCGACCGGATTGTCGGCCAACAGGTCTTCGGGCAGGCCCAGCAGATAGCAGCGATAGCGGCTCAGCTCGACACGGGCCCGCTCGGCCGGGGTGAAGGTGGTGCGCCCCTGGCGCAGCAGCTTGTAGCTCAGCAGGAAGATCGGGATCAGGCCGGCCGGCATCTGGTCGACCTGGGGGATCGGCACCCCATAGACCCGGGCGTCCCAGGCACCGGGTCGGCGCAGGGCATTGAAGCGCACCATGGAATGCATCAGCCGGACCATGGCGGCGGCCTTGAAGCCGGGCCCGTGACGCTCCAGGGCCCCGGGCAGCAGGGTCGTGGTGAAGAAGCTCGCCGTCTCATTGACCCGGCGAGCGGCGCTCTCATGACCCAGGGTTCCGGTCAGGGCCATGGGCAGGGCGGCATATTTGTTCATGAAGGTTGCGACAAAGGCCCCGCGGATCGCGAACGGCGACAGGACGGCCGCCGCCGGGCGGTCCAGCCTTGCCCCTTCCCGCACCAGGTCCATGTCGAGCCAGTCGGGAATCTGTTCCATGTCGCGGATGAAGGCCACCAGTTCGGGCGGTGCGTCGGGGATTGCCTCCACCCCCTCGTCGCAGGCCCGGGTCAGCAGGCCGATCAGACCGCGAAAGCCGTGTTGCGGCATCAGGCCGGCATAGGCGTCGGCCACCCGGTCGCCCAGCAGGGTATAGGCCCGGATCAGGTCCAGCTGTTCCGCGGAGGGCTCGGCCCCCGCCACACCCTTCGGGGCGACGCTTTCGGCCGGGATCTCGGTAAAGCGTTCGGGGACTAGGTCGAAATCGATGCCGCCATAGAGCTCCGGCAGGCGGACCTTCTGCTCGGCGACCCGGGCCCGGACCTGTTCGATCGTGGCGTTCATGCTCGAAATCCTCAGCCGGATGGCGGTCTCTCGCCCGGAGCCTGAGATTATGTAAGCATTGCTCATGTTTCTACTCGCCTTGGTCGGCGAGCCACGGAGCGGCGAAGGGGACTGGCAAGTGACTGAAAAGACGCGACGAACCCCAAGACAGGGCCGGGCTGAAGCCACTGTCGCGGCGATTTTCGATGCGACCTTTCAACTTCTCGAGGCTGAGGGGCTCGACAGCCTGACCACCAACCGGATCGCCCAGCGGGCGGGGGTCAGTATCGGCACCCTCTACCAGTACTTCAGCGGCAAGTCGGCGATCCTGGCGGCCATGGCCCAGGGCCGCGCCGAGGCCGCGCGGGACCGGATCGCCGAGACCCTGATCGCTGCGCCCCAACTGGGCAGTGTTCGGCCGATCGTCCAGGCCCTGATGACCACCTTCGAGGGCACGCCCGAAACCCGCAAGGTGCTGCTGGATGCCCTGTTCGGCGCGGGCGGCGATGCGGTCATGCTGCATCACCATCAGGCCTTTCTGGCCGCAATCGCCGGCCGGGCCGAGCTGCAGCTGGATCTGTCACCGGAGTCGCTGTTCGTCCTGACCCATGCGGTGGCGGGTCTGCTGCGGGCGGCGGCGGCCGAGCCGGACCTCAGCCTGTCGCCGGCCGTGCTCGAGGACGAGCTTGTGCTGCTGATGGAAAGCTATCTGTCGGCTCTGATCGCGCGGGGGCGGACTGGCTAAAGCTTCAGATCCGCCGTCACCGGGGCGTGGTCGCTGGGGCGTTCCCATTCGCGCACCGTGTCATGCACCTTCGACGACACCTTGCCGTCGACGATCGCCGCATCGCGCAGGCCGGGGCTGGCCAGGATGTGGTCCAGGCGCAGGCCACGATTGGACTTGCGGAAATCGGCGGCGCGATAGCTCCACCAGGAGAACATCTTCTCCGGCTCCGGGGTGGCCAGGCGCGGCAGGTCGAGGAAATTCAGCGACCCCATCAGGGCCGCAAAGGCTTCCAGCTCGATCGGGGTGTGGCTGACCACCCGCGACATCTGCTTGTGGCTCCAGACATCGTTCTCGCCGGGGGCGACATTGAGGTCGCCGGTCAGGACCAGCGGCGCTTTCGGATCGCGGCGCTTCATCTCGGCGGTCAGGGTCTCGTAGAAGTCCAGCTTGTGGTCGAACTTCGGATTGATCGCCCGGTCGGGCTCGTCGCCGCCGGCCGGAATATAGAAGTTCTGGATCTCGACCCCGGCCACGGTCGCCCCGACGCAGCGGGCATGGCCCTCGCGGCAGAGCTTGAGCACGGGCGCGTCCTCCAGCGGCAGGCGCGAGGCGATGGCAACACCATGCCAGCCCTTCTGGCCGGCGATCTTCAGGTGCGGCAGGCCGGCCGCCTCAAAGGCTTCGCGCGGAAACTCGGCCTCCTGGCACTTGATCTCCTGCAGGCACAGCACATCGGGTGCCTGCTCGTCGACGAAGCGGGCGACCTGCTCGGCGCGCAGGCGGACGGAATTGACGTTCCAGGTGGCGATACGGAGGCGCATGGCGTGGCTTTAGAGGGTTTGGGCCAGACCGAAAATGAAAAACGCCCGGACGCCTTAAGCATCCGGGCGAAAGTCGGGTCTCTCATGCCGCCGCCGGGAGGGGATAGTATCCGGCACGGTTTGCGGCGAGGGGGTCGGGCCCTCGTCGCCATGCGTGTCAAATATGCCACGACGTGCTTAATAGTCAAGCGATTAGTCTGTTGATTCTTGCCTGTTGTGGGAATGTCACATTCATGATTTGGCCCCGGCCCGGTGCTGACGCGGATCGGTCAGGACGAAGAGCTTGGGGTCCAGTTCGCCGGTTTTCGCGAAATCGACCAGGCGCACACGGATCTGGCCGCCCTTCACATCGCTCACGGTCCAGCCGATCAGGCTCACAGGCGCGCTGCTGAAATCCAGGCTGATCCGGCCCAGGGTCTGACGCCGAGCGTCCTGGGCCACGATCGTGAAACCGTCGGCCAGCTGGCGGACGTCGGTGATGATGACGCCGCGATCCAGCCGCACCTCGCGGGCCAGCAGCAGGGCCAGGGGCGTGCGGCTCAGGGGATAGCTCTCGAAGGTCTTCAGGCGGCTGTCGAAGATATTGACGTTGTTGCCGTTGCTGACCACCAGCAGGCCTGAGGCCCCTTCATAGGCAAAGCGCGCCTTGCCGGGGCGCTGCAGAAAGAGCGTGCCCTGGGTGACCGTGCCGCGCTGGTCGGTCTGGATGAAGCGTCCCTTGGCCGAGGACAGCGCCTGGATATAGCCGGTGGCCTTGTCGACCAGGGCCTTCTGCTCGGCGGTCAGGACGGCGGCTGTCGGAGCCTTGGACTGGGTGCCGCCAGACTGGGCGAACACCGGCGCGCCGAACGAAGCGGCGGCCAGGCCGGCGCCGGCAGCGGCAATCAGGGCGCGGCGGGTGGTCGGGGTGTCGGTCATGCGGTCTCCTTGAGCGACAACCTTTGCCCTGACGCGGTGACGAGCGAAAGACCGATCCGAGGCCATTTTCCGGCGGTGGGATGAAGGGCCGTTCAGGTTGGGGTCGGTGGGGAACGCGGGGGCTGGGCCGTGGGTTGCGCTGGAATGGGGCTGGGGTGGAGACCAGTTGGTTGAAATCGGAGCCCGGCTGGTCAGTCAGTGAAGTGACCATTTCTCAGCGCTTCGGCGCTTTTGGCGCGGCGCAGCTTTATGAGGCGGAGGCCAGCCCACATCCCAAGCAAACATGCCGCTCCCATAAATGGATAAACAGTCAAAGCGGATAGGCGAAAGCCCGCTTTCAGACCGCCCAAGGCGACAACAACACCCATACAAACGGCAAATACGATCTTGGTGGCCTTCAGCGTGGTTGGCATGAAGTGTTTCCGTTCTGAGCAAACCGACCTACCGGTCGGTGTGATCCCTAAATCTCCTGGAGGCCGCAGCGTGCTGGTCTGGAAAGATCAGTCAAGGACCGCCTCTGGCGGCCGCGTCGCGGCGACGCGGAGCGTCGTCCTTGAGCGATCTTTCCAGGCCAGCGATCGTCTCGCCGTGAGATGTAAGGATGGCTCCGTCCTGGGGCGGGCTGATGGGAGTGACCGCCAAACCCGCCCCCCGTTCTCCCCGGCGAAAGCCGGGGCCCAGATTCAGCCTGAGCGTCTGGGGATGACGCGCCTTATGCCCTCGCCAGATCCAGAGCCTCCCGGGGATCGACCTGGGCCCCGGCTTTCGCCGGGGAGAACGGAATATTTCTAGCTCAAAGGCCCGGCGGCGGCGGGGCCAGGATCTCGCGCTTGCCGGCATGGTTGGCGGCACCGACCACGCCTTCCTTCTCCATCCGCTCCATCAGGGAGGCGGCGCGGTTGTAGCCGATCTGCAGGCGGCGCTGGATGTAGCTGGTCGAGGCCTTGCGGTCGCGGGTGACCACGGCGACAGCGTGGTCGTAGAGGTCATTGGCCCCGCCCTCGCCGGCGAAGGCACCCTCGATGGCCTCTTCCTGCTCGTCGTCGCCGCCGGCGGTGACCTCTTCCAGATAGTTGGGCGTACCCTGGTCGCGCAGGAACCGGGCCACGGCCTCGACCTCGCCGTCGCTGACGAACGGCCCGTGCAGACGGGTGACCCGTCCGCCGCCGGCCATGTAGAGCATGTCGCCCTGGCCCAGCAGCTGCTCGGCGCCCTGTTCGCCGAGGATGGTGCGGGCGTCGATCTTTGAGGTGACCTGGAAGCTGATCCGGGTCGGGAAATTGGCCTTGATGGTGCCGGTGATCACGTCGACCGACGGGCGCTGGGTGGCCATGATCAGGTGGATGCCGGCGGCACGGGCCATCTGGGCCAGGCGCTGGACGGCCCCTTCGATGTCCTTGCCAGCCACCATCATCAGGTCGGCGACCTCGTCGATGACCACGACCAGATAGGGCATGGCCTCGGGACGGATCTGCTCGGTCTCGTAGATCGGCCGGCCGGCGTCGTCGAAGCCGGTCTGCACGGTACGTTCGAAGTGCTCGCCCTTTTCGAGGGCCTCATTGGCCTTCTCATTATAGCCGCCGATATTGCGCACGCCGATCTTGGACATCCGCCGATAGCGGTCCTCCATTTCGCGCACGGTCCATTTCAGGGCGACAATGGCCTTCTTCGGATCGGTGACGACCGGGGCCAGCAGGTGCGGGATGCCGTCATAGACGCTGAGTTCCAGCATCTTCGGGTCAATCATGATGAAGCGGCACTTCTCGGGCGGCAGCTTGTAGAGGATCGACAGGATCATGGCATTGACGCCGACCGACTTGCCCGAGCCGGTGGTGCCGGCGATCAGCAGGTGGGGCATCTTGGCCAGGTCGGCGATATAGGGCTCGCCGCCGATGGTTTCGCCCAGGGCCATGGGCAGGATCGAGCTGGCCTTGTCGTAGTCGTGGCTGGACAGCAGGTCGCGCAGATAGACGGTCTCGCGCTTGGAATTGGGCATCTCGATGCCGATGGCATTGCGACCCTGGGCCACGGCCACCCGGCACGAGATCACGCTCATCGAGCGGGCAATGTCGTCAGCCAGGGCCACGACCCGGGCGGTCTTCACACCCGGTGCGGGGACCAGCTCGTACATGGTGACCACCGGGCCGGGACGGATCTGGTCGATCTGGCCCTTGACCCCGAACTCGGCCAGCACGCTTTCCAGCAGGCGGGCATTCTGGCGCAGGGCGGCGGCATCGACCTCGGACGAGCGCGGCTTGGCCTTGGCCAGCATATTCAGCTCCGGCAGCTGGAAGCCGCCTTCGTCATTGAAATTGAAAGCCTTCTGCTGTTCGCGCTGTTCGCGGCCGCTATCCTTGGGCAGGGACTTGGGTTTGGCGATGGCCAGGGGCCGGACCGGGACGGGGGCCTCGTCCTCGTCGTCCGCAACCGTCGGCGGCGGGGTATAGGCCTGGTCGGGTGTCTCGGCCTCGGGCCGGGCGGGACGCCGGGCCTGGACCGGCACCTCGGCGGCCTTGCGGACCCGGGGAGCCCTGGCAGCGGCCGGGGCGGGTTCAGGCTCGGGCCGGTCGCGGGCCTGCAGGGCGTCACCGATGGCCACGGCGATGGCCTCCGGATCGAAGCGGCGCACCCCGATGGCATAGGCCAGGGCGATCAGGGCCCCGATGGCCAGGACCAGGGCCGCCAGCAGGCGGGCTCCGGGCAGGCGGGCGAAGCTGAAGATGGCGGCGATCAGGTGCAGCAAACCGTCGCCCCAGAATCCGCCCAGACCCTTTTCCAGCGGCCAGGCCGCCGGCGGGCGCGGGGCTGACAGCAGTCCGGCCAGGGCCAGCAGGCCGATCGTCCCGACCAGGGCGCGCAGGCGCAGGTCGTGACGCTCGGCGGCCGGATCGGCCTGGGAGACGCGGGTCACGCCGAAGACCAGCATCAGCAGGGCCGCGCCCCAGCCCGACAGGCCGAGCGACTGCATCAGGATGTCGGCCACGGCCGCGCCGAGCCCACCCAGGGCATTGGTCGCGACCTGGCCGGTCGCGGCGTTCAGGCTGGGATCGGCAGCATTATAGGTGGCGACGGCCAGCAGCAGACCGCCACCGATCACCGTCACCAGTCCGCCGCGGAACCGGGCTGACCAGGGCTGGGCCCAGCCGTAGCGGACCGCATCCCAGAACAGCTCCGCCGCCGTACGCCGCGCTGCTCGCGCCATGAAACTCTCCGAAACACCGGTATCGAACGCTCGAACCAGCATCTTTTGCCGCAAGAGGGTTAAGGGGCGTTTACGGCGTTGGTTCAGAGACGATTCAGAACGTCGCGGCGGATGGCGTGCGATCAGCCCAGCTTGAAGGTCGGTGGGGGCAGGCTCAGCCGGGTATCGCCGACGGGTTCGCCGCGGAAGAAGCGGACCATCAGGCCCTGGACGTCGGGATGGGCCTCAAAGACATTGTGGCCGGCATTCTCGACGGTCACCCGGGCCTTGCGCCGGAACTGGGCCGCAACCTCGTCCTGCTCGGACATTGGCGTGCGACCGTCCAGCGTTCCGGCGATCAGCAGGGCCGGATGGTCGATCACGAGCGGCGCGCGGAAGGCCTCGCCCAGATCGATGCCCGGAATTACGCCTAGCAGCTGCGGCACGGGGAAGTTCAGCGCCAAGCCCAGAACGGCGGTCTTGGCCTCGCGCTGCACCAGGGCCAGGCGGGCGGGCGATATCCCAGATGCGAGGTCCATGGCCTCCGGCATGCCGGCAATGCCGAGACTGTTGGCGAACTCGCCTGCAAACGGCGTCAGCACCTCCGTCATGCCCGCCTCGAGCGCCAGATAGAGTCCGGGCAGCATGACCAGGGTTTGTGGATTGGCGATCAGGGCTCCCGCCATCAACTGAAGGGCAAAGCCGCCCAGCTTCAACTCGCCCGGCGCGCCGTTCAGTGTGGTCGGCAGGGTCAGGGGCGTGGCGTCGAGCCTGGCATGGACCCGACGCATCAGGGCCGGCAGGTCGGGGATGGCCCGGCGGATGGCGGGATCGGCGGCCAGCAGGCCATCGACCTGCTGCAGAAAGGCGTCGATCGCGGCCGGCCGCTTTACCGTCTGGTCCTGGCCCTCGAGGCTGGCCAGGGCCACCCGGCTCACCCGGTCGCCGTGCCGCTTGAGCACGCTCAGGGCCAGGTGGGTGCCATAGCTGATGCCCCAGAGATCGATCTTCTCGGCACCCAGATGCCGGCGCAGGTCGTCGATGTCGTCGGCGTTCTGTTCGGTATTGTAGCCGCTCATGGCCACGCCGGCCCTGGTCCAGTCGGCCCAGGCGGACTGCAACTCTTCACGCTGATAGGCGGTCAGGCCCTCCTGCGTCAGGACCGGCGGCGGCCGCGTCGAGGCCGGCCGCTCGGGGATAGGGTTGGACAGGCCGGTTCCGCGTTGGTCGAAGGCGATGACGTCGGCCGACTCGCGCAGGGCCATCATGATCGGAAACCGCGGTCCGGACAGGGCGCGGGTCGCCGTGCCACCGGGGCCGCCGGCCAGATAGATGATCGGCGGACCGGGCTCTGCGGCTGTCGAGGCAAACCGAACATAGCTCAGCCGGATCTTCCGCGACTTGGGATCACGACGATCTTCGGGCACTTCGAAGAAGCCGCGTTCGGCCTCGGTGTCCTGGCCCCGCCAGCCCTTGAACCGGAAAGGACCGGCCGGGTTCGGGGCGGGGGCCGGGGGCGGCGCGATGGACTGGGCGATGGCCAGGCCCGGAAAGGCGAGGCCGGCGGCGGCGAGCAGGGCGCGGCGATGAAGGGATGTCTGGGTCATGGCGACAGCTGAACCGTTCGGGTCGGGGCCTGCTACGCCGCTTCGGTCAATGGCGCCGCTTGATCGGTGAATGGCGGCGCATCTCGGCGAGCGGCGCCCTAAAAGGGTGAGCATGTGGCGACTCCTGCTCCTCACCCTCTGTCTGACGGGCCTTGCGCCCCTCGCCCAGGCCCAGACCCTGTCATGGCAGGCCTGCCAGGGCGTGGCGGGCCCGAGCGGTCCTGTGCTCAGCGACTGCCGTCCGGTCCAGGGTGTCGTTGACCCCCAGGGCCGGGAGCTGTGGATCCGCGCCACCATCAAGGCCCCCGACGATAGCCGGGCCCGTGCCGTCTATGTGTCAGGTGCCGCCTCGTCGGAGGTCTGGCTCAATAGCCGGCAGCTGGGCTCCAACGGACGTCCCGCCCAAACGGCGCAGGACGAGGTGCCCGGGCGATACCAGGCGATCTTTCCGGTCCGTGAGACGGCCTGGCGACCCGGTGCCAATGACCTCGTGCTGCGCCTGTCGTCCTTCCATGGCGGCTTAAGGTTTGACGGCCCGATGACCGCCTTGGTCGTACGGCCCTATCCCTATCCACAGCGGACCGTGCTCCTGGCGATCACCTTTGTGGCGGCCGGCACGCTGCTGGCGGCGGCGTTCGGTTTCGGGGTCATTCATGCCATGCGCCGCACAGGCTCCAGCCTGGTCCTGGCCGCCATGGCCGGAGTCGCGGCCCTGCAGGCCATCGTCGAAAGCCTGCGGGCCCTGTTCAACTATCCCTATCCCATGCACGCCTGGCGGATGAGCGCCATCTGGGGGCTGGCGGCGGCCTTCGCGGTCCTGCTCGTCAGCTATGTGGCCGCGCGGTACTGGCCCAAGGCCAGCCGACTGATGATCGGTGTGGCCCTGATTGTCATCAGCGCTACCGCCCTGGCACCTGGTTTTGACGTCAAGACGGTGCTGGCCCTGATGACCGGGGTGATCCTGGCTGCCGTGCCGGCTGCGATCGGTGTACGCGACCGTCGTCCGGGCGCGAGACCGACCCTGGCTTATCTGGCGTTCTTCCTGGCCCTGGCCATCGGGTTCCCGCAATGGCTGGCCGATCTGTCCTTTTTCCTGCTCGCCGCCGGTCTGGTCCTGCCCTTGCTGATGGTCGAGGTGGTGCGGCTGGGTCGGGATGACCGGGGCCGCGAAGCCGCCCTGACCGAGGCCGTCAGCCTTCCCGATCGCCTGACCGTAGCCTCGGCGCGCGGAGTCGAACTGGCCCCCCTGGCCGAGATCCTGGCCGTGGTGGGGGCGGACGACTATGTTGAGCTGCGGATGGTCGGGGGGCGCAGCCTGCTGCATGCCGCCCGCCTCGAGGGCCTGCAGTCGCAACTGCCGACCGGCTTCCTGCGCATCCATCGCTCGGTGATCGCCAACCTGGCCCATGTCCAGCGCCTGGAGCGTGACGGCACGCGCTGGAAACTGCATTTCAGCGAGGGTCCGCCCCTGCCCGTCAGCCGCTCGCGGCAGCCTGCCTTGCGGGAAGCCCTGGAGATCTCCTCCATCGCCCGGAGCGTTTAGGCCGCCTCAAACCTCAGCGGGCCACCCCAGAAGCTTTCGACCAGGCCGTTCTGCGGGCCCGGTGCGCCGGTCGTCAGGAACAGGCGCGACCCGCCGGTCCCCGGATCCAGCTCCGGATGACGTTCCAGATAAAGCTCAAGGGCATCGGCCGTGGCGGCCGGCTGCTGGATCAGCGGGGTTCCGGCCGGCAGGGCTGCCCGGAAAATGTCGGCGATGATCTCGTAGTGGGTGCAGCCCAGCACCACCCGGTGTGGGTAGCGACCGATGCGGGTTTTCAGAGCCTCGACATGGGCCTCGACGGCCTTGGCCAGTTCGACCACACCGGCGTCGGCCTCGATCATCGGCACCAGGTCGCCGCAGGGCTGGGAAAACACCGCCAGGTCCTGTTTGCGCTTGTCGATCTCGATCTCGTAGACGCGCGAGCGAGCCGTGGCCGGGGTTGAGAACACGCCCAGCACATCCAGCTGTTCCACCTTGTCGCCGCGGCGCTCGGCCTCGTGCTCCCAGGGCAGGCCGGTGGCTGCCTCGATGGTCGGCACGATGATGCCGAGAATATTGACCGGGCGGCCCAGGGCCTTGCGATAGCCGGGCAGCCAGGTCTGCTGCAGGCGACGCAGGGCGATAGCGCTGGCGGTGTTGCAGGCCAGAACGACCAGATTGGCTCCGCGATCGAACAACCGCTCGCAGCCTGCGCGCGTCAGGTCGACGATCTCCTCGCCGGTCCGACCGCCATAGGGCGCGTTGGCCTGATCAGCCAGATAGGTGAAATCCGCCTGCGGGAGGCGTTGTACGAGGGCGCGGTGGACCGAGAGGCCGCCCACGCCAGAGTCAAAGACGCCGATGGACATGGGGGTGGTTTAGCCTCCGCCGAACGGTTCGTCCACGCCGCCGCAATTCGGTCGCATGAAAGGTTACGGTCCTGTCATGTGACGCCGCCTTCCGGCTGGCCTACGGTCGCGACAACACCTTCACCGGAGATCTTCCGTGCAACGTCGAACCTTTCTCGCCTCAGCGGCCGCCACCGGAGTCGCCGCCACCCTGAATCCGAGCTTCGCCCTGGCCGCAGACGGCAATCCCCTTCTGGCCAAGTGGACCGGCCCCTTCGGCGGCGTCCCGGCCTTTGACAAGGTCAAGGTCGCCGACTTCAAGCCGGCGGCAGAGGTCGCCATGGCCAAGAACCTGGCCGAGATCGACGCCATCGCCGCCAATCCGGCCGCGCCGACCTTTGAAAACACCATCGCCGCCCTAGAAGACAGCGGACGGGCCCTGTCGGACTTCTATTGTTTTTACGGCATCTGGGGCGGCAATCTGAGCACGCCCGAGTTCCAGGTGGTCGAGGAAGAGCTGGACACCAAGCTGGCCAGCCTGGGCGACAAGATCACCCAGAACGCCGCGCTCTTCAAACGCATCGAGGCGGTCTACACCTCGCCGGAAAAGGCGAAGCTGACGCCCGAGCAGCAGCGCGTGCTGTGGATCTACTACACCAATTTCGTGCGGGCCGGGGCCAAGCTCGACGCCGCCGCCAAGGCCCGGGTCGCGGCGATCAACACCGAAATGGCCGGCTATTTCACCAAGTTCAGCCAGAACCTTCTGGCCGACGAGAACACCTATATCGAACTCAGCGAAGCCGACCTGGTCGGCCTGCCGGACTCCTTGAAGGCCAATGCCGCCTCCAGCGCCGCCCAGCGCAAGCTCGAGGGCAAGTTCATCATCGTCAACACCCGCTCCAGCGTTGACCCCTACCTGACCTATTCGCCGGTGCGCGCCACCCGCGAAAAGGTCTGGAAGGCCTTCGTCAATCGCGGCGACAACGGCGGGGCCACCGACAACAACGGCCTGATCGCCAAGATCCTGAAGCTGCGCGTCGAGCGCGCCAGGCTGCTGGGCTACAAGACCCACGCCCACTGGCGCCTGGAAAACGCCATGGCCAAGACGCCGGACAAGGCCATGGCCCTGATGGAGGCGGTGTGGAAGCCGGCCATCGCCCAGGTGGCCATCGATGTGGCGGCCATGCAGGCCATCGTCGACGCTGAAAAGGGCGGCTTCAAGATCGCGCCCTGGGACTATCGCTACTATGCCGAGAAGGTCCGCAAGGCCAAGTACGACCTCGATATGAACGAGGTGAAGCCGTACATGCAGCTGGACAAGCTGCGCGAGGCGATGTTCTGGGCCTCGGGCGAGGTCTATGGCTTCGAGTACAAGAAGGTCGAAGGCCTGCCGGTCTATCACGAGGACATCACCGTCTATGAGGTGACCCGCGCCGGCAAGCATGTGGGCCTGTGGTACTTCGATCCCTATGCCCGGCCTGGCAAGCGCTCGGGCGCGTGGATGAACGCCTACCGGACCCAGGAGCGGTTCCGGGGCGAGATCACCACGATTGTCTCCAACAATTCCAACTTCATCAAGGGTGCGCCGGGCGAGCCGGTGCTGATCTCCTGGGACGACGCCACCACCCTGTTCCACGAGTTTGGCCACGCCATTCATGGCCTCAACGCCAATGCCACCTATCCGTCGGTGTCGGGCACCAATGTCGCCCGCGACTATGTGGAGTTCCCCAGCCAGCTGAACGAGCACTGGCTGCCGACCCCGCAGGTGCTGAGCAAGTTCTGCGTCCACTACAAGACCGGGGAGCCGATCCCCTTGGCCCTGGTGGACAAGATCAAGGCGGCCGACACCTTCAACCAGGGCTTCGACACCACCGAATATCTGGCCAGCGCCCTGATCGACATGAAGCTGCACCTGGCCGGTGACGTCGCCATCGACCCGGACGCCTTCGAGCGCGATGAGCTGACGAAGCTGGGCATGCCCAAGGAGATCGTCATGCGCCATCGCACCCCGCAATTTGGCCACGTCTTCTCCGGCGACGGCTATTCGGCGGGCTACTACAGCTATCTGTGGTCCGACACCCTGACGGCGGATGTCGCCGAGGCCTTCAAGGAGGCCCCTGGCGGCTTCTACGACAAGCCCACCGGCCAGAGGCTGATCGCCACCATCATGTCCAAGGGCAACTCGGTCGATCCGGTCGACCAGTTCAAGGCCTTCCGCGGCCGCGACGTGAAGATCGGGGCCCTGATGCGCAACCGTGGCTTCCCGGTGCCGCCGGGAGCCTAGGCTCCGCACTCAGAGCCCAAAAGCCTGTCATCCCGGAAGCCTCGTAGAGGCTATCCGGGATGACAGGATTGAGTTTTTTGACTGCGAAGGTGACATGGCGTCCGTGAAGTCCACCCTCACCGCGATCGTGTTTTTCGCACTTTCAGCCGTCGCCCACGCCCAGACCGTTGAGCCTGGCCTCGCCCCGGAAGATCCCGGCAGCGCCGTGGTTGAGGAACTTCTGGTCGTGGCCCGGGCACCCGGACCGGCCGTCTGGCTGGTCCAGAAGGGCGAGGCCCGGCTCTATGTGGTCGGCTCCGCCGTGCCCCTGCCCCATCAACTGGCCTGGAAAAGCCCGCGCCTGGAGCGGGCCCTCGACCAGGCCGATCTGCTGCTGATCCCGCCCAAGGCCTCGGTCGGTCCGGGCCAGATCGCGGGCTTCGTTCTGAAGGGCGGCGCCGGTCTGCGTCAGGGCCTGGGCGAAAGGTTGGAGGATGGCTTGCCCCCTGACCTGAAGGCCCGCTTCATTTCGGGCCGCACCCGGGCGAAGAAAGGCGCCGGCGAGTACAAGGGCTGGCAGCCGGCCATCGCCGGTTTCCTGCTGCTGTCGGACTTCCGCCAGGCTGCCGGGCTCTCCGAAGCCAAGCCGGTCAGCACGATCGAGCGGATGGCGAGGGCCCGCAAGGTCCGGATCAAGGCCATGGGCCAGTACCGCATGAGCGCGGTGGTCAGCGCCGCCGGCAAGCTGTCGAAGGACGCCCAGCTGGCCTGTCTGCGCGATGCTCTGGACGAGCTGGAATATGACGGCGGCCGGCCCACCACGATCGGTTCCGACTGGGCGCGGGGCGATCTGGCCAGCGTCCGCGCCCGCTATTCGGCCAGTGCCGCCCAGCGCTGCCTGCTGCGATCACCCGGGGGCGGCAAGCTTCTGGAGCAGCAGATCGGCCAGTCGGCGGGTGCCTTGTCGAGCGCCCTGACCCGTCCGGGCGTTACGGTGGCGGTGGTCGACCTGGCTGTCCTGCTTCCGGCCAATGGCGTGCTGGACCAGCTGAAGGCAACCGGGGCCACGGTGACCTCACCGCCGGACTAGGTCATCCGCCCGATCAGCCGGGCCAGCCGCGCCACGCCGTCCTCGATCTGGTCCGTGTCGGGCAGGGAATAGCTGAGCCTCAGGGCATTGGCGGTTGCGACCTCGGCGAAGAACGGCTCGCCCGGCACGAAGGCGACGCGCTCCTCGGCCAGGGCCCGCTCCAGCACCACCTTGCCGTCCATCCCCTCGGGCAGCGACACCCAGACGAACATGCCGCCCTGGGGCTCCGACCAGGTGACGCCCGCCGGCATATGCCGTTCCAGGGCGGTCAGGATCGTGCGGGCCTTGGTGCCATAGGCCGCCCGCAGCCGGCCCAGATGCTGGTCATAGCCCTCGGCCACGGCCCGATGGGCCACCATCTGGTTGATGGTCGAGACGTGCAGGTCCGCGCCCTGCTTCAGCAGGACCAGTTTTTCGATCACGGCCTGCGGGCCACAGACCCAGCCGATACGCAGGGCCGGTGACAGGGTCTTGGAGAAGGTGCCGCAGAACAGGGTGCGGACCTGCTCGATCCCGCCGGACCGGGCAATGTCCAGGGAAAGCAGGGTCGGCAAGGCCTCGCCGCTGAACCGCAGCTCGCGATAGGCGGCGTCCTCGATCAGGGCCATACCCAGGTCGTCGGCCAGGGTCAGCAGGGTCTCGCGCTCGGCCAGGGTCAGGCTCAGGCCGGTCGGATTGGCAAAATCGGGGACGAAATAGCCCATGGCCCCGATGGCCCGCTCGCGCACCGTGGCGACGAGTCCTTGGGACAGGCCGTTTTCCGGCAGATCCAGATAGTTCGGCTCATAGCCATTGAAGGCCTGCAGCGCGCCCAGATAGGTCGGCCGGGCCACCATCACCGTGTCGCCGCGGGTCAGGAACAGCTTGCCCAGCAGGTCGAGGGCCTGTTGCGAACCGGCGGTCAGCATGATGTTGCCGGCGTTACAGGGCATGCCGTCGCGGGTCATGCGCGCGGCGATCCAGTCGCGCAGCGGCCGATAGCCCTCGCTGACCGAATACTGCAGGGCCTGGGCCGCCTGGGCGGGGTCGGCAAGGATGGCCTCATAGCTTGCCTGGATCGCCTCGGTCGGGAACAGGCCCGGATGAGGGATCCCGCCGGCAAAGGACAGGATGTCGGGCTGGTCCAGCAGCTTCAGCAGTTCGCGGATCTCGCTGGCGCGAACGCGGGCCATGCGGTCGCTGAAACGCGCGGCCCAGTCGGGTGTGGTGATGGTCATCGGTTTGAAGTCCGTAGGTTTCGCTGACGGCCTTGCCGTCCTTGAGCCGCAGGCGCGGCGTCTCGCCCGATCAGGTCAGGAGCGTCATACGGAGCGGAGAAGGTCCTGGGCGCGACGGAGCCCGAAGCCCCGACGACCGCTCTGGGTCGTGTTCATGGCCAAAGCCTAGCGCGATCATTCCGCCAAGGGAACACCTGAAGCTTGACGCTGACCTCGCAGGGCGGGAACGCTGCCCGGCACCAACAAGGGAAGCGTCACATGAAGCTCTGGATTGCCATTGTCGCCCTGGCCCTGTCCGGCACGGCGGCCCGTGCCGAGGTGACGGATGCCACGCCCGGCGGTTTCCAGGTTCGCCACGAGGTCGAGATCGCCGCCCCGGCGGCCCGGGTCTGGGGTGTCCTGGTTCAGCCGGCAAGCTGGTGGGATGGTCGGCACACCTGGTCGGGATCCGCGGCCAATCTGTCCCTGGCGGCCGCCTCGGGCGGCTGTTTCTGCGAAAAACTGCCGGGCGGCGGCTCGGTGCTGCACCTGAGCACCGTCAATGCCGCGCCCAACCAGAAGCTGGTGCTGTTCGGGGCCCTCGGTCCTCTGCAGTCCAGTGGCGCCAGCGGGCATCTGGGCTTTCTGCTGACCGAAGCCGAGGGCAAGACCCGTCTGACCGTCACCTATGATGTCGGCGGCTATATGAAGGGCGGGCTCGACAGGATCGCGGCCCCGGTCGATGGCGTGATCGGCCAGCAGGTTGCGCGGCTGAAACGCCAGGTCGAAAGCGGCAAGCCCGACTGATCCTCAGCGCGCGCCAATACAAAAAAGGGCGGCCACAGGGGCCGCCCTTTTCCGGACTTTGGGGTCGGGGGAAACTCAGCCGGCCTCAGCCAGATCGCCTTCTGTGGCGCCAAGCAGGGCCATCTGCAGACGCGAGCGATCGCGGCGAGCCGCTTCCAGCGCCCCTTCGGCCAGGGCGGCTTCGGAGGTGAGGCGCTCGATCTGGGCCTGCAGCTCGGCGAGCTTGTCCTCGTGCTGGCGGCGCGACGTATCCTGGGCTTCCTGCATGGTCTCGAGCCGGACGCGCAGCTGGTTGGCGCGCTCCTCGGCCCGTTGCAGGGTCTTGTCGTGGGCCACGGCGGCCTTGGCCAGCTGGTCGGCGCGCTCGATCGCGGCGGCCCGGGCGGTGTCGACGCCGGCATGGCGCTGACGCAGGCCCTCGCCCTCGTCTTCCAGGGTGCGGATCCGGTCCAGGGCGCGTTCGAGCGCCACGTTCAGGTCGCCGGCGCGGCGTTCGACGGCCTGCTGCTGGGCGCTGGACTCGGCCAGGCGCTGCGAGATCTGACCGTTCATTTCCTCGAGCTTGTCGGCCCGGCCGGTAGCGGTCTCCAGACGGGTCTGCAGGGCGGAGATCTCGGCGCGACCGGCCTCGACCTGGCTCTCCAGGCCGCGAATGGTGCGGCCCGAGTCCGACTGGTGGACGGCGAGGGCGTTTTCGGCGGCCTGCAAGCGGGCGCGCTCGGCGGCGATCTGGGCCTCCAGATCGGTCTCGATGCGCGACAGGCGGGCGATGTCGATGCCGGACTGGTCGATGCGCTTCTTGAGGGTCGCGACTTCCTCGACCAGCAGGGCGTTTTCCTGGCTGGCGCGGGCCAGGGAGGCCTCGGCCTCACCGCGGCGCGCGTCGATATCCTGGCTCTGGGTGCGCAGGGTGTCGACGTCCTGGACCAGGTGCTCGATGCGGCCGGTGGCGTCGCGCAGGGAGGCATCGAGGTTGCCGACCTTCAGGTCCGACTGCAGCAGGCTGTTGCGCAGGCGGTCGATCTCGAGGGCATTGTCCTCCAGGGCCGAGTCCTGGGCCTGGATGCGGGCGTCGGATTCGCCGAGGGCTGTCTGGGCCGTGGCCAGCCGGGCGGTCAGTTCGCGTTCTTCGGTCTGGGCCTGGGCGACCTGACGCAGGGCCTGTTCATAATTCGCACGCAGGGCGATCAGTTCGGCATGCTCGGCGCGACGGGCTTCGAACTCTTCGGCGACCGGCTGACGGATCTCGGCGAGCAGGGGCTCAATGGCCCTCAGGTGCTCGACGACGCGGCTGATGCTGTCGAGCCCGCCATGGATGGTTTCATAACGGACGCCGATAGCCTGGGTGGATTCGATAAGCCGCTCGGAGAACTCCGGACGGCCGGCGTCTTCCACCAGCATTGCCGGCTTCACCGTCTTCGTGTCCCGCACGTTTTTCGACAGCAGCCTCATGTCGCCCACCTTGTCCCAAGGGGTTGCGGCGTGATAGCCGGCCCGACCCCGAATCCCTTGCTCAGAGGTTAACAAAGTAGTCGAAGGTCAAGTTGTCTGTCGAGGGCGCAGACGTCGCACCTGGACCTGTGATTCGTCTGAAACGCGAAAACCGTCGCCCCGGACACCAGGGCCGGGGCGACGGCTTGCGGTCCCGCCAGGCCTGGAGCGTCAGGCGGCGGCCTGGGTCTCGGCCGTCGGCAGGCGGATCAGGTAGTCAAAGGCCGAGAGCGAGGCCTTGGCCCCCTCGCCCATGGCGATGATGATCTGCTTGTAAGGCGTGGTGGTCGCGTCCCCGGCCCCGAATACCCCGGGGATCGAGGTCTCACCGCGTTGATCCACCTCGATCTCGCCGCGCGGGGTCAGGGCCACGCCGCTGTCCTTCAGCCATTCGGTATTGGGGACGAGGCCGATCTGGACGAAAACTCCGTCGAGATCGAGGCGATGCACCGCCTCGCTGACCCGGTCCTTGTAGCTGAGACCGATGACCTTGCTGCCGTCGCCGTGGATCTCGCTGGTCATGGCCGAGGTGACAATGGCGACATTGGGCAGGCTGGCCAGTTTGCGCTGCAGGACCGCATCGGCACGAAGCTGGTTGTCGAACTCGATCAGGGTCACATGGGCGACGATGCCGGCCAGGTCGATGGCAGCCTCGACGCCACTGTTGCCGCCGCCGATCACCGCCACGCGCTTGCCCTTGTAGAGGGGGCCGTCGCAGTGGGGGCAATAGGCCACGCCGCGGTTCTTGTACTCGGCCTCGCCGGGCACATTGACATTGCGCCAGCGGGCACCGGTCGAGAGGATCACGCTGCGCGACATCAGGCTGGCCCCGTTCTCTAGCTTGACCTCGACCAGGCCGCCCGGGGTGCGGGCCGGCACCAGACCCACAGCCTTCTGCAGGTTCATGATGTCGACCTCATAGTCCTTGACGTGCTGCTCCAGGTCCGAGACCAGCTTGGGACCCTCGGTGTGCGAGACCGAGATGAAATTCTCGATGGCCATGGTGTCCAGCACCTGACCGCCGAAGCGCTCGGTCGCCACGCCCGTGCGGATGCCCTTGCGGGCCGCATAGATCGCCGCTGCGGCACCGGCCGGGCCGCCACCGATCACCAGAACATCGAAGGCGTCCTTGGACCTGATCTTTTCCGCCGCCCGGTCGGCCGCCCCGGTGTCCAGCTTGGTCAGGATCTGTTCGAGATCCATGCGGCCCTGGCCGAAGGGCTGGCCGTTCAGCAGGATGGTCGGCACGGCCATGATCTGGCGCGCCTCGACCTCGGCCTGGAACAGGGCCCCGTCGATGGCGACATGGCTGATGCGGGGGTTCAGGGCGCTCATGGTGTTGAGGGCCTGAACCACGTCCGGGCAGTTCTGGCAGGACTGCGAGAAATAGGTCTCGAAGTGATAGTCGCCGTCCAGGGCCCTGACCTGGTCGAGGAGCTCGGCCTCGAACCGGGGCGGGTGACCGCCGACGTGCAGCAGGGCCAGCACCAGCGAGGTGAACTCATGGCCCAGCGGCAGGCCCGCGAAACGCACCGAGGCATCTCCGGCCGCGCGGGTGATGGCGAAGGACGGCCTGCGGGCGTCGTCACCCGTCAGGTTCAGGCTCACCTTGTCGGAGGTGGAGGCCACATCCTCGAGCAGGGCCTTCATGTCTCTGGAACCCTGGCTGTCGTCCAGCGAGGCGACGAGCGTGATCGGTTGACGCAGGTTCTGCAGATAGGCGGTCAGCTGGGTCTTCAGGCTGTCGTCCAACATGGCGGGCTCCGACTTCAGGGCGCAATTCTCCCGTCGGGAGGATCGCATGGCATTTTCAGGGGGGGGGAGGCACCGCCGCCGGCTGCGTGGAGAGCCGCAGCGGGCGACGGTGCCAGGGGCGCGGACCGGGGGGCGATCCGCGCGGGGGCAGTCTTGAGGTCTAGATCTTGCCGACCAGGTCGAGCGAGGGCTTCAGGGTCTTTTCGCCTTCTTCCCACTTGGCCGGGCAGACTTCGCCCGGGTGTGCGGCGACGTACTGGGCGGCCTTGACCTTGCGCAGCAGCTCGGAGGCGTCACGGCCGATGCCGCCGGCAGTGATCTCGACGATCTGGATCTTGCCGTCCGGGTCGACGACGAAGGTGCCGCGATCCGCCAGGCCGACTTCCTCGATCATGACGTCGAAATTGCGGGTGATCGTGCCGGTCGGGTCGCCGACCATGGTGTAGGCGATCTTGCCGACGGCTTCCGACGAGTCATGCCAGGCCTTGTGGGCGAAGTGGGTGTCGGTCGAGACCGAATAGATCTCCACGCCGAGCTTCTGGAACTCGCCGTAGTTGTCGGCCAGGTCCTCAAGTTCGGTCGGGCAGACGAAGGTGAAGTCGGCCGGATAGAAGAACACGACCGACCACTTGCCCTTCAGGTCGGCGTCGCTGACGGTGACGAACTTGCCGGCCTTGAAGGCCTCGGCGGTGAAGGGTTTGATGGTGGTGTTGATCAAGGACATGGAGTGCTCCCGAAAAAAGGTGAGGCCTGTGTACCGGGCGGCGTTCGATAGGTCCAATCGATTAAATCATTTCTGTGGATAGGCCTGCTCTATGCGAAAGCGCCTGATAGGCCTATAGTCGCGGCATGCTCCCCACCTTGCGCCAACTGCAATATCTCAAGCTCCTGTCGGAACATGGCTCGTTCAGCCGCGCCGCCGAGAGCGCCCATGTCACCCAGCCGACCCTGTCGGCCGGCATCCAGGAACTCGAAAAGATCCTCGGGGCGGCGGTGGTCGACCGGGCCCGGTCGGGCGTGATCCTGACGGCGGCAGGCCAGGAGGCTGTACGGCGTGCCCAGGATATCCTGACCCGCACGGAGGACCTGGTTCAGGCGGCGCGCGGGGCCGGCCTGCCCCTGGCCGGCCGGTTCCGTCTCGGCGTGATCCCGACCGTAGCCCCCTATCTCCTGCCCCGCGCCCTGCCGCTGCTCCGCGACCGCTTCCCCAAGCTGCGGCTGTTCCTGCGCGAGGACCTGACCCAGCGCCTGATCGCCAGCCTGAAGGCGGGGGCCCTGGATGCGGCCCTGATCGCCCTGCCCTACGACATGACCGGCCTGGACTGGGCCCATGTCGAGGATGACGAACTGCTGGCCGCCGCCCCGGCCAATCACCCGATGGCCGCCTCGGTGCGGGTTAATCCCGACAGCCTGGCCGGTGACGACCTAATCCTGCTGGAGGACGGCCACTGCCTGCGCGACCACGCCCTGGCCGCCTGCGGCCTGGAGGCCCCCAAGGGGTTTGGTGATGAGGAGAGTTTTGCCGCCACCTCCCTGCCGACTCTTGTGCAGATGATCGGCTCGGGGCTGGGCATCTCGTTCCTGCCGGCCATGGCGGTCCAGGCCGGCCTGACCGACAAGGCCGCCGTCACCGTCCGCCCCCTGGACCATGCCCATTCCAGCCGCGAGATCGTCGTGGCCTGGCGGGCGGGCTCCACCCGGGCGGCCGAGGGGCGCTTGCTGGCTGAAACCCTGCAGGCGGCCTGACGCGCCTGTAGCGATCATTTCAGATATATCTAAACAGGCTCTTGCGGTCCGACAATTTCGATATATCTATAATTTCGATATAACGAAACAGGATCGAAAACCCTATGTTTGGACGACACCATCATCGCCGCTTTGGCGGTCCCTGCGACGGCCATCACAGCCGTCACCCTTTCGGCTTTCACGGTCATGAGCACGGGCGCGGTCATCGCGGCGGCGGCCGCATGGGCCGGTTCTTTGACCACGGCGACCTGCGCTTCGTGATCCTCAAGCTGATCGCCGAGAAGCCTAGCCACGGCTACGAACTGATCAAGGCCATCGAAAGCGCCGCCGGCGGTGCCTATAGCCCCAGTCCGGGCGTGGTCTATCCGACCCTGACCCTGCTGGAAGAGCTGGGCTACATCACGGTCAGCGAGGCCGGGGGCGGCAAGAAGCTGCACACCATCACCCCGGAGGGCGAAGCCTTCCTTCAGGCCAATGCCCAGCCGGTCAAAAGCCTGTTCGAGCGGATGGCCGAGGCCGCGGCCCGCAGCGCCGCCTTCTCGCCGCAGATCTTGCGGGCCCGGGAAAACCTCAAGACGGCCCTGCGCTTGAAACTGACCGCAGGCCAACTGTCGGCCGAGCAGGTTCAGCAGATCGCCCGGGCCCTGGACGAGGCGGCCGGCGTCATCGAGCGCGTCTGATGGAGACCCTCCTGCAGAGCCATGCCCGCCTGACCACCGACAAGGCGGCCCGCTACATGACCCAGCTGGCCAGGCACTGGGGCCACAGGTCCGTGGTCACCTTTGACGAGACCACCGCCCGCATTCCCCTGCCGTCCGGCGACTGCCGGATGGTGGCGGACGAGACCGGGCGCGACATCACGGTCGAGACCTCGGGGCGCGAAGGCCTGGCGCGACTGGAGGAGGTGGTCGCCGATCATCTGCTGCGTTTCGCCTTCCGCGAAGATGTCGAAACCCTGGGCTGGACCCGTGCGCGGGAGGCCGGGCGGATCGATCCGCAGCGCGTGCGGCTGGGGCAGGGCCAGGGCTGAGACCGCTCATCTAAGGTTCATCTCACCTTGGCTTTAAGGGCGGAAACCTTGTGGAGACCGCCATGAAAACCCTGATCGCCGCCCTGGTCGCGAGCCTTTCCCTTGTCGGCGCGCCGGCCGTGGCCGCGCCACAGGCCTCCGTCCGGACCGTCACGGTCGACTCTGGTTTCCAATGGGGTTCGGGGCCATCCAACGACTTTGCGACCACCCTGACCGACGCCGTCAACGACCATCTGGCCGAGTGTGCGGTGGGTAAGGACCTGCGGCTGGATCTCAAGGTCGAGCGGTTGCAGCTGCGGCGACCGGAAGCGCCCAGCCTGAACCCGATCAATCGGCTGGTCGTCCGCGTCAAGATCCGCGAGGCCAGGAGCAAGACCCTGGTCGAGCAGCAGAAGATCAAGGTGGAAGCCGAAGACAATGGCGGGCGGCTGATGGAGCTGGATCCCGAACGGGTGCTGTCCGAAGCCACCGGCGATGCGATCTGCCGGACCTTCTTTGCCGGCTAGAGCCTTTTCCGACCTGATGGCTTCATCAGGGTCGGACAAAAGGGCGCTAGTGCAGCCCGCGCAACAGGTCCAGCCGGCGCATGGCCTTGCCGGGCAGTTGCGACATCCGGCCCAGGGGCAGGGCCTCGGCCATCTGGCGCACGCCATAGGCGGCGCTGCGCACAAAGGCGGCCGGGGAGGGCGAGCCATAGAAGCCGAACACCACGGTCTGGCGGGCATTGGACAGTTCGCGCTTGAACCGGTAGTCGCCGGCCCCGAGGTCGAGCCGGACATAGGGCCCGCCGTCCATGCTCTTCAGGATGTCCTGGAACAGCATCAGGCCGGGTGAATAGCGCTCGAAGGCGGCATTGTGGGCGATCAGCCAGCCGTGAATGGTGTGGCTGCCGCGCAGGTGCAGATGGACGGCGGCCAGTTCGCCGCCGAGGTGCAGGCTGTAGAGACCGCCCCCGAAGTCCGGATCGCGGGTCGAAAACAGCGCGTCGACCAGGGCCACGACCCAGGGCGTGCGGAAATAGTCGGTCTGGCCGGTGGCGACCAGTTGAGCCCGCTTCCAGGCGATCAACTGCTCGAAATCGGCGCGGTTGTTCGACAGGGCCGTAAAGACCGCCGGTCCGACCTCGCGCTCGGCCTTGCGGCGCTTCTTGTCGATGTCCTTGAGTACGCCCGAGCCCGCAGCGCGTCGGCCGGCCTCATAGGCGGCATAGCCGTCCGGCGCCTCGACGATCCAGGAATCGGCCTGACCGCGCCCGTGGCGGGCCAGGGTCTCGTCATCGGCCTGCATGTGACAGAAGTCGAGGCGGTGGACATGCAGGGCGGCCAGCAATTGGCGGGGGTCGATCGCGACACCCGGGGCCGCGACCAGGGCCTGATAGTCGCACATCGGCGCGCCGACCGGCATGCCGACATCGGACCGGACCCGGGACGGCAGGAAGCCGATTGCCTGACCCGTGTCGTCGCGCAGGATGGCGACCTTGACGTCACTGGCCTTCTTGCCGGTCGCATCGAGCGCCCGGGCCACGGCCTGGGTCCAGCGCGGAGACAGGAAGGGCGAGTCCAGGCGCAGGGGCCCCACCTGCAGGCTCGACCAGCGGGCGATGTCTGCGGGGCTCAGATCAAGGGCGGAGACGACGTCGATCTTCAAGGCCTAGGGGCTCGGGGTGACTTGCGACCGGTGTGGTCAGCCGCAAGTCTGGCCCAGATAGATTTCCCTAGTGTTGACGAAACCCCGTTTCGGGTAAATCGACTTTATCCAATCAATCCATGAGCTTGCGCGACAGATAGACATATTCGAGGGCCTGGCGCCGGGCGGTCTCGGCCAGGTTGGCGCTGGCCGCGTGACCACCGTCGATATTCTCGTAATAGAGGACCGGATAGCCGAGCTCTTCGAGACGCGCCGCCGCCTTGCGGGCGTGGGCGGGATGGACGCGGTCGTCCTTGGTCGAGGTCTCGATGAAGACCTCGGGATATTTCTGGCCGGCCCTGAGGTTGGAATAGGGGTCATACTTGGCGATGACCGCCCGCTCGGACGGTATGGCCGGATCGCCATACTCGCCTACCCACGAGGCCCCGGCCCCGATCTGGCTGTAGCGGATCATGTCGAACAGCGGCACCTGCACGACGATGGCATTGTAGAGCTCGGGGCGCTGGGTCAGGGCTACGCCCATCAGCAGGCCACCATTGCTGCCGCCCATGATTCCCAGCCGCCGGGGCGAGGTAATCTTGCGGGTGATCAGGTCCTGGCTGACCGCGAAGAAGTCGTCATAGACCTTCTGGCGGTTTTCCTTCAGCCCGGCCGCATGCCAGGCCGGGCCGAACTCGCCGCCGCCACGGATATTGGCCACCACATAGGTGCCGCCGCGCTCCAGCCACAGCTTGCCCATCACGCCCGAATAGGCCGGGGTCATCGAGGCCTGGAAGCCGCCATAGGCATAGAGCAGGGTCGGGCTGGTGCCGTCAGCCTTGGCGGCCCGGGGGCGCACGACGAAATAGGGGATCTTGGTCCCGTCCGTGCTGGTGGCCTCGAACTGCTCGACCACATGGCTTGAGGCGTCAAAGCGCGCCGGCGAGGCCTTGACCTGTTCCAGTTTCAGGCTTCCGGCATCGGCCAGCCAGAAGGTCGAGGGCGTCAGGTAGCCGGTGACGGTGACGAACAGGCGCTCGTCCTTTTCGGCGCTGGACCCCAGGCCGATCGAGGCATTGGCCGGCAGGGCGAGGTTCTGCGCGCTCCAGCCCCTGGCCCCGTGGGTCAGGACCTGGGCCACGCCCCGGACATTGTCCAGCAGGGCCACGACCAGTTTGGTGCGGGTGGTGGTGACCTGCTCCACCGACTGGCGGGCGGTCGGGCGCAGCACCAGCATGGCCTTGGTGGTGGCCGGGGCAGCTTTCAGGGCGGCGAGGTCGAAACTGATCAGGTCGCCGGTCCTGAAGCCCTTTTCGGCCCAGTCCTGCTCCAGCAGTACGACCATCTGTCCGGCGACGAAGGCCTGGATCGAGCTTTTCAGGGGCAGGTCCAGCTTGACCGAACCCTTGTCGGTCAACAGGTGCTTTTCGCTCTCGAAGAAGGTCACGCCGCGATAGGCGATCACCGCCTGGGTGACACCGTCGGCGTCGCGCAGAACGAAGGGGCTGACCGACACGTCGGTCTCGGTGCCGCGATAGACCTCCTGGGCCGCCGACAGCGGCTGGCCGCGCTTCACGGTCTTCAGCACATAGGCATAGCCCGACTTGGTGACCTGGCCCGGTTCCCACTCGCGGGCGACCAGCAGGGTGTCCTTATCCAGCCAGCTATAGTTCTGCTTGCCCTCGGGCAGGTCGAAACCGCCGGCCACGAAGCTCCGGGTCGCGGTATCGAACTCGCGAACCGTGACCGCGTCCTTGCCGCCGTTCGACAGGGTGATCAGGCAGCGGGTCTCTTCCGGCGGCAGGCAGCTCGCGCCCTTATAGACCCAGTTGGCGTTCTCGGACTTCGACAGGGCGTCGATGTCGAGGATGGTCTCCCAGACGGGTTCGGCGGTGCGGTAGCTCTCGAGGGTCGTCTGACGCCACAGGCCGCGCACGTGGCTGGCGTCCTGCCAGAAATTGCGCAGAGAGCCGTCGCCGCCGAACGAGACACCGGGGACGCGGTCCTTGGCATTGAGGATGGCCAGGGCCTGGGACTCCAGCGTCGCATAGCGGGCATCGCCCTGCAGGACCGGCAGGGTCTTGCCGTTCCGGGCCTTGGCCCAGTCCATCGCCCGGGTTCCCTCGATCTCCTCCATCCACAGATAGGGATCATCCTTGCCCAGCTCCGACAGGGGCGTGCGGATCTCGGCCTTGGCCGGAGCGGGTTCGGCAGCGTGGGAGGCGGTCATCAGGCTCGTGGAGGCGAGGAGGGCAAGGACAAGGCTGCGCATAGAACTAGTGGTCCATCAGCTGACGCGACAGGTAGGTATAGTGAAGGGCCCAGCGGCGGGCATTGGACTTGGGGTCCGCGCCATTGGCGTGGCCGCCGTCGGTGTTTTCGAAATAGAGGTGGTCGACCTTCAGGTCGTCCAGCCTCGCGGCGAACTTGCGGGCGTGGCCGGGATGGACGCGGTCGTCCTTGGTCGAGGTGGTGATATAGGCCAGCGGGTATTTCACCCCGGGCTTGAGGTTCTGATAGGGCGAATAGGCCTCGATCCAGGTCCGTTCGGCCGGGATGGCCGGGTCGCCATATTCGCCAATCCACGAGGCGCCGGCCGGCAGCACGGTGTAGCGGATCATGTCCAGCAGCGGGCTTTCGACCACCACGGCATTCCACAGATCCGGTCTCTGGGTCAGGGCCACGCCCATCAGCAGGCCGCCGTTCGAGCGGCCATAGGCCCCCAGATGGCGCGGCGAGGTGATCTTTTTGGCGATCATGTCCTCGGCCACGGCGTAATAGTCATCGAAGGCGCGCTGGCGGTTGGCCTTCAGGGCCGCGTCGTGCCAGGCGGGCCCGAACTCGCCGCCGCCGCGGATATTGGCGACTGCATAGCTGCCGCCCTTTTCCAGCCACAGCTTGCCGATCAGCGGGTCATAGACTGGCAGTTTCGACAGGTTGAAGCCGCCATAGGCGTGCAGCAGGGTCGGGTTGGAGCCGTTGTGCTTGTGGCCCTTGGGATGGATCAGGAAATAGGGGACCTTGGTCCCGTCCTTGCTGGTCGCCACCTTCTGCTCGACCTCGAGATTGCCGCCCTCGAACTGGGCCGGCAGGGCCTTGACGGTTTCGGAGGCGCCGCTGACCGCATCGGCCAGTTTAAGCTGGGTCGGGGTCGTGAAGCCCTCGACGCTGTAGAAGATCTGGTCGCCCTCGTCGGAATGCGAGCCGAGCGAGACCGAGGCATTGGGCAGGCCGGGCAGGGTGGACTTGGTCCAGGTCGCGCCTGCCGGTTTGAAGGTGAAGACCCCGCCGCGCACATTGTCATAGATCGCGGCCACCACCGTGCGATCCGTGACGGTCACCTGGTCCACCGCCTGCACGCTCGAAGGGGCAAAGATCAGGCTGGTGGCCAGGCCCGCGTCCGGTGTCACGGCAATGATCGAACCGGCCTTGGCGCCCAGACCGTCCTCATTGAGTTCGACGATCAGCCGGCCGTTCAGCAGGCCGGCGATACCGGCCCTCTGCGGGATGGCCAGGGGCACGACCTTGCCGTCTGTCCAGACATTGCGTTCGGTGTGGAAGAAGTCGGTGGCCCGGTCGATCAGAACCACCCGGTTGCCAGCCGCGTCGCGCAGCACATTGGGCCGGGCCGAGACGTCGCCCTTCTGGCCGCGGAACACCTCGACGGCGTCGCTCAGGGCCTGACCGCGCTTGAGGGTCTTGATGACCATGCCGTAGCCGCTGTCGGTGGTGGTGCCGGGGCCCCAGTCGCGGGTCAGGATCAGGGTGTCGGCATCCAGCCACTCGACGTTCTGCTTGCCTTCGGGCAACCGGAAGCCCCCTTCCACGAAGGTCCTGGTCGTCAGGTCGAACTCGCGGACCTCAACCGCGTCCTTGCCGCCGTTGGACAGGTTGATCAGGCAGCGATCGTGGGTCTTTGGACGGCAGTCGGCTCCCTTCCAGATCCAGTTCTTGCCCTCGACCTTGGCCAGGGCGTCCAGATCCAGCACCGTCTCCCAGACCGGCGAAACGGTCTTGTAGGAAGCCAGGCTCGTGCGCCGCCAGATGCCGCGCACATGGGTCGCGTCCTGCCAGAAATTGAAGACGCTGGTCCCGATGAAGTTGGGCGCGGCGATGCGGTCCCTCGCCGACAGGATGGTCAGGGCCTCAGCCTGCAGGCCGGCAAAGCGCGGATCGCCCGACAGGATCGGCAGGGTCTTGTCGTTTTCCCGGTTCACCCAGGCCAGGGAGTCAGGGCTTTCCACCGCCTCCAGGGCCAGATGCGGGTCGCTGTCCTGGGCCAGGGCGGCGCCGTGGGAGAGCAGGGTCAGGGCCAGGGCCCCGGCGGAACAGGTGCGAAGCAGGGTCATGGCGCGGGACGGTATCGAAAAATCTGACCCGCGCCAGAGCTACTGTCGGAGGATTAGACCCCGTCGTCGGGAATGTTCAGCATTTTGCCGCAGGCCTTGCAGTGGACGGCGTCGGGATCGTGCCGACGAAGGCCGCAATCGTGGCACTGATAGGTCACCTTGTGAGGCCGCAGGATCGACTGGATCAGGCTTATGAACAGCGACACCCCGCCCAGCATGGTCGCGATCGACAGCAGCTTGCCCCAAACCCCCGGCAGGGTGATGTCGCCATAGCCTGTGGTGGTCAGGCTGGTGACCGTGAAATAGAGGGCGTCGACATAGCCGGTCACGCCGTCATGCCGCCCTGCGAAGCTGGAATAGACAAAGCCTGTGATCACGAAGACGAAGGTCAGCAAGGACGAGGCGGCCTTGGCGATCTCCTCGACGCGGGTGTTGTCGTAACGCCGGCCCACGGTGTGCCAGAAGAACTCGCTGTGGATCAGGGTCCACAGTCGCACCACCCGCAGGAACCCCAGGTTCAGCAGCCAGGTCGGGAACAACAGGGTGGCCAGAACGAACAGATCCACCCAGACAATGGGCTTTTTCAGCCAGGCCCGGATGTCGCCATGGGCGATGGCACGGGCAGACATGTCCAGGGCCAGGAAGGTCGCGGCCGCATAGTCCGCGAGATAGAAGGCCAGGCCGTGATTGCGGATCGTCGGGGCGGCGATGAAAAAGGCGATGACGAGCAGGTCGACGCCGATCACCGCATAGCGGAACCGCACGGCGGTCGGCGAGGCCCCGTGATAGAGGGCGCGCAGACGGGCGCGCAGGCGGAGGCCCTGTTGGTCCCTGTTGCTCAAAAGGCGTCCTTCCTGGTCGCGGACTGGGGGTCAAATGAGCGCGGCACACACCCGGCTCTGACTTGGCGACGGTTTTCCACTATATAGCCCCCACCATGAGCCGCACCTTCCTCAAGATGAACGGCCTCGGCAACGACTTCGTCGTGATCGAGACCGCCAGCCAGCCCTTCGAGCCGACGCCGGAGGCGATCCGCGCCATCGCCAAACGCGGCGATGGTGGCATCGGCTGTGACCAGGTCATCGCCATCGACCCGCCGCGCAGCGCGGGCGCATCGGCCTATGTCCGGTTCTGGAATGCAGACGGCGAGGTGGCCGGGGCCTGCGGCAACGGCACGCGCTGCGTGGCCTGGCTGCTGATGCAGTCGGCCGGCAAGGACAGCGTGGCCTTTGATACCGTGGCCGGCCGCCTGTCGGGCCTGATGGCCGGCGACAAGCGGGTCACGGTCGATATGGGCCGGCCCGGCCTGGACTGGACCCAGATCCCGCTGTCGGAAGAGATGAACACCGAGCGGGTCGAGCTGCAGGTCGGTCCGATCGACGCGCCGCTGGTCCACACCCCGGTCTGCGTCTCAATGGGCAATCCGCATGTGGTGTTCTTCGTCGACGCGCCCGTCACCGACGCCTTCGCCACCGGCACCGGCTCGCTGGTCGAGCATCACCCGCTGTTCCCGCAGGGTGTGAACGTCGGCTTCGCCCACATCGCCGCCCGCGATCACATCAAGCTGAAAGTCTGGGAACGCGGCGCGGGCCTGACCCTGGCCTGCGGCACCGGCGCCTGCGCCGCCCAGGTGGCCGCCGTGCGCCGGGGCCTGACCGACCGCACCGCCACCGTCGCATTCGAGAGCGGCAGCCTGGTCATCGAATGGCGCGAGGCCGACGGCCACGTGATCATGACCGGCCCGATCACCCTGGAATACACCGGCAAGCTGCCGGAGAAGGTCGTCGCATGAGCCTTCATCCCGCCCTTGAGGCCGGCAAGACGGCGGTCATTACCGGCGCCGCCGACGGCATCGGCCTGGCCGCCGCCAAGATCTTCCGCGAGCTGGGCCTCAACGTCGTCATGGCCGACGTCACCGGTCGCAAGCTGAAACAGGAAGCCGAGGCCATTGGCGCGATCGCCGTGCCCACCGACGTCGCCGACCGCGCGGCCGTTGAGGCCCTGAAGGCTGTCGCGATCGAAAAGTTCGGCGCGGTCGACGTGCTGATGAACAACGCCGGGGTCGGCGGCGGTGGCGACGCCTTCGCCGGCGACGACGCCTGGTCGCGCATCCTCGACGTCAATCTGTGGGGCGTGATCAACGGCGTGCAGGTGTTCGGCGAGGAGATGGCCCTGTCGGGTCGTCCCGGCCTGATCATCAATACCGGCTCCAAGCAGGGCATCACCCAGCCGCCGGGCGACACGGCCTATAATGTCAGCAAGTCGGCGGTGAAGGCCCTGACCGAGGGCCTGGCCCACACCCTGCGCCAGACCGAAGACTGCCAGGTCACTGCCCACCTGCTGATCCCCGGCTACACCTTCACCGGCATGACCAAGCGCGGTCCGGGCGGCAAGCCCGACGCGGCCTGGACGCCCGAGCAGGTCGTCCACTTCATGCTGGCCCGCATCGAGGCCGGTGACTTCTACATCCTGTGCCCCGACAACGACGTCACCCGCGCGGTCGATGAAAAGCGCATGGCCTGGGCCATGGGCGACATCATCGAAAACCGCCCGGCCCTGTCGCGCTGGCATCCTGACTGGAAGGACGCCTTCGCGGCGTTCGTCGCAAAGCCGTGACCACCTATACCGTCATCAAGGCCACGCCGAAGCCCAAGCCGAAAGCCGGCGAAGAGGGCGGACCGGCGGTGGTCTCGTCCGGCCCCGACGGCGTTGATGTCGTCACCTTCGGCTGCCGGCTGAACGCCTATGAGTCTGAGGCCATCCGGGCCCGGGCCAGCGCCGACGGCCTGTCGGACGCGGTAGTGTTCAATACCTGTGCCGTCACCAATGAGGCCGTGCGTCAGGCCCGGCAGGCGATCCGCAAGGCGCGGCGCGAGCGGCCCGACGCCCGGCTGATCGTCACCGGCTGCGCCGCCCAGATCGACCCCGCCGCCTTCGCCGCCATGCCGGAAGTCGACCTTGTGCTGGGCAATGCCGAAAAGGCCGCGCCCGGCGCCCTGCTCGACACCTCCACCCGCGTGCGGGTCAATGACATCATGTCGATCAAGGAGACCGCCGGTCACCTGATCGCCGGCCTCAAGGACCGCGCCCGGGCCTATGTCGAGGTCCAGAACGGCTGCGACCACCGCTGCACCTTCTGCATCATCCCGTTCGGACGCGGCAATTCGCGCTCGGCCCCGGCCGGTGAGGTGGTCGAACAGATCCGCCGTCTGGCCGCCGAGGGCTATAATGAGGTCGTGCTGACCGGCGTCGATGTCACCTCTTGGGGCACCGACCTGCCGGGCCAGCCGACGCTTGGCCAGCTAGTGGGCCGGATCCTCAAGCTGGTGCCCGACCTTCCGCGCCTGCGCCTGTCGTCGATCGACGCGGCCGAGATCGATCCGGATCTGTTCAGGCTGCTCGAGACCGAGCCGCGCCTGATGCCCTATCTGCACCTGTCGCTGCAGGCCGGGGACAATATGATCCTCAAGCGGATGAAGCGTCGCCATAACCGCGAGGATGCACTCAAGCTGGTCTCCGAGGTGCGCCGCGTGCGTCCGGACACCGCCTTCGGCGCCGACCTGATCGCCGGCTTCCCGACCGAGACGGAAGAGGCCTTCGAAAACACCCTGAAGCTGGTGGAAGAAGCCGGCCTCGCCTTCCTGCACGTCTTCCCCTACAGCGCCCGCCCCGGCACACCCGCCGCGCGCATGCCGCCGGTCAAGGGCCCTGTGATCAAGGACCGCGCCCGTCGCCTGCGTGAAGCGGGGCAAGCGGGGCTCGAACGCCACCTTCAGCGCCAGGTCGGCCGCGTGCTGTCGGGCCTGGTCGAGCGCGACGGCGTCGCCCGGGCTGAGGACTTCACCGAGATCGCCTTTGCGGGCGAAGCGGCTTCGGGTCAGATCCTGGCCTTCCGGGTTACCGGCCACGACGGATCACGGGTGATCGCCGAGCTGGACGCATGAGCCTGAGCGGCGGCTGCCAGTGCGGCGCCGTCCGCTTTCGCGTCGAGGGAGACCCCGGCCGCGCTTCGATCTGCCATTGCCGCATGTGCCAGAAGGCCTTCGCTGGCCCGTTCGGGGCGCTGGTGACGGTGGAGATCGCGGGCCTGACCTGGACGCGCGGCACCCCGGCCCATTTCCAGAGTTCGGATCAGATCCAGCGCGGCTTCTGCGCCGCCTGCGGTACGCCCCTGACCTTCGCGTGGAGCGACAGCAAGATCGATCTGGCGGTCTTCGCCTTCGATGACCCGTCGGTGGTTGAGCCCGGGGTTCAGCTGGCTGTCGAGGGTCGGCCGGCCTGGATGGATCATCTGGCGCAGATGCCGGTGCGGCCGCCGATCGGGCCGGGCGGCTCGGTGGCGTCGCGCCAGCACCCGGACCACGACACCTAGCGGCCACAGCTTGTTCCCGACTGCGGCAGTCATCGTCGCGATCTTCAACCTCAGAACAAAGGGATTCCCGCAGGCCTTCTGCAGGGGTCACTTCCCCCGTCACAGCCATGAAAAAACCGGGCCGGACAGGGTCCGACCCGGTTCCTCTTCAGATCGCCCGGAGGACCGGGCGAGCGCTTAGGCGCTTGCGCCGGGAGCCCCCGGAAGGGCGGGGGCCTTGCGGGTCTTCCACAGCGACCAGCCGACGCCGGCGGCCAGGATGGCGAAGGTGATCGACAGCGACAGGGCGGCGGGGAACTTCTCCCAGCCCAGGGCGTCGGCGATGAAGATCTTGCCGCCGATGAACACCAGCAGCACGGCCAGGGCCTGCTTGAGATAGGCGAAGCGGTGCAACACGGCCGCCAGGGCGAAGTACAGGGCCCGCAGGCCCAGGATCGCCATGATGTTGGAGGTGTAGACGATATAGGGATCGGTGGTGATGGCGAAGATCGCCGGCACCGAGTCGACGGCGAACACCAGATCGGCCAGCTCGACCAGCACCAGGGCCAGGAACAGCGGGGTGGCCAGTCTGGCGGCCTTGCCGGTACGCGAGTCGATGCCCTGAACGAAGAAGCGGTCACCGTGCAGCGTGTCGCTGATCGGCAGCACGCGGCGCAGCCATTTCAGGGCGGGGTTATTGGCCAGGTCCATGGGCTTGTCGCCGGCAAACAGCATCTTCACGCCGGTCAGGATCAGGAAGGCGGCGAAGATGTACAGCACCCAGCCGAACTCGCTGACCAGGGCGGCGCCGACACCGATCATGATGGCCCGCAGCACGATCACGCCGAGAATGCCCCAGAACAGCACCCGGTGCTGCAGGGCCGGCGGAATGGCGAAGAAGCCGAAGATCAGGGCAATGACGAAGACATTGTCGATCGCCAGGCTTTTCTCGATCACGAAGCCGGTCAGGTATTCGACCCCGGCGGTCGCGCCCAGCTGCATCCAGACCAGGCCGCCGAAGCCCAGTCCCAGGCTGATATAGACGAGTGACATCATCAGGCTCTGGCGGACGCCGATCTCGCGGGTCTTGCGGTTCAGTATGCCCAGGTCAAAGGCCAGCAGGGTGACTACCGCCAGCATGAAGCCCGCCCACATCCAGAGCGGCTTGCCGATCACCGGCAGGTTCAGAAATTCCATGGTTTTGTTCAGGTCCTAGGGTCCGCCGGACCTGAAAGGCTCAGGTCGTTCGCGGCGGATGGGTCTTGAGGCAGGCCTTGACGGCGGAGGCATCGCGGCATGACGGCTGCCCCCACAGGTCAATCCTGTAGGGGCAGTGTCACGATCCAGCAGACTCCGGAGGGTCTAGACGCGGATATCCAGAAAGCCCCGGTTCAGGGGGCGCGGCGCCGGATTGCGATCGACCCTGTCAGGTTCGGTCACGGGCTTGGCGGTCGGCTGGCTGGCATGGGATGCCGCCTGGACCAGGGCTTGCTGGGCCAGTTGCGGTGAGACCCAGGCGGTGGGGGGTGCGTAGCCGCCGACTCTCATCGCCGTCCCGCCGCCGTGATCAGATCGAACTGGATCGGATGCAGGGCCAGCAGATCGCAGATCCTCAACAGGACGTCGCGTTCCTCGGCATCCAGTCCGCCATCGGCCGCCGCCACGGCGCAGGCCGAATTGACCACCAGACGGGCCACATCGTCCCGGCCGCGCAGGCGGCGAATGGCCATTTCGGCCTCGAAGCGGGCGGTCTCAGGATCCTGCTCAAAGCGCTGGTCGAGGGCCTCGAAGGCCTCCAGAGCATCATCGATTCCGAACAGGGCCAGGGCCGGCAGACCGCGCATGCGGTCCAGCATCCGGCCCCGCTCATCCGGCGTTACCCAGCCATCGGCCTGGGCGACCAGGGCGCAGGCGGCCACCAGGGCGTCGAGTTGATCGAGTTGGGCCGGGGTCCAGGTCTCGACGATGCGCGTTCGCGCGGCTTGAAGGGTGCTGATTGACATCTTGGGCTCTCCTCTGTTGGGAGGGTGCGCCCGACGCCGGGGTTGCTGGGTTCTTGAGGGGGGGGGACGACCCACTGGACCCGGCATCGAGCGCACCCGATGCGGTCCGACATCACGACCGCGCCCTTCAGCTGCGTGGTACGTCAGAGGGGCCCGGCCCGCTACAGTCAGATTGTGCGTTCTGACGGCGAAGGCAAGGGGCAGGATTATTGATCTTGAGAATGGTCATGATGAAATTTCATCATCATGGCTCTGGATCCTAGGGCGCCGGCCTTGCGATTCGTCCTCGACCGCCGCCATCACTTCGCCGCCGGCGAACCCCGGAAGGCTCCAGCCGAGCTTGATCGCCGCCGCCCGCAGGCCGAACGCGGCGACGAAGCCGGCGATGCCGGCCGGCCAGAACGGCGCGCCCAGCAGTTGCAATACGGCGAATACCGAGGCCCCCAGCAGGGCGGCCGTGATATAGATCTCGCGTCGCAGCAGCAGGTTGGGCTCCTCGGCCAGCACGTCGCGGATCACGCCGCCAAAGGCCGTGGTCAGGACGCCCATCACCACGGCGGTGATCGGGTGGACGCCGAGGCTCAGGGCCTTGGCCGTGCCGACCACCGCATAGGCGGCCATGCCCAGGGCGTCGAGCCACAGCAGGGCCCGGAACCGCCAGCCGCGCTTGCCCAGGGACCAGATCACTGCCGCCGCCGCCAGGCAGGCCAGGATATAGCCCGGCCTCTGGATCCAGAAGACCGGGGCTCCGATCAGCAGGTCGCGCAGGGTTCCGCCCCCGACGCCGGTGATCGCCGCGAAGAAGCCGAAGGTGATGATGTCGTGTTTGCGCCGCGCGGCGGCCAGGGCGCCGGTGGCCCCGAACACGGCAGCGGCAGCATAGTCCAGCCAGAACAGGGCCGTCGCCAGGGGGTCAGCGGTCGGGTCGAGGAGCGGGTCCATGACCGTTCATGCCACGGGCGGGCCGGCGGCGGAAACCATGTGGCGGTAATATCTGATTTACACTTTCGCCCGTTCCCCTAAAGGAGCGCTGATGAGCGATAAGCCCGAGCAGAAACAAGGCTGGTTCCAGCGCCTGACATCGGGCCTGACCCGGTCGTCCCAGGCCATGACCGAGCAGGTCGCGGGCGTCTTCACCAAGAAGCCCCTCGATCAGGAACAGCTGGACGCCCTGGAAGAGATGCTGATCGAGGCCGATCTGGGCCCTCAGATTGCCGCGCGCATCACCGAGGCCTTCGGCAAGGCGCGGTTTGGCCGCTCCTCGACGGAGAACGAGGTCAAGGAAGCCCTGGCCGAGCTGGTCGCCGCCGAACTGGCTGACCGCGAAGGCCGCTTTGATCCCCTGTCAGGCCCGCGTCCCTATGTGGTGCTGTTCATCGGCGTCAATGGCTCGGGCAAGACCACTACCCTGGGCAAGATCGCGTCGGACCTGACCGAGAAGGGGGCCCGTGTCCTGATCGCCGCCGGCGACACCTTCCGCGCCGCGGCCGTCGAGCAGCTGAAGGTCTGGGCCGACCGGGCCGGGGCCGACTTCATGTCCAAGCCTACCGGCTCTGATGCCGCCGCCCTGGCCTATGAGGCCGTCGAGCGGGCCAAGGCCGAGCATTATGACGTCGTGCTGATCGATACCGCCGGCCGCCTGCAGAACAAGCAGGGCCTGATGGACGAGCTCCTGAAGGTCATCCGGGTGGTGAAGAAGGTCGATCCCGACTATCCGCACGAGACCCTTCTGGTGCTGGACGCCACGGTCGGCCGCAACGCCCTGGCCCAGGAAAAGATCTTCGGCAACCAGGTCGGCGTCTCCGGCATTGTCATGACCAAGCTGGACGGCACGGCCCGTGGCGGTGTTCTGGTGCCGGTGGCCCGGGCCAGCGACAGTCCGATCAAGCTGATCGGGGTGGGCGAGGGCGTCGAGGACCTGCAACCGTTCAATGCCCGCGCTTTCTCGCGCTCGCTGGTCGGGCTGGAGGACTAGGTCTTGAGCGAACCGAAAAACAAGGCCGCCTGGGTTCGGACCGCCGTCGACTACGGCGCGCCTATCGCCTTCGCCGTCGCCTATTTCACCACCAAGAACTTCGAGACCGCCACCTGGGTGCTGGTCGCCGCCTCGGCCGTGGCCCTTGCCGTCGGCTATGCCGTCGAACGCCGCGTCGCCCTGCTGCCGCTGTTCTCGGGCGTCATGGCCCTGATCTTCGGGACCCTGGGCCTGATCTTCCACAGCGACGTGTTCGTGAAGATCAAGGTCACGGTGGTCAACGGTGCCCTGGCGGCCTTCATGATCGGCGGGGCCCTGATGAACCGCGCGCCCCTGAAGGCCCTGATGGGCGAGGCCATGCATCTGCCCGACGCGGCCTGGCGGACCCTGACCCTGCGCTATGGCGGCTATTTCGCCCTCGTGGCCATCCTGAACGAAATTGTCCGCCTGACCCAGGACACGCCCAACTGGGTCAAGTTCCGCATCGCCCTGCTGCCCCTGGCGATCATCTTCTCCCTGACCCAGGTGCCCTTCATGATGAAGCACATGGCCAAGGGCGAGGAGCCGGCCGCACCCGAGCCCCCTGACGCCGGCTTTTAGGCCCCTGGGGGCGGTCGTTCCGCCGTTCACGGATCACCGTCGTCAAATCGACGTGTTACAATGATAGGGGTAGTCCGTCGGCGGATCGGACGAAGGCGAAGTCATGGCCAAGACCAAGGTTGAGAAGAGCGGAGGCCTGCTGGAGCGGTCCCCGAGCCATCTGTTGCACCGGGTGCTGCAACTGGCGCTGGATATCTATGCTGAGGAGTGCGGAGCGGCGGGCATCACCCAGCGCCAGTTCGCAGTGCTTTCGGCCGTGGCCCAGAACGAGGGCGTCACCCAGACGGCCCTGGTCAAGGCCACGGGCATTGATCGCTCGACCCTGGCCGACATGGTCGCCCGGATGATCACCAAGGGCCATCTGGAACGCCAGCGCTCCGACCAGGACGCCCGCGCCAACAGCGTGCGATTGTCAGACTCGGGCCGGGCCATTCTGGAAGAGGTCGCGCCGATGGTGGCCATGGCCGATGCCCGGATCCTGGCCCTGCTCAAGCCCGGCAAGCGCGACGGCTTTCTGAGCCTGCTGGCCGACATGGCCGGCGCCGACCTGCATCCGGTAGTCGAGGCCGAGCCCAAGGCCAAGAAGGCCAAGGCCGACAAGCCGAAGAAAGACAAGAAGCCCAAGAAGGACAAGGCCGCCAAGAAGGCGGCCTAAGGCCCTCCTAAATCACGATATTCAGCAGCGAGCCCGGGCGCAGGATCTTCTGCGGCTGGGTTTCCGGCTGCACGAAGGGCCGGGCCGGGGGCTGGCGTTGCGGCTGGGCCTGGGTCTGGGCCTGCATCTGGACCGCTGCGGCGGCCGGAGCCGGCCGGGCCGGGGCGGCGTCGCCCATGGCGGCCTGGAAAAAGGCCGAACGCGTCGCCGCGCCGCCCGACGCAGGGGTCGAGGCGGGTCTGGCGGGGGCCGAAGGCCAGCCGGCGGGACGGACGGTGCTCATGACTCGAAGTGTAACATGGTTAACTGAAAGTCTGCGAGCATGGTCAATGTTGGGTTAACGCGGAAGCGCCGCGACCTGTCAGCGCACCTTGAACCCTGTCATCCACGCCGCAGCGGAGTGGAGATCCGGGACGACCGTTTCTAGCGGGCCTTGGCCAGCAGATCCTCGGCCGCGTCCGGCGTCAGGGGGCCGGTATGCTTGGCCAGGATCATGCCGTCCGAGCCGATCAGATAGGTCTCCGGCACACCGGTGACGCCAAATTCCAGGCCCGCCTCGCCCTTGCGATCCACGAGCCGGGCGGCAAAGGGGTCGCCGAGCCGGGACAGGAAGGCCTGGGTATTGGGCGGGGCGTCCTTGTAGGCGATGCCGATCACCTTCACGCCCTGGGCGTTCAGGGCCATCAGCTGCGGGTGCTCGATCTCGCAGGGCGCGCACCAGGAGGCGAAGAAATTGACCAGTACCGGCCCGCCGCGGGTGATGTCCGTCAGGGCGACCGGCTGGCCCGTGGACAGGTCGGGCAGGGTCAGGGCCGGCATCGGCTTGCCGACCAGGGCGTGGGGCTGGATCTTGGGGTCGCGCTTGAGGGCATAGCCGGCGAACAGCAGGGCCAGGGCCGCCAGGACTGCCAGGGGCGCGAAGGCCAGCCAGCGCTTCATGGGGCGTCGGTTCCGGCCGCCAGTTCGGCCTGCAGCCGCTCGGCCTCCTGTTTCCAGCGCCGGGCCAGGCTGAGGCTGTCAAAGATCATCCAGCCAAAGGCCGCCGCACTGACCGCAAAGGCGGGCCAGACATAGACGGCGTATTTCCCGGCATCGAAATCGAAGTGCATCTCAGCGCCCCATGATCAGGATTCTGCCCGGCGCAGGGCCAGGGCGCGGGCCTTGCGCCGCCAGACCAGGGCCCGGATGCGCACCAGCCACAGCGAGCCGAAGGCCGACAGATAGGCCAGGCTCATCAGGGCCCAGGGCCAGAGATAGACGGCCGGCAGCCGGTTTTCCGGCCGGGCGAACAGGGTCGAGGAGCCCTGGTGCAGGGTGTTCCACCAGTCGACCGAGAACTTGACCACCGGCAGGTTGATCAGGCCGACCAGGGCCAGGATGGCGGCGGCGCGGGCCGCCTTCTGCTCGTCCTCCAGCGCGCCGCGCAGGGCCAGATAGCCGAGATAGAACAGGAACAGCACCAGCACCGAGGTCATGCGGGCGTCCCATTGCCACCAGGTGCCCCACATCGGCTTGCCCCACAGGGAGCCGGTGATTAGGGCCAGGGCGGTGAAGACGGCCCCCAGGGGCGCGCAGGCCCGGGCGGCAGCGTCGGCCAGGGCGTGGCGGAAGACCAGGGACAGCAGGCTGGCACCGCCCAGGAACAGGTAGATCAGCATGCTCATGACGGCGGCGGGCACGTGGATGAACATCATCCGCACCGTGTCGCCCTGCTGGTAATCCTCCGGCGCGGCAAAGGTCAGGGCCAGGCCGATGACGGCCAGTCCGGCGGCAATGCCCCCGAACATCGGCGCGGCCCACCGTGAGAAGGCCATGAACCGCTCAGGGTTGGTCAGGAAATCAAACGGGTGTCGAGCGTCCATGGAGTGCTGATTAAAGCTCTGCATGGACGCCCGCAATGCGTATCGACCCTTATCACCCGGCCTTGGGTTTGATGATGATCCGGCGCTCTTCCTTGTGTTCGCCCATCGGCGGACCGCCATGGCGGGTTTCAAGGTGCCGGACGATCATGCGCGGACCACCACCGCGTGGGCCCAGAGCGTCGAAGGCCTTCTGCTGGCTGGGTGACAGGGCGGCATAGAAGGCCTTGGTCGCTGTGGCGCGCTTCTGGAAGGTTTCGGCCATCCTGGCCATGTGGGCCGCCTGACGGTCCAGACGTTCCGGCGTGGTCAGGCCCTTGTCATCGTCCTCGTCGCCATCCGGGCGCCCCGCCTTCATGGCCTCGGCCATTTTCTGCGGCGCGGTGGCGTCGAGATAGGTCTTCAGGGCGGCGTCCTGGTCGGGGCGCAGTTGCAGGACGTCGCGCAGATGCTTGGCGTGCTGCTCCGGATCGCCCGGCATGCGGTGGTGCATCATCATCATGCCTTCGCCGCCCATCATCATGGCTTCCATGGGGGGCAGGGGCGGCAGGGGTGGAGGCGGCGGTGCGGGCGGCGGCGGTGGCGGTGGCGGCATCTGGGCCAGGGCGGCCCCGCCACCGGCGACGATGGCCAGAACGGCGCTGGCCGCCAGGGCCAGGCGGCGCGTGGAACTGTGCATGTTGGTGTCTCCCTCAGAACCAAGTCTGGCGAGAGTTTGAGCACCCGCATATGGCGCGAAAATGTCATAAAACATGAAGGATGTTACAGGTTTGTCGCGCAGCGAGACCTGATGTCTCGCTCCGAGACGCGTCGGGCCGACCCGTTCCGCCGGACCCTAGTCCAGGGCATTCCGGCAGGCTGCGGCCATGGCCAGGGGGCTCAGGCCTACGGCCGCCAGGCAATAGGCCAGCATCAGGAACAGGCCGCCGGTCCAGGGCAGGCCGCCGGCCAGGGCATCCAGGGCTCCGGCTCCGAAGATCACCGGCGGCACATAGAGGGGCAGGACGATCACCGCCACCAGCAGGCCACCGCGGCGGCTGCCCAGCGCAAGGCTGGCCCCGAGTCCGCCGAGAAAGGCGAAGGCCAGGCCGCCGAACAGGCCGCAGATCATCAGCAGGGGAATGATCTTCGGAGAGGCCCCCAGGGCCAAGGCGGCGATCGGTGCGGCCAGGGCCAGGGGCGCGCCCGAGGCCAGCCACTGGGCCAGGCACTTGGCGACGGCCACGGCTTCCAGCGAGGCCGGGCCGAGCGAGAGCAGATCCAGGGCGCCGTCCTCGAAGTCGCGCTCGAACAGGCGCTCCAGGGACAGCAGGGCCGACAGGGCCAGGGCGAGCCAGGCGATGCCGGGGGCCACGGCGGCCAGTTTTTCCGGGGCCCGGCCTGCGGCCATTGGAAGCAGGGTGACGACGCCGGCATAGAAGGCCAGGGCCAGAAGCGGCCCGCCGCCCTTGCCCCAGGCCAGGGCCAGTTCGCGACGCAGCAGGATTAGGAAGGCGGTCATGCCCCCACCTCGACCACCCGGGCGGCGACGGGCAAGGGGTCATGGACCGCCGCCAGGATCATGCCGCCTCCGACCAGGTGCTCGGCCATCAGGGCCCCGAAGGCCAGGCGGTGGCCGGCGTCGAGCGGAGCCATGGGCTCGTCGAGCAGCCACAGGGTGCGGGGACTGGCCACCAGCCGGGCGAGGGCGAGCCGGCGGCGCTGGCCGGCCGACAGGCGGCGAACCTCCAGATCCAGCAGGCGGACCAGATCGAATCGCTCTGCCGCCTGACGGGCCGTGGTCGGGGATCCGCCGCACCACAGGGTCTGGAAGCGCAGCTCCTCCCAGGCCGTGCGGGTGGATTTCAGGCCATCCTGGTGGCCGACCATGTGCAGGTGTTCGGCGCGGGCGGTTTCGGGCTCCAGGTCGGCAAAGACAATCTCTCCGGCCTCGGGTCGCAGCAGTCCGGCCACGGCCCGCAGCAGGCTGGTCTTGCCGGCCCCGTTGCGGCCGGTCAGCTCCACCGCCTCACCGGCATTGACCTGCAGATTGAGGCCGGTGAACAGCCGTCGCTCGCCGCGCGACACGGCCAGATCCTTGATGCGAACAGCTCTCAACATGCCGAGACCTTGTCCCGCGCATGGACGTTATCCATCAGCAGCGCTAAGAAGCCCTCGGCCGTCACCCTCCATAGAGTCAGGGGCGTACGCGGCGCGGGGATGGACGCTGTGGGTCCGCCTCGATCGCGCGATCCCGGGAGTGGTTTTCGGGCGGCCGTGGACAGAGAAGGGATCTCCCGAATGGCGTCTGTGGACAGCCTTAAAGCCCGCCGCGAACTTGTCGTCGGCGGCAAGACCTACGTCTATTACAGCCTTCGCGCCGCTGAGGAAGCCGGTCTGACCGGTGTTTCTTCATTGCCGGTCTCGATGAAGGTGCTTCTCGAGAATCTGCTGCGCAATGAGGACGGTGTTTCGGTTGACGAACCCGACCTGAAGGCCGTCGCGGCCTGGCTGCAGAACAAGGGTGCCGTCGAGCACGAAATCAGCTTCCGCCCGGCGCGGGTGCTGATGCAGGACTTCACCGGCGTTCCCGCCGTGGTCGACCTGGCCGCCATGCGCGACGCCATGGTCGCCCTCGGCGCCGATCCGGCCAAGATCAATCCGCTGAACCCGGTTGACCTGGTCATCGACCACTCGGTGATGGTCGACAATTTCGGCAATGCCAAGGCCTATGACGACAACGTCAAGCGCGAGTACGAGCGCAATATTGAGCGCTATCGCTTCCTGCGCTGGGGTTCGTCGGCCTTCAACAATTTCCGCGTCGTGCCCCCCGGCACCGGCATCTGCCACCAGGTGAACCTGGAATATCTGGCCCAGACCGTCTGGACCAATGATGTCGACGGCGAAACCACCGCCTATCCCGACACCGTCGTCGGCACCGACAGCCACACCACCATGGTCAATGGCCTGGCGGTTCTGGGCTGGGGCGTGGGCGGCATCGAGGCGGAAGCGGCCATGCTCGGCCAGCCGATCCCGATGCTGATCCCGGAAGTCATCGGCTTCAAGCTGACCGGCGCCATGCCGGAAGGCGCGACGGCCACCGACCTGGTGCTGACCGTCACCCAGATGCTGCGCAAGAAGGGCGTGGTCGGCAAGTTCGTCGAATTCTACGGCGACGCCCTGGCCAACCTGACCCTGGAAGACCAGGCGACCATCGCCAACATGGCTCCGGAATATGGCGCAACCTGCGGCTTCTTCCCGATCTCGGCCGCGACCATCGCCTATCTGAAGGGCACCGGCCGCGATGCGGCCCGCGTCGCCCTGGTCGAGGCCTATGCCAAGGAACAGGGTCTGTGGTGGGAGCCCGGCGTCGCCGAGCCGACCTTCACCGACACCCTGGAACTGGACCTCTCGGTCGTCCTGCCCTCGCTGGCCGGTCCCAAGCGCCCGCAAGACCGGGTTCTGCTGACCGACGCCGCGTCCAAGTTCGCCGAGTCGCTGGCCGGTGAATTCGGCAAGGCCGAAAACCCCGAGCTGCGTGCTCCGGTCGAAGGCGAAAACTTCGACGTCGGTCACGGCGACGTGGTCATCGCGGCCATTACCTCCTGCACCAACACCTCCAACCCCTCGGTGCTGATCGCCGCCGGCCTGCTGGCCAAGAACGCGGTCGCCAAGGGTCTGAAGGTCAAGCCGTGGGTGAAGACCTCCCTGGCCCCCGGCTCGCAGGTGGTCACCGACTATCTGCTCAAGGCCGGCCTGACCAAGCACCTCGACGCCCTCGGCTTCAACCTGGTGGGTTACGGCTGCACCACCTGTATCGGCAATTCCGGCCCGCTGCCGGAAGCGATCAGCAAGACGATCAGCGACAACGATCTGGTCGCCTGCTCTGTGCTGTCGGGCAACCGCAACTTCGAAGGCCGGGTGAATCCCGACGTTCGCGCCAACTACCTGGCCTCGCCACCCCTGGTGGTGGCCTATGCCCTGGCCGGCTCAATGAAGATCGACCTGGCCACCCAGCCGATCGGCCAGGACAAGAAGGGCAATGACGTCTTCCTGAAGGACATCTGGCCTTCGAACGAAGACATTGCCGTCCTGCAGCGCAAGTCGGTCACCGAAAAGATGTTCGCCAGCCGTTACGGCGACGTCTTCAAGGGCGACAAGAACTGGCAGGGGATCAAGATCACCGGCGGCCAGACCTACGCCTGGGAAGGGGACTCGACCTACGTTCAGAACCCGCCCTACTTCCCCAACATGTCCATGACCCCGACTCCGGTCACCGACATCGTGGAAGCCCGCGTCCTGGCCGTGTTCGGCGACTCGATCACCACCGACCACATCAGCCCGGCCGGTTCGATCAAGGCCTCCAGCCCGGCCGGTCAGTACCTGATCGACAACGGCGTCGAGCCCATCGACTTCAACGGTTACGGCGCGCGTCGCGGCAACCACCAGGTCATGATGCGCGGCACCTTCGCCAATATCCGCATCCGCAACCGCATCACCCCGGACATCGAAGGGGGCGTCACCAAGCACTTCCCGTCGGGCCAGGTGATGTCGATCTATGATGCGGCCATGAAGTACCAGGAAGAGGGTCGCCCCTCGGTGGTCTTCGCCGGCAAGGAATACGGCACCGGCTCGTCGCGTGACTGGGCTGCCAAGGGCACCAAGCTGCTGGGCGTCCGGGCGGTGATCACCGAAAGCTTCGAGCGCATCCACCGTTCGAACCTGGTCGGCATGGGCGTTCTGCCGCTGCAGTTCATCCAGGACGGCTGGCAGAAGCTGGAACTGACCGGCGAGGAGATCGTCTCGATCCGCGGCCTCACCGACCTGGCCCCGCGCAAGCAGCTGATCGTCGAGCTCTATCGCCCGACCGATGGCCGCATCGCCCGCTTCCCGGTCCGCTGCCGCATCGACACCCCGACCGAGCTTGAATATTTCAAGAACGGCGGCGTGCTGAACTACGTGCTGCGCAACCTGGCCAAGGCTGACTAGCCAGAGGCAGAATCGCGAAAAGACGGCCCGTCGGAGCGATCCGGCGGGCCGTTTTCGTTTCCTGCGCGAAGTTTGGCAAAAGAACTCGGCCTTCACGGCCTCGTGAACGGCCTAGACCCGTGATCTTGGCTTAAGTGGCCCGCAATGCGTAAGGCCGCCCTCTCCCTGTTCTGTCTGGCTCTCTCGGGCCTTGCCGCCACCTCCGCCTGGGCCGCCAAGCCCCCGGTGGTCGTCGAGCTGTTCACGGCCCAGGGCTGCTCTTCCTGCGGCAAGGCCAACCAGCTGGCCGCCGATCTCGCCCAGCGTGACGGGGTCCTGGCCCTGACCTATTCGGTCGACTACTGGGACTATCTCGGCTGGAAGGACACCTTCGCCAAGCCGGTCTTCGCCGATCGCCAGCGGGCCTATGTCAAGAAGTTCGCCCTGCGCGACGTGCCCACGCCCCAGATGGTGGTCGGGGGCCGCGTCCAGGCGTCCGGGGCCAAGGCCGAGGCTGTCGAGGACCTGATCCGGACGGCGGCCAGGGCTCCCTCGAATCCGCCGGATATCGCCTTCGTCGGCAAGACCCGGGCGGCGGTCGGATCCGGTCCCGCACCCCGGGGCGGCGGCGAGGTCTGGCTGGTGCGGTATGATCCGCGCGAGCAGGACATTGCCGTCAAGCGTGGCGACAACAAGGGCCAGACCCTGGTCCATCGCAATGTGGTCCGCGAACTGGTCCGGCTGGGCAGCTGGTCCGGGCGGCCCAAGCTCTACCGCCTGCCGCCGGTCACCGATCCCGAACTCCAGACCGTCATTCTGGTCCAGGCCGCCAAAGGTGGCCGCATCATCGGCGTGCGCCAGGCCGTCGCGCCCTGACGGCTCCGAAGGCCTGAGCGCCATTCGGTCAGGTGACGTTCCGGGCCGCCGACTTTCCATACCCCCAGATGCCAAAAAACCCGCGCGACCGAGGGGGGGCGATCGCGCGAGCTCTTTTGGAGAGGGGCTGTTGGTCAGCAGACCGGCTCTGATCCGGAGTGGGCTGGGGGGGCTGTTCAGGGCCCCGGACCCGAAGCTGGTCGGCTGACCCTTGTTCTATCGCCCCGCAAACAGGCGCGACCACGTCCAAACCAAGGTCGTTTCAAGGCGACGGCCCGACTTGCCAGCCAGCCGCCAGACAGCAGAAAGCCCGCGCGGTTGGGGGGGGGAAGACCGCGCGGGCTCGGTAGGGGAGGGGTTTAGGTCTGTCGGCTGACCGGCCCGCGATCAAGGGGGGCTGGGGGGGCTGTTCAGGGTCCTGGACGACGAGATGTCCGATCAGCCGACACCGACAATCTGACGGCCCATGCAGGCGGCCGAAGGTCCAAATTAAGGTCCTTTCGCGGCGCCGTGTGTCGGTTTGGCCGCAATTGTTGCCCGCGTGACTGTCAGGCCACGCTCGCCAAACGGGGCGGAGTGGGGTTAGGATTCGTCCGATGGCGTTGGATCCGCAGTTTCCGTCCGCCCCGTCGCCCGGTGGCGTGACCTTTTTCGAGCGGCGCGAGCTGGATCAGCTCATGCGGCTCTATGGCCGAATGGTCGCCGCCGGCGAATGGCGCGACTACGGCATAGCCGGCCTGTCCGACTGCGCGGTGTTCTCGATCTTTCGCCACGCCGCCGAGGCCCCGCTCTATCGCGTCGAAAAGCGTCCGGCCCTGGCCCGCAAACAGGGGGCCTGGGCGGTGATCGGCCAGGGCGGCATGATCCTCAAGCGCGGCCACGAACTGGCCCAGGTGCTGAAGGTGTTCGAGAAGGGCAAGTTCTCTGTCGTGGATTAAGGGCGAAGCCCTGCCAAACAAAAAGCCCCGGCGGTGTCCCGCCGGGGCTTCGTCGTTTCAGACGTCATTCAAGCCTAGTTGCGGTTGCCAAACAGCGACAGCAGGAACTGGAAGAGGTTGACGAAGTTGATGTACAGGCTCAGCGCGCCGAAATTGGTGGCCACGCTCTGGGCTGCGGTGTCGCCGCCCAGTTCGTAATAGGTCATCTTCAGGCGCTGGGTGTCATAGGCGATCAGGCCCGAGAAGATCAGCACGCCCAGGACGTTGATCGCAAAGACCAGGGCCGGGCTCTTGAAGAAGATGCTGACGATCGAGGCGATGACCAGGCCGAAGACGCCCATGATCAGGAAGCTGCCGAAACCGGTCAGGTCCTTCTTGGTGCTGTAACCAAACAGGCTGAGGCCGCCGAAGGCCGCCGCCGTGACGAAGAAGGTCGAGGCGACCGACTCGCCGGTATAACGCAGGAACACCGAGCCCAGCGACGCGCCGATCAGCGTGACGATGGTCCAGTACAGCGCCCCGGCAGTCTGGGGCTTGGGGTTGCGCAGGGCGAAGCCAGCGACCAGCAGCAGGACCAGCGGCGCGAACGCCACGATCATGTAGATGGGCGTCACGCCAACCAGGCGACCGCCCTGGACCACGAACATGAGGTCGCGAACGGCCGGAACGGAAGACGTGATGTAGGCGAGAGCGCCTGACAGGACGAGGCCCAGCGCCACCTTGTTATAGACGCCGAGCATGAAGCTGCGCAGGCCGGCGTCAACCGACATGTCGGCGCGATCCACCGGGATCGAGCGCGCATAGCCGCGGTTGAGGTCGTTCATCGAGGGAAAACCCTTCTGATTGATCGCGCCCGAAATGGACGCCATACCAATATTGGTACTGGAGTCGCTTCGCGCAAGGGACGGCTGTTGCAGGCCGCACCAGACCGCTTACATAGGCCCGATCAAGCAGAACGGGACGGACGCGCGGATGGAATATTCGGAACTGGGACGAACCGGCGTGAGGGTCTCGCGCTGCTGCCTGGGCACCATGACCTGGGGCTCGCAGAACAGCGAAGAAGAGGCCCATGCCCAGATGGACTACGCGCTCGAGCGCGGGGTCAATTTCTGGGACACGGCCGAGATGTATTCCAGCCCGCCCGATCCGAAGACCCAGGGCAATACCGAACGCCACATCGGCTCCTGGCTGCAGAAGACCGGCAAGCGTGACCAGATCGTCCTGGCCTCCAAGGTGGCCGGTCGCGGCAGCGCCTTTGGCGGCCTGACCTGGATGCGGGCCGACGGCGCCCCCACCCGTCACACCCGGGCCCAGATCGACGCGGCCGTCGAAGGCTCACTCAAGCGCCTGAACACCGACTATCTGGACCTTTACCAGCTGCACTGGCCCGACCGCCCGATCCGGGTATTTGGCGGCCAGACCTTCAAGGACTACGAGCAGGACTACGAGACCTTCGGCGACATTCTCGAGGCCCTCGACGCCCATGTGAAAAAGGGCACCCTGCGGGCGATCGGGGTCTCCAACGAGTTTCCCTGGGGCGTGATGCGCTTCCTGGCCGAGAGCGAGGGCTCAAGACATGGGGGAGGGGGCCTGCCCCGCATCGCCTCGATCCAGAACGCCTATCACCTGGCCAACCGCACCTTCGAATATGGCCTGGCCGAGATCGCCATGCGGGAACAGGTGGGGCTGCTGGCCTATTCGCCGCTGGCCCAGGGCGCCCTGACCGGCAAGTATCTGGACGGCGGCCTGCCTGAAGGTTCGCGCAAGGCGCTCTATAACCGCATGCAGCGCTATGAGGGTCCCGGGGCCGAGGCGGCCATCCGCGCCTATGTCGACCTGGCCGCCAAGTTCGGGATCGATCCGGCGACCCTGGCCCTGAAGTTCTGCGACGCCCGCCAGTTCGTGACCTCGACCATCATCGGCGCCACCTCGATGGCGCAGCTGAAGATCGCCATCGACGCCTTCGACCTGACCTGGACCGACGAGCTGGAAAAGGCCGTCAACGCCATTCACGCGACCCAGCCCAATCCCTGCCCCTGAGCCCATGCTGCGCCTGTTCACCGCCATCGCCGTCCCGCCGGAGATCGGCCAGGGCCTGCTGACCCGTCAGTACGGCATCGAGCACGCGCGATGGCGGCCGCAGGAGGCCTTTCACATCACCCTGAAGTTCATCGGGGATGTGCAGGAACCGGTCGCCGCCGAGCTGGACGAAGCCCTGGCGGCGATCGAGGCCCCGGCCTTTGATCTGGAACTGGCCGGCGTCGGCCATTTCGGCGAAGGCGTCGAGATCCACGCGGTCTGGGCCGGGGTCGGCGAAAATGCCGACCTGCGCCGCCTGGCCAAGGCCAATGAGCGGGCTGCGCGCGAGGTCGGCCTGAAACCCGAGGCGCGGCTCTACACCCCGCATGTCACCCTGGCCTATCTGAAGCGCCCCGCAGTCCCCGAGGTCGGCGCCTGGATCCAGGCCAATAGCCTGCTGCAGTCCCCGCCGTTCCGGGTCGAGTCGTTCGGTCTCTATTCCAGCTGGCTGGGCGGCGAGGGCTCGGTCTATCGGCTGGAGCGGGAGTATGCGCTGGGCTGAGGCGGGTGGTGCCGCAGGCCCCCTCCTGACCTGCTGCGCAGGTCGTCCTCCCCCCTGCGGGGGAAGATGAGATCGCCTCGCTTTATCTTCCCCCTCCGGGGGAAGACGGCTGCGTAGCAGCCCGTAGGGGGCAAGTGGCGACGCCTAGACCGCCGCGTGATCCTTCAGCACCCCGAGGGGCACGATGGCCAGCATCTCTTCATGCGAGGCTTCCAGTACCACGGGCGGGGCGACGCCGGCGTCGAGGGCCTCTTTCCAGCGACCGGCACAGAGGCACCAACGGTCGCCGGCCTTCAGGCCGCGAAAGGCAAATTCGGGGCGCGGGGTCGACAGGTCATTGCCGGCCGCCCGGGAGAAGGCCAGGAAGGCGTCGGTCATCACGGCGCAGACCGTGTGCAGGCCCAGGTCATGCGGACCGGTCTCGCAACAGCCATTGCGATAGAACCCCGTCACCGGATCCAGCGAACAGGGAGCCAGCTCCCCGCCCAGAACATTGCGGGCAGACTCGTCATAGCGCGTGGTCATGCCCCGATCCTAACCCGGTTCGCGTCATTCGGGACCCTGTTTAGCCTGCCGTCTGTCGCTTTTGGCGGTCCGGGCTCGCCTGAGGCACGACCGGGCCTTTTGCCGGCGCGCGGCGATGCTAAAGAAGGTCCGATACAGACGAGACCGCAGGGAATTTGCATGTCCGACATCGCCAGGCCGCGCCGCAGCGCTCTCTACATGCCGGCTTCCAATGCCAGGGCGGTCGAGAAGGCGCGCAGCCTGGACGCCGACGTGATCATTCTGGACCTGGAAGACGCCGTCGCCCCGGAAATGAAGGTCGCGGCCCGCGAGGCGGCGGTTGCGGCGGTGAAGGCCGGCGGCTTCGGGCCGCGCGAGATCGTCATCCGCACCAATGGCCTCGACACCCCCTGGGGCGCGGACGACCTTGCGGCCGCCGCCGAGGCTGGACCCGATGCGGTCCTGGTCCCCAAGGTCAATGATGCGGCAGATGTCCGCGCCTATGACGCCGCCCTGGCCGCCGCCCCGGCCCATACCCGGCTCTGGACGATGATCGAGACCGGCAAGGCCGCCTTCCACCTGTGGGAGATCGCCGCCGCCAGCTCGTCGAGCCGCCTGTCGGCCTGGGTGATGGGGGTCAATGACTTCGCCAAGGAGATGCGGGCCCGCCAGACGCCTGACCGCGCACCGTTCCTGCCCCTGCTGACCCTGTCGGTCGCCGCCGCCCGGGCCCACGGCCTGACGATTCTGGACGGCGTGCACAATGACATCGAGGATCTGGCGGCGCTCGAGGCCGTCTGCCTGCAGGGCGTCGATTTCGGGTTTGACGGCAAGACCCTGATCCATCCCAAGCATCTGGAAATCTGCAATCGGGTGTTCTCGCCCAGCCCTGACGAGATCGCCTGGAGCGAAGCGGTGATCGCGGCCTTCAAAGCGCCGGAAAATGCCGGCAAGGGCGCGCTTCGGGTCGACGGCAAGATGGCCGAGCGGCTGCATCTGGCCCAGGCCGAGCGCCTGGTGCAGGTAGCGGCTTCCATTGCGGCCAAGGTGGGTTAGGACAGTCTGATGCGGGCCCTGGCAGTTCTTTTCGCGCTGATCACCGCGCCGGCCCTGGCCCAGGAAGCCCCTGTGGCGACGGCGCCGGCGCAGCCGGCTGCCGTGCGTCCCGCCGCTGTCTCGCCCGCCCCGCCCGAACCCTATGTTCCGGCAGCCATCGATCCCCTCGGCGACCTGATCTCGCAGAGCGGACCCCAGACCACCGACGAGGAAGAGATTGCGGCCCCTTCCTCGCCGCCGCCGAACCACAAGCCGACTCTCTTGCCGATCCCGGCCCCGGAATCGCCGGCCCCCACGGTCGCGGCGGGCGAACATCTGGTGCCGCAGGGCACCTATGTGCCGGCCGAGCAGCTCTATGAGATGCGGGTCAAGGGTTCGATCGTCGCCGCCCAGGGACTGCAGGGCCCGCTGGACGGCGGCTGGAAGGTCTATGGCGCTGATGGATTGCCCCTCTATGCCCTGCAGCTCGTCGATCCGGCCGGAGACTCTCGTCCGGTGGAAGGGGCCTGGCGCGACATTCGCCGGGCCGGGGCCGTGGGCTCGACCGGCCTGATCGAATCGGTTGAGCGGGCCGGCGAGAGCCTGGTCGTCCGGTTCAGCCCGCGTTTGGACCAGACGGCGGTCCTGACCCTCAGCCCGGCCGGCACGTCCCGCTGGAGCGGCAACCTCTATGATGGAGAGGCCAACCGGACGGTCCTGGCCGATCGCGAGGCCCCGCCCAGCCTGCCGCCGGGCTATGTCATCCAGGGCCGCGGGCCGGTGATCTGGGGCGCGCCCCGCGCCACAGCGAGCCGTGCGGCCCCTGCGAAGGCTCCGGCCTGTTCCACCAAGGGCAAGACCGGCAAGGCGCTCAAGGCCGCCAAGGCCAAGTGCGCCGCCGCCGCCAAGAAGGCTGGCAAGGGCAAGGCCGTGGCCAAGGGCAAGAAGGGCTCTAAGGCCAAGGCGACCGCGGCCCGCAAGGGCAAGGCGACGGCCGGCAAGAAGAAGTCGACCGCCCGCAAGGCCCCGAATCTGCGCTGACCGGTCGGCCAACCCGCCTGTCAGGCGATCAGGGCTGGATCTTCAGACTCTCACGCGCCGCAGCGATCGCCGCTTCGAGGGCATCGGGCTGGTAGGCTTCGGCGGGGCTGTGACCCCAGACCGGCCCCGGCCAGGCCGGATCGCCAGGGCTGCGTCCGACGACATGGACGTGCAATTGCCGGGTGATATTGCCCAGGGCCCCGACATTGAGCTTGTCGACCGGGACGTCGACCGCGCCGCCGATGGTCCGGACGGCCGCGCTGGCCCAGACGATCTCCTCCATCAGCTGGACCCGCTCGGCGGCGCTCAGGTGATGCAGCTCGCTGGCGTCAGCCACCCGCGGGACCAGCACAATCCACGGATACCGCGCGTCCAGCTGCAGCCGCGCATGGCACAGGGGTAGGTCGCCGAGCGCGGCGGCCGTCGCGACAAAGGCAGGGTCGAGCCGGAACTCAGCCACGTTTCGGCACCGCCGCCCAATAGTCGAAGTCGAGGATGACCTGCTCGTTGTAGGTACCGGCCTCGTCCTTGCCGGGGAAGTCGTCGCAGGGCCGGTCCTTGGTCGCCACCAGCCGCAGGCGCAGCGCCCCGACGCCGCCGCCGAGGTCGGCCTTGTCCAGAACCTCGCTCCAGGCGAACACCGTGGCCCCGGCGAAATAGGGGCTGACATGGCGGCCGCCATTGATCGCCAGGATCAGGCCGGCGTTCTGCAGGCCGTTGAACGACAGGGCCTTGGCGGTCGAGATCACCACCCCGCCATAGACGAGGCGTCGGCCCGACGGGTCCTTGGCGCGTTCGAACTGGTTGAAATGGACCTTGGCGGTGTTCTGCCACAGCCGCGTGGCCATGGCGTGCTCGGCCTCCTCGATGGCCATGCCGTCGACATGGTCGATCTTCTCGCCGATCTCATAGTCCTCGTAGGCATGAGGCGCGCCGCCCAGGGCGTAGTCGTATTTGGAGAAGTCGAGGGTCGCGGGGATGATCAGATCGCTGGCGGCTACGGCCTCGGCCAGTTTCGGCGTTGCCTGCTCGGCCACCTCCGCCTCGGCCGAGCGCTTGCGCACCATCACCCAGCGCACATAGCGCAGCACGGCCTCGCCCCGCTGGTTGGTGCCGGTGGTGCGCACATAGACGACGCCGGTCTTGCGGTTGGAGTTTTCCTTCAGTCCGATCACCTCGGACTCGGCCATCAGGGTATCGCCCGGATAGACGGGGGCCAGGAACAGGCCTTCGGCATAGCCCAGATTGGCCACGGCATTGAGGCTGATGTCCGGTACGGTCTTGCCGAACACGATGTGGAAGGCGATCAGCGGATCGACCGGCGCTGCAGGCAGGCCGCTGGCCCGGGCGACCTCGTCTGACGAGAACAGCGAAAAGCGCGGGCCGTAAAAGGCGGTGTAGAGCGCCACATCGCCGGCCGTGACGGTCCGCGGCGTGGCGTGCACCAGCACCTGACCCAGCCGGAAGTCCTCGAAATAGTGGCCTGGATCGGTCTTGCTCATCCCTGCGCGTCCTTGTCTTCGTTCAGACAGTCTTGCCGCAGTGCAGCGAAACGGGGAAGGGGGCTTGAGGCTTGGGCGTCATGGGTCTAGACCGCCGCGAGAATTTTCATCCACAGTCCTGACGGAGACCCTATGGCTCGCGCGAAGATCGCCCTTATCGGCGCCGGCATGATCGGCGGCACCCTGGCTCACATCGCGGCTCGCGAAGAGCTGGGCGACATCGTCCTGTTCGACATCAGCGAAGGCACGCCCCAGGGCAAGGCCCTCGACATCGCCGAAGCCTCGGCCGTGTTCGGCAAGGACGTCGCCCTGAAGGGCGCCAATGACTATGCCGACATCGCCGGTGCCGACGTCTGCATCGTCACCGCCGGTGTGCCGCGCAAGCCGGGCATGAGCCGCGACGACCTGCTTGGCATCAATCTGAAGGTCATGAAGGCCGTCGGCGAGGGCATCAAGGCCCACGCCCCCAACGCCTTCGTCATCTGCATCACCAACCCGCTCGACGCCATGGTCTGGGCCCTGCAGCAGTTCTCGGGCCTGCCCAAGGAAAAGGTCATCGGCATGGCCGGCGTCCTCGACTCGGCCCGCTTCGCCTACTTCCTGGCTGAAGCCACCGGCGTGTCGGTCGAAGACATCCACGCCTGGACCCTGGGCGGCCACGGCGACGACATGGTCCCGATGGTCCGTCACTCGACCGTGGGCGGCCTGCCGCTGCCGGAACTGGTCAAGCAGGGCTGGCTGACCCAGGAAAAGCTGGACGCCATCGTCGAGCGCACCCGCAAGGGCGGCGGCGAGATCGTCGCCCTGCTGAAGACCGGCTCGGCCTTCTATGCCCCGGCTGAATCGGCCATCGCCATGGCCACCAGCTATCTGAAGGACAAGAAGCGCGTCCTGCCCTGCGCCACCTTCCTGACCGGCCAGTATGGCCTGAAGGATCTCTATGTCGGCGTGCCGGTCGTGATCGGTGCCGGCGGCGCGGAACGCGTCATCGAGTTCGAAACCAATGACGCGGAAAAGGCGATGTTCGCCGCTTCCGTCGCCTCGGTTCAGGGCCTGATGGACGTCTGCAAGACCATCGACCCGTCGCTGGTCTAGTCGTTACGACAATCCGAGCATTGAAGGGCGGCTCCGCGAGGGGCCGCCCTTTTTTCTGGCGGCATACCTCAGTGTGGCGCGGTGCCCGTCTCGGCCGAGATGTCTTCCAGCGTCTTGCCAACCTGCTTGGCGCCGTAGTCCTTGGCCACGTCGCCCAGCGACAGGATACCGGTCAGGGCCCCGGCGTCGTTCAGCACCACCAGTCGGCGGACCTGGTGGCTGGACATCTTGGCGGTGGCGTCGGCCAGGACGTCGTCTTCCCTGACGCTCAGCACTTCGCCGACTGACATGGCCTCCGAGATCGGCGAGTCGAGGCTTCGCCCCTCGGCGACCACCCGCAGGACGATGTCGCGGTCCGTGACCAAGCCGATCACCTTGCCGCCCTCGACCACGGGCACCACGCCGCTGTCGATATGAGCCATCACCTGGGCCACGTGGCGGATGGAGTCGGTCGGGGCTGCGGTCGAGACCTGGCTGGTCATGGCATCGCTGACTTTCATGGGGAGACCTCATGGCGTGAACTGGAGCTCCCTAAACCCCCGGTGACCGTCGCGCGTTCCCCGCTTCCCCTCGGGCATCGCCCGCCCTATCTCTGCGCCACACGTTCAAGCGGAGTTTCCATGTCGATATCCATCCATCAGGCCAGCGTTCCCGTCTTCATCCAGGGCCTGAAGGGTCTGAAGGGCGTCCTGACCAAGACCGCTGCCCAGGTCGAGGCCAGGGGCTGGGATCCCGAAGCCCTGCTGAAGGCCCGGCTCTATCCCGACATGTTCCCGCTGCTGCGCCAGGTGCAGATCGCCACGGACTTCGCCAAGGGCTGCAGCGCGCGGCTGGCGGGTGAGGAGGTTCCGGCCTGGGATGACGTGGAGACCAGCTTTGCCGAACTGATCGCCCGCATCGACCGCGCCATGGCCTATGTCGAGGGTCTGGATCCGGCCGCCTTTGCCGGTGCTGAGGATCGCGACATCACCCTGACCCGTCGCGGCGAGACCAGCGTGGTCAAGGGCCTGGCCTATTTCCAGGGCCAGGCGCAGCCCAACTTCTTCTTCCACCTGACCACCGCCTACGCGATCCTGCGCCACAATGGTGTCGAGGTCGGCAAGCGCGACTATCTGGGCACCGTCTAGAGCTTACAAAAGACGTGGATGGCCCCGACGCCGTTGATATCGATCGGGGCCATCGCGACCTGCAGTCCCGCCGCTGCCGCGAAGGGAACAGGGTCGGCCAGATAATAGGTTAGCCGCTCGTGGCTGTGCGTCGCCACAGCCCCGGAGGCGGCTCTGGTCACGAAGTCGAGCACCAGATCCATCCGCCCGAGCCTGGGATTGTAGCCATGCTCCAGGATGTAGAGCGCGACGTGACCGCCGCCCTCGAGGGCATGCAGGAAAACCGGTTTGTCGGACGGCGGCGGCGGTTCCCGCATCCGCTCTTCCACCGGCAGGTGAAAGGCCGCCAGTCCACCCGGCTTCAGGTGCTTGGCCACACCCTTGAAGGTATTCTTCCAGGCCGCGCCGGCCGGCACATGGGCCAGGGTGAAATAGGTGCAGAGCACGAGATCAAAAGTCTCGCCGAGCGCCAAAGAGGCCATGTCGCCCAGCTTGAACCGAAGGCGGGAGGCTGTTTCCGGGTCCAGGGCTTTTCGCTTGGTTTCGGCCTGGTCGAGCATGGCAGGCGCAATGTCGAGACCGAGCACGGAATGGCCGCGCCCGGCGAGGTCCAGGGCGATCCGGCCCGTTCCGGCCCCGAGCTCGAGAATCTGGCTGGGGCCGCTGGCGAGCCCGGCATAGACCTCAAGATCACCCGACAGCTTCTTGTCGGCAGCCGTCAGCAGATCATAGTGAACCGCCGAGAGGCCCTTGCTGGAATAGTAGGGCCGGGTGGTCGGGGCCATTCAGGCTCCTTGTGCGGTGATCGGGCTTGTAGCGTGACCCTGAACGACGGTCCGCCGGCTTGTCCAGACCCATGGCCCGAGGTCACGCTTTGACTCTCTCGCCTTTTCTGTGCATAAGGCGCGCCTTCCGGCGCTTCATCAGCAGCGCCTCTACCGTCACGACCCCGGCCTGTTAGCGCAGGATCCATCCGGACGAGGACGGCGAGGACCCCCATCGACGTGATCGTCCATGGGGGCTGATTGCGTTTGGTCTGTAGTCTTAACCAGGGTTCGACATGTTCGACGGCCTTACAGAGCGGCTCTCCGGCGTATTCGACCGCCTCGGCGGTCGCGGCGTGCTGTCCGAAAAGGACATCGACGAGGCGCTGCGCGAGGTCCGCGTCGCCCTGCTGGAAGCCGATGTCGCCCTGCCGGTGGTCAAGGACTTCATCAGCAAGGCCAAGGAGCTGGCCTCGGGCGAGTCCGTCATCCGTTCGGTCAAGCCGGCCGACCAGGTGGTCAAGATCGTCTATGACGGCCTGGTCGACATGCTGGGTGGCGAGGTTCCGACCGGCCTGAACCTGGCCCTGAACCCGCCGTCGGTGATTCTGATGACCGGCCTGCAGGGCTCGGGCAAGACGACCACCACGGGCAAGCTGGCCCTGCGTCTCTCCAAGAACGAGCGCAAGAAGGTGCTGGTCGCCTCGCTCGATACCCGCCGCCCGGCGGCCATGGAACAGCTGGCCCTGCTGGCCAAACAGGTCGAGGTCGAGAGCCTGCCGATCGTCGCCGGCCAGAGCGCCGTCGATATCGCCAAGCGCGCCATGAGCGCTGCGCGCCTGGGCGGTTTTGACGTCCTGATCCTCGACACCGCCGGCCGCACGACTCTGGACGAGGCGATGATGAGCGAGGCGGCGGAAATCGCCCGCATCGCCACCCCGACCGAGACCCTGCTGGTCGCCGACAGCCTGACCGGTCAGGACGCTGTCCGCACCGCCAAGGCCTTCCACGAGCGCCTGCCGCTGACCGGCCTGATCCTGACCCGCGCCGACGGCGACGGTCGCGGCGGCGCGGCGCTGTCGATGCGCCATGTCACCGGCCTGCCGATCAAGTTCCTCGGGGCCGGCGAGAAGATCGATGCCCTCGACGTGTTCGACGCCCGCCGGGTTGCGGGCCGGATCCTCGGTCAGGGTGACGTCGTCGCCCTGGTCGAGCGCGCCGCCCAGGACCTCGACCAGGCCGAAGCCGAGCGCATGGCCAAGAAGCTGGCCAAGGGCCAGTTCGACCTGAACGACCTGTCGTCGCAGCTGGCCCAGATGCAGAAGATGGGCGGCATGGAAGGCATTATGGGCCTCCTGCCGGGGGTCCAGAAGGTCAAGAAGCAGATCGCCGAAAGCGGCATCGACGACCGGGTGTTCCGCCGCCAGCAGGCGATCATCAGCTCGATGACCAAGCTGGAGCGCAAGAAGCCCGACATCCTGGCCGCCTCGCGCAAGCGCCGTATCGCGGCCGGTGCCGGGGTGGACGTCGCCGAGGTCAACCGCCTGCTCAAGCAGCACCGCCAGATGGCCGACATGTTCAAGGCCATGTCCAAGGACGGCGGCAAGGGCCTGGCCCGCATGGCCGGCATGATGGGCGGCGGCGACATGTCCCGTCTCAAGGCCATGGGCGGCGGCAAGGTCGCCCAGTCCGAACAGAATTCCGCGGGAGGCCTGCCGGGTCTTCCCGGTCTCGGCGGCGGTGACGCCAAGCCGAACCTCCTTTCCGGCCTGGGTGGCGGCCTGCCACCCGGTTTCAACCCGTTCAAGAAATAGAACTCGAACTCAAGGACTGCCCAAATGCTGAAGATCCGTCTCGCCCGTGGCGGCGCCAAGAAGCGCCCGTACTACTCGATCGTCGTTGCTGACAGCCACTCGCCGCGCGATGGCCGTTTCATCGAAAAGGTCGGCACCTACAACCCGCTCCTCAAGAAGGACGATGCCGCTCGCGTCACCCTGAAGATCGAGTCGATCCAGGCCTGGATCGCCAAGGGCGCCCAGCCGACCGAGCGCGTGGCGCGCTTCCTCGCCGCCCAGGGCATCGGCTCGTGGACCCACGGCAACAACCCGGAAAAGGGTGCCCCGGGCAAGAAGGCCCAGGAGCGCATCACCGAGCGCGCCCAGCGCGAAGAAGACCGCAAGGCCGCTGAAGTGAAGGCTGCTGAAGACGCCGCCGCCGCCGCTGCCCAGGCCAAGGAAGACGCCAAGGCTGCTGCTGAAGCTGAAGCCGCTGCCGCCGCTGAAGCGGCTGCTGCTCCGGCTGCGGAAGAGGCTCCGGCCGAAGCCGCTCCGGCCGCTGAAGAAACCACCGAAGGCTAAGGCCTTTGAGGTCGCCGTCCCGGTGTCCGCACCGGGACGGCCATGCCCCTGCCCATGAGCCCGCAACCTCCTGTCAGCCTGATCCTGGTCGGCCGCGTTGCCGGCGGCTTCGGCGTGCGTGGCGACGTCAAGATCACGACCTATACCGAAGATCCGAAAAGCCTCGCCGGCTTCAAGGCCCTGCTGCGCCAGGATGGCTCCCACGCCCTGACGATCACGTCAGCCCGCGTCGCCAAGGAAGGCCTTGTGGCCCGCTGCCCGGGGATCGAGACCAAGGAAGCCGCTGACGCCCTGCGCGGTCTGAGGCTCTATGTCCCCCGCTCGGCCCTGCCCGAACCCGACGAGGACGAGTTCTATCTGACCGATCTGGTCGGCCTGCCCGTGCGCCATGTTTCCGACAACGCCCTGCTGGGTTCGGTCAAGAGCGTGCAGAATTTCGGGGCCGGCGACCTGCTCGAGATCCAGCCCGCCCTGGGCGGCCAGACCTGGTTCCTGCCCTTCACCCGCGCCGCCGTGCCCGAGGTGAAGCTCGCCGAGCGTCTGATCCTTGCCGATCCCCCCGCCCTGGTGGGTGAGCCCGAGGGACCGGCGGCTGAGGCTGAAGACGACGGCGCCGAGCGTCACTACGACTGACAGCCGCCCATTGCAGGAGGTCCCGGACCATGGCGAGCGACGGCACATGGCGGGTCACCGCCTCGCGCTATGTTCACAGGGATCGCTGGATCAGCCTTCGCGCTGACGACTGCGTCACTGACGAGGGCGTGGTGATCGCCCCCTATTACGTTCTGGACTATCCGGACTGGGTCGAGGTCATCGCGCTCGACGCCGCTGACAATGTTTTGCTGGTCAGGCAGTACCGGCATGGCCTGGGCGGAATGTCGCTCGAACTGCCCGCCGGCGGCATGGAGCCGACCGATACCGATCCGCTTAACACCGCCAGGCGGGAACTGCTTGAAGAGACCGGATGCGTCGGGGTTCTGACCCTTGTCGGTGAAACCCGTCCGAACGCCGGCACCCATTCCAACCGCACGCACATCGTCCTGGCCCGTCAGGTGACCCAGGTCGCCGAGCCCAGGGACGATCCGACCGAGCGGATCGAAAGGCTCTGGGTTCCGGCCGCCGAGGTGCTGCGCATGGCCCTGGCCGGCGAATTGACCGTCGGCATGCAGGTCGGCTCGCTGCTGCGCGGCCTGGTCCAGGCCGGCGTGGCGTCAATCGGCCTGGTGCACGCGCCTACATCCTGATCCGCATCAGGATTCCTGGACCATCTGTACCGAAGGGCCGACGCAAGAGAATTGATCCCGAAATCAATCTAGGGGAGAGTGGTTCGGAAGGTTCCCCCAAGGCGATTCTGGCCCCATGCCCGTCGATCTCCCCGCCGCTGACAGGGCGTTTGCCCCTATCCATCAGATCCGGGGTCAAAGTGTCGTTCTCGACGGCGCGATCGCTGCTCTTTTCGGTGTCGAGACCCGGCGCCTCAACGAACAGGTCCGCCGCAATGCCTCAAGGTTCGAGGGCTATGCCTTCCAGCTGACGGCGGGGGAGATCGCCAACTTGATATCGCAAAATGCGACATCAAGTTCCTGGGGCGGCCGGCGCAAGCATCCATGGGCCTTCACGGAACACGGTGTGGTCATGGCCGCGACCGTTCTCAAGTCCGATTCCGCCATTGCCGCGATGAAGATGGTCGTCGAGGTCTTCGTCAGTGCGCGTCGAAGACAGGATGCATCAGGGCAGGTCACCCACGGCGCGAGTGTTGGAAACGGCCTGATCCCCAGACTGACCCAGGCGATGGCGGCGGTGCTGGACTCAGTGGTGAACCAACATCAGGGAACCTCCGTCCGCGAGGAGGCCCAGGACCTGCTGGACCGCTCCATCGCCCATCTGAAGGATCGGCTGTCGCGCGCTGGCCTGGAAAATGAGGAACTCGCAGCCCGGGCGACCAAGCTTCTGGCGGAAGCCGAGGCCAGCAGGGCGACCGCCGCCAAGACCCAGGCCGAAGCCGGCGAAATCGAATTGCGTGTGCTGGCGCGCAAGCTCCAGCTGGTGATCGAAGCCGAGCGCGCCATGACCGGGGGAGATATCGACCGGTTCGTCGGTGTCCTGGAACGGCTGGGCGGTTAAAGGTCCTACTTCTTGATCCGCATCAGGCATTCCTGGGCCACCGAGGCGACCAGGGTTCCATCCTGGCTGAACATCTGGCCGCGGACCATGCCGCGTCCCTGGGAGGCACTGGGGCTGTCCTGGGCAAACAGGGTCCAGTCATTGAAATTGAACGGGCGGTGGAACCACATGGCATGGTCCAGGCTGGCCGACTGCAGGCCCGGCGTCGTCCAGATCAGACCGTGCGGACGCAGGGCGCTTTCCATGAAGGCCATGTCCGAGGCATAGGCCAGGGCCGCCTGCTGCATCTTCACATCGTCGCCGATCGGCGCGCGGGCGCGCAGCCAGACCTCCTTGGTGCCGGACTTCTTCTCGGGCCTGACCGGGTTCTGGGGATCGACCCAGCGGATGTCGATCGGGCGCGGCTTGTCGAGGAAGGCCAGCATCTTGGGATGGATCTGGTCGCCCAGGCTGCGCAGGAACTCGCCCTCCGTCCGGACGTCATCGGGCGCGGGCGCGGCCGGCATCGGAGCCTGGTGCTCGAAACCGTCTTCCGGCGTCTGGAAGGAGCAGGCGAGGTTGAAGATCTGTTCGCCGTGCTGGATGGCCGCCACCCGCCGGGTGGTGAAGGTGCCGCCGTCCCGGGCCCGTTCGACCTCGTAGAGGACCGGAGCGTTCACATCGCCCGGCCGGATGAAATAGGCGTGCAGGGAATGGCAGATCCGTTCCGGAACGGTTCTGTAGGCCGCCATCAGGGCCTGGGCGATGACCAGCCCGCCGAAAATCCGCGGAAATCCGTCATTGGGGCTGATGCCGCGGAACAGGTTCACCTCGATAGCTTCGAGGTCGAGGATGTCGGCGAGGTTTTCGGGCGTCTGCATGGCGCTGGGTTATTCCCCCTGCGCCGAAGGAGCAAGACGCGACCTTGCGTCATCTCGTCCCGATCGCCATCGTTTTTGCATGTCACCGCCCATAGTCCACCACCCCGCCTTCCGGGCCGAGATGCCGGAGGGCCATCGCTTTCCGATGGACAAGTTCTCGCGTCTGGCCGCCGTCCTGGTCGCCGAGGCCCTGACGGGACCGGAAGGATTTCACCGTCCCGACCTGATCGACCTCGAAAGCCTGCTGCTGGTTCATGACGAGGCCTATGTGCACGGCGTGCTGGACCTGACCCTGCCGGCGGACATTGTTCGACGGATCGGCCTGCCCAACAGCGAATCCGTGGCCACCCGGGCGCGGGCCGCGACCGGCGGCACCCTGCTGACGGCCCGCCTGGCCCTGGAGCACGGCCTGGCCTGCAATACGGCCGGCGGCAGCCATCACGCGGCGGCCGACAGCGGGGCCGGGTTCTGCGTTTTCAACGATGTGGCGGTGGCGGCCCGGCGGCTGCTGCACGAGGGGGCCATCGGCAAGGCGCTGGTCGTGGACCTCGATGTTCACCAGGGCGACGGCACAGCCCGCATCTTTGCGGGCGATCCTGCCGTCTTCACCTTCTCGATGCATGCCGAGAAGAACTTTCCGGCCCGCAAGGCCGTCAGTGATCTGGATGTCGAACTGGCCGACGGTACCGGCGATGCGGCCTATCTGGCGAAGCTGGCGGACATCCTGCCGGCCCTGCTGGATCGGGAGCGGCCCGATCTGGTGTTTTTCAATGCCGGGGTCGATCCGCACGCGGATGACAAGCTCGGGCGTCTGTCTCTGAGTGATGAGGGGCTCGCGCGACGCGAGGCCTATGTTCTGGACTGTTGTCTGGCCAGACGCATCCCCCTGGCCGGGGTGATCGGTGGCGGCTACGACCCCGATCTCGATCGGCTGGCGCAGCGTCACGCCATTCTCCACCGGGCGGCCCAGCAGGCCTGTCTGGCCTGGGGGCAGCGAACCCGGTGGGGTTAGACGGCGGTCACTTAGAAGCTCGTGGCGAGCGAACCGACGATCACGGCGAGCGGCAGAACCGCGAGAACCAGGGTGGCGAAGCCGGAGAAAGCGTTGGTGGTGATGGTCATGGTCTTGATCCCTTTGTGGTCCGGCGCGGTTGTTCGCGTCCGGTGAAAAGGGATATAGGCGAGGCTGATGGTAAACACCCGTTACCTTTGCGTCATGAAGGCTTTTTAAGAAACTTCCAGCCATCAATTCGCATTACAGCGGTGTAATTTTATGTGAACGGCACCGGTCAGAGCAAAATTTCACTTCTTCCCAGACCGACTCCCACTTCTTGCGCCAGGTGAAGGGGCGTCCGCAGGCCAGACAGGGTTTCGAGGGCAGGTCGCCCTTGCGAACGGCCTTGCCCCCGTCCCGTCCGGCACGCGACGCCTTGCCCCGGGCCATGGCGCGGGTCTCACTCTTCCGAGGGTGCGACGAGGAAAATGCCGCGCAGGGTGGCGATCGGCGCGGCGCGGGTTTCCTGCCAGGCCTCGACATGGACATTGGCGACCCGGCGACCCAGCTTCTTGATCGTCGCCCGGGCATAGGTGGTCACCGGCCGGCCCGAGCGCAGATACTCGATCGAGACATCGACCGTGCGCGGCTGGCGCTTCAGGGGCGCGGCCACGGACAGCTGGGCCAGGGCCGTCATCTCCATGAAGGCGCCCAGCACCCCGCCATGGATGGCCGGCAGCATCGGATTGCCGACGATGTGGTCGGCGAACGGCAGGATGGCGGTCATCTCGTCGCCGGCCAGTTCGGCGGTGATGCCCAGGAACTTGGCGTAGGGTATGGAGCCGAGGACGGCGACCAGACGGTTGTCGGCATCGGTCATGCGGCATCTCCCTTCGGCTTGGCGGCAGGCGGACGCGAACGGGAAGGCTTCAGATTGGCCCCGGCCTTCTTGCCGGCGCTGCTGTCGAGCATGAAGGTCGCCTGGGCGGTGGCCACCGGATCCTCGGGGTCGTCTTCATAGGCGACGGCGCGGACGAAGGCGACCGAGCGGGTCACCTTGTAGCAGTGGGCCCGGGCCATCACGTCACGACCCGGTTCGGCCGGGCGCATATAGTCGATGCGCAGGTCGAGGGTGGCGATCGAGGTCCAGGTCTCCAAGGCCGCATGCACGGCCTGGCCGCTGGCATGGTCCAGCAGGGTGGTCATCACCCCGCCGGCGATGACGCCGGTCTCGGGGTCGCCGACGATCTCGGGACGATAGGGCACCTTCAGGATCGCCACCGCGTCGCCGATCTTCAATGTGGTAAAGCCCAGGGCTCGCGCCTGCGGGCTGCCCTCGTTCATCGCCGTGGCGATCATCCGGGTTTGTTCGTTGTCTTCGCTCATGCGGCTATGATTAGCAGCCCGCGCATTGTCATATCCACCGTGATCAGACCTGAAGACCTTCTCTGTCCCCGACCGGACGGCCTCTATTGCCCGCCGGGGGACTTCTATATCGATCCGGTCCGCCCCGTGGACCGGGCGGTGATCACCCATGGCCATGCCGACCATGCCCGGGCGGGCCACGGCGTGGTGGCGGCCACGCCCGAGACCCTGGCGATCATGGCGGTGCGTTATGGCGAGGCCTTCGCCGGTCGCCGCGAGGCCATCCCCTATGGCGGCAGCTTCAGCCACAACGGCGTTTCGGTGTCCCTGGTCCCGGCCGGCCATGTCCTGGGTTCGGCCCAGGCGGTGGTCCGCTGGAAGGGCCTGACCATGGTGGTCTCGGGCGACTACAAGCGTCGCCGCGATCCGACCTGCGCGCGGTTCGAGCCCGTCCCCTGCGACGTGTTCATTACCGAGGCCACCTTCGGCCTGCCGGTCTTTCGCCATCCCGACGATGCCGGCGAGATCGCCCGGCTGCTGGCCAGTGTCGGTCAGTTTCCCGAGCGCACCCATCTGGTCGGGGCCTATGCCCTGGGCAAGGCCCAGCGGCTGATCCGGCTGTTGCGCGAGGGCGGCTGGGATCAGCCGATCTATGTGCATGGCGCGCTGGAACGGCTCAATGCCCTCTACGAGGACCACGGCATTGATCTGGGGCCACTGCTTCCCGCCACCACCGACCAGTCAAAGGCGGCCTTTGCCGGCCAGATCGTCATCGCCCCGCCCTCAGCCCTGGCCGACCGCTGGTCGCGGCGCTTTGCCGATCCGGTGGACTGTTTTGCCTCGGGCTGGATGCGGGTGCGGGCCCGGGCCCGCCAGCGCGGCGTCGAGCTGCCGCTGATCCTGTCCGACCATGCCGACTGGGACGAGCTGACTGCGACCCTCTCGGAACTTCGTCCGGGCGAGGTGTGGATCACCCACGGCCGCGAAGAGGCCCTGCTGCGCTGGTGCGAGCTCGAGGGCCTCCTGGCCCGGGCCCTGCGGCTGGTGGGCTATGACGAGGAGGCGGGGGAGTAGGCGTTTGGTGGTCTTTACGACCACTCGCCCCCTCCTGACCGGCTTCGCAGGTCGTCCTCCCCCGGAGGGGGAAGATGGGGGTCGGCAAGCTTCATCTTCCCGCCGCAGGGGGGGGACGACCGCGACAGCGGTCAGGCGGGGGCCTGCGGCGCTGGCCGGTGGTAACACCGCCCCCGCTAGACCCCCGCCACCTTGAAGGTCGCGTGGGCCCGGGCCACGGGCTTGTCGTCGGCGCGGACCGTGGCCCCGGCGAAACAGAGGCTCTTGCCCGGCTTGATGAAGTCGGTGTCGAAGGTCAGCCATTGGCCAAGGTTTGCCGCCCCCAGATAGTCGAGGCTCAGGGAGACCGTGACCAGGCCACGGGACGGGATCTGCAGCGCCGCCAGCACCACCCCGCAGGACAGGCCCATGGCATTGTCGGCCAGGGCGGCGATCAGGCCGCCGTGCAGACCGCCGCGGGAATTGGTGTGGGGCTCGCGGATCTCGATGCCCAGCACCCAGCGATCATCGCGGATGTCGGCATAGATCGGCTCCCAGGGCGTGGTCAGGGGGCTTTTGCGCGGATGCAGGGTGAAGGGCTCAGGCGGCTGGAAGGTCATGATCGCGCTCCGGGACAGATAGTTCAAACATGTGTTTGAATTGACGGCAAGCCTTGCGGCCATGCTAGCCTCCAGGCCGGACGGGGGACGCTGATGGCCAGGATTGACGACGCGCGGAAACTGGATGCGGCCAAGGTCGTCGATACCCTCGACCACCTGCGTGTCCGGGTCGGAGAGCGGTTTCCCAATTCCGGCCTGGCCGAGGTCTGCAGCCAGCTGACCGCGACGGCGCGGACCACCGCCCGCCGGGCCCGGCGCCTGTCGCGGCCCTATCTCGGCCTGCGCTTTCTGGTGCTGGTGGTGGTCCTGGCGGCCATCACCCTGGAAGTGGGTCTGATCACCCGCCTGGACTGGGCCGGCAGCCTGGGCCGGGCCGAGGCCCTTACCCTGGCCTCGGGCCTGGAATCGGCCATCAACCTTGTCCTGCTGTCGGGGGCGGCAGCCTGGTTCCTGCTGTCCCTTGAGGCGCGCTGGAAGCGGGGGCGGGTCCAGAAGGCCCTGCACGAACTGCGTTCCTTCGCCCACGTCATCGACATGCACCAGCTGACCAAGGACCCGACCATCGTGCTGGGGCCCCGGACGGCCTCCTCGCCGGTGCGCGAGATGAACCGCTTCCAGCTGGCCCGTTACCTCGACTATTGCGCCGAGATGCTGGCCCTGACCGCCAAGCTGGCGGCCCTCTATGCGGGCGAGAGCGACGACCCGGTCATTGTCGCTGCGGTCAACGACATCGAGACCTTGACCTCGGACCTCGGTCGCAAGATCTGGCAGAAGATCATGATCCTGGGCCAGCTGGACGAAGCCGGCACCGCCTGACCTCAACCGCCCCGGGGCAAGACCTGCGATGTCGATGCGCGCCTTTGCCCACCTGCTCGACCGCCTGTCCCTGACCAGTGCGCGCAACGCCAAGCTGACCCTGATCGAGGACTTCCTCCGCACCCAGCCGGATCCCGACCGGGGCTATGCCCTGGCGGCCCTGACCGGGGCCCTGTCGTTCTCGGCCGCCAAGCCCGCCGTGATCCGCAAGGCCGTCGAGGCGCGGATGGATCCACAGCTGTTCGCCTGGTCCTATGATTTTGTCGGGGATCTGGCCGAGACCGTGGCCCTGGTCTGGCCGTCACGGCCCGGGGCCAATCACGAGCCGGGACTCGCTGAGGTGGTCGAGACCCTGAAATCAGCTTCCCGCAGCGAGGTCGCGGGCCGGATCGAGGCCTGGCTCGACGCCCTCGATGCCGATGGTCGCTGGGCCTTGCTGAAACTGGTGACCGGCGGCCTGCGAGTGGGAGTGTCGGCGCGGCTCGCCAAACAGGCCTGCGCCAATCTGGGCGGGGTCGGGATCGGCGAGATCGAGGAGGTCTGGCATGGGCTGCAGCCGCCCTATGGCGACCTGCTGGCCTGGCTGGAGGGACGGGCGGCGCGGCCCTCGCCCGATGCGCCGGGACGGTTCCGGCCGGTGATGCTGGCCCAGGCGATCGACGAGGCGGTGGATTTCGCGAGGCTCGACCCGGCTGACTATGTGGCCGAGTGGAAATGGGACGGTATCCGGGTCCAGGCGGTTTCGGAGCGGGGCGAGCGGCGGCTCTATACCCGCACCGGTGACGACATCTCGGCGAGCTTTCCCGACGTGCTGGCGGCCCTGAACTTCGAGGGTGCCCTAGACGGGGAGCTGCTGGTGATCCGCGACGGGGCCCTGGCCCCGTTCGGCGACCTGCAGCAGAGGCTGAACCGCAAGACGGTCAATGCCAGGCTGCTGGCCGCCTTCCCGGCCGCCATCCGCGCCTATGACCTGCTGCTGGACGGTGAGACCGATCTGCGAGCCCTGCCGTTCGTCGCCCGCCGGGCGCGGCTGGAGGCCTTTGTGGCGGCGATCGCCAGCCCGCGCATCGACCTGTCGCCGCTGCAGCCGTTCGAGACCTGGGCCGGGCTGACAATCCTGCGGGGCGAGCCGCCGGAGGGCGATGCCCGGCTGGCCGAGGGGCTGATGCTGAAGCGTCGCGACAGTGTCTACGAACCCGGACGCCCCAAGGGGCCGTGGTTAAAGTGGAAACGCGATCCGCAGCTGATCGACGCGGTCCTGATGTATGCCCAGCGCGGCCACGGCCGGCGCTCCAGCTTCTATTCCGACTATACCTTCGGGGTCTGGCGCGCGGACGACCAGGGCGGACGGTCCCTGACCCCGGTGGGCAAGGCCTATTTCGGCTTCACCGATGAAGAGCTGAAACGGATCGACAGGTTCGTCCGCGACAACACGGTTGAGCGGTTCGGACCGGTGCGGTCGGTGCGGGCCGAAGCAGGCTTTGGCCTGGTGTTCGAGGTGGCGTTCGAGGGCCTGCAACGCTCGACCCGCCACAAGTCCGGCGTCGCCATGCGCTTTCCGCGCATCCATCGCATCCGCTGGGACAAGCCGGCCGGCGAGGCCGATGAACTCAAAACCCTGGAGCGCCTGTTGGACTAGGGCGCAGCGTTTACCTCTCCTTTGCCAGTTTTGCCTAGGCCGGGCGACGGGAGACAGATCATGTCCAAGTTTCTGGCGGCCCTGCTGCCCTATCTGCCTGCCAATGCCGATGAGCGTTACAAACAGGTCTTTACCCGCCTCGGCGTCATGGCCCTGTTGAGCTGGGCCCTGCATCTGGCTTCGCGGGATGACCTGATCGGGATGTGGGTGTTGTCCAGCCTGGCGGTCCAGGCCCTGGAATTCATCGCGGTCAGGCCCTTTGCCAGGGGGCGCATGCCGACCCGCCATGTCGAGGCCTGGACCGTGCTGATGCTGGTCTCTGTCTTCACCATGGGGGCGGTCCATGCCGGTGCAGCGGCGATCCTCTGGTACAGCGACCAGCCGTCCCTGATGGCCCTGGCCCTGCTGCTGCTGGCGGGCGGACTGTTGAACAATGTCGCCTCCGGCGTCGACAGCCGGCCTCTGTTCTATCTGGGGGCCGGACCCTATGCGATCAGTCTGGTCACGCTGCCGATCTGGTGGTGGCGCACCTCCTACGGCCAGGTGGCCATCCTGGCGACGATGGTGATCTTCTTCACCATCGCGGTACACAGCACCTGGCGGCGTTTGCACCAGGCCCGCAAGGCCGTGGTCCTGGCCCATGCGGAATCGGACGCCCGCCGCATCCAGGCCGAGGCTGCCGTGGCCGACCGGGCAGCGATGGCGGCCATAGTCAGTCATGAGCTGCGCACGCCGCTGTCCGCGATCCTGGCCGGCGCCCATCTGATCCGTCGGGGCGTTCCACCTGCCCAGACGGCCGCCACCGCCGACCTGATCGTCGACGCCGGCCATCTGATGACCGGATTGCTGACCGACATGCTGGACCAGGCCAAGATCGAGGCCCGGGCCATGAGTCTGGAAACCCGCAATTTCGACCTGTTGGGGGCTATGGGTGACGCCACCCGGTTCTGGACCGCCCAGGCCGTCGCCAAGGGGCTGGTTCTGCGCCAGGGTACGGAGGATCAGGCACCGGTCTGGGTCCAGGGTGATCCGTTCCGGCTGAGGCAGATCCTCAACAACCTGCTGTCCAATGCCGTGAAGTTCACCGACGAGGGGGTCATCGACCTGCGTCTGGCGGTGGCCCCCCAGGCGGGCGGCCAGCTGCAGATCGTCATCGAGGTGCAGGACCACGGCGCCGGCATCCCGCCCGAGGCCATGGCCCGCCTGTTCACGCCCTATAGCCAGGCCTCGCAGGAAACCGCGCGCACCTATGGCGGCACGGGCCTGGGCCTGACCGTCAGCCGGGAACTGGCGCGGCTCATGGGCGGCGAGCTGGATGCCCGTCCTGCCGAGCCCCGGGGCGCGATCTTCCGCCTCTCCCTGACCCTGCCGGAGGGTCGACCGGAAACGGCGGCCGGCGCGGCGCGGGACGAGGGCGCAACGCCCCGGATGTCGAGCCTCAGGGTGCTGGCCGTCGATGACCACGAGGTCAATCGCCGTACCCTGGCCCTGGTGCTTGAACCCCTCGGCGTCAGCCTGTCGACGGCCTCGGATGGACTGTCGGCGCTGAAATGCCTTGCCGCAGAACGGTTCGACATCGTGCTGATGGACGTCAACATGCCCGGCCTCGACGGTTGCGAGGCCACCCGGCGACTGCGGGCGGGCGACGGCCTCAATCGCCATACGCCGGTGATCGGCTTCAGCGCCGGCGTGGCGGTCGAGGAGGTCAGGGCCTGCCATGACGCCGGCATGACGGACTGGCTGGCCAAGCCCCTCGATATCCGCGCGCTCTATGACGCCCTGGATCGTGCCGTCGCCGCCTGAAGCAGATTTCGCTAGCCGTTGAAGGCCCGGATCGCGTCGATGATGATCTGCTGATCGGCCTCGCCCAGATAGGGATGCATGGGCAGGGCCAGGACGGACTCGGCCTTGGCTTCGGTCACCGGCAGGCCGCCGACCCCGCGCGGGAAGTCGGCATAGGGGGCCTGGATGTGCATCGGGACCGGATAATAGACCGCCGTCGGGATGCCGTGCGCCTTCAGATGCGCCGCCAGGCCGTCGCGGTTCCGGTGCTCGATCACATACTGGGCCCAGACCGAGACGCCGCCGGCGATGACGCCGGGCGTTGAGAGAACGACACCCTTCAGACCCTCGGCATATCGGTCGGCCACGACCTGGCGCAGGGCGATCTCTTCGGCAAAGATTGCCAGCTTCTCGATCAGGATCGCTGCCTGGATCGTGTCGAGGCGCGAGTTCATGCCGATGCGGGTGTTCAGGTACTTGGTGTCGTGATCGAAGGTGCGGCCCACTAGGTCCGGGGCCACGGCCTTGCCGTGCACGCGGTAGCTGTCCATCAGGTCCCACAGGTCCTGATCATTCGTCAGGACAGCCCCGCCGTCGCCATAGCAGCCGAGCGGCTTGGCCGGGAAGAAGCTGGTGGTGGCGACATCGGCCCAGTGCAGGGGATGCTTGCCATCGAGGGTGCAGCCGAAGCCCTGGGCGCTGTCGGCGATCAGTTTCAGGCCTTCACGGTCGCAGATGGCCTTGAGGGCCGGATAGTCGGCCGGCTGGCCGAACAGGTCGACGGCGATCACCACCCTGGGGGTCAGCCGGCCCTCGGCCTTCACAGCGGCGATGGCGGCTTCGAGCCTGGCCGGATCGATGTTGAAGGTGTCGGGCAGGATGTCGACAAAGACCGGCGTCGCATCGACCCACGGCACCACCTCGGGCGTGGCGGCGAAGGTGAAGGACGGGCAGAACACCGCATCCCCCTTGCCGATACCCCAGGCCATCAGTGGCAGGGCGATGGCATCGGTGCCGTTGGCGCAGGACAGGGCGAGCTTGGCTTGGCCGAACGCCGCCAGCTTGGCCTCGAACTCGCGGACCTGCGGGCCCATCACATAGGCACCGCTGTCGAGGACGCCGGCGATGGCGACGTCGATGCGGTCACGGATCCGGCGCTGCTGCGCGGCGAGGTCGATGAAGGGCATGCTCATGGGCGGGGCTCATAGAGGCGGATCGAAGCGAGTTCGAGCCAATTGATGTAACCGACTGTTTCGCGGGCACGAAGCGCCGTCGTGACGGAACAGGCCGGGGGACCTCGCCGTTGACCGCTCGCGGTGGGGGCGCCATCGAGAGTTCCATGACCAAGCCGACGCTTATTCCGCCCGATGCCCGCTTGCCCTCGATTGCCCATGTGAAACCCGACGAGACCATGCTGGGACACTTCCTCGACTGGTCGGGCAAGGTGGCGATCAATCTGGTGGTGGCCGGGATCATCCTGATCCTGACCTTCTGGCTGGCGGGATGGCTGGCCGGGGCGATGCGGCGGGCCCTGGGCCGCGTACACCGGACCAATCCCGACCCCACCCTGCAGACCTTCGGCGCCTCACTGGTGCGCTATGCGGTGATCGCCGTCGGTCTGGTGGCGGTGCTGCAGCAGGTGGGCGTGCAGGCCACCTCGATCATCGCCGTGCTGGGCGCGGCTTCGCTGGCCATCGGCCTGGCGCTGCAGGGGGCGCTGTCGAACGTGGCGGCCGGGGTGATGATCCTGCTGTTCCGCCCCTACAAGGTGGGCGACACCATCGAGACGGCGACGCGGATCGGCACGGTCAAGTCGCTGGACCTGCTGTTCACCGAGATCGCCACCCCCGACAACGTCAAGGTGATGATCCCCAACAGCAAGGTGTTCGGCGATGTCATCCTCAACTACTCCACCCACCGGACGCGGCGGGTGGACGTGCTGTTCAAGGTCCCGCTGAAGACCGATCTGGTCGCCGTTCTCAAGCGCCTGCGCGAGCGGGCCGAGGGCGATCCGCGCATCCGCCAGGAGCCGGCGGTGCAGATCGAGGTCACCGACCTGTCGGAAGCCTTCGCCCAGGCCGCGATCCGCGCCTGGACCGCCCGTGAGGACTATGCCGCGGTCAGGACCGACCTGATGCTGACCGCTCACCTGCTGTCGGAAGATCCGGCCCGCCAGGACCTGCCGCCGCCGCGCCCGTCAAAGGCGGTCGATCCTTCGCCGGCCATGCCGGGTGAGGGGGAACACCATCTGATGTTCAAGCTGCCAGGGGCCCGTGGTGGCCGGAAATCGGGCTCGAGCAAGACCCCTTCACCGCCCAGGGCCTGAGTGGCAGGCGGCGGGCGGCGGGACCGGTTCAGGCCTGGCCCAGTGTGCCCCGAAGGCGCAGCCACTCTTGGGCGAACTTGCGGCTGACCCTGGCGTCTTCGAACTCCACCCGGCGGCGTTCACCGGTGAGGTCCGGGGCATTGTGGATGATCACGAACGGATAGCCGTTGGCCGACAGGAAGCCCTGGAGAAAGGTCGAGAAGCTCGCGGCTTCGGCGGTATCGGCGAGGCGAAACTCGGCGATGGCGTCGCTCGGGACCATGAGGGTCTCTCCTGTGGCTGGGACCAGCCTAGGACAAAAGACCGCATGTGCGAATACAGTTCGCGTCAGCGAAATAATCAGTGATCACCCTGAGTGGCAGCAGGCGAACCCGCTGCCACCCGGTTCAACCCCTAGAGGATGGATTGGCCCGTGCCGGCCCAGTCCTTCATGAACTGTTCCAGGCCCTTGTCGGTCAGGGGATGCTTGAACAGGTCGCTGAACACGGCGGGCGGGATGGTGACGACGTCGGCGCCGACAATGGCGGCGTCCTTGACGTGGGCGACATTGCGCACCGAGGCGGCGAGGATCTCGGTCTCGTAGCCGTAATTGTCATAGATGGTGCGGATGTCGCGGATCAGGTCCATGCCGTCGAAGCCGTAATCGTCCAGCCGCCCGATGAACGGCGAGACGAAGGTCGCGCCGGCCTTGGCGGCCAGCAGGGCCTGGGTCGGCGAGAAGCACAGGGTGACATTGGTCGAGATGCCTTCATTGGCGAAGGCGGTGCAGGCGATCAGGCCATCGCGGGTCAGGGGGATCTTGACCACGACATTGGGGGCGATGCCGGCCAGCTTCTGGCCTTCGGCGATCATGGCGTCGGCGGTGGTGGCGGCCACTTCCGCGCTGATCGGGCCAGGCACGAGGTCGCAGATCTCGGCGATCACCTCCAGCATCGGCCGGCCCGACTTGGCGATCAGGGTCGGGTTGGTGGTCACGCCATCCACCAGGCCGGTGGAGGCCAGGTCGGCAATGACCTTGGTGTCGGTGCTGTCGAGGAAGATCTGCATGGGACTCTTGCGCTGGATTTTATGGAGATTTTGGCCGGTTTATCGCGCTGGAGCCGCCCACGCCAGCACAAGCTGGTCGGCTGCCCGCTCAACGGCCGGTCGCCAGGGCTGGGGCGTGAAGCCAAACACCCGGGCCAGCTTGCCACTGTCCAGGGGTGAGCGCGGCGGTCGGGCCGCGGCCTCGGCAAAGGCGGCCTGGGTCGTGGGCTCCAGGTGCGCCCGGGTCAGGGGATCGCGCGCGATGGCGGCCTGGGCGAAGTCGAAGCGGCTAGTCTCGCCGGCATTGGCGAAATGGAACAGGCCAAAGGCCGCGTCGCCCGCTCCGCCCGCCGCCCAGCGTGGCGCGGCTTCGACCATGAAGGCAGCCAGGGCCTCGCCGTCGGTGGGGCTGCCATACTGGTCGGCGACCACCTTCAGCACGTCGCGGGTGCGGCCCAGCTCCAGCATGAAGGCGACATAGTTGCGGCCGTAGGGGGAAAACACCCAGGAGACCCGGAGCACCGCCGTGCGTGGCCGGGCCAGAACGGCCGCCTCGCCCGCCAGTTTCGAGCGGCCATAGACACTGATCGGCCGGGCCGGGTCGGCCTCGACATAGGGCCGGGTCGTCTGGCCGTCGAACACGCTGTCGGTCGACAGGTGCACGAAGGGGACGTCGCGTTCGCTGCAGGCAGCGGCCATGGCCTCCGGTGCGGTCGCGTTGACCTTAAAGGCCGCCTCGGGCTCGGCCTCGGCCCGGTCGACCATGGTGAAGGCGGCAGCGTTCCAGACCAGGTCGCAATCGGCCGCCAGCACGGCGGCGCGGACGGCAGCGGGGTCGGTCAGGTCGACCTCGGCGCGCGTCAGGGTCGTCAGGCTGAGTTTCCCCCGGGCGGCGGCGATCAGGGCCTGACCGACCTGGCCGGTGGCCCCGAACTGCAGGACCTTCAGGCTCATGCCAGGCCGGGGACCCGGTCGCCCAGCACCGAGACGACAAAGGCATGCAGGTCGCCGCCCGGGAACAGATAGCCCGGCATGCCGGCCCGGCGGCCGGCCTCGACGTCGCTGGGCTTGTCGCCGATGATCACCGCCTGGTCGGCGGTCAGGCCGGCCTCGGCCAGACCGCGCAGCAGCATGCCGGGATTGGGCTTGCGGTCCGGATGGTCGGCGACCCGATAGGCCTCCACGGCGGCATCCTCGTGATGGGGCGCGAAATAGAAGGTCTCGATCCGGCCGCCGAGGGGCGCCAGCTGTCGCTGCATCTCGGCATGGAAGCCATGCATGGCGGCCTCCTCGAAATAGCCGCGGCCGATCCCGGACTGGTTGGTCACCACCATCAGCCTCAGCCCGGCCCGGGTCAGGGCGGCGACGGCCTCGCGCGCACCGTCGATCCACTCCAGGCGGTCGGGGTCGCTGACATAGCCATGGTCGATATTGAGCACGCCGTCCCGGTCGAGGAAAACGGCGGCGAGGGGCGGCAGGGTGTCCATGGGGCGAGCTTTATCGCCTGAGGCCGTGCGGCGCCAAGCCGGCGTCTTGGCGCTGGGCCGCAACTTGGCCTAGAAAGCAGCCTCCACCCGGAGCGCTTCTGATGACCGATGCCTTCTCTGATGCCGCGCGCCTGCGCGACCGTCTGAAGACCTGGGTCAACCAGACGGCCTTTCCCCTGTGGTGGTCAGTCGGGGCAGACCAGACCGGCGGCGGCTTCTTCGAGACCGTCCAGCAATCGGGCGAGGCGGTCGATTCGCCGCGCCGGGGTCGGGTGCTGCCGCGCCAGATCTATGCCTTCGCCGCCGCCGGCGATCTAGGCTGGAGCGGGCCCTGGCGGTCGGCGGTGGACCATGGCCTGGCCTATTATCTCGACGTCTATCGTCGGCCCGACGGCCTGTTCCGCACCCTGGTCGGGCCCGGGGGCGTCAGCCTGGATGAGACGGCCGCGCTCTATGACCAGGCCTTCGCCCTGTTCGCCCTGGCCAGTGCCTGTCAGGTGACCGGCCGTGCCGATCTGCGCGAGGTGGCCGTGTCGGTCCGCCAGACCCTGATCGACACCCTGAAACACGAGCTGGGCGGCTTCCGCGAGTCGACACCGATGGACCCGCCCCAGCATTCCAATCCGCACATGCACCTTTTTGAGGCCTGCCTGGCCTGGGCGGCGTTCGACCCTGATCCGGTCTGGCGGGGCCTGGCCGACGAGATCGCCGAACTGGCCCTGGCGCGCTTCATCGATCCTGGGACCGGGGCCCTGCGCGAGTATTTCGCGGCGGACTGGACGCCCGCTCCGGGCCAGGCCGGCCAGATCTGGGAACCGGGCCATCAGTATGAATGGGGCTGGCTGTTGCTGCGCTGGGGACGACTGGCCGCCCGGCCCGACGCCACCGCCGCGGCCCTGCGGATGATCGATCTCGCCGAGACCGTCGGGGTCGATGCCGAACGGGGCGTGGCCATCAATGCCCTGCTCACCGACATGAGCGTCTATGACGGCGGGGCGCGTCTCTGGCCGCAAACCGAGCGGATCAAGGCCGGGGTGCTGGCCGCCGAGATCACCGGCGAGGCGCGCTGGTGGGGTGTGGCGGCCGACGGCGCCGAGGGCCTGCTGCAATATCTCCGCACGCCCGTGCCGGGCCTGTGGCGAGACAAGCTCAGGCCCGACGGCACCTTTGTCGAGGAAGCCGCCCCGGCCTCCTCGTTCTATCATATCGTCTGTGCGATCGCCGAAATGGACCGGGCCGTTAAGGCCGCGACGTGATCAGCAGAATAGCGGTGTTTGAGGCCCTGACGGTTTGGGGCTGGTCCAGGCTGGTGACCGGGCCAAGGCCTTCCACGTCTCCCTCCAGCACCTGAACGACTCCGGCAGGAAGCTCGACCGTTTCGCCGGCCTTCAGGGTCCATTGTTCGACCCTGGCCGTGGTCGTGGTCGACAGGAGCCGCCGGGCTCCGCCACGCTCGCGACCATGGGCGATGGCGCGACCGTCGCGCTTGAGACCGTCGACCAGGGTCTTCACGGCCTGGCTGGCGTCGCGGTGGCAGACCAGCACTGCGTCGGGCTCGGCGACCACAATGATGTCGGACAGGCCGATCACGCCGATGAAGGGGCCGGTCGACCGGGCCAGGACCCGCTCGCAGTCGATCAGGGTGACGTCGCCGGACACGGCATTGTCGTCCTCGGTCTTGGGACAGGCCTCCCAGATCGCGTCCCAGGCCCCGAGGTCCGACCAGGAAAAGGCGGCGGGGACCACGGCGGCCTTCTGGGTCCGCTCCATGACGGCATAGTCGAGCGAGATCCTGGCCGCCTGGCCAAAGGCGGCCTTGTCCAGCCGACCCAGGCCGTCCTTGACGTCGAGGGCGGCGACACAGGCGCGGGCGGCGGCCGAGACGCTGGGTTCAAAGGCGTCGAGTTCGCCCATCAGGACCTCGGCCTTGAAGGCGAAATTGCCGCTGTTCCAGAGATAGCCCTGGACGACATAGGTCTCGGCGGTGGCACGGTCGGGCTTTTCGACGAAGGCGGCCACCCGGTTGACGGCGCCGCCCGCCAGGGGCTCGCCGGGGCGGATATAGCCAAAGCCGGTGGCCGGCCCGGTCGGCCGGACCCCGAAGGTGACGATCCAGCCCTCGGCGGCGGCCTGAGCTGCGGTCAGGGCTGCCTGACCGAAGATCTCGGGCTCGGCAATATGGTGGTCGGCGGCCAGCATCAGGGCCACGCCGTCCGGGTCGCGGGACTGGACATAGGCGGCGGCCGCAGCGACGGCGGGGGCGGAGTCGCGGGCTTCCGGCTCGACCAGCACGGTGACCGCCACATCGATCTCGTCACACTGGGCCAGAACAAAGCCGACCATGGCCTCGCCGGTGACGATGACGATCTCGGCCCGACCGGGCAGGTCCTTCACCCGCAGGACGGTGTCCTGGAAGCTGGAGGTCGCGCCGATCAGTTTCAGGAACTGCTTGGGCTGGTCGGCGCGCGAGGCCGGCCACAGGCGGGTGCCCGAACCGCCGCACAGGATCACCGGATAGATCGCGCTCACAAGACCCCCAGGATCATCGACCCCGCCTTGGGGCCGCAACGTCAACTAGCACGGGTATCTTAACGATCATCCGACGCAAGGGGGCGAAAAGGGGTCGCAGGCTCAGACCGGCACGCCGGCCTGCAGTTCGGCCAACCAGACCTCGGCTGTCGCATCCGAGGGCATGCGCCAGTCGCCACGCGGCGACAGGGCTCCGCCCGACGAGATCTTGGGCCCGTTGGGCATGGCCGAGCGCTTGAACTGGTTGGCGAAGAAGCGGCGCAGGAAGAGCTCGAGCCAGCGCCGGATCTCGGCCAGGTCATAGGCGCGCCTCTGGTCCTCGGGAAGGCCGACCGGCCAGCCGCCCTGGCCGGCGTCATGCCAGGCGGTCCAGGCCAGGAAGGCGATCTTGGACGGCGTCATGCCATAGCGGGTCAGGTAATAGAGGTTGAAGTCCTGCAGGGCATAGGGGCCGACAAAGCTCTCAGTGGCCTGAACCTGTTCGCCCGGCACAAGTTCGGGCGAGATCTCGGTGGCGAGGATGTCCTCCAGCAGGTCGGCCGTGGCCGCATCGACGTCGCCTGAGGCGGCCACGAAGCGGATCAGGTGCTGGATCAGGGTCTTGGCCACCCCGGAATTGGGATTGTAGTGGCTCATCTGGTCGCCGACGCCATAGGTGCACCAGCCCAGGGCCAGTTCCGACAGGTCGCCGGTGCCGACGACCAGGGCCCTGTTATGATTGGCGAGGCGGAACAGATAGTCGGTGCGCAGGCCGGCCTGGACGTTCTCGAAGGTCACGTCATAGACCGCCTCACCCCGGCTGTAGGGATGGTCGAGGTCCTTCAGCATCTGCTCGGCGGCCGGGCGGATGTCGATCTCGCCGGCGGTCACGCCCATGGCCTTCATCAGGGCCCAGGCATTGGCCTTGGTGCGGTCCGAGGTGGCGAAGCCGGGCAGGGTGTAGGCCAGGATATTGGCGCGGGGCAGGGACAGCTGGTCCATGGCCTTGGCGGCGACAATCAGGGCTTGGGTCGAGTCGAGGCCACCCGATATCCCGATCACCAGCGTCTTCAGGCCCGAAGCCTCGACCCGGCGGGCCAGGCCCTGGACCTGGATATTGTAGGCCTCGTAGCAGTTGTCGCGCAGCCTGGCCGGGTCGGACGGCGTGAACGGGAAGCGTTCGACGGTGCGGGCCAGGGCCAGGTCACCGGCCGGCGGGGTGAAGTCAAAGGGCACGATCCGGAACGCAGTCGGGGTCAGGGCGGCGGCATCGCCGAAACTGACCACCCGCATCCGCTCCTGGCGGATCCGGTCGATATCGATATCGGCCAGGGTCATGACGGCGGTGGTCGAGAAGCGCGGGGTTTCCGCCAGCAGATTGCCCATCTCGTGGATGTCGGCATGGCCGTCCCAGGCCACGTCGGTCGAGCTCTCGCCCGCCCCGGCCGCCGAATAGACATAGGCGGCAATGGCGCGGGCTGACTGGCTGGCGCAGAGCAGGCGGCGGGTCTCGGACTTGCCGATGGTGATGTTGCTGGCCGACAGGTTCAGCAGGATCTCGGCGCCCGCCAGGGCCTGGGCGGTGCTGGGCGGAGTCGGCGTCCAGACGTCTTCGCAGATCTCGATCCCGACCGTGAAGGGTGTCGGGCCGCTGGCCCGCAGCAGGATGTCGGTCCCGAAGGGCACGCTTTGCCCGGCCAGGGTCACGGTCCGGCCGACCACGCCGGCGCCGGGGGTGAACCAGCGGCGCTCGTAGAATTCGCGGTAGTTGGGCAGGAAACTCTTGGGGATCACGCCCCGCACCCCGCCGCCCTGGATGGCGACGGCGGTGTTGTAGAGCCGACCTTCGAGCCTGAGCGGCGCGCCGACGATGAACAGCGGTGCCAGGTCGGCACTGGCCCTGGCCAGGGTCTCGATGGCCGTCTCGACCGCGTCTAGCAGGGCGGTCTGCTGCAGCAGGTCTTCGATCGAATAGCCGGTCAGGCCCAGTTCCGGGAACACCATCACCGCCACGCCGGCCGCATCGGCCTCGCGCACCTGGTCCAGCGTGCTGGCGGCATTGGCGGCCGGATCGACCAGCCTGACCTTGGGCACGGCCGTGGCCACGCGGACAAAGCCATGTCGGTAGGGCGAGAAGAACGGGTGGCTCGTCAAGCGATCGACCTTTCGAGGTTATGCTGAAACTGAGCATAAGTCGGGTTCAAGCTATAACGTGTCCGGAGCATGATGACCAGCACCTGCAAACCTTGACCCGAAAGGGTCATCGTGCGACCTCGCGCCCGCGCAGCCCTGCAAAACACAACGAACAAAGACGAACGCCCATGCCCGTTTCGCCCATCAAAATGGCCGACGCGATCCGCGTCCTTTCCATGGATGCGGTCCACAAGGCCAAGTCCGGACACCAGGGCATGCCGATGGGCATGGCCGATGTGGCGACCGTGCTGTGGAGCAAGTTCCTCAAGTTTGACGCCAGCAAGCCCGACTGGGCCGACCGCGACCGCTTCGTGCTGTCGGCGGGCCACGGCTCTATGCTGCTCTATTCCCTGCTTCACCTGACCGGCTTCAAGGCCGTGACGATGAAGGAAATCGAGAATTTCCGGCAGTGGGGCTCGCTGACCCCCGGCCACCCCGAGGTCCACCACACGCCCGGCGTGGAATGCACCACCGGTCCGCTGGGCCAGGGCCTGGCCACGGCCGTGGGCATGGCCATGGCCGAAGCCCATCTGGTCTCGCGCTTCGGGTCCGACCTCGTCGATCACCGCACCTGGGTGATCGCCGGTGACGGCTGCCTGATGGAAGGTGTCAGCCATGAAGCAATCAGCATCGCCGGCCGCCTGAAGCTGGCCAAGCTGACCGTGCTGTTCGACGACAACAACACCACCATCGACGGCGTCGCCACCATCGCCGAGACCGGTGACCAGGTCGCGCGCTTCAAGGCCGCCGGCTGGGCGGTCAAGGTCGTCGACGGCCACGACCACGGCAAGATCGCCGCGGCCCTGCGCTGGGCCACCAAACAGGACCGTCCGACCATGATCGCGTGCAAGACGCTGATCTCGAAGGGTGCGGGTCCGAAAGAAGGCGACCCCCACAGCCACGGCTATACCCTGTTCGACAACGAGATCGCCGCCTCGCGCGTCGCCATGGGCTGGGACGCCCAGCCGTTCACGGTGCCGGATGACATCGCCAAGGCCTGGAAGAGCGTCGGCCGTCGCGGTGCCCGGGTCCGCAAGGCCTGGGAGGCGGGCCTGAAGGGCTCGGCCAAGGCTGCCGAGTTCAACCGCGCCGTCTCGGGGGCCCTGCCGACCGGCGCCTTTGAAGCCGTCGATGCCCATATCGCCAAAATGGCGGAGACCAAGCCCGCCAATGCCACCCGCGTCCATTCCGGTGCCGCCCTGGATCACCTGATCCCGGCGATTCCGGAGATGATCGGCGGCTCGGCCGACCTGACCGGCTCCAACAACACCTTCGTCAAGGGCATGCAGCCCCTCGACGCGCCGGACTATGCCGGCTGCTATGTCCACTATGGCGTCCGCGAGTTCGGCATGGCTGCGGCCATGAACGGCATGGCCCTGCACGGTGGCGTCATTCCCTATTCAGGCACCTTCCTGGCCTTTGCCGACTATAGCCGCGCGGCGATCCGGCTCGGGGCTCTGATGGGGGCCAAGGTCATCCACGTCATGACCCACGACTCCATCGGCCTGGGCGAGGATGGCCCGACCCACCAGCCGGTCGAGCACGTGGCCTCCCTGCGGGCCATTCCCAACCTGCTGGTCTTCCGTCCGGCCGACGCGGTGGAAGCCGCCGAGTGCTGGAAGCTGGCCCTGCAGCAGACCTCGACCCCTTCGGTCATGACCCTGTCGCGCCAGAAGACGGCCGGCGTGCGCGGTTCGGGCACCGAAAACCTGTCGGCCAAGGGTGCCTATGAGCTGCTGGCCGCCGAGGGCGGCACCGCAGCGGTGACGATCTTTGCCACCGGCACCGAAGTGGCCGTGGCCGTGTCCGCACGCGACATCCTGCAGGGCCAGGGCAAGCCGACCCGCGTGGTCTCGGTGCCCTGCTGGGAACTGTTCGAACAGCAGCCGGCCGCCTATCGTCAGGCGGTCATCGGGACGGCTCCCAAGCGCATCGCGGTCGAGGCGGGCATCCGCCAGGGCTGGGAACGCTTCATCGGCGAGGACGGCGGCTTTGTCGGCATGACCGGCTTCGGCGCCAGCGCCCCGTTCGAGCGCCTCTACAAGGAATTCGGCATCACCGCCGAGGCCGTGGTCGCGGCCGCCGGCTGATCTGATCCCAGGGGCGCGCGCCTGCCGCGCGCCCTGTCGCCTCAAGCCGAAACAGGTTCCGCCCGCCCTGGCCCTGTGCCGGCAGGCCCTGGCCTAAAGGCCCCAGGACACCCGGAAGCCGGCGGCTTCGGCAAGACAGCCGACACTGCGCTCAAAGGCGTGGGCCAGGGTCCCGTCAACCCGGCCAAGCTCGGGCTCAAAGGTCAGGTCGTGACCCGCCAGGGCCTCGAAGGCTGCAATGCGGCCCCAGAACATCGTCCCGGCCGGAAAGGCCGTGTCGGGGCCATAACGGAAGTTCAGCTGCCGCGACAGGCGGTCGACGCCCTCGCCATTGTGGACCATGACGCCCGGATCGCTGAACAGCATGCGGGCGCTGTCCGGGGCCAGCAGGCCCAGCCGAGCATCCCCGGCAAACAGGTCGAGGGCCTTGCGGGCGCGCTCGGCCGACATCAGGCCGTCCAGCAGCCGGTCGCGCCAGGCGGCACCGTCCGACCGGTGCGGGGACTTCTTCGTATGGGCCTTGCAGAAGACCGTATGGCCGCGCTCACGGGCGATCCGCAGGGCGGTCAGGAACGGCAGCACATCCCGGCCGCGATTGGCCATGGGCACCAGGACGGCCCCCGGTACCGCCGCCGCCAGGGCCTCGACGGCCGCCTCCGACCACTGGTCCGGGAAGGTGATGATGACGTCCATCTCGGCCCGTAGCGGCGCCAGGCGCTGGGCCAGGTCGTCGACCAGATCGGCATAGAAGATGTGAAATAGCATCACCGCGTCATGGCGCTTCTCGCTGCCTTGCGAGGCGGCGACGGCCGGGTGGTTGCGGGCCGGGGTCGGGGCGCGGCTGGCGACTGCATTGCGCAGGGCCTGGGCCGAGGCATGGCCCAGCCAGCGGTCCGGCTCCAGATAGGCCCCCTCGCCCCATTCGTTCCAGGCATTGACGAAGACCAGCCGCTCGTCCGCCGGTGCCAGACGCACCGAACAGTCGAGGGCGGCGCCGGCCCAGTCATGAAAGCGCTGCGGCGTGGCCTGGTGAAAGATGTTGCCGCAGCCCGGCTTGCGGGCCTCATTGTCCCAGGAGGGCATCACGCCGGGATAGATTCGGGCGTCCGTCCGGCTTTCGAGGGCGGCGATGCGGTCCTGGACCACGGCGTCATAGTCATAGACCCGGCCGTTGAAGTCGGGATTGAGACGCTCGACGCTTTCGGTGATCTCGCCCTTTTTCAGGGCATGGGGCGGAAACTCGACCTGGCCGTCGAAGCCCGCCTCCCGCCAGGCCGAATAGCCGAAGGCGTTGGTGCAGAGGATGAACAGCTCGCCCAGAGCCCGCTCGCGGGCGCGGCCCCGCCAGCGGTCGAGCGTGGCGGCCGCATCGGGCAGGGTGTCGGGGCGATAGAGGATCAGCAGTGGCCGGCCGCCGACCCGGACATAGCGCGGCGAGGCCATGTAGCGGGCCAGGTCGTCGAGCAGGGCCAGATCGTCTTCCGGCGAATGGTCCTGGGCCATCAGGACGTCCTGCTCGTCGCCGTCCCAGCGGCGGGTCCAGTTCTCGTTGGCCCAGCAGAGGGCAAAGGGCAGGTCGATGGCGGGATCGGCGACGAAGGCGTCGAGCGGCCGTTCCAGCAGCCGCTTGCCGCCGAACCAGTAGTAATGGAAGCAGAAGGCGTCGACGCCGGCGCTGCGGGCCAGGGCCGCCTGGGCCTGCAGGACCTCGGGCACCCTCAGGTCGTAAAAGCCCAGTTCGCCGGGCAGGCGGGGCTGGTAATGGCCGACAAACTGCGGCGTCGCCTTGCTGACATTGGTCCACTCGGTGAAGCCCTTGCCCCACCACTGGTCGTTCTCCGGGAACGGATGGTACTGCGGCAGGTAGAAGGCCAGCACGCGGGGGGCCTCATCGGCCTTTGGCGGCGGACCCAGGGCCGGAGCGGCGAAATGGGGGCTGAAGGCGTGCCGCGCCACATTGAAGGCGTGCTGATAGGCGTCCCGCCAGGGGTCCTGACGGCGCGGTGTCAGGGTCTGGCGGACCAGGCGGAGCGTGCTCTCGGGATGCCTCAGGGTGCGCAGGGCGATCCGGACCGCCCGGGCGGTGCCAGGGGCCATCCGGCGGAGTCCGGCCCGCAGCAGACGGCGGGGAGCCGACAGCCGCGGTGCCCCGGCGGCGGGCTCGGCGGCGGGTTCGAGCCGAAAGGCGCTGAGTTCGAACAGGCCCGGCGCGCTGGACGGCAGCAGCACGACCTGGCTGAGGGCCCCGGCATTGGTATGGGCCACCACCACATAGGTGTCTTCCGCCAGGCGCTTGAGCGTCACGGGCTGGGCCTGGTCCAGGCCATCGCCCCAGTCGATCAGGACGCTCGGGGCTTCGACCAGGCCTTCCAGGGCCCGCAGTTTCACCGTCACCCGGACCGAGGCGACATCGTCAAAGGGGGGCTGTTCGGCCCGGGTCAGGCGCAGCAGCAGTTCCGCGTCGGGGGCATGGGTCCTGAACTGACCGGGCGATCCGGTCGGCTCGACGGCCTTCCGGGGCGCAGGAAGCCGCTCGCTCACGCGGCGCTGCTTCTCTCGAGCCATTCTTCCGTGGTGCCCAGGAAGGTCGGCACGCCGGATTCCATGGTCATGACCTTGTTGCAGACCTTGGCGGCCAGTTGATAGTCGTGGGTGGCCAGCACAACGATCTTGGCGGAATCGACCATGCTGTTGAGACGGTCGGCGGCGCGCTTCTGGAAGTCGGCGTCGCCGGCGCTGATCCACTCGTCCATGATCAGGATCTCGGCGTCCATCTGGGTGGCCACCGAGAAGGTCAGGCGCGCGGCCATGCCGGCTGAATAGGTTTTCAGCGGCATGTGCACGAAGGCACCGAGGCCGGAAAACTCGACGATCGAGGGCAGGCGCTTCTTGATCTCGCGGTCCGACATCATCTGCATCATGGCCAGGTTGCGGATATTCTCCAGACCCGAGGCTTCGATGTCGAGGCCGACCGAGATCGAGATCATCGAGCTGATCCGCCCGCGCACATCCACCTTGCCCGAGGTCGGCGAATAGATGCCGGCCAGGATCTTCAGCAGCGAGGTCTTGCCTGAACCGTTGTGGCCGATCACCGCCAGGCGGTCGCCTTCCTGGAGCTTCAGGCTGACATTCGACAGGGCCCGGACATAGGTGACGTCCTTGCCCTCCTGGATCAGACGGCCGCCGACCGCCATGTTCAGCACGGTGTTGCGCAGCGACTGGGCGCGCACGCTGTAGAGGTTGTAGTCGAGCGTGACGTCGGTGAGTTCGATGGAACTGTTCATGTCGCCTACAGCCAGAACACGACGCGGGTGCGGACAAGGGTGAGGCTGATCAGCGTAAGCAGCGCGGCGACGCCGAGGAAGGCCAGTGACGCCTGGACATCATGGATCGGCGCAGCGGCCCCCATCAACGGCTGCCGGACAATCTCAAGCAGGTGGCTGAACGGGTTGAGATCGACGATCCAGCGCATTGATTCGGGAACCTGTGTGCGTTTCCAAAACACGGGTGTGAGCATGAACAGGCTCTGTGCGACGAAACCGACCATATAGTTGATGTCGCGGAAACGCACTGAGATCATGCCCAGCGGAATGCTGATGAACAGGCCCGTCAGCAGGGCGATGGGCAGGTTCACCAGCAGGGTCCAGTGCGGGATCACCGCAAGCTTCATCAGGATCAGCACCAGCCACAGACCGATGATCTGGTGCAGGAAGTTGATGAAGGTCTTGCTCATCTGCTGGAAGGCATGAAAGCTCAGCGGCAGGTTGCGCACCTGCATCAAGCCAGCGGCATTGACGAAGGTATTGGCGATCTCGGGCAGGATGCCGCCGGTGATCGACCAGCCGACCACGCCGATCATGATGAAGGACAGGTTGTCCTTGGCGTCGCCGCCGAAGATCGAGCCGAAGACGATGGCTAGGGAGAAGGCGGTCGCCAGGGTGGTGCTGGCCATCCAGACAGGACCCAGCAGGCTGCGGCGATAGCGCGTCACGGTCTGTTCGATACTGACCCGCCACCACAGAGGCGTCAGGAGCACGCCGCGGTACAGGTCCAGCGCGGCGGCCTTGAAACTTCCGAAGAGGCTCATTCAGAAGCCATTCCTGTTGACGGCAGACAAATCCGAACACTCTCGCAAACAGGTTGGCGACGGCCGAAGCCATCCAACTTTCCACTCCGGTGAAGCGGGCGCCTTCTTAACAGGCCTTGAAGCCTTGTGAAACATCTCATCGGACAGCGTGACTTCGCTGATTTTTCTGGCGGTTTAGGCCGGTTCGGCGGCCTGGACCATTGGTCGGCAAGGCTCTCGGCACCGGTTGACCGGGCCGAAAGCGCTACCGCCTAGTTTTCGGCGATCGACCGCAGATAGGCCCCGTAGGGCGACTTCTGCAGGTCATGGGCCAGGCCCAGAAGCTGGTCGGTATTGATCCAGCGGTTCTGGTAGGCGACCTCTTCGCAGCAGCCGATCTTCAGGCCCTGGCGGTGCTCGATGGCCCGCACGAACTCCGAAGCCTCCAGCAGGCTGTCATGGGTGCCGGTATCGAGCCAGGCAAAGCCCCGGCCCATGCGCTCGACCGACAGGGATCCGCTTTCCAGATAGATGCGGTTGATGTCGGTGATCTCCAGCTCGCCCCGTGCCGAAGGCTTCAGGTCGCGCGCGAAGTCGACGACCTGGCTGTCATACATGTAGAGGCCGGTCACGGCCCAGTTCGAGCGCGGCTGGGTCGGCTTTTCCTCGATGCTGATGGCGTGATTGTTCTCATCGAACTCGACCACGCCATAGCGCTCGGGATCCTTGACCAGATAGGCGAAGACCGAGGCTCCGTTCTGGGCGCGGGTCGCCGCGCTTTCCAGCATGCGGCCCATGCCGGCCCCATAGAACAGGTTGTCGCCGAGGATCAGGGTCGAGGGTCCGTTGCCGACAAATTCGGCCCCGATGCGATAGGCGTCGGCCAGGCCGGTCGGTTCAGCCTGTTCGGCATAGACGAAATTGACGCCCCAGCTGGAGCCGTCGCCCAGCAGGCCCTGGAACAGGGGCAGGTCGCGAGGCGTGCTGATGATCATGATGTCGCGGATGCCCGCCATCATCAGGATCGAGATCGGATAATAGATCATCGGCTTGTCGAAGACCGGCAGCAGCTGCTTGCTGACGCCCAGTGTCACCGGATGCAGACGTGTGCCCGATCCTCCCGCGAGGATGATGCCCTTCATGAATTCCTGCCTCTACTGCCCCGCGCACGGGTCACGTCTGCCGGTGACCCTTGGCTGTCAAATATCTGTCCAGAGCGTCTTGCCACGCCGGCATCGTCCGGCCCAGAGCCTTTTCGACCTTGCCATGGGCCAGCACGCTGTAGGGCGGCCGGCGGGCGGGGGTCGGAAACTCGCTCGTGGGGATCGGCGAGACGCTTGCAGCGACGCCGGCGCGGTCGATGATGGCGCTGGCAAAGTCGTGCCAGCTGGCCGCGCCGGAATTGACCACGTGATAGAGGCCGCCCGGGGCGTCGACCCTGATCAGGTCGAGGATCGCCTCGGCGGCGTCCCAGGACCCGGTCGGCGACATCACCTGATCGGCGACGACCTTGAGCGCCCCGCGCTCGCGGCCAAACCGGATCATGGTCTCGACGAAGTTGCCGCCCTTGCCGCTGGCACCGGCCACGCCGAACAGGGAGGCGACGCGGGCCACGATGACGTCGTCATGCGCCTGACAGGCCAGGACTTCGCCCTGCAGCTTGGTCTCGCCATAGACATTGATCGGAGCCGGCGCGGCCTCCTCGTCCAGCGGCGTCCGCTGGGCCTGGCCGCCGAACACATAGTCGGTCGAGACCTGGACGAGCCGGGCCTTTTTGCGGGCGCAGGTCCTGGCGAGCGCCTCGGCGAACCGGGCATTGATGGCCACGGCCGGAGCCGGGTTGGCCTCGCAGTCGTCGACGCGGGTGACGGCGACACTGTTGATGGCGACATCGAAGTCCAGATCGGCCAGGGCCGCATCGAGGCCTGCCAGATCAGTCGCGTCGAAGGCCGGGCGCTGCAGGGCGACCAGGTCGAGGCCGCGCGCTGCGGCCAGGGCCGAGAGATCGTGTCCCAACTGGCCGTTGGCACCGAAGAGCGCGATGCGCGGAGAGGACATCAGGCGGACTTCAGCCCCAGGCGCTGGCCGTCATAGCGTTCGCGCAGCGGCCGCCACCAGTCCTCGCGGGCCAGGTACCATTCGACGGTCTTGCGCAGGCCGGTCTCGAAGTTCTCCTGCGCCTTCCAGCCCAGCTCGGTTTCCAGCTTGGTGGCGTCGATGGCGTAGCGGGCGTCGTGGCCCGGACGGTCGAGGACGAACTGGATCAGGTCGCGACGCTTGAGGCCGGCCTGGGGGCGCAGCTCGTCGAGCAGGTCGCAGATCGCCTCGACGACCTCAAGATTGGTGCGCTCATTGCGGCCGCCGACATTGTAGCTCTCGCCGACCTTGCCCTGGGTGGCGATCAGGACCAGGGCCCGGGCATGGTCATCGACATAGAGCCAGTCGCGGACATTGTCGCCCTTGCCATAGACCGGCAGCGGCTTGCCCTCGAGGGCATTGAGGGTGACCAGCGGGATCAGCTTCTCGGGGAAGTGATAGGGCCCGTAATTGTTGGAGCAGTTGGAGACCACCACCGGCAGGCCATAGGTGTGGTGCCAGGCGCGGACCATGTGATCGGACGAGGCCTTGGAGGCCGAATAGGGCGAGCGTGGATCATAGGGCGTGGTCTCGGAGAACAGGCCCTCGGCCCCCAGGCTGCCGAACACCTCGTCAGTGGAGATGTGATGGAAGCGGAAGGCCTCGGCGGCGGCGCTGTCCAGGCTGCGCCAGTAGTCCAGGGCCGCCTGCAGCATCACATAGGTGCCGATGACATTGGTCTGGATGAAGGCGCCGGGACCGGTGATCGAGCGGTCGACATGCGACTCGGCGGCCAGGTGCATGATGTGGGTCGGCCGGAACGCGGCGATGGCCTCGGTGACGGCCGAGGTATCGGCCACGTCGCCCTTCACGAACGAATAGCTGTTGTGGCCGCGCAGGTCGGCCAGGCTGGCCTCCGAGGCGGCATAGGTCATGGCGTCGAAATTGAGGATCGCCGCATCGCCGAGATCCGCCAGGTAGCGACAGACCGCCGATCCGATGAAGCCGCAGCCGCCGGTGACCATGATGCGGAGGTTTTGCGACATGCAAGATCCTTCAGAATACCAAGCCCGCCCCGTAGCTTAGAAGCGCGGCGGGACGCAACCCGCTTCTCCGGCCAGGCTAGTCGGTGAACACCACCGTCTTGCGGCCGTTCAGCAGGACGCGGTCCTCCAGCTGGTAGCGCAGGGCGCGGGCCAGGACGCGGCGCTCGATGTCGCGACCCTTGCGAATCAGGTCCTCGGGCGTGTCGCGATGGCTGATGCGCTCGACGTCCTGCTCGATGATCGGCCCCTCGTCGAGGTCACCGGTGACATAGTGGGCCGAGGCCCCGATCACCTTCACGCCGCGCGCATGGGCCTGGTGATAGGGCTTGGCGCCCTTGAAGCCCGGCAGGAACGAGTGGTGGATATTGATGCAGCGCCCGGCAAGCTTGGCCGACAGACCCTCCGACAGCACCTGCATGTAGCGGGCGAGCACGACGATGTCGGTCCGGGTGTCCTGGATCAGCTGCCACAGGGCTGCTTCCTGCTCCAACTTGGTCTCTTTCGTCACCGGCAGGTGATGGAAGGGCAGGCCGGTCAGGTCGACATTGGCGTAGGTCTCGGCCGGGTGGTTGGCCACGACGCCGGCGATCTCCATCGGCAGCTCGCCGATCTTCCAGCGATAGACCAGGTCGGCCAGGCAGTGGTCGAACTTGCTGGCCAGGATCATCACCCGGTAGCGATCCTTGCGGTCGCGCAGGGTCCATTTCATCGACAGGGCCTGAGCCACCACCCTGAAATCGGCGCGCAGGGCGTCATGATCGGCCCCGTCGGCGTCGAACACCACGCGCATGAAGAACTGGCCGGTCTCCTGATCGTCGAACTGCTGGGCGTCGAGAATGTTGCAGGCACGCTCGAACAGGAAGGCGGACACCTTGGCGACGATGCCGCGCTGGTCGGGACAGGAAAGGGTCAGGATCATGATCCGCTCCCTCTAGAGGCTTGTCGCGCCGAAGAAAAGCCGCCAGCCCCGGCGCGCGAGGATGAATTCGCTCGTCGAGAGCGGAGATCGGCATGGCTTCGGCACGGTCTTGCCCCGCCCTTCTCGCCAGCCAAGTCTGCTCATAGGGTGTCGCAGCGGGAAAAGCGGTCATCCCAGACAAGTCCGGCGATAGCCGGGCGCAGATCCGGGACCGCCGGAAACGCGGCGCTCAGGCGTCGATCCCGGATCTGCGCGCTGCGCCCCCGGCGCAAGGTCGGGGCGGGATGACAACCGTTTTTCGTCTGCCTCCAACAGCCCTGCCTAGGCAGCGGCGGTGATACGGGGCTAGGCTCACCCCATGGCATCCTCTTCCGAAGCGCTGTCCGACCGCGCCATCGACCTTCTGGCCAGGCTGGTGTCGTTCGACACCACCTCGCGCCTGTCCAATCTCGCGCTGATCGAATGGGTCGAGGCCTATCTGTCCGACCTGGGGGTGGCCTCGCGGCGGGTGCCCAATGCCGACGGGACCAAGTCGAACCTGCTGGCCACCATCGGCCCGGCGGTCGAGGGCGGGGTCGTGTTGTCGGGCCACACAGACGTGGTGCCGGTCGACGGTCAGCCCTGGTCGACCGACCCGTTCGTGCTGACCGAGCGTGACGGCCGGCTCTATGGCCGGGGAACCTGCGACATGAAGGGCTTTCTGGCCCTGGCCCTGGCCGCCGCCCCGGACCTGGCGGCCGCGACGCTCTCCAGGCCCGTGCACCTGGCCTTTTCCTATGACGAGGAGGTCGGCTGCCTGGGCGCGCCCGACATGATCGCGGTGATCGCCCGCGACCTGCCCAGGCCCGCCCTGGTGGTGGTCGGCGAGCCGACCGACATGGTCGCGGTCCAGGGCCACAAGGGCATTGCCAGTTTCCGGGTCACGGTCTCGGGCCGCGAAGCCCATTCCAGCCTGACCCATCTGGGCGTCTCGGCCAATATGGCGGCGATCAGGCTGATGGCGGGCCTTGTCGAGCTGTCGGAACGCCTGGAACGCGAGGCCGACCCCGCCTCGCCGTTCACGCCCAGGGGCGCGACCCTGACCATCGGCCAGGTCAATGGCGGCACGGCGGTCAATATCCTGGCCCGCGAATGCGTGTTCATCTTCGACCTGCGCACCCCGCCCGGCATGGATCCGCTGGCGATCCTTGCGGACTTCTTCTCCAGGGCCGAGGCCATGGACGCCGAGCTGAAGACCCGCGCCCCGGAGGCCGGGGTCAGGGTCGAGCGCCGCTCCCTGACCCCTTCGTTCGCGCCGGAGGTCGACGGCGTCGCCGAGGCCTTTGCCCGTCGCATGGCCGGCGACAACGGCCCGGCCCGGGTGGTGCCCTATGCCGCCGAGGCCGGGCAGTTCCAGGGGGCGGGCTTCTCGACGGTGATCTGCGGTCCGGGCTCGATCGACCAGGCCCACCAGCCCGACGAGTTCGTGGAGATCTCCCAGATGCAACGCGGGGCGGCCTTCATGGTGCGGTTGGTGGAGGAGCTTTCCCTCTAGAGCTTCGGCTTCCGGATCACGAACCGCCGCCCGATGAACGCCGCCGGGTCGATCGACATCACCCGCAGGATCGCGCCCGAACCCGTCTTGCGTCGCGCCTGAACCGCCTTGCGGTCGGCCAGCACCGCGTCCAGGGCCGGTTGTGCCAGGGCCGCCTTGATCCCGCGCACCGCCGGCCCGGCGTCGCCCCGGCGCAGGTGCAGCAGCAGCAGGGCCGCCGTTACCGCCACATGCAGCGGGGTGGTCAGCCAGAGCAGCAGGGGCGGGGTGTTCTTGAGGAAGGTCCAGACCCGGTTGCGCGAGCCGTGGAAGATGGCGAAGTCCGAACGCACGCCGGTGCTGGCCGAGCCGACATGGGCCACCCGCGCACCGGGGAGCAGCAGGGTCCTGTGGCCGGTCAGGCGCAGCCGATAGCCCAGATCCACATCCTCGCAGTAGCAGAAGAACCGCTCATCAAAGCCGCCGAGGTCTGCAAACAGCGCCTTGTCGATCAGCATGGCCGCGCCGCAGGACGAGAACACCTCGCCCTCGGGCAGATTAGCCGGCAGCCGGCGGCCATAGCCGCCCCGGAACGGAATGCCGGCCGAGGTCATGTTGTCGCCGGCCCCGTCCAGCACACCGGGATCATCGGCCGAGGTCTGCAGCGAGGCAAAGCTTTGAACGGCCGGATGCCGTGCCGCGCCGTCCATCAGGCCCGCCAGCCAGCCGGGCTCGGGATAGGCGTCGGGATTGAGCAGGGCCAGCCAGCGGCCCCTGGCCTGGCTCACCGCCAGATTATTGCCCGCCGCGAAGCCGAGATTGGCCCCCGGCTCGAGGAAGCGGATCGAGGGGTCGGCCGCCACGGCCGCCTGGGGCGCGCCGTCGGTCGAGGCATTGTCGACCAGCAGGATCTCGAAATCGGTGAAGGTCTGGGCCGCGAGGCCCGCCAGGCAGCGTTCCAGGGTCGGACCGCTCTCATAGGAGACGATGATCACGCTGATGCTTGGCGCGCTCTTGTCATCGGCGGTCACAGACGGCATCGGTGGCGAACTTGTCCCTGGAGCGTTCTGGTCATGAAAATCACCCCCCTGGCGATTCCCGAGGTCCTGCTTATCACGCCCGCCCGCCATGGCGACGAGCGCGGCTGGTTTTCAGAGACCTTCCGCGAGTCGGCGCTGAAGGAGGCCGGCTTCGAACGGATCTTCGTGCAGGACAATCATGTGCGCTCGACCAAGCGCGGCATCCAGCGTGGCCTGCACTATCAGAAGCCGCCCCATGCCCAGGACAAGCTGCTGCGCTGCGTGGTCGGTTCGATCTTCGATGTGGCCGTCGACATCCGCAAGGGCTCGCCGACCTATGGCCAGTGGGTCGGGGCCGAACTGTCGGCGGAGAACCGCCAGCAGCTGCTGGTGCCCCAGGGCTTCGCGCACGGCTACTGCACCCTGACCGAGGACTGCGAGGTGCTCTACAAGTGCACCGACTATTACACCCCGGCCGCCGAAGGCGGGGTGCGCTGGAGCGATCCGGCCATCGGCATCGACTGGACGATTCCGACGGCGGAGATCGGCGCCAATGCGCGGGACGAGGCGGCGCCGCTGCTCGCCGAGATCGACCCACCGTTCGTGTACGGGGGCTGATTGCTCGCCCCCTCCGCGCTGACGCGCTCCTCCCCCGGAGGGGGAAGACGAAATCATCCGCCCCCTCCGGGGGCGGACGGTTGCGCAGCAACCCGGTGGGGGCAAGTGTTCGACAAGGATGCAAAGATGACCGGCTTCACCGACCTCTACTGGACCTCCGGCGAAGGCCTGCCGCTGCATGCCCGCGACTATGCAGCCGTCGGCGAAACCTCCGGACTGCCGGTGATCTGCATCCACGGCCTGACCCGCAATGGCCGGGATTTCGAGGATCTGGCCCCCCTGATCGCGGCCCGGGGCCGGCGAGTCCTGGCGGTGGATGTGCGCGGCCGGGGCCTGTCAGCCTGGGACCCCCAGCCGCTGAACTATCATCCCGGCACCTATGCCGGCGACATCGTCGGCCTGCTGGCCGCCACCGGAATCGAGAAGGCGGTGTTTGTCGGCACCAGCATGGGCGGCCTGATCACCATGGTCCTGGCGTCGTTCAAGCCGGAAGCCATTGCGGCGGTGGTGCTGAATGATGTCGGCCCCGAGCTTTCGCCGGTCGGCCTGACCCGCATTGCCGCCTATGCCGGTGGGGCCAGCCGGTTTGAGACCTGGGACGAGGCCGTGGCCTATGCCCGCCGCATCAACCAGGCCGCCTTCCCGGCCTATGGCGACGCCGACTGGGACCGTTTCGCCCGCCGGGTCTTCGACGAGAAGGACGGCGGCTTCGTCCTGGCCTGCGATCCGGACATCTCGGCCCCGATCAGGGCTGCGGCCGCCGCCAGCCAGGACGGGGCCTCGGCCCTGGCCCCGGACATGTATCCCCTGTTCCGGGCCCTGACCCAGGACCGTCCGGTGCTGCTGGTGCGCGGCGGCATTTCCGACCTCGTCAATCCGGCGATCGTGGAACGAATGTGCGCCGCTGCGCCCGCCATGGCGGTGGTCGAGGTCCCCGGAGTCGGTCATGCGCCAATGCTCACCGAGCCCGAAGCCTGGGCTGCGATCGCCGATCTGCTCGATCGGGTCCCCTGAGGCACCGCAGGGCGTGCGGAGCCGCGATCGAATGTGCTAGACGCCCCCGGACGCCGGTGTTCGGCGTCCAGACAGGTAGCTCATGACTCTCGACCTCGCCGCCATCCAGGCCGCCGCCGGCCGCCTCAAGGGCCATATCGAGCGCACGCCGTGCCGCTATTCCAAGACCCTGTCGAAGATCACCGGGGCCGAGGTCTGGGTGAAGTTCGAGAACCTGCAGTTCACGGCCGCCTACAAGGAGCGCGGGGCGCTCAACAAGCTGATGCTGCTGTCCGACGCCCAGAAGGCCAAGGGCGTCATCGCCGCCAGCGCCGGCAACCATGCCCAGGGCCTGGCCTATCACGGCGCCCGGCTGGGCGTGCCCGTCACCATCGTCATGCCCAAGACCACACCGTTCGTGAAGGTGCAGCACACGCGCGACTTCGGGGCGACGGTGATCATCGAGGGCGAAAGCTATGACGACGCCAATGCCCACGCCCTGCGCCTGCGCGAAGAGCAGGGCCTGACCTTCGTCCATCCGTTCGACGACTACGACATCATGGCCGGCCAGGGCACGATCGCCCTGGAAATGCTGGAAGATGCGCCCGACCTTGAAGTGCTGCCCGTGCCGATCGGCGGCGGCGGTCTGATCAGCGGCGTGGCCACGGCGGCCAAGGCTCTGAAGCCCGATATCCGCATCATCGGCTGCGAGCCGGCCATGTATCCGTCCTTCACCGCCAAGATGCGCGGCATGACCGCCCATTGCGGCGGCCAGACCATTGCCGAGGGCGTGGCGGTCAAGACCGTGGGCGAGCTGACCTATGGCGTGGCCCGGCCGCTGATCGATGACGTGCTGCTGCTGGAAGAGCCGCATATCGAGCAGGCCGTGGCGCTGTACTGCAATGTCGAAAAGACCATTGCCGAGGGCGCCGGGGCGGCCTCTCTGGCGGCCCTGCTGGCCTATCCGGAGCGTTTCCGGGGCAAGAAGTGCGGCCTGATCCTGTGCGGCGGCAATATCGACACCCGCCTGCTGGCCTCGGTCCTGACCCGCGAACTGGTCCGGGCCCAGCGGCTGGTCAGCCTGCGGATCGTCGGCGATGACCGTCCGGGCCTGCTGTCGACCGTGGCCAATGTGATCGGCGTCATGGGCGCCAATATCATCGAGGTCAATCACAACCGCCTGGCCCTGGACGTGCCGGCCAAGGGCGCGGAATTCGACATCACCATCGAAACCCGCGACGCCCAGCACACCCAGGAGATCATCGACGCCCTCCGCGAGAAGGGTTACCCGCCGCGGCCGGTGTAGGGGCGCTAGCTGCTCCCCTTCTGGGGGAGCTGTCGCGAGGCGACTGAGGGGGCTAATGCGGCTTAGGCCGAGCTTGCCCCCTCCGGCCCTCTGGGCCACCTCCCCCAAGAGGGGAGGATCTAAACCTACCCCTTCGCCGTCCCGGTCGGTGCGCGGAGCACGTCGATCAGTTCGATGCGGAAGATCATCACGCTGTTGCCGGGGATCGGGCCCTTGTCCTCGGCGCCATAGCCCAGGGCCGGCGGCACATAGAGCATCCACTCGTCGCCGGCCTTCATGCGCTGCAGGGCGATGACCCAGGCCGGCACCAGGCCGTCCAGCGGGAATGAGGCGGGCACGCCGCGCTCATAGCTGCTGTCGAAGATCGTGCCGTCGATCAGCTTGCCCTCGTAATTGACCTTCACCTCGTCGGCGCGGGTCGGGTGCATGCCGCCGTTCGGGCCCGAACGGATGATCTTGTACTGCAGGCCCTCAGGCAGGGTGACGACGCCGGGCTCCTTGGCGTTCTTGGCCATGAAGGCGTCGGCGGCCACCAGGTTCTCGGCGGCCTTCTTGTTGCCGCAGCCGGCCAGGGAGACGGCCGCCCCGGCGGTCAGGAGAGAAAGAAGGGCACGACGATGCATGGGGGAGCCTCCGAAACGGTTCTGGCGAACCAGCTAGCAGGCCCCGCGCGAAGATCAATCTTCCGCGTGCCGCTAGCCCGATGACAGAGAGGATTTCATCGAACGACGGTGGCGTTTCGGGTTTTCGCCCCCTAGAACCCTCTGCAAGCGAAAACCATGAGGCGCTCATGAAACCCGTCCGCAAGGCTGTTCTTCCCGTCGCCGGCTTCGGCACCCGCGTTCTGCCGGGCACCAAGACGACCCCGAAGGAACTGCTCAATGTCGTGGACCGGCCGATCCTGTCCTACATCGTGGCCGAGGCCCGGGCGGCGGGGATCGAGCACTTCATCTTCGTGACCGGACGCAACAAGGGCGCGATCGAGGACTATTTCGATCACCAGGTCGAGCTTGAGGCGGCCCTGGCGGCCAAGGGCAAGACCGATCTGCTCAAGGAGCTGCTGGACGAGCTGCCCAAGCCCGGCGAGATGAGCTTCGTGCGCCAGATGGCCCCCCTGGGCCTGGGCCATGCCGTCTGGTGTGCCCGCGACATCGTCGGCGACGAGCCGTTTGCGGTGCTGCTGCCCGACATGGTCATGCACGCCCAGACCTCCGCCCTGGCCCAGGCCATCGAGGCCTATGACCAGGTCGGCGGCAATATCGTCGTGGTCGAGCCCTGCCCGGCGGGTCAGGCCCACCAGTACGGCATCGTGGCCCTGGACGGCCAGGACGGCCGCCTGAACCGCATGACCGGCATGGTCGAGAAGCCGCCGAAAGGCACCGAGCCCTCGAACCTTTTCATCAGCGGCCGCTACATCCTGCAGCCCGAGATCTTCGACCTGCTGGCCAGCCAGGAAAAGGGGGCCGGCAACGAGATCCAGCTCACCGACTCAATGCTGAAGCTGATGGCGACCCAGGATTTCCACGCCCTGGAATATGAGGGCATCACCTATGACTGCGGCGACAAGATCGGCCTGCTGCGGGCCAATGTCGCCCTGGCCCTGGCCCATCCGGAGCTGGGCCCTGCGGCCCGGGCCGCGATCGAGGAGCTGCTGAAGGCCTAAGCCCTTTCAGACCTTACGGCTTCATCAGGGTCGGGAAAACGCTCCGGGCCCTACCGCGTCTGCGGCAGGACCTGCGTCATCAGGATGTCGTGCTGGGCCGCCAGCAGGCTCTCATTGGGATCATGACCGGCATCGGTCACCAGGCGCCAGGTTTTCCGGGGCGCGGTGATCGAGTCGTAATAGGCCCTGGCCACCTCGGGGGTGGTGACGAGGTCTTCAGAGCCCTGGACGAAGTGCATCGGGATTGCGAAGGCCGGGCCCAGGGCCGGCAGGTCCACATGGGACAGCATGCCGTCGCCCTTCATCCCCACGAACTGGATGAAGGAAAACTCCTCGCCCGCCTCGTAATCAGCCTGGGCGGCATCGGTGGCATAGGGTGCGGCCGGGGCCCACCAGGCTTTCGGCGCCGGCTTTGCGGTCTTGGCCTCATAGACCCGGGTCGCCCGGCGCAGGGTTCCAAAGGCGCGGGGATTGATCCAGGGCGGAGGCCCGAGGGCCTCGAGTGTGGCCACGGTCGCGGTGTCGCCCGCAGCGCGGGCCAGGGTCAGAACCTTCTGGTAGCTGGCGATCTGGTTGTCGGGATTTCGAACCAGCTGGCCCGTGCCGATATAGGCCTGGAACAGCTCGGGCCGCGCCTTGGCCATGTGCACGCCCAGGACCGAACTCCAGGACCCGCCGACCAGCACGACCCTCTTCTGGCCGAGATGGGCAATGAGATAGGTCGAGACCTCGATGCCGTCGCGGGCCATGCCCTCGATGGTCAGGGGTGCATTGTCCGGATTGCGACCAAAGGTCTTGCCCGCCCCGCGCTGGTCCCACTGGACCAGGGTGAAGTCCTTTTCCCAGGAGCCATACAGAGCGTCGGCAAAGGGACTGATGGGATTGCCGGGTCCGCCGTGCAGGACGAGGACCACCGGATTGTCGCGGCAAGACCCCTTGATGGTCACCCATTGCTCAATGCCGCCGATCCTGACGAAGCTCTCTTCGTTGATCGGCTGGCAGGCGGGCTTGGCCGGAACCGGCGCGGCCTGGGCGACGGCACCGAATGAGGTCGCCAGCACAAGGGCGGCGGCGATGATCTTGGCGGCTTGGAACATGGGCTGTGGTAGCAGGGCCGGTCTCCGGGTTCCAGTATTTGCCGAGCGGGCTTCAGACGAGCGGGAGAGCCCATTCGTCCAGCACGGCCTGATCCGTTTCGAACTCACGGTCGCCGGCCGGCGCTGTCCGCCCCGGGTCCAGCCGCCGGGCCGCCCAGACCGCCGCGCCGCGCACGACCGGTGCCGGATCACTCAATAACGGCTCAACCACACCCATCAGGGTCGCATCCCCGCTGTTACCGATCGCATAGAGCACATTGCGCACGAAGCGGTCGCGACCGATGCGCTTGATGGGATTCTTGGAGAACAGCGCCCGGAATGACGGATCGTCCAGCCCCGCCAGCTCGGCCAGGGACGGCCCCTTCAGCGCCTCGCGGGCGTGGAACCTGGCCTCGCCGGCGACCTGGGCGAACTTGTTCCACGGACAGGCCGCCAGGCAGTCGTCGCAGCCATAGATGCGGTTGCCGAGGGCGGGCCGGAACTCGGGCGGGATCGGCCCGGCCAGCTCGATGGTCAGGTAGGAGATGCAGCGCCGGGCATCGAGGCGATAGGGGGTCGGGAACGCCCCGGTCGGGCAGATGTCGAGACAGGCCCGGCAGGAGCCGCAGTGATCGACCTCGGGCGGATCCGGCGGCAGGTCCAGGGTGGTCAGGACCGATCCCAGGAACAGCCACGAGCCGAACGGCCGCGAGACCAGATTGGTATGCTTGCCCTGCCAGCCCAGGCCGGCCCGCTGGGCCAAGGGCTTTTCCATCAGCGGGGCTGTGTCGACAAAGACCTTCACCTCCTCGCCAAAGCGCCGGTGCATCCAGCCGGCCAGCAGCTTGAGCCGCTTCTTGACCACCTCGTGATAGTCGTCGCCCTGGGCATAGACCGAGATCGCCGCGCGGTCCTTATGGTCGAGGACGGTCAGCGGATCGTGCTCGGGGCCATAGTTCAGGCCGAGGACCACGGCACTGCGGGCGTCGGTCCACATGGCGGTGGGATGGCTGCGACGCTCCAGGGTCTCTTCCATCCAGCCCATCTCGCCGTGGAAGCCTTCAGCGACGAACCGGGCCAGCTGCTCGCCATGCGGCCAGGCGGTCGCCGCATCGGCAAAGCCGCAGGCGTCGAAACCCAGCCGCAGGGCTTCGGCGCGGATCTCGTCGCGAAAGTCCAGGTTCGGGGGGCTAGAAGTCGAGGTCGTCATAATGCGCGGCCGGCGCGAGGCCGGGCCAGCGATCGGCCAGGATGGGCCTGAAGCAGGGCCTCGATTTCAGCTTCATGTACCAGGTCTTGGCGGCCGGGAAGTCCTGCCAGGGCACATCGCCGAAATAGTCGATCACCGACAGGTGGGCGGCGGCGGCGAAGTCGGCCAGGCTCATCCGCCGGCCCGCCAGCCAGTCGCGGGTTTGCAACAGGCCGTCGACATAGGCCAGATGGTGGCGCAGGCCCTCGCGGCCCCGACGCAGGGCGGCCAGGTCCGGCGCGCCCAGCCGCAGCAGGCGCTTTTCCATCTTCTCGTGCAGCAGGAAGCCGTTGACCTCGTTGTCGAACTTGCGGTCGAACCACTGCAGCAGACGGCGGGCCTCGGCGCGCTCGGCCGCGTCGCGACCCAGCAGGGCCGGTTCGGGATCCTGTTCCTCGATATGTTCCAGGATCGCCCGGGTCTCGCAGATCACGGTCCGGCGTTCGTGGCGGATCTCGACCAGGACCGGGGTGATGCCCGACGGGTTCAGGCTGAGGAAATCTGGCGCACCTTCCCAGTAGCGAACCTGGACCTCGGCGAAGACCAGACGCTTTTCACCCAGGGCCAGACGCACCTGCCGCGAGGCGGGGTCCAGGGGGAAATGGTGAAGGGTGCGATCGACGCTCATGCCCATTGACGCTCAGGCTGCATCGAAAGAGCGATGCGCCGGTTTGCTTAACAACCTGTTGCTGAACACTGTTAACCCAAGCAAAGCAGGCGCTTGTGCGACGTTTTGGGCCGGGCCGGCTCAGGGTTTGGCGTTCATTCGGCCGATCAGGGCGGTGGTGCTCTGGCCCGCCTTGAGGTCAGCCAGCAGCACCTTGCCGCCATAGCCGAGCACAACGTCGGAACCGACCACGGTCTCGACGGTGTAGTCGGCACCCTTGACCAGCACATCGGGGCGGAAGGCCTGGATCAGATTCAGCGGCGTGTCCTGGTCGAACAGCACCACCAGATCCACCGAGGACAGCGAGGCCAGAACGATGGCGCGGGCCTGTTCGGACTGCACCGGCCGGGTCGGGCCCTTCAGGCGCGAGACCGAGGCATCGGTATTGAGGCCGACGATCAACCGGTCGCAGGCGGCTCGGGACTGGTCCAGCAGCGACACGTGGCCGGGATGCAGCAGGTCAAAACAGCCATTGGTAAAGCCGACCGTCTGGCCGCGGGCCCGCCATCCGGCCACGATCTCCAGGGCCTGGGGCAGGTCGGCGATCTTGATCCTGGCCGGTTCGCCGGCCCGGGAGCGGGCCAGGGCCGTCAGCTCGCCGGCCGTGACGACATCGGTTCCGAGCTTGGCGACCACCAGACCGGCGGCCAGATTGGCCAGACGGGCGGCATCGGCCAGGCCGGCCCCGGCGGCCATGGCCAGGGCCAGGGTCGCGGCCACGGTGTCGCCGGCTCCCGAGACATCGAAGACCTCGACGGCCGTGGCGGGCAGGTGCACGGGCGGCTGGCCCCGGACACTGAGGGTCATGCCGGCCCCGCCGCGGGTGATCAGGGCGGCCTCCAGACCAGGCGCCAGGGCCAGGATCGCCGCGCCGGCCGCTTCCGAGGCCTCGTCGCTGGCCTCGGCCAGGCCCGTGGCCTCGGCGGCTTCCTTGCGGTTGGGCTTGACCAGGGTCGCGCCGTCATAGCGGGCGAGGTTGCGGCTCTTGGGATCGACGATCACCGGCTTGCCGGCGGCCCGGGCGGCATCGATGGCCGCGCGGACGATGCCGTCGGTCAGGACGCCCTTGGCATAGTCCGACAGCACCACGACATCGGCGGCGGCCAGGCGCTGGTTGAAGGCGGCCAGCAGCCCGACGGGCTCGGCCGGCCCGCGATCCTCGCGGTCGACCCGCAGCATCTGGTGCGAGCCGGAGATGTAGCGGACCTTTTCGGTCGTCCGGCGGCTGGGGTCGGTGACCAGATGGGCCTCCAGGCCCGCCTCGTCGGCGAGCATGGCGGTCAGGGCGCGGCCGGCCTCGTCATCGCCGATCAGGCCGATCAGCACGGCCTGGCCCCCCAGGGCGGCGATGTTGCGGGCGACATTGCCGGCCCCGCCCAGCATGGCGGTCTCGCGCTCCACGGCGATCACCGGCACCGGCGCTTCGGGCGAGATGCGGTCGACGGCCCCGTAGATGAAGCGGTCCAGCATCACGTCGCCCAGCACCAGCACGGTCTTGCCGGCAAAGGCCTTGGGCAGTTGGGCCAGGGTGTCGTCCATGCAGAGGCGGCTCGTCTCGAAGAGGATCCCGCGCTTACTAGCCGTGATGGGCCTCGGCGAACAGCCCGCCATGGCTCTCGGCCTTACCCCGGGGGTCGGGGTGGATGATGATGTCGGCGGCCGGAAAGGCCTCCAGCAGCCGGTTCTCGGCATTGACCATGATGGTGTGGGCCTCGGCCAGCGAGATGCCGGCCTCGAGGTCGGCATGCATCTGCATGTGGACATAGGGTCCCGAGGCGCGGGTGCGCAGCTGGTGCACGCCCAGAACCCGGGGGTCCTCGGTGGCCAGGGCGACGATCCGCTTGCGGTCCTCGTCGGGCAGTTCGCGGTCCATCAGCTGGTGCGAGGCCTCGCGGAACACCCCGATCGCCCCCCAGATCAGCCACAGGGCGACGATCAGGCCGGCGACGGCGTCGATCCAGACGATTCCCAGAAAGGCGGCTGCGCCGATCCCGACCAGGGCCACGGCATTGGAGCCGAGATCGGCGGCATAGTGGGCCCGGTCGCCCGAGACCGCGATCGAGCCGGTCGATTTCAGCACCTTCGACTGGGCGATGATCAGGCCCAGGGTCAGGACCATCGATACCACCATCACCGCCATGGCGATGCCGCCCTGTTCGACCGGGCGGGGATGGTACAGGGTCCGGATCGCCTCCTGGCCGATCAGGGCCCCGGAGGCGAAGACCAGGCCGCCCTGCATCAGGCTGGAAAAGGCCTCGGCCTTGCCGTGGCCGAAGCGGTGCTCGGCGTCCGGCGGCTCGGCGGCATAGCGCACGGCATAGAAGGTGATCAGCGAGGCCACCAGGTCGAGACCGGAGTCCGACAGCGAGGCCAGCATGGCCACCGAGCCGCTGGCCAGCCAGGCCAGGGTCTTGACCACGATCAGCACGGCCGCCACCGCCACCGACAGGGCGGTGACGCGACGGGTCAGGGCCTGGGTTTCGGGCGACAGGGCAGAGAGGGTCATGCCCGCTCCATACCAAGCCGGGCGGCTGCACCCCAGCGAGAACGACTCGCGCGAGTCGTTCTCGCCTTGCGGCGATCAGGCCGCCTGCCTCACCCCGGGTCCGACATAGACCGACTGCGGACGGATCAGCTTGCCGCCGGCCAGCTGTTCGCGGGCATGGGCGATCCAGCCGGCCGTCCGGCCCATGGCGAAGACACAGGTGAAGCTGGCCGGCGGCAGGCCCAGGGCCTCGAGCAGCAGGGCGGTGTAGAACTCGACATTGGTATCCAGTGGCCGGTCGGGCTTGCGCTCGCGCAGGATCTGCAGGGCCGCCTGCTCGACGGCCTCGGCGAAGGCGACGCGGCCGGGCAGGGTCCCCGAGGCCCCTGACAGCCGGCGGACGGCCGCCTTCAGGGCGTCGGCGCGCGGGTCGCGGACGCGATAGATGCGGTGGCCGAACCCCATCAGCCGGTCGCCGCGCGCCAGGGCCTGTTCCAGCCAGGGCCGGGCGTTTTCCGGCGTGCCGATCGCGTCGAGCATGTCGATCACCGGCCCCGGCGCGCCGCCGTGCAGCGGACCCTTCAGGGCCGAGATCCCGCCCAGCACCGCCGAGGTCAGGCCCGCCCGGGTCGAGGCGATCACCCGGGCCGCGAAGGTCGAGGCATTGAGGCCATGGTCGCAGACCGTGACCAGATAAGCGTCCAGGGCCCGGGCCTCGGCCTCGGTCGCGGGCTGGCCCCGGGTCATCCGCAGGATGTCGGCGGCATGGGACAGGGCCGGATCGGGGGCGACCGGGGCCTGGCCGGCCGCGACCCGCAGCACGGCCGGGGTCAGGACGGCCGGGGCGGCCAGCAGCAGCAGGGCCGTCGCCAGATCATCGCCGTCGGGCAGGCGGGCCAGCAGGGCGCGCATGGCCTCGACCGGATCGCGCCTTGCCAGGCCCTCGTCCAGCGCCCCGACCTCGGCGAAGGCCCGGACCCGGGCTGCGCCTATGGCCGGGGCCAGATCGGCCGGCAGGTCATCGAAAAAGCCGTCGAACAGCAGGTGGGCCGCCTGCTCGAAGGGGGTGTGGCCGGCGAGATCCTCGACGGCGTAGCCGCGAATGACCAGGCGGCCATGGGCCCCGTCGACATCGGACAGCACGGTATGGGCGGCGATCACGCCTTCAAGCCCTTGGGCAAGACCATCGGACATTTCAGGTCTCCTTTCGCCGGCCAGATCGCGCTCTCCGCACTTGATCGTCAATCTTGATCAATATAATCAATCTATATGGCGAATGACTGGCTGGACGCGGAACAGGTGCTGGACCGGCTGGGGATCCGGCCCCAGACCCTCTATGCCTATGTGAGCCGCGGCCGGATCGAGGCCGCCGCCCATCCCGATGATCCCCGCCGCAGTCTCTACCGGGCCTCCGACGTCGCCGCCCTGCAGGCCCGCAAGGCCCGGGGCCGGCGCGCGGCCGATGTGGCGGCCGAGGCCATAGCCTGGGGCGAGCCGGTCCTGGCCTCGGCCATCACCACGGTGGCGGGCGGCAGGCTCTGGTATCGCGGCCGCGATGCAGCGGTTCTGGCGCAGGACCACACCCTGGAACAGACGGCGCGGCTGCTGCGCGGCGGCCATGGCGCGGCCTGGCAGGCGGCGCGGGCCGGGGATGTCGTGGCCGGCGAGACCGCTCGCGCCCGCCTCTTCAACGCCCTGGCGCTGCGGGCGGGGGCCGAAGCTCCAGCGCGCGGACGGGCGCCGCTGGCCCTGGCCATGGAGGCCGCCAGCCTGCTCGACGCCGTGGTCGATGCGGCGGCGGGCGAGGTCACCGAAGGCGCGGCGCATCAGCGTCTGGCGCGGGCCTGGGGCGTCGACGCGGCGGGGGCGAACCTGCTGCGGATGGCCCTGGTGCTGCTGGCCGATCACGAACTGAACGCCTCGACCTTCGCGGCCCGGGTGGCGGCCTCGACGGGGGCGTCGCTGTCGGCCGCCGCCCTGGCCGGGCTCTGCGCCCTGTCAGGTCCGCTGCACGGCGGCATGGCGGCGCGGGTCGAGGCCTTCGTCGCCGAGGCGGACCGGACGGGTGCCGCCAAGGCCGTGAGCGCCCGCCTGGCGCAGGGATCGTCGACGCCGGGCTTTGGGCATCCGCTCTATCCGGACGGGGATCCTCGGGCGCGGACCTTACTGGCGGCGTTCGAGCCGCCCGCCCTGCTCGAGGATCTCCGGCGGGAGACCGAGGCCGCGACGGGGCAGCTGCCCAATATCGATTTCGCCCTGGTGGGTCTGGCCCGAGCCCTGGCCCTGCCCGCCGATGCGCCCTTCATCCTGTTCGCCGTGGCGCGCACGGCCGGGTGGCTGGCCCATGCCATCGAGCAGGGGCAGACCGGGCGGTTGATCCGGCCGAGGGCGCGGTATGTGGGCGAGGCGCTGGTTGCGGACGCCGGCGGGCTGAAGGTCTGAGAAGGGTGGGTTGCGGAAGTCAGGCTCAGCAGCGCCCCCTCCGTCACGTCGCCTATCGGCGCCGCGCCACCTCCCCCGTTTCACGGGGCAGGAGAAGAACAGATGAACCCACCTGCCCCGTAGCGAAGCGTGCGGGGGAGGTGGCGCGATGCGAATACGCATCGTGACGGAGGGGGCGTCCGGCGTTGGCCGTCAGTTCGGGCAAACTGAAGGCCCGCTCAGTCTCGGAAGCAGACATTGCCCGCCGCCGCGGAGCGGCCGCCCGAAGGGCGGTGTCGGCGGAGTGACCTTTCCAGACCAGCGATCGTCTCGCCGTGAGATTTAAGGATGGCTCCTGCGTGGGCGCGGAGGCGAGGCGGTGCTTCTTCCGGCCGACGCCGCAGGCCCCCTCCTGTCCTGCTGCGCAGGTCGTCCTCCCCCTTTCAGGGGGAAGATGAGTCAGCGCCCTTCATCTTCCCCCTACGGGGGAGGAGCGCCGAAGGCGCGGAGGGGGCGAGTCCTCCGCGCCCAAAAAGCGCCTTAGGCCGCGACCTCTTCCGCCACCAGCGGCTGTGGCAGGCGGCTGACCATCTCCTTGGGGCAGACCTGCCAGAACAGATCCCGCACCCGGTCCCAGTCGCGCAGCAGGGAGGCGGCGAAGGCCGAGTCGGCTTCGCGGGCATGTTCGGCGACCAGCGAGCGCAGCACGCCCTCCCAATAGGGTGAGGCCAGGCGCTGGACGACGATGCTTTCGGGATTGATCTGGGATTCGAACCGGCCGTGCTGGTCGAGGACGAAGGCCATGCCGCCAGTCATGCCGGCCCCGAAATTGCCGCCGGTCGGACCGAGGATCACCACCTGGCCGCCGGTCATGTACTCGCAGCCATTGGCCCCGCAGCCCTCGACCACCGTGGTGGCACCCGAATTGCGGACCGCAAAGCGCTCGCCCGCCTGGCCCGCGGCGAACAGCCGGCCGGAGGTGGCACCGAACAGCACGGTATTGCCGATCAGGGCATTGCTTTCCGGGGCGGCCAGGGTGCGCGAGGGCTTGATGACGATGGTCGCGCCCGACAGGCCCTTGCCGACATAGTCATTGGCCTCGCCGGTCAGTTCGATGCGCAGGCCCTGGACCGCGAAGGCCCCAAGGCTCTGGCCGGCCGAACCCTTGAGCTGGACGGTCAGGTGGCCGGCGGGCAGGCCCTTCATGCCGTACTTGCGGACGATATGGCTGGAGGTGCGGGTACCGATCGTGCGGGCCGTGCTGCGGACCGTATAGGTCAGCTGCATCTTCTCGCCGCGCTCCAGCAGGGGAGCTGCGTCGCGGACGATCTGGGCGTCGAGGGTGTCGGGCACCTCGTTGCGGCCGACGACGGTATTGTAGGGTTTGTTCTGGCCGGGGTCGGCCCGAACCAGCAGGGGGTTCAGGTCGAGGTCGTCGAGGTGCTCGCCGCCGCGGCTGACCTGGGCCAGCAGATCGGTGCGCCCGACGATTTCCTGCAGGGACTTGAAGCCCAGGCCCGCCAGGATCTCGCGAACCTCCTCGGCGATGAAGGTGAAGAGGTTGATGACCTTGTCCGGCGTGCCGGTGAACTTGGCGCGCAGGGCCTCGTCCTGGGTGCAGACCCCGACCGGGCAGGTGTTGGAATGGCACTGGCGCACCATGATGCAGCCCATGGCCACCAGCGAGGCCGTGCCGATGCCGAACTCCTCGGCCCCCAGCATGGCCGCGATGACGATGTCGCGGCCCGTCCGCATGCCGCCGTCGGCCCGCAACACCACCGAGTGGCGCAGATTGTTCAGGGTCAGAACCTGGTTGGCTTCCGACAGGCCCATCTCCCACGGACCACCGGCATATTTCACCGAGGTCTGGGGCGAGGCCCCGGTGCCGCCGACGCCGCCGGCGACCAGGATCACGTCGGCCTTGGCCTTGGCGACGCCGGCCGCGATGGCGCCGATGCCGGTCATGGCCACCAGCTTGACCGTCACCCGGGCGACCGGGTTGATCTGCTTGAGGTCATAGATCAGCTGGGCCAGGTCCTCGATCGAATAGATATCGTGGTGCGGCGGCGGGCTGATCAGCATGACCCCGGGCGTCGCATGGCGCAGCCTGGCGATCATCTCGGTGACCTTGAAGCCGGGCAGCTGGCCGCCCTCACCGGGCTTGGCGCCCTGGGCGACCTTGATCTCCAGCTCGACGCATTCGTTCAGATATTCGGCCGTGACCCCGAACCGTCCCGAGGCCACCTGCTTGATGGCGCTGTTGGGATTGTCGCCATTGGGCAGGGGCTTGTAGCGGGCCGAGTCCTCGCCGCCCTCGCCCGAGACGGATTTCGCCCCGATGCGGTTCATGGCGATGTTCAGCATGCCGTGGGCTTCCGGGCCGAGGGCCCCGAGGCTCATGCCGGGCGTGACGAAGCGCTTGCGGATCTCGTTGACGCTCTCGACGTCGTCGGTCGAGATCGGGCTACGGTCCGAGCGCCAGTCGAGCAGGTCGCGCAGCTGGATCGGCTTCTGGGTCCGCAGGCCGTTGGACCAGCGGCGATAGAGCTCGTAGTCCCCGCTGTCACAGGCGCTTTGCAAGGTGTGGATCAGGCGTGCCTCGAAGGCATGGGCCTCGCCGGAGCGGCGCAGCTTGTAGAGGCCGCCGACCGGCAGGGTCACCGCCGCCGGGCCCCAGGCCTTGCGGTGCAGCTCGACCGCCTTGCTCTCGACGCCGGCCAGGCCGATGCCGGAGATGCGCGACGGCATGCCGGGGAAGAACTCGGCGGCCAGGGCCCGCGACAGACCGACGGCCTCGAAATTGTAGCCGCCGCGATAGGACGAGATGACGCTGATGCCCATCTTGGAGATGATCTTCAGCAGACCGGCCTCGATGGCGCCCTTGAAGTTCAGGCAGACGTCCTTCAGCGACTTGTCGCCGAGCAGGCCGCGCTCCAGACGGTCCTGGAAGGTTTCCTGGGCCAGATAGGCATTGACCGCCGTGGCCCCGACCCCGACCAGCACCGCGAAATAGTGGGTATCGAGACACTCGGCCGAGCGGACGATGATCGAGACATAGGAGCGCAGGCCCTTGCCGACCAGGTGGCTGTGGACGCCGCCGGTGGCCAGGATCATCGGCAGGGCGACCCGGTCCTCGCGGCTGTTCTCGTCGGTCAGGACAATGGCCCCGCAGCCGCGCAGGACGGCATCCTCGGCCTCGGCCCGGATGCGGTCGAGATTGGCGCGCAGGGCGTCGCCGGCCCGGGCCTCGGGGGCGGGCAGGGGCATGGTGCAGTCGATGACGACGACGTTCTTCTCGCCCAGCAGGCCCTGGATACGCTCATACATGCCGGTGGTCAGGACCGGGCTCTGCAGCACGTAAACGTCGGCCTGGGCGGCGTCCTGGGCGAGGATGTTGCCCAGGTTCTTGAACCGCGTCTTCAGGCTCATGACATTGGTTTCCCGCAGCGGATCGATCGGCGGGTTGGTCACCTGGCTGAAGTTCTGACGGAAGAAGTGGCTGAGCGGCCGGTACTTTTCCGACAGCACGGCCAGGGGGCTGTCATCGCCCATCGAGCCGACGGCTTCCTTGCCGTCCTCGACCATGGGGGCGAGGATCATCTCGAGATCCTCAAGGCTCAGGCCAGCGGCAGCCTGGCGGCGGATCAGTTCTTCGCGGCCATAGCGGCGCGGTTCGGGACCCGGGCCGATCTCCTTTTCGAGATCGACCATGTTGCCAAGCCATTCGGTATAGGGATGGCGGCCGGCCAGTTCATCGATGATCTCGTCCTCGCCATAGAGCCGGCCCTCGGCCAGGTCGATGGCGATCATCCGGCCCGGGGCGATGGCCAGCTTGCGGGTGATGCGGCTCTCGGCGACGCCGCACATGCCGGCTTCCGAACCCATGATCACCAGACCGTCGTCGGTATAGGCCACGCGCAGCGGACGCAGGCCCGAGCGGTCCTTGCCTGCCACGACCCAGCGGCCGTCGGTGGCGCAGAGGGCGGCCGGACCGTCCCAGGGCTCCATGACGGCATTGCAGTAGGAATAGAGCGCCTGGTGGGCAGCTGACAGGCCGGGACCCGAAGCCTCCGGCACCAGCAGGGCCTTGGCCATCGGCGCGTCGCGACCGGCGCGGACCAGGACCTCGAAGGTATTGTCCAGGCTGGCCGAATCCGACCCGCCGGGCTGGATCACCGGTTTGACGTCATCCCCGAACTCGCCGAAGGCCTGGGCGGCCATCTTGATCTCGTGGGACTTCATCCAGTTGATGTTGCCCTTGATCGTGTTGATCTCACCATTGTGGGCGAGCATCCGGAAGGGCTGGGCCAGACGCCATTCCGGGAAGGTATTGGTCGAATAGCGCTGGTGGAAGATCGCCACATTGGCGGCGAAGCGGTCGTCCTTGAGATCAGGATAGAACTCGTCGATGGCCTCAGCCAGGAACATGCCCTTGTAGATCAGCGACTTGGCCGACAGCGAGCAGATGTAGAAGCCCGACAGGTTCTGGGCATGGACGCGCTTTTCGATCCGCTTGCGGCACAGGAACAGGGCGCGTTCCAGGGCCTCGCCTTCCAGGCCGGCCGGGGCGGCCAGCATGATCTGCTCGATCTCCGGCCGGGTGGCATTGGCCTTTTCGCCGATCACGGCGGTGTTCACCGGCACCTGGCGCCAGCCATAGATGTAGAAGCCGAAACGCAGGGCCTCGGCCTCGACGATCGTGCGGCAGGCCTCCTGGGCCCCGAGATCGGTGCGCGGCAGGAAGATCTGGCCGACGGCAATGGCCCCGGCCCGCAGGGCGTGGCCGGTGCGTCGGACCTGGTCGGTGAAGAAGTCCTGGGGCACCGACAGCAGGATGCCGGCCCCGTCGCCGGTCTTGCCGTCGGCGTCGACCGCCCCGCGGTGCCAGAGGGCCTTCAGGGCCTTGATGGCCAGTTCGACCACTTCGCGGCGCGGCGTGCCGTCGATGGCGCAGACCAGGCCGACGCCGCAGGCGTCGCGCTCGGTGGTCGGATCATAGGCGTGACCGTCGATCAGGCGCTGGCGGTTGGCCAGATAGTGCTGGATGTCTTGGCTCATGATCTTCTACTCCGCCGCGATCAGCGCCGGGGCGCCGACCTTGGACTTCAGATAGCGGGCAATCGCGTCTGCAGCGTCGCGGCCGTCCTTGATCGCCCACACCACGAGGGACGCACCGCGCACGATGTCGCCGGCCGCGAACACGCCGTCCAGATTGGTCATCTGGTTGCGGACATCGGCCTTCACCGTACCCCAGCGGGTGGTCTTCAGGTCGGGGGCCGAGAACAGTTCGGGCAGGTTCTCGGGCTCGAAGCCGAGGGCCTTGACCACCAACTGGGCCGGGCGATCGAAATCGCCGCCCTCGATCTCTTCCGGAGACTGACGGCCCGAGGCGTCCGGGGCACCCAGACGCATGCGGATGGCGCGCACGCCGGTGACGGCCTCGGCATCGCCCGACAGGGCGCGGGGGGCGGCCAGCCATTCGAAGGTCACGCCCTCTTCCTCGGCATTGGCCACTTCGCGCAGGGAGCCGGGCATATTGGCCTTGTCGCGGCGATAGAGGCAGGTGACCGAGGTCGCGCCCTGGCGGATGGCGGTGCGGACGCAGTCCATGGCGGTGTCGCCGCCGCCGACCACGACCACGTCCTTGCCCTCGGCGTTCAGGGTGCCGTTCTCATAGTCAGCGACGGTGTCGCCAAGACCGGTACGGTTGGACGCGATCAGATAGTCGAGCGCCGGTACCACGCCCTGGCTGCCGGAACCCGGCACCACCAGATCGCGGGCGGCATAGACGCCGGTGGCGATCAGCACGGCGTCGTGCCTGTCGCGCAGGTCCTGCAGGCTGGCGTCGCGGCCGACCTCGAAGCCCAGCTTGAAGACCACCCCGCCCTCGGCCAGGCGGCCGGTGCGACGCTCGACGACGTCCTTTTCCAGCTTGAAGCCGGGAATGCCGTAGATCAGCAGGCCGCCGGCCCGATCGTGCCGGTCATAGACCACGACCTCATGGCCCTGCTCGCGCAGCAGTTCGGCGGCGGCGAGGCCGGCGGGCCCGGCCCCGATGATCCCGACCGACTGGCCAGTGGCGGCACCAGCGACCAGGGGCTTCACCCAGCCCATCTCCCAGGCCTTGTCGGTCAGGTAGCGCTCGACCGAACCGATGGTCACGGTGCCGTGGCCCGACTGTTCGATGACGCAGTTGCCTTCGCACAGACGGTCCTGCGGGCAGATTCTACCGCAGACCTCCGGCATGGAATTGGTGGCCTGGGACAGCTGATAGGCCTCTTCCAGACGGCCTTCGGCGGTCATCCGCAGCCAGTCGGGGATGTTGTTGTGCAGCGGGCAGTGGGTCTGGCAGAACGGCACGCCGCATTGCGAGCAACGCGAGGCCTGCTCGGTCGCCTTGGCGTCGATGAAGTCGGCATAGATCTCGTGGAAGTCGCCATTACGGGCTTCCGCCGCCCGCTTTTCAGGCGTTTTGCGGGCCACCGTGGTGAATTTCAGCATGCGCTCGGCCATGCGACTTCCCTCGCCCCGTTGCCGGGAGAAAAATTGCGTATGGCGGGCTCATAAGGACTCTTTTCCGCAAGAAGAATGCGGTGGTCTATATAATTGACTTTTATATACGGGGCTTCCTGCGCAGCGCTGCGAGATGCTCGCATCTGGGCGCAGAATTAGTCCACTTTATAGATGAACTCCTTGTTTACCGTGTCAGGCGCACGCCGGGGGCCTGTGTCCTGGGGGAAGCCGATGCCGGATTGGTTGATCGCAATCGTGTTGGGCCTGATCGAAGGCCTGACCGAATTCATTCCTGTGTCCTCTACGGGACATCTTCTGCTGGTCGGCCATTTTCTGGGCTTCCACAGCCCCGGAAACACCTTTCAGGTTCTGATCCAGCTTGGCGCGATCCTTGCAATTACCGGGGTCTATTTCGGCCGCCTCTGGGGACTGCTGACCACGGCGCCGAGCGATCCCGGCTCGCGCCGTTTCATTCTAGGCGTCTTCCTGGCCTTCCTGCCGGCGGTCGTTGTCGGCGTACTGGCCCACGACTTCATCAAGACGGTCCTCTACGAATCGCCGTTGCTGGTCTGCATCACCCTCATCACCGGCGGGTTCGCCCTGCTGGCCCTGGACCGCATGAAGCTTGAGCCGCGCTATACCGACGTTTCCGACTATCCGCTGAAGACCGCCTTTATCATCGGCCTGTTCCAGTGCCTGGCCCTGGTGCCGGGCGTCTCGCGTTCGGGGGCAACCATCGCTGGTGCCTTGCTGCTCAAGTGCGACAAGCGTTCGGCCGCCGAGTTCAGCTTCTTCCTCGCCATGCCGACCATGGCCGGCGCATTTGCCTATGACCTCTACAAGAACATCGACAAGCTCAGCACCAATGACCTGGGCCTGATCGGCCTTGGCTTCCTGGCGGCGCTGGTCTCCGGCGTCTTTGTGGTCAAGACGGTGCTGGACTTCATCAGCAAGCACGGCTTCGCGCCGTTCGCCTGGTGGCGGATCGCCGTGGGCGTCGTGGGACTGGGGCTATTGTACATCCCGCGCTGAGGCGTCGGATGTCAGATAGTTTCGAAAATCTAGGCGAAGACGATTGGGATGCAGGACTTGCCGAAGATCTGATCGGCGCGACCCTGCTTGTCGGCCTGACCTATCTCGACAGCGAGGGGCGGGTCACACGGCGGCAACAGATCTTCGGTAAGGTCGTTGTCTGCGACCCAGAGACCGGCATCGAGATCGCACCGCCAAGCGGGCACGAAACCATCATTATCGCGCCGGTACTGGAGGCCATCGAGCCCGGCGATCCAGGAACCTATCAGATGACCGACAGCGATGAGGCCGTGACGGATCCCGACTTCATCGCTTTGTTGACGGTAACCAGCCCGTCTAGGGCCTAGCTAGAATGCTCCCGCCGGGGTCGGGGCGTACTGGCCGCCCTTCCGGTAGCGATAGAGGTAGGACGGCACGATCGCCTCGATGCTGGTCGGGACGATACCGGCCTCGGCCAGGCCCGGCAGGCCATGGTCGGCGACATTGTCGCTCTTCAGCATCTCGACCTGGTCGCTGGTGATCGGCGGGGCGATCGGCAGGAGGCCCGCCATCAGGTCGCCGACCTGGCCCAGCAGGCGCGCGACAGGCCAGGGCAAGGCCACGAGGGCGCGGTCGCGGCCGGTTTCGGTCAGGATCAGCTGCAGGATCTGGCGCATGGTGAAGATACCGGGGCCGCCCAGTTCATAGGTCAGGCCCTCGGCTTCCGGGTGGCTGGCCGCCCGGGCAATCACGGCTGCGACGTCGCCCACGAAAACCGGCTGGAAGCGGGTCTCGCCACCGACCAGGGGCAGGGCGGGGCTGATCGCGGCCATCTGGCCAAACTTGTTGAAGAAATTGTCCTCAGGCCCAAAGACCACCGACGGGCGGATGATCACCGCGCCCGGGAAGACGGCGCGGACCGCCGCCTCGCCCTCGGCCTTGGTGCGGGCGTACTTGGCCTCGGACTTGGCATCGGCGCCGATGGCGCTGATCTGCACGAAGCGGCTGACACCGGCCGCCTTGGCGCGCTCGGCCAGGGTCTGGGCACCCATCACATGGACGGCCTGGAATTTCTGGCGGCCCGATTCGTACAGCAGACCCACCAGGTTCACACAGGCCTCAGCCCCTTCCAGCGCCCGGTCCACCGAGGCGAGGTTGCGAACATTGGCCTGGACGACCTCGATCTGGCCGACATCGCCCAGCATTCGCATCCTGTAGGCCAGGTTGGGCTGGCGCACCGCCACGCGAACGCGGTGGCCCGCCTTGGCGAGCTGCCGCACGACCTGGCTGCCGACGAAGCCGGAGCCGCCGAACACTGTGACCAGACCTTGCATCTTCAATCCCCGTCGCCTGCGATGATGCGGGGGATAGACGACCGCGAGAGGCTTCGCAACGAAATGCGCGATTTGGCGATTGACGGCATCAAAACCTTTCCCTAAACGTCCCGGCCTCGCGGCGATCCACGGATCGCTCTGCGGGCCCAGGTGGCGGAATTGGTAGACGCGCTGGCTTCAGGTGCCAGTGATCGAAAGGTCGTGGAGGTTCGAGTCCTCTCCTGGGCACCACCCCCTACCAACCTTCGTAAGAAGGTCGGGGTGGCGCCGATAGTTCCTTCCGAATAGATATCTCTTTCATCGTGATTATAGTGTCGCGCGCACCCGTTCGGGCACGCGAGCCTCGGCGACGTCTGTCGTTCAGGCCTGTCGCCGGAGAGCTCTGAGACCTTGGCCAATTTTGTTCATGTGGGCGACCTGCCCGACGGCACCTTTGCCGGCGCGACGGCGGTAGCGATCGATTCGGAAACCATGGGCCTGCGCCTGGGACGAGACCCGCTTTGCGTGGTGCAGCTGTCGGCTGGTGACGGCGACGCCCATCTGGTCCAGCTGGACCGGACCACCTATGACGCGCCGAACCTCAAGCGCCTGCTGACCGATCCGACGGTCCTGAAGCTGTTCCACTTCGGCCGCTTTGATATTGCCATGTTCCTGCTGCATCTCGGGGTGATGACCGCGCCCGTCTATTGCACCAAGATCGCCTCGAAGCTGGCCCGCACCTATACCGATCGTCATGGCCTCAAGGACGTGACGCGCGAACTGCTCGGCGTCGAGCTGTCCAAGGCCCAGCAGAGCTCGGACTGGGGAGCTGCCAGCCTCAGCCCCGAACAGGTGGCCTATGCCGCCTCCGACGTGCTCCACCTGCACGGGCTGCGTGATCGGCTCAATGCCATGCTGGTGCGCGAGGGACGTATGCCCCTGGCCCAGGCCGCTTTCGACTTCCTGCCTCACCGTGCCGCCCTCGATCTGGCCGGTTGGGAAGAGGTCGACATTTTCGCGCACACCTGACCGTGACGGCCGCCGCGACCATGCCAGGACGACCGATCGCCCGGGATCTGGGTCGGTGGCGTCAGCGTTCGCGTCGCGTCCGGCTGATGCGGATTGTGCTGCCGGCCGTGATCGGCCTGATCCTGGTCGGCGTGGCCGGCCAGGTGGCCTGGCGCTCGATGCGCGCCGCCGCCCGTCCTCCGGCAGAGGCCAAGACCCAGATCCGCATGATCTCGCCGCGGTTTTATGGCCAGTCCGGCGACGGCCGCAGCTTCATGATCACCGCGCGGTCGGCCCTGCGTGACGACAATGACATGCAGAATGTCCGGCTCGATGCGCCAACCCTGACCCTCGGCTTCGACGAGCCCCAGCCCAGCCGGGTGACGGCGAAGTCGGGGATCTATCGCGAGGATACGATGATGCTGTCGCTCAGTGGCGATGTCCGCATCGATGATGGGTCCGGCTATCGCTTCGCGTCGGAAGAGGCGGTGGTCGACACCCGGACCGGAAATATCAGTGGTGAAACGGCCATGCTGGGCGAAGGTCCGACAGGGCAGGTGAAATCCAACGCCTACACCGTATATGACAAGGGCGACCGGGTCGTTTTCAGGGGTGGGGTTCGCACCCGGCTCGAACGGAAGTAAGTAGAGGCGCGCGGCATGGCCGTGCTTCGCAGATAAGGACTCTGACTTGATGCAGCGTTGGATGGCAGCGGCGGCGACCGCACTGATCCTGGCGAGCGGCTCGGCCTTCGCCCAGAGCATCAACGACTCCAGCGCGCCCGTGGACATATCTGCGGACGAGCAGGAAAACATCAACAGCCAGTGCCGGACGATCTTCCGCGGCAATGTCGAGATGCTTCAGGACAAGAGCCGGCTGCGCGCCAGCGTGGTCAATGCCTATTCGACCCGCAAGCCGGGGGCCCAGCCCGGGTCGAACGGCTGTGGCGATGTCGATCATGTGGAAGCCGACGGCGACGTCTATTTCGTCAACCAGGACCAGACGGTCCGGGGCGACCATGCCGTCTTCACCTATGCCAATGACACCATCGTCATCACCGGCAATGTCATCGTGGTGCGCGGCCAGGACGTGGCCCGTGGCGACCGGATGACGGTCAATACCAAGACCAATGACGTGAAGCTGGAATCCAGCGCCAAGGGGCGGGGCAAGACCGGGCGGGTGCGCTCGGTGATCTATCCCGAAAAGTCCCAGACCCCGGCTCCGGCCAACCGTTAGGCTCGATCGCATGAAGATGACGCCCCTTGGCGATGCCGATCGCCCCGAAGCTGACGGCCTGTTCGTCGACGCCATCGGCAAGTCGTTTGGCGACCGCCCGGTGGTCAAGAGCGTCTCTCTGCGCCTCAAGCGCGGCGAGGTCGCCGGCCTGCTAGGGCCGAATGGCGCGGGCAAGACCACCTGTTTCTACATGATCACAGGCCTGATCGCCGCCGACTACGGCTCGATCTATCTGGACGGCGAAGACATCACCGCCCAGCCCATGTTCCAGCGCGCCCGCCTCGGCGTCGGCTATCTGCCGCAGGAAGCCTCGATCTTCCGGGGCATGACGGTCGAGCAGAATGTCATGGCTGTGGTCGAGATGCGCGAGAAGGACCCGCGCGCCGCCGCCGAGACGGTGACCAACATCCTCGAGGAACTGCGGATCACCCATATCCGCAAGTCACCGGCCGTGGCCCTGTCGGGCGGCGAGCGGCGGCGGGTGGAAATCGCCCGCGCCCTGGCCAGCGAACCGTCCTTCATGCTGCTGGACGAACCCTTTGCCGGCATCGACCCCCTGGCCATTGCCGACATCCGCGAGGTTATTGGCTATCTGAAGGCCCGCGGCATCGGCATCCTGATCACCGACCACAATGTCCGCGAGACCCTCGACATCATCGACCGGGCCTCGATCATTCATGCGGGCGAGGTGCTTTTCGAGGGCTCGCCGAAGGAAATTGTCGACGATCCGGAAGTGCGCCGGGTTTATCTCGGCGATCATTTCGCCGAGCGCGTCTAAGCATTTCTGCTATAAATTCAAATACTTGACTCCCGACGTCGCCCCGCTGCAGGGGTCGGGTGCTGCGGGCGTGCGACGTCGCAAGGTCGCACCGGCCCGATAATTGCAGGCGTTGGCGAGGCGTTAACCTCCTTGGCCTTTCAATGGCGATCGAAACTTTGTTCGATTTGCCCAGGAGGGCGCATTGGCGCTCAGCCACAGACTTGAGCTCAGGCAAGGCCAGGGCCTCGTCATCACCCCGCAGCTGCAGCAGGCGATCAAGCTGCTGCAGCTGTCGAACATCGAGCTCGACGCCTTCGTCGAGGCCGAGCTGGAGCGCAATCCGCTCCTGCAACGCGATGAGGGAGAGAGCGAAGTCGCGTCCGAGGCAGAGCGCGAGCCCCTGGCCAGCGATCTGGGCGTCGATGTCGTGGCCGAAGGCTCGGCCAATCATGAAATGGATGCCACCCCGGACGAGGTTTCGCCCGGCGAGCGCGCGACCGGCGATGGTGAACAGGCCGGTGAGGCCGGTGGCCAGATCGACTGGTCGCGGGCCGGAGGCGGTGGCTCCTTCGACCATGACGGCGACTATGAAGGGGCCCTGACTGCGGTTCCGACCCTGTCGGAGCACCTGCAGGGCCAGCTGAGCCAGTCCGGCCTGTCGGTCGGTGAACAGCTTGTGGCGACGATCCTGATCGATGGGGTCGATGAGGGCGGCTATCTGCGCCTCGACCTGGTCGAGACGGCCGATCGCCTGGGCTGCGACCTCTCCCTGGTCGAGCGGGTCCTGACCGTGGTCCAGGGCTTCGAGCCGACCGGCGTCTGCGCCCGCGACCTGCGCGAATGCCTGGCCCTGCAGCTCAAGGACCAGAACCGCTACGACCCGGCCATGGCTGCTCTGCTCGACAATCTCGAGCTGCTGGCCCGGCGGGACATGGCCGGTCTGCGCAAGGCCTGCAGTGTCGATGAGGAAGACCTGCGGGAGATGATCGGCGAGATCCGCGCCCTGAACCCCCGACCCGGCGCGGCCTATGCCAGCGACACCGCCGAGACCCTGGTGCCCGACGTCCATGTCCGCGAGGGCCTGGGCGGCATGTGGCATGTGGAGCTCAATACCGACACCCTGCCCCGCGTTCTGGTTGATCAGCGCTATCACGCCCGGGTCGCCAAGGGCGCGCGGACGGACCAGGAAAAGACCTTCGTGTCCGACTGCATGGCCACGGCCAACTGGCTGGTCAAAAGTCTCGATCAGCGGGCCAAGACCATCCTCAAGGTCTCCAGCGAGATCGTCCGCCAGCAGGACGGCTTCCTGGCCTTCGGTGTCGAGCACCTGCGGCCGCTGAACCTGAAGACCGTCGCTGACGCCATCGGCATGCACGAGAGCACGGTGAGCCGGGTCACTTCCAACAAGTACATCGCTACGCCGCGCGGCGTGTTCGAACTGAAATTCTTCTTCACCTCGGCCATCCAGTCGTCAGAGGGCGGCGAGGCCCATTCGGCCGCCAGTGTGCGGCACAAGATCAAGGGCCTGGTCGAGGCCGAGAAGGCCGAAAAGGATGTCCACTCCGACGATGCCATCGTCGAGATCCTCAAGGCCGCCGGAGTCGACATCGCCCGGCGCACCGTCGCCAAGTACCGCGAAGCCATGCGGATCCCTTCGTCCGTGGAGCGCCGGCGCCTGATCAAGGAAACCGCCTGAGCAGAACGGCAGGTCCGGCGATCTTCATCACCCGTTGTCGGGTCGTGCGTTATAGGCTCCAGCAGCAGGAGCAAGCATGTCGACCGATAGCCTAGCGGATGTGATCGAAGGGTTTGGCGAGGATACCCGTCCGATCCTGACCGTCGGTCAGATGCTGGAGGCCTTCGACAGCCGCGCTTTCGGTGCCATGCTGCTGGTGTTCGGGGCCCTGAACTGCCTGCCCCTGCCGCCGGGCTCCTCAACCGTGCTCAGCCTGCCGATCCTGCTGCTGGCCCCGCAAGTCGCCCTGGGGGCCGATGCGCCCTGGCTGCCCCGGGGCATGCTCGACCGTCCCCTCAAGCGCGATGGCCTGCGCGGCCTGTTCCGCAGACTGACACCCGTGGTCAAGCGCATGGAGATGATCACCCGTCCGCGCCTGGACTGGCTGTTCACCCCACTGGGCGAACGGATGATCGGCGTGGTCTGCACCCTGCTGGCCCTGGTCCTGATTCTGCCCATCCCCCTGGGCAATCTGGCTCCCGGCGCGACGGTGGCGATCCTGTCCCTGGCCCTGTTGCAGAGGGACGGGTTGCTGGCCCTTCTGGGCTATCTGATGGCCCTGGTCAGCCTGGGCCTGCTGTTCGTCAGCGCCGGTGTGGTGGTGGCTGCAGTCCAGCGGATCATCGGTCTGGTTTCGAGCTTTTTCTGATCTCCATACGGCGCTTGACACCGCCTCCGGAGAGGCGCGTTGTTAGGGCATGCAAGTCCAAGTCTCCGGCAAGCATGTCGACGTTGGTGAGGCTCTGCGAGCGCGAGTCTCCGACGAAATCACCCTGAGCATCGGCAAGTATTTTGACCGCGGCGGCCATGCCGACGTGGTCATCAGCAAGGAGGGCCATGCCTTCCGGGCCGACTGTTCGGTAAAGCTGGCTTCGGGCCAGCAACTGATCAGCCATGGAGCGGGCGGTGACGCCCATGCGGCGTTCGACGCCGCCCTGGCCAAGATCGAGACCCGGATCAGGCGTTACAAACGACGATTAAAAAGCCACTCGATCGCGGCCACCGCAAAGCAGGCTGAAAATGCCGCGATGTATGTGCTGCGCGCACCGGATGTGGATGATCACGAGGACGACGACTGGGGCGGCGATGAGGCCCACCCGGCCGGTGCCCCTTCGGCCATGATCATCGCTGAAACCCAGTCCTCTTTGAAGATAATGACTGTTTCCATGGCTGTCATGGAACTGGACTTGACCGAGTCCCAGGCAATCGTGTTTAGGAACGCCGCCCATGACGGATTGTCCGTGGTGTATCGGCGACCAGACGGAAATATCGGCTGGATCGATCCCGAACGCACCAAGTCGCTGAACGGGAACGGGTCAACCGCGAGCTAACGGGATCCTGTCAGGATCCTGGTCGTTCTGGAGGGCCCTCGACGATGGCGTTGCGGTGACCGACAGCAAGTGAGCGTTTAAGTCCATGACTATCGGCGATCTCTTGGAACCCGGGGCGGTGGCGCTGCGCGTCAGTGCTCCGGGCAAGCGTCAGGTGCTCGGCGTGATCGCCGATGTTGCGGCGCGGGTGCTTGGGGTCGATGCGGAGCCGGTGCTCGAAGGCCTGCTGGAGCGCGAAGCGGCCGGCTCGACCGGCGTCGGACAGGGCGTGGCCATTCCCCATGCCCGCATTGATGGCCTCGACCGCGTGCGCGCGGTCTTTGTCCGTCTCGAGACCCCGGTGGCGTTCGATTCCGTCGATGACAAGCCTGTCGACCTTCTTGTGGCCCTATTTGCGCCGCGGGATGCCAATGCCCAGCACCTGCGGGCCCTGGCCCGGGTCTCGCGCATGATGCGGCAGCCTGAACTCCGCGAGCAACTTCGCCAGGCTCGCTCGGCGGATGCCGTGCATATCCTGCTGGCCCAGGAAGCCGCCAGCTCAGCGGCCTGAAGCCCGCCGAGCCTCTCAGCAGATCAGTGGACTGAAACCGGGGCCAGTTCGTGGGCCAGGGCGGCGGCGATCGCCGTGTCGCGATCGACCAGGACTGCCAGTCGCGCGCCGTCGGCGCGGCAGACGGCATAGAGAACCTGGTTGGGGCTCAGATCGAAGTCATGGCCCGTACCGGCGGGCGCGTCGGCCAGAATCTCCGCCGCCGTGATGGGGCGCACATAGACCATGTCGGGCCCGCCAAGCGCGGCGAAGGCTTCGGTTGTCAAGGCTGGGTCGTGGGTAACAGGCGTCATGGCTGACCACCTCCTGGGATAGGGAACGGCTCGGCGTCGGCCCGGCTTGGCCGACCCTGGGGCCGATCTACAAAACAGACATTAAAAAGCCGGCGAGATTCAGGCGATTGAGCGGATGGGAATGCGTTTGACCTGTCGCTCCGGACGCGGCCGGGCCAGGTCGATGTGCAGCAGCCCATGTTCGAGGGTCGCCGCCATGACCTCGATGCCTTCGGCCAGCACAAAGGTCCGGACAAAGCCGCGCGCCGCTATGCCGCGGTGCAGGAAGGCCCGATCACTTTCGGGTCGGGCCTCGGACTCGCGCTTGCCGGCCACGACCAACTGGCCGCCCTCGACCGTCACATGCAGCTGATCCGGCGAAAATCCGGCCACCGCCAGGGTGATGCGGACGCGGCCTTCCTCGTCCTGCTCAACATTATAGGGCGGATAGCTCTCTGACGCGGCCTTGGCGGCGCGTTCAATCAGGTCTCGGGTATGTTCGAAACCCAGCAGGAAGGGGCTGTCGAACAGAATAGTCCGGTTCATGGCGAAGTCCTTCGCTTAAGCGACTTCGTCCGCCGGTTCGTCCTGGGATCAGCAACGGCCCGACGGCGCAGGCCAGAGGTGGAGGCTGTGCACCGGGGTTTCAAGGCCGGGCGCGATCAGAGCCATTCCAGGAAGCCGCATTTGGCCATCCAGAGCAGGCTCAGCTGGACCGCTCGCCGGCGCGGCATCGGGAACAGGAGCAGGAGGTCTTCGGTGGTGGCGGCCCGACCGTCGGCCAGGTGGGCGAAGACCTGCTGGCATTCCTCATGGCTGCCCCGCCAGTTGGCTGCGAACATGTCCAGCTCGATGGTCTGGGCGCGTTTGAGATCGTCCACATCGACGCCGGGACGCAAGGTCAGGCTACTCTTGAGCGACAGGACCTGGGTCGCGAACCCCGCGAAATTGCGGAAGGGATCACCCTTGACCGGATTAAGGGTCGAACGCGGGCGCGGGTCTGCGGAGGCGGCCCGCACCGCCGCCAGCTCCCGGGCCAGATCGGCGTATTGTCGGGCCACGACCGGCCAGTCGAACGCATCGCGCACTCGCCGCTGGCCGGCCTCGCCCATCCGGCGACGCAGGTCGGGCGAGCGGATGAGGTCGGACAGCGCCTGGCCGGCCCGTCCGACATGGACGGCGGTGTGCTGGGCAATGACCCCGACATACTGCTGATAGGATTTGAGCCCGAAATCGTGGCCGGCGACCATCTCGTCGGACAGCGCGTTTTCAGGCCCGCCGAGGGTGGGAATCAGAAACCCTTCCTGGCCGTCGCGTACGGTGTAGCGATAGCCGTCCCAGTCGCTGATCACGACGGGCAGACCGGCAGCCATCGCCTCCAGCGGCGTGATGCCGAAGGTCTCCTGAATATTGTCGACCAGCGACAGAAAGATGTCCGAGGCCGCCCAGAGGTCCCCAAGGCGCTGGCGGTCATTGCCGTCAACGACGTGGAAGTCGACCGATGGGGCGTGGGCCGCAGCCGCCTGGCGATACATGCGCTCGCCATCGGCGCCGTTCGGAAACCATCCCGCCATGGCGAAATGAACGCGCTTCCCGGTCGCCCTGGCAGCCTCCTCGACCGCCCGCATCATCGGCTGCGGGAAGGCCTTTTCGAAGAAGGACAGTCGACCCACCCACAGAACCAGGATGTCTTCTGCGCCGATCTCCAGCTCCGCCCGTGTCGCCGAGCGGACATCGGCGCGCGCTGCGGCCGCGCCGAGCGCCGGGCCGTCGACGCCGAGCGGGATCAGCGGCAGCTGGGGGCGCATGAGGCGCTTGCCGGTGCCGAAACGTTCCCCCAGGAACTCGCACCAGTCGTCGAACATGGTCTCCATGGCCTGCTGCACCGAGGGTGACGTGCAGATCAGGGCGTCCCAGGGCTGGGTCGGCGCTACCGACGCCATCGCGATGTCCTGGCGCATCATGGGCGGGGCGATGGTGTGGATCAGGCCGATCAGGCTGAAGGCGCGGTCGCCGACGCTGCGCCGCCTCTGCCAGGCCAGTTCCTCCAGGCGCGGGCCCCCGCGCAGAAGCGTTCCGGCCGCCGCCGCAACGCCCTGGTTGAGGATGCTCGCGGTGGTGATGCGGGTGGCGCAGGCCTGGTCGCCAACCAGGCTCTTCAGGAGATCCCCCGCCTGGACCGGTGCGTGGGTCAGGAAGTCGACCTGGTCATGGCCGCCATGCTGAACCATGGCCCGGAACAGTTCGAGATTGGCGACATCCTTGCCGAAGACGTTTTCGCCAAGGCCGATCCGGCCGGCCGGGTGATAGATCGCCAGACGAGACGTCAAGGAAGTGGCCTTTCGCACAGGGACGGCGCGCCGCATGCGCCGACAACGCCCAAGGGCGGTTTAGGAGGTTTGCAGGCCGCTCGTCCAGCTTGGGCCGCAGGCCCGCCCGCGAACCTACGCCATTGACGCCCTGCGCGACCGTGACCAAGAACGGGGGCGGCAGATCAATGAGGGCGATGTGGCGGCCAGCCGAATACTTTTCGTGCACCAGAATTTCCCGGGCCAGTTTCCGCATATTGCTGACGCCGTCCTGAAGCGCGGCCACAAGGTGGCGGCGATCGGCGGGTCTGGCATCAAGGGCCGGCCGGGCGTCGATGTCCGGCGCTGGACCCTGTCCCGCGGCTCAACACCGGGACTCTTCGATGCCGCCACCCGCGCCGAGGCCGACTTGATGCGCGGTCATGCGGCCGCCGAGGCGGCCCTGAAGCTGAAGGCTGATGGCTTCACTCCAGACCTGATCATCGGGCATCCGGGCTGGGGCGAGACCCTGCAGCTTCGCGAGGTGTTTCCCCAGGCGCGCCAGATGCTGTTTGGCGAGTTCTTCTATCGCTCGCAGGGCGCGGACGTGAACTTCGATCCCGAGTTCGAACGCTCGACGCCGATCTCGGATTTCCGCATCCACGCCAAGAACATGGGGCTGGCCCTGGCCTATTGCGAGGCCGACATGATCGTCTGCCCGACGGCCTTCCAGGCTTCCCTCCTGCCACGCGGCCTGCAGGAGCGGGTCAGGATCGTCCACGAGGGCGTCGATCTGGATCGCGCGCGCCGCATACCGGATGCAAGGTTCAAGCTCCCCGATGGGCGAGTGCTGGATGGCACCAAGCCGGTCATCACCTTTATCAACCGGCATTTCGAGCGCTTGCGGGGCTTTCACACCTTCATGCGGGCCCTGCCGTCCGTGCTTGAGCGCAATTCCGAGGTCGAGGTCCTGCTGATCGGCAAGGACAGCCCCCAAGTCTATGGCGGTGCCTTGCCCGATGGCCAGACCTGGAAGGCCAAGATGCTGGCCGAGGTCGGCGACAGGCTGGACCTGAGCCGGGTGCATTTCACCGGGGCCGTGGAGCATGGCGAGATGGTCAAGGCGCTGTCGATCTCAGCGGCCCATGTCTATTTCACCTATCCCTTCGTGCTGTCCTGGTCACTCGTCGAGGCCATGGCCTGCGAATGTCTGATCGTGGGGTCGGATACCGCACCGCTGCACGACGCGATCACCCCCGGCGTCAACGGTCTGCTGCGGGACTTTTTCGACCCCGCAGGCCTTGCCGATACGCTGGTCGAGATCTGCCAGGACCCGGCGGCCTATGCCCCATTGCGAGCGGCGGCTCGGGTGACCGCTCTTGAGCGCTTCGACCGGGCCACGGTCGGGGTTCCCGCCTGGCTGGATCTCATTGACGAGGTCCTGGCGCGATAGGCACCGGACCATTTGGCTCAGGCCCCGGCAGGCGCGAAAGCCTGACCGGGCAGGTCGAGCACGGCAGAGATCCGGGCGCTCGCCTCAGTCGGCGGCACAGGCCTGGAGGATCGCCTCGCCGGTAAGGGGCGTCAGGTCCATGGGGCTCACGTCGCCCCGTGCCTCGCGTTCGCGCAGGCGGTCCAGAAACCCGGCCGGGTCGCGAACATCGAGCGCCTGCAGGACATCGGGCCCGTAGCGCCACCACTCGCTCGCCAGCAGGTCCTCGATCAGACTCTCTTCAAAGCGGTAGCGAATGACCCGGGCGGGTGATCCGGCGACAATGGCATAGGGCGGCACATCCCTGGTCACCACAGCCTGGGCACCGATCACGGCACCGTGGCCGATCGTGATGTTGCGCTGGAGGCTGGCCTCATTCCCGATCCAGACGTCGTGTCCGATCATCACGGCGGCCGGGCGCTGGGCGAAGGCAAAGGGTTCAAGGGGGGCGGCCCCGACATCGGCCAGATAGGCCCCAAGCCCCGGAAGCGGCCCCGGGTTGTGGGAGAAGGGGTGCATGGCGGCCCACTGGTGCGGATGGGCTGATCCCATCAGCTTGACGCCCCAGGCGATCGATCCGTAGCGACCAATCCGCGTGTGGATGTCGAAGGCCGAATGCGAATAGGTGAAGGCTCCGAAACGCGCCGGCACGAGGAACCCTCCCAGCAGATGGGTATAGGGCTCGATGATCGCATCCCGGCCCACGACCAGTGTGGCCCCGAGCGGCCAGAGCCGGTCCGCGGTCGGGCTGAAAATGCGGTGGGTTCGCGCCAGCTCCCGGAGCGCTTCGGTGACAACAACTCTCATGGGCGGATTTCCGAGGACGGCAGGCGGGCTGGAGGTGATGATCTAGGCCCTTGGCCTCATCACCAGCCAGGGCGTCATGGTCGCCCTGAATTCCCAGACAGCGATCAACTGGTCAAGGTGGCCCAGCTTCTGCAGCCAGGGCGGCAAGGTCATGGTCTTGGGTCCCTGCCGGCGAATGGCGATCTCGTGGGTCGGGCCAAAGCGCTCGAGCATCCGCTCGACCACGCCCGGCATGAAAGCCGGATGGGTTTCCATGATGATATTGACCGTCTTCAGTCCCGGATAGAGATCGGGAAGCATGATTTCGTCCTCGAACCCTTCGGCGTCGATGAAAACAAGGGTGTTCTTGCCGACAAAGTTTTCGAACATCTCGCCGACGAACTCACCGCCGATGACCACCTGACCCTCGACCCCGTTTCGCCTGGCCAGATCGGCGCAGCCCCGGCGGGCCTTTTCGTCGATGTCAAAGGCGTGGACGGTCGCTCCGGGCATCAGGCGGGCGAGGCCCACGGCGTAGTAGCCTTCGGCGCAACCGATATCGACGACGGTGTCGACACCGGACTGCGCAAAGGCCAGCAGGTCGTCATGCAGCTCTGACTCGTAGCAACCGATCAGGCGGGGAACCAGGCAGCCCTCGGTGGCGTAGGGCACATATTCCATGCCCTCGAACGGCCCGGAAAAAATCTTCAAACCGTGGTGCTGAATGTAGGTGCGGGCGATCAAGGTCGCTCGCCACTGCGCCATCATGCGCAGGATCTTGCCCAGGGAATCGACCGAGTTGAGGTTGGGATCGTCGAGGACCTGCTGGCGCAGAGCCTCCGCCGTCGTGCTTGTCTTAGCCATTTCGTGTCATTCAACCCAGCCAGCCACGGGCTTCGTCACTGGCACGTTGCCGGCAGGGGGTCAAACCGCCGCCGCCGCCCTAACCGGTCCGGCCCTGGCGACGGCCCAGGGGCCACCAACCCTTGCGGGCTGGAGGATCGTCAATCACCGGTTCGGGCGGACCCTCGGAAAGCTCCCGGCGCCAGACGACATTTCGGCGCACGAGGCGCGCCGGGATGCCGGCCATGACGGCGTGGGCCGGGGCCTGCCCGGACAGAATGGCACCGGCAGCGACCACCGCTCCGTCGCCAATCGTCGCGCCCTTCATGATCATGCTGCGCAAGCCCAGCCAGACATGGTCGCCAATACGGATCGAGGCTGCGGCATTGATCCGCTCGCCTGTGGCCCGATCATAGATCGGGTGGATATCGCTCAGGGACACATAGACCTGGGACGAGACCATGCAGTCCCTTCCGAACGTGATCTCGCCCTGTTCGTGCAGCTGGATCGAGGCCTGGACCATGGTCGTGCCGGGACCCACGGTGAGTACCGAGCCCTCCGGACTCAGCAGGTTCACGAACCCATTGAGGATGCAACCATGGCCCAGGCGGAAGTGATTGTTGTCGCCAACCAGGGTTAAGTTCGCGCCCAGCCGGCAATCTGGCGCGATCTCGACGATGTTGCCGCGTCCCTGGATGATCAGGTTTGCCGCCGCCGCCTGCTTGGGATCGGCAAGGGCGGTGCCGGCGCCGATCGTGGCAAAGCCTGCAACCCGACTGGCTTCGCCGATGATCAGGCGGTTGTCGTCGCCGGTAATGGCGATCAGGGACTCCACCTCCGCGCCTTCACCGATCACGATCTGATTGCCCAGGCCCGTCACCTGCGGCGGATGGCGCGGTTTGGCCCTAAGGTCGATCTGGTTGGCGCTTTCGATCGGCCCTGCCACTGTGCCCGACATGTCTTGTCCCTGCGGTGCTGAGGCCATTCGAATAGGACCAGACGGGATTGCGGGCAATGGCACGGCGATTCAGCCTGCAATGCCCGCGTCCTATGAAAGCTATTGACCTCGACTGGCCGAAACACCGAAAGAAGCTGGCATGTTCGACAAGCGCCCGGGGCGGCGCGCTTCGAGTTTGGCGGAGCCTCGGGAAGGAATACGATGACGGGGCAAGGCGAGACTGCAGCGGCCAATCCGGTTCGGGACGCTTTCGATGCGACCTTCTATCTGAAACGGTACCCTGATGTGGCTGAGGCAGGGATCGATCCCTTCCAGCACTTCATGGAGCAGGGATGGAGCGAGGGCCGCAGTCCGGCACCGTGGTTCATCATGGATGTCTATCTGTCCGTGAATCCCGACATCAAGTCGGCCGGCGTCAATCCCTTCGAGCACTATGTGATCACAGGCCGTCTGGAAGGCCGTCCGCTGAAGGACGATTACGGCTTTCGCTATGACATCCTCAAGAACAGTCCGACGCTCGAGGATCGAGTGCGCTGGGCCCGTAGTGCCGCTCGCAAGGTCGAGGCCGCGCCGGTCGCCGACCTTGAGGCCAAACTGACGGCGGCGGGCTCGCTGGCCGGCCTGCACATCACGGTCAGCCATGATGATTACACGGCCAGCCTGGGGGGCGTTCAGCTGTGCCTGGCGCGTGAAGCTGAAGCCGTCGCCGAGACGGGCCGGCCACGGCTGCATCTCTATCCGGCGTCCCATTCGCCGGTGATCGATGTCGAAAGCGACCAGCCGCTGGTCGGTGTGCTGCTCAATGGCGAGCGCGTCGGCCTGTATGCAGCCGGGGCTGTTGCCCGCCTGCTGGCGGGCCGGGTCAGCCGGGCGACCTTCGCGGTCCACAGCTTCCTGGGCCATTCGATCCCGGCCATCACCGCCATTCTGAAGGCCGCCGGCCTGCGCAAGGGCTTCTTCTGGATCCACGACTTCGCCAGTGTCTGCAGCAACTATGCCCTGCTGCGGAATGACGTTGTGTTCTGTGGCGCGCCGCCGCCGGAAAGCCAGGCCTGCGGCATCTGTGTGTATGGCGAACGGCGACAGATCCATTTGGCAGAGCATGGCGACTTCTTCCGCGCCTTCGAGCTGACCGCAGTGGCACCGTCCGAGGCTGCCCTGGCGCTGTGGCGCAAGACCTATCCCAGGGCCGCCAAGGCCGTGCGGGTCCTGCCTCATGCCGTGCTGGAACCCCGCAGTGCCGCTCGCCCGGCCAAGGCGCGCGCGAAGAGTGCGCCGCTGCGCGTCGGCTTCCTGGGCATGCCTGCCGACCACAAGGGCTGGCCGGTCTTTGCCCGTCTTGTCGAAGCCTTCCGGAGCGACCCGCGGTATCATTTCCTGCATCTGGGCTTTTCACCGGATGAGGCCAGCGGCGCGACCTTCGAGAAGGTCGGCGGCCCCGGCGGCCGCAGCATGGCGGAAGCCGCCGAGGCCCTTGAGCTCGATGTGGCCGTGATCTGGTCGCTCTGTCCGGAGACCTTCTGTTTCACGGCCTATGAGGCGGTGGCGGCCGGGGCTGCGGTCCTGACCCTGCCGGATGCGGGCAATGTGCCGCACTTTGTCCGGGCGGGCGAGGCCGGCGAACGCGGGCGTGTTGTGGCCAACGAGGACGAACTCTTTGCCCTGTTCAGCGATGGCGAGGCCCTGGCCTTGGCAAGATCGAAGCGCAAGCCGCAACGATTCGACCTGGCCTTCAGCCGCATGACTGCCGACCTGATGGCGAAGGGCGTGGCCCGATGAAGGTCGTCTGCTATTCCAGCTTCACCTTCTCCTATCTCAATCGCGCGCGGGTACTGTTCAAGACCCTGCGAGCGCGCCATCCCGAATGGGAGCTTGTGGCCCTGGTCACGGATCGGCCGCCGGCGGCCCTGAACTGGGATCCGTCGCAGGAGGACTTCGACACCCTGGTCTATGCCGACGACCTGGGTATTCCGGACTTCAAGGCCTGGCTGTTCAAGCACGACGTGATCGAGGTGTGCACGGCGGTAAAGGGGCCCTTCATGCATCAGGCGCTGCAAAAGGGCGCCGATATCTGCATCTATCTCGATCCTGATACGGCCCTGCTCGACCGCCTGGACCCCTTGGTCGAGATGCTGGAGACCAGCGACATCATCCTGACGCCCCACCTGCTGCACCCGGAAGAGTCGCACGGGGCCATTCTGGACAACGAGGTTTCGGCCCTGAAGACGGGCATCTACAATCTCGGCTTCGTGGCCGTCCGTGGCCGGGGCGAGGGTCTTCGTTTCGCGAAGTGGTGGAACGATCGCCTGCTGAGCTTCTGTTACGACGACATTCCCAACGGCCTGTTCGTCGATCAACGCTGGTGTGACCACGTGCCGTCGTTCTTCGAGAACGTGAAGATCCTGCGCGATCCGGCCTATAACATCGCCAGCTGGAACATTGCCCACCGGCGGATCGCCATCAGTCGCGACGGCAAAATCACGGCCAATGGCTCGCCGATCCGCTTCTGGCACTTCACCAAGCTCGGTCCCGTCGGCGATCAGATGACCCGCCGCTACGCCAAGGACAATTACGAAGTCTACGAGATCTGGAACTGGTACAAGCGCCTGATCGCGGAAGCCACGGATCCGCGCATTCCAGCCGGATACTGGGCATTCGGCCGCTATGAAGACGGACGTGAGATCGCCAAATCCCATCGTGAACTCTATCGCGCCCGCGGCGACCTGCGGGCGGCTTTCGCGGATCCGTTGGCCAGCGGGCCAGGCACCTACCAGGCCTGGCTGGTGGGCGAGGGCCTGATGGCTCCCGCCGCCCAAGACAAACCCCAGGGGTGAGAGGCTTCATGGCCAAACCAGCCAAGACCGCAACGACGACGACTCGCCATGCCCTCGTGGTGGCGGGGATGCACCGCAGTGGCACCTCCGCCATGGCCCGGCTGCTGTCACTGAGCGGCGCAACCCTGCCCGAGCGGGTAATGGCTCCCGCCGATGACAATCCTGCCGGCTTCTGGGAGCCTTGGGAGATGGTCGCGCTGAATGACCGGATCCTCGCCTCGCTTGAGTCCAGCTGGGATGACGTCTTTGCACTCGGGGCCGCCGCGCGTGCCGCAACCGTCAAGTCGACCTACCTGGGCGAGGCCCGGGCCCTGGTGCGGGCCAATTACGGCGCGGCTGACCTCCTGGTCATCAAGGATCCGCGTACTTCGGTTCTGGTCCCCTTCTGGCACGAGGTGCTGACCGACAAGGGCGTGAAACCGGTCTTTGTCATCATGGTCAGGAATCCGCTGGCCGTGGCCCAGTCGCTGGCCAAGCGCAACGGCTATTCGGTTCAGAAATCCGTGCTGCTCTGGACCAGCTACATGCTGGCGGTCGAGCGCGATACGCGGGGTCTCGACCGCGTGTTCATCAGCTATGACGCCATGCTCGAGGACTGGCGCTCGGCCCTGTCGAGCGTCGAGACCGCCCTGGGTCAGGCGCTACCAAGAGTTGCGGCGGACGCCGCTGCTGACATCGACGGGTTCCTGAATCATGCCCACCGGCACCATGAGGCCTCGGCCGGCGATCTTACCGCCCGGGCCGATATCTGGCCCGGTGCCCGCGTGGCGTTTGAGTGGTTCGAGGCCGCCGCCAAGGGCAAGCCCCCCCCGGAGGTCGCCCTGGACACCGTGGCGGGCGAGATCGTGGCGCTGGAATCGGCCCTGGGGGCCGTCTGTGCCGATCTGCGGCGCGAGCGTGTTGACCTCGAGGCTGAGGCCGTGGCTGCGGTTGGCCTTCGCGATGAGCTGGGCCGTGCCAGCGCTGCCCTGGCCCGGCTCCACGGCGAAGCCGATGCGGCACGTCAGGCCGCAGAGGTGGCCCAACTGACGGCCAGGGACCAGGTTTCGGCGGCCGAGACTTTGGCCAAGGCTGTCGAGGCGCAGCTACTGGCTGCCCTGAGGCGCGCTGAGTTGGCGGAGGAGCACGGGACCTTTTCCGAACAGCGCGCGATTGTGGCGGAAGAGCGTGCGGGCGCTGCGGAAGAGCGCGTGGCCCAGACTGAACAGCGTGCTGTCGCGGCAGAAGGCCGGGCTGAGGTCGCGGAGCGTCTGGCGCACCAGCGGAAGGCGGAAGCCACCGCTGCCGCCGAGGCCAGTGCCGCCGAGGCTGCCATTCTGCGGCAGCGTGTGGCTGCGGAGCAGGCCAGGGCGGCGATTGTCCAGAGATCCCGCGACCAGGCTGAACGAGAGCTTGTCGACCTCACCGAAAGGCTTGTCGCCCTGGAAGACCATGCCGGCCAGCTGGAGATTATCCGGGCGGCCCAGGCCACGGATATCCATGACCTGCGGCATGCGGTTTGGGCCATGCAGACCAGCACCAGCTGGCGGCTTACGGCCCCCCTGCGCCAGCTCATTGAGCGGGTCAGGCGCCGCTGAAGGCGTCCAATCCGGCACGCACGGCGGCGTAGGGCGTCTTGAACATTCGCTCATAGAGCAGGGTTCCGGTGTGCGGGCGCTCGTCCACCCGGTTCCGCGCCAGGGTTTGAAAGCCAAATCCGCCGCGAAGCGCGAACGTCAGGAACATGGATGGCCACAGGGCCAGCCATGTCTTGGCCTGGGACGGGAAGAAGCGCACCGCCGCCGCAAAGGCGATCCAGTCCCCGACGCTGAGCGTGACACGCTCGACCGGACCGTTTTCCGGGATCGGCGCGCAGGCGCGGAACAGGCCGCCCGGCAGCCCGCGACCATGATAAAGGCCGAACTGATCGATCGGGATCGCCGGATCCAGACTGTCCCGTAGCGCCACGGTCATGAAGGCACAGGCGTCGTGATCGGCGTGGCCACCTTCCCAGGCGGCCACGACAAAGCGTTCGATCGGGCCAAGGTCCGGCAGGGCCGCCTTCACGGCGGCATGGGCGGCCGGCAGGGCTTCGAACACGGCCCCGTCCAGGACCCCTGTCCCGGCTCCGACATGGCGAGCCTGATCGGGCGCCAGGCCCAGGCTGGCCAGCAGGGCGCGCGTCTCGCCCAGGCGGCGCGCCGCCAGCTCAGGGGAGGCATAGTCAGCGACATAGAGCAGCCAGGACCGCACCCCCGCGCGACGATCGCGTAGCAGAAGGGGCAGGGCGGCGTACTCATCGTCGAAGTGGGCCAGGACGTAGACGACGGACATGGTCAGTAGGGATCAAAGTCGAGAAAGCTGACGGCGGTCGTCGCGGGATCCAGCGCTTCGGGGAGCGTCTCGTCCAGCCGGCGCCAGATCATGTTCAGGGGTGAAGGGCGCAAGCGCTCGGGGATCGGGACGAAACCCTGAGACGGCAAGGAAAGCCGCGGCTCCAGTCCGATGAACAGTGGTGGGCACCACGGGCGCGGGCCATGGGATGCCCCCTCGGCTGCCCCCGGCAGAAAGGCCGCGCAGCGCAGACGGGGAATGCCGGTTTCGGCCCAGACGCCCAGAAGTTCGCCCTGCCGCGTCACGCGATAGGTCCCCGCAGGATTGGCGAGGCGCCAGTTCAGGCTCTCGGGGCTCCAGTCCACCTCAAACCCGAGCACTGTGTCGGCCAGCCGGCGCGGCGTAAGCAGCATCAGACCCGCCTGCAGGCTCTGAACCTTCTGGAAGCCCAGCTTGCGCAGGAAACCGGGCGTACTGTTGGCATTGGCGAAGCCGAACACGCCCTGGAAGCCCTGGTCCCGGGCCGCACTGTAGGTCGCGTCCGCCAGGGCGGTGAACAGGCCCTTGCCCTGAAACTCCGGGGCCGTCGCCGTGTTCAAGGACAGCAATAGTCTAACGGTCCGGCCCTCGACCCGTGCGCGCATCGGCACCGTCACATAGTGAGCCGCCAAGGTGTCGCCCGACCAGGCGTCGGCCCCCACGACCGGGCCCTCGGGATTGTCGCGATAGAGCCAGGTCAGGGCCGGAACGGAGAATTTCGGCAGGGGGCCGAACACTTGACCCAGCAATGCGCTGTAGGCGGCAAGTTGCTCGGGCGCGACGCCGGAGGGCTTGATCTCAATGCCGTCGTTCCTCATGGCGCGTACTGATCATGAAACGACGACTCTGCCAAGCTGACCGGCTTTTCGCCCTTTGCACGCTGCGGCGCACACCTTAAAAGCCGGTGCGACAAGGGGCGTCTTTACCATGGCAAGACTGGGCTTCACTCTGACCGCGTCGCAGGTCGTTCGCGGCGTCTTGATCGCCGGCCTGCTCTTGATGCTGGGCGCGAGCCTGCCGGGACATCTTTCCTACGATTCCCTGGCCCAGCTCGCTGAAGGTCGCACCGGCGAGCGTACCACCTGGGGCCCGGCGATGTTTGCGTGGCTGCTGGGCGTGTTCGATGCCGTGGTTCCGGGAACCGGGCTCTATGTCATTGCCAGTGCCGCCCTGTTGTTCTTCAGCCTGTCGGCCCTGCGCGCCACCCGCCCTCAGGTGTCCTGGTGGGCGGTTCCCATGACCGTCCTGCTGGTTCTTTCGCCCATGGTGCTGATCTATCAGGCCATTGTCTGGAAGGACGTGCTGTTCGCCAATCTGGCCATCGCCGGCTTTGTCTGTCTGGCGCGCGCCCCGGCCCTGTGGGACCGTCCGGGTCCGCGCTGGCTGGCGCTGGGTGGTGCCATGCTGGCCCTGGCCACTGCCGCGCTCGTGCGCCAGAACGGCCTTGTGGTTGTCCTGCTGGCGGCGGTGACCCTGGGTGCAATCCGTTGGCGCGAAGGCTGGCGCGACGCCGTTCGCTGGGGACTGGGCGGCCTCCTGGCCACCTTGGTGCTGATGCAGTTGCTGGGCGCGGTCGCTCAGCCCAAGAGCGACGGTCCGGGCAAGTCCGCCAATGTCGGGGTTCGAATTCTTCAGCACTATGACATTGTTGGGGCTGTCGCCCGCGACCCTGCCTATCCGCTGAGCCATATCCAGGCGGCCAACCCCGCCGCTGCGGCGGCCATTCGCAGTGGGGTTGCGGTCTATTCCCCGCAGCGGGTCGATTTCTTCGACAAGGATCCGGCCCTGGGCCAGGCGCTGTGGCAGACGCCCAAGGAGGCCGTTCAGGCGGAATGGCGGGAGCTGATCACCCGTCACCCCGGGGCCTATATGGCCCAGCGGGGCCAGGTGTTTCGCTGGCTGTTTCTGACCCCGGAGCTTGAAGCGTGTCTGCCGGAATTTGTGGGTGTCAGCGGTCCGGAGCCTTTGGTTACAGGTCTGAAGCTGACCAATGCCATTGATCCGGCCGACTGGTCCCTGCACAACTACGCCACCTATTTTTACAGCACGCCGGTGTTCTCGCACCTGGCCTATGCGCTGATCGCCCTGGGCGTTGCAGGCTTCCTACTCTGGCGGCGCAGCCCGGAGGACCTGGCGATCGCCGGCCTGTTGCTCGGGGCCCTGGCTTTCACCGCCAGCTTCTTTGTCATCTCGATCGCCTGCGACTACCGCTATCTCTATTTCCTCGATATCGCGGCCCTGACGGGGCTGTTCTATCTCGTCCTCGACCCCTCGCTGCGTCGCGCCGATGCCGAGGCTGACCTTCGGAGTGATGCCGCGTGACCCTGCGATCGACCCTTTTTCTGGCCGCGGCCGCGGCCTGTCTGGTTGTTTCCGCCTGTGACAAGCCCAAGGGCACACCTGCCGAGCCTGTCGCCGCAGCCCCCGTTGCCGAGGCCGCGCGCCCGGCCCCCGTTCGCCCGGCAGAACCCGTCAAATGGGATGAGGCGAGCGGCCGGTTCCAGGTTGACGGATCGGCCCTGGACGCGGCCCACCTCTGGCGCTTCGACGGCTCCACCGAAGGTTTCGTCTCGGCAGCCGCCCGGGTCGAGCCTGCCAAGGGCGGTGGTCTGCGGGTGGTCGAGCAGGCGATCGACGCCATTGTGCGATCGCCGCAGAATCTGGCGATCGACGGGAGCCGCTACAACGGCGTCCTGGTCCGGCTGACCCGCGAGAAGGAAGCGGCCAAGTGGGATGGCTCGCTGTTCTTCACGACCTCTGCTCACGGTGAGACTGCTGCGTTCTTTGGCAAGCCTCTGCGCGGCGCTGACCCTGTCGCGGGCGAGACCACCATCATGGTCTATGACATGTCCAAGCTCCGCAAGGGCGGCGGCGACTGGACGGCCTCGACGATCAATGGCCTGCGCCTTGATCTTGATGACGCCCCGGGCGGCCAGTTCGTCATCCATCAGATCGCTGTGGTTGCCCTGCCGGCGTCCGCGACCCTGCGACCGCCTCAGTAATGGCGGCCAAGTCCTCGATAGTGCGCCGGCCGGACCATGGGCCGTCACCGGTCAGGATCGCGGCGATCCTGCCCTGCTACCGTTCCGGGGCCCACGTTCTGGAGGTGATCGCGGCGATCGGGCCAGAGGTCGAGGCCATCATCTGCGTCGATGATGCCTGCCCCGACGGCGTGGGAGACCTGATCGAAGCCAAGGCCACAGATCCCCGGGTCGTGGTTCTGCGCCATGCCGTCAACCAGGGCGTCGGCGGGGCGGTCTGTACGGGCTATGCCCATGCCCTGGCCATGGGCGCCGACGTCTTTGTGAAGATCGACAGCGATGGCCAGATGGACCCGTCCGAGATCGCCGTCCTGGTCGACCCGATCGCGCGCGGCGATGCCGACTATGCCAAGGGCAACCGCTTCTACAATATCGAAGACCTGCAGGGCATGCCGGCCCTTCGCCTTTTCGGCAATGCCGGCCTGTCCTTCCTGACCAAGCTGTCGACCGGTTACTGGAGCGTGTTTGATCCGACCAACGGCTATACCGCCGTGCATGCGCGCATGATCGAGCGCGTCAGGCTGGACAAGGTCGCCAAGCGCTATTTCTTCGAGTCCGACCTGCTGTTTCGCCTCGGCACCCTGCGGGCCCGGGTGGCGGACGTGCCGATGGCCGCCATCTATGGCGACGAGGTCAGCCAGATGAATGTCGGCAAGATCGTCCTGCCCTTCCTGGTCTCGAACATCGCCAATTTCTTCAAGCGGCTGTTCTACACCTATCTGCTGCGCAACTTTTCCGTCGCGTCCCTGTACCTGCTGATCGGCGTGCCCCTGACCCTGTTCGGACTGGTGTTCGGGGCCGGTCGCTGGATCGAGGCAGTGTCCGATGCCCGCCCGGCGACGTCCGGCCAGGTGATGTTCGCGGCGCTGCCGATCCTGATCGGGGTCCAGATGGTGCTCAACTTCATCGCTTATGATGTTGAGAACGAACCTCGCACGACGGTGTGGCCCTTGCTGCGGCCCAAGAAGCGCGGGGCCTAGGCCATGACGCTGTCCCTGAAGGACTTCATCCTGTGTCTGGCCTTTTCGGTGACCCTGCCGATCGGTCAGATCCTGTTCAAGGTCGCTGCCAACCACAGCCGCTCGATCACGGGCGGGGTCATTGCCAAGGTCGTGCTCAATCCGCCCTTGATCGGGGCCTTTGCCTGGTACGGCCTGACCGCCCTGTTCTGGTTCTACATTCTGACGCGGATCCCGCTCAGCACGGCCTATCCGTTCTCAATCCTGGGATCGGCCCTGGTGCCCCTGCTGGCCTGGGCCCTGTTTCGCGAGCAGGTGACTCTGCAGGCGGTGGCGGGCTTCGCTGTCATGCTGCTGGGCTTCTTCATGATCGTCCGCGCCCGCTAGAGCCCTTTCCGACCCAGGACCGGACAGGCTGGGCCCCAGCTCTCAATGATCGGCCGGCCCCAGCCGCACACTGTCACAGCCCATGGCCATCAGGCATTCGAACAGGAAAGCGGCCGTGAACGAACCGCGGCTGATCTTGTTGCGCAGATTGGCCTCGCTCTCGGTGACACCCCGTTCCGCCAGAAGCCGCGCCAGGTCAGCATAGGTCAGGTTGCGCCGCTTGAGTTCGGCCTTGAGCACGCCCTTGACCTGATCGGTCGATTTGACTGTTCGGGTTGCAACCATTTGCGCAACATACATCATCATATGTGATACGAAAACCCTTGACATGATTGAACCTGCGGATCATGTCTCGCCCGCTCGTCAGGACCGCCGTCCGACGGGGCGGGGTTCGCCGTCCAGCGTCATCTGTGCAGATGACGCCCCAGGCGCGACGGGGCTCACGGCGGGGATGAACCAGCGGCCGCTATGAAACGACCAAACTTGAAGATTGAAACCAACAGTCTGCTGAACCGCGCCTTGCGGGAAGGCCGCGGGCCGCTCCTGGCCGCCGCGGCGTTCACCTTGGTCTCCAGCGCGCTCTACATGGCCCTGCCGTTGTACACCAACCAGGTCTATGGGCGGGTTCTGATCAGCCAGAGCATACCGACGCTCTTCGTCCTGACGGCGGGCGTCCTCTTTGTCTTCGCCGTCTCCTCGGTGATCGATTTCTTCCGCGCCCGGGTCCTGGTCAATTTCGGCTCTGCCTTCGATCAGAGGGTCTCGGGCCAGGTGTTCGCCGCCCTGTTTGATGGCATCAGCCGCCGCGAGCGTGCGATGTCGTCTCAGGCCCTGCGGGACCTGGACGTTTTCCGTCAGGCCATGGGGGGCGCGCCGATGCTGGCGCTGTTCGACCTGCCGACGGTCCCGCTGTTCATGGTGGTCCTGTTCATCATCGATCCCTGGATCGGTGGCGTCACCCTGCTCGGTGGTATTGTCCTGCTGATCCTCGTCGTCATTCAGGACCAGGCGAGCAGCGTCCCGCTCAAGGAGGCCAATGACGCCGCCCTGCGGAGCTACAGCTTCACCGATGCCGGCCTGCGCAACAGTGAGGTGGTGCGGGCCATGGGCATGCTGCCCAGCATCGGGGCCATCTGGTTCCGGTTCCGTCGCGACGCCATGAAACAGAGCGTCGTGGCCAGCGATCAGGCCGGCATCTGGTCCAACGCCATCAAGTTCGTCCGCATGGCGATCCAGGTGCTGATCGTGGCGCTCGGGGCCCTGCTGACCCTTGAACACAAGATCGGGCCCGGCCTGCTGTTCGCCAACATGATCCTGTCGGCCCGGGCCCTGGCACCGATTGATCGGGCGGTCGGGGCCTGGTCGGGCTTCATCAACGCAGGACAGGCCTATGAGCGTCTGACCGCCCTGCTGAACAGCTATCAGGCGCCGGATCCCGCCACTAGCCTGCCGGCCCCGACGGGCCGGCTCTCCGTCGAGGGCGTTACCCTTACAACGCCCGATGGCTCGCGGATGCTGTTGCGCAATGTTGTCTTCTCGATCCAGCCTGGAGAAACCCTCGGCATCATCGGTCCCTCCGGGGCCGGCAAGTCGACCCTGGCGAGGCTGCTGGTCGGGATCTGGAAGCCATCAGGCGGAACGGTGCGCCTCGACGGTGCCGACGTCTTCGCCTGGGAGCGCGGTGCCTTTGGCGAGCATGTGGGCTATCTGCCCCAGGACACCGAGCTGTTCGCTGGTAGCGTGCGCGCCAATATCGCCCGCTTCTCGACCCGCGTGACCGACGAAGAGGTCGTCGAGGCAGCCAAGATGGCGGCCGTTCATGACCTGATCCTGCGTCTGCCCAAGGGCTATGACACGGATCTTGGCCAGGAGGGCGTAGTCCTGTCCGTCGGGCAGAGGCAGCGGGTGGGCCTGGCCCGCGCCCTGTTGCGCAATCCGCGCCTGGTTGTTCTGGACGAGCCCAATGCCAATCTCGACGCCCTGGGCGAGGCGGCGCTGATGGCCGCGCTGGAAACCCTCAAGGCGCGCGGCGCGACCGTGGTCATGGTTTCGCACAAGCCGGCCGTGTTCAAGACGGCGGACAAGATGCTGGTTCTGCAGGAGGGCATGGTCGAGATGTTTGGTCCGCGCGACGCCGTGCTGGCCAAGCTGGCAGCCAATAACAAGCCTGCCGGCGTCACGGCGCCCCCCGCCGCCAAGTCAATCGAGGCCAAGTCGTGAGCAATTTCCTCAAGCTCCTGCGCCGCCCGCTGGCGGAAGACGCCCCGCCCCTGCTCGGCGGCCCCGAGGTCCCCCAGTCAGAAGCCGACCGTCAGAATGTCCGTGCGCCCATCATCGCCGGAAGTCTGGTGATTGGTTTCCTTGTGCTCGGCCTGGCGCTCTGGGCCTCGGTATCCTCGATCTCGGGCGGCGTCATCGCGCCGGGCCAGGTGCGGGTCGAGAGCAATCGCAAGCAGCTCAAGAGCCGTGACGTGGGCGTCGTGCGCGGCATCTATGTTCGTGACGGCGACAAGGTGAAGGCCATGCAGGTCCTGCTGAAGTTCGACGACACCGTCGCCCGGGCCCAGGTCTCCATTCTGGAAAGCCAGTACTTCTCCATGCTGGCCCAGAAGGCCCGCAGCGATGCGGAATCCCTGGGCCGGCAGAGCTTCGTGTTCCCCGCTGAGCTGCGGGACAAGGCGAAGACCGACCCGGCCGTGGCGACCCTGATGCGCAACGAGGAGTTTCTGTTCCGGTCGCGGCTGGAGGCCCTGAAGGGCCAGGCCGACATTATGCAACAGCGCATGATTCAGCTGCGCGAGCGCCAGAGCGGCATCCAGATCCAGATCGATTCCATTGAGGACCAGGCCCGGCTGAGCCGCGAGGAACTGCAAGGCTACCAGACCCTCTATGAGAAGGGCTATGCGCCCAAGACCCTGCTGCTGCGCCTGCAGAGAGCCCTGGCCCAGTCCGACGGCCAACGGGGCGCCCTGGTGTCGGAGAAGACCCGCACCCAGGAACAGATCGGCGAAACCAAGCTGCAGATGGATGCCCTCTATCAGGCGCGCGCCAGCGAAGCGGCCGAGAACAAGCGCAAGGCCGATGCGGTTCTGGCTGACCTCAGTCCCCGTCTCGGCGCGGCCCGGGAATCCCTGGCGGCCACCGTCATTCGGGCGCCTGTCGACGGGGTCGTGTTGAACCTGACCCAGCACACGCTGGGCGGCGTTGCAGGGGCGGGAGAGGTGCTGCTCGACATCGTGCCCCAGAACGCGCCCCTCGTCGTTCTGGCCATGGTCAGGCCGTCGGACATCGACGAGGTCCGGGTCGGCATGAAGGCCCAGGTCGATCTGGCCGCCTACAGCGCCACGAAGGTTCCCAAGGCCGAGGCCTCGGTGATCAATGTCTCGGCGGATGCCCTCACCAATGCCACCACCGGCGAGAGCTATTTCATCGCCGAACTCAAGATTGATCCGGCTGAGTTCCGGCGCATGCCCAAGGGCGTGCGGCTCTATCCGGGCATGCCGGCCAATGTGATGATCATCACCGGCAAGCGGACGGTGATGTCCTATCTCCTGGGTCCGATCGGCGACATCATAGACCACGCCATGCGGGAGTCCTGAGGGGCCATGCCGGACCGGTCCGTCGCCTTTCTGATCGCGGGCGTCCAGAAGGGCGGCACCACGGCCCTGTTCGACTATCTGGTCGAGCATCCGTCTCTGGATCTGCCGGAGATCAAGGAGGCCCACTTCTTTGATGACGAGCGCGGCATCGACTGGTCGGCACCGGACTATGGCCGCTACCACGCCCTGTTCACGCGGCCGGCCCCGGCCGTGCGGGGCGAGGCGACGCCGATCTATCTCTACTGGCCCAACTGCCTGGAGCGGATCGCTGCCTATAATCCGCAGATGAAGCTGGTCCTGCTGTTTCGCGACCCGATCGAGCGGGCCTGGTCGCACTGGCGGATGGAGTATGGCCGCGGGGCCGAGACCCACGCCTTCGCCTGGTGCATCCGAGAGGGGCGCGACCGCGTGCACGCCGATCCCGCCACGCCCGGTTTCCATCGTGAGTACAGCTATGTCGAGCGCGGGTTTTACGGGGCCCAGCTCAAGCGCCTCTACGGGATCTTTCCCAAATCCCAGACCCTGCTGCTGTCCTCGGAAGACCTCGCGACCCGTCCAGACCTTACCCTGGCCCGGGTGACGGATTTTCTGGGCGTCCCGCGGTTCTCAGCCCCGGTTGCGGCCCGCAGGTCACATGTCGGACGAGAAATGAGCGCCTCAGACCATCCGACAGCGGAAGACGTTGCTCTTTTGCAGAGCATTTATGCGGCCGATCAGCGGCTTTTTGCTGATCTCTCCGGCTTCCGGGTGGCGGGTTCAACCTGAACGATTCGTCCGCCCTGCTATGGTCTGGGTGCGGAGCACCGCGACACGGCCCTTGCAGGCGCTTGTTTTTGTTGCAAATTTATCACCGGTTAGCCCGACGTTAAAACCGGCGGGGACGGCGTGTTTCGACTGTTGCGCAAATTCCGTGGATTGGATAACTATAGCGCGGGCTTGTTTGACCTTGGTCGTCACCCTCGGGGGAACGATTAGGTACGGCTAAGGAACGCAGGTTCTCCACCTCCGTGGTGGGGGCGCAGGCGGTCTTGCGGCCCATTGACACGATTTTGGAGAACAAGAATGACTGCCTACGTTTTTGAAACCATCACCGATACGCAAGCCGCTGGCTTCGTGAACGGCACCGACACCCTGACCTTTGCTGATCAGGCCGCTACCGCTGCGGGCGTCACCTACACCCTGACCGACGCCACCCCGACCACGACGGCCAAGATCATCGTGAGCTACGGCACCCGTACGGTGACCTTCGAATCGACCGCCCTGAGCGAAATCACGTTCTCGGACGGCTCGAAGTTCGACATCGGTTCGGGCACCAACGTCACGGGCACCGCCTTCGCTGACGCCCTGTACCTGACCGGCGCTGGCACGGTTGACGGCGGCAACGGCAACGACCGCATCAGCGGCTCGACCGGCGCTGACAGCGTCATCGGCGGCAACGGCAACGACGTCATCACCGGCGGCGCTGACGCTGACACCCTGGCCGGCGACAACGGCAACGACCTGATCAACGGCGATTCGGGCGCTGACACCCTCTCGGGCGGCAACGGCATCGACACCATCAACGGTGGCACCGGCGCTGACGTCATCACCGACGGCGACGGCACTGCCGCTGCCGACGTGTTCAACGGCGGCAACGACGCTGACTCGATCACCGGCGGTCTCGGCAACGACACCATCAACGGCGACAACGGCAACGACACCCTCGTCGCCGGCGCTGGCACCGACACCCTGTTCGGCGGCTTCGGCAACGACACCGTCATCCTGAACTCGGCCGGCAGCTGGGCCCAGGGCAACCAGGGCAACGACATCATCAACGGTGATGCTGGCCTCGACACCATCTATGGTGGCCAGGACAACGACACCATCGTTGGCGGTGGCGGCAATGACTTTATCCAGGGCAACATGGGTAATGACATCCTGAACGGCGACGCTGGCAACGACACCATCCGTGGCGGTCAGGGCAACGACGTCATCAACGACTCGGCCGGTAACGAGCTGATCTTCGGTGACCTCGGCGACGACACCATCAATTCCGGCGCTGGCAACGACAATGTCGACGGCGGCGACGGTGCTGACTCGATCGTCGGTGGCGACGGCAACGACACCCTCGCGGGCGGCGCTGGCGACGACTACATCACCGGTGGCCTCGGCCAGGACGTCATGACCGGTGGTACCGGCGCTGACGTGTTCATCTTCAGCCCGTCGACTGATGCCACGATCGCTGATGCCGGTAACTCGGTGTCGGACATCATCACCGGCTTCACCTCGGACGACGCCATGGACTTCGGTCTGGCTGGTTCGACTTCGAACTACTTCGAAGACACCGCCGCCAGCTACACGGCCGCTCTGGCTCTGGCGAACGCCAAGTTCGCTGCTGACCTGGTGGTCCAGTTCGTGGCCGTCCAAGTCGGCACCGACGTCTACGTGTTCGTCGACTCGCAGACCGCCGGCACCACCACCGACAACGTCGTCGTCCTGCAGGGTTCGACCCTGGCGGACGTCTCGTCGGCCTCGTTCGTGTCGCTCGCTTCCTAAGTCGCGACGACGAACCAAGATTGTGGGGCCATCCTTCGGGGTGGCCCCCTTTTTTTGTCCCAATAGTCAGGGCGATCCGGTAGGACGGAATCCATGTCAAACGCCGTCCTCTATCTGAACCCCGAAGCCTTCGACACCTCGTCAAAGACCCTGATGGGCCGCCACGCGGCCGGCGAGAGCTTCCTGCGCGGCTATTTGCGGCACGCCGATGTCGAGGCCTACCACTTCTGGAACGTGGCCGACCGCCCGCCCAAGGACCTGCAGGCCTTCGTCAATCTGGTCGAGCCGATCCGCAAGCCGACCACCATGATCCACAGCAACAACCGCACCGCGCTCGGAACGGTGGGCGTGGTCAATTTCGCCGCGCCACGCCTGGCGCTCGAATCCTGGGCCCGTCGTCCGCTCGGTGACAGCGCCTATGCGATCTGCGGCATTACCCACACCACAGCCAGCGACCAGGTCATGGACATGATCGGCAATATGCTGATCGCGCCGGTCAAGCCCTGGGACGCCCTGATCTGTACCTCACGCGCCGTTAGAGCCGCCGTCGAGACCCAGTTCGAGGCCACCGCCGCCTATCTGGCCGATGTCCATGGGGCAACCCATGTACCCCGGCCGCGCCTGGAAACCATTCCCCTGGGCGTCAATGTCTCCGACTTCATCACCACCCCGGCCCAGAAGGCCGAATGGCGACAGAAGCTGTCCATCCCGGACGACACGGTGGTCTGTCTCTATGTCGGGCGCTTCAGCCCTGCCGGAAAGATGAACCCGATCCCCATGGGCCTGGCGCTGGAACGCGCCGCCGCCCTGTCCGGCAAGAAGATCGCCTGGGTCGTGGCCGGCTGGGCCGGCAGCGATACCGCCACCGAAAACTATCACAAGGCCAGCCGCGAAGCCTGCCCCAGCATCCAGTACATCCCGCTCGATGGCCGCTTGCCAGACGTGCGATTCTCGATCTGGGCCGTGGGCGACTTCTTCCTGTCCCTGTCGGACAATGTTCAGGAAACCTTCGGCCTAACCCCGGTAGAGGCCATGGCCGCAGGCATCCCCAATGTGGTGTCCGACTGGGACGGCTATCGCGATACGGTGCGGCACGGCATCGACGGCTTCCGCATCGCCACCTATGCGCCGGGCCCGGGCAAGGGCGAAGACATGGCCTATCGCTATGCCAATCAGTGGATGCGCTATGACGCCTATGTCGGTGCCGCCAGCCAGACGACGGTCGTCGATGTCGAGGAAGCCGCCCGCGCCATCGCCACCCTGGTCGATGATCCCGAACTGCGCCGCAAGATGGGGGCCAATGCCCGCGAGCGCGCCGTCAAGGACTTCGACTGGGCAACCGTGATCAAGTCCTATCAGACCCTGTGGGGCGAAATGAACAGCCGGCGTCTAGCAGAACGGACCCCGCTGAACCGCCCGCGCAACGTCCCCAACAACCCCTGGCGCCTGGACCCCTTCACCCTGTTTGCCTCCTATCCGACCGAGTATCTGTCGCCATCCAGCATGGTACGACTGAACCCGGACGTGACCTGGGACGCGGTCAAGCTGATGGTCAATGAACCGATGGCCCGGATCGGTGCCAGCGTCCTGCCGACCGAACAGGAGCTGAAGGCCCTGGTCGATGCCCTGTCCGCCGTGCGGCACTGCAGTGTGGCCGAGCTGACCAGGCCCCACCCGCCGACCCGCTGCACCCTGCTCGAGCGCGGCATTCTCTGGCTGGCCAAGTACGGCTTCGCGACGGTCATCGGGCGCTCAGATACGATTCCGGCCTGATCCCGACCCTTCCCTGAAGCGTTATCCGACACGTGTGAAACGGCTATAGGCTCGAAATACGTTCCAAGCTGTTGATCTGGAGCCTTTGCGACCCCGATGCCGCCATCGGGTCGGAAGGGACACCTGTCTCCCGAAAACGAAAACGGCCGGGCTGGAACAGCGAAACTGTCTAGCCCGGCCGGAGACACACAGCCACGCTGGAGAACAGGGCCGACGGACCCTGTTCCCATGTTTCGACGTCTGCTGAAAGTCAAAAATCCGAAAATTGACGCACTGCAGCGACGCTCGGTTGCAGTCTCCAAACCAAACGGATATCGGTAACCTGGGCAAAACTTGACCAGGGGCATCGCTCCAAGAGCAAGTTCTAGTTTCGACACGGGAACCAAGCTCTCCACCGACCCGGTGGCAGGGGCGAGGTCTCGTGGCTAGTGATTTTAACTTTGGAGCTTTTGATGACCGCGTACGTTTTTGAAACCATCACCACCACGCAAGCCGCGGGCTTCGTGAACGGCACCGACACCCTGACCTTCGCTGATCAGGCCGCTACCGCTGCTGGCGTCACCTACACCCTGACCGACGCCACCCCGACCACGACCGCCAAGATCATCGTGGCCTATGGTGCCCGTTCGGTGACCTTCGAATCGTCCGCCCTGACCCAGATCACGTTCTCGGACGGTTCGAAGTTCCAGATCGGTACGGGTACCGTCACCGGCACCGGCTTCGCCGACGCCCTTTACCTGACCGGCGCTGGCACGGTTGACGCCGGCAACGGCAATGACCGCGTCACCGGTTCGACCGCTGCCGACATGGTCAATGGCGGCAACGGCAATGACGTGGTCACCGCCGGTGCCGACGCTGACTGGGTTTGGGGCGACAACGGCAACGACCTGATCAACGGCGACGCTGGCGCTGACACCCTCTCGGGCGGCAACGGCACCGACACCATCAACGGTGGCACCGGCGCTGACATCATCACCGACGGCGACGGCACCGCTGCCAACGACGTGTTCAACGGCGGCAACGACGCTGACTCGATCACCGGCGGCCTCGGCAACGACACCATCAATGGCGACAACGGCAACGACACCCTCGTGGCCGGCGCTGGCACCGACACCCTGTTCGGCGGTTTCGGCACCGACACCCTCATCCTGAACGCTGCCGGCAGCTGGGCCCAAGGCAACCAGGGCAATGACACCATCACCGGCAATGATGGCCTCGACACCATCTATGGTGGCCAGGACAATGACACGATCTCCGGCGGCGACGGCAACGACTTCATCCAGGGCAACCTGGGTAATGACGTCCTGAACGGCGACGCTGGCAATGACACCCTCCGCGGCGGTCAGGGCAACGACAGCATCAGCGACTCGGCCGGCAACGACCTGATCTTCGGTGACCTCGGCAACGACACCGTCAGCGCGGGCTCAGGCAATGACAACGTCGACGGCGGCGACGGCAATGACTCGATCGTCGGTGGCGACGGCAAAGACACCCTCGCGGGCGGCGCTGGCGACGACACCATCACCGGCGGCCTCGGCCAGGACGTGATGACCGGTGGTACCGGCGCTGACCAGTTCATCTTCAGCCCGTCGACCGATGCCACGATCGCTGATGCCGGTAACTCGGTGTCGGACATCATCACCGGCTTCACCTCGGACGACGCCATGGACTTCGGTCTGTCTGGTGCCACTTCGAACTACTTCGAAGACACCGCCGGCAGCTACACCGCCGCTCTGGCCCTGGCCAATGCCAAGTTCGCTGCTGACCTGGTGGTCCAGTTCGTGGCCGTCCAAGTCGGTACCGACGTCTACGTCTTCGTCGACTCGCAGACCGCTGGCACGACCACGGACAACGTCGTCGTCCTGCAGGGTTCGACCCTGAACGACGTGTCGGCGGCCTCCTTCGTGAGCAACGCTCCTGAGTAATCTGACAGAAGTCGATTAGGATTGCGGGGCCGCCCTTCGGGGCGGCCCCCTTTTTTTGTCCTGTCCGCGGCGACCTGGATGGGGGGCTCGCCCCGGTGGCCGGCCCACAAAGTTTCCAGCCGTCCTGCCTGTCCAGAGTGAAACCGCCTCTTCGGAGGCCGGGACAGAGAGATTCTGCCCCAGGATTAGGCACCGTCCCGACGGCAGGGTGTGAAACTTATCACCGTTCACCGACTCCCGGTTGCGCCTGTCCAGCTGGCCCGATAGCACGAACGGGGGCGGGTTGGCCGGGGCCACCGCCGCCGAAAACAAGCCTTAAGGTTCAGCCACGCAGCGCGGGCCTTGTACCCATCGGGTGCACGGGGCGGAGGTTCTGTGGCCAATGATTTCGATTCTGGAGTGTTAGATGACTGCCTACGTTTTTGAGACCATCACCGACAGCCAGGCCGCGGGCTTCGTGAATGGCACCGACAGCCTGACCTTTGCTGATCAGGCGGCTACCGCATCGGCCGTCACCTTCACCCTGACCGAAGCCACGCCCACCACGATCGCCAAGATCACGGTGACCTTTGGCGGACGTTCGGTGACCTTTGCGTCTACCGGCACCAACCGTCTGGACGTCATCAGCTTCTCTGACGGCTCCAAGTTCCAGGTCGGTTCCGGCACGATCAATGGCACCGGTTTCGCCGACGCCATCTTTCTGACCGCTGCGGCCACGGTCAACGGCGGCAACGGCTCCGACCGGATCAGCGGTTCAACCCTGGCCGACTTCCTCAGGGGCGATAATGGCAATGACGCCCTCGCCGGCGGCAACGGCAACGACACCCTGTGGGGCGGCAATGGCAATGACATTATCAATGGTGATGTTGGGGACGACAGTCTGAGCGGGGCCAATGGCCAGGACACCATCTATGCCGGCACCGGTGCCGATACCATCGGCGAGTATGAAGGCGAAGACCAGGCAGGCGACGATCTGTTCTATGGCGGCGACGGCAACGACACCATCACCTCAGGCGGAGGCAATGACACCCTCTATGGCGAAAACGGCAATGATACGCTGACGTCCTATGCCGGCATCCACACCATGTTTGGTGGCTATGGCAACGACACCATCGAGCTGAGCTCTGACGGCGGCTGGGCCCAGGGCAACCAGGGCAATGACACCATTACCGGTGAGGAGGGCCAGGACACCCTCTATGGCGGCCAGGACAATGACACCATCGTCGGTTCCGGCGGCAATGACTTCATCCAGGGCAATCTGGGCAATGACGTCCTGAACGGCGATGCGGGCAATGACACCCTCCGTGGCGGTCAGGGCAATGACACCATCAACGACTCGGCGGGTAACGACCTGATCTTCGGCGACCTTGGCAACGACACCATCGCGGCTGGCATCGGTGCCGACACTGTCGACGGTGGCGACGGCAATGACCTGATCGTGGGTGGCGAAGGCAATGACACCCTCGCGGGTGGTGCCGGCGACGACTATCTTACCGGCGGCCTGGGTCGCGACGTCATGACCGGTGGTGCCGGCGCGGACGTGTTCATTTTCAGCCCGTCGACCGATGCCACGATCGCTGATGCCGACAACTCGGTGTCGGATATCATCACCGGCTTCACGGCGGACGACGCCATGGACTTCGGCCTGCCGGGTGCGACCTCGAACTACTTCGAAGACACCGCCGTCAGCTATACGGCTGCACTGGCCTTGGCCAATGCCAAGTTCGCTGCGGACCTGGTGGCAAGGTTCGTGGCCGTTCAGGTCGGTTCGGACGTCTATGTGTTCGTCGACTCGCAAACCGTCGGTACCACCACGGACAATGTCGTCATTTTGCAGGGCTCGACCCTAGAGGACGTCTCGGCCGCCTCGTTCGTCTCGGGCGACTGATCTGGGGGCGGGCGCCTAATGGGCCACCCTTCGGGGTGGCCCCCTTTTCATGCATGGCCGACGAGGGTCTGAGCGAGGGCGTGCAGCCTTGCGCCTGTCCTGGACCAGAACAGACGGCCCTGACAGGGCGAAGGGAACACTGGCCCAAATTACAACGGACGGAAATAGCGTGCAGCAAGCTGGGGCAAACCGGCGGTGGCTGAAGCCCCAAAACTCGAACGGCCGGACCGCAAAACCATCAGGTCTCGCCGCCCGGCCGGAGTGACACAGCCACGCTGGAGAACAAGGCCGACGCTTTCTGTTCCCATGTTTCGCCGCCCGCCGAAAGTCAAAAGTAAACAGAAAGTGGATCCCTGTAGTGCGGCTTGGTTGCAGTCTCCAAACCGAACGGATATCGATATACTGGGGCAAACTTGACCGGGGGCATCGCTCCAAGAGCAAGTTCTAGTTTCGGCCAGGGAACAAAGCGCTCCACCGAACCGGTGGGGAGGGTAGAGTTCTCCTGGCTAGCGATCACAACCTTGGAGCTTTTGATGACTGCCTACGTTTTTGAAACCATCACCGATACGCAAGCCGCTGGCTTCGTGAACGGCACCGACACCCTGACCTTCGCTGATCAGGCCGCTACCGCTGCTGGCGTCACCTACACCCTGACCGACGCCACCCCGACCACGACCGCCAAGATCATCGTGACCTATGGCACCCGTACGGTGACCTTCGAATCGACCGCCCTGAGCGAAATCACGTTCTCGGACGGCTCGAAGTTCGACATCGGTTCGGGTGCTAACGTCACCGGCACCGGCTTCGCTGACGCCCTGTACCTGACCGGCGCTGGCACGGTTGACGGCGGCAACGGCAACGACCGCATCAGCGGTTCGACCGGCGACGACAACGTCGTTGGCGGCAACGGCAATGACGTCGTCACCGCCGGCGCTGGTGCTGACACCCTGGTCGGCGACAACGGCAACGACCTGATCAACGGCGACTCTGGCGCTGACACCATCTCGGGCGGCAACGGCACCGACACCATCAACGGTGGCACCGGCGCTGACGTCATCACCGACGGCGACGGCACCGGCGCTGCTGACGTGTTCAACGGCGGCAACGACGCTGACTCGATCACCGGCGGTCTCGGCAACGACACCATCAACGGCGACAACGGCAACGACACCCTCGTGGCCGGCGCTGGCACCGACACCCTGTTCGGCGGTTACGGCACCGACACCATCATCCTGAACGCTGCCGGCAGCTGGGCCCAGGGCAACCAGGGCAACGACATCATCAACGGCGACGCTGGCCTCGACACCATCTATGGTGGCCAGGACAACGACGTCATCGTTGGTGCCGGTGGCAACGACTTTATCCAGGGCAACATGGGTAATGACGTCCTGAACGGCGACGCTGGCAATGACACCATCCGTGGCGGTCAGGGCAACGACAACATCAGCGACTCGGCTGGTAACGACCTGATCTTCGGTGACCTCGGCAACGACACCATCAGCGCTGGCGCTGGTGCTGACAATGTTGACGGCGGCGACGGCGACGACTCGATCGTTGGTGGCGACGGCAACGACATCCTCGCGGGTGGCGCTGGCGACGACTTCATCACCGGTGGCCTCGGCCAGGACAACATGACCGGCGGTGCTGGCACTGACGTGTTCATCTTCGCTGCGGCGACCGATGCCACGATCGCTGATGCCGGTAACTCGGTGTCGGACATCATCACCGGCTTCACCGCGGACGACGACCTGGACTTCGGTCTGGCTGGTGCGACTTCGAACTACTACGAAGACACCGCCGCCAGCTACACCGCCGCTCTGGCCCTGGCGAACGCCAAGTTCGCTGCTGACCTGGTGGTCCAGTTCGTGGCCGTCCAAGTCGGTACCGACGTCTACGTCTTCGTCGACTCGCAGACCGCTGGCACGACCACGGACAACGTCGTCGTCCTGCAGGGTTCGACCCTGGCGGACGTCTCGGCCGACTCCTTCGTGACCTCGGTCGGCTAATCTACGCCTCACAGGCGGAAGATTGTGGGGCCATCCTTCGGGGTGGCCCCCTTTTTTTGCCTGGTCCACAAGGCCTTGATCGGGCGCGCCCAGCCTTGGGTCAGGCCATCGCATGCAAAGCCCGCTCACAAAGGGCGTGCAGAGGACAGACACAAATCACAGCGGAATGAAAATGGAGCGACGCAAGCCGGGACAACCAGGCTCAAGCTCAAGCTCCAAAACTCGAACGGCCGGGCCGCAAAACCATCAGGTTTCGCCGCCCGGCCGGAGTGACACAGCCGCGCTGGAGAACAAGGCTGACGGCCCCTGTTCCCATGTTTTGCCGTCCTTCGAAAGTCGAAATACGATATTGAGCACCGTTTATCGCCGCGCGGTTGCAGTCACGAAGCCGAACGGATATCGGTGTCCTGGGCAAGCTTGACCGGGGGGGCAACGCCTCCAGCGAGCGTTTTAGTTTCGGCCGTAGAACTCAGGCTCTCCACCCTATGGTGCGAGAGGGTGGGCTCTTGCGGCTCTTGATCACGACTTTGGAGTTTTTGATGCCAGTAATGCTTCCGACGACTACGTACGTTTTTGAGACGATCACCGACTCGCAAGCCGCTGGCTTCGTTGGCGGCACCGATATCCTGACCTTCGCGACTCAAGCCGCGACGGCCGCCAGCGTGACCTACACCCTGACCGACGCCACCCCGACCACGACGGCCAAGATCATCGTGACCTATGGCACCCGTTCGGTGACCTTCGAAGCGACGGCCCTGAGCGAGATCACATTCTCGGACGGTTCGAAGTTCGACATCGGTTCGGGCACCAGCGTCACGGGCACCGGCTTCGCCGACGCCCTGTACCTGACCGGCGCGGGCACGGTTGACGCGGGCAACGGCAACGACCGTATCAGCGGCTCGACCGGCGCTGACAGCATCCTCGGCGGCAACGGCAATGACGTGATCACTGGCGGCGCTGACGCTGACACCCTGACCGGCGACAACGGCAGCGACCTGATCAACGGCGACGCTGGCGATGACACCATTGTTGGCGGCAACGGCACCGACACCATCAACGGCGGCACCGGCAATGACACTCTCGTCGATAACGAGGGGGGCAGCGGCTCGGCCGACATCTTCAACGGCGGCGTCGGCAACGACACCATCATCGGCGGTCTCGGCAATGATGTCATTAATGGCGACAACGGCAACGACACCCTGACCGCAACCGAGGGCGTCGCCACCATCTTCGGCGGTGAAGGCAATGACACCATAACCCTGTCCTACAGGGGGAACTGGGCTCAGGGTAACCAGGGCAATGACAACGTCCAAGGTGGCGGTGGCGACGACACCATCTATGGCGGCCAGGGCAATGACGGGCTTAGCGGCTCCGGCGGCAACGACTTCATCCAGGGCAACCTGGGCAATGACACCCTGAACGGCGACTTTGGCGACGACACCATGCGCGGTGGCCAGGGTAATGACGTCATCTCGGGCGGCGACGACAATGACCTGCTGTTCGGCGACCTGGGGAATGACAGCCTCTCGGGCGGGAACAACAACGACAGCATCGACGGCGGTGACGGCAACGACAGCATCCAGGGTGGTTCGGGCAACGACACCCTCCTGGGTGGCGCTGGCGACGACACCATCACCGGTGGCCTGGGTCGGGACGTCTTGACCGGTGGTACCGGCGCTGACCTGTTCATCTTCAGCCCGTCGACCGATGCCACGATCGCTGATGCCGGCAACTCGGTGTCGGACATCATCACCGGCTTCACCGCGGACGACGCCATGGACTTCGGCCTGGCCGGTGCGACCTCGAACTACTTCGAAGACAGCGCCGCCAGCTACACGGCCGCTCTGGCCCTGGCCAATGCCAAGTTCGCTGCGGACTTGGTGGTTCGGTTCGTCGCCGTCCAGGTCGGTTCGGACGTTTACGTGTTCGTCGACTCGCAAAGCGTTGGTACCACCACGGACAACGTCGTCGTCCTGCAGGGTTCGACCCTGAACGACGTGTCGGCCGCGTCCTTCGTGGCTTCGGACAACTAAGCTTCGCCTCACAGGCTGAAGATTGCGGGGCCGCCCTCCGGGGCGGCCCCCTTTTTTTGCCTGGTCCACAAGGCCCTGAACGGAGACGCCAGGCCTTGCCTCAAGCCCACGCAAGCCAAACTCGCCCAACAAGAAGGGCCGGCGGAGGCAGGCACAGATCATGGCGAAATGAAAACGGTGCGCCGCAAGCCGGGACAACCTGGCTTAAGCTCAAGCTCCAAAACTCGAACGGCCGGGCCGCAAAACCATCAGGTTTCGCCGCCCGGCCGGAGTGACACAGCCGCGCTGGAGAACAAGGCTGAGATCAGAATATGCCACAGATCCGGTTCACCTGAAAGGGGAAACGCGGGCCAATCCGGGATCGCCGACACAAGATCGTTAAATTGTGATCGACCAGCGGGCCTCTGTCACGCCCCCCCCGGCCTGAAGGATCACATAATGGGCTTCATAGTGGCCCCGCGGCCACCCTCCTGCCGGGGCCTTCTTGCCGGTGAACAGCATGAACTGGGCCTTGGCGCTGGTCAGGGCCGCCATCTTGGTTTCCGCCAGAACCGCACCATCCGGGGCCCTGACGGTCAGGCGGGCCTCATCGCCGACCTTAAGGCCGATCGCGCGCACATAGGCCACCAGAGAGGTCGCTGAGCCCGGCCGGGCGAGATCTCCGGCCTCGATGGCCTCCATGGTCGCCGGGCCGGCTGCAAAGCCAGAGTTGAGCACGGCACGCGGCTTGTAGCGCATCTGGGCGGCGGCGGCGGTCGTCCACAGACCGGGTCCGGACCCGCAGGCCCCTGCCGTCCCGGGATCCGGCGCAAACGGGTCTATGACCGCGTTGCCCTGCCGGACAGTGAAGTGCAGATGCGGATACTCGGTCAGGCCGGAAAGCCCAACCTGTCCCAGGGCCTGGCCGCGCCGGACCGTCTGGCCGGGTTTCACGACCAGTGAGCCCTGGCGCATGTGGCAATACTGGGTGACCAGTCCGCCGCCATGGTTGATGACCAGACCGTTGCCGCATTCCTGGCCCTTTACGGCGGCCACGCCCGTCGTCTTCACCGAGACATCGGGCATGTCGTCACGGAGTCGCGCCACCGTCCCGTCAGCGGCCGCCAGGACCGCAACGCCGGCCTGTTGGGCCCTAAGGTCCCTCAGGCGGAAATCGACCCCGTTATGCGCTTCATAGGTCAGGGAGCCGCACTGGTAGTCCCGGGCACTTGGGCCCGGATCGCGGTCAACCAGGTTCTGGACGACGCAACTGACGCCAAGTTCGCACTGCAGCGGTATCGACAGGCGGGGCGTCGTGCCCGATCCGCCCTCTGTCGCCTGGACCAGCAGGTTCAGGCCGCCGGCCAGCCCAATCAGCAGCCATGGTCGCATGAGATCGCTCCTACCGGTCCTGCGTTCACCATCCTTGGACGCGCCAGGATGAGGGGACAGCAAGGGCGGAAGTTTGTCAGGGGCGGCCGGAAATGGAAACGGCCGCTCCCTTTAGGGAAGCGGCCGTCTTGGTGGAGCTTAGCGGGGTCGAACCGCTGACCTCTTGCATGCCATGCAAGCGCTCTACCAGCTGAGCTAAAGCCCCGAGGTCCTTGGTTTCCCAAGAGAACCTTGGTGTTTCTCGCCTGGACCGATCAGGTCGCTCCCGGCGAGGCGCGGAACCTATGCCGGGAGGATTTCTGGATCAACCCTCCCGGCGAACTTTTTTCGAAGAATTTTTCGAAGGCCGGTTCAGGCCCTAGCGATCGTCGTCGTCGGCACCCGGAAGGCCTTCGATCTCGTCGTCGAGCACATCTTCGTCCTCGTCTTCGAGGAACGGGACGTCATCAGCCTCGTCTTCGGCAAGATCTTCGTCCTCGGCGAAGTCGACGCCCAGATCGTCGCCGCCCGCCGGGGTCGGCGCGCCCGGATCGGCGTCTTCGTCGTCGGTCTCGATGACGTCCGGCTCGACCTTGTCGATTTCCGGCGTCTCATCGACCTCGTCCTCGAAGCCATCCTCGTCCTTGGGCTCCGGAGCGGGCTTCTCGTCCTCGGCGTCATAGTCCGGGGTGACGGCGCGCGCCCGGACGCGGCGCGATTTCAGCGCCTCTTCCGGATCAAACGACTCGCCACACTTCGGGCAAAGGGCCGGACGGCGGCCCAGGTCATAGAATTTCGATTGGCAGTTGGGGCAAATTTGTTTTGCGCCCAATTCGGGATTGGCCAAGAGGCGAACCTTTGATCCAGATGGGAAAAGCGGCCGGTCACTTGCCATGACCAGGGCCCGCTGTCAAAAGCAAACCCCTCGCGAACCCCACCATGACTAGGGAGCCGGTTACGGCATGACGGCGGCTGGACTGAAGAGCGGGCCCGGCGGAGCCCTTCGCGGCACTGTCCGCGCCCCCGGCGACAAGTCGATCTCGCACCGATCCATGATCCTGGGTGCCCTGGCGACGGGCACGACGACGGTCGAGGGCCTGCTCGAGGGCGATGATGTCCTGGCCACGGCCAGGGCCATGGGGGCCTTCGGCGCACGGGTCGAGCAGGAGGGTGTCGGCCGCTGGCGCATCGAGGGCCAGGGCGGCTTTTCCGAACCGACCGACGTCATCGACTGCGGCAATGCCGGTACGGGCGTGCGCCTGATCATGGGTGCCGCCGCCGGTTTCGCCATCTGCTCCACCTTCACCGGCGACCAGTCGCTGCGCGGCCGGCCCATGGGCCGGGTTCTTGACCCCTTGGCCCGCATGGGCGCGACCTGGCTGGGCCGCGACAAGGGCCGCCTGCCCCTGACCCTCAAGGGCGGCAATCTGCGCGGCCTGACCTATCGCCTGCCCATGGCCTCGGCCCAGGTGAAATCAGCTGTGCTGCTCGCCGGCCTTCATGCCGAGGGCGGCGTCGAGGTGATCGAACCGGAAGCGACCCGCGACCACACCGAGCGCATGCTGCGCGGGTTCGGGGCCGAGGTGATCGTCGAGGACAGGGACGGTGCCCGCCATATCCGCCTGCCGGCCGGCCAAAAACTGACCGGGACCCATGTCTCGGTTCCCGGCGATCCGTCGTCGGCGGCCTTCCCGCTGGTGGCCGGCCTGATCGTGCCGGGCTCGGAGGTCACGGTCGAGGGCGTGATGCTCAATGAGCTGCGCACCGGCCTGTTCACGACCCTGCAGGAGATGGGCGCGGATCTGGTGATCTCGAACGTCCGGATGTCCAGCGGCGAGGAGGTCGGCGACATCACCGCTCGCTATTCCCAGCTGAGGGGTGTGGTCGTGCCGCCCGAGCGCGCGCCGGCGATGATCGACGAGTATCCGATCCTGGCCGTGGCTGCCGCCTTCGCCGACGGCCCGACCGTGATGCGCGGCATCGGCGAGATGCGGGTCAAGGAAAGCGACCGCATCGCCCTGACGGCGGCGGGCCTCACGGCCTGTGGCGTCAGCGTCGAGGAAGAGCCCGAAGGGATGATCGTCATGGGAACCTGCGGCGGCAATCACCCCGTACGCGGAGGTGGTCTGGTCCACACCCACGGCGATCACCGCATCGCCATGAGCCACCTGATCCTCGGCATGGCCGCCCAGCAGGGCGTGGCCGTTGACGAACCGGGCATGATCGCCACCAGCTTCCCGGGCTTTGCCGACCTGATGCGCGGCCTGGGCGCGGACCTGTCGGAAGCCTAGACCATGGCCTTCATCATCGCCGTCGACGGCCCGGCCGCCTCGGGCAAGGGCACGGTCGCCAGCCGGCTGGCGGCGCTCTACGGCTATCCGATGCTGGACACCGGCCTGCTCTACCGCGCGGTCGGGGTGCGGTTGCTGGGCGCGAGCGGCGACCTGGACGACGCCGTCGCGGCGGAAGCCGCCGCCCGGGGCCTGGACCTGTCCGAGCTGGAAAAGGCCGAGGTCCGCACCCGCGCCGCCGGCGAGGCCGCCAGCCGCGTGGCGGTGCACCCCGGTGTCCGCGCGGCCTTGTTCGCCCTGCAACGCGACTTCACCAAGCGCGAGCCGGGCTCGGTGATTGACGGCCGCGACATTGGCACGGTCATCGCCCCCGAGGCCCCGGCCAAGCTTTATGTCACCGCGACACCGGAAATCCGGGCCGAACGCCGCTGGAAACAGCTGTCGGGTCAAGGCGAGATGGTCAGCTTTGACGATGTTCTGGCCGACATCCACAAGCGCGACGCCCGCGACGGTGGGCGGGAAAACGCCCCCATGACCCAGGCTCCAGACGCCGTCTTGCTCGACACGTCGGAAATGACTATAGAGCAGGCCTTCGATGCGGCCCGCCGCATTGTCGAGACGGCGCGCGCCCGGTCGGGAGACCTCCCGGGCTAATCTAACGCCCGCCTCGCCGCCGCTTAGGAAGCGCCGGATCCGCATCAAAAATCACCCAACCCGGAATCCCCAGAACCGTCATCCGACGGCCTTTACCAATGGGGCCTCCCTCAACACGAGACTAAACATCAGCATGGCTGACGATATGAGCTTCAACCCGACGCGCGACGATTTCGAAGCGCTGCTGAACGATTCCATGGGCGGCCGCGACTTCGCGGAAGGCACCGTCGTCAAGGGTATCGTTGTCGGTATTGAAAAGGACTTCGCGATCATCGACGTCGGTCTGAAGACCGAAGGCCGCGTTCCCCAGAAGGAATTCGGCGTCGACGAAGCCGGCAAGCCCACCATCAAGGTCGGCGACCACGTCGAAGTGTTCTTGGAGCGCCTCGAAAACGCCCTGGGCGAAGCGGTCATCAGCCGCGAAAAGGCCAAGCGCGAAGAAGCCTGGACCCGTCTGGAAGGCGTCTACGCCCAGAACGTTCCGGTGCTCGGTGCCATCGTCGGTCGCGTCAAGGGCGGCTTCACCGTCGACTTGGGCGGTGCCTCGGCGTTCCTGCCCGGTTCGCAAGTCGACATCCGCCCGGTGCGCGACGTCGGCCCGCTCATGGGCAAGGAACAGCCCTTCGCCATCCTCAAGATGGACCGTCCGCGCGGCAACATCGTCGTCTCGCGTCGCGCCATTCTGGAAGAAGCCCGCGCCGAGCAGCGCACCGAACTGGTGTCGCAGCTGCAAGAGGGTGAAATCCGCGAAGGCGTGGTCAAGAACATCACCGACTACGGTGCGTTCGTGGACCTCGGCGGCATCGACGGCCTGCTGCACGTCACCGACATGAGCTGGAAGCGCGTCAACCACCCGAGCCAGGTCCTGGCCGTGGGCGACACCGTCAAGGTTCAGATCGTCAAGATCAACCCGGACACCCAGCGCATCAGCCTCGGCATGAAGCAGCTGCAGTCGGATCCGTGGGACGGCGTGGAAGCGAAGTACCCGGTCGGTGCCAAGTTCACCGGCCGCATCACCAACATCACCGACTACGGCGCGTTTGTTGAGCTGGAAGCCGGCGTTGAAGGCCTGGTCCACGTCTCGGAAATGTCCTGGACCAAGAAGAACGTCCACCCCGGCAAGATCGTCTCGACCTCGCAGGAAGTCGACGTGGTCGTGCTTGACGTCGATCCGTCCAAGCGTCGCGTGTCGCTGGGCCTGAAGCAGGCCCTGGCCAACCCGTGGGATTCGTTCCTCGAAACCCACCCGGTCGGCTCGACCGTCGAAGGCGAAGTCAAGAACGCGACCGAGTTTGGTCTGTTCATCGGCCTCGACAACGACATCGACGGCATGGTGCACCTGTCGGACATCGACTGGAGCGCGTCGGGCGAAGAAGCCATGGCCCGCTACAAGAAGGGCGACATGGTCAAGGCGAAGGTTCTCGACGTTGACGTCGAGAAGGAACGCATCTCGCTGGGCATCAAGCAGCTCGGCGGCGATCCGATGTCGGGCGACACCTATCGCAAGGGTCAGACCGTCACCGTCACCGTGACCGAAGTGACCACCGGCGGCATCGAAGTTCGCTTCGGCGAAGACGACGCCCTGATGACCGCGTTCATCCGCAAGTCGGACCTGTCGCGCGACCGTCAGGAACAGCGCCCCGAGCGCTTCGCCGTGGGTGACCGCGTCGACGCTCAGATCACCAACATCGACAAGGCGGCCCGCCGCGTTTCGATGTCGATCAAGTCGCTGGAAATGGCCGAAGAGAAGGAAGCCATCGAGCAGTTCGGCTCGTCGGACTCCGGCGCTTCGCTGGGCGACATCCTGGGTGCCGCCCTGCGCGAGCGGGCTACCCCGAAGGAATAGTCTTCGCTCTCATCAAAGACTGAAGTCAGCGGCGGCCGGAGCGATCCGGCCGCCGTTTTCTTTGCGCCAAACCCACCGCTCCTGGTCGCTAAGTCCTTGGATGGGGTGAGCTTTGGTGAGGTCAGAGGGTTCTCTGCGGGGTCGTTCTCAGCCGGGGCCGTCAGATTTCTCCACCGCCCTTCAGAAGGGTTTCTTTTCCGCCTTTGGGCGGGTCATTCAGCGAAAACCCTGTTGTCTTGGCCGCTCCGGCGGCATTTTGATGCCCAAATGCGGTATTGATGCAGTCGAACATGTCTGAGTGGCCCGGCCCAACGGCGCAGCTCGCCGGTCAGAATCTCAACCTGCCTCTTGAAGACTCAACCACCCTTGGGCAAAGGTCCGCTCGCGCCGCCTCCTCCTCCGGCGCCGGGGATATCGATGATCAAGTCTGAACTCATCGCCAGGCTCGCGAATGAAAATCCGCACCTGACGCAGAAAGACGTCGAGCGCGTTGTCAGCGTCATTCTGGAGCGCATGATCGGTGCCCTGGAAGGCGGCGGTCGCGTCGAGCTGCGCGGCTTTGGTGCCCTGTCCGTCCGCTCGCGCCCGGCCCGTGCCGGTCGCAACCCGCGGACTGGCGAAACCGTCGACGTCCGCGCCAAGCATGTTCCGTTCTTCAAGAGCGGCAAGGAACTGCGGGCCCGGCTCAACGCCGACGAGTAGCTGACCCAGCCTTGACCTCCGGGCCCGAACGCCGTCAGCCTTGCGGCCTTCTGCAAGCCCAGTCGGCGAGGCCCGGTCATGAGTGTCATCAAGGAATTTCGCGAGTTCATCTCGCGCGGCAACGTCATTGATCTTGCCGTCGGCGTGATCATCGGCGCGGCCTTCAACGGCATCGTCAAGAGCCTGGTCGACCAGGTGATCATGCCGCCGATCGGCCTGCTGACCGGGGGCCTGGACTTCTCCAAGCTGGAATGGGTGCTCAAGCCCGAAGACAAGGCCACCGAGGCCGTGGAGAAGGTCGCCGTTCAGTACGGCGCCTTCATCAACACCCTGATCCAGTTCCTGATCGTGGCCGCCGTGGTGTTCCTGCTGGTCAAGATCGTCAATGGCATCCGCCGCGCTGACGCAGCCGAGCCCGCCCCGGAAGCGCCCGCCGCTCCGACGGCCCAGGAAGCCCTGCTGATGGAGATCCGGGACCTGCTGGCCCGGGAGGCGGCACCGCAGGTTGTGGCCGCCGCGCCCAAGGCGGCGGCTGCGAAGGCACCGGCCAAGGTGCCGGCGAAACCCAGGCCGAAAGCCTGAAACCCTGTCATCCCGGCTCACGCCGGCGGCGCGAACCGGGATGACGAAGTCTGTCTGTCCTATTTGCCCTTGGTCAGGGTCGGGCTGTCGAGGTCCAGCTGGGCCGCCGGGATCACCGTGGCGTTCGGCACGGCGCTCGCCAGGGTGTCGCCCATCTTCGTGCGGTCGCCGGCGATGATGATGCTGGCCCGGGCCGGATCCATATAGGCCTTGGCAAAGGCCTGAACGTCAGCTGCGCTGACCGCCTCAACCTTGGCCGCATAGCTCTGGATCTCGTTCAGTGGCACGCCATAGACGGCCAGATTGCCCAGGATGTCCGCCAGGCCCTCCGACGTACCCAGTTCGCGGCCGAAGCCCCCGACCAGGACCGACTTGCGGGCCGTCAGCTCGCCGGCCGAGGCCGGCTCGGCCGCCAGACGGGTCAGTTCGGCCTGGACCAGGCTGACCACCTGGCCGGCCGATTCGTTCTTGGTCTGGACCCGGGCCGAGAAGCCGCCGAACTGGCCCTGCGGGGTCAGGCTGGAACCGGCCCCGTAGGATAGGCCGCGCTTGATGCGGATTTCCTGGTTCAGACGCGAGGAGAAGCCGACTCCCAGAACGGCATTGGTCACCAGGCCCGCATAATAGCTGGGATCGGCCCGGGTGATGGCCGGCTTGGCCAGGGTCACGGCGGCCTGGCCGGTGCCCGGCAGGTCGATGACCAGGTTGCGCGGCTTGTAGCCCGCCGGCGCGGCCGGCAGGGCCGGTGCCGGGGTCGCCGGCTTCTTCCAGCCGCCGAACGCTTTTTCGGCCAGGGCGAACCCGGCCTCGGGCGTCAGATTGCCGGTCAGCACCAGAACGGCATTGTCCGGTCGCCAGGCTGCGGCATGCATCTTGACGAGATCGTCCCGCTTGATCTTGGGCAGGGAGCCCGGCGTGCCGCCGGCCACATGGCCATAGGCCGAGCCGGCATAGAGCAGGGGCGCGCTGGCATAGGCCGCCAGCGAGCCGGGACGCTGATAGGCCACCGAAAGCCCGTCCAGGGTCTCGGTACGGACGCGGTCCAGTTCCTCGGCCTTGAAGACCGGGTTCTGGGCGACGTCAGCCATGATCGCCATGGCCGGAGTAGCCTTGTCGGCGATCACGCTGAGGGTCAGGGAGGCAGCCTCCCAGCCCGAGCCGGCCGCCAGATTGGCCCCCAGGGCCTCGGTCTGGCTGGCGATGTCGCCTGCGCTGCGGGTCTTGGTGCCTTCGGTCAGCAGCTCGGCGGTCAGGCTGGAGGCCCCGGCCAGACCGGCCGGGTCGGCGCTGGCCCCGCCGCGAACCGTGAGGTCGGCGGTAATCAGGGGCAGGTCGCTCGACTTGGCGACAATCACCCGCAGGCCGTTGGCCAGGGTCTTTTCGACCGGGCTCGGCAGGACGGCGGCGATCGGTGCCGCGACGGCCGGAGCCTTCTGGCGCTCGGCCTCCGGAGCCAGGGTGGTGATGGTGCCATTGAACTTGACCGAGGCGACCTTCGGCGGAACCGGGGTATTGTCCTTCTCGCCGGCCGGCCGGGCGGATTCCGGCAGATAGCGGATGGCGGTGCGGCGATCATCGGCCAGCCACTTTTTCGCAACCCGCTGCACGTCGGCGGCGGTCACGGCCTGGAGGTCGGCCAGGTTGGTATTAGCGCGGGCGGCATCACCGTCGGTCAGCAGGGCATAGCCGATGGCGAAGGCGCGGCCATCGATCTCTTCGCGGCGGCGTACCGCGTCGGCCAGCAGGCCGGTCTTGGCCTCGGCCAGCTCGGCCTCGGACGGCGGGGCGTCGCGCAGGCGGGCCACCTGGGCCAGAAGGGAGGCCTCACCCTGCTCGGCCGTCTTGCCGCCGGCCATCACGGCCCCGACATAGAACAGGCCCGGCTGGGCATTGGTCGGGCCCGAGGAGAAGACCGACTGGGCGACCTTCTGGTCATAGACCAGGGTGTCATAGAGGCGCGACGACTTGCCGGCCGAGAGGATGGCGTCCAGCACGGCCAGGGCCGGGGCGTCCTTGTCGGCCGAGGCCGGGGCCAGCCAGGTGATCGCCACCGCCGGAAGCGGCACGTTCGGACCATAGGTATTGACCGTCTTCGGTCCGGCGCGGGGCGGCTCGACCACGGTGACCTTGGGCAGGGGCGCGGCCGGCGTCTTCAGCGGGGCAAAATACTTGTCGACCAGGGCCTGCAGCTGGGCCTCGTCGAAATTGCCGGCCACGATCAGGGTGGCATTGTCCGGGCGATAATAGGTGGCGTGGAAGGCGCGGACGTCATCGACCGTGGCCGCGTCCAGTTCTTCGATCGAACCGATGCCGGGACGCTTGTAGGGGTGGGTGGTGAAGGACTGCTGGGGCACATAGAGGGCGAACAGTCGGCCATAGGGATCGGCCAGAACCCGCTGGCGCAGCTCTTCCTTCACGACATCGCGTTCCGAGGCGAACACCGCCTCGTCGATGACCAGAGAGCCCAGGCGATCGGCCTCGGCCCAGAGCAGGCGCTCCAGATGGTTGGCCGGCACCACCTCGTAATAGTTGGTGAAGTCGTCATAGGTGGAGGCGTTGTTGAAGCCGCCGACATCTTCAGTGAGGCGGTCGATCGACTCGTTGGGCATGTTGCGCGTGGCCTTGAACATCAGGTGTTCGAAGAGGTGCGCAAAGCCCGAACGGCCCTCCGGGTCGTCCTTGGAGCCGACGCCGTACCAGACCTGGACCGTGACATTGGGCGTTGTCGTGTCGCGGGCGGTGAACACCTTCAGGCCATTGGCCAGCACCCGCTCCTTGTAGGCGATCGGCGGCACGCTGATCGAGGCGGTCGCGGGGGCGGCAAAGGCCAGGGGCGACAGGGCGGTGGTCGAGAGGGCCAGCGCCACGAGGGCGGCCTTGGCGACGGGACGGATCATTCGGATGGGCTCCAGCAAACGCGGTTGCGGCGACCCTATCACCGCGCCAGCCGGGCGAAAGCTTACCGTCTTGTCATGAAGGGGGCCCGCATCACCCGGGCGGCGGCTCCAGGATGAACCGGGCACGTACGGCGGGCGAGGGGACCATGCACACTGCCTTCTTGCCCATCAGGCGGTAGCGGTTGGCCGCGAGCCAGTCATAGGCCCAGTCCATGGGGCGGCGTGGCAGGCGGTCGATGAAGGCCAGCCAGCGCCAGGGCGCTCGCATGCGGCGGAGCAGCGCCCCGATCGCGGCGGTCTTGGCCAGGGCCTGGCCGCGATCCAGAAAGAGGAAGCTGTCCGGATGGTCGGGATCAATGCCGTGGGCGAGGGCCAGCTGGCGGCCATAGGGGGACTGGATCGGAGTGAACCGGATGCCCCCCTCGCGATCGAGCCGCAGGACCAGGGCTACCGAGCCCGAACAGAGATTGCAGACCCCGTCGAACAGCCAAAGACCGTCCGGCGGGTCCTGCGGCCCCGGGATCACTCGACCTCCAGGCATTCGCGGCGCAGGGCCTTCAGGGCGTCGGGCACATCGCGGCGCATCAGGCTGCTGAGCAGGGGTGCCGACAGGGCGAAGGGCGCGGCGGCCCACATTTCATAGGTGACGCGGGTGGCGGTCCCGCCGCGGATCGGCTCCAGGCTCCAGGAGCCTTCGCAGGCGCGGATGTCGCCGCCGACACAGGTGAAACGGATGCTGCGGTCCGGCTCCAGATCGATCCGCGAGGTCGACTTCAGGGCCGGCAGGAAGAAGCTCCATTTGACGAGGTGCTCGCGCAGTTCCGACCGGCCATTCGCCGCGCGGGTCAGGACCCGGCAGCGCTTGACCCCCGGGGTCATCCGCGCCGCCCGGTCGCAGTCGAGAATGGTCCGCCAGACCACTGAGGCCGGGGCGGGAATATCGATGGCGGCCCTGACCATGCCGCCCCGGCCCTGGGCGTCGGCATGGGCCTCGATCGGGATCTCGCCCAGGCTCAGCCGCCCGGCCCAGCCGGCATCAGCCAGGGCCGGGCTGGCCAGGAGGAGCAGGATGAGGGAAATCCGACGGCGCATCGCGCAGAGGCTAACGCGCCAGACGGCGTTCGGTTAGGCCCCGGCGCGGTTTTTTACCAGATCGTCGACGACCGACGGATCGGCCAGGGTCGAGGTGTCGCCCAGACTGCCGAGTTCGTTCTCGGCGATCTTGCGCAGGATGCGGCGCATGATCTTGCCCGAGCGGGTCTTGGGCAGGCCCGGGGCCCACTGGATGATGTCGGGGGCTGCGAACGGCCCAATCTCGTGGCGAACCCAGAGAATCAACGCCTTGCGCAGGTCGTCGGTCGCCTCGGTGCCGGCATTCAGGGTCACATAGGCATAGACGCCCTGGCCCTTGATATCGTGCGGATAGCCGACCACGGCGGCCTCGGCGACGGTCTCGTGGGCGACGAGGGCGCTCTCGATCTCGGCCGTGCCCAGGCGGTGGCCCGAGACATTGATCACGTCATCGACCCGGCCGGTGATCCAGTAATAGCCGTCGGCGTCGCGGCGGCAGCCGTCGCCGGTGAAGTACTTGCCGGGATAGGTCGAGAAATAGGTGTCGAAGAACCGGCCATGGTCGCCATAGACCGTGCGCATCTGGCCGGGCCAGCTGTCGGTGATCACGAGATTGCCTTCGGTGGCCCCGTCCAGGACCTGGCCCTCGGCGTCGACCAGCTGCGGCTTGACGCCGGGCAGGGGCTTGGAGGCTGACCCCGGCTTGAGGTCGGTGGCACCGGGCAGGGGCGTGATCAGCATGCCGCCGGTCTCGGTCTGCCACCAGGTGTCGACGATCGGCAGTTTCCCCTTGCCGACCACGCGGTGGTACCAGAGCCAGGCCTCGGGATTGATCGGCTCGCCGACACTGCCCAGCAGGCGCAGGCTCGAAAGATCGTTCTTCGTGACGTGGTCGTCGCCCTCGCGCATCAGGGCTCGCAGGGCCGTGGGGGCGGTATAGAAGATCTCGACCCTGTGCTTGTCGATCACCTCCCAGAAGCGGCTGGGGGTGGGATAGTTGGGCACGCCTTCGAAGATCAGGCTGGTCCCGCCATTCGAGAGCGGGCCATAGACCACATAGGAGTGGCCGGTGACCCAGCCGACATCGGCCGTGCACCAGAAGACTTCACCGGGCTTGTAGTCAAACACCGCCCAGAAGGTCCAAGAGGCCCAGGCCAGGTAGCCGCCGGTGGTATGCAGCACGCCCTTGGGCTTTCCGGTCGAGCCGGAGGTGTAGAGGATGAACAGCGGATCCTCGGCGTTCATCGGTTCGGGCGCGCAATCGGCCGAAACCGTCTCGCGGACCTCCTGCCAGACGATGTCGCGGCCATGGACCAGCGGCACGTCCGCCCCGGTCCAGCGGACCATCAACACCTTGGCGACCCACGGGCAGTGCTTCAGGGCCTCGTCGATATTGGCCTTCAGCGGCACGCGCTTGCCGCCGCGCTTGCCCTCGTCGGCGGTGATCACGAAGTGCGAGGCACAGTCCTGGATGCGGCCGGCAATGCTGTCGGGCGAGAAGCCGCCGAACACCACCGAATGCACCGCCCCGATGCGGGCGCAGGCCAGCATGGCCACGGCGGCGATCGGGATCATCGGCAGATAGATGGTCACCCGGTCGCCCTTCTGGACGCCCTGTGCCTTGAGGACATTGGCCATGCGGCAAACCTCCTCATGCAGCTGGCCATAGGTCAGGCTTTCGGAGGTTCCTGGTTCGTCACCCTCGAACACCAGGGCGACATCATCCTTCTTGTGGGGCAGGTGGCGATCGATGCAGTTGGCGCTGACGTTCAGCACCCCGTCGGCGTACCAGCGGATGCGGAAGTCGTCCTTGTCGAAAGAGACGTCCTTGATCTCGGTCGGAGCCTGGATCCAGTCGAGCCTGGCGGCGATCTCGCGCCAATAGGCTTCCGGATCGGCCTCGACGCGGGCGAGAGCGACGTCATAGGCAAGGGCGTCGATATGCGCCTCGCGCGCCAGGGCCTCTGGAACCGGGAAAACCTGTCCGTCGCTCACGCCATTCACTCCCTTGGTCTTGTTGCGGCCGGAGTATGCGAAGGGTGTGTCGGCGCGCAAGGATACCATTAAGGTTTCTTGCGTGGCCGTCGCGCGCTATGCCGGTTTGCGCCCTGTTCAGGAGTTTTCGATGCTACTCGCCCTCTCCACCTGGTCCGAGATCGAGACCTTTCTGAAAACCAGCAAGACCGTGGTGGTGCCGATCGGCTCCAATGAGCAGCACGGCCCCACGGGTCTGCTCGGCACCGACTGGCTGTGTCCGGAAATCATTTCGCACGAGGCCCAGAAGCTTTCGGACACCGTGCTGGTGGCCCCGACCTTCAATATCGGCATGGCCCAGCACCACCTGGCCTTTCCGGGCACCATCTTCCTGCGCCCCTCGACCTTCATCGCCGCGATCGGCGACTGGGTGCGGTCGCTGGGCGCGCATGGCTTTGAGCGGATCTATTTCCTCAATGGCCACGGCGGCAATGTCGCCTCGATCGAGGCGGCCTTTTCAGAGATCTATGCCGATTACAGCTTCCGCGGCACGCGGGCCCCGTTTGCCCTGAAGCTGAAGAACTGGTGGGACCTGGCCGGCGTCAATGCCCTGGCCAACCGGCAGTTTCCCGTCGGCCATGGCAGCCATGCCACCCCGTCCGAGATCGCGGTGACCCAGTGGGCCTATCCGCAGTCGATCAAGACCGCCGCCTATGAGCCGCAGATCGCCCCGACCGGTCCGATCCGTGAAGCCCTGGATTTCCGGGCCCGCTATGCCGACGGTCGCATGGGGTCCGACCCGGCCCAGGCCACGCCGGAAAAGGGAGGCGAGCTGGTGGCCATGGCCGCCCAGTCCCTCATTGAAGACCTGGCGGCCTTTGCGGCGGAGACGGCCCCAGCCTAGGAACGCAAGGTCTGCTGGCCTCGAAAGCGGCCTAAGCCGCCCGACGGTGAGCGACGTGGCCACCGGCGATCCGCAGCTCGCCCATGCGCTCGGCCAGGCGCGTGGCCTCCTGAGCCAGGGCGTGGCTGGCGGCGGTGGTCTCCTCGACCATGGCGGCGTTCTGCTGGGTGACCTGGTCCATCTGGTTCATGGTCGTATTGACCTCGGCCAAGCCACGGGCCTGTTCCTGGGTGGATGCGGCCATGGCGCTGACCAGGGCGTCGATCTGGTCGACCTCGTCGGCAATGGCGCGCAGGGCCTCGCCGGCCTTGCCGACATATTCGACACCCTGACCGACCTCGGCCGCGCTGGTGGCGATCAGGGTCTTGATCTGCTTGGCCGCGTCGGCCGAGCGCTGGGCCAGGGCCCGGACTTCCTGAGCGACGACCGCGAAGCCACGGCCGGCCTCGCCGGCCCGGGCGGCCTCGACCCCGGCATTCAGGGCCAGAAGATTGGTCTGGAAGGCGATCTCGTCGATGACGCCGATGATCTGGCCGATCTGGCTGGAGGATTTCTCGATCGCGCCCATCGCACTGACCGCCTGGCCCACGACGGCGCCGCTGTTGCCGGCGGCGGCCCGGGCCTGCTCGACCACCTTGCGGACCCGCGTCGCCCCTTCGGCCGTCTGACGCACCGTGCTGGTGATCTCGTCGAGGGCCGCGGCGGCTTCTTCCAGGCTGGCGGCCTGGTGCTCGGTGCGGCGGGACAGGTCGTCGGCGGCCTCGGTGATCTCGGCCGTACCGCCATGGATCATCGACACCCCTTCCAGAGAGGCCGCGATCACGCCTGAAAGCTTGTCGACAGCGGCGTTGTAGTCGATGCGCAGGCGCTCATAGCCCTCGGGGAAATGCTGATCGATGCGGTGCGACAGGTCGCCGTTCGACAGGTGTCGCAGGGCATCGCCGAGATTGCCGACCACGGCGTTCTGAGCGGCATCTTCAGCGGCCCGGCGGGTTTCTGCCGCACGCCGTTCGGCCTCGAGGGCCTCGCGGACATCGGTGGCTTCGAGCTCCTTCTGTCGCGCCTCGACAGCGTCGCGGAAGGCATGGACGGCGGTGGCCATCTCGCCGATCTCGTCCTTGCGCCCCATCTTCGGCAGAACCACCGAGAAGTCTCCGGCCGCCAGTCGCCGGAGGCAGCGGGTGATCTCGGACAGGGGCGCGATCAGGACCCTCTGGGCGGCCAGGATCAGGCCGACGGCCAGGGCGGCGGCCGACAGCAGCAGGACCCCCATCAGGATCTGGCCCAGGACTCCAAGGCGTCGTGCGTCTTCTGCGTCGCTGGTGGCGGCCGCCTCAATCCGCCCTGAGGCATGCTCCATCTTGTCTTCAAGGGTAGTGAACTGCCTGTTGAAATCGGGCAGCAGGCCGCGGGCCGCAGCGGGATCGGTGTCAGCCACAGCGACCACGCTGGAGGCGGCGGCAATATAGGCCCCGAGCGGAGCCTCGACGTCCTTCAGGGCGGAGCGTATGGCCGGATCATGGGCGAGCTGTTCGCCGGTCTTGATATCCTCTTCGAAAGCCGCGACGTGCTCGGCCAAATCGGCCCGAACCGTCTTGATGTCGAAGCCCAGGGCCGGGTCGCTGGACATGATCGCGCCGGCCACGTCGCCGCGCAGGGCGTCGTGCATCATGTCGGCGTGCATGTGCAGTCGCAGAATTCTGGCTGATGTGGAGGCGCGCTCCAGGGCCTTGTCGAGGCTGAAGGCCACCCAAAGTCCGGTGCCTGCCGTCGCCGCGCAAAGCAGGGCCGCACCGCCACACGCTCCAACAATCTTCTGGCCCAGTGACGCCATCAGCCCGTCTCTCCCGCAAGGACTCGGATCCGCACGGCCAGATCATGGCGACGACATGTCTAACGGGTCTTAACTCTACCTTGGCGGCGCAGCGACAAAACGTCGCGCGTTCAGGTCGTGTGAACCTCGCCCGCCTCAACCCGCACAGGCCAGGGCGTCAGGGTCTGGCCGGGACAGGGACCGGCCACACAGACCCCGTCCTCGATCCGGAACAGGGCCGCGTGGCCGCCGCACAGGATCAGGTCGCTGTTGCGGGTCAGGTACTGCCCGGCAAAGCCCGCCATCGGCCAGCCGGCATGTGGACAGCTGTCGACATAGCCGAACACCGCCTCGCCCTGGCGCACGACAAAGCCGGCGAACATCGCCTCGCCGTCGCGAAACCGGAAGCCCTTGGCTCCGGGCGAGGGGATCTCGTCCAGGGCGCAGAGCCGGGTTCCGGCCGCCGGGCGCGCCCTGTTGTCGGGGTCGGAGCGCATGGGGTCGCTAGAGCTCGCCGATCGCCAGACGCCAGGGGCGGACCTCGACGCTGGCAAAGACCCCGGCCAGGGTGAAGGGGTCGTTGTCGGCCTGGGCCTGGGCGGCGGCCAGGTCGTCGGCCTCGACGATCAGCAGCGAACCGATCGGATTGCCGTCCTCACCGAGCAGGGCCCCGGCCAGTTTGAGGCCCAGGCAGCCTTTCAGATAGTCGAGATGGACAGGACGGGTGGCGAGGCGCGTTTCGAGAGCGCCGGGCTTGTCCTTGCAGGTGATGGCGAAGAGGGGCATCGGGCGCTCCAGTCAGGCTTCGGATTTCAGGGGCCGTGACAGCAGTCCGGCAATGGCGGCGTCGACCTGGGCCTCACCGGCCAGGATGGCGGCGACGGCCTGGCAGATCGGCATCTCGACGCCCAGGCGCACGGCCAGGTCACGCACGGCCGGGGCCGAGGCGACGCCCTCAGCCACCGACAGCTTGCCGGCCAGGGCTTCGGTCAGGGTCATGCCGCCGCCCAGGGCCAGGCCGACACTCATGTTGCGGGACTGCGGACTGGAGCAGGTCAGGACGAGATCGCCCAGACCGCAGAGGCCGGCGACGGTTTCGGGCCGGGCCCCCAGGGCCATGGCCAGGCGGGTCAGTTCGGCAAAGCCCCGGGTGATCAGGGCGGCATGGGCGCTGCGACCCAGGCCCTTGCCCTCGACGATGCCGCAGGCGATGGCCAGGACATTCTTGACCGCCCCGCCAGCCTCGGCCCCGATCATGTCGCCGGCGAGATAGGGGCGGAAGGTCGGGGTGGCGATGGCCTCGGCAATGGCCCGGCCCAGGGCCTCGTCCTCGCAGGCCAGGGTGACGGCGGTCGGCAGGTTCCGCGCCACCTCGCCGGCGAAGCTGGGACCCGACAGCACGGCCAGGGGTGTGTCCGGCAGGGTCTCGGCGGCGACCTCGGTCATCAGTTTCAGCGTGCCCTGCTCGACGCCCTTGGCGCACAGCACCACGGGCGTGCCGGCACGCAGATGCGGGGCCAGGGCCTTGAGCGCTGACCGTAGATGCTGGGCCGGGGCCACCGCCAGGATCAGGTCGCAGGAGGCCAGGCCGGCCATGTCGGCGACGGCGGCAATCTCGGGCTCCAGGGCGACGCCGGGCAGGAACAGGGTGTTCTCGCGCCGGGCGGCGATGCTCTCGACCACCTCCGGTTCGCGGGCCTGCAGGGTGACGGCGAGGCCGGCCCGGGCGCAGACCTGGGCCAGGGCGGTGCCCCAGGCGCCGGCGCCGATCACGCCTGCATGCTTGAAGCGGTTCATGCCTTGGCTCCCTTGCGGCCGAAACTGTTACTCGGATGGGACAGGGCCGACGCCTCATCAAGGGGCCAGCGGGGACGGGCGACGGCGTCCAGGTCGTCGACGAGGCCCAGGGCCAGCCGCTCGGCACCGGCCAGGGCGATCATCGCCGCATTGTCGGTGCAATAGGCCAGGGGCGGGGCGTCGAACGAAAACCCGTTATCGTCGCAGTTCTTCCTGAGGGCCGCCTTGACCGCGCCATTGGCGGCCACGCCGCCGGCGACGACGAAACGCAGGGCCTGGCCGGGGTGGCTGTCGCGATAGAGTTTCATCGCCCGGTCGGTGCGTTCCGACAGCTGGCGGGCGATGGCGGCCTGGACGGCGGCGGCCAGATCGGCCCGAGACGTCTCGTCGGTGATCTTCTCGGCCTGGCGCGCGGCGGCGGTCTTCAGGCCCGAGAAGGAGAAGTCGCAATCCTTGCGGCCGAGCAGGGCGCGGGGCAGCTCGAACTTCGACGCATCGCCCGTGGCCGCCAGTGTTTCCAGGGCCGGGCCGCCCGGATAGGGCAGGCCCAGGGACTTGGCGATCTTGTCGAAGGCCTCGCCAGCGGCGTCGTCGATCGTCGTGCCCAGGCGCGTACAGGCCCCGACCCCGGCGACCTCCAGCAGCTGGCAGTGCCCGCCGGAGACCAGCAGCAGCAGAAAGGGATAGGGAATGTCCGCCCCCAGCCGGGCCGAGACCGCATGGCCCTCCAGGTGATTGACCGCCACCAGGGGCACATTGCGGGCCAGGGCCACGGCCTTGCCGAAGGCCAGGCCGACCATCACCCCGCCGACCAGGCCCGGCCCGGCGGTGGCGGCCACGCCGTCGAGGGCATCAAAGCCGATCCCGGCCGCCCGCATCGCCTCGGCGGCGATGGCGTCTATGGCCTCGACATGGGCGCGGGCGGCGATCTCCGGCACCACCCCGCCGAACGGGGCGTGCTGCTCGAACTGAGTGCCGATGATCGAGGACAGTACCGTGATCTGCCCGTCGGCCGTCCGGCGCACGACCGCCGCCGCCGTCTCGTCGCAGCTGGTCTCGAGGCCAAGGAGGGTCAGGCTCTTGGGGTTCGGCATTCGGTTGCGGGGTTCCCGCCGCTCCTGTAGCAGCGATGGCTTCAATCGTCTCCGCAGGTAACGTCCCGACCGTGTCCCGGCAACCTCCCATCCGAATTGGCGCCCGCGGCTCCAAGCTGTCCCTGGCCCAGTCCGGCCTCATGCAGGCGCGGATCGCCGCCGCCCTGGGTGCTGCCCCGGGCGAGGAAGAGGCCTATGCGCCCCTGATTCCGATCGTCACCTCCGGCGACCGCATCCAGGACCGTCGCCTGATGGAGATCGGCGGCAAGGGCCTGTTCACCAAGGAGATCGAGGAAGCCCTGCTCGACGGCCGCATCGACTGCGCCATCCATTCGCTGAAGGACATGCCGGCGGAGCTGCCGCCCGGCCTGGTCCTGGCCGCCACCCCCGAACGGGAAGATCCGCGCGATGCCTTCATCAGCCCGCACTGCGCGCGGCTGGAAGACCTGCCCCACGGCGCGCGCCTCGGCACGGCCTCGCTGCGTCGCCAGGCCCAGGCCCTGCATGTCCGCCCCGATCTGCAGATCATCATGCTGCGCGGCAATGTCGATACCCGCCTGGCCAAGCTGGAGCGGGGCGAGGCTGACGCCATCCTGCTGGCCCAGTCGGGCCTGAACCGTCTGGGCCTGGGCCATCTGCCCAACAGCTGGCTCGACCCCATCGCCTGTCCGCCGGCCCCCGGCCAGGGGGCCCTGGTCATCGAGACCCGGCTTGAGGACGTTGGGGCCGACTGGCTCGAGGCCGTGCGCTGCCGTCCCACCACGATCTGTGTCGCCGCCGAGCGCGGTGCCCTGTTCGCCCTCGAAGGCTCCTGCCGCACGGCGGTCGGGGCCCATGCGGTGCTCGATGGCCCGAGGCTGTCGATGATCGTCGAGGCCCTGACGCCCGACGGGGCCCGGCGCTTCCGCCGCCAGGGCGAGACGACTCTCGACGGCGCGGATGACATCGCCGCCGCACGCGCCCTGGGCCTGTCGCTGGGCGCGGCGGTACGGGCCGAGGGCGGCGACGCCCTGATCCTGCCGGACTAGGCGATGACAGCGGGCGGCACGGTCTGGATCACCCGCGCCCGCCCCGGGGCCGAGGCCACCGCCGGCCGGGTCGAGGCCCTGGGCTATGCGCCCCTGGTCGACCCCCTGCTGGAGATCCGCAGCCTGGCACCGGCGGTCACGCTCGACGGCATCGCGGCCCTGGCCTTTACCAGCGTCAATGGGGTCGAGGCCTTTGCCCGACTGAGCCCCGCCCGGACCCTGCCGGTCTTTGCGGTGGGCGAGGCCACGGCCGCATCCGCCCGGGCTGCGGGCTTTGCCCCGGTGTCCAGTGCCGACGGCGACGTGGCGGCCCTGGCTGCTCTGATCGAAAAGGTGCGACCCGGGCCCGTGCTCGCGGTCGGGGCCCTTGAGCCCGCCGCCGACCTGCCCGCCCTGCTGACCAGGGCCGGACGCGAGGCCCGGGCCCTGGCGGTCTATGCCGCGATCGACCGCCTGCCCGCTGCGCGCACCCTGGCGAGACTTCCTGACCTGCAGGCCGTTCTGCTGCAGTCGCCCCGGGCCGCCAGGGGGCTGGCCGCGATCCTCGAGCAACATCCGGCTCCGGCCCTGCGGGCCCTGTGCCTGTCGCCGGCGGTGGCCGAGCCGCTGGCGGCGACGACCCGGTCCGGCCAGCTCGGCTCTGTGGCCCTGGCGCCGCGACCGCGCGAATCCGCCCTGCTCGATCTCCTCGCGCGATAGCTGCACATTGCGCAGCGATGCGGCGTGGGGCACGAATGGCACATGAACGCCGCACACGATCCCGCTGAAATCGTCACCCCCAGCGATCCCGCGCTGTATGCCCGCCGCCGTCCCCTGCTCGGACCGGGCTTCTGGGCGATGATCGCGCTCTGCCTGTCCTGCATCCTTCTCGGAGCCCTGGTCACCCGGTTCGGGCCGAGCTGGTTCCCGGTCGCGACCCAGGTGGACCGACAGATCCAGGCCGCGCCCAGTCAGACGCCGCCGTCCGCGCGCCTGCCGGTCGGCTCGCCCCTGCCGGTGGAGGCCGCCTCGCCGGTGCCCGCAGCACCGGTCGTCGAGGTCGAACGTCTGGAGGCCCGAATCGCGGCCCTCGAATCCGGCCAGAAGGGCGTGCTCGACGCTGCCGCCGCAGCCTTGGCCGCCGCCTCCCTGGCCGAGGCCGCCCAGACCACGGGACCCTTCGACGAGACCCTGGCCAGCCTGGGCCGGGTCCTGCCGATGTCACCCGACCTGCGCGCCCTGACCCGCCTGGCCCAGACCGGGGCCCCGACCCGGGCCGGTCTGGCGGCCGAGTTCGAGACCCTGGCCGGCCGCGCCGCCACGGCCGCACGCGACCCCGGCGAGGACGCCGACCTGCTGGCCCGCATTCGCTACGCCCTGTCCGGCATCGTCTCGATCCGCCAGGTCAGCTCGACGCGCGGCTCGACGCCGGACGCCATGCTGGCCCGGGCCCAGCGTCTGCTCGATGCCGGTGAGGTCGAGGCCGCGATCCGGGCCCTCGACCCCCTGCCTGATTCGGCCAGGGTGGTGCTGTCGCCGTGGCTGGCCTCGGCCGAGCGCCGGGTCGAGGTCGACCGTCATGTGGCGGCGATCCGGGCCGACGCCCTGGCGGGCCTGGCCCAGGTGACGCGGGCTGCCCCATGATCCGCGCCGCCTTTGTCCTGTTCCTCGTCGCGGCCGTCGCCGTCGCTACCGTGGCCCTGATGGGCGAGCCGGGCCGGGCCCATCTCGACTGGATGGGCTGGCGGGTCGAGATGACCGCCGCCGCCGCCGCCCTGCTCACCCTGTTCTCCGCCCTGCTGGCCACGGTCCTGTGGCGGGGCCTGATCTGGGTGATCGAGGCCCCGCGCCGCGCCGCCCTCGCCCGGGCTGAGAACAAGCGTAAGCAGGGCGTTGAAGCTCTGTCGCGCGGCTTTCTCGCCGTGGCGGCCGGCGACGGCTCCGAGGCCCGTCGCCTGGCCCAGAAGGCCGCCGACCTGGCCGAGGATACCCCGGCCCTGGTTCGGGTCCTCGCGGCCCAGGCGGCCGAGACGGCCGGCGACCATGTCGCCGCCAAGTCCGCCTATTCAGCCATGCTCGGCTTTCCCGAAATGCGCCTGGCCGGCCTGCGCGGCCTTATGCAGACGGCCTTGGCCGAGGGTGACCGCCTGGCCGCCGTGCGCCATGCCGAGACCGCCTTTGGCCTGGCGCGCACGGCACGCTGGGCCTGGCGGGCCCTGCTGGAATCCCGGCTCGAGGCCGGCGACTGGGTCGCGGCCCTCGACCTCGCCCAGAGCGCCCTCGACCGCAAGATCGTGCCGCCGGTCGTGGCCGAGCGGGCCCGGGCGGCCCTGCTGGCCGCCTCGGCCGCCAGCCTCGAGGGGTCCGAGGAGCCCCGCAAGCGCAGCCAGGCCCTCGATTTCGCCACCCAGGCCGTCAAGCTCAAGCCCGACTTCGCCCCCGGCGTGATCATGGCCTCCCGCCTGCTGTCCGCCGAAGGCAAGACCGCCAAGGCCGGGCAGCTGATCGAGGCCGCCTGGAAGAGCGCGCCGCACCCGGCCCTCTGGCTGGCCTATCGCGACCTGAAGACCAATGAGACGCCCAAGGCCCGCGCCGCCCGGCTGGCGGCCCTGGCGGCCCTGAAGCCCGAGGCCCGCGAAAGCCGCATCCTGCGGGTCGAGAGCGGCCTGGTCGGCGGCGATCCGGTGGCAGCCCGCGCTGCGGCTCGCCTGCTCGATGACGAGGCCCCTACCGCCCGCTTTGCCGGCCTGATGGCCCGGGTCGCCTTTGCCAATGGCGAGGCCGACGAGGCGCGCGCCTGGATCGCCCGCGGCGCTGCCGCGCCGCAGGAGCCTGACTGGACCGACCTTGATCCCGAAGGTCGCGCCTTTGCCTATGGCCGTGAGGACTGGGCCCGCCTGGCCGTCAGCTACGCCGAGACCGGTGAGCTGATCCATCCTCGCCATGAGCGGCGTGAGCGGACCATGAACGATCTGCCCGAGCTGCCGTCGGCCTATGTGGAATCGACGCCCTTCGTCCGCGCGGCCGAGGTCGGCGGTCCCCTGATGCCGATCCCTGACGACCCCGGCGTCTATGACGCGCCGGCCCTGCCGGAGCCCTCCGGAGAGGGCCCGGCGCCGCGCCGTGGCACGGGTGCACGTAGACGCTTGGCAAGTGGCCCGCGCGCCGCTAAATAGGCGCCTCCTCGCGCCGGGGCCTTGCCTCGAACGCGCTGTGGGCCGCTTTAGCTCAGCTGGTAGAGCACATCATTCGTAATGATGGGGTCAGGTGTTCGAGTCACCTAAGCGGCACCACCACTTTCCCTAGGACATCGTCGTGCGCAGGGCTGAAAGGCCTGAAAGCTTGGGCCCGCGTGGGTCCCAGCTGGGTGTGCCGTTCAGAAGGCAGCGGCATCTGGCGCACAGGATCACCGGGGGGTAGGCAAGGCCACCGCGTCGACCGGACATCACTCTTAGGCGACCTTGGGAACGGCCGCTTTCAGGCGGCGGCTAAGGTGCCGGTCAACCTGATACCTGGCCGGAAGTACCTGGTTCTTAGACAAGTTTACTTTTTCGGCGACTGGGTATTTGTAGTCTTAGTCGCTCCAGCCCAATGGAAAAATTTCCAAACGCTGATCTCGTTAGATTTCGGGTTATGGAACCATCTATTCCGCATGCTTTGAAGGATAGGCGGTCTTCAGGCCGCCTGCGCTGCATCTTGCGCGTCATCGCTCGCCACAGTGGCATCGATCAACTGGCGGACAAGTCGGGGAAGGCGGAAAGGATCGAAGGGTTTGGTAATGACGCCGATGGCGCCGGTTTCCATTAGGCTCGCCTGTTGGCGCTCGAGCGCCAGGCCAGTAATGTAAATGATCGGCGGCGGATTATCGCTGGTCGCCTTTAGCTGGGCAATGAGATCTGCCGCACAGATGCCTGGCATTACCGCGTCGAGCAAAATGACATCATATTTTTCGTCGCGAATGAGGCGAATGGCTTCATTCGTATCGGATGTCACTCGAACAATAGATTCGAAATCTATCTCGAAACTGATGGAAACCAACTCAAGCAGTATTTTATCGTCATCGATATATAAAGCTCGCATAGGTCTAAGGCCTTGGCTTCAGATAACATTAACCCATAACAAGCGATCTCACTCCACGGCTATAGGTACTTTAACCTAATTCATTAGCCATATTGGGCGGCAAATTGTCGCAAAGCCGGCCCGCAGTGATCACCTCTTCAGGTGGCGCTCCGCCATTGTGATTAGCCGCATTCGGAGGCCGGGGCCTTTCTCGCGCAGGCCCAGGCGGCCTGCCGCCTGGTTCGATCCTGACGCCATAGGCGCAATGACGCAGTGACCGGTGATGGCCTTGGCGTTAAGCATAAACACGGAGAACATTACCAATGCTCAAACGCCTAGCGCGAGGCTGAAGTTGCCCAAGACGATCTTCGCCATCGACGATGATCCGCTGATGCTCGAGATCCTGACGCAGGTTCTTTCGCCCCCAGCCTATGAGCTGATTGGGGCCATGAGCGGCCAGGGCGGATTGGACAAGGTCTTTCGGACACCGCCAGATCTCGTACTGCTCGATCTGGGGCTTCCGGACCTGCCCGGCATGACGGTGCTCGAGGCCCTCAAGCACCGGTCTGATTGGTCAAGGGTTCCGATCGTGATGCTAACAGCCGACAATGCAATCGAACCCATAGTCAGGGCCCGCGACCTGGGCGCCCGTGGCTATCTCTGCAAGCCCATCTCAGCCGTTGGATTTGCCGGCGTTGTCGCCGATTTGATGACAAGCTCGGATGTTGTCTGGCTTGATGACATCACGCGACTGAGGCGGGCGAGGGTATCTGATCGCGTCGGGTTGTCCCATCCTCATCGCGGCTAATTGTCGTAGGCCAGTATTAACCTTAAGGCGCGACCTTGTGCGGAGGGTTGGGCCGAAAAGGGAAGGTTGTGGCTTTGGACGAGATAGCGCGCTTGGAAGCCCTGCGGGCATTAGGCGTGATGGACACGGCGCCAGAAGAGCGGTTCGACCGGCTCACCGCGCTCGCGAGCGATCTATTCGATGCGCCGATCGCCCTGGTTTCCCTCGTCGACGATCACCGGCAATGGTTCAAGTCGCGCGTCGGCCTTGAGGCCTGCTCAACTGACCGCTCGTTGGCCTTCTGCGCCCATGCGATTGAGATGGGGCCTGGTGCGGTAATGGTGGTTGAGGACGCCACCTTGGACCCGCGTTTCGCGGCCAATGCACTCGTGACCCAAGCGCCTGATATCCGGTTCTATATGGGCGCCACGCTCACGACCGCTGACGACTTCAACCTCGGGACGCTCTGCGTTATCGACACCAAACCCCGTCCGACGCCCTCTGAACGCGATCAGCGACGCCTGCGCCAACTCGCACAGGTCGTCGTCGACGAACTCATGTTGGGACAAGTGGTGCGGCAAGTGGAGGAAAAACAAACGCTTCTGCGCATGGCCGAAACCATGTCCGGGGTGGGTCACTGGCACCTCGACATAACCAGCGGCAAGGTCGACTGGTCTGATGCAGTTTACGCTATCCATGGCGTTAGCCGTGACGCGTTTGATCCCAATCTGGGCGACGCCCTGCAATTCTATCATCCCGAAGATCGCGAAACCGTCGAGAATCACATCGCTGAGGCCATAGCGAGTAGAACCGGCTTTCGGTTTCAACTGCGCCTTCAGCGTCCCGACGGTGAAATCCGTCATGTCATGTCAAAAGCCGTCTGCGAGCTTGGAGCGCTTGGCGAGCCTCTCGCCCTGTTTGGGCTCTTTCAGGACGTCAGCGAGCATCAAACTCGCCTCGATCGCGCGCGCATAAGCGAGGCCCGCTATCGCCTGCTCGCCGACAACGCCGGCGATGTGATCGCCCTCTATGACCGGCAAGGCGGGGGGCTGTATTCCTCGCCGGCCCTCGAAAGGCTACTTGGATACGCCGCAGGCGAAGTGAAGGGGATGAGCGCGTCCGACTTCCTTCACCCCGACGATCAGCAAACCGTCAGGGCGGCCTTTTCAGCCCTGGCTCAGGGTCAGGCCGAGGCTACGGTCCAGCACCGCTCTCGACACAAGCTGGGTCACTATGTCTGGGTCGAGACAAACCTGCGCTCCATTCAAAATGGGTCTGAAGGGCAGGCGTCAGTTCTGGGTGTGTCTCGTGACATCACGGAGCGCAAGGCGCTCGAAGCCGAGACCCTTGTCGCCCGCGATCAGGCGCGCGAGCAGGCCCAAAGAGCGCTTCTGGCCGAGGACATCGCCGGGGTTGGCTACTGGCGGGTCGATCTGGCGACAAACCATCTCTTCCTGTCGCCCAAGATGTACAAGATCTACGGCATTGAGGATGATCAAGCGCCCGTAGCAGATGATCTTACCGCCCAACTCCATCCAGACGAACAGGCCGGGGAACTGGCGCGACTCGCTCGCCGGCTTAAGACTGGAGAGCCGGAACTCGACACCGTTTTCAGGATCATCCGTAAGGACGGTGCTGTGCGCCACCTGCGCGGAAGCTCGATCATTGAAAGGGGCCCGGATGGGGCTCGTAGGGCGGTTTTGGGAACCGTTATCGACATCACTGAAATCATCGAGGCCCGTGCGGCCGCTGAGGCGTCGGCGGCCGCCAAGACCGACTTCCTTGCCAATATGAGCCATGAATTGCGAACGCCCCTGACCTCGGTCCTGGGCTTTAGCCGCCTGATCAAGGAGCAGCCCGAACTGTCGACCAACACGCGCCGCTTCGTGGATCGCGTGATGAATGCGGGCGCGGCGCTGCTCGCAACAGTCAACGATATCCTCGATTTTTCAAAGCTCGAGGCCGGGCAAATCGAGGTCAAGCGCCAGCCAGCTAGCCCTTTGGCGGTCCTGAGCCAAACCGTAGAACTCTTCGGCGTTCAGGCTGAAGAGAAGGGCCTGGCTATGCGGTTGGACGTTGCCGAGGGCTTCCCCGACACCGTGATTCTGGATGCGGATCGCCTACGCCAGGTGCTGCTCAATCTGGTCGGAAATGCCGTGAAGTTCACTGAGGCCGGCGAAGTGCGGATTGAGGCAAGCTATCACGACGAAGCCCTCTACGTCGCCGTCATCGATACGGGGGCGGGGATTGCGCCAGAGTTGCAGGCCAAGCTTTTCCAGCGCTTTTCGCAGGTCGACGCGTCGGCGACACGTTCGCATGGCGGCACGGGTTTGGGCCTGGCGATCTGCAAGGGTCTTGTTGCGGCGATGGGCGGCGAGATCGGCCTGACAAGCGAAGTCGGCCACGGCGCGCATTTTCACTTCTCGATCCCGGCGCCAAGAGCCGCAATGATCGTCCCGCCTGAAGATGCCGAAGCCGCTAGGGCGCTTCCGGTCGGCTGCAGAGTGCTGGTCGCCGACGACAACACCGCCAACCTTGATCTGGTCGGGGCAGTACTCCGAGAGCTGGGCGTCGAAGTCACGACGGCATGTGATGGACAATCTGCCCTGGATATAGCCTCAGGCGCACCCTTTGATGCGATCCTGTTGGATCTGCGAATGCCCGGGCTAGACGGTCCTGCGACGGCGAGCGAGATCCGAAATGGCGGCGGCGCCAATGCGGAAGTTCCCATTCTGGCCTTCTCCGCCGACGTTACCAGCCCCTTGGACACGGCTCTATTCGATGGCTTGATCGCCAAGCCTATCGACCCAGCCGCGCTCTTGCTTGCACTATCGGCTGTTTTTGAGCAGGAGGCTGAACTTGCGCCAGCCTGATCGCAACCCGTCCAGGATCTTCGTGGCTGATGATGATCGCGCGATCCTCGACCTGATTACCACCCGGCTTGATCTTGCAGGTTATCATACGGTGCAGGCCCGGGACGGATGGGCGGCGCTCGAAGGCATCTACGCGTCGCGGCCGGCTGCCGTCGTATTGGATATCGGCATGCCGCGACTTGATGGCCTTGGCGTGCTGCGCCACCTGCGCAAAACGCCGAGCTTCGCCAGTTTGCCCGTTATGATGGTCACAGCGCGCAATACGCCGATGGAGGTGCGCAGCGCGATGGAGCTCGGCGCCAGAGACTTCCTGGCAAAGCCCTTCGAGGACGCTCAGCTCCTGTCGCGCGTTGCGCGCATGCTCAGGCGCCGTCCGCCGCCAGGGCAAAAGGATCCGGTCATCCTGTCGTGCTAGCCCTCGGCGCCGAACGGTCGCGAGTCCAAACCGCACAGGGTCGCCATCCGCACCAGATGACCCAGCCTTGCGGCGCCCATCTTCAACATCAGCGCCCGGCGGTGGGCTTCCACAGTCCGTGCGCTGATGCCCAGCCCGTCAGAAATCTGGCGTCCGGTGCGCCCCTGACCGATTTCCACAAGGATTTCCAACTCTCTTGCGGTCAGGGTCTGCAGCCGCTGCCTGACCCTGTCTCTCTCGGCGGCCGTCGCGGGATCCTCCGGCGGTGGATCGTTGAGCGAGCGGACGGCATCGACCAAGCGAGCAAGATCTTCGGTTTTTTCAAAGAAGTCGCGCGCGCCGGCCTTCATGGCGCTAACGGCCAGCGCCACGTTTGCATGCGCTGTGACAACCACTACCGTGATCTTCGGAGCCTGCGCGCGAAGGGCCTCTGTCAAAGCCACGCCGTCCATGGGCGACATGCGTACGTCGGTTACAACGCACCCGACCGCATCGGCCGGCAGGCGCCTCAAAAGGTCACGCGCCGCGCCAAAGGTTTCCACGGAAAACTCCGCTGGCGGAAAATGGGCAGCGATCACGTCGCGCATCAGCGCGTCGTCATCGACAATATAGACCTGCCGCTGGCCTCCCGGGTTCGTCATCCGCTTACTCTATCAGGGTTTCGGGGCGCCGCACTGCGCCACGCCACATCTCTCCGTTTGGGGCTGCGGCCAGCAGAGCGCGCACATACAACCAGCCATTGGATGAGCCTATCGGTACAATTACCTAGCAACAACCGGCAATTGTGCGAGGCCATCTATCGTCGTTCAAGTGAGGGCGGGTGGTGCCGTCCACGAGAACAATCTATGTCCACGATCCTCACTTTAGACGATGACATACTGTTCTGTGAATTTATTCACGATGTGTTGGTTCAGGACGGTCACTCAGTAGTTATCGCCTATAATGGCGAAGAGGGTCTGGGTAGGCTCGCGCGCCAAACCTTTGACCTCGTGCTAACCGACATCGATATGCCGATCATGGATGGCCTTGAATTTTTGCGGCGAGCCAGAGCCCTGCCTTGCGGGTTTGAGCTACCCTTCATCTTGCTGACAGGCCGACGCCGCGAGCAGGTCATGTTTGCGGGAAGCGTCATAGAAGGGGTGCCGTTCCTGCAAAAGCCAGTAACACCCGGAACAATCTCCAAAGCGGTTCGCGCAACGCTCGATGATTTTGCCCGAGTGCGCGAAGGCCTCGGCGGTCAAAGAGGTGGAATCCTTCAGTGAACGTTCTCTATGTCGATGATGAAGGAGACCTGCGCGAGCTCGCACAGTTTTCGCTGGAATTGGACCCCGGGATGCGGGTGACGACTGCGGCTTCCGGTGCCGCAGCCCTGGAGCACCTGCGCGAAGCCGCCGTTGATGTTGTGCTGCTGGACGTGATGATGCCGAAGATGGATGGACCCGCCGTGCTTGCGACGCTGCGCGCGGAAATCGGGGCCAGTCCGCCGGTCATATTCGTGACAGCCCGGGCATTACCCAATGAGCGTCGACGACTGCTCGACCTGGGGGCGCTTGACGTCATTGCCAAGCCGTTCGATCCGACACTGCTGGCTCAGGACGTGCGCGCCGCGCTTGCGGGCCGCCATGGTCAATGATCCGCTTGCGCCCCTGCGGGCTCGTTTTACGCAAAGGTGCGTGGACGATATTGCTACGCTCCGCTCGCTTTTGGACCAGGACGCAGTCGTTCGCCGTGAGCCGCTGCGCATGCTGGTCCACGGCCTCTCCGGCATAGCCGGCAGCTTCGGACACGCCTCGCTGAGCGCCCTGGCCGGCGATATGGACTATGCCCTCACCGAGGATCAGCTGGTGACCGACGAGAAGCTCTCCGAACTTGTGACGGCTCTGGAGCGGATCATCAGCGAGGCTTTGGGCTCAGAGGAACCATGATTGTTCGCCAAGCTCTCTCGCGGTGTGTGCTCATAGCCACCGCTCCGCAGTTTTCAGCGCTTATGAGCCCGCCCTGCGCTGATCGAGCTGCGCGGAGGTCCTATATGGGTATAGCGCAGGTCGCATTTTTCGTGTTTCCCACGTCAAAGCGCATAACTTAGGAACGGCCGATCCAGTCATTTCGGCCGGTCTGGGAAGTATATGGGTGCAATCAGCTGACAGCGCCAAAAACACGCTAAATTGATATGAATATTGAGCTTTTCAGCTTTGCTTGACTAGATTTCGTAATGATGGGGTCAGGTGTTCGAGTCACCTAAGCGGCACCACCACCCTGTTCGCCACCGGTCGCCGGTGTGTAGACATGCTCCGAAAGCGCTGTAGAGCTGTGGATTGTCGGTCAAGGTCAGGGCGCAGGCCGCCCGGGCCGAGAACCGCGGCCCCTACTGGGCGATGTCTGGGGCTTGCAGTCTTCAAGCCGGGCTCAAGCGCCAGACCGGAGGTTTGAGTCATGACCAGGGTTCAGAGCACGGCGTTTCCCGACAGCTCGCGGCTGGCCGAGATCTTTCCGACCGGGGCCTGGTTTCAGGACAGCTATGTCGCGCCCCTGACCCGCAGCGACCTGTCGATGCCCGATCTGTTCTTCGCCATTTTTGCCCATCATCCGGACTGGCTGAAGGCCCTGCTGATGGTCCGCAACCGGGTGGCGGCGCGCTTTGGGCTGGAGGTGCCCAGCGATGCCGATATCCGCAACCCGGTGCAACGCGCAGACTATCGGGTGGGCGAGACCATCGGCCCCTGGCCGATCTTTGCGCTCTGGCCCGAGGAACTGGTCGCGGGTCGCGACAATGGCCACCTGAATTTTCGCCTGTCCATATCCCGCCAGATGGGACCGGGCGGCCCGACGGTTACGGTCAGCACCGTCTGCCATCCACATGGACTGGCCGGAAAGGCCTATCTGCTGGCGGTTGCGCCGTTCCACAAGCTCGGCGTCAGGGGCCTGCTCGCCGACGCTGCGGCGCACGGCCGGATCTAGGCCGGGGCGCTCAACCTGAACTGAGCCCCGACCTTCGACCGGCCGGGCGTCAGAGGTTCTGGCAGGACCTGTCGGCAAGCTCCGCGCCGAGATCACGGTCAACGCCCAGGCCCGTGAGTCCGAGGATCATCATCTCGCGAATGCGCAGTCGCGTTTCCGGTAGGGCTTCCGGGGTGTCCAGAAGGCTGGCCATCAGCACCTGGCAGAGGCCGAGCCAGTAGAGAACGCCGGAGCCCCTAGCGTCCGGGCTGATCAGGCCCAGCCGGCCAGCGTCGTCGAAGTCTTCGGCCACCCCCTTGTTCAGCGGATGCGACCGGGCCGTGGCAGCGCTGGGGTCACGCAGCAGGACCGCTGCGCGCTTGGGATTGTGGATCGCGAAGGCCGCCCCGATCCGCATGCCGTTGGTGATGCGCTCGACGGGGTTGGCTACCCCGGCATTGGCCCGCGACACATGGTCTTCGATCTCGAGCCGCACCTCCGAGGCGATGGCGGCGGCGAAGGCCTGCTTGTCGGCGAAGTGGTTGAAGAAGCTTCCCTTGGCCACACCGGCCCGGGCCACGACATCATCGATGGGGATCGCGTCGATCGGTCTGGCGGCCAGGAGATCGAAGCCGGCGGCGATGAGCGCGCTTCGGGTGCGGACGGCGCGGGGCGACAGATCGGGACGGGCCTGCATGGTCCGAGTCTAGTTGACTATCTGGTCACTTGCAATCAAAGTGACCAGATAGTCAACTTGGAGGGGTGGGGCGCGCGATATGTCGGTCATCAGGATTGAGGATATTGCCCATGTCCGCTTTGCCGCGCCGGATCTCGGCGTCATGCGGGCCTTCCTCGAAGATTTCGGGCTGCAGGTCCTTGAGGCCGACGGTCGGCTTTACGGCCGGGGCCTCGATGGCCGCCCGTTCCTGCATGTGACGGAGACCGGCCCGGCCCGGTTCCTCGCCGTCGGCTTCAGGGCCGAGTCCCTGGCCGATCTCGAGACTCTGGCGGCGCATGAGGGCGTTCCGCTCGAGGATCTCCGTGAACCCGGCGGCGGCAAGATCCTCCGGCTGACCGATCCGGACGGCTATCGGGTCGAGGTCGTTGCGGGGCAGGCGAGGGAGGCTGCGGCCAGTCTGCCGGTCGAACTGCCGCGGAACACGGCGGCGGCCAGGCCCAGGGCCAATACGACCATCCGGCTGCAGGCTGCGCCGGCCCATGTGGTGCGGCTGGGCCATGCTGTGCTCAAGGTGCGCGACTTTCATCGTTCGGAGCGCTGGTACAAGGACCGCTTCGGTTTCCTGACCTCCGACGAGGTCGAGGCGGCTGAGAATGTGCCGGTCGGGGCCTTCATGCGGTGCGACCGGGGCGACACGCCGACCGACCACCATACCCTGTTCCTCGCCCAGCTGCCGGGCCCGGTCGGACTGCTGCATGCGGCCTTCGAGGTCGCTAGTTTCGATGACCTGATGGTGGGCCACCAGTATCTGAAGTCGCGCAAGCGCCAGTCGGCCTGGGGCGTCGGCCGCCACATCATGGGCAGCCAGGTCTTCGACTACTGGAAGGATCCGTTCGGCAACGAACTGGAGCACTGGACCGACGGCGATCTCTTCACGGCCGGGGATCCGCCCCAGAAACAGCCCATGAGCGCCCTGCTGTCGGTGCAGTGGGGCAGCCCCCATCCGATGTTCGCGGGCAGGCGGCCACCGCCCCCCGGCCTCGTCTCCTTCGTCACCGCCATGCTGTTGCGCCTTGAGCGCCTGTTCCGCCGCAAAGCCCCGGAGTCCGCCGCATGAAACTGGCCACCTATACCGTCGAGGGCCGCACCCGCACCGGGATCGTCGTCGGCGACACCGTGATCGACACCGGGATCGCCGGCACCATGATCGACCTGATCCGCGACTGGGACACCCACCGCCCGGCCCTTGAGGCCAGGGCCGCGGCCGGCGGTGGTCTGCCCCTGTCGGCGGTGAAGCTGGAAGCGCCGGTGCCGCGCCCGGGCAAGATCTGGGCGATCGGTCTCAACTATGCCGACCACATCGCCGAGTCGAACATGGAGACGCCGCAGCGCCAGGTCTGGTTCACCAAGGCCCAGACCAGCGTCAACGGACCCCATGACGCGATCGAGATCGCCAGGGGCACAATGACTGCCGACTATGAGGTCGAGCTCGTCGCCATCGTCGGAAAGGGCGGCAAGCACATCTCGGCTGCGGACGCTCCGGCCGCCATCTTCGGCTACTGCGTCGGCAATGATGTCACCGAGCGGCTGTGGCAGCACGCCGGGCCGCAATGGTCGCTGGGCAAGAGCTTTGACACCCATGCGCCCATGGGGCCCTGGATCGTCACCGCCGATGAGGTCGGTGATCCCCACGCCCTGGGTCTGCGCTGTTTCGTCAATGGCGAGAAGCGGCAGGACTCCAGTACCAGCCATCTGGTCTTCAACATCTGGCAGCAGGTCGAGCATCTGTCCGTCGGCATGACCCTGGAGCCCGGCGACTGTCTGTTCACGGGCACGCCGGGCGGGGTGGGCGCGGCCATGGATCCCCGTCAGTTCCTGAAGCCCGGCGACATCGTGCGCTGCGAGATCGACGGGCTCGGTCACATCGAGGCCGCCATGGTGGCCGAGGCCTGAGGTGGCAGACCTTGATTGTGATGTCCTGATCGCCGGCGGCGGACCCACGGGCGTGACCCTGGCCATCCTGCTGGCCCGGCGGGGCGTCAGGGTCAGGGTCGCCGAGAAGGCCGCGGCGATCTTTCCGCTGCCACGCGCCGCCCATATCGACCACGAGGGCCTGCGCATCCTGCAGGCGGCCGGCGCGGCCGAAGCGGTCTTCGCCACCAGCCGTCGCGTCGCCCGCTATGACTTCCTCAATGCCCGCCGCAAGGTCCTGATGCGCTTCGAGGGCGCCGACCGGATCGGGGCCGGGGGCTGGCCCAGTGCCAACATGATCCATCAGCCCTCGGTCGAAACCGCCCTGCGCCGGTCGCTGTCGGGTCAGCTCCTGGCCGATCTGCAGCAGGGCTGGGAGGTGCGCTCCTTCGTCGAGGACGCTACCGGCATCACCACCGAGATCGCCACGGCGGAGGGCCTCCGCAGGGTTCGCAGCCGCTATCTGGTCGGTGCCGATGGTGCCCGGTCGCCGGTCCGCACGGCGGCCGGCATCGCCTTCGAGGACCTGCGCTTCGAGGAGCCTTGGCTGGTAGTCGACGTCCTGGTCGATGATGCGTCCAGACTGCCCTCCGCCAACCTGCAGATCTGTGACCCCAAACGCCCGACCACCTGTGTCCTGATGGGCGAGGGCCGTCACCGGTGGGAGTTCATGATCCTGCCCGGCGAAACCCCGGAGCAGGTGCTGGACGACGCCTTCATCGAGGCCTTGCTGGAACCCTGGGACGTCAGGGGCGCGATCCGGATCGAGCGGAAGGCGGTCTATATGTTCCGCGCCCGCATCGCCGACCGGTGGCGCAGGGGAAGGGTGCTGCTGGCCGGGGATGCCGCGCACCAGACGCCGCCCTTTGCCGGCCAGGGCCTGTGCTCGGGCCTGCGCGACGCCTCAAACCTGGCCTGGAAACTGGCGGCCGTCTTCAAGGCGGGCGCGCCGGAAAGCCTGCTCGACACCTATCAGCCCGAGCGCGGCCCGCATCTGCGCGCCACGATCGACATGGCGATCATGATGGGGCGGATGGTCTGCATGACCCGTCCCTGGTCTGCCCTGGTGCGGGATCTGACCATTGCCCTGGGGCGGATCATGGGCAAGCTGCCGGCCGGGCCGCCGGACTATCCCGCCATCGCCACCGGCGCGATCCTGGCGGGCAGTCCGGGTGCCGGGTCCTATTTTCCGCAGCCCCTCTCGGCAGAGGGGACGCGCCTCGACGACCGGCTGGGCCAGGGTCCCTGGCTGCTGTCCCGCCAGGACCTGCAAACCCCGGATCTGAGCGCCTTTGCCGAGCCGCTCACCCGGTGGCTTGACCATCACGGGGCCGAGGCGGTGCTGGTCCGGCCGGACCGCTATGTTTTCGGCACCGGCCCGCCCGACTTCCTGCGCAAGGCCTGGGCCGCATCCTGGGGCCGTCTCGGAGCCAATGCCGCAGCGTGACCGCTAGGCCGCTGCGCGCCGTCGCCGGCGTCGATCTGGCGAGCGATCGGGCTTTTCGGGTGCCCGGAGTCTATGCGCCGTATCTGGATGTCGTGTTTTCTGGTCCCGCAGGCTTGCGCTCCGATGGTTTTGTCATGGAAGGTGGCTAAGCCTTTGACAGGCGAGGGGACTGAACGCGTGCTGCTGGCCGGAATCGTCATCCTGGGCTTGGTGTTGCTGCTGCTCTGGCCGAGCGTCGAGCGTCCGCTGCTGCGCGCCTTGCGACACCTGCGGCGTCGCCGGCCCTGAGGCTGGCCTGTGGCCCCCCGGTCACAACAGCAAGGTTTGTCGCGCGGACCTGGTGGCTGACTCGCGCCAAGAGCGAATAAAGCAACGCCCTTCAGCCGGCAGGACGGCCGCGGGTCTCCCCGGCAGGGTGTATTGTGCAATTTCCGTGACGTTATTGCGGCCTGTTCGCTCAAGTTTCGCGCTGAACAGGGGTCAAACAGGCCAGTTTGCAGCTCTCACCCTAAACTTGCAGAAAGACACTGGAGCGGTCTTCGCTGTTGCGATATAGGTTAGGCTGCAATTAATTTATTGTCCTGGGGACCGTCATGTCGAAGCATTTTTTGAGCGCCGTAGTGCTGAGTGTGGCGATGGTGGCCGGTCCTGTAGGGTCGGGCGTGGTGTTCGCTCAGCCGACTCCCGCGACTCCGGCGGCGACGCAGGCCGCTGCACTGAAGGCTGCAATTTCAACAGCGGCCCAAGCGGCCGCCAAGGCGCCCGGGTTTAACACGCTTACGCGGGCGCAAAAGCTGGCTGCGGTCCAGGCTGCCGTGAAGGCGGCGCTCGAAAATTCGGATGCCCCTCCTGCGGCCAAGGAAGCCGCCTTGGTGGCTGCCGTTCAATCGAACATCATCAGTCCGGCTGTGGCCGTGGCGACGGCCGCAACCGTTTCGCCGACATCGGCTGCAGCCGTGGCGTCAAACCCTTCCATTTCGACCGCAATCACGACGGCGACCGCCACGACCAGCACGACGGCGGCCATCAGCGTGCTGACCAGCCTTGTGGCCTCAGTTGCGCCGGCCCCAGACACGAATACGGTCGCCCCTGCGGCTCCGACGGTGCCACCAGCCTTTGATCCCTGTGCGGGTGTTACCGCCGGCTATTGCGGCTAGGTCTTTCGAACTCCGATCCGGACGGCGGTCTTTCCGGAATTGTGTGTGTTGACTTGTAACGGGCGCGGCAAACGCGCCCTTGGTGGGGATACCAAGATGAAGCTTCTGACCACGGCCGCGCTTGCGGCGGTACTCGTTGCGACCGTTCCGGCTGCGGCTTCGGCGCAGGATTCGGGCTCGAACTTCAAGCGCGACAAGAACACCAGTGTTCGTCAGCGTCCGCGTCCGGACTATGAAGCGGCTGGCATAAAGGCGGGAGGTTTCACTCTCTATCCGCGTGCCACGGTCGAGGCTGTGAACGACGACAATATCTATGCCGTCGCTGCGGGTGAGCAGTCGGATACGGTCTGGAAGCTGAAGCCGGAAGTGGCGGTGCGTTCGAACTGGTCGCGCAATGCCCTCGGGGCCTTCGCCTCGGCCGGGATCAACCGCTATTCCGACTTCGATACGGAAAACAGCGAGGAATACACCCTCGGCGTCAATGGCCGTGTCGACGTCGAGCGTGGCTCCTACATCACCGCTTCGACCCAGTGGCAGAGCCTGGTCGAGCCCCGTTCGGCCATCACGGCCGGCACCCCGGCTGGCGCGACGGCCAAGCCGGTCGAGTACACCGTGGGGTCGCAGAACCTGACGGCAGTGAAGGAGTTCAACCGCCTTCGCCTGACCGGTAAGCTCGACGCCAAGAAGTTTGACTACAAAGACCAGGGTAGGGCGTTCAATCAGAACACCCGTGACCGTGACGAGTTCGCGTATGGCGGCAAGGCCGAGTACTCGGTCAGCCCGGATACGGCGCTATTCGTTTCCGTGGTCGGCAACACCAAGTCCTATGACATCGACACAGTTGGTCGCGCCGCATCGCCGGGCCGTCCTGCTATCGCCGCCAATCGGGCCCGCGACTCCGAGGGCTATGTGGCCAGTGTGGGTGCCAACTTTGACCTCTCGCAGGCTCTGCGCGGCGAAGTCGAGGCCGGCTATATGGAACAGAAGTACGACAACTATGCCGACCTTGACGGCTTCAACGCCAAGGGTCGGGTCGAGTGGTTCCCCACCGAACTGACAACCATGAATGTTGCGGTTTCGCGCACCATCGAAGACTCCGTGGCGGCAGGTTCGGCGGGCTTTATCGCCAACAGCACTTCGGTCGGTATTGATCACGAACTGCTGCGCAATGTTCTGCTCTCGGCTTCGGCCACCTTCGGCAAGGACAAGTACGCTGTTATCGATCGTGATGATAAGCGCACGTCCTTCAACGCTTCGGGCAGCTATCTGCTGAACCGCAACGTCGGTCTCTTCCTGACCTACACCTATCTGAAGCAGGACTCGTCGGGCGCGGCCAAGGCCTCGTCGTTCAAGGACAACAAGCTGGCCGCCTCGGTCGCTCTTCAGTTCTAGGTTACCCTTCTCATCGTAGAAGGACTTACGAGGTCCGAGCAGGGCCACCCTTGAGAGTACCCATGGACGGCTCTTCCTACGAGACTCAACACGCTCCGGCGCCTGGCGCCGGAGCGATGTCTTTTGACCTGAACATCGCCATTGCGACCTTCCGGCGGCGGCTGCGGCTGTTTGCGGCCATCGCCCTGGCGGTGTTCGTGGCGGTCCTGCTCTACACCCTGCAGGAAACCCCGCGCTATACGGCGACCTCCCAGGTGATGCTGGATGTCCGCAAGGAACAGGTCACCGACATGAGCGCGGTGCTCTCTGGCCTGCCGGCAGACTCCTCGGTGGTTGATACCGAGGTCGAGGTGCTGAAGTCGCGGTCCCTGGCGGCTCGCGTCGTCAAGTCGCTGAAACTGGCCGAGGACCCCTACTTCAATCCCAATCTGGCGGGGGCCAAGGGCACGGCCACCTGGCTGCCCTGGATCAAGAAGGTGGTTGCCCCGACGGCGGCCGTCGGCTCGGCCGAAGCCCAGCGCCAGCAGGAAAAGGTTGTCGACAACCTGCTCGGCGGCCTGAAGGTTCGCCGCGCCGGCCTGACCTATCTGATCTCGGTCGAATATACCCACACCAATCCAGTGGAAGCCGCGCGGATCGCCAATGCCTTCGCCGACCTCTATCTGACCGAACAGCTCGAGGCCAAGTTCGACGCCACGGCCAAGGCCAATGAGTGGCTCGACACCCGGGTCGCCGAACTGCGCGACCAGCTGCAGGAGGCCGAGGCGGCCGTGCAGCAGTACAAGATCGCCAACAATCTGATGAGCGCCGAGGGCGCGACCCTGACCGAGCAGGAGATCTCGGGCCTGAACCAGCAGCTGGCCGCAGCCCGGGCCCAGCAAGCCGAGTCCGACGCCCGCCTCAACATCGCCCGCAATCAGCTGGCCCGCGGCAGCACCGGCGAGGATGTCGGCGAGTCCCTGAACTCGCCTGTGGTCCAGCAGCTGCGCAAACAGCGCGCCGAGCAGAGCGCCAAGGTCGCCGACATGAGCGGCCGTTATGGCGAGCGCCATCCTGACCTTCTGAAAGCCAAGCGCGAGCTGGCCGATGTCGACGGCCAGATCCAGGCGGAAATCCGCCGGATCATCTCCAACCTTGAGGCCCAGGCCCAGGTGGCCCGTCAGCGCACAGGCTCGATGGCCGGTAGTGTCTCGGCCTCCAAGGGGGCCTTGGCCGGCAACAACCGCGCCAGCATCCGGCTGGGTGAACTGGAGCGCAAGGCCGAGTCGGTCCGCACCCTCTATGAATCCCTGCTGGCCCGCTTCAAGCAGACCTCCAGCAGCCAGGGCATTGAGCAGGCCGACGCCCGCGTCGTGTCGCGCGCCAAGATCCCGACTACGCCAAGCTATCCCAAGCCGTCCCTCAACCTGGCCCTCGGCCTGGTTCTGGCCCTCGGGGCCGGGGCCGCCGCGATCGTTCTGGCCGAGATTCTGATGGCCGGCATCTTCACCGAGGATGAGGTCGAGCGCCGCATCGGCCTGCCCTATCTCGGCTCGATCCCGCTGCTGAGCTCGACCATCGAGGACTCCAAGGTCGCGCGAACCCTGACGCCGCCGGAATATCTGCTGGCCAAGCCCCTCTCGACCTTCGCCGAAAGCTTCCGCAAGCTGCGGGCGGCGATCCTCTATTCCAAGGTCGGCGAGGCCGTGAAGGTGATCGCGGTCACCTCGTCCCTGCCGGGCGAGGGCAAGACCACCACCACCTTCTCCCTAGCCCGCACCCTGGCAACCTCGGGGTCCAATGTCATCATCGTCGACTGCGACCTGCGCCAGAGCGCCATCAACCGCTTCCTGCCCGAAGTGCCCGCCCTGGGCCTGCTGGAAGTCCTGAACGGCGTCTGCACCCTCGAACAGGCCCTGATCGACGACCCCAGCGGGGCCAAGGTCCTGGCCCTGACCAAGTCGGCCTATACGCCGCGCGACGTCCTGGGCTCGCCGGCCATGCTGAAGCTGCTGGCCGAGCTGCGTCTGCGCTATGACGTGGTCCTGCTCGACACCGCGCCTCTGCTGGCCATCGCCGATACCCGTATCCTCGCGCCCCATACCGACGCGGTCGTGATGCTGGCGCGCTGGAAGAAGACCCCGGTCAAGGCCATCACCTCGGCCCTCAGCCTGCTTCAGGGTCGCGGCGTCTTCGTGGCGGGCCTCGCCCTGACCCAGGTCGATCTGAAGGCCCAGACCCGCTACGGCTACGGCGACTCCTATTACTATTATAAGAGCTATCGTAAGTACTATGCCGACTAGGGCCTCGGCGCGGCCGGCGGCAGTGTCGTCGGCGCGTCCGACCCGCGGCCCGGGCCGCCGTCTCGCCCTGTCTGAAAAGGTCGCCGGCGGCCTGCTCGTCGTGCTGGTGTTTCTGGCGGTGATCGCCTTCGGGGCCAGCGAGATCGGTACGGCCGCCCTGTTCAGCGGCGTCTATGCCGCCTATCTGATCGGGCTGCTGGCCACCTGCAACTGGGCGCGGCGCGACCTCGTCCGGATGCGGGGCAAGGCGCTCCAGGCGGGTCTGTTTGCCCTGCTGCTCCTGGCCGTCCTCTGGCCCCTCACGCCGTGGGCTCCGGGCGGACCCCATCCGGTCTGGGCCTATCTTCCGGACCAGACCGGGTCCGTGACGGTCGACCGCTCGGCCCTGCTGCTCAATGTCCTGCAACTTCTGGGTCTCGCCTGTCTCTTTACGGCCGGCCGGGTTCTCGGGGCTTCGGAGGCGCGTGGCCGCTGGTGTCTGCGGATCGCGGTCATGGTGTTCGGGGCCTTTGCGACCCTGGCCTTTCTCGACCATGTCCTCATGCGCCGTTCGAGCCGGCTGGTCGCGACCCTGCTGAGCCCCAACAGCGCGGCGACGATGCTGGGCGGCGGACTGTTGCTGGCTGTGGCCGCGACCGCCAATCGCGTCCGCCGACAGAAGGGGCTGGTCATGCTCCGGCGCGGCGATCCGGAGTCCGTGATCTGTCTGGCGATTGCCGGGGTGAGCCTGACCGCTCTGTTGATGACCGCCTCCCGCGCCGGCCTTGCCGCCACCCTTGTTGGGCTGGGCTTGCTGCTGATTTGGGAGGCCATTGCCCAGCGCCAGCGGTTCCGGGTCGTGGCCGGCCTCGGTTCGGCTGCCCTGTTGCTGGTGATCGGGGCCCTGAGCCTGAGAAGCACCGAACAGGTCGCCGAGCGCTTCAATAATGCCCAGCAGGATGCCGAGGTTCGGGCGGCGATCATTGCGCCCCACTGGGAAGCCTTCCTGGCATCGCCCTGGTTCGGGTATGGCCTCGGTTCCTTCCCGACCCTGAATCACATGGTGTCCAACCAGCAGAACCTGCCGGTGCTGTTTGACGTCCGGGCCGTGCACAATCTCTATGTCCAATGGCTTGAGGACGCCGGCGTGGCCGGGGCTGCGGCCATGGCCCTGCTGTTTCTGGTCCTGCTGTGGCCCATCCTGCGCGGGGGCCTAAGGGAAGGCGTTACCGCCACCTGGGCCCGGGCCACGGTCTGCGCTGCCGTCGTTTTTCTGCTGCATGGCCTGACGGATTTTGCGCTGCAAGTCCCGGCGATCCAGGCTCTTGTCGCGCTGGTCCTAGGACTGGCGGTGTCCCTGAGCCTGGGCACCGGCTCGGCGCGCAAGACCGATCCTCCAACCGTCTGGACGGCCGCCGTCGCCGCCGCCGTCGTGCTGACCGTCTCGGTTCTGGGCACTACGCCTTTGCTGGCGGCGCGGGTCGGCTCCGACCTCACGGCCTGGCCAACGGCTCCGGCCGATGCCCTGGGCCGTGAGATTGAGATCAGCCTTGCCAGACCCAATCTCCCGCCGGCCGACCTGACCCGGCTCGAGCAGCTAAGCCAGAGGGAAGTGGCATTGCGACCGGCCTCTGGTGCAGCCTGGCTGAGGCGGGCGGCCGTTTCCGCAGCCCGTGGTCAGGCCAAGGACGCCAGCCAGGCATTAGAGCGGTCCTATGCGGTCGCTCCGCTGCAGACGAGCCTGTTCGTGAGCCGGACGAAATTTGCTTATGAGCACTGGGACCAGATCAGCCCCGAGGCTCGTGAAGCCGCAATCTATCAGTTCGAGACCGAGTGGCACCGGCGCCCGGATACCGCGCGCTACGCCGAGATCGCAAAAAGCCTGCGCAATCAGGCCGGTCGGGTGGCGATGGCCCTGCAGATCTTCTTCCTGCAGCTGGAGCCACCACGGGCTCCCTAGGTTGGGCTAGGCGCAGGCCTCGCGGTGGTGCTGCGCCTGAGACGCGCCTGTCCCGGGCCGCGAACCCGGCTGTGGGATCTAATAGGCGTTCTCGGCCAGAAGCAGATGCGGCACGGTCAGCACCATGATCCGCAGGTCCCCGAGCAAGGACCAGTTGTCGATATAGTCGATGTCGGCCTTCACCCGGTTGGCCATGTCTTCCACATCATTGGTCGCGCCGCGCAGGCCGCGGATCTGGGCCAGGCCCGTCAGACCGGGCCGGGCCTGAAAGCGCAGTGGGTAGGCCGGGATCAGAGCGCCGTAGTAGGCGTCGTGGGCCTGGGCATGCGGTCGGGGACCGACCAGGGACATGTCGCCCTTGAGCACGTTCAGCAACTGGGGAAGTTCGTCGATGCTGGTCGCGCGGATGATCCGGCCAATGCGCGTGATCCGGTCATCGTCGCGCTGGGCCTGAACAATTTGGTCCCCATCGTCCTCGCAACGCATGGAGCGCAGCTTGTAGATAGTGAAGGCCTTGCCGTTGAGGCCCCCACGCGTCTGGCGAAACAGGATGGGGCCCGGCGACTCCAGCCGGATCAGCAGGCTGGCCAGCAGGAGGACGGGCAGGAAAAAGATCAGCAGGGCCAAGGCCGCGATCAGGTCGCAGAAGCGCTTGACGGGATCAACGGCCACGCGCGGCAGAAAGGACGCCGGTTCGCGCTTGAGAATGTCGGTGTCGCAACCCCCACTCACCGGCAGTTCCCCAAACAGCCTGGACCCGGAAACATATCTAAGTCCTCAGCGCCCTGTTTACCGCAGTGCGGCGCCGGCGTCACTTCGAAACCATTGGTTAACCATAGATTGTGTTAGGGCTGCCTTAACGCTGTTCATTAGATGGGCCTTAGCCGTCAAGTCCTAAGGTGGCGCTCTCAGGAGCGCTTCCATGACCATCTTCCCGGCCAAGTACAACGATCCAGGCTGTATCGTCGGCCCCGTCGCAAGCCGTCGCGACCGGCTACCACGCGCGATCGGCTGGTTGACCGCGGGGGTCGCCTCGGCAGCACTTTGGATCCTTGCCGTTCAGGCGCTGAGGCTGGCCCTCTAGACGTCGTGGGCCATTGGCGAGCTCCCTTCGCCGGGTTGGCCCGCACTTCTGACTGCCTCATCAGGGCCTGATCCTCCAGCGTCCTGAACTATTGAAAAAGCCCCGGAGCAAGCTCCGGGGCTTTTCTGCATTCCGGGGGCGCCGGCCCTGACCTACGGCTGAAAAGAGCCCTAGCCCACCGTGGTCCAGGTCGAGGTGCCGGCGACCTGGCGCTGAACCCAGGTATAGCCGAGCTCGGCCCAGGGCGTCGGCCAGGGGGTCAGGTTGTCGAGGACCACGTCGCCGGCGTCGAAGGCCGCAACCAGGACCGCATGGCGCTCGCCGCTGCGGGTGATCACCACGGCCAGGGTCAGGGCGTCGGCGGAGACCCCCGCCTCGATCAGGCGCCGGCGCTTCTCGAGGGCATAGTCCTCGCAGTCACCGTACATCTTGCCGTCGATGACCCGGGGCAGGGACCAGAATTCGGGCATGCCATAGAGGTCGAGGTCACTGGACTTGCGGACGTCGCGATTGACCGCCTGGTTGATCTTGGTGATCAACTTCATTTGGCCCTTGGCCAGGGCGGCGGAGCCGTCTGCCATCATGACCGGAGCCTTGACCGCCGCCTCGGCGATCGGCCGGACCACCCCAGCGGGCAGAAAATCGACGGCGGCTTCAGGCTGGTAGACCAACAGGCTTTCGACCTCGAGCAAGGTGAGCTGCTCGGTGTCTTCAGTGACCGCAGGAACCTGATCCTGCAGGGCAGCCATGGCCAGGGGCCAAGCCTGGCCCAGTGAGGCAGTGCTGAGCGCCGCCATGACCAGGGGCGTGGCGGCCGTGGTCTGGGGCGTGAATGATCCGCAGTGGGCTTCATCGCGCAGGCAGAGATCCGTGTAGCCCGGAGGGGCCTCGACCACCTCGCCGCGGGCCATGAACGGACGGGTCTCCGCATTGGCCATGCCTGCGATGCCGACAATGGCAGCAACGCTGAACAGACTGATGATGGACTTGCGAATATTCATCGAAACATCGCCCTTAATGACGATGCAACAATGCTATTAAGGTCCAATTATCATCTTAAAAAGGCTGGTAATTTGAATGTGAATACTATTGGTAATTAGTCCATTAGTGATAATGATAGGCAAATAACTAGGGTAAAAACAAAATTCAGGACTGTGGTATACTGACCGGTAAGGATATCGAGCGGGTGGTTGAAGCGACGGCCCGTCTCAGGCAAGTTGCGGCCCGCCTCAGAGGCGGTCGGTGCGCCCGGGTGGACAGGTAATGAAGTTCAAGTTTTTCCGCTCCAAACCGCAGCCGGTTGCCGCCATGGCGTCCACCGGCGGCCGGGTCGTCTATGCGATCGGCGATATCCACGGTTACCTCGACCTGCTGGATGATCTGCTCGACCTGATCGCCCGGGATTTCGCGGGGCTAGGGCGGACGGACCGCCCTGTGCTGGTCTTTGTCGGCGACTATGTGGATCGCGGCCCGGCCTCGCGTGGGGTGGTGGATCGTCTGATCGCGCTTGTTACCGCTTCAGCGCAGCAGGGCGGTTTCGAGGTTCGCGCCTTGATGGGCAATCACGAGCAGACCATGCTGTCCTTCCTCGACAATGCCGAGGCCGGTGCGGCCTGGATTGAGTTCGGGGGCGGTGAGACCCTGACCTCCTACGGCGTTACCCGACCGGTTGGCCGCGTGGACCAGGAGGCCTGGCGTGATATCCAGGCCCATTTCCAGGCCCAGGTCCCGACCAGTCACGTGGCGTTTCTGCAGGGACTGGAGCTTTCGGCCCGCTACGGCGACTATCTCTTCGTTCACGCCGGGGTCCGGCCGGGCGTGCCGTTGGACCGTCAGACACCGGAAGATCTGATGTGGATCCGCAATGACTTCCTGGCCCAGCCCCACCGACTGGCCTGCGTCGTCGTCCATGGCCATACGCCAGACGAGGAACCTTTCATCGGGCCCGACCGTATTAATATTGATACAGGAGCCTATGCGACAGGCGTTCTTACCGCCGTTCGGTTGATTGACGGGGCGCCGTTTATTCTTCAGGCGCGAAAGTCTCGCCGGACCTGAGCCGCATACTTGTCGATGCTCTGCGCCCGTGCCATGACACGCGGACAGGGACACGCTTATTCAGAGACTGCAATCCGATGACTATCGTCAGACGAAACCTAAATTGGCTCTTTGCCCTGATGGTGAGTGCGCTCGTTCTGGCCACCCTGGGTGCCGTGCCGGCGCAAGCCCGACGGGCCCAGCCGCCTGCCGCCGCCGCGCCCCCGGCCATTGCCCAGGATGGGGCCTATCTTCTGGGCTCCAGCGACAAGGTCCGGGTCACTGTCTATGGCGAGCCGACCCTGTCGGGCGAGTTCTTTGTCACCGGCAGCGGGGTCGTCTCCCTGCCCCTGATCGGCGAGGTCAAGGCCGCCGGCCTGTCCCTCAGCCAATTCCAGCAGGCCGTGCAGTCCTCGCTCAGCGATGGCTACCTGAAGGACCCCCGCGTCAGCGCCGAGGTTCTGACCTTCCGTCCGTTCTATATCCTGGGCGAGGTCAGCAAGCCGGGCACCTATCCCTACACCTCCGGCCTGACCGTGATGAACGCCGTCGCCACGGCGGGCGGCTACACCTATCGCGCGGACAAGAAGCAGGTGTTCGTGAAGCGCAATGGGGCCACCGAAGAACAGAAGTTGGCCCTGGATCCCACGGTCACGGTCGCCCCGGGTGACACCATCCGGATCGGCGAGCGGTTCTTCTAGAGTCCGCTCCAGACGGACGGCGGCGACAGGCTCGGGCGAATAAGTCGCCCGAGCGAAACATTCTAAACGGCTATCGGCCCGATCGCCGGTCCAGGCCTGTCCGAAAGCCCTTCAAAAAAGAGGCTGAGGTTCAGCGCGCAGCAAGCCGTGGCTCAGTCCCAGTTCTTCGCCGCAAGCCATATGCCACCGGCCACCATTCCCAGTCAGGGGTGCGCGACTTTGCAGCGCACGTCGCCTACTGCGACAAAATGTCCGTTTCAGATATTCGTCCGCTAAAAAGGCCTGCCGTGTCGGCGCCAAAACTGCCCCTGTTGGGTCTTTCCGGTCATTTTCTGGCTAAAAATTGTGCATCCGACGGTGCGTCAAGTTCAAGAAAAGTCTATAATCTTGTACTATTCATTATATCGGCATCGCAAAGGAAGCTCTAAAGTCAGAATTTGGAAAACAACATTCGTTTCTTCTGCGAACACATTGATCGTTAAGACCAAATAAAGGTCAGTGAATGCCTTGTGCAGAAATGCGGTTACTGTCTGTTTACGGGTCCTGGCCTTCTTCCCCTTCACGAAAGCCCGACAGAAACCGGGCAGGGGAACTACAAAATGTCGAACAAGACCAAACCTCATGTTTTGGCGCTCTGCGCCCTGGCCCTCGTCGCTGCGCCGCTGAGCGCCCACGCTGACGCCGCCAAGGATCTGCAGGTCGCCGGCCGCGCGCTCACCTTCCTTGAAAACGGCCCGACCGGCAAAGCCACGCTCGGCGTGGTCTTCGACCCGTCCAAGCCGGCCTCCGTCGCCGAAAAGAACGCCATCATGGCTGCCATCGGCGGTGGCATGAGCGCCGGGGCCCTGACGGTCGTCGGCAAGCCGGTGGAAGCCGGCGACGTCGGCAGCGTCTCGGGTGTCGCAGCCCTCTATATCACCACGGGCGTCAATGCCGCTCCGGTCGGCGCCGCCGCCAAGGGCAAGAAGCTGATCACCATCGGTTCGGACATGTCCTGCGTCACCAGCGGTGCCTGCGTCATGAGCGTCTCGGCCGATCCCAAGGTTGAGATCGTTGTCAGCCGCTCGGCAGCCAGCGCGGTCGGTGCGGTCTTCAAGGCCGCCTTCCGCATGATGATCCGCGAAGTCTGACCCCAGCGATCGAAAGAGATAAACACATGAAAACGACTCTCTTCGCCGGCGCTTCGGTCGGCCTCATCATCCTGGCCTCGGCCACTGCAGCCTCCGCCCAGTCGATCGACTATGGTGCGATGGAGCAGCTGTTCAACGAGCCCGTCACCACCTCGGCGACCGGCTCGCCCCAGCGCTCGACCGAAGTGCCGGTCGACATGCAGATCATCTCGGCCGCCGAGATCAAGCGCTCGGGCGCCAGCGACCTGCCGGCCATTCTGAGCCGCGTCGCCGGCCTCGACGTCATGAACTGGGGTGCCGCCGGCGCCGATGTGAGCGTCCGTGGCTATAACCAGGCCATGTCGCCGCGCCTGCTGGTGCTGATCAACGGCCGCCAGGTCTATCTCGACCACTATGGCTACACCGCCTGGGCGACCCTGCCGGTGCAGCTGGACGAGATCCGTCAGATCGAGGTGGTCAAGGGCCCCAACAGCGCCCTGTTCGGCTTCAACGCCGTGGGCGGCGTGGTCAACATCATCACATTCAATCCGAAGTATGACTCGACCAACATCGCCACCGCCCGGGTCGGCACCGAGGGCCAGCGCGAGGTGTCCCTGGTCCACACCGCCAAGCTGGGCGACAACCTGGCCGCCCGCCTGTCCTTCGGGGCACGCGAGGAGAACGAGTGGGAAAACACCATCGGCACGCGGTCGTTTGGCATCCAGGATCCGTCGCGCATCAATCTCAGTGTCGACGCCATTGCCAGCCTGACGCCCAAGACCGAGCTGCGCTTCGAGGCCACCACCTCGAACGTTGGTCTCTCCAGCATGACCTCGGCCTATGCCTATTCGGCCACCAAGTACCTGACCTCGTCGACCAAGGTCTCGCTGGCCTCGGAAAGCAAGATCGGTTCGCTGGAGTTCACGGCCTATCAGAACAGCCTGACCAGCAAATATCGCCTGACGGGCGGTATCCCGGCCGTGTTCGACAACAAGATCACGGTGCTCAGCGCCCAGGACCTGTTCAAGATCGGCGCGCGCCACACCTTCCGGGTGGGCTTCGAGCACCGTCATAACACGATCGACACCGCCCCCCTGGCCGGTGGCACGGTCAGCTATGACGTCAATGCCTTCTCGGGCATGTGGAACTGGGCGGTCACCGACCAGTTCAGCGTCACGGCCGCAGCCCGCGCCGACAAGCTGTCCCTGGAGCGCACCGGCAGCTTCCCGGTCGGCTTCCCCCTGGCCAACAACGCCCTTTGGGATCGCGAGATCAGCGAGACCAGCTACAATCTGGGCGCCGTCTGGCGGGCCACCCCGGCTGACACCGTTCGGGCCACTGCTGCCCGCGGCGTTCAGGTCCCGACCCTGGTCGATCTGGGCGGCATCCAGCTCTACTTCCCGGCCGGTCCGTTCACCCTCGCGGTCATGGGCTATCCCAAGCTGCTGCCCACGGTCGTGACCAATTATGAGCTGACCTATGACCGCAGCCTGCCGGTCATCAATGGCCGCGCCGGTGTCAAGCTCTTCACCCAGAAGACCGAGGACGTGAAGGGTCAGCTGAGCGCGTCGCAACTGGATATAGCGCCTTCGGCCACCAACTATCCGACCGCCAGCTATCGCAATGTCGGCGACTCCAAGATGTCGGGTGTCGAAATCTCGGCCAATGGCAAATATGCCAGTGGCCTGCACTGGGGCGGCGACTACACCTGGACCGACGTCTCCGATGATCCGGCGCCGGGCTACAATCCCGCTGTGCGTCTGACGGCCTATGCCAGCAGCTCGCCGGCAGGCCGCGGCAATCTGATCGTCGGTTGGGAAAAGGGTCCGTGGACCGTGGATGGCCATCTTCGCTATGTCAGCGAGTTCACCAGCTGGATCGGCTCGGTCCAGTCGAAGGTCGACGGATTTGCCACAGTGTCGGGCCGTGTCGCCCACAACTTCAATGACGGTTTCACCGTCGCTCTGAGCGGCCAGAACCTGCTCGACGACAGCCAGCGCCAGACCACCGGCCTTTATGCCGAGCGCCGGGTGCAACTGTCGCTGTCCAAGAGCTGGTAAGCGACACTATCGCTGGAGAGCGAGGGGCCCCGCCGCAAGGCGGGGCCCTTTTCCGTTGGGGGTCAGGCGTCGTCGCCGGCCTCGACCACGCCGCGGATGTGGACCAGCCAGTCCGGCTCGCCGGCCGCGACCTGGACAAAGGTCCCCGCCAGTTCCTGGGTCGCCTCGCCCAGGGAATAGCGGTTGTCGCTGAACCGGAGCAGGATGCTCTCGATATAGCGGTCCAGCAGGACACGATCTTCGCCGGTGAGGGAATTGCGCATGGAGGGAGCCTAGGCCCCTGGCTCACCATCCGTCGCGCCTTTTCTTTCGGACCAGGCCCATCGGCCCCGGATAGGGGCCTTTTGCCGGGATCAATCACCGCCTAGAGGGCCTGGGTGCGGTCCAGGCCTGGCCGCAACATCACCGCCCGGACATGAAAAGGGCCCGGCGTCGCCGCCGGGCCCTCTCCTGTCTCAGGTTTGGAAGAGGCTTACGCCGCCGCCTTCGTCTTGACGCCGAAGCGGCTGTAGAAGGTTTCACCCTTCTCGGCCATTTCGCGCAGCAGGGCCGGCGGCGCGAAGCGCTTGCCGTACTTCTGGGCCAGCTTGTCGCAGGTCTCGACGAAGGCCTTGAGGCCGACGCCGTCGATCAGGCTGACCGGGCCGCCGGTCCAGGGCGCAAAGCCCCAGCCCAGGATGGCACCGACATCGGCTTCGCGCGGATCGACGATGACGCCTTCCTCGAAGCAGCGGGCGGCTTCCACGGCCTGGCGATAGAGGAGGCGCGTACGGATCTCCTCGATCAGGGCCTTGTCGGCGTCTGCGGTGGTCACCGGCATCAGCTCGGCCAGGCCCGGCCAGATGCGCTTGGCGCCGCTTTCCGGATAGTCATAGAAGCCCTTGCCGTTCTTGCGGCCCAGGCGACCCATCTCGACGACCATCTTTTCGAGGACCGGCGCGAAGGGACGCTCCTCGTACTTGTCGCCGAGGTCCTTCTTGGTCTGCTCGCCGATCTTGTAGGAGAGGTCGAGGGCGACGTCGTCGTTCATCTCCAGCGGACCACGCGGCATGCCGGTGGCGCGGCCGACATTGTCGATGATCGCCGGGGCAATGCCCTCGGCCATCATCTCAAGGCCTTCCTGCACGAAGGTGCCGAAGCAGCGCGAGGTGTAGAAGCCGCGGCTGTCATTGACGACGATCGGGGTCTTCTTGATCTTCAGGACGTAGTCGATCGACTTGGCCAGGGCTTCCTGGCTGGTCTGTTCGCCCATGATGATCTCGACCAGGCCCATCTTGTCGACCGGCGAGAAGAAGTGGATGCCGATGAACGAGGCCGGACGGACGCTGGCCTTGGCCAGGCCGGTGATCGGCAGGGTCGAGGTGTTGGAGCCGAAGATGGCGGTCTCGGCCAGCTGGGCCTCGGCCTTCTTTGTGACGTCGGCCTTCACTTCGCGGTTTTCGAACACGGCCTCGACGACCAGGTCCGAACCCTTGACCAAGGCGTAGTCGGTGGTCGGGGTGATCAGGGCAAGGATGGCCTCGCCCTTTTCGGCGGTCATCTTGCCGCGCGAGACGGCCTTCTTGACCAGGCCTTCGGCGTAGGACTTGCCCTTGTCGGCAGCTTCCTGGGTCTGGTCGATCAGCACGCTCTCGATGCCGGCCATGGCCTGAACATAGGCGATGCCCGCACCCATCATGCCGGCGCCCAGAACGGCGACCTTCTTGACGTCATAGTGCGGCACGCCGGCGGGACGGCCCGAACCCTTGCCCAGCTCCTGGAGGGAGAGGAACAGGGTGCGGATCATGCCCTTGGCCTGGGGCGTCATCATGGTCTTGAGGAAGTAGCGGGTCTCGATCCGCAGGGCGGCGTCGAACGGCACCTGGGTGCCTTCATAGACCGCCTTCATGATGTTCAGCTGGGCCGGATAGTTGCCATAGGTGCTCTTGCGCAGCATGGCATTGCCCATCACGAACACCTGGCTGCCGCCGGGGCTGTAGGGACCGCCGCCGGGCAGCTTGAAGTCCTTCTTGTCCCAAGGGGCGACGGGGTCGCCCTTGGTCTTGACCCAGGTCTTGGCGGCCTCGACCACCTGATCGGCGGCCACGACCTCATGCACGACCTTGGCCCCGAGGGCTTCGGCCGGCTTCATCGACTTGCCTTCCAGCAGGTAGGGCGCGGCGTTCATCACGCCCATCAGGCGCGGCAGACGCTGGGTACCGCCGGCGCCGGGCAGCAGGCCGACCTTGGCTTCCGGCAGGGCCAGCTGGATCTTCGGGTTGTCGGCCACGACGCGATAGTGGCAGGCGAGGGCGATCTCGAGACCGCCGCCCATGGCCAGGCCGTTGATGGCCGCAGCCACCGGCTTGCCGCAGGTTTCCAGGGCGCGGAACGCCTTGTTGAGCGCAAAGCCGGCTTCGAAGGCGGCCTTCAGGCCCTCTTCGCCCGAGCCGCCGCCGCCGATTCCGCCGCTGCCGCCCAGTTCGCCCAGGTCAGCGCCGGCGCAGAAGCCGGTGGTCTTGCCCGAGGTGATGACCGCGCCCTTGATGGCGGCGTCCGACTTGATGGTCTCGACCACCTCGCCGATTTCCTTGATCACCGAAGCGGTCAGGGTGTTCATCGTCCGGCCCGGCACGTCGAAGGTGACCAGGGCCACGCCGTCGGAATCGACCTCGATCTTGAAGTTTTCCATGGTGTTAGTTCCTTAAGGTCGGTGCTTAGACGCGTTCGATGACGGTGGCGGTGCCCATGCCGGCGCCGACGCACAGGGTGATCAGGGCGGTCTCCTTGTCGGAGCGCTCCAGCTCGTCGAGCATGGTGCCCAGGATCATCGCGCCGGTGGCTCCCAGGGGGTGACCCATGGCGATGGCGCCGCCGTTCACGTTCATCTTGTCGTGCGAGATGTTCAGCGCCTGCATCATGCGCAGGACGACGGCGGCGAAGGCTTCGTTCAGCTCATAGAGGTCGATGTCATTGACCTCCATCTTCAGCTTCTTCAGCAGCTTCTCGGTGACCAGCGAGGGGCCGGTCAGCATGATCGAGGGCTCGCTGCCGATCGAGGCGGCACCCTTGATGCGGCCGCGGGCCTTGAGGCCGAGGGCTTCGCCCATTTCCTTGGTGCCGATCAGCACGCCGGCTGCGCCGTCGACGATGCCCGAGCTGTTGCCGGCATGGTGGACGTGATTGATCTTCTCGACCTGCGGATAGCGCTGGGTGACCACGGCGTCGAAGGCCATTTCGCCCATGCCCGTGAACGAGGGGTTCAGCGAGGCCAGGGTCTGCATGGTGGTCGAGCCGCGCACGGTCTCGTCGTGATCCAGGATGGTGATGCCCAGCTGGTCCTTGACGCCGATGACCGACTTCTTGAAGCGGCCGTCGGCCCAAGAGGCGGCGGCGCGGCGCTGGCTTTCGACGGCATAGGCGTCGACGTCATCGCGGCTGAAGCCGTAGAGCGAAGCGATCAGGTCGGCCGAGACGCCCTGCGGGGCGAAATAGGTCTTGAAGGCCGAGGAGGGGTCGGTCGGCCAGGCGCCGCCGTCGCTGCCCATGGGCACGCGGCTCATGCTCTCGACGCCGCCGCCGATGGCCAGCTGGGCCTCGCCGGAGGCCACCTTGGCGGCGGCCATGTTCACGGCTTCCAGGCCCGAGGCGCAGAAGCGGTTGATCTGCACGCCGGCCACGCTCTCGGCATAGTCGGCGGTCAGGACGGCGGTGCGGGCGATGTCCGAACCTTGCTCGCCGACGGGGGCGACGCAGCCCAGCACGACGTCGTCGACATAGGAGGTGTCGAGATTGTTGCGGTCACGGAGGGCTTCCAGGACCTGGGTCGCCAGGGACAGCGAGGTGATCTCGTGCAGAGATCCGTCCTTCTTGCCCTTGCCGCGCGGGGTGCGCACGGCGTCGAAGATGTATGCGTCGGCCATGTGATGGCTCCTTCCTGCGTATCTTTAAACGGGGTGTGAGCGGACCGCCGGCTCGACCCGCACATCCGTGCGGACCGAATTGGCGATGAAACAGGCGTGGTGGGCGGCCTCGTGCAGGGCCGTTTCGGCGGCCGTGTCGGGCGAGGGGCCCTCATAGGTGATGGCGGGGTGCAGGGTCACGGTACTGACCCAGTGGGCGCCATGGTCATTCTTGGTCATCACCCCCTCGGCCGTGTCGGCATAGGCGGTGATGCGGAATCCGGCCCGGCGGGCCAGATCCAGGAAGGTCAGCATGTGGCACGACGACAGGGCCGCCACGAACATCTCTTCGGGATCGACACCGGCCGGATCGGACCAGGGCAGGGGCACCACCGACGGCGAGGCCGAGCCCGGAGCCGTCACGCCGCCGTCAAAGGACAGGGTGTGGGCGCGGCTATAGCGCCCCCGGGCGAAATCTTCGTCCGGTTTCAGGGCCCAACTGACGGTGGCGACGTGGGTGGACATTACTTCCAGGCCCCGATCGGGCTCTTGGCGATCTGGGCGCATTTCAGGCCGCGGGCCCCGGCCTTGGCGCTGTAGGTCACGCGCTGGCCGAATTCCGGCGCGGGCAGGACGCAGGGCGTGAACCCCGAGGTGGTGACCTCGAGGTTCCAGGTGGCGATCTTGGAGCGCAGCAGGTTGTTGCAGACATCGGTGCCCGGCGTCAGGGGCAGCTTGAATTCGCCGGGCTGCGGGCGCTTGCCCACCAGCTGGCCGGCAAAGGTCAGGGGCCGGCGTCCGCCCTTTTCGGCGCGGACGCAGACCACGGCCGCACGGGCGTCGGGGGCGGGGGCGGACTTGGGCGCCGCCGCAGCGGCCTGGGCCATTAGGGCGAGCGTCAGGATCACAGCGTCCTCGCGATCAGGATCTTCATCACCTCATTGGTGCCGCCATAGATCCGCTGGACGCGGCTGTCGCGGTACATGCGGGCGATCGGATATTCGTTCATGAAGCCATAGCCACCGAACAGCTGCAGGCAGCGGTCGACGATCTTGTTCTCCAGGTCGCTGACCCAGTACTTGGCCATCGAGGCGGTCGAGGCGTCGAGCTTGCCGGCCAGGTGCAGCTCAATGCAGTGATTGATGAAGACCCGGGCCACGGTTGCCTCGGTCTTGCATTCGGCCAGCACGAACTGGGTGTTCTGGAAGTCGAGGATCGCCTTGCCGAAGGCCTTGCGTTCCTTGACATAGGCGATGGTCAGCTCCAGGGCCCGCTCGATGGTGGCCATGCCCTGAACGCCGATGTTCAGGCGCTCCTGCGGTAGCTGGCCCATCAGCTGGAAGAAGCCCTGACCCTCGTCGACGCCCAGCAGGTTCTCGGTCGGAACCTTGACGTCGTTGAAGAACAGCTCGGAGGTGTCCTGGGCTTCCTGGCCCAGCTTGTCGAGGTTGCGACCCCGCTCGAAGCCCTCCGCCCCGTCGGTCTCGACGACGATCAGGGAGGTGCCGCGCGCCCCGGCGCTGGCGTCGGTCTTGCAGACCACGATGATCAGATTGGCGGTCTGGCCATTGGTGATGAAGGTCTTGGAGCCGTTGATCACATACTGGTTGCCGACCTTCTTGGCCGTGGTCTTGATGCCCTGCAGGTCCGAACCGGCGCCGGGCTCGGTCATGGCGATGGCACCGACCAGCTCGCCGGTGGCCAGACGCGGCAGCCAGCGACGCTTCTGCTCTTCCGTCCCGTAATGGACGAAATAGGGCATGATGATCGCATTGTGCAGGCTGATGCCGAAGCCATCGACGCCCTTAAGGCCCAGCTGCTCCATCAGCACGACCTCGTGGCGATAGTCGCCACCGGCCCCGCCGTATTCTTCCGGAGTGGAGAGGCCCAGCAAGCCGGCCTCTCCGGCCTTGGTCCACATCGAGCGATCGACGCAGTGGTTCTTGCGCCAGGTCGCCACGACGGCCTCGGGGGCGTGCTCGTCGAAGAACTTGCCCACCGCATCCTCGAAGATGACGATGTCTTCCTCGGCCATGAAGGCGGGTTTTGCGACGTCGAGCACGCTCATGATCAGAAAGCCTCCGCGGGCAGCGCCATCAGGGTCGCCGAGCCGGTCTTGAGCTTGGTCAGATGCGCCCCTGCGTCAGGCAAGATGCGCTCGATGAAATATTGTGCCGTGACCAACTTGGTCGAATAGAACGGATCGGACGAGCCGGCCGCGATCTTGGCCTGGGCGGCCTTGACCTGCAGGGCCCACATATAGGCCAGGCCCGTCAGGCCGAAGAGGTGCATGTAGTCGGTCGAGGCGGCACCGGCATTGTCAGGGTTCTGCAGGCCGTTCTGCATCAGCCACATCGTGCCCTCCTGCATCTGGGCCTTGACCTCGGCCAGGGCGGTGAGGAAGGGCTTGAGGCCTTCGTCGGTATCGTTCTCGCCGATGAACTGGTCGATTTCCTGGAAGAAGGTCATGACCGCGCGGCCGCCCTTGGAGGCCAGCTTGCGGCCCACCAGGTCGAGCGCCTGGACCCCGTTGGTGCCCTCATAGATCAGGGCGATGCGGCAATCGCGCATGAACTGGCTGACCGGGAAGTGTTCGGTGAAGCCGCTGCCGCCATGGACCTGAACTGCGTCCGAGCAGATCTTGAAGCCCTTGTCGGTCAGGTAGCCTTTCAGCACCGGGGTCATCAGACCCATATAGTCGGCGGCCTTTTCGCGGACCTTCTCGTCGGGGTGGCCATGGGCCAGGTCGCCGTGCAGGGCGGTCCAGAACAGGAAGGCGCGACCGCCCTCGATCAGGGCCTTGCTCTCCAGCAGCATGCGACGCACGTCGGGGTGGACAATGATCGGATCGGCCGGGCCCTCGGCGTTCTTGGGGCCGGTCAGGGAGCGGCCCTGCAGGCGGTCGCGGGCGAAGGCAACGGCGGCCTGATAGGCGGCCTCGCCCTGGGCCACGCCCTGCATGCCGACGCCCAGGCGGGCCTCGTTCATCATCACGAACATGATCCGCAGGCCGGCATTTTCCTCGCCGATCAGGAAGCCCTGGGCGTCGTCATACTGCATGACGCAGGTGGCATTGCCGTGGATGCCCATCTTCTCTTCGAGGCCCACGCACTTGGCACCCTCGTTGCGCTCGCCGACGCTGCCGTCGGCCTTGGGCAGGTACTTGGGCACGATGAACAGCGAAATGCCCTTCACCCCGGCCGGCGCGCCTTCGATGCGGGCCAGGACCAGGTGGATGATGTTGTCGGCCATGTCGTGTTCGCCGGCCGAGATCCAGATCTTCTGGCCGGTGATCCTGTAGCTGCCGTCGGCCTGGGGAACGGCCTTGGTGCGCAGCAGGCCCAGATCCGTGCCGCAATGCGGTTCGGTCAGGTTCATGGTGCCGGTCCATTCGCCGGTCACCATCTTGGGCAGGTAGAGTTCCTTCTGGGCGTCGGTGCCGCCCTCATGGATGGCCGAATAGGCCCCGTGGGCCAGGCCCGGATACATCGAGAAGGCCATGTTGGCCGAGCTCGACATCTCGCTGAAGGCCAGGTTGACGACATGGGGCAGGCCCTGGCCGCCATAGGCCGGGTCCGAGCCCAGGCCGGTCCAGCCGCCTCCGCACAGCTGCTTGTAGGCTTCCTTGAAGCCCGGCGGGGTGGTGACGGTGTTGGTCGCCGGATCCAGGACGCAGCCGGTCTTGTCGCCGATCGTGTTCAGCGGGGCCAGGACCTCGCCGGTGAACTGGGCGGCGGCCTCCAGGATCTGCTCGACCGTATCGAACGAGGCGTCGGCGAAGGCCGGCAACTGGCCATGCTGATCGATGTTCAGCATATCGCGCAGGATGAAGACGTGATCGCGAACGGGGGCCTGGTAGGTCATGGAAGGTCCTGGAAGTGGGAAGGGTCGAGGGCGTTAGGCCGGCTGGCCTGCCCTATTACTTGCCGAGCGCGGCATCCGCGTGACCGTCCAGCCGGGCGCGCAGCACCTGGTCATAGTCGGCGGCGCGGGGCAGCAGGTCGGGGCGGATCTCGGCCAGGCGCTGCTCGAGGCGGGCGCAGGCCTGGTGCAGTTCGATCAGGGCCCCGTCGATGTCTTCGCGCTGCTGTTCCAGCGCACTGGCGCGCTCGCGGAACTTCTTCAGCGACCGGGCCATCTGGGCGGCGCCGTCATCGTTCTCGTCATAGAGGTCGAGCAGCTCGCGGATTTCCGACAGCGACAGGCCCACACGCTTGCCGCGCAGGATCAGCTGCAGACGGACGCGGTCCTTGTGGGAATAGACGCGGTTGAGGCCTTCGCGGGCCGGGGACAGCAGGCCCTTGTCCTCATAGAAACGCAGGGCGCGGGGCGTGGCTTTGAATTCGTTGCAGAGATTGCGGATCGTGAACGTCCGCTCGGGGCGACGCAGGTCGGCCAACATAGAAACCTCCCAAGAGGAAAGGCCCGGCTACGCGGCGGGGCCGCTTTGTTATCGCTGATCACCCTATTCCGGGTTTCCGTTGACGTCAACGTTTACGTAAACGTCAAGCTTAGCGGGGCGTGATAGGTTTACTTTCCTAGGGCTGAGGCATATTTTCCTGCCACCTCCCCGGCCCGGATTCCGCGACATGACGGCGCTCTCGCACACCGAAATCTGGACGGCGATCGACGCCCTCGCCAAGCGGTTCGACATGAGCCCCTCGGCCATGGCCCGGATGTCGGGGCTGGACCCGACCAGCTTCAACCGCTCCAAGCGGGTGTCGGCCGATGCCGAGGCGCGGCCGCGCTGGCCCTCCACCGAGAGCCTGGCCAAGGTGCTGGAAGCCACCGGGGTCGGATTTTCAGAATTCGCCGCCCTGACGGAAACCCATAAACGCCCCGTCCAGCGGGGCGTGCCGCTACTGGGCTTTGCCCAGGCCGGATCCGACGGCTTCTTCGACGATGCCGGCTTTCCGGTCGGCGAGGGCTGGGACGAGATCGCCTTTCCCGGCCTGCAGGAGGACGGGGTCTATGCCCTGGAGATTGCCGGGGATTCCATGCTGCCGGTGTTTCGCGACGGCGACCGTATCCTGGTCTCGCCCTCGATCGAGCCGCGCCGCGGCGACCGGGTGGTGGTCAAGACCCATGCCGGCGAGGTGATGGCCAAGGAACTGGCGCGGGTCACCGCCCGGACCATCGAGCTGACCTCGCTGAACCGTGACTATGGCGATCGGGTGCTGGAGCGCGGCGAGGTGGCCTGGATCGCGCGGATCCTCTGGGCCAGCCAGTAGGGGGCGACTAGCCCGTAATCAGGTGCGCGGGCAGCCGGCGTGCTCGCCCTCGATAAAGGCGATCAGGTCGCCTTCCCACGGCGCATCACAGGAAACGTCGACCCGGTAAGAGTTCCAGGTGTCGTTATGGGCGGCTTCCACATGGGCGGCCGGAAACTTGCTGGTCAGATCGCCGAGCAGAGTGTCGAATTGCGAACGGTCCGACGGGCGAAGGGTGAAAGAAGCCATTAGACTAACCTTGGTTCTGATCTGGGAACCTTACGCCCGCAATTGCGGACATTCCCTTAACCGGCAATTCAGGGACCGTTCACCTTAAGGGACACGGTGTCGCAGACACGGAGACTCACCGGAGGCGGGAGACGCTGCTCCCCTTCTGGGGGAGCTGTCGCGGAGCGACTGAGGGGGCTATCTGGGCATAGGCCGCGCTGCCCCCTCCGGCCCGCTGGGCCACCTCCCCCGGAGGGGGAGGATCTGGTTCAGACTAACCCAGTTTCTCGTCGATCAGGGCGATCGTCCGGTCCAGGCCGAAGATCGCCGCGAAGGAGCCGAAGCGCGGGCCCTGGCTTTGGCCGAGCAGCACTTCGTACAGGGCCTGGAACCAGGCGCGCAGGGGGTCGAAGGCGTGGTCCTTGCCGACCGCGAACACCTCGTTCTGGATCAGCTCGGCGTCCTGGCAGCCGTCCGGCAGGGCCGCCAGACGGGCGCGAAGGTCGACGATCGCCGCGCGCTCCACATCCGTCGGGGCGCGGAAGGTCTTCGAGGGCTTCACGAAGTCCTCGTAATAGTTGATCGCATAGCCGGCCAGGCGGTCCAGCAGCGGCTGGCTTTCCGGCGTGGCGCCGTCGACATAGCGGCCGAGGAAGCCCCACAGGATGTCCTTGGTCGAGGCGTCGGCGGCCGAGACCAGGTTCAGCATCAGGCTGAACGACACCGGCGAGCCCTGCTCGGGCGGCTTGCCGGAGTGAACGTGCCAGGCCGGGTTGTCGATCTGCTTGGCCGGTTCCTGCTTCTGGAAGGCCTCCAGCTGCTGGAGATATTCGTCGGTCGCCTTGGGGATGACGTCGAAATAGAGCTTCTTGGCCGACTTGGGGCTCTGGAACATGTAGTAGGCCAGGCTCTCGGGCGCGCCGTAGCGCAGCCACTCGTCCATGGTCAGGCCGTTGCCCTTGGTCTTGGAGATCTTCAGGTTGTTCTCGTCCATGAAGAGTTCGTAGTGGAACCCTTCCGGCGGCGAGCCACCCAGCACCTTGCAGACCTGGTTCGAGAGACGGACGCTGTCGATCAGGTCCTTGCCGCTCATCTCGTAGTCGACGCCGAGAGCCGTCCAGCGCATCGCCCAGTCGGGACGCCACTGCATCTTGACGCCGCCGCCGGTCACCGGAACCTCGGTCAGCGCGCCGTCCTCGTCGCGGAACACGATCGTGCCCTTGGCGACATTGCGCTCCAGGGTCGGGACCTGCAGCACCTTGCCGGTCTTGGGGCTGATCGGCAGGAACGGCGAATAGGTCGCCCGGCGCTCTTCGCCCAGTGAGGGCAGCATGATCTTCTGGATGGCGTCGAACCGCTCCAGGGCCAGCAGCAGGGTCTCGTCGAAGCGGCCGCCGCGATAGCAGTCGGTGGACGACACGAACTCGTAGTCGAAGCCGAAGCCGTCAAGGAACGTGCGCAGGCGGGCATTGTTGTGGTGGCCGAAGCTCTCGTGCTCGCCATAGGGGTCGCGGACCACGGTCAGCGGCTTGTCGAGGTCGGGGATCATGACCTCGCCGTTCGGCACGTTCGGCGGGATCTTGCGCAGGCCGTCCATGTCGTCGCTGAACGAGATCAGGCGCGTCGGAATCTTGTCGTCGGTCAGGGCGCGGAACGCCGCGCGGACCATGGTCGTGCGCGCCACCTCGCCGAAGGTGCCCATGTGCGGCAGGCCCGACGGACCATAGCCGGTCTCCAGCACCACCGGTTTGCGCAGGGCCTCCAGCGTGGCGACCGCTTCGTCGGTCTTGCCGGCGTGGATCAGGGTCGAGGCGAGATCGCGCTCGGCGTCGGACAGGCGCAGACGCAGGGTGCGGGCCAGCAGGGCGCGCGCCTGCTCGAACGGCCAGGCGCGTGCGTCGCGGGCGAGGGGGGAGAGGCCTTCAAACATGCGGGCGGTATAGGGCGAAGCGGCGGTGGTGGCTAGGTTTTGGGTGAGGGGGTGTGGCCGCTTGTCAGCTTTGAGCGAGGCAACCCCAGCCATCGATCATGCCGCCGTACTCGTTGGCCAATAGGTTCAGAGCTGTCTCAGCGTGTGTCACCGCATCAACGGTCGGCGTCATTTCCCGCGCCGCCACAACATCCCACGGGTGGGTGGGGACCGTCCCTGTCTCTTCGAGCTCCACATCATACCCCTGTTCCGCAGCACGCCGGGCAAAGCTCGACGCATTGGCTTGGTCCATGAAGACGGCGGTGAAATCCACAGCGCGGGGGATGCTCAGGTCATCGCCGCGCTCGGCCATGCCTTGCAGTACGGCCGCATTTTCAGCTTCAAGAGTTGACGTCATGGTAGCCTTCTCAGTGGGCTAAGCCCTCCGCCGCAGCGGAGGCTGGCGCGCCCTGAAACCCTTGGTGGAATTGGAGCTCTGAGGCCAGGCCATGTCAATGACGGCGCGCCGCGCCGCCGCGCGCGGCCGGCCTCTGGCCGGTCATTGACACGGCCTGACCTCAGAGCAAGCTCGCCTCCAAGGCTTTAAGGCGGGGCCTCGCCGCTGGCGGCCTTCCGTTTCACACGCCCCTTTCAACCGTCATTCCGAGCCTTCGGCCCGGGAGCCCTCTGTCCGCTGCAGGTGCAGGAGTGGCGAAGTGCGCGCGCACTTCGCTGGCGCCTCACGTGTCGGCTGAAGCAGGGGTTCCCGCCACAAGGGCGGGAATGACGGAGGGGTAGTGCGAAGCGTTGGAGGGTGTTTTCCCGGCCGACGCCGCAGGCCCCCTCCTGACCGCTATCGCGGTCGTCCTCCCCCTTTCAGGGGGAAGATGAAACGCGCCGACCTCATCTTCCCCCTCCGGGGGAAGACGGTCGCGAAGCGACCCGTAGGGGGCAAGTGCGGGGACAGGCCCCGCCCACCCCCTACTTCAACAGCCCGCCCGGCGGCGTGTAATGCACCTGGGCACCCGGACCCAGCGGCCAGTCGAAGGCGACCCAGGCCAAAGTCATGGCCACGCCGGCGACCATGAAGGCCAGGGCATAGGGCAGCATCAAAGCCAGCAGCGAGCCGACGCCCATACTGTTGTCCCAGCGCCTCGTCATGGCCAGGACCAGCGGGAAATAGCTCATCAGCGGGGTCATCAGATTGGTGAAGCTGTCACCCATCCGATAGGCGGCGGTGGTCATTTCCGGCGAGATGCCCAGCAGCATGAACATCGGCACCACCACCGGGGCCAGGGCGCTCCACTTGGCCGAGGCCGAGCCGATGAACAGGTCCAGCACCGACGAGAAGCCCAGAACACTGACCAGCAGCATCGGGGCCGGCAGGTTCATGGCCTTCAGGGCCTCGGCCCCGTGGATGGCGGCGATGGGGCCCAGGCGCGACCAGTTGAACATGGCCACGAAGTGGGCGGCGAAGAAGGCAAAGACGATATAGGGGGCCACCGAACGCACCCCGTCGGCCATCATGATGACCACGTCCTTGTCCGAGCGCACGGTGCCGACCCCGACCCCGAAGGCCACGCCACAGGACAGGAACAGCAGCATGAAGCCGGCGATCAGGGCACTGTAGAACGGGGTCAGCTGGGCGGGACCGGTCTTTGTCTCGTCGATCAGGGGCGTGAAGCCGGGGATCAGGGTCAGGGCGGCAAACAGGGCCACCACGGCCAGGGCGGCCAGACCGGCCAGCTTCAGGCCGCGCCTTTCCTCGGCCGTCACCGCCGACTTGGCCAGCTCGGCCTTCAGGCTGTCATCGGCCTGGCCGCCCCAGACGCCAAGGCGCGGCTCGATCACCCGGTCGGTCAGGAACCAGGCGATGGGGGTGAAGACGAAGACGATGGCCAGGATATACCACCAGTTGCCCAGCGGGTTCATGGTCCAGGTCGGATCGATGATCCGGGCCGCTTCCTGGGTGAAGCCGAACAGCACCACGTCGAACTGGCCCGGGGTCAGATTGCCGGCGAAACCGCCGGAGACGGCGGCGAAACCGGCGGCGATGCCGGCCAGGGGATGGCGACCCACTGCGGCGAACAGCAGGCCCGCCAGAGGGATGAACACCACATAGGCCGCGTCGGAAGCATGGTGCGAGACCATGCCGATCAGCACCACCAGCGGGGTGAGGATCGCCTTGGGGGCCTCGCGCAGGCTGGCCCGGATCAGGGCGCTGAACAGGCCGGAGCGCTCGGCCACGGCCGCGCCCAGGATCACCACCAGAACCAGTCCCAGGGGCGCAAAGTTCGTGAGGGTCTTGGGCATTTCGGTGAACAGCCGGGCCAGGTTGGCCTCGGAAAACAGGCTGCTGGCCGCATAGGTCAGGACGCCGTTTTCCAGCTCGCCGAACTGGGGTGCCTCGTCGCCGCTATAGGTGATCGAGGCCGACCAGCCCAGGGCCTGGCCGAGGGCCGACAGGACCATCAGCCCCAGGATCAGCCAGACGAAGATCATTACGGGTTCGGGCAGCAGATTGCCCAGTCGCTCGACCACGCCCAGAAAGCCCTTTTGACGGGCCGACGGCGTCGGGTCGGAAGCCTGCATCGCACTCATGCGGATTTCGCCTGACTCTAAGAGACCCCCATCCCTCAAAGGCATGCCTAAAGGGCCTTGGGCGCAGCGTAAAGTGGCGATCAGCCGTTCAGCGCCCCGGCCACCACCTCCCGCGCTTCTGCCTGCACCTGTTTCAGGTGCTCTTCCCCGAGGAACGATTCCGCATAGATCTTGTACACATCCTCGGTCCCGGAGGGGCGGGCGGCGAACCAGGCATTGGCGGTGACCACCTTCAGGCCGCCGATCGCCTCGCCATTGCCGGGGGCGGCGGTCAGGGTGGCGGTGATCGCCTCGCCGGCCAGCGAGGTGGCCGTGACGTCCGAAGGGCTCAGGGCCGCGAGGCGGGCCTTCTGGGCCCGGTCGGCCGGGGCATCGACACGGGCATAGGCGGGGCGACCATATTGCTCGGCCAGGCCGTCATAGAGCTGGCTGGCGCTGCGCCCCGTTCGGCCCTGGATCTCGGCGGCCAGCAGGGCCAGCAGGAGGCCGTCCTTGTCGGTCGTCCACACCGTGCCGTCGCGGCGCAGGAAGGCGGCCCCGGCCGATTCCTCACCGCCGAAACCGACGCTGCCGTCCAGCAGGCCCGGCACGAAATGCTTGAAGCCGACCGGCACTTCCAGAAGCGTCCGGCCCAGTCCGGCCACGACGCGGTCGATCATCGAGGACGAGACCAGGGTCTTGCCGACGGCGACCTCCGGGCCCCAGCCCTCGCGGTGGCTGAACAGGTAAGAAATCGCGGCGGCCAGGAAATGGTTGGGGTTCATCAGCCCGCCGTCGGGGGTGACGATGCCGTGGCGGTCGGCGTCGGCGTCATTGCCGGTGGCGACGTCAAAGGCCGCGCCATCGGCCATGGCCTTGACCAGATTGGCCATGGCGCAGGGCGACGAGCAGTCCATGCGGATCTTGCCGTCGGTATCCAGCGGCATGAAGGCCCAGCGCGGATCGACGGCCGGATTGACCACGGTCAGGTCCAGGCGGTGGCGGTCGGCGATCTCGCCCCAGTAGCCGACACTGGCACCGCCCAGCGGGTCGGTGCCGATCTTCACGCCGGCGGTGCGGATGATGTCGAGATCCAGGACGCTGGGCAGGTCGTCGACATAGCGGCCCAGAAAATCGAACCGCCTGGCCTCGGTAATCGCCCGCTCGAACGGAACGCGGCGAACCTCGGCCAGACCGGCCTCGATCAGCTGGTTGGCGCGATTGGCAATGGCCGAGGTGGCCGCGCCGTCGGCCGGACCGCCCGAGGGCGGGTTATACTTGATGCCGCCGTCGCGGGGCGGATTGTGCGACGGGGTGATCAGGATGCCGTCGGCCAGGCCCGAGGTCCTGCCGCGATTATGGGCGAGAATGGCGTGCGACACGGCCGGGGTCGGGGTGAAGCCGTCGCGGTCGTCGATCAGGGCGTCGACGCCATTGGCGACCAGGACCTCGATCACATTGCGCCAGGCCGGCTCGGACAGGCCGTGAGTGTCGCGGCCGACGAAGATCGGGCCGGTGATGCCCTGGGCGGCGCGATATTCCACGATCGACTGGGTGATCGCCAGGATGTGGGCCTCATTAAAGGCCCCGTCGAGGCTGGAACCCCGGTGGCCGGACGTCCCGAACGCCACCCGCTGGGCGGGGTTGCTCAGGTCTGGCTTGAGGTCGAGATAGGCCCCGGTCAGGGCGGCCAGATCGATCAGGTCTTCGGGTCGGGCCAGCTGGCCAGCGCGTGCATGCATGTCGGGAAGCCTATCGATCGAAGGGAGGGCGTTCAATTCGGTATGAAGCTTGGACGGCTGCCGTCAGAAGGCGGCGCTGAAGATCGTGCCATCCGGCATCAGGGCGGCGCGTTTGACCCCGTCGGAGGCAAAGGGCATGGCGATATGGCCGTCCCGGTCGACGCTGATCAGTCCGCCGTCGCCGCCCAGGGCCGCGATCCCGGCAATGGCGGCCGCCGCCGCGCTCTCCAGGCTCTCGCCGCCGAAGCGCATGCGATGGGCGATCTGCACCGCCACGGCGGTGCGGATGAAATACTCACCCTGGCCGGTGCAGGAGACGGCGACCCTGTCGTCGGCCCAGGCTCCGGCCCCGATGATGGGCGAGTCGCCAATTCGACCCGGAAGTTTGCCGAACACCCCGGCTGTCGAGGTGGCAGCTGCCAGCCGGCCCTCGGCGTCGCGGACCACGCATCCGACCGTCCCGATCGGGAGTTCGGGCGGGTGATTGGTCTCGAAGGCCGCTGCCTGGGTGAACCAGCTGTCCGGATCGGCGATTTCCTTCAGGCCCTGGGCTCGCGCGAAGGCCATGGCCCCCTCGCCGGCCAGCATCACATGCGGCGTCTTTTCCATCACCGCCCGGGCCGCGAGAATCGGGCTCTCGAAGCCCTGCAGGGCGGCGATCGACCCGGCCCGACCGCTGGTGCCGTCCATCAGGCAGGCATCCAGCTCATAGGCCCCGGCCGCATTGGGCGAGGCCCCCTTGCCGGCGATATAGAGGCCGCTGGCCTCCAGGGCGACGACGGTCTCGACCGCGACGTCCAGGGCGCTGGCCCCGGCGGCCAATCGGTCCCGCGCCGCCTCGACCAGGCCGCGCATGTGGGCGATCTCCTGGCTGTAATCGTGACCGGGTGCCGAGCCGGCACCACCATGCAGGGCCAGACTAAAACGCTTGTTTGACATTCTGCTTCCTTGGCCGCGCGCCCTGCGTTAGCGTCCCGGCTCTTAAAGAAAAACCTCGGGAGATGACAGATGAAGGCGGTTCTCAGCACGGCGGTCGGCGGCCCCGAAACCCTGGAATTGTCAGAACTGCCCGATCCCGTGGCCGGTCCCGGCCAGGTGCTGATCGATGTGAAGGCCTGTGGCGTCAACTATCCGGACGTCCTGATCATCGAGGACAAGTACCAGTTCAAGCCCACCCGTCCCTTCGCGCCGGGCGGTGAGGTCTCGGGCCTGATCGCCGCCGTCGGCGAAGGCGTGACGAAATTCAAGGTCGGCGACCGGGTCCTGGCCTCAACTGGCTGGGGCGGCATGGCCGAGAAGCTGGCCCTGGAGGAGGGGCGCTGCACCAAGATCCCCGACAACATGCCCTTCGACGAGGCGGCGGCCTTCATCCTGACCTATGGCACCTCCTATTATGCCCTGAAGGATCGCGGCAGCCTGAAGGCCGGCGAGACCCTGCTGGTGCTGGGCGCGGCCGGCGGCGTCGGCCTGGCGGCGGTGGAACTGGGCAAGGCGGCCGGGGCGCGGGTCATCGCGGCGGCCTCCAGCCAGGAAAAGGTCGATCTGGCCATCGCCCACGGTGCCGACAGCGGCGTCGTCTATCCGCGCGGTCCGTTCGACAAGGACGGTCAGAAGGCCCTGGCCAATTTGATCAAGGAGGCCTGCGGTCCCAATGGCTGGGACGTGGCCTATGACGCGGTCGGCGGTGACTATTCAGAGGCCACCATCCGCGCTGCGGGCTGGAACGGCCGCTTCCTGGTGATCGGCTTCCCGTCGGGGATCGCCAAGGTGCCGCTGAACCTCACCCTGCTGAAGTCCTGCGACATTGTCGGGGTCTTCTGGGGCGCGGCGGTGGCCCGCGATCCGGCCGGCCATGCCCAGAACGTCAGGGAACTGATGGCTCTCTATGCCGAGGGCAAGATCAAGCCGCACGTTTCCGAGCGCTTCCCGCTGGAGCGGGCCGGCGAAGCCATCGCCCATCTGGCCAGCCGCAGGGCGATGGGCAAGGTCGTCGTCACCAACGACTAGGACGTGCTGACCCTGACGGCCAAGCCCTTGTGCCGTCAGGGTTAAGCCCCGCTAAGGATGAAATTTATCGGGATGCTTACCGGGTCTTTGTAAGGCTGAACGCGGTTCTTGAGAAAGCCGCAGATGCCCGAGATCGCCCCTTCCGTTCCGTCGCCGCCAGTCGCCACCCGTCCGTTCCGCCTGAAGCGTCGCGCCAATGAACGGGTCCGGCTGCTGGGCGAGCGCATGGATCTTGTGCGGCACGAGGAGGTCTTCCACTTCGTGGCGGCGCGCCTGAACCGGGGCGTGTCCTCGATCATCGCCAACCACAATCTGCACAGCCTCTATCTGGTCCGCAGGAATGCCAGGATCCGGGCCTTCTTCGACTCTGCCGACCTGGTCGAGGTGGATTCGACGCCGCTGCTGGCCTGGGCCCGGGTGATCGGCCGCAACAGCCGGCAGTTCCATCGCTGCACCTATCTCGACTGGCGGGATTTCTTCTGGGCGCGGGCCCGACAGGAAAACTGGCGGGTCTTCTTCGTCGGCGGGGCCCCCGGCGTAGCCGATGCGGCCCGCGAGAGGATCCTGGCCGACCATCCCGGCGTCGAGCTTGCGACCCACCACGGCTATTTCGATGCCCGCTGCGGCTCGGCGGAGAACACGGCGGTGGTCGAGGCGATCAACGCGTTCAAGCCCCATATCCTGCTGGTCGGCATGGGCATGCCGCGCCAGGAGATCTGGGTGCTGGAGAACCACAAGGCGATCACCCACCCCTGTGCCCACTTCACGGTCGGCGGAGCTTTCGACTATGAGGCCGGGGTCCAGAAGGCGGCCCCGCGCTGGATGGGGCGGCTCGGCGTCGAATGGCTGTTTCGTCTGCTCGCCGATCCGCGCCGGCTGTTCTCGCGCTACTGCATCGAGCCCTGGTTCCTCATCGGCCCGGCCCTGGGCGACCTGCGCCAGGCCTTCCTGACCCGATCCGATACCCGCATCGATGGCGCGACCGCCTTTCCAGGCTAGCCAAGCCCCGGGTCCTCCGCGAATATGAACACTGATCACCGATCCAGCAGAGGTCGGGGTGTCATAGGGAGGGACTGCACATGGCTGGACGTCTGAACGGCAAGGTGGCCGTGATCACCGGGGCATGCTCGGGGATCGGGCTCGGGACGGTCGAACTGTTCGTCGCCGAGGGGGCCAGCGTCATCGCCGCCGACCTGCAGGACGACAAGGGCGCGATGCTCGAAAAGCGTTTCCCCGACCGGGTCCGTTTCGCCCGCTGTGATGTCACCGTCGAGGCCGATATTGCCCGGGCCGTGGCCATGGCCAAGGACGCCTTTGGTGGCCTCGACATCCTGTTCAACAATGCCGGCCATGGCGGCACGCCCCTGGGCGTGGCGGACATGACCGCCGAGGGCTGGGACCAGACCTTTGCCCTGTTGGTCCGCGGTCCGGCCCTGGGCATGAAGCATGCCGTGCCCCTGATGCTCGAGCGCGGTGGCGGCTCGATCATCAACACCGCCTCGATCGCCGGCCTGCAGGCCGGGTTCGGGCCCCTGGCCTATTCGACCGCCAAGTGCGCCGTGATCCATCTGAGCCGCTGCGCGGCCGCCGAACTGTCGCCGGACCGGATCCGGGTCAATGCCATCTGCCCGGGCCTGATCGCCACCTCGATCTTCGGGGCCTCGATGGGTCTGCCGCGCGAGGTTGCCGACCAGATGGCGGCCCGCGTCGCCGAGGTCGGTCCGAAGATCCAGCCGATCCCCAAGGCCGGCCTGCCGGAGGATATCGCCCGTGCCGCCCTCTATCTGGCCTGCGACGACTCCGAGTTCGTGACGGGCACCCATATTGTCGTCGATGGCGGCATCACGGTCGGTGGCCGCAGCAGCTGGGACAAGTCCGCGCCCTCGCCGATCCTGTCGGCCATGGGCATCACGCCGGAACAGGCCGAGCAGATGCGGGTGGCCATGACGGCCGGCGCGCCGGGGTGACAGCAATCACCCTGACACCGAACCTGCGCGGCGCGCTGTGGATGCTGGCCTCGGCCGTCGGTTTCACGGCCATGACCACCCTGATCAAGTATCTGGGCCCCGGCTATCCCGCCGCCTTGCAGACCTTCTATCGGCAATTGGCGGGGGTGATCATCCTGCTGCCGTTGATGGCCCGTGACTGGCGGGGGACGTTCTACACCACGCGGCCCGGCATTCTGATCTTCCGGTCGAGCGCCGGCGTTCTCGCGCTGATCCTGAGCTTCTATGCCTATCAGGAACTGCCCCTGGCCGACGCCAATGCCCTGTCCTTTACCCGGACCCTGTGGCTGGTGCCCTTCGCCGGCCTGATCCTGCGCGAACCGATCGGACCCTTGCGGATCTCGGCTGCCGTGATCGGCTTTCTCGGCGTGCTGATCATGCTGCAGCCCGGCGCGGGCGGATCCGCCGGCTGGATGGGCTGGCCGCAGGCGGCGGCTCTGGCGGCGGCGCTGCTGTTTGCCCTGACCATTACCGGCATGAAGGTGATGACCCGCGACCATTCGCCGTTCACCCTGCTGGTCTATGCCGCCGTGCTGGGCCTGGTCTTCTCGATCCCGCCGGCCCTGTTCGTCTGGCGCTGGCCCAGCTGGCCCGACCTTGGCCTGCTGGCGGCCATGGGCGTCATCGGCACCCTGACCCAGGGGGCCTATATCAAGGGCATGCAGGCCGGGGAGGCCGCCGTGATGGCCCCGATCGACTATACCCGGCTGGTCTTTGCGGTTCTGGTCGGCTTTCTGCTGTTCCACGAGGTTCCCAGGACAGCGACCCTGATCGGCGCGGCCATCGTGGTCGGCTCAACCCTGTTCATTTCCTGGCGGGAACACCAGGTTTCAAAGCGCGCCCTGGCCCCCGTCGCTCAGGCACCGGAATAGGCCCGCCGCCACGCCACGAACCTCGCCAGCCCCTCGGCTAGCTGCACCTTCGGTTTGTAGCCGGTGAGGGCCTGGAGCTTGTCGATATTGGCATAGGTGGCGGTGACATCGCCCGGCTGCATGGGCCGCATGATCTTGACGGCCTCTACGCCGAGCGCGGCTTCGAGCGTGGAGATCATCTCCATCAGCCCGACCGGGTCATTGTCGCCGATGTTGTAGACCTCATGCCCGCCTTCGCCCGGCGGGTGGTCGAGCACCCCGACAATGCCGTCGACGATGTCGTCGATATAGGTGAAGTCGCGGGCCATCTTGCCTTCGCCGAAGACCTCGATGGGTTCGCCGGCGAGGATCTTCTGGGTAAAGCCGAAATAGGCCATGTCCGGGCGGCCCCAGGGGCCATAGACGGTGAAGAAGCGCAGGCCCGACTGGGGCAAGCCGTAGAGCCTGGCATAGCTCTGGCTGATCAGCTCGCAGGACCGTTTGGTGGCCGCGTAGAGCGACACCGGCGTCTCGGCCGGATCGGTTTCCCGGAAGCCTGAGCCGTTCAGGGGGCGGTCGCCATAGACGCTGCTGGACGAGGCATAGACCAGGTACTCGACCCCGGCATGTCGGCAGGCTTCGAGCACGGCCAGATGACCCGCCAGATTGCTCCGCTCATAGGCAAAGGGATTGTCGATCGAGTAACGGACGCCGGCCTGGGCAGCCAGATGCACGACCCGGCGGGCACCGGATGACTTGACCAGATCCAGCAGGACCTCGTGCTCGGCGATGTCCAGCCGGACCATGGTGAAGCCATGGCGGCCTTCCAGCCGCGCGGCCCGGGCGGCCTTCAGGGCCGGATCATAGTAGCTGTTGAAACTGTCGATCCCGATCACCGTCTCGCCGCGATCCAGCAGGCGTTCGGCGACATGCATGCCGATGAAGCCGGCCGCGCCCGTGACAATGATCGGATGGGACATATCAGCCGCGTCCGATCGAGGCGTAGGTGAAGCCGTGGCGGACCATTTCGCTGGGCTTGTAGACATTACGCAGGTCGACCACGACCGGGACCTTCATCAACAGCTTCAGGCGATCCAGGTCCAGGGCGCGGAACTGGTCCCACTCGGTCAGGATCACCAGGGCATCGATGCCTTCGGCGGCCTCATAGGCACCGGCCTTGAAGTCCACGCCGGGCAGCATGTGGGCGGCCTCCCGGGCGCCTTCTGGGTCATAGGCCTGGACGCGGGCCCCCATGGCCTGCAGGGCCGGCAGGATGTCGAGGCTGGGGGCGTCGCGCATGTCATCGGTATTGGGCTTGAAGGTCACACCGAGCACGCCGATCGTCTTGCCCGTGAGATCGGTCGCGCCGATAGCCGCGGCAATCTTGCCGGCCATGGCCTTCTTGCGGGCGTCATTGACCTCGACGGTCGTCTCGATCAGCCGGGTCGGAGCCCCGAAATCCTGGGCGGTCTTGACCAGGGCGATGGTGTCTTTCGGGAAGCAGGATCCGCCATAGCCGGGTCCGGCATTGAGGAACTTGCCGCCGATCCGCTTGTCCAGGCCGATGCCCTTGGCCACCTGCTGAACGTCGGCCCCAACCTTTTCGCACAGGTCGGCCATCTCGTTGATGAAGGTGATCTTCATAGCCAGGAAGGCGTTGGCCGCATATTTGATCAGCTCGCTGGTCCGGCGACCGGTGAAGACGATCGGGGTCTCGTTCAGCGACAGCGGCCGGTAGAGGTCGCGCATCACCGCCTGGGCCCGCTCGTCCTCGGTGCCGACCACCACGCGATCGGGGCGCTTGAAATCCTCGATCGCCGCGCCTTCGCGCAGGAATTCTGGGTTGGAGACCACGGCAAACTGGGCGTCGGGGCGAACGCGCCTGATGATCGCCTCAACCTCGTCGCCGGTGCCGACCGGCACGGTCGACTTGGTGACAATCACCGTAAAGTCCTCGATCAGGCCGGCGATCTCCTCGGCTGCGGCATAGACATAGGACAGGTCCGCGTGGCCATCGCCGCGACGGGTCGGGGTGCCGACGGCGATGAACACCGCGTCAGCGGCCTTGATCGCCTCCGCCCCTTCGAGGGTGAAGAACAGCCGACCTTCGCGAACATTGCGCGCCACAAGATCGTCCAGGCCCGGTTCGAAGATCGGGATCTCGCCCCGCTCCAGGCGCTCGATCTTGCTGGGATCCTTGTCGATGCACGTCACCACGTGCCCGAAGTCGGCGAAACACGCCCCGGACACCAGGCCGACATAACCCGTGCCAATCATCGCTACGCGCATCGAAACATCCTGATCCGATCGATCGCCGCCCGGCGGGCGACGTCTCTGCCTAATCCAGCAATCGCGGTGCCGAGGCAAGCCGCGCGGCTAAGACACTCAAGCTGATGACATCATCATGACGATCTTCGTGATGCGCCACCGCAGACTTTCAACCTTGATCCAAAGTCGATAGCCAGAAGCCTGACGTGCGAAGGAAAAAAGATGCGGACCGTTCTGGTCGCCGGCGGTGCCGGCTATGTGGGCTCTCACACCTGTCTGGCCCTGGCTGAGGCCGGGTTCACGCCTGTCGTCCTGGATGACCTGTCCAATGGCCACCGGGAGCACGTGCAGTGGGGGCCGTTGGAGATTGGTGACATTCGCGACGCAGCCCGGCTCGATGCGGTGTTCAACGCCCACAAGCCGGTTGCCGTACTGCACTTCGCGGCCCGTATCGAGGTTGGTGAGTCGGTCAAGGATCCGGGTGCGTTCTTTGACAACAATGTTTCCGGCACGATCACCCTGGTCGAGGCCGCGCGCCGGGCCGGCGTCGAGGCCCTGGTTTTTTCGTCCACCTGCGCCACTTTCGGCGATCCGGTGACCTTGCCGATGGACGAGACCCATCCCCAGGCCCCGCTCAATCCGTATGGCCGCAGCAAGCTGATGGTCGAGCAGGCCCTGGCCGACTATGGCCGCTATGCCGGCTTCCGCAGCACGGTGCTGCGCTATTTCAATGCCGCCGGGGCCGATCCCGAGGGCCGAATCGGCGAATGGCACGAGCCCGAGACCCATGCCATTCCCCTGGCCATCCAGGTAGCCCTCGGCCAGCGCCCGCATTTCACGATTTTCGGCGACGACTACGATACCCGCGACGGCACGGCGGTGCGCGACTATGTCCACGTTCTGGACCTGGCCGATGCCCATGTCGCGGCCCTGAACCGGCTTCTCTCCGGGGCGTCGAGCACCAGCTACAATCTGGGTACGGGTCATGGCACGACCGTCAGGGAGCTGATTTCCGGGGTTGAGCGCGCCACCGGCCGGCCCCTCCCGGTGCAGATGGCCGGTCGACGTCCGGGAGATGCCCCGATTCTGGTTGGCGACAATGCCAAGGCCCGTGCCGATCTGGGCTGGTCGCCGTCACGCGACCTCGATGTGATCCTCGGCAGCGCCTGGCGCTGGCATCAGGCCCAGGCCGCAGCGGGCCGGTGACCGGCGATTGGGGCTGATCCGGCCCCCAATTCGTCTGGATGGCGGAGGTTTCACGCACGACCCCGCGTTGAAACTGTTTATTTGTAACTCCTGCCGTATCGTTTGAGGTCTGTGATCCGGGGGAACCGCGTGTGTTAAAGGTTTTGACCTGTCTGACGACCGAGCATGATTATCGGTTGGTCGGCGTGGCAGCGGTCGTTTGCTTTGCGGCCTGCTTCACGGCGTTCAGACTTTACTCGCGCATGCGCGGCGCCAAGGGGCTGGTCCGGGCGGCCTGGCTTCTGCTGACTGGGCTTGTCTGCGGCTCGGGGGTCTGGGCCACCCATTTTATCGGCATGGTCGCCTATGATCCCGGCCTCAAAACCGGTTACAGCCCGACCGGGACCCTGTTGTCCCTGATGATCGCCGTGCTGTTCATGGGCTCGGGCTTCGTCGTCGCTTCGGCCCAGCGCACCCGCACCAACGACATGGCCGGCGGCCTGATCCTCGGCATGGGCGTCGCGTCCATGCACTATACGGGCATGACTGCCTTCGTGACCCAGGGCCATCTGGTCTGGGAACATGCCACGGTCGGGGCCTCGGTCCTGTTCGGCGTCGCCGGCTGTACGGCCGCCCTGATCCTGGCGGGCCGCGCCCGCAGCCTCGGCAAGCAGGTCCTGGGCGGCGTCATGCTGACCCTCGGAGTCTGCGGCCTGCATTTCACAGGCATGGGTGCCATCACCATCGTGCCCGACGCGGCCATCATCGTGCCAGATCAGCTGCTGTCGGGCGGCGTCCTGACCCTGGCGGTCACCAGCATCACCGGCCTGATCATTCTGGGCGGCCTCGGCGCGGTTGCCATCGAATCCCAGACCACCCGTTCGGCGCTGGAACGCATCCGCCGGCTGGCCAATGCGGCCTATGAAGGCATCGTCGTGGTGCAGGATGGCCGCATCAATGATGCCAATGCCGCTTTCTGCGAGCTGCTGGGCGCTCCACTCGCCGAGATCACCGGCAAGCCCCTGTACGGCGAGATCCTGCGGTTCAGCGGCGGCGAAGGCTCTCGCGACGACGTCCGCCGCGAAGGCGTCCTGCAGCCGGTTGAGGGTGGCCGCGAAATTCCGGTCGAAGTTTTTGCCCGTCTGATGGACGACGGGGCCCGGACCGAGACTTCGGGTCTGACCGTGCTGGCCGTCCGGGATCTGCGCGAGCGTCGTTCGGCCGAGGAAAAGATCCGCTACCTGGCCGAACATGACGGCCTGACCGGCCTGCTGAACCGCAATTCGCTCCAGACCCGTCTGGCGGCGACCATCGAACGGGTCGAGGCCTCGGGCGAAACGCTGTCGGTGATCTGCATCGACCTCGACCACTTCAAGGAAGCCAACGACCAGCATGGTCATCTGGCCGGTGACGCCCTGCTGGTCGAGACCGCGCGCCGCCTGCAGGATTCCGTTACTGCGCCGTCCTTTGCCGCGCGCCTGGGTGGCGACGAGTTCATTGTGGTGCAGGTGGGGGGCGGCGATCAACCGACGGCCGCCGCCGAGCTGTCCGGGCGGATGCTCGATGCCCTGGCAACACCGGTCATGTTCGAGGGCCAGGATCTGACCATGGGCGCGAGCCTTGGAGTCAGTCTCTACCCGGATGATGGTCGCACCGCCGAGTCTCTGATGGCCAATGCCGACATGGCGCTGTCTCGCGCCAAGGAGGGCGGCCGCGGCATCTATCGCTTCTTCAAGCGGGAGATGGACGAGTCGATCCGCGAACGCCGGTCCCTGGCCCGTGACCTGAAACAGGGCATCACGGACGGGGAGCTGGTGGTCTACTACCAGCCCCTGGCGCGCGCCGCTGATGGTGAGGTCTGCGGTTTTGAGGCGCTGGTCCGCTGGCAGCATCCGACCCGCGGCATGATCCCGCCGCTCGACTTCATTCCGGTGGCCGAAGAGAACGGCCTGATCGCCCCGCTGGGCGAATGGGTCCTGCGCCAGGCCTGCGCCGATGCCGCTGCCTGGGAGAAACCCCTGCGGATTGCGGTCAATCTGTCGCCGCTACAGCTCAACAACCCCGCCCTGCCGACCCTCGTGCATGAGGTGCTGATCTCGACGGGCCTGTCACCGCATCGTCTCGAGCTGGAGATCACCGAGAGCGCCCTGTTCAAGGACTATCAGCGGGCACTCGACAACCTGCGCCGGCTGAAGGCGCTTGGCGTCCGCATCGCCATGGACGATTTCGGCACCGGCTTCTCATCCCTGTCGACCTTGCAGTCCTTCCCGTTCGACAAGATCAAGATCGACAAGAGCTTCGTGGAAAACATCCATCGCCACGACCGCGCCACCGTGATCGTCCGGGCCGTCCTCGGACTGGGCCGCAGCCTCGAGATCCCGGTCGTGGCCGAGGGTGTCGAGACCCAGGAACAGATCAACTTCCTGCGCAGCGAGGACTGCGCGGAGCTGCAGGGCTATGCCATCGGTCGGCCGGGCCCCTTGCACACGCTCGAGGCCTGGACCCGGGCCAACCCGGCACCAGCCCAAGCCCCGGACCAGACGCAGGCTCCGTCCGAACCGCAGGCCACCCGGCGTTCGCGGCGGTCCGCGGCCTGACCGCGGACCGGGTCAAAACCCTGCCGCCTCGCTAGCGACTGCGCTTCAGGCTCCCCAGAAGGCCGCGCATGATTTCGCGGCCCGCCTGACTGGCGACGGTGCGCAGCAACGACTTGGCGAAGGTCTCGGCCATGCCCTGGCGGCTTGAAGCCCTCGGTCGCGGCGCGGTGCGCGCCTCTCGCGCCTCTTCCCGGGCCCGGACCTTGTCTTCGGCCTCGCGACGCTTTTCCGCCTCGGCCGCCTCCTGCGAGGCCTCGGCTTCGCGCTGGGCTTCCCGCGCCCGGCCCTGCAGGATTTCGTAGGCGCTGTCGCGATCCTGGGCGGTGTCATAGAGCCCGGCGACCGGGCTCTGGGCGATCAGGGCGGCGCGCTCTTCCGGCGTAAGCGGTCCCAGTCGCGAAGCCGGTGGCCGGATCATGGTCTTCTGCACGACACAGGGCGCGCCCTTGGCGTCGAGGGTCGAGACCAGGGCCTCGCCGACGCCGAGGCCTTGGATGGTCTCGGCGGTGTCGAAGGAGGGATTGACCCGGAAGGACTGGGCAGCCGCCTTCAGGCCCTTCTGATCGGCAGGGGTATAGGCGCGCAGGGCATGCTGGATGCGGGCACCCAGCTGACCCAGCACGGCATCCGGGATGTCGGCCGGGTTCTGGGTGACGAAATAGATCCCCACGCCCTTGGAGCGGATCAGGCGCACCACCTGCTCGATCTTCTCCAGCAGGGGCTTGGGTGCGTCATTGAACAGCAGGTGGGCTTCGTCAAAGAAGAAGACCAGGCGGGGCTTTTCGGGATCGCCCAGCTCGGGCAGCTCTTCGAACAGTTCTGACAGCAGCCAAAGCAGGAAGGTCGAATAGAGTTTGGGGGACTGGATCAGCTTGTCTGCGGCCAGCAAATTGACATAGCCGCGGCCGGCGACGTCGGTACGCATGATGTCCGCCAGCTTCAGCGCCGGTTCACCGAAGAAGTTCTCGGCGCCCTGGCTCTGCAGGGTCAAAAGCTTGCGCTGGATCGCGCCAACGGTGGCTGGCGAAACATTGCCATATAGGGTGCCGATATCGGCGGCGTGGTCGGCGACATATTTCAGCGCGGCCTGCAGATCCTTGAGATCCAGCAGCAGCAGTCCATCCTTGTCGGCCACGTGGAAAACGATGGTCAGGACGCCTTCCTGAACATCATTGAGCTCCAGCAGGCGCGCCAGCAGGACCGGCCCCATCTCCGAGATGGTCGTGCGAATCGGGTGCCCCTTCTGGCCAAACAGGTCCCAGAAGACGGTCGGGGGCGCGCCGGGGGTCAGGGTCAGGTCCATCGTCGCGGCGCGGGCCAGCATCTTGTCATTGGGTGTGCCGGCCACGGCGATGCCGGACAGGTCGCCCTTCACGTCGGCGGCGAAGACGGGCACGCCGGCCTCGGAAAAGGCCTGGGCCATGATCTGCAGGGTGACGGTCTTGCCCGTGCCGGTCGCGCCGGCCACGACGCCATGCCGATTTGACCGGTCCAGACGCTGGGTCACGGGTCCTTCCCCCAGTCCGATCAGGATTTCACCTTCACCAATCGTCAGCGTCATATGAAACTTCCTTCAAACTTGCAGTTCGACCCTAACCGCGCCCTTGCGTCGCGCCAATCGCGGCGGGCAGAGTATCGCGCCCTTCTGGAGTCGCTGAATGACCGTTTCCTCCTCGGCCGCAACGCGCAATGCCGTGGTTTTCCTGGCGGTGATCGCGGGCGGTGCAGCCCTGCTCTGGATGCGGGACATTCTGACGCCCCTGGCCCTGGCGGTGTTCCTCGCCGTGATGATCGACAGCTTTTCGCGCGTCCTGATCCAAAAGGCCCGATTTCCGAAGCACGTGGCCCTGCCGACCGCGATCGTCTTCCTGATCCTGCTGTTTGGCCTGTCCGTATGGTTGGTCGCCGAGAACAGTGCCGGCTTCGTCGACCAGCTGAAGACCTATGCGCCGAGGCTCAATGATGTGATCGCCAACCTGGCCCATGCGGTCGGCATCCATGTGGCCCCGACGATGGGTGACCTGATCACCCAGCTCAATCCGCAGCGTTTTGTCGGCGCGGCCGCCCAGAGCCTGCAGAACTTCGCGGCCAGCGCGGTGCTGGTTCTGATCTATCTGGGCTTCATCATCGCGTCCCGCCGCGGGTTCAGCCGCAAGATCGTCGCCCTGTTTCCGCAGTCGATCGAGCGCGGCCGGGCCATGGTGCTGTTTCACCGGATCCGCGACGGCATCGAGCAGTATCTGTGGATCCAGACCGTAACGGGCCTGATGATTGCCGTGGGAGCCTGGCTCGTCATGGCCCTGCTGCGGCTCGACAACGCCTTCTTCTGGGCCTTCCTGATTTTCCTGGCCAGCTACATCCCGATTGTCGGCGGTGCGATCGGCTGCTTCCTGCCGCCGCTGTTCGCCCTCGTGCAGTTCCCCGACAGCTTCGTGCCGGCCGTCGTCCTGTTCCTGGCCCTGCAGGCCATCTATTTCGTGGTTGGCAACATCGTCCTGCCGCGCATGCAGGGCGACAGCCTGAACATGGATCCGACCGTGGTTCTGCTCTCCCTGGCCCTCTGGGGTGCCTTGTGGGGCGTGCCGGGCATGTTTCTGTCAACGCCGCTGACCGTGGCCTTCATGGTCATTCTGGCCCAGTTTGACGGCTCGCGCTGGATCGCCATCCTGTTGTCGGAAGACGGCGATCCGCAGGTTGCCGGTGCGGCCTCGGACGGATCTAGCTCGGCTATCCCCACGCCTTCCACCGACACCCAACAGAAAGTCGCCGACGGGGACTTAAAATCCTGAAAGTGGCCCCTATCTCTGAAGTGTCCGACGCCCCCCCCATTGGTCGGACCCCGCGCGACGCAGCCTGGTTCTCCGGCGCGCCCGCTGCGGATAATGCCCGCCAGCCCCCCCCGGCGGGTCTGCGCCGCCGGTTCCCCCACCGGCGGCGCTTCCGTTGTTGCAAGACATTCCCAGAGCTCCTGAATTCGCAAGATCCTTTGCGTATTTTTGACGGCCTGGTTGAATCGCGCCCCAAAAAGTCTAGGTTGCTGCCAAAAAAACGCGAGGAAAACCCATGGTTGGTGCAAAAAATGACCCCCAGATTCAGGGGCCAGGTAGCGGCCAGCTGATCTCGGCTTTCGCCCAAGCCCTGGGGTCGTCGGTTGAGTCCCTGCCGGCCCAGGCCGGTCATTTTCTCGCCCAGGCCCAGGATGACTGGTCCGCTGACGAACTGCCCGGCTTTGACGCCGACGATACCGCTGTTGCGCTTGCCGATTTCTGGCGCTTCGGCGAGACGGTCGCTGACGTCGAGGAGCCGGCCATTCGCCTCCGGCCGGCCCGCAAGCCCGACGGAACGTCTCTGCGCGGAGATCTTCTTGAGATCATCCAGCTGGATCGGCCCTTCCTTGTCGACAGCATCATGGGCGCCGTAGCCGAAGCCGGCTTCCAGGTCCGCGCCATGTTCCACCCCGTGGCCGAGGTCGGCGGTCAGCGCCGCTCGATGATCCAGATCTATCTTGCGCCGGTGGGCGAGGATCGCGAAGCCGCCCTGATCCAGGCTGTCAGTGAAGCCCTGGCCGATGTCCGACTGGCCGTTCAGGACTTCGAGGCCATGCGCAACCTGATGCGCCGGACGATTACCGAACTGCGAGACACCAAGGTCGCCATTCCGGCGGAGGAGCGGGCTGAAGACCTCGACTTCCTCGACTGGCTGGCTGACGACCACTTCGTGTTCCTCGGTGCGCGGGTCTATGACTATCCCCGGACCAGCGATGGTGGTTATGCGGCCGAAGAGCCGCTGGACCGCCCCGAGGGAAATCTGGGTGTTCTTCGGGATGAAGTCCGGACCGTGCTGCGACGCGGCAGTGAGCCGGCCATCCTGTCGCGCCAGATTCGGGACCATATCGAGATCGGCGATCCGATTGTCGTCGCCAAGTCGAACCTGCGCTCGCGCGTCCATCGCCGCGGCTACATGGACTATGTCGGCGTGCGGCGGTACGGCGCTGACGGCAAGCCCTCCGGCGAGGTGCGCTTTGTCGGGCTGTTCACGGCCGAAGCCTACGAAACCCGCGCCTATGACGTGCCGCTGATCCGCCGCAAGGTGGCGCGGGTTCTGGAGAGCGCCAGCAAGGACCCCGATAGCCACAACGGCAAGCGGCTGCGCAACATCCTCGAGACCTGGCCGCGCGACGAACTGTTTCAGACGGACACCGACCAGTTGCTGAGCATGGCGCTGGGGGTTCTCCACCTCTATGACCGCCCGCGGGTGAGCCTGTTCTCCCGCCGTGATCCGTTTGACCGGTTCATATCCGCCCTGCTGTTCGTACCGCGGGAGCGCTATGATTCCGGCGTCCGCGAGCGGGCCGGCAAACTGCTCGCAGAAGCCTTTGGCGGCCGGGTTTCCGCCTATTATCCGAGCTTCACCGATGCGCCCCTCGCGCGGGTTCACTTCATCATCGGTGTGACCCCGGGGGACCATCGCGAACCGGAGATGGCCCAGCTGGAAGCGGCGATTGCCGAGACGGCCCGCACCTGGGAGGACCGCTTCGATGCAGCAATCCGCGACGGCGGCGCGCCTGGACGGGTCGGCTCGACCCTGGCGCGGTATGCCGGCGCCTTCCCGCCTGGTTATCGCGACCAGTATGACGCCGCTGAAGCCCTGGCCGATATCGAGGTCATCGATGCCCTGACCGAAGGCGAGGCCGTTCGTGTCCGGGCCTTCCGCCGTCCCGAAGACAGCGCCAAGACCTTCCGGTTCAAACTTTATCGACCGACTGCCGCCGCGCCCCTGGCCGACGTGCTGCCCATTCTCGAGCACATGGGCCTGAAGGCCCTGATCGAGGATGGCCACAAGGTTTCGCCCGTCGGTGACGGGGGTGAACCCGCGCCGGTCTGGGTCCATGAGTTCGTGCTGGCCGACGAGCAGGGCGAACACCTGACCTTCGGCGATGTGAAGCTTGCCTTCGAAGCGGCCTTCGTCGCCATCTGGACCGGTCGCGCCGAGAGCGACGGGTTCAACCGTCTGGTGCTGGAACTGGGGATCGGCTGGCGCGAAGCCGCCCTGATCCGGGGTCTGGCACGCTATCGCCAGCAATCGGGGCTCGACCCCAGCCAGGGCGTGCAGGAGCAGGCGCTTGCCGATCACCCCGGCGTGTCGCGCCTGATCCTCGACCTGTTCCAGACCAAGTTCGATCCGGCCATTCTCGTCGACCTGCCGACCCGCAAGGAGCAGGCCAAGGCGGTTGAGGCCAAGATCAGCGAGGCTCTGCAAGCCGTCGAAAGCCTGGACGCCGACCGGGTCCTGCGCCGGATCGCCGCCCTGGTCGGCGCGATCCAGCGCACCAACTTCTATCAGCCCGGGGCCGACGGTCAGCCCAAGCCCTATATCAGCTTCAAGATCGCCTCCCGCGAGCTTGAGGACCTGCCTGCGCCCAAGCCCTATCGCGAGATCTTCATTTCCGCGCCGCACATCGAAGGGGTGCATCTCCGCTTTGGGCCGGTGGCCCGCGGTGGTCTGCGCTGGTCCGATCGCCGGGATGATTTCCGCACCGAGGTGCTGGGGCTGGTCAAGGCCCAGCAGGTCAAGAATGCGGTCATCGTGCCGGTCGGCTCGAAGGGCGGCTTCTATCCCAAGCAGTTGCCGCGCGGCGGAACCCCCGAAGCGGTGCGCAACGAGGCGATCAGGGCCTACAAGACCTTCCTGTCGGGCCTGCTGGACATCACCGACAACATCGACGCCGACAACCGGGTCGTGCCGCCGCCCTCAGTCGTCGTCCATGACGGCGAGGACCCCTATCTGGTCGTGGCCGCCGACAAGGGCACGGCGACCTTCTCCGATATCGCCAACGGCGTGGCTGAAGACTACGGCTTCTGGCTGGGCGACGCCTTCGCCTCGGGCGGCTCGGTCGGCTATGACCACAAGGTCATGGGCATCACGGCCCGCGGGGCCTGGGAAGCGGTCAAGCGCCACTTCCGTGAAATGGGCAAGGACATCCAGACCCAACCCTTCACCGTGGTCGGGGTCGGCGACATGAGCGGCGACGTGTTCGGCAACGGCATGTTGCTATCCAAGCAGACCCGTCTGCTGGCCGCTTTCGATCACCGTCACATCTTCCTGGATCCCAATCCGGACACCGCCTCGTCCTGGGAAGAGCGCGACCGCATGTTCAAGCTGCCGCGGTCGTCGTGGGACGATTATGACCGCAGCAAGATCTCGCCGGGCGGCGGTGTGTTCGCGCGCAGCCTGAAGAGCATTCCGCTGTCGGCCGAGGTTCGGGCCCTGTTCGAGATCAAGGCCGAGGCCGTTTCCCCGGCCGAGCTGATGACCGCGATCCTGACCTCCAAGGCCGAGCTGCTCTATCTCGGCGGCATCGGCACCTATGTGAAGGCTAGGGGCGAGAGCCATGCCGACGCCGGAGACAAGGCCAATGATGCCGTGCGGGTCAATGGCTCCGAGCTGCGGGTCAAGGTGGTCGGCGAGGGCGCCAATCTGGGTCTGACCCAGGCCGGCCGCATCGAGTTCGCGGCGGCCGGAGGCCATATCAATACCGACGCCATCGACAATTCGGCCGGCGTCGACAGCTCCGACCATGAGGTCAATATCAAGATCCTGACCGGCCTGCTCGAACGGGCCGGGGAGCTGGATCGCCCCAGCCGCAACATCCTCCTGGCCTCGATGACCGACGATGTCGCCCATCACGTGCTGGAGCATAATTACGACCAGACCCTGGCCCTGACCCTGCTGGAAAGCGATGCCACCAGCGAGGTCGACTCCCAGATCCGTTACATGGTCAATCTGGAAAGCCGCGGACGCCTGGACCGCAAGGTCGAAGGTCTGCCGACCAATACCGTGCTGCTGGAACGCGGCGCGGCAGGCAAGGGTCTGACCCGGCCGGAACTGGCCGTGCTGCTGGCCTATGGCAAGCTCGACCTGTTCGACGAGATCGTTGCCTCCAATGCGCCGGACGATCCCTGGTTTGAGGCGACCCTGCGCGGCTATTTCCCCGCGGCGCTCGATCGCTATGCCGACCAGATGCAGAAGCACCGGCTGAAGCGCGAGATCATCGCCACGGTAGTCGGCAACCAGATGGTCAACATGTGTGGCCCGACCTTTGCGACGCGCCTGAAGGCCGCCGCGGGCTGCGATGTCACTGCCCTGGTCACCGGTTTCACGGCTGCGCGCCGGATTCTCGGCGCAGACGCCCTGTGGGCCCAGGTCGGCGCGCTGGACAACCACGCCTCGGCCGCCGGTCAGACGGCGCTCTACAAGGCCCTGGCCTATGCCCTGCGCAGCCTGACCTTCTGGCTGGCCCGACGGGCCTTCCGCGACAAGGCGTCGGTCAAGACCCTGGTCGACAACTACGGTCCGGCGGTTGCGGAGCTGCGCGACATGACCCCGGCCGTGCTGTCACCCTATGAGCAGAAGGCCGTGGCCAAGCGGGTCAAGGGCTACGTCGCCGAGGGTGCGCCGGAAGCCCTGGCCCAGGCCGTGGCGGCCCTGCAGCCCCTGACCATCGCCGCCGATCTGGTGGACCTGGCCGGCGGCTCCAGCTGGACCGTCAAGGCCGTGGCTCGGCTCTATCACCAGGCCGGGGCCGCTTTCGGCTTCGACCGACTGCGCGGCGCGGCCGGGTCCTTTGTCGGCGGCGACGCCTTCGAGCGTCTGGCCGTGCGCCGCCTGATCGAGGACCTGCTCAGTGAGCAGACCGCGATCACCCAGGCGGTGCTGAAGTTCTCGGCCAATGCCCAGGCCGGCGAGGATGAGCTTTCGGCCAAGGCGGCGGTGACCTCCTGGGCCGCCCTGCGGATGGATCGGGTGCGCTCGGCCAAGCGCACGGTCGAGGACATCGAGACCGCCGGTGGCGGCTGGACCTTCGCCAAGCTGACCATCGCCAATGCGGCGCTGCGCGAACTGGCCAACGCAGGCTAGGGTTGGATTTCGGTCTCCCCCAGCCGGGGGAGGCCGAAGGGGGGCTTGGGATGCACCAGGATGATCGGCGCCGCGTGGCGTGGGCTGCCTATGAATGGGCGCAACAGCCCTACTGGGCGCTGATCGCCACCTTCATCTTCACCCCCTATTTCGCGGCCGGCTTTGTGGGCGATGCGGCGCGGGGCCAGAGTCTGCTGGGCTATGCCGGTGCGGTGTCGGGCCTGGCGATCGCGGTGCTGAGTCCCCTGGTCGGCGCAGCCGTCGACGCCCGGCGCAATCCACGCACCTGGCTGATCGCCCTTGCTGTTCCGTTTGTTCTGGCCAGCGCCGGCCTGTGGCTGGCGACGCCGGGCGATACCTCGCGTATTCTGCCCGTCCTGGCCTGCCTGGTCGTGGCGGGGGTCACGGCCGAGCTCGGCGGCTCGGTGATGAACGCCCTGCTGCCGCTCGTCGCCCGACCGGGCCAGGTCGGCCGGCTGTCCGGTACGGCCTGGGCCATGGCCTATGTCGGGGCCCTCATCTCGCTGTTCATCGTGCTGTTCGCCTTCTCGCTGCCGGACAAGCCGATGCTCGGTCTGGACAAGGCCCTGCACGAGCCGGACCGCATTGTGGGCCCGATGGTCGCCCTGTGGTTCCTGCTGTTCAGCTGGCCTTTGATGATCAGCGCCCCGACGCCGCCGGCCGTCGCGCCGGACGCCAGACCCCTGGCCGAGTTGTGGACGACGATCAAAACCCTTCCGTCCCGGCCCCACATGTTGAAGTTCCTGGTCGGCCGGATGCTGCTGGGCGACGGGATTTCCAGCTTCATCGCCTTTGGCGGTGTGCTGGCGGCCGGACTGTTCGGCTGGACGACGACGGAGCTGGGCCTCTATGCCATCGCCCTTTCGGTGACGGCCGGCATCGGGACCTTCATCGGCGGTCGTGTGGATCAGAGGCTTGGGTCCCGCAAGACCGTGCTGATCGCCGTGGCCGTGGTGCTGTTCGGTGCTGCCGGGATCGGCTGCGTCGGCACGGACCGGCTGTTCTTCCTGATTCCGGTCGCACCGCCCGTGGACGGCGGAGCCCTGTTCGCCAGCACGTCCGAGCAGGTCTATCTGTTCTTCAGCCTGTTTGTCGGCCTGACCTTCGGGCCTGCCCAGGCGTCGCTGCGGGCCTGGATGGCCGAGCTGGCCCCGGTCGGAGAGTCCGGCCGCTGGTTCGGCCTCTACGCCCTGTCCGGCAAGGCCACGGCCTTTCTGGCCCCCCTGATCATCGCCATCGGCACCAGTGCCTTTGGCGATCAGCGGATCGCGGTGGCCGTTTCCGCCAGTTTCATGATCGCCGGAGCCCTGGTCCTGTTCCGAACGCCGGACCGGCCGCCCGCCGCCTGAGCTTGAGCCTGAGGTTGTAAATCCGGGCCTGTCAGGTCTAGGCTGCCCCGGAAATGCCTGGGGGGGCACATGATCAAGTCACGAATCGTCCTGCTGGATTCCCTGCGGGGCCTGGGGGTGCTGGGCATCCTGCTTTGCAATGCGCCGGACTTCGCCGTCACGGCCGGCCTGGCCGAGTCGGTGCGGCACTGGCCGCATGGCACGGGTGCCGACACGGTCTCGGTCTGGGTCGCCACCCAGTGGTTGTTCCAGCGCAAGTTCGTGACCCTGTTCTCGATGCTGTTCGGCGTCTCGATCTTCCTGGTCGGGGGCGAACGGTCCGAGACCGAAAAGGGGGCCATCCTGCGCAAGCGGCTGATGTGGATGGTGCTCTTTGGCCTGCTGCACGGCTTTGCGATCTGGTTCGGCGATGTGCTGCTGAGCTACGCCCTGGCCGGTTTCGTCGTGATGTTTGCCCGCTCCTGGGCCCCCAGCCGGCTGTTCAAGGTCGGGATCGGCATCTGGATCGGCTTCAGCCTGCTGATGGTGGCCGGTACGGTCGCGGCTCTGTTCATCCCGCAGGATGCGGCCAAGGAGGCGGCCCGGACCGCCAAGGAGGCGGCCGAGAACAGTGCCGCCGCCGCCCAGTATGCTGGGACCTTCCTGCAGTCCCTGATCCAGAACGCCAAGGACCGCCTGCCCCTGCTGGCCGGGGAGCCAATCATTGCGGTGATGACCACCAGCCTGATGCTGATCGGTCTGGGCTGCTTCAAGACCGGAGTCCTGACCGGCGAGGCCTCGAAGAAGACCTATGTCATTCTCACCGTCGTCGGACTGCTGGCCCTCGCGGTCACGGGCGGGCTCTTCATCACCTTTGCCTTGACCGGACTGCCCAAGCCGCTCGGCATGGCGGCCGGGGTCGTGCAGATGGCCACCGCGCCCCTGACCACCCTGGCCTATGTCAGCCTGGTGGTGTTCGCCTCGCGGTCGGCAGGCTTCTGGAAGAAGATCCCGGAGATCCTGGCCCCGGTCGGCCAGATGGCCTTCACCAACTACCTGACCCAGTCCGTGATCATGACCGCGATCTTCTATGGCGGCCGGGGGCTGAACCTGCATGGCAAGGTCGACCGGCCGGTCCTGGCCCTGATCGTCGTCGGCGTCTGGATCCTGCAGATCCTGTGGTCGAAATGGTGGATGGACCGCTTCACCATGGGGCCGCTGGAGTGGTTCTGGCGTCGGCTCTATCGCGGCCCGACCCCGATCCTGAAGGCCAGGGCCGTAGCCTAGCCGTCCAGGCCCTGCCACAGGGCCTGGCTGAAATAGTCCCGGGTCTGGGCAAACAGGTCGGGCCGGTAGCGGGCGCGCGGATCATTGGCCCGGTCATCGTCAAAGGCGTGGGTGGCGTCGGCATGGAACACGGTGTCGACGCCCAGACCGTCGGCGATCAGCCGCTCCAGGGCGCGCTTGGGGGCCTTCCAGCCCACCACCTGGTCGCGGCCGGCCAGTACGGCAAACACCTTCGGCCCGCCGCCGCCCCAGCCCTGTCGCGTGGTCAGGGCGGGATAGCCGGCATAGGGATAGACCAGCAGCGCGCCATGGACCCGGTCGCGCAGCTTGGCCGGATCGGCGTCGGCCAGACCCGTCACCGCGCCGACCCGTGGGCCGAGGGCAAAGGCGTCCATGATCGTCCAGCCGCCATGGCTCCAGCCGGCCAGGAAGATCCGCCGCGGATCGGCCCAGGCCTCGCCTTCGAGCCAGGCCATGACTCCGAACAGGTCGGCGGCTCGCCTGTGTCCGCGCAGCCTCAGGCCGGTACAGACCGTCAGCTTGGCGTCCAGGCTCGACAGGCCGCGCGGCTCAAGGGAATCGACGACCACGGCCGCATAGCCGGCCTCGACGGCCGTCTGGGCATAGGCCTCGAGAAACGGCGTCTTGCCGCCGCAGCCGTGCAGGATCAGCGCCACCGGGAAGGGGCCGGCGCCCTCGGGTTTAAACACCCGCGAGTGCTCGATGACCTTGGCTCCCCAGGTGGCGCTTTGCATCATCGGGATCCTAGTGCCTGAATACCCGTACGCCGGTGAAGGCCATGGTCAGGCCCAGGCGGTCGGCGGCCTCGATCACCTCGCCGTCACGCATCGAGCCGCCCGGCTGGATGATCGCGGTGGCTCCGGCCTCGGCGGCCTGGATCAGCCCGTCGGCGAACGGGAAGAAGGCTTCCGAGGCGCAGGCGCAGCCCGCCAGGTCGAGGCCGAAATCGGCGGCGCGCAGGGCGGCGATCCGGGCCGAATCCTTGCGGTTCATCTGGCCGGCCCCGACACCGAGGGTCTGGCCGGCGCGGGCATAGACGATGGCATTGGACTTGACGTGCTTGCCCACCGTGAAGGCGAACAGCATGTCGCGGACCTCTTCGTCCGTCGGCTGACGCTTGGTGACGATCTTCAGGTCCGACGCCGTGATCCGGGCATCGTCACGCGACTGCACGAGGAAACCCCCGGCCACGCTCTTGAAGGTGTCGCCGCTCGACAGGGCGTCCGGCAGGCCGCCGGTGACCAGCAGGCGCAGGTTCTTCTTGGCCGCAAATACGGCAATGGCGTCATCGTCCGCCTCCGGCGCGATCACCACCTCGGTGAAGATCTCGACCATCTGCAGGGCCGCCTCGCGGGTCAGGCGGCTATTGACCGCCACGATGCCGCCGAAGGCCGAGGTCGGGTCACAGGCCAGGGCCCGCTCATAGGCCTCGCGCTGGTTTGCGCCGACGGCCACGCCGCAGGGGTTGGCGTGCTTGATGATCGCCACGGCCGGACCGGCCGCCGGATCGAACTCGGCGATCAACTCGAAGGCGGCGTCGGTGTCATTGATGTTGTTGTAGGACAGTTCCTTGCCCTGCAGCTGGGTCGCCGTGGCCACCCCGACGCGAGGGTTGGGGAAGGCGTAGAAGGCCGCCTTCTGGTGCGGGTTCTCGCCATAGCGCATCACCTGGCGCAGCTCGCCGGCGATCGCCTTGCGAGCCGGGAAGTCCTGACCGAGGGCGGCCGCGAACCAGGCGCTGATCGCCGAGTCATAGGCCGCCGTGCGGGCATAGGCGCGGGCCGCAAGGGTCTGGCGCAGGACCAGGCTGGTGCCGCCGCCGGCGGCCAGGGCGTCCAGCACCTCGGCGAGGTCCGAAGGGTCGGTACAGACGGCGACATAGCCGTGGTTCTTGGCCGCCGAGCGGATCATGGCCGGGCCGCCGATGTCGATGTTCTCGACGCATTCGGCATAGCTGCCGCCCTTGGCCACGGTGGCCTCGAACGGATACAGATTCACATAGAGGATATCGATGCCGCCGATGCCGTGCTCGGCCATGGCCTGGGCGTGTTCGGGGGCGTCACGCACGCCCAGCAGGCCGCCGTGGACGATGGGGTGCAGGGTCTTGACCCGGCCATCCATCATTTCGGGAAAGCCCGTCAGGTCCGAGACGTCCTTGACCGGCAGGCCGGCCGCCGCGATCGCCGCCTTGGTGCCGCCGGTCGAGACCAGTTCGACGCCGGCCGCGTGCAGCACCCGGGCCGCCTCGACCAGGCCGGTCTTGTCGGAGACCGACAGCAGGGCGCGCTTGGGCGCAACGAGATCGGGGGCGGCGGGATAGTCGGGGGCGGCGGGCACAGCGGGACTCCGGGTCTGGTGAAACGAGACAGTGAGGAGCCCAGGCGCGCGGCAATCTGCGTTCGAGCTCCCCGGTGGTTGCCCACCTCCAGCGCCAGTCACCCGAACGGGGCGGAAAATACGGGGGAAGCCCGGGGAGTCAATCGCGCCTTGCGTGCGCCGCCGCTGCTCGGCTTCCCGGTCACCCCTTGAGGCAGGGTTCCGGTGTGGGCCCGCCCGCCAGAACCGTGTTCAGGCTGGCCAGCAAGCCCTGGATGCTGACGGGCTTGGCCAGATGCAGGTCAGCGCCGGCATCCAGACAGGCCTTGACCTGATGGGGCATGGCATTGGCGGTGAGGGAAATGATCGGGGTGCGCCGGGTGCTTAGCTGACCTTCCCGGGCGCGGATCGCGGCTATGGCGGCCAGGCCGTCCAGGACCGGCATCTGGGTGTCCATCAGTACGACGTCAAAGGGGTTGCTATCAAAGGCCTCGATCGCCGCCTGGCCGTCGGCCGCCACGGTAACGTCGGCGACGTCGGCCAGCATCAGGCAGACTACCTGTTGGTTGGTGGGATGGTCTTCGGCCAGCAGCACCCGCAGCCGGGGCGCCTCGGCCCAGGCCGCCGAGGGGTCGAGGACTGGCTCCGGCACCGGGGCCTGGCTGGCCGTCAGTGGGGCATGAAAGGTGAAAGTGGCCCCGGCCCCGGGCCGGGCGGTACAAACGATATCGCCGCCCATCAACCGGGCCAGCCGCCGGGCTATGGGCAAGCCCAGGCCAGTGCCGCCGACCTTGCGGGTCACCGAGCCGTCAGCCTGCTGGAAGCGTTCGAACAGCCGATCGCCGGTGGCGGGGTCGAAGCCTTCACCGCTGTCGCTGACCGTAACGGTCAGCCCCAGTCGTCCGTCGGCCTGCAGCTGCGTCCCGGCCTGGATGGCAACCACACCCCGGGCGGTGAACTTGACCGCATTGCTGGTCAGGTTGGCGATGATCTGGCGCAGACGCAGGGCGTCGCCCGAGGCGTGATCGTGGAAGTCTTCGGCAAAGGTGAGCTGAAAGGTCAGGCCCTTGTTCTGGGCCACGGCCTCGAAGACGGCAACGGCGGCGCTGACCGCTTCGCGCAGATCCAGGGGCTCCTCGGCCAGATCCAGAGCCCCGGCCTCAATCTTCGACAGGTCCAGGATGTCGCTGAGCAGCAGGTTGAGCGTGCGCCCCGAATTGAGGATAACCGCCATCATCTCGCGCTGGGCCTCGTCCAGGGCGGTGCGGCTGAATACCTCGGCCATGCCGACCACGCCGTTGAGCGGTGTGCGGATCTCGTGGCTCATATTGGCCAGGAATTCGCTCTTGGCGATGCTGCCGGCCTCGGCCTTTTCAAGGGCCTGGGCCAGAGCGGCGGCGTTGGCCTTGCGCCCAGTGATGTCCTCGCAGATCACCAGCAGGTGGCGGCGACCATCCTCGCCCGAAACGGCGATCTTGCGGGTCTGTAGCCAGCGGCGGCCGTTGTGCGGCGTGTCCAGCGGCTCCTCGTCGATGGTGACCAGTTCGCCGCTCTCCACCACCTGACGGTCTACGGCGGCGAAGTAATCAGCCTGTTCGAGGGGGAAGAAGTCGTGGTCGTTCTTGCCCAGCAGGTCGGCGCGCGACAAGCCCAGCAGATCTTCGGCGGTCCGGTTGACCAGCAGGAAGCGGCCCGTATCGCCGTCCTTGACGAACAGCGCGGCCGGCACGTTCTCGATCACGGCGTCGAGGAAGGACTGAGCGGACCGGGCCTGTTCCTGGCCACGGCGCAGGTCGGTAATGTCGACACAGGTGGTTACAATGCCGCCCGAAGGCGTGCGCCGGTTTTCAAAGCGCAGATGCTCGCCGAATTCCTCCCGAAACTCCTCGGCCATATCAAGCTTGCGGCGGGCCAACTGATGGGCGAGCCAAGCATCGGGCGCAGCAGACCCCTCGGGATAGCGCCCTGCGGCCAGTCCGGCGAGCAGCAGATCCTCGAACCGCGCCAGCGGCGTCAGTACGATGCCCCAATTGGCCCACAGACGCGCATAGCGTGCGTTCCACATGAGGCACCGGTCATCGGCGTCGAACACCGCGAAACCGTTGGGCACCACATCGAGGGCGGCCTGCAGGGTAGCGGTCACAGTCGAGGTCTGGTCCAGAGCTCCGGCGATCATATGGCCTCAAACTGCGCGTGCAGCGGTAATCTGCGGTGCCTAGGATTTAGACCGACTCGGCTAGCGGCGGCCTTGCGACGATTTGTCTCGTGGGGTGAGGAGATGAAGTTCCTCTCCCTTTCTGGGGGCGGATGAAAAGGTCCAGCCTGACGCCTGCCAAGCCCGCGTCGTTCAGAGCTTAAGCGCCCCCCGCCCGCCCCCTCACCGCCTTGAACAACATCGCCATCTCGATGTGCGTATCCACATACCGCCGCTCGAACAGCCAGGTCAGCAGGGCGTCATAACAATCGTCGTAGTCGGCCGTGGTCACGCTTGCCGGCGCCTGTGCCTCGCGCACCAGCACCGCCCAGAGCGCCGGAGCCTCGGCGGCCAGGGCCGTGCAGACCTCGGCGACCTCGTCCTGGCTGTAGTCAGGCACCTGCCGTAAGCGGCCGGGATCCAGCGGCGGCCGTCGCGCGAACCCCACCGCCTAGCCCTCGGCCCGGGTCAGCTTCCAGCGGATCTTGGCCCCGACCTCGGGGCGGACCTGGCTCTTCAGCACGATCTGGCCGGCCTTGCGGGCCTGGCCGTGGTCGAAATGGGCCGAGGCGGCGATCTCGACGTCGACGGCGTCATTGCGCAGCCACCAACCGACATTGGACGGCCCGCGGATCAGCACGCTCTTGCCGTCGCGGGCGATCGAGGCGCGGGCGTCTGGGTGGAGGTGGAAGCGGGCAGCGAAGGGCAGATAGCGGCGCGGGCCGGCGGCGTCGCCGGGGGCGATGGGGATCAGGCTGTCCTCGCCGCGCAGTTCGTCGTGGGTGATGTCCAGGAACAGCCGGCGGGCGTGCGAGAGGCCCAGGCGTCGCCAGCCGTCATGGACGACGTCCAGCCAGACCCCGTTCTCGGCGTCATGGCGCTTGATCTGAACATCGGTCGCGCCATCGACCAGCCAGGGGCCCAGGGCGTGGGCACGGAAGCCTGACAGGGGACGGCCGGCCGAGCCATCTCCGACCGACAGGGTCGAGGCGGCATCCGACAGGCGGAAGGCATGGGCACCCCCGGCCTCGGGGCTCCAGCCGCAGCTGGTGATCAGCCGGTCCTTGCCGCAGACGATCTCGATGGCGGCCGGCTGGGCGCAAGCGGCGCGACTCAGCACGCCGGTGGCCGGGATGCCGGCATCGGCCATGATCTGCAGACTGGCACCCTGCAAGCGCTCATAGCCGCTGTGGCTGGCCGAGAAGGGCGGGCGCGGACCGGCATCGTCATGGGCCAGGGCGGCGGCGATGCGGGTGGAGGGCACGGCCTCGCCGCCATGGAAGGCCGCCAGCTGACCATCGGCCAGGGTGAAGAACCGTGTCGCCGAGGCCAGGCGGTCGATGGCCCGGCTGACGGCCTCCGGCGAGGGGCGGCCGCGCTGGCCGAGGGCATCGTCGAGGGTCAGGAGGTCGAACAGCAGCTCCAGCCCGGCCTCGGGCGAGCGGCTGGCATGGCCTCCGTCGCCCAGCACGATGCGGTCGATCTCACGGGCAATGATCTTCAGGCCCTGGTCGATCAGGCGCTCGCCCGGCCGGTCGGCCAGGACACAGCCGGCAATGGTCACGGTCACGGCCCGTTCCAGGGTCCGGTCCGGGGCGTCGGAGGCCTTGAGCAGCTGGCGGGCCTGGCGGGCCAGGTCCAGGGTCAGGTCGGCGACCTCGGCGTCGGAGCCCTCGCTCGCCAGGGTGCGGGCGGCGCAGGCCAGGTGAAAAACCCGCCGCTCTAGGCATTCGCCGCTCCAGGAAAAGGCGTTCCAGCGGCCGAAGACCCGGCGCCAGTCGTCCAGCAGGCGCAGGGCGCGGCGGGCCCCGGCATTGTGGCCCTCCTGGCTGCCGGCGGCGACCAGATCAGGCAGCCAGTCGAAGCGGTGCAGGGCCAGGGCGAAGCGGCGCGAGGGGCTGGGGGTGTCGAAGGGATCGCCGGCCTCGCCCAGGCGCAGGGCCCCGCCCGACAGGGTCATGATCCCGGCCAGGATCTTGCGGCCATGCTCGGGATCGACGGGACGCGGATCGTGGGGCCGGGCCGCCAGGCCGCCGGGCCGCGGCAGGGTGATCAGCAGCCGGTGCGGCGGCGAGCCGAACCATTCGCGTTCGACGTGCCGCTTGATGTTGGCCCCGATCGCCCGCGACAGGATCCCGCCGCGCGGAAGGGCGGGGAATCCTGAGAAGAGGCGCGCGATGCGTTCGGCCACCATCGAGGCGATCAGCCGCCCTTCAGTGCGCGGATATTGCCGGCATAGGCCTCGGGTCCGCCCTTGAACACCGCCGAGCCGGCGACCAGGGCCGTGGCCCCGGCGGCGACACATTGCGGGGCGGTAGCCGGGGTCACGCCGCCGTCGACCTCGATGATGATGTCCAGGCCCGCCCTGTCGACCATCTTGCGCAGGGCCTCGACCTTGCGCAGCTGGCCGGGAATGAAGCTCTGGCCGCCAAAGCCCGGATTGACCGACATGACCAGCAGCAGGTCGACGTCTTCCAGGATCCACTCGACATGGTCGATCGAGGTCGAGGGATTGAACACCACCCCGGCCTTGGCCCCCAGCTCGCGGATGCGCTTGAGCGAACGGTGCAGGTGCGGTCCGGCCTCGGGATGGATGCTGATGATGTCCGCCCCGGCGGCGCGGAAGGCTTCGAGATAGGGGTCTGCCGGGCTGATCATCAGGTGGACGTCAAAGGGGATACTGGCATGCGGCCGGATGGCTTTGACGATGTCAGGGCCCAGGGTGATGTTGGGCACGAAATGGCCGTCCATCACGTCGACATGCACCCAGTCGGCACCGGCCGCTTCGATGGCGGCGACCTCCTGGCCGAGCTTGGCAAAGTCGGAGGCGAGGATGGACGGGGCGATGAGCGGTGCGGCGGTCATGCCCTTGGCTTAACCGGGGTCGCCGCGTGGGACAAGCGAACGGATGGTCGCGCCCGCCAACTCAGTCCTGGCGGACAAACCGGGCTGCGAAAAAGCCGTCCTGGCCGCCTTCGAGATGATGGGGCAGCAGGCGAAGCGTACCGCGGGTCGTCAGGCTTGCGGCCGGCGAACCGGCCTCGCCCGCCGTGACCGGATCCAGGCGCATGTCGGGCCGGCGGGCCAGGAAGGCCTCGACCTGGGCCTCGCCCTCTTCGGGCTCCAGCGAGCAGACGCAATAGACCAGCCGGCCGCCGGGCCGGGTCCGGTCGGCGGCGGCGTCGAGCAGGCGGGCCTGAACGGCGGCGAGGCTGGCCACATCGCCGGGGCGAGCGGCCCACAGCACGTCGGGATGGCGACGGAAGGTGCCGGTAGCCGAGCAGGGGGCATCGAGCAGTACGGCGTCGAAGGTCCGGCTGTCGTCCCAGGCCCCGGCGTCGGCGGCCACGACCTCTGCGGTCAGGGCCATGCGGCGGAAATTGTCGGTCAGGCGCTCCAGCCGTGCGGCCGAGCGGTCGACGGCGGTGACCACGGCGCCGGCCGCAGCCAGTTGCAGGCTCTTGCCGCCCGGCGCAGCGCAGAGGTCTACGGCGGTCTCGCCGGGCTTGACGTTCAGCAGGCGGGCGGGGATGGCGGCAGCGGCGTCCTGCACCCACCAGCCGCCCTCTTCAAAGCCCGGCCAGGCGGCGACGTCGCCCTTGCGGGCCAGGCGCAGGGTGCCGCCGGGCAGCACCTCGCCCTCAAGGCGTTCAGCCCAGGACTCGGCCAAGGCGGGGTCCTTCAGCGACAGGTCGGTGGCCGGCTCCTTGGCGATTTCCGAGGCGACGGCGCGGGCGGTCTCGACCCCCCAGGCGCTGGTCCAGCGCGAGATCAGCCAGGGCGGTGCCAGGTGCTCGGGATCGTCCGACGGCGGGCCGTCGCGCAGCAGGCCGCGCAGCACGGCATTGACCAGACCCTTGAACGGCCGGCTGGCCTTGTTGGCCCCGGCCAGTTCGACGCTGGTGGCGACGGCGGCAAAGGCCGGCACCTCGAGATAGAAGGCCTGGACGGCTCCCAGGCGCAGCAGGTTGCGCACGCGCGGCGGCGGCTCTCTCTGCAGCTTGGCTGAAAGGGCGCGGTCGATCGGTCCGAGGCGGCGCAGGGTAGCCATGGCCAGGGCGCGGGCAAAGGCGCGCTCGCGCGGTTCCAGGAAGCGGAAACCGTGGGCGGATGCGGCTTCGTCGAGGCCGCCGCGACGCGACAGGGCCGCGTCGATCAGGTTAAGCGCAGCTTCCCGGGCGGGGAGGCCGTCATTGAGTTCATGATTCACCGCCCCGCCGTGCCTTGTGACGCGACGGAGCGCAAGGGGCTTGGATGAATTGGCGCAGGGGTCGTGCTATGGAAGCGACATGTCCGAGCCCGAAAACACCCCGAATCCCGAGGCCCTGGGGGCCGCCCCCGACAAGGTCCTGACCCCCGCCGCCCTGCGCGCCCTTGAAGAAGCCGCCGCCCGCCGTGCCGCCGCTGAAGCGATGATCCTGGCCGACGAACAGGGCGGCCGCGACGGCCCCGAACCGACCCGGTTCGGCGACTGGGAACGCAAGGGCGTGGCGGTTGATTTCTGAGGCACTCTACCGCCTGTGGCCCGCCAAGGCGTAGCACAGGCCGTCCACGAGGGCGGCGGGGGCGATGGGCTTGGCGATGGTGCCTGAAAAGGGCCCCGATGCTCCAAACGAGGTCGCGAGATCGGCGCTGAAGGCCAGGATGGGCGTATCCGCGTTTGGCCCAGCACCGTCGACGAAGGCGCGAGCGGCCGCTTCTCCGCCCATGCCCGGCATCCGTATATCCATCAGGATCAGATCGAACGGTTGCTCGCGCGCCCTGCTGACGGCGACTTCACCGCAGTCGGCCTCGACCACCTCCAGTCCGACGCTTTCGCTGATCAGGCGCACGAGTTCCCGGTTGGTCTCGTTGTCGTCCACGATCAGCAGGCTGAGTCCGTGGATCGTATCGGCGTCGTGTTTGTCGCAATCAGGATCGGGTTGCCTTTCGAGGTCGGCCTTTACCAGCGGCACCTCGAAGAAAAAGGTGCTGCCTTTACCCAGAACACTGGTGACGCCGATGGTGCCGTCCATGGCCTCCACCAGCCCTTTGCAGATGGCGAGGCCAAGTCCTGTGCCGCCGTGAAGACGGGCGGTTGAGGCGTCCACCTGCGAGAATCGCTTGAACAGCCGATCAATGCGCTCTGCCGCTATGCCGCTGCCGGTATCGCGAACCTCAAAACGGAGGCGTTGATCGTCTGCGATCGGCGCAACGGAAACCGTTATGGAGCCCACGCCGGTGAACTTTACGGCATTGCTGATCAAGTTCAGCAAAACCTGCCGCAGCCGCGTGTCGTCGAGCAGCAGCGCTGCGTCTGGTGCCCGATCAATGTCGCAGATCAGCGCCAGCGCCTTTGCGGCGGCCTGGGGGGCCATAAGTCCGACGGAATTGGACAGGAACTCACCGAGCTGGACAGGGCGCAGTTCGATCTCCACCTGCCCCGCCTCAAGCTTGGAGAAATCCAGAATGTCGTTCACTTCCGTGAGCAGCGCGTCGGCCGCTTGACTGATGCGCGTGGCATAGTGGTGGCTTTGCGGATCATTCTCCAGGCAGGGCTTCAGCAACTCCGAGAATCCGATGATGCTGTTGAGGGGTGTGCGAAGCTCATGGCTCACATTGGCCATAAACTCTGACTTCACGGCGGCAGAAGCTTCAGCCTGATCGCGAGCGGCCACCAAAAGAGTATTGGCTTCCTGAAGCTTTTCCTCGGCAATTTTCAGCGACGTGACGTCGCTGATCATGACATAGAAGCCCTGGGTCTGCCCGGATGAATCAGTGTCCGGAATATAGTGGCTCAAGGTATGGCCGACGTCGCCGGAAGGTTTGACCAGGGTTCGAGAGAATGTTTGCCGTTCCCCTGCCAGTACGCCGCAAATGTGCTGTTCATTTTTAGCAAACAGCTCAGGGCCCAGAAGTTCAGGCAGCGTGATCTTGAGCATCTCGCTTGAAGAGATGCCAAACCAATCCGAATAGGCGGCGTTTGCAAACTGACAATGCAGTGTGCTGTCCCAATAGGCGACCAGACCCGGCAGATTGTCGGCCAAGGTGCGGATGAACCGCGACGTCGTCAGATGTTCGGTGATGTCCTGAAACGTACCAACTATCGTGCTGATCGCGCCGCTTGTATCGCGAAGACAGGCACCGCGAGCGATCACTTGTCGCTCCGCGCCATCAGGCCGGTAGATCCGAGCCTCCAAGGCGTAATCGCGCCCCTCAGAGACCGCTCGCTGCACACAGTCGCCCAGGAGCTTCGCGTCGTCAGGATGGTATCGGTCGAGGACCCCCTGCAAGGGCGGCGGTTCAACGCCGATCTCGTAGCCATGAATTCGGTAGACCTGATCCGACCAGGTGGTGCGATCGGTCGCAACATCCCATGACCAGGTCCCTACGCCCGCCATGTCCTCCGAAAGCTTGAGCATGATCGCCTGTTGGGCGGCTTTGGCCGCTTTACGCTCGTAAAGGTCGGATTGCGCTTTCGCCGCGTCAGCCATTGCGGAAGCCAGCCTTTGCTCGGCCTCCTTTCGCTCGCTGATGTCGCGCGTGACCTTGGCAAACCCGACCAGTCTATTGCCCTCATGAATGGGCGTGATCACGACGCTGGCCCAGAAGTAGCTCCCGTCCTTGCGGACCCGCCACCCTTCGCTCTCAAAGCGCCCTAGCCGCCGTGCCGTTTCGAGGGCTCGCTGAGGTTCGCCGCCGGCCTGGTCCTCGGCGGCATAAAACATTGCGAAGTCACGGCCGATGGCTTCGTCGGTGCTATAGCCCTTGAAGCGCTGGGCCCCGGCGTTCCAGCTTGTGACGACACCGGCGGGGTCGAGCATGTAAATGGCATAGTCGGTCACGGCGTCGACGAGGATGCGATACTGTTGCTCGTCGACGAGGGGCAACGCGGATCGGTCAGTGCCGAGTTTGCGGACCATGCAGAATATCCTGCCCTACCAGATGGGCCTCAACCGGAAAGGATAACGCCGGCGAACCGGTTAGGCGCCATGATCGACAGTGGCGCGCATTCGTTAAAAGGAAACGGCATTCGCTGTGTCAAATCGACGCGAGGTCGATCGGCGCCCAGTCCTTTTCACTTGGGCCGACCGCGATGCCCTGTCCCGCACGTGTTCGGAAATTCGCGGCGTCTTTCGTCGTCAGGGCTTCTGGCGCGGCCAGTATCGACTAACGTCGGGCTCTCACCCGAGGGAGGCTGTTGTCTTGCGTCTGTTCGCCCGGTTCTGCGCGGTGCTCGCCGCCGCCTTGCTATTCGCCGCGCCCCCGGTTCTGGCCAAGCCCGCCGCCAGGCCGCAACCGACCCTCACCGCCGGCGCGGTCGCCTCGCCGGACCGCTATGGAGCCCTGGCGGCTGAACAGATCCTGCAAGCCGGCGGCAATGCCGTGGACGCGGCGGTGGCCACGGCCTTTGCCCTGGCGGTGACCTATCCCGAGGCCGGCAATCTGGGTGGCGGCGGCTTCATGACCCTGCTGGTCGATGGCAAGCCCTATTTCCTCGACTATCGCGAGACCGCCCCCGCCGCCGCCCGGGCCGAGATGTTCCTGGGCCCCGACGGCGAGCCGGTGGCCGAGCTGAGCCAGTATGGCAATCTGGCCGTCGGCACGCCCGGCACGGTGCGCGGCATGGCCATGGCCCACCAGCGGTTCGGCAAGCTGCCCTGGGCCAGGGTGCTGGCCCCCGCCATCGGCTATGCCCGCGACGGCTTTCTGGTCACGCCGCAGCTGATCGGCATCCTCGACGGCAGCCGCGGCCCCCTGGCCCCGACCAATTTCGAGGCCCATTTCGGCGGGCTGAAGGCCGGAGAGATGTTCCGCCAGCCGGCCCTGGCCGACACCCTGACCCGCATCGCCAGGGACGGCGACAAGGCCTTTTATGAGGGCCAGACCGCCGAGCTGATCGTCGCCCAGATGGGGCGCGGCCCGGTGAAGGGCCTGATCACCCGGGCCGATCTGGCGGCCTACAGGGCGGTGTGGCGCGAGCCCCTGCAGGCCGACTGGCGCGGCTATCGGGTCATCACCGCCCCGCCGCCCAGCTCGGGCGGCATCGCCCTGATGCAGCTGCTGCTGATGAAGCAGCAGGCGGCCAGGCTGTTTGAAGGCGTGCCGCTGAACAGCCCGCGCTACATGCATCTGGTCGCGGAGATCGAAAAGCGGGTCTTCGCCGACCGGGCCGAATATCTGGGCGATCCGGATTTCGTGAAGGTGCCGGTCGAGGCCCTGATCGCTCCGGCCTATCTGGCGCGGCGCGCTGGCCAGATCGACCCGGACAAGCCCTCGCCGACCCCGTCGGTGCAGCCGGGCCTGGAGCGGCCGCAGACCACCCATTTCTCGATCGTCGACAAATGGGGCAATGCCGTCTCCAACACCTATACGATCAACGGCTGGTTCGGCTCCGGCGTGGTGGTCGAGGGGGCGGGCTTCCTGCTCAACAACGAGATGGACGACTTCTCGGCCAAGCCCGGCGTGCCCAACATGTTCGGGGTGGTCGGCGGGTCGGCCAATGCCATCGCGCCCGGCAAGCGGCCCCTGTCGTCCATGACCCCGACCATCCTGACCCGGGACGGCCAGGTGGCCATGGTGATCGGCACGCCGGGCGGCTCGCGGATCTTCACCTCGGTCTTCCAGGTGCTGGCCAACGTCTATGATCACGGCCTGTCCCTGGCCGAGGCCCAGAAGCAGCAGCGCTTCCACCACCAGCTGCTTCCGAAGGACACGATCACCTTCGAGCCCTATGCCCCGGCCTCGGCCGAGCTGCGCCGGGGGCTGGAGGCCATGGGCTATGTCCTGGTCGACCAGGACTACAACGGCGATATCGAAGCCATCCAGGTCTTGAACGGCGCGCCGGTTCCGGTCGCCGATCCCCGGGCGCGCGGTGAGGCGAGGGTGGTGAAGTAGGCGGGCGAAAGATTCTCCCCCAGTGGGGGAGTATCTATTGATCATACCCCGGCCATCTCCGCGATCACCTGCAGGGCCGCCGCGTGCGGATCGGCCGCCGCCGTGATCGGGCGGCCGCAGACCAGGTGGCTGGCGCCGGCGCGCAGGGCGTCGGCGGGGGTGGCGGCGCGGGCCTGGTCGTTCTTGGCGGACCAGTCGGGTCGCACGCCGGGGGTCACCACCAGGAAGTCAGGCCTTGAGGCGTCTTTGGCGATTTCGCGGGCGAGCGCCGCTTCATGCGGACTGGACACCACCCCGTCGACCCCGCAGTCGATGGCCTGGCGGATGCGGCGCTCGACCAGGTCGCGAGCCCCGAAAGCATAGCCCATCTCGGCCAGATCGGCGTCGGTCAGGCTGGTCAGCACCGTCACCGCCAGGATCTTCAGATCCGAATCACCCCGGGCCAGCACGGCCGACCGCATGACCTGCGGCTCGGCATGGACGGTCAGCAGGTCGCAGCCCGCCCCGGCCAGCACCCGGGCCGAGCGCTCCACGGTCGCGCCGATATCGTGCAGTTTCCAGTCGAGGAAAACCGACTTGCCCTGGGCCTTCAGGGCCCGGGCCAGGCCCATGCCGTCGGTGGCCAACAGTTCCAGCCCGATCTTGTAGAACGACACGGCATCACCCAGCCGCTCGACCATGGCTCGGGCCTCGTCGACGGTGGGTAGGTCCAGCGGGATGATCAGGCGCGGATCGGCGGTCATGGTCTTGCCCCGGGGGTTGGCGCGCGCGGGGGTTCACCCTAGGAAAGGGCGGAAGCCGGCGCTTTGAAAAAGGTAAGGACGTCGAATGACCGAGGCCACACTTGCCGTCAACTTCTTCGTCGCCCTGTTTGCTCTGATCGACCCGATCGGCAATGTGCCGCTGTTCGCCGCCGCGACCCTGGGCGCGGCCGCCGCCGGCCGCCGGATGGTGGCGGTCTATATCGGCCTGTTCATGGTCGCCTTCCTGGTTTTCTTCTATTTTACCGGGGTCGGGCTGCTGGCCTTTTTCGGCATTTCGATGCCGGCCTTCCGCATCGCCGGCGGCATCATCCTGTTCATCCTCGGCTTGGACATGGTGCGTGACGACTTCACCACCATGTTCGCTGACGCGGCCGAGGGCATCGAGGGCCAGTCGGCGCGGGTCTATGCCAAGGCCCGCTTCGAGCGCCTGATCGTGCCCTTCGCCATGCCGCTGCTGATCGGGCCGGGCTCGATCTCGACGGTGATCATCTATGCCGCCGAGGCCAAGGAATTTGGCGCGGCCGGCATGGCCCTGGGGGTCAGCGTCATTGCGGCGGTCTCTGTGGTCACGGTGCTGACCTTCTGGGCCTCGCCCCTGATCAGCAAGGTCCTGGGCCGGATCGGCATGAGCATCGTCGTGCGGGTGCTGGGCCTGATCCTCTGCGCCCTGGCGGTGCAGTTCGTGCTGGTCGGGGTGGGCGATGCCACGCGCGGCCTGGTGCGCCAGGATGCGAAGGCACCTTACGCTGAGGGGAAGTAGGGGTTTTCATCTTCCCCTTTCGGGGGAGGAGCGCGCAGCGGGGCAAGTCGCTCAAGCGTCGTGCCAGCGTAAGACCCCCTCCACCGCCGTTCGGCGGTCCCCCTCCCCCGCAGGGGGAGGATGAAGAAGCCTCAAACCTTCCTGAAGCGGTTGCCCTGGTTGGCCATCAGGGCCAGGGCCCAGTCGTCGGGCAGGATCTTGGCGATCGCGGCGATGGTCTTGTTGGGGGCACCGGGGACGCAGACCGGGCGGTTGGCCTCGACGGCCTCATAGCCCGAGGCGGCCACTTCATCGGCCCCCAGCCACAGCCATTCGGGCAGGGACTGGCTGACCTGGGCCCGGGTGCCGTTGACGTCGTGGAATTCCGAATAGGTGAAGCCCGGGCACAGGGCCGACACGTGCACGCCGGTGGCCAGGTTCTCCAGGTGCAGGCTCTGCGAGAACTTCACCAGGAAGCCCTTGGTGGCCGCATAGAGGGTGTGGCCGGCCGCACCGGGGACGAGGCCGGCCAGGGAGGCGACATTGACGATGCGGCCGAACTTCCGCTCGATCATGCCGGGCAGCACCTTGTGGCTCAGCTCGCAGACCGAGGTCAGCATGACCTGCAGGAACTTTCCCTGATCCGCCCAGCTGGTGGTGGCATAGGTGCCCGGCAGGCCATAGCCGGCATTGTTGACCAGCACGTCGACGACCCGGCCCTGGGCGACCACGCCCGCCAGAACGGCCTCGACCCCGGCCGGGTCGGCCAGGTCGGCGGGGATGGCATAGGCCTCGACCCCGAAGCGCAGGCGGATCTCGCTGGCCAGGGCCTCCAGCCGGTCGGCGCGGCGCGCGGTCAGGGCCACGTCATAGCCATGGCTGGCCAGGATGCGGGCAAAGGCGGCTCCGATGCCGGCGGAGGCACCGGTGATCAGGGCGAGACGGCGGGCCATGGAGCTCTATCCGATGCGAAAGCGAGGTTGGGCCGGAGACCAGCACGGCCGGCGATTTGGTTCAAGGCGGGGCAGGCCCGGCGGGCCCTAGGCCTGAGCGCCTGCCAGCAGATCGGCCACGGTGATCTGGGCCAGCCGGTCATGGGCGGCGGTATTGGCGGCGATGATGGCGGCGCTGACGGCGTCGGGGATCTTCTCGCCAACCGGGCAGCCCTTGACCCCCGGCGGGGCCACGCCGAGGTGGGCGCAGCCGTGCACGGCCCGCAAGACCCGGTCCAGCGTGATGTCCTGTGGCGGCTGCAGCAGCCAGGCCCCGCCATTGGCCCCGGCCCGGGCCCCAATCAGGCCGGCCTTGCCGAGCATGGCCGTCACTCGCCGGACAACGACGGGATTGGTCGGCACCGAAGCGGCCAGTTCGACGCTCGCAACGGCGCGATCAGGCGAAAAGGCCTGCTTGTGCGCCAGATAGGCGAGGGCGTGAGCCGCTACGGGAAACTTTTGACTGTCGGACATCTCGGCAGGAACCTAAGGACGATAGGCGCGCGTTCAATCAAAAACTCTTTACGAACCGATTTGCCCGTAAAGCCATTGAACGCCGCGTGACGATTGAACCCGGATCAGATTGGGTGTATCGCGCCGCGCTTGATCGATATGGGCCCGCCGTTCGCATTTTGCGAGAGGGGGCGCCCGGAGACACTCCATGGCTTCCGAAGCCTCCAGCGACCCGACCCCGGATTGCGCGCCCGCCCCCTCAGACATTCCGCATCAGCACGGACCCGGCGCGAAGGGGCATGGCTTCTTTGCGCTCGCCCTCGGCTCGGTCGGCATCGTCTTCGGCGACATCGGCACCAGCCCGCTCTACGCCTTCAAGGAAGCCCTGCACGCCGCCGCCCATGACGGCGTGACCCGGTCCGAGATCTTTGGCGTGGTCTCTCTGGCGCTCTGGGCCCTGATCCTGGTGGTGACGATCAAGTACGTGGTCTTCATCATGAAGGCCGACAACAAGGGTGAAGGCGGGGTGCTGTCCCTGATGGCCCTGGCCCAGCACGCCATGGGTCGACGCACCATGCTGGTCTTCGCCCTCGGCGTGGCCGGCGCGGCCCTGTTCTATGGCGACGCCCTGATCACCCCGGCCATGTCGGTCCTGTCGGCGGTCGAGGGCCTGAGAACCATTCCGGCCCTGGCCAACAATGTTACCAACCAGGTGGTGCTGTTCATCGCCACGGTCATGCTGCTGGGCCTGTTCTTCATCCAGAGCCGGGGCACGGCCTCGGTGGGCAAGCTGTTCGGCCCCGTCTGCGCCCTGTGGTTCGGCGTGATGTTCCTGCTGGGGGCGATCAATCTGGCGCAGTATCCGGCCGTGCTGATGGCCATCAGCCCGCACTATGCGGTCGGGTTCCTGGCCGAGCACGGCCTGACCGGCTTCATCGTGCTGGGCGCCGTGTTCCTGACCGTGACCGGGGTCGAGGCCCTGACCGCGGACATGGGCCATTTCGGCCGCTGGCCGATCCAGGCGGCCTGGCTGTTCTTTGTCCTGCCGTGCCTGACCATGAACTATCTGGGTCAGGGGGCCTTCGCCCTGATGACCCTCGACGCTGCTGCGGCTGCCGGCCGACCGATGCCGGAGCTGAACTGGTTCTTCGAAATGGCCCCGGCCGCCTTCCGCCTGCCGCTGGTCCTGCTGGCGGGTGCCGCGACGGTCATTGCCAGCCAGGCCGTGATCACCGGCGCCTTCTCCCTGACCCAGCAGGCCATCCAGCTGGGCCTGCTGCCGCGTCTCGACGTTCGTCGCACCTCGGAGACCCAGTCGGGCCAGATCTTCGTGCCGCAGCTGAACACCATGCTGCTGTTCGGCGTGCTGGCGATCATGTTCACCTTCCAGACCTCGTCGGCCCTGGCCCATGCCTATGGCCTGGCCGTGACCGGCACCATGATCGTCACCACCTGCATGGCCTTCATCGTCATGCGGAAACTGTGGAAGTGGAGCCTGCCTCAGGCCCTGTGCTTCCTGGTGCCCTTCCTGACCCTGGACATCACCTTCCTCAGCGCCAATGCCCTGCGCTTCTTCTCGGGCGGCTGGCTGCCCGTGCTGATCGGTGCGGTGCTGTTCCTGATCATGGCCACCTGGGTGCGCGGCTCGCAGATTCTGACCGCCAAGACCCGCCGCGACAGCGTGCCCCTGGCCGACCTGATGGAGATCCTGCGGGCCCGGGCCCCGCACCGCGCCCCCGGCACGGCGATCTTCCTGACCTCCGACCCCGACATGACGCCTGTCGCCCTCATGCATAACCTCAAGCACAACAAGGTGCTGCACGAGCGCAATGTCATCCTGACCGTCCGTACCGGCGACACCCCGCGCATCGCCGAGGACGACCGGGTCAAGATCGAGAAGGTCAATGACGACTTCAAGAAGGTCGTCATCACCTATGGCTTCATGGAAAGCCCGAACCTGCCCAAGGCCCTGGCCGTGTGCCGCAAGCAGGGGCTGAAGTTCGACATCATGGCCACCAGCTTCTTCCTGGGTCGCCGCTCGATCGTGCCCTCGGCCAATAGCGGCATGCCGCTGTGGCAGGACCGGCTGTTCATCTATCTGATGCGCAATGCCGCCAACCCGACGGACTTCTTCAAGATCCCGCCCGGCCGCGTGGTCGAGCTGGGCGCCCAGGTGACGGTCTAGAGTGACCTATGGACTAGCGATCCTCGTTTTTGCGGTCGCGACAGTCGCCTGCGCGGGCTTCAGCATCTGTACTTGGTGGCTGTCCCGCCGAATGGAGCGCCTCCGTATAGTCGATCTCGGTGGACGACCACTTGATCGGTCGCGATGGACGATCTGGTATCCGATCATCTTCATGCTTCTGGCGTGGGGAGAGCTGTACTCACGGATTCACGCTGGTCTGCCCGTGATCACCGGAATCCGGAGCTACGCCTACGTCATGATCCCCCTTTTCTGCGCGTGGGTGTCGAGCGTGACGCTCCACCTCGTTTGGAAATCTCTCAAGGAACAACATCCATGAGCACCGCCTTACGCGTCATCGGCGATGGCCTGTCCATCGCCGCCCTGGCCATCATCGCCTCGACCGCCCTGCAGGCCTGGAAGCGCATCCCCAAGGATGTGACCATTCCCATGCACTGGGGCCGCGACGGCCAGCCCACCTGGCGGACGTCCCGGGTCGTGGGACTGCTGTGGATTCCGACGGCGGCCATGGCCATCATCTTCGCCTTCACCCTGTCGGGAGCGACCTTCCGCGCCCAGGGGCTGGAGGCGATGATGCTGCTGTGCGTGCGCGCCGCCCTGGCCGCGATTCTGGCCATGGCCCAGCTGGCGCACCTGCGCGCGGTCATCCGAACCCTGCAGGGCGAGGACCGGCTTTAGGGCGAGGTCCCATTAGGACTTGACCCGTCGCCCCCGGCGCCCTTGAACGCGCCCGACTTTGTGTTTCTCCGGAAGGACCCCGCGCATGGCTGACAAGTCCGTGAAGAAGGTCGTGCTCGCCTATTCGGGCGGCCTCGACACCTCGATCATTCTGAAGTGGCTGCAGACCGAATATGGCGCGGAGGTCATCACCTTCACCGCCGACCTCGGCCAGGGCGAGGAAATCGAGCCGGCCCGCGCCAAGGCCCTGGCCGCCGGCGTCAAGCCCGAGAACATCTTCATCGAGGACGTGCGCGAAGAGTTCGTCCGCGACTATGTCTTCCCGATGTTCCGCGCCAATACGGTCTATGAGGGCCAGTACCTGCTGGGCACCTCGATCGCCCGCCCGCTGATCGCCAAGAAGCAGATCGAGATCGCCCGCAAGATGGGCGCCGACGCCGTCAGCCACGGCGCGACCGGCAAGGGCAATGACCAGGTCCGTTTCGAGCTCGGCTATTACGGCCTCGAGCCCGACATCACCGTGATTGCCCCCTGGCGCGAATGGGACTTCAAGTCGCGCGAGGCCCTGCTGGAGTTTGCCGAGAAGCACCAGATCCAGATCACCAAGGACAAGCGCGGCGAAGCCCCTTTCAGCGTCGACGCCAACCTGCTGCACTCCTCGTCCGAGGGTAAGGTGCTGGAAGATCCGGCGGTCGAGGCCCCTGAATTCGTCCACATGCGCACCATCGCGCCGGAAGATGCGCCCGACAAACCGCACGTCTTCACGATCGACTTCGACAAGGGCGATCCGGTCGCCATCGACGGCGTGGCGATGAGCCCTGCCACCCTGCTGACCAAGCTCAATGAACTGGGCCGCGACAACGGCGTCGGTCGCCTCGACCTGGTGGAAAACCGCTTCGTCGGCATGAAGTCGCGCGGCGTCTACGAGACCCCGGGCGGCACGATCCTGCTGGCCGCCCACCGCGGCATCGAGAGCATCACCCTGGACCGGGGTGCCATGCACCTGAAGGACGAGCTGATGCCGAAATATGCCTCGCTCGTTTACAACGGCTTCTGGTTCAGCCCCGAGCGCGAGATGCTGCAGGCGGCCATCGACTACAGCCAGACCAAGGTCTCGGGCCAGGTGCGGGTCAAGCTCTACAAGGGCAATGTCTCGATCATCGGCCGCACCAGCCCCTATAGCCTGTACGACCAGGACCTGGTGACCTTCGAGGAAGGCAAGGTCGCCTATGACCACCGCGACGCCGGCGGCTTCATCAAGCTCAACGCCCTGCGCCTGCGGGTTCTGGCCAAGCGGGATCAGCGGACGAAGGGCTGAGGTCAACCAAAGATCGACGATGGAAAGGCGTCGCGAGCTCAGCTCGCGGCGCCTTTTTCGTTCCTGAGCCTACTCGTCAGCGGCGGCGCGGCGGGGCCGGGAAGCACCGTCACCTGGCCCGCGTACTCCACCGAGACGGCCGGTGTAGCCGCCAGGGATTTGAAGAAGCCGTCACGGCCGGTCCACGGACACCCGCACCACCGTCCCGTTCCGGTCGTCCGCCACCCAGACGGCCCCATCCGCGGCCACCGCCAGCCCGACCGGTGCCCCCATCGGCCGTTTGTCCGCGACGGCCTGCCAGCCCGGCGTCAGGATCAGCGGCTCGGCCGCCGGACCGGGATGGGGCTTCCACACCAGACCATCGGCACCATAGGCCGGGTACCGCGCCCTGGCCGTCGCTACCGGCATCCCCCTGGCATCCAGGGCGAAGGCCACGATCCGGGCACCGGTCGCGCGATAGCCGTGATAGCTGACCAGCAGCCGGCCCTGGAGCTGCGGCAGCAGCCCGCCCTGATAGACCAGCATGCCGAGTGGCGCGGCATGCGGCGGCAGCAGAAGGGCCGGCCGGGTATGGTCGGCCGAGCGGCACCGGAAATTCGTGGCCCCAACCCAGCCGGGGGTCGATTTCACCATGTCGTAGCAGTAGGGCCAGCCGTAGTGACCGCCCTCGACCAGCACGTTCAGCTCTTCGAACGGCCGGTCGGCCGCCGGGTCGAAGTCGTAGCTGTTCTCAGCCTGAAGCAGCGTGCCCGCCGGCGTCCGCGCCAAAGCCAGGCTGTTGCGCAGGCCGCGGGCGACCATGGTGTAGGTCTCTGCCCAGCGCCCCTGGCTGAGGTAGCGATAGCGCCGCACGCCGGCCAGGGCCTCGGCCCCCTCGCTCTGGAGGCAGCGCGGCGTTCCGTCCGGCTTGCCCTCGACCAGGCAGCGGTCGCTCGGCGCGCCGACATTGACCAGCAGGTCGCCATTGGCGTCGAAGATGAAGTTGGACAGGGGGTGGCGGGTGTCGTGTAGCCGATTGTCCGGCAGGCCGGCGACGACCACCTCGACCGTGGTGGCCGGCAGTGGCGCGCCGGGATTCATGCGGATGATGCGGCTCATCTCGCCGACATAGACCAGGCCGTCAGGGCCGATCGCCAGGCCATGGGGCATCGTCAGCCCCTTGAGCAACGGAGTCAGAACGGCGGGTCGCCCCGCCTCGGCGCGCAGCCGCCAGACCGACCCCTTGCCCGGATCCCAGCCGCCCAGATCGGTGACGATCCAGTCGCCGCCTGGCAGTTGCACCAGGGTTCGTGGCATCCGCAGGACCCGCTTCGACAGGCCGCTGGTCCCCGGCGGCGGGGCGACCACAAGGCCGGCGCACATCCCGGGTGCCATCTCGATCGGCAGCCTCGGCCAGCCGTCGCAGGTCTGGCCTGGCGACAGGACATAGGGTGCCGCCATCACGGGCGAGGCGACAAGCATTACGAGCAGCGCAAGGGCCGCGATCAGGCGTTTCATGAGGGCGTCCGGTACGGTCCGAACGTCAGCCTAGGTGAGGACGCGCGGCGGTTACAGGGAAACCGACCGCGGAGCGCGGGAGATTCGACGCGCATGGCACCCCCCGTCACCGGTGCCCGGAGGGGTGAGCCCCGCAAACGGGCAAGAGTTCCGGTTTGGCGCGAACCATGACAGGTTCCCACCGGACGGCGCAGACCGTTTCGGAATCCGGGGAGCTCCTTTACATGCAAACGCACGCCTATGTCGCCATCGTCACGCTGGTCGCCCTGCTGGTCTATGTCTGGATGGGGGTCCGCGTCGGCGGGGCCCGCAAGAAGAGCGGCATTGCCGCCCCGACCATGACCGGCGATCCCGAACTCGAGCGCCATATCCGTGTCCAGGCCAATACGCTGGAATGGCTGCCGATCTTCCTGCCCTCCCTGTGGCTGTTCGCCTATTTCTGGAATGACATGGTCGCCGCCGGTCTGGGCGTGGTCTGGATCATCGGCCGGATCGTCTATGCCCTGGGCTATGCCGCCGCCGCCAACAAGCGCGAGCTGGGCTTCATGATCCAGATGACCGCAGCGGCCATTCTGCTGTTCGGCGCCCTGGGACGGGCGATCTGGGTTCTGGCCGCCGTCGGCGCCTAAAGCGCGCTTTTCGACGGGGAGGGCCTCACCTATAGCGTGACCATGGCCCTTCCCGTCGATCCCGCCCGCTATGCCGCCTTCCTGGCCGCCATGTCCGTCATGGCCATCACGCCGGGACCGGCCAATCTGTTCGCCATCGCCACCGGCATGGAAAAGGGTAAGGGCGCGGCCTTGCTCGGCGTGGCGGGGATGAACTGCGCCACCCTGATCTGGTTCTTCGGCTCGGCCCTCGGTCTGGGGGCCCTGATCATCGCCTTTCCGCAGGCCTTCCACATCCTGGCCCTGGCCGGCGCGGCCTATCTGGTCTGGCTGGGCCTGAAGTCGCTGTGGGCCGGCTGGAAGAATGCCGAGCGCGAGACAGTCGCCACGGCCCGGGGCGGCAAGTCGGCCTTTGTCGACGGCTTCACCGTCCAGATCGCCAATCCCAAGGCCCTGCTGTTCTTCACGGCCGTCCTGCCGCCGTTTCTGGATGTCGGCCGGCCGCTTGTCCCGCAGCTGTTCATGTTCGCCTGTGCCACCATCGGCCTGGATGTGATCAGCATGAGCGCCTACGGCCTGGGCGGGGCAGCCCTGTCGACGCGGATGAACGAGCCGGTGTTTCGGCGGGTGTTTGCCTTCACGGTCGGGGCCCTGCTGATCTGTGCAGCGATCCTGATCGTGTCGCGGGGCTGAGCCCGCCCCGCCGATTTCGCCTTGGCGAAACCACAAAGCCTCGCCAGAGTTGCAGCCCAGACCTGCGAGGTTGGGGTCACGGAGTTCTGTCCATGTCTTTGAGAAAAGCTGCCCTTGTCGCGGCCCTGGTCGTCGCCGCCGGACTCTCGGCCTGTGCGACCGCCACGCCCTATCAGCCCAAGGTCGCCTCGGGACCGTCAGCGGGCGGCTTTTCCGAGCTGCGCCTGGAGCCGGATCGCTATCGGGTCAGCTTCGCCGGCAACAGCCTGACCTCGCGCGAGACGGTCGAGCGCTATCTGCTGTACCGCGCCGCCGAACTGACCGTGCAGCAGGGCGCGGACTGGTTCGAGACCGCCGACCGTCGCACCGACCGCACGGCCCGCACCGTGCTGGACCCCGATCCCCTGGCGCGTCCCGGCTTTGGTCTGGGCTATGGCTATCCCTATAGCTACTGGCGACCGGCCTGGCGCTATTTCGGCCCCAGCTATGGCTGGCGCACCTGGGATCCCTTCTGGGGTGACCCCTTCTTCTTTGACCGCAGCCAGGTGCGGACCATCGAGAAGTTCGAGGCTGGTGCCGAGATTGTCCTGCACCGGGGCAAGAAGCCGGAAGGTGATCCGCGCGCCTATGACGCCCGCGAGATCATGACCAGCCTGGCCAGCAGCATCGTCCTGCCGACGCCGAAGAAGTAGGGTAGTCGGGGGCCGATCACTTGCCCCCACCGGGTCGCTTTGCGACCGCCCGCCCCCGGAGGGGGCGGATGAATCATCTTCCCCCTCCGGGGGAGGAGCGCCAAAGGCGCGGAGGGGGCAAGTGACCACCCCCTCCGCTTTACCGTCTTAGCGCGGAGCCATGCGGATACCGCCGTCGAGGCGGACGTCTTCACCGTTGAAATAGTCATTGGTGATCATGGTCAGGGCCAGGTGGGCATATTCCGCCGGATTGCCCAGGCGCTTGGGGAACGGCACCGAGGCGGCGAGGCCGGCCTTCACCGCTTCCGGCGCATTGTTCATCAGCGGGGTGTTGAAGATGCCCGGCAGGATGCAGTTGACGCGGATGCCTTCGCTCATCAGGTCGCGGGCGATCGGCAGGGTCATGCCGACCACGCCGCCCTTGGAGGCCGAATAGGCCGCCTGGCCCATCTGGCCGTCCTCGGCCGCGACCGAGGCGGTGTTGACGATGGCACCGCGCAGGCCGTCTTCCAGCGGCTCGAGGTCCAGCATGCCCTTGGCCGACTTGGCGATGCAGCGGAAGGTGCCGACCAGGTTGATCTGGATGATGCGGTCGAAGGCATCGAGCGGGAAGTGCTTGGTCTCGCCGGTGGCCTTGTCGCGACCGGCGGTCTTTGCGGCATTGCCGGTGCCGGCGCAGTTGACCAGGATCCGCTCCTGGCCGTGGGCGGCGCGGGCCTTCTCGAAGCCGGCGTCGACATCGGCGTCGCTGGTGACATTGACCTTGCAGAACACGCCGCCGATGTCCTTGGCGACGGCTTCGCCGGTGACTTCGTTGAAGTCGAAGATGGCGACCTTGACGCCGTGGGCGGCCAGGGCGCGGGCGGTGGCTTCGCCAAGGCCCGAAGCGCCTCCGGTGACGACGGCGGCGACGGTGTTGTCGAGTTTCATGGACGTTTCCCCTGGGTTTGCGTTTAAGATAACGGCTTGGAGAGGGTTTTAGACCGATGAGCGCTGACGCCAAACCGTCCCCCGACGTCAATCAGATCCTGGACCCGGCCAAGGCCCTGGTTCCGGCCACGGTGAAGCTGAACGAAGAACGCGTGGCGCGGGGTTTCCTGCCCAAGATTCGCCAGGTGGCGTCCCGGATCCCATTCGCCGCCGAGGCCCTGTCGATCTGGTGGTGCGCCCGCGACCCGGCCACCCCGGCGGCGGCCAAGGGCATGATGATGGCGGCCCTGGCCTATTTCGTCCTGCCGACCGACGTCATTCCCGACATCCTGCCGGCCCTGGGCATGACCGACGACGCCGCCGTGATCGCAGCGGTCATCGCCATTGTCGGCCGCAACCTGCGGCCCCGCCACCGTGAGGCGGCCCAGGCCTTCCTCGACCGGATGGCCAAGGACGACTGAGACAGGTTCGGACCCGGAGCCCGAGATGCGATTCAAGGCCCTGATGCTCGCAGTGGCGCTCGCTGCGGCTTCGACCCCCGCCCTAGCGGAGGATCCGGACGACACAGCGGTGCTGGGCAGCGTCCAGCGCTTCTTCGACGCGATTGCCAGGGCCGATCCGGCCGCCATGCAGGCGGTAGTGCTGCCGGGCGGCCAACTCGCCGCCGTGGGGCTGACCGCCGACGGCGCGACGACCTTCAGCCGCTTTGCGGTCGAGGACAGTCTGGGGCGCCTCCTCAAGCCGGGCCGCAACGAGCGGATGTGGGCGCATCAGGTCATGCGACGCGGGCCCCTGGCCACGGTGACTGGCCCCTATGAGTTCCTGATCGATGGCGTGACCAGCCATTGTGGCGTCGAGGTCTTCACCCTGATCAAGCAGGACGGGGTTTGGCGGATCGCCAGTCTGACCTGGACCAAGGAACCCGAGGCCTGCGCAGAGCTCGGGGCAAGATAGGGCGCGGCAGGTCCAGGCCTGCCGCCGCCAGGGCGTTCGAGCGCCCCTATTCCACTGTCACCGACTTGGCCAGGTTGCGCGGCTGGTCGACATCCGCGCCCTTGTGCACGGCCACATGATAGGCCAGCAGCTGGATCGGGGCGGACATGACCAGGGCCGAGACCAGGGGGTCGCAGGCCGGGGCGGTGATCACCACCTTGGCACCGGCCGGGGCGTGCCGGGCCCCTTCGGTGTCGGTGATGAAAATCACCTGGCCGCCGCGGGCCATGACCTCGCTCATGTTCGAGGCCGATTTCTCAAACCAGCTGTCATAGGGCGCGAGGATGACGATCGGGGTCTGTTCGTCGACCAGGGCGATCGGGCCGTGCTTGAGCTCGCCGGCGGCATAGCCCTCGGCATGAATATAGCTGATTTCCTTCAGCTTCAGGGCCCCTTCCAGGGCCAGGGCCGACATCGGGCCACGGCCCAGATAGAGCACGTCGCGGGCCCGGGCGACCTCGGCGGCGATGTCCTTGATGGCGTCTTCCAGGCCGATGGCCTCGGCGATCAGGCGCGGGGCCTCCAGCAGAACCTTGACCAGGCGCTGCTCCTCGGCGTCGTCGATCCGGCCGCGCGCCTTGGCGGCGGCGATGGCCAGGGCGATCATCACACTGACCTGGGCAGTGAAGGCCTTGGTCGAGGCGACGCCGATCTCGGGTCCGCAATGGATCGGCCAGACCACATCGACCTCGCGGGCCATGGTCGATTCCGTGGCATTGACCACCACGGCGCTCTTCATGCCCTTCTCCTGGCAGTAGCGCAGGGCCGCCAGGGTGTCGGCGGTCTCGCCCGACTGCGACATGGCGATGACCAGGGCGCTGGCCCGGATGGCCGGCTGGCGATAGCGGAATTCCGAGGCGATCTCGACATCGACCGGCAGGTCGGCCAGCTGCTCGATCAGGTACCGGCCGACCATGCCGGCGATATAGGAGGTGCCGCAGGCGACGATCTGGATGCGGTCCAGGGCGGCCCAGTCGATGTTACCGGGCACGGCGGCGCGGGCGGTGATGGGATCGACATAGGCGGCGATGGTGCGCTGGCATCCTTCCGGCTGGTCATGGATCTCCTTTTCCATGAAGTGCCGGTAATTGCCCTTCTCCATCAGCACGGCCGAGGCCGGGACGATCTTGATCGGCCGGTCGGCGACCTGGCCCGCCTGGTCGAAGATCTTCGCCCCGGTGTGGTTGAGGATCACATAGTCGCCGTCGTGCAGATAGGCGACGCGGTTGGTGAACGGGCCCAGGGCCAGGCCGTCGGAGCCGACGAACATCTCACCGTCGCCATAGCCTACGGCCAGGGGCGGACCGTTGCGTGCGGCCAGGATCACCTCGTCCTCGCCGCCGATCAGGACGCAGAGGGCAAAGGCGCCGCGCAGACGGTCGAGGGTGGCCTTGAAGGCCTCCAGCGGGGCGAGGCCAGTGGCCAGTTCGGCGTCCAGCAGGTGGGCGACGACCTCGGTGTCGGTGTCGCTCTGGAATTCGCGGCCTGCCGCGATCAGCTCGGCCTTCAGCTCGGCGAAGTTCTCGATGATGCCGTTGTGGACCACCGCCACCTTGCCGACGATGTGCGGGTGGGCATTGCGCAGGGTCGGAGCCCCGTGGGTGGCCCAGCGGGTGTGGCCGATGCCGGTGGTGGCGATCAGCGGCTCGTGGGCCAGGACGCTTTCCAGCTCGCGCAGCTTGCCCGGCGCGCGGCGGCGCTGCAGCACCCCGTCGACCTGGCCGGCAATGCCAGCCGAGTCATAGCCGCGATACTCCAGACGCTTGAGGCTCTCGATCAGACGATCGGCGACAGGCTGATTTCCGACGATGCCGATGATGCCGCACATGCCAAGGTCCTTTGTAAATCGCGCCCGCCGGGATTATGGCTACCCACGCGGGTATAGTCGTTGGCCGGGCTTTAGCATTCGTGCAGGTTTGGCCCACATAAATCTGCATTTCGGATCGTTTCGCGATCCACCTCGAGACCAGAGCGACCATGAGCAAGCGCGCCTATTTCGGCACCGACGGCATCCGCGGCCAGGCCAACAAGCACCCGATGACCGCCGAGGTCGCCCTGCGGGTCGGTCTGGCGGCCGGCAAGCTGTTCCGCTCGCAGGACGACCGCCGGCATCTGGTGGTGATCGGCAAGGACACCCGGCTATCAGGCTACATGATCGAACCGGCCCTGGTGGCGGGTTTTGCCAGCGTCGGCATGGATGTGCGACTGTTTGGCCCCCTGCCCACGCCCGCCGTGGCCATGATGACCCGCTCGATGCGCGCCGATCTGGGCGTGATGATCAGCGCCAGCCACAACGACTTCGCCGACAACGGCATCAAGCTGTTCGGTCCGGACGGCTACAAGCTGTCGGATGCCCAGGAGCTGAAGATCGAGGCCCTGATGGACGAGGGCCTGCAGGAGGGCCTGGCCCCGCCGCGCGGCCTGGGCCGGGTCAAGCGCATCGACGATGCCCAGGCCCGCTATGTCGAGATCGTCAAGGCGACCTTCCCGCGCCAGCTGTCCCTGGCCGGCCTGCGGATCGTCATCGATTGCGCCAATGGCGCAGCCTACAAGGTCGCTCCCGTCACCCTCTACGAACTGGGGGCAGAGGTCATTCCGCTGGGCGTCGATCCGGACGGGACCAATATCAATCACGAGTGCGGCTCGACCCATCCGGAGTCGATGGCCAAGCTGGTTCGGGAATATCGCGCCGACATCGGCATAGCCCTCGACGGCGACGCCGACCGGCTGGTGATCTGCGACGAGAACGGCCAGGTGGTCGACGGCGACCAGATCATGGCCATCATCGCCGCCGCCTATGCCAAGGCCGGCAAGCTGAAGGCCGGCGGCGTGGTCGCCACGGTGATGTCCAATCTCGGCCTGGAACGCTTCCTGGGCGAACAGGGCCTGACCCTCGAGCGCACCAGTGTCGGCGACCGCTATGTGATGGCCCGCATGCGCGAGGGCGGTTTCAATCTCGGTGGCGAGCAGTCGGGCCACCTGATCCTGTCGGACTTCTCGACCACCGGCGACGGCCTGATCGCCGCCCTGCAGGTGCTGGCGGTGATGATCGAGTCCGGCCAGCCGATGAGCGCCCTGGCCCGTCAGTTCGAGCCCGTGCCGCAGTTGCTGGAAAATGTCCGCTTCGGTGGCGGCAAGCCGCTCGAGGCCAAGACGGTGAAAGAAGCCATCGCCGACGGCGAAGCCCAGCTGAACGGGGCCGGCCGCATCGTGGTGCGCGCCTCGGGCACCGAACCCCTGATCCGCATCATGGCCGAGGGCGACGACCCCGCCCTGGTCCGCCAGGTGGTCAAGTCGATCGTCTCGGCCGTGAAAGCGGCCTGACGGCCGCCGGCCCTAGAGCCCTTTCCGACCTGACGGCTTCATCAGGGTCGGACGAAAAGGGCCTTAAATCAAAAGTTTAGAGCGTTTTTCGATCCGATACCGTTTCACACCTATCGGAAAACGCTCTAGCCGAGTTTCGGGGCTTTCAGCCGGCGCTTGTTGACGTGGTGGCTGGGGGCTTCGGCCGCCACTTCCTCGGGATATTCGCCCTTGAAGTAGAAGCGCTGCCAAGCCTCCTTGGTGGCCTCAGGGTCGCGCTTGAAGATCAGGCTGTTGAACTCGCTGCGCTTCTCGGCCCAGACATCGTACTGCCGGCGCAGGTCGAGATTGCTGTTCATCGAGCGGATCACCGGCTGGACATTATCCATGGCCTTGTCCTGGATCATCATGATGAAACAGAACGGCTCGCCCTTCTCGAAGCGCACCGTGCCGGGTCGGGTGAACAGCCAGTTCATCGTGAAGGGGAAGGGCAGCCAGTCGGTCTCGACCAGGCCGGCCAGGGGCTGGATACCGTCCTTGATGTGATTGGGCGGGCCCATGGTCAGGATCGACCAGCCCGGCGGGGTGCGGAACAGATAGCCGGTATGGAAGGTCACCGTGCCGCGCGAGAAGTGCGATTTCACGAACTCGCTGAAGCCCGGATAGGGGTGGTCAGGCTGGAACTTGATGCACTCCTGGTGGGCCCCGCCGTCCCAGGTCATCGAGAAGCCGACCGGGCACAGGATCTCCCAGCCCGAGGTATTGGCCATGGACAGCGGCAGGCAGCGATAGGGATGGCGGTCGGCGAAGTGGTCCATCCAGGCCCGTTGCGGGCGGCCCGGCACGATCTCCGGCGGGCGGTTCTCGGTGGGATAGCACTCCAGTTCCATACCGCGCGTCTTCCTGTTTCCTTGACCCTGGGTTCTGCTTAGCGCCGTGAAGGTCCACGCGTCCAGCGCCCCTAGCCCCCATCCGCTCTCCCCGGCTTTCGCCAGGGAGAGCGGTGTTAGGCTTGGAGACGGAAGTGCATGCTCCTAAAAGCCTTCGCATGAAGACCCGCGCCGACCTTTTTGCCTTTTTCGACGCCCATGGCATCGCCCACACCACCCTGGACCATCCGCCGGTGTTCCGGGTCGAGGAGGGGCTGGAGATCAAGGCGGCCATGCCCGGTGGCCACACCAAGAACCTGTTCCTGAAGGACGCCAAGGGCCAGCTCTGGCTGATCTCGGCCCTGGGCGAGACGGTGATCGACCTCAAGCGCCTCCACACCGTGATCGGTTCGGGCCGGCTGTCGTTCGGACCGGAGGCGATGATGATCGAGACCCTGGGCGTCAGTCCGGGCTCGGTGACCGCCTTTGGCCTGATCAATGACAGCGAGCATCGCGTGCGCTTCGTGCTGGACGCGGCTCTCGCCCAGGCCGATCCGGTCAATTTCCATCCTCTGGGCAATGACGCCACCACGGCGGTCAGTCAGGCCGGCCTTCGCGCCTTTCTCACAGCCCTGGGGATCACGCCGATGATCGTCGATTTCGAGGCCATGTCCCTCGCCTGAGACGCGAAGCGGCGATTGCAGATGTCGTCCTGAAGGACCATCTTGAGCTCGACGACCTTCCTGCCTGAGTGAGACACTTTCGATGAGCCTGATCGGTGTAAAGCCCGCCCCCATCCCTGCCGGTGGTCCGGCCGGCAAAAGCGCGCACATCAAGGACGGCACCGATGCCAGCTTCATGGCCGATGTCATCGAGGCCTCGAAGACCCAGCCGGTCATTGTCGACTTCTGGGCCACATGGTGCGGACCCTGCCGCCAGCTGACCCCGGCCCTCGAAAAGCACGTCGCCGCCGCCGGCGGGGCGGTCAAGCTGGTCAAGATCGACGTCGACAAGAACCCCGGCTATTCGGGCCAGCTGCGGGTGCAGTCGATCCCGACCGTCTACGCCTTCGTCAACGGCCAGCCGGTCGACGGTTTCCAGGGCGCGGTGCCCGAGAGCGAGATCAAGGCCTTCATCGCTCGCCTGTCCGGCCCGCCGGCCCAGAGCGACCTCGACGCCCTGCTGGCCATGGGCAAGGAATCCCTCGATCTCGGCGACATCGGCGGCGCGGCCCAGGCCTTTGCCCAGGCCCTGCAGATGGATCCGGCCAATCTGAAGGCCATCGGCGGCATGGCCCGCTGCTATCTCGAGAGCGGCGACCTGGAGAATGCCGCCGAGGTCGCGGCCCTGGCCCCCGCCAATGCCCGCGACCCGGATCTGGAAAGCGTCCGCGCCGCCCTGGCCCTGGCTGCCGACGCCCCGTCCGAGACCGCGCCGTTCGAGGCCCGTCTGGCCGCCGACGAAAACGACCATGAGGCCCGGTTCGAACTGGCCAAGGCCCTGGCCGGGGCCGGTCACCTGCAGGCCGCCGCCGACCATCTGCTGTCCCTGATCGCCCGCGACCGCAGCTGGAGCGACGAGGCGGCCCGCAAGCAGCTGCTGACCGTGTTCGAGGCGGCCGGGCCGATGTCGGATGTCGCCAAGGCCGGCCGCAAGCGGCTGTCGGCCATCCTGTTCAGCTAGGGGTTCACATGCCGGGTGCCCTTCGACGGCTCAGTGACCTGCCGCTGGTGATCCCGGTGTTCCCGCTCGACGGGGCGCTGCTGTTGCCCGGCGGCCAGCTGCCGCTCAACATCTTCGAGCCACGCTATCTCAACATGCTGGACGACGTGATGTCGGGCGAGCGGATGATCGGCATGATCCAGACCCGGCCGAAGGGCGCGGGCCGGGCGAGCGACCACGGCCCCAGCCTCGCCCCGATCGGCTGCGCCGGCCGGGTGACCAGCTTCGCCGAGACCAGCGACGGCCGCTATCTGATCACCCTGACCGGGGTCTGCCGGTTCCGGGCCGGTGATGAACTGCCGGTGCGCACCCCCTATCGCCAGGTACGGGCCGACTTCTCGTCCTTTGAGGCCGATCTGCGCGACGACGGCCTGGCCTCGCCCGCGGCCGATCCGGCCCCGCTGCTGGCGGCCCTGCGCCGCTATCTGGACCATCGCGGCCTGGCCATAGACTGGAGCGGTGCTGAGGCTGCCCCTTCCGACGCCCTGGTCAACAGCCTGTCCATGGCCCTGCCGTTCGATGCCATCGAGAAACAGGCCCTGCTGGAGGCCCCGACCCTGGCCGACCGGCGCGCGACCCTGGTCGCCCTGCTCGAGATCGATGCTGCCGTCGACGATGATGACGAGCCGCCCTCGATCCAGTGAGCCCCCTCTATCCAGCCGGAAAGGGGAGCGTTAGACAGGGGACATGACCGCGACCCCGACCCCGCCGCCCGCCGATATCGACCCGCGCCTGCTGGAAGTGCTGGTCTGTCCCGTCACCCGCACCACCCTCGACTACAACCGCGCCCGGGGCGAACTGGTCAGCCGGGCCGCCAAGCTGGCCTATCCGATCCGCGACGGCGTACCGATCATGCTGCCCGAAGAGGCGCGGTCGCTGGAAGACGGCGAATAACTGGCCATGGCGTTCGACGGCAGTGCCGTAAAGCCGCCGCGTCTGGCGTCGCTGGACGTCCTGCGCGGCCTGACCATTGTCGGCATGATCCTGGTCAATTCGGCCGCCTATCTGCACTATGTCAGCGGCTATGATGTCTTTCCGGCCCTGATGCATTCGGCCTGGGCCGGCTTCACCCTGGCCGACGCGGTGTTTCCGGCCTTCATCTTCATGACCGGGGTCTCGATCCCCCTGGCCACCGCAGAGCGGGGCCTGGATGCCGGCGGCCTGCGCCGGCTGCTGGTGCGGACCGGCCGGCTGATCCTGCTGGGCCTGCTGGTCAGCAACATCTACTGGCTGGCCACGCCCGAAAGCGTGCTGTTCCGTCCCATGGGCGTGCTGCAGCGGATCGCCCTGGCCTTTCTGGCCGCCGCTGTCCTCTACCGGATCACCGGACCCCGTACCCGTCTGACCCTCGCGGTGGGCCTGCTGCTGCTCTATTGGCCACTCTGCCTGGCACCGTTCCCGGGCGGTGCGGCCGACCTGATGACCCCGGGGTCAAGCCTGGTCGCCTATGCCGACCGCCTGGTGCTGGGGGCCCATACCTATGTCAAAGGCCCGCTGGGCTATGATCCCGAAGGCCTGCTCGGCACCCTGCCGGCCATAGCCCAGGCCCTGATCGGGGTCGCGGCCGGAGAGTGGCTGGCGGCCCGGCGCGGCGCGCGGGGCCTGGCGGTCGCCGGGGCCCTGCTCCTGGTGGTCGGTCTCGCCTGGGGGCTGGCCTTTCCGGTCGTCAAGGACCTGTGGACCAGCAGCTATGTCCTGGTCTCCAGCGGAGCGGCCCTGCTGGTGCTGGCAGCCCTGCACGAGGCTTTGGACATCCGGCTCTGGCGGGTGCCCGGGCGGGACTTCCTGACCGATTTCGGGGTCAATGCCATCTTCGCCTACGTGCTGCACGAGCTGGCCTCGATCATCCTGACCGCCCACATGCTGAAGATCCCCTATGACGCCGCCTCACCGGTCGTCGGTACCAAGGCGGCAGCCCTGATCCCGGTGGTGATCTTCATCGGCCTCGTCTGGGCGGTGGTGGCCTATATGCGGCGCAGGAACTGGATCGTGAAGGTTTAGAGCGCCTGACCGCGCAGCAGGCGGGGCAGGTCGCCCACCGCGCCGCCGGCCTCGTGCATGAAGAAGCGCCGGGCCGGGGCGATGCGGTTGACGGCGGCCAGGCCGATCCCGCGGGCCAGGCGCAGCAGCGGATTGTCGTTCGAGAACAGCCGCACAAAGCCGTCAAAGGCCAGGGCATTGGTCACGGTGTCGAACCGCCGCCAGCGGGCATAGCGTTCCAGCACCACCTCGCTGCCGAGATCCTCGCCGCCGCGCAGGGCTTCCACCAGCACTTCTGCCAGGGCCGCCGCATCCTTCAGGCCGAGATTCAGGCCCTGGCCGGCGATCGGGTGGACGCCGTGGGCGGCATCGCCGATCAGGGCCAGGCGCGGCGCGACCATGCGCTCGGCCAGGGACAGGGACAGGGGATAGACGAAGATCGGGCCGACGATCTCGACATCACCCAGAAACTCGCCGAACCGCCGCATCAGGTGGGCGTGGAAGGCTTCGGGCCTCGCCCCGCTCAGGGCCTCGGCCCGGGCCGTGCTCTCGGTCCAGACCAGGCTGGCGCGGTTGTCGGTCAGGGGCAGGATGGCGAACGGGCCGCTGGGCAGGAAATATTCGTGGGCCACGCCCTCGTGCGGGCGCTGCATCTTCACCGTGGCGACCACGCCGCTCTGGCCGTAGCCCCAGCCGATATCGCCGATGCCGGCGGCCTTGCGCAGGGTCGAGCCCCGGCCTTCGGCGCTGACGGCCAGGGGCGCGCTGAGCACCCGTCCGTCGGACAGGGTCAGGCGCGCGCCTCCGGCGTCGACCTCAAGATGGTTGGCCGCCATCGGGGCGATCACCGGGATCCCGGCCCGGGTCACGGTCTGGGACAGGGCCGCGCGGATCTGGCGGTTCTCGATCAGATAGCCCAGGGGCTCGCCGTCCGAACGGTCGGCGATCTCGCTGGAATCGAAGCGCAGAAAGGCCGGCGAGGCACCGCGTGCGGCGGCACCCGGGGTGCGGCCGTCGGTGACCAGGATCTGCTCGATGCGCTGGGCGTGCGGCTCCAGGGCCTCGCCCGCACCGAGGGTCCGCCACTGCCGGAAGCTGGAATAGGCGATGGCCGAGGATCGCCCGTCAAAGGTCGGGGCCAGCTGGGCTTCAAACGGCTGGGGATCGACCAGCAGCGGCCGCAGTCCCCCTGAGGCCAGGGCGAGGGCCAGGGTGGATCCGGCCATGCCGGCTCCCGCGATGATCACATCGGCGTCGTGCGTGCGCATGCAGCGGATATGGGCCTGTGGGCTGGGGGTGTCCAGAGGCAGTGTGGCCACCACGGGCCCCCGCCTGGCTGCTGCGCAGCCGTCCTCCCCCGGAGGGGGAAGACGCGCTCATCTTCCCCCTCCGGGGGAGGAGCGCGAAGCGCGGAGGGGGCAAGTCCTTCAGGCTGATTTTGGCAAAGCCCCCGCCATCTGCTATAGGCCGACCTTGACCCCTGAAATCCTCCCGACCCCGGACCGCCCCTTGAGCGTCACCCTCGATCTGTCGCGCGTCACTGGCGCGGCACCTGCGCCGAAGCCGCTGATCAATCTGTCGGGCCTGACCCGGCCGCAGATGGTCGCCGCCCTGACCGAGTCGGGGGTGGCCGAGCACGGCAAGGCCAAGATGCGGGCCACCCAGATCTTCCGCTGGATCCATCATCGCGGGGTCACCGACTTTGCGATGATGACCGATGTCGCCAAGGAGACCCGGGCCCGCCTGGCCGAGGTCTTCACCATCGCCCGGCCCGAGATCGTCGAGCGCCAGGTGTCTAAGGACGGTACCCGCAAGTGGCTGATCCGCATGGCCCCGGGCATCGAGGTCGAGGCGGTCTATATCCCGTCGGTCGGCCGGGCCGGTGCCCTGTGCGTCTCCAGCCAGGTCGGCTGCACCCTGAACTGCAGCTTCTGCCACACCGGCACCCAGGCCCTGGTCCGCAACCTGACCGCCGCCGAGATCGTCGCCCAGGTGCAGGTGGCCAAGGACGACCTGGCCGAATGGCCGTCGGACAAGGACGACCGCCTGCTCAGCAACATCGTCTTCATGGGCATGGGCGAGCCGCTCTACAATCTGGGCCAGGTCGCCGACGCCATCGAGATCATCAGCGACAACGAGGGCATCGCCATCTCGCGTCGCCGCATCACGGTCTCGACCTCGGGCGTCGTGCCCCAGCTCCAGGCCCTGGGCGAAACGACCCAGGCCATGCTGGCCATCAGCCTGCATGCCACCAATGACGCCCTGCGCGACGTGCTGGTGCCGCTGAACAAGAAGTATCCGCTGGAGCAGCTGATCGCCGGCATCCGCGCCTATCCGGGCATCAGCAATGCCCGCCGGGTGACCTTCGAATATGTGATGCTGAAGGGCGTCAATGACAGCCCGGACGAGGCCCGCGCCCTGATCAAGCTGATCAAGGGCATTCCGGCCAAGATCAATCTGATCCCGTTCAATCCCTGGCCGGGCAGCGACTACCAGTGCTCGGACTGGGCCGCGATCGAGGCCTTCGCCGCTATCGTCAACAAGGCCGGCTATTCCTCGCCGATCCGCACGCCGCGCGGCCGCGACATCCTCGCCGCCTGCGGCCAGCTGAAGAGCGAGAGCGAGAAGGTCCGGGCCTCGGCCCTGCGCCAGCTGTCCATGGCGGCCATGGCCGGCGTGCTGGATGATGATGAGGACGACGCGGAGGCATAGACGCCTTCGAAGCGAGCCCCCTACGCAACTCTCGCCGTCCCGTGATAGGACTTGGTTTCTTCGTTCCAAGGGTATCCGCGTTCATGCCGTCCCAGCTCCAGTCGCCCGAGGTCCAGGCCTTTGCCACGGGCTTCCCCGTTACCCTGATGCATGCGGGCGTGACCCTGCTGATGCTGATCATCGGCACGGCCCTCTATGCGATGCTGACCCCGCACCGCGAGATCAAGCTGATCCGTGAAGGCAATTCGGCCGCCGCCCTGTCCCTGGGCGGGGTCATGGTGGGCCTGGCCATTCCGCTGGCCATTTCCCTGACCGCCTCGACCTCGGTGATCGAGATCGTCATCTGGGGCGCGGCCACGATTGCCGTGCAGCTGCTGGTCTTCCGGTTGACCGACATGGTGCTGCAGGGCCTGCCCGAGCGCATCCATGAGGGCGAGGTCGCCGCCGCCGCCCTGCTGGTGGGGGCCAAGCTGGCCACCGCCCTGATCCTCGCCGCCGCCGTGGCCGGCTGATCCGGAAAAGCGAGGGCCCCGCCCGTGCATTTTCCCAAGCTCCCCGACTGGCTGGTCTATGCCGCCGCCGTCAGCGCCCTGCTGATTGTCGCGGTCGGCCGGCAGGAGCGCTCCGACGCCCCGCCGCCGCCGCCGCCGGTGCCGGGCGAGGAGGGCCTGCCGCTGGGACCGGCCTCACCGTTCGATCCGTCCATTGTCGTTCAGGTGCCGAGCAAGCCCGAGCCGGGTTCGGGCACGGCCTTTTCGGTCGGTGACAACGGCACCTGGCTGACCGCCCGCCATGTCGTCGATGGCTGCAAGTCAGCCGCCATCGTCGTGGCCGACGGCCGCGGCGTCGCGGCCAAGATCACCCTCGACCCGCGTGCCGATGCGGCCATCCTTACCACCGAGGGCGGGGCTCCGGCCGTGCCCCTGGGTCTGGAGGAGCCCCTGCGGCGCGGGGCGCGGGCCTATCATCCGGGCTTCCCCCAGGGCCATCCGGGCGAGGCGGCATCGCGCCTGCTGGGCCGCGAGAACCTGGTCGTCCATGGTCGTGGCGCAAGGACCGAACCGGTGCTGGTCTGGGCCGAGGTCGGGCGCACCGACACCCTGAAAGGCACCCTGGCTGGCCTCTCCGGGGCCCCGGCCCTCGACAGTGCGGGCCGGGTGATCGGCGTCACCGTCGCCGAGAGCCCCCGTCGCGGCCGGATCTATACGACCGCCCCCGAGACCCTGCGCACCCTGCTGGGCCCCCACCGGCGCGGCAGCGACTTCGCCGTCGGCGAGGCGATCACCACCGAGAACTATGGCCGCGTGGCCGACGGCCTGAGGCGCGACCTGCGCGTAGCCCAGGTGGTCTGTCTGGGGACTTGAGGTCGATAGTCCTCCCCCTTCAGGGGAAGGACTATCAAGCCGTCGCCGCTTCCGCCCGTCGGTCAATCTCGCCCTGCTTCGCCGCAACCATGAACGAGAGCACGATGGCCACAATGCCGATCAGGGCGGTGTAGAGGAAAAACGCCGTATAGCCCGCTGCCATGGCCGGGGCGCTGACCCCGAGCTTGGCCCCGGCGGCGGTGAAGCTTTCCGGCGGCAGGCGGGTAAACAGGCCCTTGAGGGCACCGATCGGGCCGCCTGCCTCGGCAGCGATGGCCGAGGCCTCGACGATCCGGCCTGACTGCGAGGCGATCAGCTTGCCGGGCAGAGCGTAGAGCGATGAGAACAGGGCATATTGCGTGGCCGTAAAACCGGCCGTGGTCAGGCTGGACATGTAGGCGATCAGGGCCGTGCCGGCGATGCCGCCGGCCAGGTTGTCGATACAGATCGCCCAGAACAGCACCGGCACGCTGTGACCGCTCATCGCCAGCCAGGCAAAGAACAGGTTGCTGATCGGCTGGGCGAAGGCCCCGATGACCAGGGCGCGCATCAGGCCCAGACGCGCCACGATCACCCCGCCCAGGAAGACGCCGATCATCGAGGCGACGATGCCGAACACCTTCCGGATCTCGGCGATCTCGACCAGGGTAAAGCCCATGTCGCGATAGAACGGGTTCATGATGTTGAGCACGAAGTCCGAGACGCGATAGACGCAGATCGCCGCCAGGATCAGCCCGGCCACGCCCGAGAAGCGCTTGGTGAAATCGATCAGGGGTTCGCCGAAGGCGGCCGACATATAGACCCCCGGCTTGGTGCGCACCTTGGGGATCGGCCAGGCGGCCACGACCACGATGCCCAGGCCCGCCAGGACGCCGAGCAACTGCAGCCAGACGCCGTTGGGCTTGGCCTTCCAGGCCTCGGCCAGGGCCTCGCCGCCGACCAGTTTCGACAGCAGGGAAGCATCGCCCGACAGGCCCGAGCCCAGGGCCAGGGCCCCGACCAGCAGAATGGCCAGTCGTGCGATCCATTCCAGGATCTCCAGGGCGCGGGGCTGGTTGACGTCGCCGGTCGGGATCGGCCGCACCGTGTGCTCGGCCTCGCGCGGGGCCCAGAGGGTGGCCAGGACCCCGATGCCGACCACCACGCCCATGACGGCATAGGAGAAGTTCCAGCCGAAACGCTCGGCCAGCAGCAGGGGCCCGGCCCCGGCGGCGATCATCGCCACCCGGTAGCCCCACTGATAGGCCACCACCATCGGCCCCTGTTCTTCCTTGTCGGCGACCTCGATCCGCCAGGCGTCGATGACGATGTCATGCGAGGCCGTGGCAAAGCCGACCGCCACGGCGGCCGCGCCCAGGGCGGCCAGCTGCGAGGCGGGATTGAGGGTCGAAATGGTCCAGAGGCCCAGGATCATCGCGGTCTGGAAGACCAGGATCCAGGCCCGCCTATGGCCCAGCAGACCGTGCAGCACCGGGACCCTGGCGCGGTCGATCAGCGGGGCCCACAGGAACTTGAACGAGAAGCTCAGGGTGGCCAGGCTGAAGAAGCCGATCACCGCCAGGGACAGGCCGGCGTCGCGCAGCCACAGCGACAGGGTGTCGAAGATCAGCATGTAGGGCAGGCCGGAGGCGAACCCCAGGCCCAGCATAACCAGGCTGCGGCGCTCCAGAAAGAAGGCCAGGGTCTGGAGCAGGGTCTTCTTCGGCGCGGCCCCTTCCGAAGCGGCCTTGGGCTGGTCTGTCATGCGGCGTCCCCCTGGCGGGGAACGCCCCGGCCTCAGCCGGCGACCTTGGCCCGCGTCGCGGTTTTCGTCCAGACGCCGGGGGCATTGGGGCCTGTCCAGCGGGTGAGCACGTCGCGCAGGGCCGTGTGGGTCAGGGGCTTGACCAGAAAGTCGTTCATGCCGGCCGCCAGACAGGCCCGGCGGTCCTCGTCGAAGGCGTCGGCGGTCAGGGCCACGATCGGGGTGCTGACCCCCTGCTCGCGCAGGCGGACGGTGGCGTCGAGGCCGTTCAGGACCGGCATGCGCAGATCCATGACGATCAGGTCATAGCTGTCGCTGGACAGGGCTGCGACCGCCTGTTCGCCGTCGGCGACGCGGTCGACCTTGCAGCCTTCGCGTTCCAGCAGGGTGCGGGCCAGCAGGGCATTGATCGGATTGTCCTCGGCCAGCAACACCCGGACGCCGGGGGCGGCGGCCGGGGCGATGCGATCGTCCTCGGCCGGACGTTCGGCCCGCTGGGGGCTCTGGGTGGTGGCCTGCAGCACCTGGGCGACGATCGAGGCGGCCCGCAGGGGCTTGATCAGATAGCCGCTGAAACCGGCGCTCTTCAGACGGTCGATGCGGCCGCGCTGGTCCGGGGTCAGCAGGACCACGGCCCGGCGGCCGACCGGAGGCCGCAGGGGCCCGCGCGGTCCCGCGAGGGCAGCGTCGATCAGCAGGACCGCCTCGGCGGGGGCGGCCGTCAGGGCTCCGGCCACGGTCGTGGCGACCACGGCCCGTCCACCGGCGGCCTCGATCTGGCGCGCGGTAGCCGTGCGGACAATGGCATTGGCCGAGGCCACGGCCACGACCCGTCCGGCCAGGGGGCGCAGGGGCGTCGCCGGATCAGCGCCGGCAGTGGCTGCATGCTCAAAGGCGGCCTCGAACCAGAAGTCGGCACCCTGGCCGACCTCGCCGGCGACCCCGGCCTCGCCGTTCATGGCCCGTGTCAGGCGCGAGACGATGGCCAGGCCCAGGCCCGAGCCGCCCAGCTGGGTGCGATGGCTGGCATCGGTCTGGACGAAGGCCTCGAAGATCCGCTCGCGGGCGTCTGGATCGACACCCGGCCCGGTGTCGGCCACGGAGAACCGGACCCGGCCGCCGGCGGTGGTCGCGGCCGTTAGCAGCACCCCGCCGGTCTCGGTGAACTTCACGGCATTGCCGGCATAGTTCAGCAGGATCTGCCGCAGCCGGCCCTCGTCGGCCAGGATGGTCGGCAGGCCGGCCGAGACGGCCCAGGCGATCTCGATACCCTTTTCCTGGGCGCGCGGACTCATCAGTTCGGCAACCTGGCGCAGCAGGGCCTCGATATCGACCGGGGCCAGCGTCAGATCGATGGCCGTGGCCCCCAGGCGGGCAAAGTCCAGCACGTCATTGACCAGGGACAGCAGGTGGTCGCCGCTTTCGCGCAGGGCGGTGACATAGGCCCGCTGCTCGGCGGTCAGGCGGGTGCCTTCCAGCAGCCGGGCCATGCCCAGAACCCCGTTGAGGGGCGTCCGGAACTCATGGCTCAGGGTGGCCAGCTGTTCGGGCGTGACGCCGTCTGAGGTACGGGGAATGCTCATGGGCGTGGAGCCTAGCGGCTGCGACTTAACACCCGGTCAAAGGCGGAGGGATCCGCGTCGCTGATCGGGAAGGACTGCTGCCACTCCGCTGTCAGCAGGCTCGGGATAGGCTGCTGCCGACACCAGGAGCCGCTCATGTCCGACCTCGTCTTTTACACCCATCCCATGTCGCGCGGCCGCATCGTCCGCTGGATGCTGGAAGAGATCGGTCAGGCCTATGAGACCAGGGTCCTTCACTGGGAGACCGCAGACACCCGGTCCGCCGACTATCTCGCCATCAATCCCATGGGCAAGGTGCCGGCCATCGTCCATGACGGGGTCATCGTCACCGAATGCGCCGCCATCTGCGCCTATCTTGCCGATGCCTTTCCCGAGGCCGGCCTGGCCCCTCCGGCCCATAGTCCGCTGCGCGGTCCCTATTATCGCTGGCTGTTCTTCGGGGCCGGTCCGATCGAGCAGGCCGTGGCCAGTCAGGCGCTTAACCTTGAACCGACGCCTGAGCAGCGCACGTCACTGGGGTTTGGCTGCATGATGGATGTCCTGAACGCCGTCGAAGCGGCGGTCAGGGACCGGGTCTATCTGGTGGGCGACCGCTTTACGGCCGCAGACCTCTATCTCGCCTCTCACCTGTCCTGGGGGATGAGCTTCGGGACGATCGAGACGCGCGCGGCGTTCGAGGCCTATGTGGCACCGCACCTTCAGCGCCCCGCCAATCTGCGGGCCGATGAGATCGACAATGCGCTCATCCCGGCCGGTGCCCAGCCGCCGGCGTGAATCCGGACCTCGCGGCGCGGTCTGACCGGTTCAGCCCTGCGGCTGACGCCGGCCGATCGCTATTTCGCGTAGACGACCCGGCAGTCGCCCTCGATCGTGGTGTAGCGGCCATGGGCCGCGTCCACGAACGAGATCCGGCCGCCTTCGTCATACTCGACCTTGCCGGTCGAACGTCCGGCATAGGTCTGGGTGCCATAGGTCCAGCAGACGATGTCTGCGGGCTTGTCGCTCCAGGTCGCTTCCCGACTGGCGCGCTTGCTGTCGGTACAGGCCGTGGTGGCGAGGGACAGCAGCAGGAGTGAGGCGGTAAGAGCGAGGCGCATGGGGCGGGTCTTTCAAGGCGCGCCCCGGGGTTCGGGGGCAGGGCGATCAGTCAGGGATCCGGCACGATCCGGATGGAAGGTTCGCGATGTTCGGCCGGGTGCGTCAAGCGCCAAGGCTCAAGCGACAAGGGCCAGGCCCGCGCCGGGGCCCCGTCGCGTCGCGCGGACCGGACCGCTCAGACCGCCCCCTGTCCCAGGCCCGGCGTCGCCTCCTCGCCCGGCGCGGCTGAGCGTCGATGCGCCAGGGCCTCGGCCACATGCAGGCGGCGCACCCCGTCAGCGCCCTCGAGATCGGCGATGGTGCGCGACAGGCGCAGGACCCGGGTCCAGCCCCGGGCGCTGATCCGGCCGGCCTCGGCGGCGCGGGCCAGCAGGGACCGGCCGGCCTCGTCCAGGCCGGCGATCTTTTCGAGAAAGGCCCCCTCGGCCCGGCCATTGAGCGTCTCGAAACTGCCGGCCGCCTCGGCCCGGTCGATCTGCAATTGGCGGGCGCGGGCCACCCGCGCCGCGACCTCGGCCGAGCCCTCGATCGGCGGCGGCAGGGCCAGGTCGGCGGCGGTGACGGCGGGCATGTCGACCGACAGGTCGATGCGGTCCATCAGCGGTCCCGAGACCCGGCCCTGATAGTCGCGCTGGCAGCGGGGAGCCTTGCCGCAATAGCCGCGCCCCGCGCCGCCATGGCCGCAGCGGCAGGGGTTCATGGCGGCGACCAGCTGCACCTTGGCCGGATAGCGCACATGGGCATTGGCTCTGGCCACCATGACCTCGCCGGTCTCCAGCGGGCCGCGCAGGCTGTCCAGCGCCTGGACCCCGAACTCGGGCAGCTCGTCGAGGAAGAGCACGCCATTATGGGCCAGGGAGACCTCGCCGGGCTTGGCCCTGTGCCCGCCGCCGGTCAGGGCCGCCATGCTGGCCGAGTGGTGCGGCGCGCGAAACGGCCGCGCCCGGGTCAGGGCCCCGCGGGCGATCAGTCCGGCTACGGAATGGACCATCGAGGTCTGCAGGAGCTCGGCCGAGGACAGCGGCGGAAGCAGTCCCGGCAGGCGTTGGGCCAGCATCGACTTGCCCGAACCTGGCGGGCCGACAAACAGCAGGTTGTGACCCCCGGCGGCGGCGATCTCCAGGGCGCGCTTGGCGTGTTCCTGACCCTTGACGTCGCGCAGGTCCCTGGCCCGCTCGCCCTCGATCACCGGACCGGGGGCAGGCGCGCCCAGGACCTGGCTGCCTCGGAAATGGTTGATCAGGGCCACCAGCGAGCGCGGAGCCAGGATACGGGTGCCGCCGGCCCAGGCCGCTTCCGGCCCGCTGGCCTCGGGACAGATCAGGCCCAGGCCCAGGGCCCCGGCCGCCATGGCTGCCGGCAGGGCTCCGGCGGCCGGCACGATCCGTCCGTCCAGGGACAGCTCGCCCATGGCCGCCCAGCCGTCGAGGGCATCCAGAGGCACCACCCCGATCGCCGCCATCACCGCCAGGGCGATGGGCAGGTCAAAGTGGGTGCCCTCCTTGGGCATGTCGGCCGGGGCCAGGTTGGCGACGATGCGCTTGCCCGGCAGGGACAGGCCCAGACCGGCAAAGGCCCCGCGCACCCGCTCGCGGCTCTCGGCCACGGCCTTGTCGGCCAGGCCGACAATGACGAAGACCTGCTGGCCCGTGGTCAGCTGGACCTCGACATCGACGCGCCGGGCCTCGACGCCCTCGAAAGCCACGGTGACGACCTTCGCGGCCATGCCCGCCTCAGGGTTGGGTTGGACTTATCCACAAGCCAACCACGCGACACAGGGCGTAGCAAGAACGAAAAACGAACATTTTGGGAAATCAGGGTTTTAGCGGTTCCGCCAAGGCCCCGATCCGCGACGGATCAGGCCTAGCCCGCCCGGATGGCCTCGATACGATCCCACAGCACCGCCGAGGCATCCGCGCCGCCGAACCGCTTCAGCTGCTGGGCCCCGGTCGGCGAGGTGACATTGATCTCGGTCAGGTACTCGCCGATCACATCGATGCCGACGAACAGCAGGCCGCGCCGCTTCAGCTCCGGGGCGATGATGGCGCAGAGCTCCAGATCTCGGGCGGTCAGTTCGACCGCCTCGGCCCGGCCACCGACCCGCAGGTTGGAGCGCACCTGGCCGGCGGCCGGCACGCGGTTGATCGCGCCCACCGGCTCGCCGTCGACCAGCAGCACGCGCTTGTCGCCTTTGCTGACGGCCGGCACGAATTTCTGGGCGATCACCTGCTCGCGGCCGATCATGGCGTGCAGTTCCAGCAGGGCGTCGAGATTGGGGTCATCGGCCAGCAGCCGCGCCACACCCGATCCGCCGCCTCCATAGAGGGGCTTCAGCACGATGTCGCCGTGCCGGGCCCGGAAGTCGTAGATCGCCTCATGGTCGCTGGTGATCAGGGTCGGCGGCTGGACGCCGGGGAAATCGGTGACGAACAGCTTCTCGGGCGCATTGCGCACCTCGGCCGGGTTGTTGACCACCAGGGTGTGAGGGTGGACCTTCTCGAGGAAGTGGGTGGCGGTGATATAGGCCATGTCGAACGGCGGATCCTGGCGCATCAGCACCACATCGACATCGTCCTTCATGTCCAGCAGCACGACCTCGCCCAGGGTCGCGTGCGCGCCCTTGGTGGCGGTCAGGACCAGGGACTGGGCGCGGGCAAAGACCCGGCCGTCCTCCATCGACAGCTTGTCGGGGGTATAGACCCACAGCCGGTGACCCCGGGTCTGGGCTTCCATCATCATCTGGAAGGTGGTGTCGGTGTCGATATTGATCCCCTGCACGGGGTCCATCTGGACGGCGACTCTCAACGACATGGACGACTCCGGATCAGGCTGGCGCGGCGACGCGGGGCGTCCCGCACGGCGACTGCCTAGTTAAGGCGGCAAGGGGGGGAATGCGAGGGGGGAGTTGGCGGGGCCTGATGCACACTCTCAACACCATCGCCGTCATTCCCGCCCTTGTGGCGGGAGTGACGGGGAGATATTGGGCGCCCCGCTCGCCTTCGCGCCGAAGGGAGTCCTCCTTAAATCTCACGGCGAGAGGATCACCGGTCTGACCTGGTTGCTCAAGTACGGCGCTCCGCGCCGCCGCGCAGCGGCTGGCCGCAGGCCAGTCCTTGACCAACCAGGTCAGACCGGCACGCTACAGCCATCCAGGAGATGTAAGGATGAGCGAGACGCTGGGGCGTCCGCTTTCGGGCGGGAAGGCAAGGCGTGCTTCCGACCCGTTGCGGGCCTTGGGGCTTCCGCAGTTCTTGACATCCAACTCACACTTTCTGACTTTTGCTAGGGGCGATGGCCCCTTGGGGCAGTCTGAATGTTCAAGAAGCTTGTATTGGCCCTGGTCCTGCTTGCGGCAGATTGCGGCGTGGCTCAGGCACAAGGTCTGCTGGGCGGATTGCTCGGCCCCGGCAAAGCTTCTCCGGCCAGCTCACCGGCAAGCGCACCCGCCGTTTCGGCAGAGTCTCCGTCGGCGATCTATGCGCGGCTCTGCGCGCCGAGCGATCCTACGCTCAGCGCTACTACTTGCCAGGCAATGAAACGCGATATCGACAGTGCGGCTAAGCCCGGCAGTGAGGCGGCCAAGGCCTATCGCGAACTCTGCGCACCAAACGCGCCGAAACTCAGCCCCGAAACCTGTACGGCAATGAAGGTCGACGCCGAAGACATAGGGCTCCACGGAAACCAGGGCTGGCTTGGGCTTTCGCTCGGAAAGGCTAATGGGGTTGCTGGCGCATACGTATCCAGCGTTTGGCCCGGCGGCCCCGCTGCACAGGGGGGCATCCAAACGGGGGATCGAGTGTTGGCCTTAGCGGGCAAGACGGTCCAAGACGATTCCACCCTCAAAGCCGCCCTCCAGGGGCTTGTGGTCGAGCGTAGCATCATAGTGAAGATCCAGCGTGGTGGTGCCGCTTGGGACCTTCCGATTGTCCCAAGCACTGCTCCCGTCCTGACGCCGAAGGTCAACGCCTCTCGACCCGAGAAGCGGACCGGATCTATCTGGAGCGGACCCTCCTATACGGTTGATCCGATCCGCATCGGGGAAGTCATTCTAGGAATGCTAGAACGCGATGACGCTGAGTCAGTATCTGGCTGGGGTTGGAAAGCGGACTGCATAGAAGTTCTGAGCAGCGAGGCCAGAAATTTACGAGCGCGAGTCACGGCAAATCGCAAGAGCCTGAGGATTGATATCCAGTATGACAACTGCGGCTATGGCCTGCCTTGGTCAATTGGCGGTTATGGTCTCGGTGAAAACGCTGTCGACGTCAATTTCGTGACTGCCGCCGGTCGCAAAACTTTTTTGCATGTGCAGGGCCCCCTCTCTGCCGAGCCTTATGAGATTAGCCTGCGCGAACAGACGCCCCGCGAAACCGTCGAATGGCAAGAAGTAAAGAGACAGGTTGCGATCGCCACGCAGGAGAGACAGGCGGCTAAGGCTCGCGCGGCTCAGGACCGCACCGAAATGTTTGGCCTGCTGATGCAGGGCGCAGTCGCCGTCGGGCAGGGCTACGCGGCGGGGATGCAGGAAGCAAACCAAGCCAACGCCCGCTCTCAGGCCATAATCGACGCAGCCGCTGAATCCGACCGGCAGTATCGTGTTGCCCAGCAAATTGCCCAAGCCGAAGCCAATCGTGCCGTCGCGGCGCAGGAAGCCACCCGGCGTGGCGCAAGTCAAACCGCCGCCGGGGGATCGTCAGCGCCTCAACTCGCTCCAACAACCCGAACGAGGGTGGAGGGACAACTCGGTCAGACACCGCTGGGTGGCTTCCCCGATCCCATCATCGCACCCACGAACGGCCAGGCACCCCCGGCGTTCGTTAGCAACGGCCCGCAAGCCGGTGCGGCGGAGCTGAATTGCTACGACCCGCGCAACGCCGCCGCGCCGCGCTGCGCCAAGACCACGGCCCCGACACGCCAGGTGGCGCAAGGCGGCCCGAACGGCGGCGCAAGACCCGGCGCAAGCGGCAATGGCAGTGGCGGCGTCTCAGGCGGCGTCCCCGGGGTCGGCGGCGTCCCCGGAACGCCCGGCTCACCTCGACCGCCCGGCACCGCACCCGCCCCGGGTCGACCGCCGGCGGGGTCCGTTCCTGAGGGGCCGACCTGGTACGAGGCCGTTACGCTCTGTGAATTGAGCGGGCCCCAGGCTCAATACGGCAACTGGCGGTGCACCGGCGCGCTGCAAATGAACTATGTGAACTTCGATAAGCCGAACTGGCGCAATGAACTGAGCGCCACCTGCAGCTCCAACATGCGCGAGATTGGCACGTCTGGCCCCTACAAGGTGTTCGGTTGCGGCTATCCACTTCACCCAACCGACACCGCCGATATCGCCAAGCGATTCGGCGTCTTCGTTGAGCGGATGACTTGGAAGTGCCCAACGGGGCGGCCGAGTTGTGTGCGGTATTTCTAGGGACTAAGGGCCAGGGACTTGAACCCGTTCATTCCGGTTCTTGACGATCGACGAGTGCTTCCCACCATTTCCGGAGTAGACGCAAACACTAGCGTTCATGTGAGGCCCGAATTTGCGCTAAAATGCTTCGTACGACCAACCATTCTCTTTGGCGCTTGAGGAAGCCATGAGCCTTCGAGTGATGGCTTTGTTGGCAACAGCTCCAATGGCGATGCCAGCGTTTGCTCAGGACGGGTCTGAGGCCTGCGCGCCGAGGACGGCTGAAGGCGCGCAGCGGTTCCTGTCGCTTTCCATCCTTGTCTTACCTTGGCGATGTCCGCTTCCGGACCAAAGCTCCAATGTCCGATTTCAGGCAGTAACGTGATTTCCGTTCCCGACCCATGTCGGACCTACTGAACCCCTCTCTCTATGAGAGAGGGGTTCGAGTTCCGCCCCCCATCCTCAACAGCCCTTCGGCCTGACCGCATCCGGCGCAGGCCGAACCGGGGCACCAGCCCTCCCTAGTTCAGCCGCAACCTCACCCGCTCCCGCGCCGCGCGGGCGGCGATGGCTGCACCGCCGTCCAGGGTCTGCGCCCGGCTCAGCGCCTGCAGCGCCCCAGCCAGAGCACCCTGGCCCTCACGCGCGGCGGCGACGTCGAGCCAGGGGCGGTGGTCGGCCGGATTGAGCAGGGCCCGGCGCAGGGCCGAGCGCTCGGCCCTCGGCCAGTCCCGGGCCTGCTGGGCGCGGGCAAAGACATTGTTCTGTAGGCGGATCAAGACTGCCCGATCGGTCACAGGCGCCATCAGCAGGTCCAAGCGGGCGGCCACATCGGGCATCAGGCCGGTGCGCAGGGCCCGCCGCGACAGCTCTGCGGGCAGCACCACCCGGCCCTCGCCGAACGGATCGAGGGCGAGAGGCCCGACTTCGGACTCGATCCGCAGCAGGAAGTGGCCCGGAAAGTCGATGCCGTGCAGGGCCAGGCCCGCCGTCCGCGCGGCGTGCAGGTAGAAGACCCCCAGCCCCACCGGCAGGCCCAGGCGGCGGCGGGCTATGGCGATGACATCGGCATTGTCGGGATGGTCATAGGTGGTGACGTCGCCGCTGAGCTGCAGGTCACCGGCCAGGGCCTCGGCGACGGCCTCCTCGGGGGATTCCGACTGCAGGCGTTCGGCCAGGCGCTCGCCGGCCTCCCGGGCCAGGGCGAGGGCCGGGGCCGGATCGCGATCGGGGTCGTCATGCAGGGCGCAGGCCAGGGCCGCCTCGAACAGCGGAAAGTCCGCATCGGAGCCCTGGCCGACCCGCGTCAGCACCGCCTCGGCCGCCTCGCGGCTCATGAGCCCTCCTGCCAGGCATCGCGCAGGTGGCGGGGCCAGCGACCGGGGGCCATGGCCATCAGGTCGAGGCGGACGGTGAGGGGGCTCAGGCCCTGACGCGAGCGGGCGATATGGGCGGCGGCGCGGCGCAGGCGGGCCCTCTGGTCGGCGGTCACGGCATCGAGCGCATCGTCGAGCCGGGCCCGCTGCTTGACCTCGATCACCGCCAGAACCGGTCCGCGCTGGGCCAGCAGGTCGATCTCGCCCAGGGGCGTGGCCAGGCGAAAGCCGAGGATCCGGTAGCCCTTCAGCATCAGCCAGGCGGCGGCCAGCACCTCGGCCCGACGGCCAGACTGGCGCGCCTGGGCACCCCGGACCTGGCGGGCGGCGGTCATCCCGCCTCGTCCGCCTCGGCGGCGGCGTCCTTCAGGGCCAGGGCCTGGCGGTAGAGGTCGCGGCGCGGCAGGCCCAGGGCCTTGGCCACCTCGGAGGCGGCCTCGCCCAGGGGCAGGCGGGACATGGCCTCACGCAGGGCGCTTTCGGCGTCACCGGCCTGGACCGGGGCTTCCGAGCCGGGGCCGACCAGGATGACGATCTCGCCCTTGGGGCTGTCAAAGCGCGGATCGGCGGCCAGCACATCCAGCGGGCCACGGATGCAGGTCTCGTAGAGCTTGGTCAGTTCGCGGGCCACGGCGGCGTCGCGCGGGCCGAAGACGGCGGCCATGTCGGCCAGGCTGTCGGCGACCCGCGAGGCCCCTTCATAGAAGATCAGGGTGGCGCGGACCGGGGCCAGTTCCTCGAAGAAGGTCTTGCGGGCGGCGCTCTTGGGCGGCGGGAAGCCGGCGAACAGGAAGCGGTCGGTGGGCAGGCCGCCCAGGGTCAGGGCCGCCAGGGCCGCTGAGGCCCCGGGGATCGGAAAGACCTGATGGCCGGCGGCGATCGCCTCGCGGGCCAGGCGGAAGCCGGGATCGGAGACCATCGGCGTGCCGGCGTCGGAGACCATGGCCACCCGCTCGCCGGCCTCCAGGCGCTCAAGGATCTTCGGCGTTACCCGGTCGGCGACATGTTCGTCATAGCGCTCCAGCCGCTTGGAGATCTGGTAGGCGGCCAGCAGCTTGCCCGAGACGCGGGTGTCCTCGGCCAGCAGCACGTCGCAGGCGTTCAGCACGTCCAGGGCCCGCAGGGTGATGTCGCGCAGATTGCCGATCGGCGTCGCCACCAGATAGAGGCCCGGGGCCAGGGGCGCGTCGGACAGGGCAGGCGGGTCGGGGTGGCGGCTCACGCGGGGATCCTTGCCGCGCCGGGAGACGCGGGACTGTTTCGGAGCGCAGTCCTATCAGGTCGCGAGCGCGCCTGTCAGCCGGTCCAGCACCATGCGCCCCGCCCGGGTGGCGCGCAACCGCCGGGGGTCATCGGCCAGCAGGCCCAGCTCGACATGGTGGCGGACCTTGGCGGTAGCGGCGCTCAGGCCCAGCTCGGCCAGGTCCTCAAAGGCCACGCCCTCGTCGATCCGCAGGCCCAGCAGCAGCCGCTCCTCGGCGGCTTCACTGGCCGAGAGGGTTTCGCGCTCGAAGCCGAGACCGGTGTCGCGCACGGCGGCCACATAGTCGGCGATCCGGCGATGGGCGGTGGTGGCGATGCGGCCGTCGGCCAGGGTCAGGCGGCCATGGGCCCCGGGGCCGACGCCGACATAGTCGTGGCCCCGCCAGTAGACGAGATTGTGCCGCGACCGCGCCGCCTCGCCCCGGGCATGGTTGGAGACCTCATAGGCGTCGAAACCGGCGGCCTCCAGCACGGCCTGGGTGGTCTCGAACAGGTCGTGGGCGAGGTCCTCGTCCGGCACGACAAGCTTGCCGCGCCCCACTGCCCGATCAAAGGCGGTGCCGGCCTCAATGGTCAGCTGATAGGGCGAGACATGCTCGGGCCCGAGGGCCAGCACGGCTTCCAGCTCGGCTCGCCAGGCCTCGACCGTCTGGCCGGGGCGGGCATAGATCAGGTCGACCGACAGGCGCGGAAAGGTCCGGGCCGCCACGGCTATGGCCCGACGGGCCGATCCGGCATCGTGATTGCGGCCCAGCAGGGCCAGGGCCTCATCGTGCAGCGACTGGACGCCGAGCGACAGGCGGGCCACGCCGGCCGCCGCCAGGGCCTCGAAGCGGCCGGCCTCGGCGTCGGTGGGATTGGCCTCGAGGCTGATCTCCAGATCGTCGGCCGGCGACCACAGGCCCCTGGCCGTCTCGATCACGCGGGCGACCTGGGCCGGATCCATCAGGGAGGGCGTGCCGCCGCCGAAGAAGATCGACAGCAGCCGGCGCGGTCCGGTCAGGGCGCGCTGGGCCACCAGGTCGGCGACGATGGCGTCGGCCAGCTGGGCCTGTTCCTCGGTCCGCCCCCGGTCGCGCACGACATTGAAGTCGCAATAGGGGCAGATCCGCGCGCAATAGGGCCAGTGGATATAGACGCCGAGGGGGGCGGCCTCACTCAAACAGCGCGGCCTTCAGCTTTTCGAAGGCCCGGGCCCGGTGGCTCATGGCGTCCTTGGCGGCCGGCTCCATCTCGCCGAAGGTCAGGGCGTGGCCGTCGGGCACGAAGATCGGATCATAGCCGAAGCCCCGTGTGCCGCGCGGCGGGAAGGTCAGGGTGCCGTGGACCTCGCCCTGGACCACTACGGAAGGCCCGTTGGGCCAGGCCACGGCCAGGGCCGAGGTGAACCAGGCGCTGTGATCGTCCGAGCCGGTTTCTTCCAGCCGCGTCTCGACCTTGGCCATGGCCTGGGCGAAATCCTTGCCGGGCCCGGCCCAGCGCGCCGAATAGACACCGGGCGAGCCGCCGAGCGCGGTCACCGAAAGTCCGGAATCGTCGGCCAGGGCGATCAGGCCCGACAGGTCGGCGGCGTGCCGGGCCTTGAGCAGGGCATTGCCGACGAAGGTCGTCTCGGTCTCTTCCGGCTCGGGCAGGCCCAGGGTGCCGGCGGCGACCAGTTCGAACCGTCCCTCCAGCAGGGCCGCGATCTCGGGGACCTTGCCGGGATTGTGTGTGGCCACTACGAGCTTAAGCCCAGGCTCCAGTCTCAGCGCCATGATCGGCTCCTTGAGGAAATCACCAATGCGGCTCCTTTACTCTGCCTTGTCGCCCTTTGCGCGCAAGGTTCGCATCGTGGCGCACGAAAACGGCTTTACCGGTGCCATCGTGCTGGAGACGGTCGCCCCGTTCACCGACGAGAGCCTGAGGGCGACCAATCCGCTCAGCCAGGTGCCGGTCCTGATCCTCGCCGACGGCGAGATCCTGTTCGACTCGTCGGTGATCTGCGACCATCTCGATGCGTCGGGCGGGGCCGGCCTGATCCCGGCGGCGGGCCGGGACCGCCGCCAGGCCCTGACCCTGCAGGCCCTGGCCGACGGCATGGGCTCGGCCGCCATCGCCGTCGTGCGCGAGCGCATGCGCCCGGCCGATGACCAGCGTCCGGAGCTGATCGACCGCCAGCTGCGCGCGATCATCGCCGGCCTGGACCGGCTGGAAGCCGAAGGCTTCAGCGACTCCCGTTTCGCCATCGCTGAAATCGCCGTCGCGGCCCAACTGGCCTATTTCGACGCCCGCCAGGTGATCGACTGGCGCGGCGGTCGACCCACCCTGGCCGCCTGGTTCGAGGCCGCTAGCCGGCGCGAGTCGATGGTTGTGACTTCTGTGCAACTCACCTGATGCCGATCGACCATCATTGCCAAAGTTTAATATCGTTTATCGATACTCAGCATTGTTGAAGCCCAAATCGGGGACTATCAGTGGAGCATGGACGCCGCCGACCCTGGCCGGCGTCCGGCCACCTCGATGGATCCGCCCGCCATGTCCGCCGCCCGCCTGTTCAGTTTCGCCGACAAGGCCCTGATGACCGTGCTCACCGTGGCCCTGATCGTGGGCGTTCCGGTGTCGGCAATCACCTTCGTCGTGCAGACTCTCTAGGGACAATCGGCGGGTTGACGCTCCGCCCTGATGCGGAGCAGGCTTTGACGCCCTGGGGAGGGTGAGGGGGAGGCAAACATGCGCGCCTTGGGGCCCGGTTCGGTATCGAGCTTTCTGAAGATCATCCTCGACGTCATCTATGTCGGGCTGTGGATCTTCGTCAGCCTTCTGTCCCTGTTCACCCTCGTCGCCCTGCTGTTCAGCTTCAATCCGGAGTTGCTGGCCCAGATTCTGCCGATCAGTGACGCGGTCGAGGCCGTCAGCCGTGACGGCCCGCTGTTTGCCGGTGCCCTGGCCGCCTGGGCCCTGCTGCTGGGCGGCTGGATGTTCATCGTCGAGCGCCTGCGCCGGATCTTCGTCACCCTGACGGCCGGCGACCCTTTCCATCCGGACAACGTCCTGCGCCTGCGGATGATCGGCCTGATCCTGGCCGGGCTCGAGGTCGGGCGTTACATCTTCTCGGGACTGGCCCGCTGGCTGGCCCCCAAGGCCGAGGTCATCGACGACAGCTTCACCCTGACCGCCTGGTTCTCGGTTCTGGTTGTCTTCGTCCTCGCCGAGATCTTCCGCGAAGGCGCCCGCCTGCGTCGCGAAGCCGAACTCACCATCTGATCCGCGGAGATCCCGTCCTATGCCCGTCCGCGTGAACCTCGACCGCGTCCTGCTCGAACGTCGCATGTCGTTGACTGAACTGTCCGACCGGGTCGGCGTGACCATCGCCAACCTGTCGATCCTGAAGACCGGCAAGGCGCGGGCGGTGCGGTTCTCGACCCTGGACGCCCTGTGCCGCGAACTGGATTGCCAGCCGGGCGATCTGCTGACCTTCGACGCCGGGCCACCCGACAGCGACGACTGACACCGGCCGATCCCGTCGGCCTCGACTGGCGGAACTTAAAGGCTTGTCTCGAGCACGGCCGCCTGGCGGGCACGGCGCCGGGCGAACAGCAGGGCCGCCTCGGCCGCCCCTTCGACCCCGCCGCCGGGACGCTCAAGAGATTCGCTGTCGACAAACTGAAGTCCGGCCTCGCGGTCAGACTGCCAGACCACCCGCGACAGGTGAATGCGCCGCATGCGGATGTCGACCAGATAGAGGTCGCCCCCGGGCAGGGTTGAGCCCAGCAGCCGGATCCGGCCCCCGCCCTCGGCCAGGTCGATCAGGGCGCAGCGCAGGGTCTCGCGGCCACTGACCAGATAGACCTTGCGCGAGGTCGGCCGGCGGGCATAGGCGCGCTGGTCTTCGGAGAGGGCGGATTGTCGGGCGGCGGCTCGCATGGGTCGAGCTTATGGCATCGCAAGGTTTACGCGAGTATGACCGCAGCGTCCCGAAGGGTGAGGCGCTTTGCCGCGCCCCTCTTGCGGTGCCGGTCAGTTGTAGCGCGGCTTTTTCAGCAGGGTCGCCCGGTCCATGGAGCGGATCTCCACGTCGAAGGTGTCGCCTTCGCGCAGCACCCGCAGGGGGATAGTCACGCCGGCCGGGCCCAGACGCCAGAGGGCGGTATAGAACTCGGTCAGGTCGGAGATGCCGCGGCCATCGACCGCCAGGAGGATGTCGCCCGGCTTGAGCTCGGCCCGCGCCGCCGGTCCTTTCGGTGACAGACCGACCACCACCACATGATCCTCGATCTCCTGGGCGAAGACCCCCAGCCAGGGGCGAGGCGGATGGGGCGGCTGGCCGCGGGCCAGGTCGTCGAGGATCGGCGGCAGCAGGTCGGCGGGCACGAACATGTTGATCGGCTTGGCGGCGCCGTCCCGGCCCTGGGTCTCCAGGGTCAGGGATCCCAGTCCGACCAGATCGCCCCGGGGCCCGATCAGGGCCGCGCCGCTCCAGTGCGGGTGGGCCGGCTCGGCCATGATCGCGTCGTCGAGCAGATATTCCCAGTAGCCGGCGAACGGCATGCGGGTCAGGACCTGGGCGGCGGTGGCATGGGCGCGGCCGCCGGCTCCGGCGGTGATGACGGCCGAGCCGGGCCCCAGGTCCTTCGACGAGCCGATGCGCAGGGCAGGCAGGTCGAGTGGCTGCAGGGCCTGGACCAGGCCAAGGCCGCTGCGGGCGTCGAAGCCCAGCACGTGGGCGGAGATCCGGCGGCCGTCATTGAGGGTCAGGATCACCTCCCGCGCCTCGGTGATCAGGTAGGCCATGGTCAGGACCAGGCCGCTGGGGCTGATGACCACCCCGTTGCCGAGGCGCTCGGTGCCCAGAATGCCGGCCGTATAGGCGTCGGCCGGGACACGCGCCTCGAGGGCGACCACGGAGTCCAGCGCCGTGTCGAGGTCGAACGCATAGGCCCCGGAGGCGGGGCGCAGCCGGGCCTCGACCTCATAGCCCCTGAACGGCGAAGGCATTCCACTCTCCTGCTTCAGGAGGAGAAACTGGGGCCGGCCACGCCCTGCGGCAAGAGGGTCCGGCGACGCGGGGGTGTTTCAGCCTGTCGGCGCCTGCTGGCAGGTCACCCTTCAACCCGCTCTTCCCGGCAAGGGCCGGGGAGAGCGGGTCATGGATCCTATTTCCCGACCGCCGCCTTCTGGAAGGCGAACAGTTCGCCGATACCCTTTTCGGCCAGGCCGTAGAGGGATTCGAATTCGGCCCGGGTGAAGCCGCGCTTTTCGCCGGTGGCCTGGATCTCGACGATGTCGCCGCCTTCGGTCAGGACGAAATTGCTGTCGGCCTCGGCATTGCTGTCTTCCTCATAGTCGAGGTCCAGCACGGGGACATTGTTGAACACGCCGCAGGAGACGGCGGCGACCTGGCCGATGATCGGATCGGCCTTCAGCACGCCTTCGTCGAGCAGATATTGCGTGGCCAGGCGCAGGGCGACCCAGGCACCGGTAATGGCGGCGGTGCGGGTGCCGCCGTCGGCCTGGACGACGTCGCAGTCGAGGGTGATCTGGCGCTCGCCGAGGGCCTTGAGGTCGACCACGGCGCGCAGGGAACGGCCGATCAGGCGCTGGATTTCCTGTGTGCGGCCGGTTTGCTTGCCGGCGGCGGCCTCGCGGCGACCGCGGGTGTGGGTCGCGCGGGGCAGCATGCCGTATTCGGCCGTCACCCAGCCCTGGCCCTTGCCGCGCATCCAGCCGGGAATGCTCTCCTCGATCGAGGCGGTGACCAGCACCTTGGTGTGGCCGAAGCCGATCAGGCAGGAGCCCTCGGCATAGCGGTTGACGCCGGTCTCCAGCGTGACGGCGCGCAGTTGGTCGGGGGCGCGTTTCGAGGGACGCATGGCGAACTCCAGGTTTCGGACAGATCGAGGGGCTTTGAATGCCGGACGGGGCCGCTTATCCTCTCTGCGACGGGAACTTGAAAGAGCGCCCGCCGCTTTATCTGTCTCCCGCGAGGTCTCCGGCTTAGAGCCATGACGCAATTGTTTGGTCGCACCCCTGGTCTGACGGAGTTGGACGCCCGGGCTCGCGACATCTTCAAGCGGGTGGTGGAAGCCTATCTCGAGACCGGCGAGCCGGTGGGCTCGCGCACCCTGTCGCGCGGCGGCATGGCGCTGTCGCCGGCCTCGATCCGCAACACCATGCAGGACCTGGCCCAGCTGGGCCTGCTGGACGCCCCCCATACCAGCGCCGGCCGGATGCCGACCCATGCGGGTCTGAGGATGTTCGTCGACGGCTTTCTCGAGGTCGGGGATGTCGGCCAGGACGAGCGTCAGGCCATCGAGGCCCGGCTGTTCGCCCGGGGCCGCTCGTTCGAGGAGGCCCTGGCCGAGGCCAGCTCGATCCTGTCGGGCCTGGCCGGCGGGGCCAGTATCGTGGTCACCCCGGTCCGCGAGGGCGGGGTCAAGCATGTCGAGTTCGTGGCGCTCGGCGGTGACCAGGCCCTGGCTGTCATGGTCTTCGAGGACGGCACGGTCGAGAACCGGCTGATGAAGCGCGCGGCCGGCATGACGCCCTCGGCCTTCCAGGAGGCCTCCAACTTCCTCAACAGCCGCCTGCGGGGCCGCACCCTCAGCGAGGCCAAGGACGAGGTCCGGGCCGAGCTGGAGACCGCCCGCCGGCAGCTGGACGAGACCGCAGCGCGGCTGGTCGAGGACGGCCTGGCCGCCTGGGGCGGCGGCGAGGGCGATGCCCGGGCCCTGATCGTGCGCGGCCAGGCCAACCTGCTCGGCGAGCCAGGGGCCCGCGAGGACCTCGAGCGCGTGCGCATGCTGTTCGATGATCTGGAGCAGAAGGGCCAGCTGATCGGCCTGCTCGACGACGTCCGCGAAGCGCAAGGTGTGCGCATTTTCATCGGGGCCGAAACGCGACTCTTTTCGCTTTCGGGTTCCTCCGTGATCGCGGCGCCCTATATGACGGGCCAACGCAAGGTGCTGGGCGCGATCGGCGTGATCGGCCCCACGCGCCTGAACTATGCCCGGGTGATCCCGCTGGTGGACTATACCGCCCGCGTGCTCGGCCGGATGATGGATGGATAGGACGACGAGATGAGCGACGAGCAAGCGCCGGTTGAAGAGATCATGATCCAGGATGGCGAGGACGCCGCCCAGGAAATCGAGGCGCTGAAGCTGGAAGTGGCGGCCCTGAAGGACCAGGCCCTGCGCTATGCTGCCGATGTGGAAAACACCAAGCGCCGGGCCGAGCGCGAGATGAACGACGCCCGCGCCTATGCGATCCAGAAGTTCGCCCGCGACCTGCTGGGTGCCGCCGACAACCTGTCGCGCGCCACGGCGATGAGCCCGCGCGATTCGCAGGATCCGGCGGTGACCAACTACATCATCGGCGTCGAGATGACCGAGAAGGAGCTGCTGGCGGCCTTCGAGCGCAATGGTCTCAAGAAGATCGAGCCCGCCAAGGGCGAGAAGTTCGATCCGCACCTGCACCAGGCTGTGATGGAGCAGCCCTCGACCGAGGTCGCGGCCGGCGGTGTCATCCAGTTCCTGCAGGCCGGCTATGAGCTGATGGGCCGCCTGATCCGTCCGGCCATGGTCGCCGTGGCGGCCAAGGGCTCCACCGCGCCCGGCTCGGCCGAGCCGCCGGCGGCCAATGCCGGCGCCAATCCCTATGCCGGGGCCGGCGCGGAGGCCGATGGGTCCGGCGGTTCTGTCGACATCAAGTCCTGACGCCGCCGATGGTCGCGGGCCTGGAGGCTCGCGACCAGGTTGCCCCGGTCAGGCTCCGGGCCGGGATTTGGTCGTAAAAGATTGACGCGGTTTCCGGGCCGGCAAGGCCCCCCGCCCCCTTCCCCAAGCGCACGATTTCGCTAATGTCGGCGGTCCATTCAAAACGGGACAGCGCGGAGATTCTCTCGGTGCGCGCGGTACCGGAACCTGGACCTGAAGATGAAGCTTACGATCGAACGGGCGGCGCTGCTGAAGGCGCTGGGGCATGTGCAGAGCGTCGTCGAGCGCCGCAACACCATCCCGATCCTGTCGAACATCCTGCTGTCGGCTGACCGCGACACGCTGAGCTTCTCGGCTACCGACCTGGACATGGAGATCATCGACGAGGGCCTGGCCCAGATCGATGTGCCCGGCCAGATCACCGCGCCGGCCCACACCCTCTATGAAATCGTGCGCAAGCTTCCCGACGGCTCGGACGTGTCGCTGTCGTTCAGCGGCGATGATCCGCGTCTGGTGATCCAGGCCGGCCGCTCGCGCTTCAACCTGCCGGTCCTGCCGGCCGGCGACTTCCCGGTGATGAGCAGCGACGGCCTCTCCAGCCGTATTGCGGTCGACACCACCGAGCTGATCCGCCTGATCGACAAGACCCGGTTTGCGATCTCCACCGAAGAGACCCGCTACTATCTGAACGGCCTCTATATCCACACGGTCAACGAAGGTGGCGTGGTCAAGCTGCGGGCCGTGGCGACCGACGGTCACCGCCTGGCCCTGGCCGAGATGGAGGCCCCGGAGGGTGCCGCCGGCCTGCCGGGCATCATCGTGCCCCGCAAGACCATCGCCGAGGCCCGTCGCCTGATGGAATCGGCCGGCGAGCATGTCGACCTGCAGGTTTCGGCCCAGAAGGTCCGCTTCGAGTTCGGCCAGGCGGCCCTGACCTCCAAGGTCATTGACGGTGCCTTCCCCGACTATCTGCGCGTCATTCCGCGCGACAACGCCAAGATCCTGACCCTGGACAACGACCTGTTCGCCAAGGCCGTCGACCGCGTCGCCACCATCTCGGCCGAGAAGAGCCGTTCGGTGAAGCTGGCCATCGAGCCGGGCCGCATCACCCTGACCGTCCGCAACATGGAAGCCGGCCAGGCCGTCGAAGAGGTCGAGGTCGACTATGACGGCGAGCCCTTCGAGATCGGCTTCAATGCCCGCTACCTGCTCGACGTCTGCGGCCAGATCGGCGGCCCGATCGCCGAGTTCCGCTTCGCCGACCCGGCCAGCCCGACCCTGGTGGTCGACCCGACCGATCCGGGCGTCAAATATGTGCTGATGCCGCTGCGGGTCTGATCCGCATCATCGAATACCAGACGGGTGCCTTCGGGCACCCGTTTTGCTGAGAGGACTCACCATGCGCCGCCGCACGTTCCTCGCCGCCCTGCCGGCCGCCGCCATCGCCGGTCCGGCCCTGGCCCAGTCACAGCTGTTCAGCGGGACCAATCCCAACCTGAAGCGGCCCGACGTTCAGGGCGGCGACCGTGTGGCCGGAGCCAATTTTGCCTCGCGCTCGGCGGCCTGGGGCATGAACGGCGCCGCCGCGACCGCCCATCCCCTGGCGACCCAGGCGGCGATCGACATGCTTCGCAAGGGGGGATCGGCCGCCGATGCGGCCATCGCCGCCAATGCGGTCCTGGGCCTGGTCGAACCCATAGCCTGCGGCATCGGCGGCGACTGCTATGTGATGCTGTGGGATCCCAAGACCCGGCAGGTCATGGGCCTCAACGGGTCTGGCCGTTCGCCCAAGGGCCTCAGCCTGGAGACCGTGCGGGCGCGGTCCAGGGACGGCAAGATCCCGTCCTGGGGCGCGGTCTCGGTCAGCGTTCCGGGCGCGGTCGACGCCTGGCGCGAGATGCACGAGCGCTATGGCAAGCTGAAGTGGTCCGAACTCTTCGCGCCGGCCATCGACTATGCCGAGCAGGGCCACCCGATTACCCAGAACGTCGCCTTCTATCTCGCCGGCAGCTATCGCCGCTTCACCAATCCGGCCTCCGGAATCGAAGAGGTCGAGAACTTCAAGGCCGTCTGGGCTCCCACGGGCAGGACGCCGGTTGAGGGCGAGATCTTCAGGAACCCGCGGCTGGGTCGAACCTACCGGCTAATCGCCGAAGGCGGTGGCCGGGCGTTCTACGAGGGCGAGATCGCTGCGACGATCGAAGCCTATTTCAAGCGTATCGGCGGCTGGATGACCAAGGCGGATCTCGCGGCCAACCGCGCCGTCTGGACCACGGTCCACAAGACCGGCTATCGCGGCGTCGAGGTCTGCGCCCTGGGCGACAACACCCAGGGTCTGGCGACCCTTCAGCTGCTGAACATTCTTGAGCGCTTCGACGTCAAGACCATGGGTTTCCAGTCGGCCCAGGCCATCCATCACGCCGTCGAGGCCAAGCGCCTGGCCTATGAGGACCGCGCCCGGTTCTATGCCGACCAGGACTTCTACAGGTCGCCGATCGACTGGCTGATCTCCAAGGACTACGCGGCCGAGCGCGCCAAACTGATCCGGCCCGACAGGATCCTGACGCCGATCTATCCGGGCCAGGCCCCCAGCCGGGGCGACACCACCTATTTCACCACGGCCGACAGGGACGGGATGATGGTGTCGATCATCCAGTCGAACTATCGCGGCATGGGCTCGGGCCTGTCGCCAGACGGGCTGGGCTTCATGTTCCAGGACCGGGGCGAACTGTTCGCCCTGACCGACGGCCACCCGAACATCTTCGCGCCCGGCAAGCGGCCGTTCCAGACGATCATTCCGGGTTTTGCCCTGCGCGAGGGCCAGCCGTGGCTGTCGTTCGGGGTGATGGGCGGCGACATGCAGCCCCAGGGCCAGGCCCAGATCATCAGCAACATGGTCGATTTCGGCCTGGGCGTTCAGGAAGCCGGCGATGCGCCCCGCTGGCATCACGGCGGCTCGTCCGAGCCGACCGGCATCGGTGCCGAGGACATGACGGTCCTGGACCTGGAAAGCGGCGTGCCGGCCCAGACGCGCAAGGATCTCGAGGCCCTGGGCTGGACTCTTAAGACCGAGCTTGGCGGCTATGGCGGCTACCAGGCCATCGAGCGCTGGCCCGGTCGCTACGCCGCCGCCACCGAGATGCGCAAGGACGGGGTGGCACTGGCCTATTGAGCCAGGATCCGGACTCATCGCCAAGTTTGGCGTTGCGGCGAAGGCTTCGCTGAATAAAGGTTTCTGCCCTGATCCGATTGGAGCCGCCGGTGAACGCTCGTCTGTCTGTGCTTGCCGCCCTGATCCTGTCGGCCGCGTCCGCGCCGATGGCCTTGGCCCAGATCGGGCCAGTCGAGCGGCGCGAGATCGGCAATCAGATTCTCGAGAATGTGCCGGTCGCGCCCGCCTCGATCCGCGAAAATCTGGCGCGCTTCCAGAACGCGCGCTCGGCGGCTTTCGGCGACTGGCTGCCTGGCGGCGGCATGGTCATCGGCACCCGATTTGGCAACACCAACCAGCTGCACGTGGTGGCATCGCCCGGCGCCGATCGCAGCCAGATCACCTTCTATGAAGAGCCCGTGGCCTCGCCCCGCGTTCTGCCGGGCGGCCGGATCCTGTTCTCCAAGGACACGGGCGGCGATGAATGGTTCCAGCTGTTCCTGCGCGAGCCGGACGGCAAGACGACCCAGCTGACCGAAACCGGCGTCCGCAATGTCTCGCCGACGTGGTCGAAGGACGGGACCATTCTCTTGTGGTCGCGGGCTGTGAAGGGCTCGGCTGACTACGACGTGATGATGCGGGACGCGTCCGGCACGACCAAGGTCATCTTCAAGGGGCAGGGCCAGGTGTCTCCGCTCGCCCTGTCGCCCGATGGCAAGACGGTACTGCTGGGCCGCTATTTCTCGATCGCAGAATCCAAGCGCTGGCTGCTGGATATCGCCAGCGGCAAGCTGACGGAGCTGAACCCCGGCAAGTCCAAGATCGCCTACGGCGGCGGCGAGTTCACGCCCGACGGCCGATCGGTGCTGCTGCTCTCGGACGAAGGCTCGGACTTCCTGCGCCTTACCCAGGTCGATCTTGCCACCGGCGCCAAGACCAACATTTCCGGCGACCGGAATTGGGATGTCGAGAGCTTCGCCCTGTCTGAGGACGGTCGCGTCCTGGCCTATTCCTTCAATGAGGACGGCTATTCCAAGCTTGTCGTGCAGGATTTCGTCACCCGTCGGGCCTTGCCGCAACCTGGCTTGCCTGCCGGTGTGGTCTCGGGCCTGGGCTTCTCGCCGGACGGCGCGAGGCTGGGCTTCAGCCTCGCCACATCGACCGCCGCCAGCGATGCCTGGAGCTGGGGCGTGCCCGACGGCAAGCTCGAGCGCTGGACGGCGTCGGAGCTGGGCGGCCTGGACCCCAAGGCCCTGGTGACACCGGAACTGGTTCGCTACCCGTCCTTCGACAAGCGATCCATCCCGGCCTTCATCTACAAGCCAAAGCTCTCCGAAGGACGCAAGGCGCCGGTGGTCATCGACATCCACGGCGGCCCGGAAGGGCAGTCGCGGCCGACGTTCAACACGTTCAGCCAACACGCCGTCGCCGAGCTGGGCGCGGCGGTCATCATCCCCAATGTTCGGGGCTCCACCGGCTACGGCAAGACCTATCTGAACCTCGACAACGCCGAAAAGCGTGAGGACTCGGTCAAGGACATCGGCGCCCTGCTGGACTGGATCAAGACCCAGCCGGATCTCGACCCGAGCCGGGTTGTGGTCAGCGGCGGCTCGTACGGCGGCTACATGTCCTTGGCGGTTATGACCCACTATTCCGACCGGATGGCCGGCGGGATCGAGCTGTTCGGCATCTCCAACTTCGTCTCGTTCCTGCAGAACACCGAAGCCTACCGGCGCGACCTGCGCCGCGCCGAATATGGCGACGAGCGCGACCCGAAGATGCTGAAGGTCTTCGAGGTGATCTCGCCGATGAACAACGTCCACAAGATCACCAAGCCGATGCTGGTCATGCAGGGCTGGAACGATCCACGCGTGCCCAAGTCTGAGTCCGATCAGATCGTCGCCAAGCTGCTCGGGAAAGGCGTCGAGACCTGGTACGTTCAGTTCAAGGACGAGGGCCACGGCTTCCGCAAGAAGGTCAACAACGACCGTCGCCGGGAGGTCGAGACCCAGTTCCTGCAGAAGGTACTCGGTTCGGCCAAGGGCCAGTAGGACGGATGGCCGAAGGCCTATGCGAAGACCGCTTCGCCGCCCTGTTCGACAACATGCTCACCCTCTGGGAAGCGACGGACTTTGAGGGCTGCGAGACCTGGTTCGATCGCTCGCAGCGGGTCGAGGCGGTGTTCGGCAGCGTCGAGCACCGCATCGACCTGATCGCCATGAACTACGCCGTCCATCGGTCGATCGCCCCCGACGCCCGTTTCGACGAGCCGCTCCGGGCGCTCGTCGACCGTGACGAGGCGCGCCAGATCTTTCAGGCCAACATGATGCGCGTGCTGATGGGCGCCGCCGGGGTCTGGCAGAAGGACAACCTGGAGCTCGCGCGGCGCTACTTCGGGTAGGGCGGCCACCGCCGCAGGCCCCCTCCTGACCTGCTGCGCAGGTCGTCCTCCCCCTTGTCAGGGGGAAGATGAGATCGCCGCCCTTCATCTTCCCCCTGCGGGGGAAGACGATCGCGAAGCGATCCGTAGGGGGCAAGTGCGGGGAAAGACTGCCCTCTATCCTCGCGCCTTCCCGAACAAACCCCAGCCCATTCAACACCCTGCAAAAACAACCACCGCGCCCATCCGACGCGCTGAAACCTCCCGTATTCTGTCCCCACCTCGTCGCGAGGAAAGGGCGCAGGGCCAGCGACCGATGCGGCGGCGGGGGGTGATCGAGCGGGGCTGGGCTTCAGGGGGATACTGAAGCGTGTCCGGGGATCTGGTTGCTGGCCAGACCCGCCCGCCGTCGGCGTGGTTGAAGGCAAAAGGGCGTGTCTGGCTGTAAGCCCGTCCTCTTCGACCGCCGGAACGCGCTGGAAACGGCGGGGTCCGGGTCCCGGTAAGGCCTCAACAGGGCCACCTGGCGGGAGGCTGACGGATAACGGTGACGCGGAGCGCACGGCTTCGTCGAAACGGTATTTTCTATCTCTCATCCGGACGTCGTCCGGACGCTCCGCGACCCTTTCCACGAACCTCAGCGAGGAATCGCGTGGGGTTGAAAGCCTGTGTCCGCCAGACTTGCCCCCTACGGGCTGCTGCGCAGCCGTCTTCCCCCGTAGGGGGAAGATGAAACGCGCACTTCATCGTCCCCCTACGGGGGACGACGACCGCGATAGCGGTCAGGAGGGGGCAAGTGACGTCAGGGCCAACCTGCCTTAAGAGACCCCCATGGCGTCGGCCGCGATCCTCACCCTGACCCTGACCGATTTCAGGTCCTATGCCAGCGCCCGTCTCGAGACCGGCGGGGCCAGCGTCTATCTGTTCGGGGCCAACGGCGCCGGCAAGACCAACCTGCTGGAGGCCATCAGCCTCTTGTCGCCGGGCAAGGGCCTGCGCGGTTCCAGCCTGGCCGAGGTCGGGCGGCGGCTGCCGGGCGAGGCTACGGGCCGGGCCTGGGCTGTGGCGGCCCAGATTGAAGCGGGCGAGGATGAGCCGGTCCAGCTGGGCACCGGCGTCGAGGCCGGCGGCCAGACCCGGCGCCTGGTGCGGGTCGACGGCGAAACCGTGCCACCGGGCCGGCTGGCCGACCATGTCCGGCCCATCTGGCTGACCCCGGCCCAGGACCGGCTGTTTCTGGAGGCCGCCTCCGAGCGCCGCCGCTTCTTCGACCGCCTGGTCTTTGCCGGCGAGCCCGACCATGCCCGCCACGCCAATGTCTATGACAAGGCCCAGCGTGAGCGGATGCGGCTGCTGACCGATGCCGCCGAGTCCGGCGTGCCGGCCGATACGGTCTGGCTGACCGCCCTGGAGGCGCGGCTGGCCCAGGCCGGGGGACTGATGGCCCAGGCCCGGGCCCGTACCCTGATCGCCCTGCAGGCCGAGATCGACGGTCGCGGTGATCGCCCCTTCCCGCAGGCCCGTTTGTCCCTGACCGGCGAGTGGGAAAGGCTGGCACTTGCGGGGCATGAGCTGGCCGAGATCGAGCTGCGTCTGGCCAGCGCCCTGGCCGCCGCCCGGCCCCGCGACGGGGCGGCCGGAAGGGCCCTGACCGGGCCCCATCGCGGGGATCTCGACATCCTGCACGTCGGCAAGGACCGCCCCGCCGCCGAATGTTCCACCGGCGAGCAGAAAGCGCTGATTCTGAACCTGGTTTTGGCCCAGGCGGCGCGACTTTCGCGTGCGGATTCCGCGCCGAATCCTATAGTATTGCTCGACGAAGTCGCAGCGCATCTCGACCTGACCCGGCGAGCTGCTCTGGCGGACGAAATCACGGCACTCAAGCTCCAGGCCTTCATGACAGGCACGGACGAGTCGCTGTTCGACCATCTCAAAGGTCGGGCTCTGGGTGTTCGCGTGTGCGAGGCCGGCCTGACCGCTTTGGAAGACGTATGACGCAAGAGACCGAAGGCCCGGCTGAAGACAATACCGGCGATCGCCTGACCACTGCAGACGGCTCGCAGATGGCAGCCCCCGAAGTGATGGGCGGCGAGTATGACGCTGACTCGATCAAGGTGCTGAAGGGCCTGGATGCGGTGCGCAAGCGCCCCGGCATGTATATCGGCGACACCGATGACGGCTCGGGCCTGCACCACATGGTCTATGAGGTGGTCGACAACGCCATCGACGAGGCCCTGGCCGGTCACGCCACCAAGGTCGAGGTCATCCTCAATGCTGACGGCTCGGTGACGGTCACCGACGACGGTCGCGGCATCCCGGTCGACATCCACGAGGGCGAAGGCGTCTCGGCGGCCGAGGTCATCATGACCCAGCTGCATGCCGGCGGTAAGTTCGACCAGAACAGCTACAAGGTCTCCGGCGGCCTGCACGGCGTCGGCGTCTCGGTGGTCAATGCGCTCAGCGACTGGCTGGAGCTGAAGATCCACCGCAACGGCCACAGCTACCAGATGCGCTTCGAGCGCGGCGACGCGGTGACCTCTCTGGCCCAGACCGGCGACTCACCCGTCCGCGCCGACGGGCCCAAGGCCGGAACCACCCTGACCGGCACGGAAGTGACCTTCTTCCCGTCGAAGGACACCTTTGCCTTCATCGATTTCGACCGGAAGACGCTCGAGCATCGCCTGCGCGAGCTGGCCTTCCTGAACTCGGGCGTGACCATCTATTTCCGCGACCTGCGCGACGCCGCGCCGTGGGAAGAAAAGCTGCACTATGAGGGCGGCATCGAGGCCTTCGTCCGCCACCTCGACAAGGCCAAGACCCCGCTCCTGAAGATGCCGATCGTCATTCGCGGCCGCAAGGACAAGGTCGAGGTCGATCTGGCCCTGTGGTGGAACGACAGCTACCACGAGCACATGCTGTGCTTCACCAACAACATCCCCCAGCGGGACGGTGGCACCCACCTGTCGGCCTTCCGCGGGGCCCTGACCCGGATCATCACCAACTACGCCGAGAGCTCGGGCATCACGAAGAAGGAAAAGGTCAATGTCGGGGGCGAGGACGCCCGTGAAGGTCTGACCTGCGTGCTGTCGGTCAAGGTTCCCGATCCCAAGTTCAGCTCCCAGACCAAGGACAAGCTGGTCTCGTCCGAAGTGCGCCCCGCTGTCGAGGGCCTGGTCCAGGAAGGCCTGGCCACCTGGTTCGAGGAGCATCCCAACGAGGCGAAAGCCATCGTCTCCAAGATCGCCGAGGCCGCCGCTGCCCGCGAAGCGGCCCGCAAGGCCCGCGAACTGACCCGCCGCAAGAGCGCGCTCGACATCACCTCCCTGCCGGGCAAGCTGGCGGACTGCTCCGAGCGCGATCCGGCCAAGTCGGAAATCTTCATCGTCGAGGGTGACTCGGCCGGCGGATCGGCCAAGCAGGCCCGCAACCGCGACAACCAGGCCGTCCTGCCCCTGCGCGGCAAGATCCTCAACGTGGAGCGGGCGCGCTTCGACAAGATGCTGTCGTCCGACCAGATCGGCACCCTGATCACGGCCCTCGGGGCCGGCATCGGCCGTGACGACTTCAATGCCGACAAGGTGCGCTACCACAAGATCGTGCTGATGACCGACGCCGACGTCGACGGCGCCCACATCCGCACCCTGCTGCTGACCTTCTTCTACCGGCAGATGCCCGAGCTGATCGAGCGCGGCTATATCTACATCGCCCAGCCGCCGCTCTACAAAGCCGCCAAGGGCAAGTCGTCGCGCTATCTCAAGGACGACGCCGAGATGGATGCCTTCCTGATCGACGAGGGCGTTGACGGGGCCGAGCTCGACCTGCCCTCGGGCGAGCGCCGGACCGGCAAGGACCTTCTGGCCCTGGTGCAACTGTGTCGCCAGGCCAAGGGCAATATCGACCGCCTGGCCGCACGCGCTCCGGCCTTTGCTGTCGAGCAGACGGCCCTGGCCGGTCTGCTCAGCGACAAGCCGGACATCGCCGCCGCCGCCGCCCGCCTCGACCTCTATGCCGAGGAAGGTGATGGTCTTTGGACCGGCGAGCGCGGCGATACCGCCTATGTGTTCAAGCGCATCCGGCGTGGTGTCACCGAGAGCGTGGTGCTGGATGACGGCCTGCTGAACGCCGCCGACGCCCGCCGTCTGGCCGAGCGGGCCGGAGCCCTGGCCGAGATCTTCTCGGGCCGGGCCGTGTTCCGCCGCAAGGACAAGTCGACAACCGTCCGTGGACCGATGGATCTGGTTGGGGCGGTGATGGACGCCGGCCGCAAGGGCCTGTCGATCCAGCGCTACAAGGGTCTGGGCGAGATGAACCCCGACCAGCTCTGGGAAACGACCCTCGATGCCGAGGCCCGCACCCTGCTGCAGGTCAAGGTCAACCATGCCGACGATGCCGACGACATGTTCAGCCGCCTGATGGGCGACCTGGTCGAGCCGCGCCGCGAGTTTATCCAGGAGAACGCCCTCGACGCCGAGGTTGACGTCTAGGTCAGCTGCTGGATCTTCGGGCATATTGAGCGTCCGTCGCCCAATCTTGTGGCGACGGCCTCGAAAATCTCCCCGAATTGGGGTGAAAGCCCCCTGCTGCGGCCCTATGTCGCATAGGTCGAGTGACACGGGATTCGCCGTGCGCGAACCTTCCGCCAATCGGTAAGGTTTTGCGTGAGGGCCAGTGAAGTTGGAACAAGACGCCAGTCTGCGTCCGGAGCGAATTCTGGACCTCTCCGAACGTCTGAGCTCTGTCGCCGGGGAAAAGATCGGCGAGATCGCCCGCGTCAATCGGGCCGCCAAGATGCTGGCGATCAACGCCCTGATCGTCGCGGCCCGGGCCGGCGAGGCCGGCAAGGGCTTCGCCATCGTCGCCGAGGAATTCAAGAAGATCTCGACCGAGATCGATGACGTCGCCGCCGCCCTGGAGAGCCAGGTGCGCGCCGACCTTGATGAACTCACCGCCATCGGCGGCGCGATCCTGGGCCACATGCGTGGCCAGCGCCTGGCCGACCTGGCCCTGAACGCCATCGAGATCGTCGACCGCAACCTCTATGAACGGACCTGTGACGTCCGCTGGTGGGCCACGGACTCGGCCGTGGTCGCCTGCCTCGATGCGCCGTCGCCCGAGTCGGTCCGCCATGCCAGCCAGCGCCTGGGCGTCATCCTCGACGCCTATACCGTCTATCTCGACCTGTGGATCTGCGACCCCCACGGGCGGGTCGTGGCGACCGGGCGGCCCGACCGCTACCGGGCCGCGCGCAACAGTTCGGCGGCGGACACGACCTGGTTCCGCGAGGCGATGAAGACGGCATCCGGAGATGACTTCATCGCCTGCGACATCGAACGGGTCCGGGCGCTTAATGACGCTCCGGTCGCCACCTATGCCACGGCGATCCGCGAAGGCGGTCAGAGCCAAGGACGGATCCTTGGCGTTCTGGGGGTCCATTTCGACTGGCAGCCCCAGGCCCAGGCGGTGGTCGACGGCGTTCGCCTGACCCCCGAGGAGCGCGCCCGATCCCGGGTCATGCTGCTGGACCAGAAGGGCCGTGTCCTGGCCTCGTCGGACGGCCGCGGCGTCCTGACGGAAGTCTTTCCGCTCAACACCCGCGAGGGTGAGATGGGCAGCTATGCCGATGGCGACCTGACCGTGGGCTATGCCCTGACCCCGGGCTATGAAACCTACCGGGGCCTGGGATGGTACGGCTGTCTGGCCCAGAGCAAGGCTTTGACCTCAGGCGGTGAAGCCCTGGCAAGATCCGTGGCGGCCTGATCGACCCTAGGAGCGCAACTTGGCCCGCACCTCGGCCAGGAGCGTGCTCGCCTCGCCCTTGCGCCCGCGATCGGCGACCTCACGTCCCGGCCGGGCCGGTGCCGCGAGCGCCCGTTCGAGCGCGGCGGCTGCACCGCCATAGTCGCCCTGCCGCATCAGGAAGTCGCCCTGGAAGAAGTTGGGATCCACTCCACGAGGATTGGCGGCCAGAGCCTTGGCCAGGTAGGCACGGGCCTTCTTGGCATCTCCGAAACCGACCGGAAATCCGGGCACCTGGGCATAGAGCGAGCCCAGACTGGTATAGACCGAGCCGTCACCCAGGGCAGACGGGTTGATCTTCTCGGCGCGCTCCAGCAGGCCTTTCGCGGTCTTGGCCAGGGCCAGGCCGCCCAGGCCGCCCTTGGCCCCGGCTTCCGTCGCCGTGGAAATGGCTTCCCAGACCAGCGGCTCGGCGCGGTTGGGATACTGGTGGGCCAGGGCGTCGGCGTCTGCAGCGAGCCTGGCAGCTTCATTAGCCTGGGCGGCCTTGTCCTTGACCTCATAGTTCACGTGAGCCCAGGACCGGGCCAGACCCTCGACCCGTCCATCAAAGGCTGCGTCGGCGGCGAGGGCCGGCAGGGCGAGGGTGCCGATGGCGGCGGCGACGGCGAGCATTGGAAGCGTCTTCATGGGAACTCCAGACAGTCAGTTGGCAAACAGCCGCGCGGCCTTGCGGTCATTGGCGGACAGGGCGCGGTCGATGAGTTGCGGGAAAACAGCGTTGAGACGCACGAACAGGCTCTCGGGAAAGCCGAAATAGACGTCCTTCCTCCGCCCACGGATGGCCTCAATAATGCGACGGGCAATCAGCTCGGGCGGATCCATGTTCATCTGGGTCAGCTTGGCGAATTCCATCACAGCCGGCGTGTTGAGCGCCGTCCTGACCGCGCGGGGCGCCACATAGGTGACCTCAAGTCCCGAGCCGGACAGTTCCCGTCGCAGCGCCTGGCTGAATCCTCGAAGTCCCGCCTTGGCGCTGGAATAGGTGACGAAATGGGCGAAGTTGATCGAGCCGAAGATCGAGCCGACATTGACGATCTGTCCGCGCCCTCGTGCCTTCATACCTGGCAGAACGGCCTGGGTCAGGCGCACGGGTGCAACGAGATTGACCATGTAGCTGGCCAGAAGATGTTCGGGGCTCTGCCGTTCAAAAGGTCCGAAATGCTGAATTCCGGCCAGATTAATGACGATGTCCCAGTCCTGGCCGGTGATCGCGGCGGCGGCCGCTTCGACGCCCTCTACAGTCGAAATGTCATGCTGCAGAAACTCCGTGCAGGTGGCCGGCGCTGCGCGGTCCAGTACGACGACTCGTGCGCCCTCGGCCGTCAGTTGGGTGCCGATCAGCGAACCCAGGCCGCCCGAGCCGCCCGTGAGCAGGATGGTCTTGCCGCTAAACATGGGCCACCGCCCGGTCATGCGGAATGGCGCGGAAGACATTGGCGAAGCGCGTGAAGATCGCCGAGGCGACCTCGATAATCGCCGCCTGGTCGTCCGGGTCTTCAATCTCGTCCATCAGCTTCTGGAAGAAGACCAGGTGTTCCATGTCCAGCGCGCCATGCGAGGTCAGGTAGCTGAAGCATTCCGGACCCAGATTAAGGTTCCTGGCGACGGCTTCGGCACCCTGGGTGGCCAGGCGCACACTGGTCCCTTCCAGCACAAAGACCATGCCGAAGAAGCCCATCGGATTGACCTTGGCGATGTAGTCATAGGCAAAGTCGACCATGTGCTGGGTGGCCTCGCGCGGCAGGCCGTTGCGCACGGCCTCGGCGTCGCCGCCGCAGTTGCGGATGTCGTTGAGGATCCAGGCCTCATGGCCGGTCTCTTCGGCAATGTACTCGTCCAGCGCATGGCGGAAGCGGTCATGGGCGTCATCGAGGCGCGCCCTGGCGGCCTGCATCAGAGGCACCGTGTGTTTCACATGGTGATAGGCCTCGGTCAGATAGGCGATGTAGGTCTCACGCGAGATCTGGCCGGTCAGGCCGTCCTGGATCTGCGGAACGCTGGCCAGGGTCTGCTGGCCCTCGACGGTGGCGGCGACCAGTTGGGGAAAGAAGGTCAAGGTTTGGTGCTCCTGCTCAAGAGGCTTGAATGAAGTCGCTGTGACGCGACAACAGGACCGCCCGACGGGGGCGGCCATTGTTGGTGAGTTCACCTTCGGCGGGGTCGAAGGGCGCGCGGACCTGCCAGCGCTTGACCTGGGCGTAGTCGGGCAAGGCCAGGTTGGCGCGGGCCACGGCCTGTGCGACTGCGGCCTCGTCCATGTCGGGGATCAGCGGCACGATCAGGGCTCCCAGCGTGGCTTGGGCCTCGCCGAACACCACTGCCTGGCGGATCTCGGGCTGGGCCAACAGCTCGCTCTCCACCCACTCGGGCGCAACATTGCGACCAAAGGCGGTGATGATGGTGTTGGTCCGCCGACCTTCGATGCGCAGGAAGCCGTCGGCATCCAGGCTGCCCAGGTCGCCGGTATGGACTGCGCCCTGGTGCGGTTCGCGGCCGGCATAGCCGAGGAAGGGTCGGGGCGAGACAATGATCTCGCCCTCGGCGTCAAGGGTCACCGACAGGTGCGACAGGGGCTTTCCCACCGCCCCGGCCTTACGGGCTGACGGGGTGTTGAGCGCCACAACCGAAGCGCATTCGCTGAGGCCGTAGCCCTCATAGACCGGCAGGCCCAAGGCCTCGGCCTGTCTCAGCAGCTGCGACGACACCTTGGCACCGCCCACCGCCACCAGGTTCAGGTCGGGGAAGCGGGCCCCGGTGAAGGTCATCACCATAAGGAGGGCGCGCAACAGCTCGGGCACGACGATCAGGCTTGTGGCGTGTTCGGCGGCGATGGCCTCGGCCAGGGCGGGAAGGTCGGGACGGAATGGATTGTCGAGGCCCAGCTCGGCGGCGGGCAGGACGTGATAGCGACCGCCGGCCAGCAGGATCGGATAGAGCCCGGCCACATTCTCCAGCAGGATCGACAGCGGCAGCAGCGGCAGGTGCAGGCCGGCATAGTCGGCACCGATGGCCTCGACCAGGGCAGCGGCCGTGGCCTCCATCTGCTCGAGCGACAGGCACACGCCCTTGGGCTGGCCGGTCGAGCCGGAGGTATAGGTGATCTTGGCCGTGCCGGTCGGCAGGGTCACAGGCGCGGTCGCACAGGGCCAGACCGCGATGGATGTGCCCAGGATCTCGAACGCGACGGTCCCTTCCGCCTCTTCAACCAGCAAGGTCGCACCGGCATCGGCAAGAGCGTGCTCGCGCTGGGCCGGGGTGAAGAAGCCCGGCAGGGGCAGGCTGGGCCAGCCCAGACGGATCAGGGCCAGGTCCAGGATTACCCAGGCCGGACCATTGGCCAGCCGCACGGCGACCGGCGCACCGGGACGAACCAGGGGTGCAAAGGCAAAGAGCGCCGTCGCGACACGCTGGATCTCGGCCTCGAGCTCGGCATAGGTCAGGGACAGGGCGCGCGTGCTCAGGGCGATGGCCCCGGGCCTGTCGAGGGCGTGCCGGGTGATGGCGTGCAGAACCCGGCTCATCCGATCAGCTCCGCAGGCCAGGCGGGATGGAGTCTTGGCCGGATGTCCGGAACCTCCGGCGACTCGACCATCAGCATCTGGGTCAGGGCGGGGAGGGCGGGCGCTATGGCACCGACCATCACCTCGGGGTCGCGATTGTAATAACCGCCCCAATCAGCGGCACCGTCACCCAGCCGGCTGGGCTCGGCGCGAGTCAGGGCCTGGGTGGCAAAACCGACGCGGGCGAAGCTGCGGCGCAGCTGACGGGTGGCGGTCGCAGCGGCGTGGGTGCAACCCTTGTGGTGCAGATGGAGCGCCAGGGCCAAGAACAGGAACAGGGACGCCCCGGTGCTTTCAGACGCCAGGCTGCCGATCTCGGCCACGGCGGCGCGGTCCACCGCTTCGCCGGACCTGCGGTGGATGGCCGCCTCGATGGGTTCGTCCAGATACTGCTCCAGGAACAGTGCGCCGTCGTCGGCCAGACGAAAGCCCACCGCGCCATGGATCCGGCCCTGGCCGTCCTGCACGCTCATCAGGGTGGGATAGTGGGCCCGGATTGTGCCGTTGAAGGCCGAGGCATAGGCGGCCTCGATATAGGCTTCGACCCGGCGGCGCTCGGGCTGCATCAGGGAGTGGAGCGAAATTACCCGGGGCTCCACCGAGGTGAAACGACGCACGCGGTCGGCGTCGAAGCGGAGGCTGCCGCGCGGGGCACCGTCGTCGAGCATCATCACTTCCAGCAAGGTCGATCTCCGAACTCTGGCGGGCGTCTCATCGCCCTTCGAGGAGCCATGACGACGCGCCGGCCAAACCTCCTCAAAGGAATGAGCCAGGGGATTGCGATTGCGCGGGCGGGCGGCATCGGAAAGACTGCAAGCGTCTCCGGATTCCCCGGTGGGCGATAGGCCGATGGGCCCCAGGAGCTCAGGTCACGGCCTTGGACGACAGTGACGTCCATCCCTTGCTCGCCGCCTATCTCGAACGGCGCGAGGACCTGCTGCGCCATTTCCGCGTTCGGCTGCGGTCCGAAGAGGCCGCCCAGGATCTCGTGCAGGACATCTATCTGAAGATCACGCCGCCGCCGGCCGACCCCATCGACAACCCCGTCGCCTATCTCTACCGGCTGGGCACCAACCTGATGCTGGACCGCCTCAAGGCCCAGCGACGGGCGGTGAAGCGCGAGACCGAATGGCGGGGCGCCAATGTCGACATGGTACAGGGCCAGGACGCTTCCGCCGAGCCTGCCGCCGACGACGCCGTGGCCGCACGCCAGCGCCTGAACCAGATCATCGAGGCCGTGAACGAACTGCCCCCGGCGGTGCGCGAGGCCTTCCGCCTGCACAAGCTTGAAGGCCTCAACCACGCCGAGACTGCGGCAGCCATGGGGGTCTCGAGATCCAGCGTGGAGAAGTACATCATGACCAGCCTCAAACGCATCCTGGCCAAGGTGGGACGATGAGCTGGTTCACGGGTCGAAAGAAAGTTTGGAGGCACCCGGGGCTTTGTGGCGTCAATACGGCAAGCGGGGCGACGATGCGCCCCAGGAGCGACGATCAGGCATGACCGGCCAAGGCGGTTCAAAGACGAGCGAGACCCTGCGCGACGACGCCGTCGCGTGGCTGGTGCGCGTGCAGTCGGACCAGGCCACGGCCGAAGACTGGTCGGCCCTGACCGACTGGCTGGAAGCCTCCGAAGATCATCTCGCCGCGTTCGAGGCGGTCGAACGGCTGGCCGCCGAACTGAGCGAGCAGGCGGCCGACATCACCCCTGGCCTGACCCTGGCCCCGCCCAAGGTGGTTCCCTTCCGGCGGCGCGCCTCGCCGCCCGCCTGGTCCGCCCTGATCGCCGCTGCGGCAGCGATTGTCGCGCTCGTGACGGGTCCGACACTCTGGCGGTCCTATCAGGGCACGCCGACGGTCTACGAGACCAGTCCTGGCGAGACACGCCAGATCGCCCTGGCCGACGGCACCAGCATTCATCTGGACGCCGCCTCCAGGCTGACCGTGCGTCTGGGCTGGCGGACACGTCGCGTGGAGATGGCTGACGCCCAGGCGACGTTTGACGTGGCCAAGGATCCCGGCCGGCCGTTCCTGATCGGCGTCGGCGACCAGCAGGTTCGCGTCGTCGGCACCGAGTTCAACATCCGGCACTTCGACAGGGCCGTGAAGGTCACGGTGCGGCGCGGCATCGTCGAGGTGCGGCAACCGTCCCTGGGCTCTGGGCCCGTCGCGCGACTGGTCGCCGGACAGGCCCTGTCCCATGCCGAAGGGACAGGACGCTCGATCCAGACCGTTGCCGATCCGAGCGCGGCCTTCGCCTGGACCCAGGGACGACTGGTCTGCGACGACGAGACCCTGGGCCAGATCATCGCCGACCTGAACCGTCGTTACCCTACCCCCATCCGCGTGTCTGACTCCGTGGCCAGGCGACGCTTTTCCGGCGTTCTCGAACTCGGCGACGAGGCGGTCGTGGTCCAGCGCCTGGCGGGTTATTTCTCTCTCACCGTGCATCGCACTGGCCGTGAAATCGAACTACGCTGAGGCGGTCTTCGATTTCGGAGGGAGTGGTCTTGCGATCTGACGCGTGGCGGCGCTGGGTGCTGGTCCCGACCGCGACCTGCGCGATCGGCTTCTGCGCAACTGCGTCGGCGGCGGAGCAGACCTTTCTTTTCGATATTCCGCGCAAGCCGCTGAAGGCGGCCCTGATCGATCTCGCGATCCAGGGCGGCGTCTCGATCAGCACCCAGGCCGCATCGAGCTGTGCTGCCGACAGTCGTCTCCTGCGAGGGCGCTATAGCCTGAAGGCCGGGCTGGAGGTCCTGCTGGCGGGCACCGGCTGCGGCTTCCGGATGATCGACGCCCATGCCGTCCAGATCGTGCGCCTGCCGCCCACCCGGGTCGTGGTCGAGCGGCCCAGTGCAACGCCCTCGGGCGAGCCATACCAGGGCTTGCCGGAACTGGTGGTCCTGGCCACGCGCCGTCCGACGCCTGCCGATCGATTGGCCTATGCCGTCAGCGCCCTGGGCGGCTCGACCATTGCTGGCCAGGGGCTGCGCGATGTCGGCGACCTGGCCATGGCCGTGCCGTCGATGACGGTGACCAATCTGGGCGCGGGCCGGAACAAGATCATGCTGCGCGGCCTTTCGGACGGCCCCCTGACCGGCCGCACCCAGGCGATGGTCGGGCTTTATCTCGATGACACGCGCCTGACCTATAATGCGCCCGACCCTGACCTTCTGCTGATCGACATGGCCCAGGTCGAGGTCCTGCGCGGCCCGCAGGGCGCGCTCTATGGCGCGGGCTCGCTGGGCGGCATTCTGCACCTCGTCACCGAGCCGCCAAACCCTACCGGCTTCGACAGCTGGGTTTCGGGCTCGGCCGCGACGACAAAGGACGGTGCCGCGTCGGGCCAGGCCTCCGGCCTGGTCAACCTTCCCCTCTTCCAGGGGCAGGGGGCCGTTCGGTTCCTGGCCTATAGCGATATCCAGGGTGGCTATGTCGACGACGCCGGCCTCGGGCTGAAGAACGTCAATCGCACGGTCCGCTCCGGCGCGCGCCTGTCACTGCGGCTCGATCTTGATGAGCGCTGGACCCTGACCGCCGGCGCTGTGGGGCAGGCCATCAATGCCGAAGACACCCAGTACGCCCTGGCGTCCGAAGCGCCCTATACGCGGCACAACCAGATCCGCGAGCCGCACGACAATGACTTTGCCGAGGTCCATCTGGGTCTTCGGGGCGATCTTGAAGGAGTCGAGGCGCGCTGGACCGTCTCGGCCGTTCGTCACGACATCACCAGCCGCTATGACGCGTCGTCCGCCCCGCCCGTCAGCCTGCCGCCTGGCCCTGCGGCCTTCGACGACCAGAACCTGATCAAGGGACAGGTGATGGAGGGATCCCTGGTCTCTTCCGTGGATGGACAGATCCAGTGGCTGGCCGGGGCGTTCCTGGCCCGCACGCGCCAGGACAATGATCTGGCCCTGACGCGGCTGGCAGCACCCGCGACGCCGGTCTTCGCCGAGGCCCGCCGCGATGCCCTGGACGAGGCGGCGCTGTTCGGGGAGGCGGTCCTGCCCCTCGGCCCGTCGTTCAGTGCCACCCTGGGAGGGCGGCTGTTCCTGTCCAGGACGCGGGTCGTCAGCGTGGTCAGCAGTCCGGCGCGGCCGCCGTCGGTCTTTGACGGCAAGCTGTCGCGCTCCGGCTTTGCGCCCAAGATCGTGCTGACCTACGCCCTGTCGCCGCACGCCCTGGTCTATGCCCAGGCTGCCGAGGGCTATAGGGCAGCGGGCTTCAATACGAGCGGCCCGCCCGGTCAGGTCTTCACCGGAGACGGCGGGCAGCCGCGCCGGGTCTATCGGGGTGACGAACTGTGGAGCCTGGAGCTCGGTGCCCGGTTGAGCGCCCTCGACGGCCGGGCCCGCCTTCACGCCGCCCTGTTCCAGACCACCTGGAAGGACATCCAGAGCGACCAGCTGCTGCCTTCCGGACTGGCGTTCACGGCCAATATCGGTGACGGGCGCAATCTGGGGCTCGAGCTGGAGGGGACCTATCAGGTCGGGAGACTGAAGCTGGGGGGATCCTTCCTGATCAACGGTCCCGAACTGGAAAATGCCAATCCCGCTTTCCCGGCCCGCAGCGACCAGAGCCTGGCCGGGGTGCCGGGCCGCTCGGGCGGAATCACGGCCCACTATGACTGGAGCCTCTCGGATGAGGTCAACCTCGAGCTCGACGCGCGCTATGCCTATGTCGGACATTCGCGCCTGACCTTCGATGCCGCGACCGCGCCGACCATGGGCAGCTATGGCAGCGGACGACTGGCCCTGGGCCTGGCCGCGCCGCGCTGGCGCCTGACGGCCGCGCTCGACAATCCCGCCAATGCCAGGGGCGACACCTTCGCCTATGGCAATCCCTTCACGCTGCGCCGGACCCACCAGATCACCCCGCCCCGACCGCGCACGCTCTCGCTCACTCTGCGGGTTGACCGTTGAAGGCCTAAAGGGGCGCGATCAGTCCGGTGTGTTTGGCACAGTGCGGCACTGGGGCGCGCAGGAGCGGGCCAGAGGTCGTGACGTTGAAATGGGAGAATGGCGCACCCGACACGATTCGAACGTGTGACCTTTGCCTTCGGAGGGCAACGCTCTATCCAGCTGAGCTACGGGTGCTTCCGCCTTGCGGGGAACGGCCTCTTAGCCCAAAGGCGCGGGCGGCGCAAACGGGCTTATCGGCCGGTGGCTATTCTCCCCCCAGATAAATGAAGCGGGCAATGAACAGGGCGGCCAGCAGGTAGAGGAGCCAGTCGCTGATCCGCGCCTGACCGCGCACCAGCTTCAGGACCGCATAGCTGGTGATGCCGAAGGCCAGGCCGTTGGCGATCGAAAAGGTCAGGGGGATGGTGATCACGGTCAGGAAGGCGGGAATGGCCACGCAGGGGTCCTCCCAGTCGACCTCCTTGAGGGCCCCGATCATCATGGCCCCGACCAGGATCAGGGCAGGGGCCGTGGCCGCTGCCGGAATGGCCTGGACCAGCGGGGCGAAGAACAGGGTCGCCAGGAACAGCAGGCCGACGATCACCGCCGTCAGGCCCGTCCGTCCGCCGGCCTGAACGCCCGAGGCGCTTTCGATATAGCTGACGACCGTGCTGGTGCCGGCCAGGGAGCCGGCGATCGTGGCCACCGAATCGGCGGTCAGGATGCGGTTCAGGCGCGGGATCGACCCGTCGGGCGCGACCAGGCCGGCCTTCTTGGTCACCGCCACCAGGGTGCCGACATTGTCGAACAGGTCGACGAACAGGAAGACGAAGATGATCTCGGCCATGGCCATGCCCATGGCCCCGTTCAGATGCAGGGCGCCGGGGATGTCGAGCTGGAAGGCGGTGGCCGACAGTTCGGCGAGGCTGTAGCCGCCGGGGGCGACCTTCGACAGGCCCATGAGGGCGCCGGCCCCGGCAATGATCAGGATACCGATCAGGATGGCACCCTTCACGCGCCAGGCCATCAGGGCCCCGATGACCAGCAGGCCGGCCAGGGCCAGAATCGCGGTGGGCTTGGTCAGGTCGCCCAGGGCCACCGTGGTGGCCGGATTGGCGACAATGATGCCGGCCTCTTTCAGACCGATGAAGGCGATGAACAGGCCGACGCCCGCGGCCACAGCCGAGAACAGGGGCCGGGGAATGGCCCCGACGATCAGCTGGCGGATCCCGGCCACGGTCAGGATCAGGAAGGCGACGCCGGACAGGAAGACGCAGCCCAGGGCCGTCTGCCAGGGCACGCCCATGCCCAGCACCACGGTGTAGGTGAAATAGGCGTTCAGCCCCATGCCGGGGGCCAGGGCGATCGGATAGTTGGCGATCAGCCCCATCAGGATGCAGCCGATGCCGGCCGAGATGCAGGTGGCGGCGGCCACGGCCGCCACGGGCATGCCGGCCTGGCCCAGGATCGCCGGATTGACGATGACGATATAGGCCATGGTCAGGAAGGTGGTGAGGCCTGCGAGGGCCTCGGTCCGCAGTGTGGTGCCCTGGGCCTTCAGCCCGAACTGGCGTTCCAGAAAACTCATCGACTAGTCCCCCCAGACCCAAGCCCTGGAGATTGTCCAACCGTTCGGGGAACGCAAGGGCCGAGCGAGGGTCCGGCCCGCCTGGGCCCGCCCACGCCACCAAACGGGCGTTGCTGCCGGCCCGGCGAGCAGATCGGCAATGCCCGGCAGGGTTTCCCTAGTCGCGGGTCGGATCGGCGGCGTTCGGATCGCCATAGGTCAGGGCCAGGAAGACATCCTCCAGATCCGGGTCCTCGGTGGCGATGTCGCGAATTCGCAGGCCCTTGGCCCGCACCGCCGCCAGCACCTGTTCGACGCTGGACTGACCGGTGCGATAGCTGACCGAAAAGGCCCCGCCGGCCCGGATCTTGGTGTCGAACCCCTCCAGGACCGGTGCCTCGCTGACCGGCACCTCCGGTGTGACCACGACATTGCGGCTGTCCATGCGCTGCAGAAGCGTGGCGGTCGGCTCGCAGGCCACGACCTCGCCGCGATTGACGATGGCGATCTGGTCGCACAGCTCCTGGGCTTCCTCGAGATAGTGCGTGGTCAGAACAATGGTCACGCCCTGGGCGTGCAGGCCCTTCACATAGCTCCACAGCTGGCGGCGCAGCTCGACATCGACCCCGGCGGTCGGTTCGTCGAGAATCAGTACCGGCGGCTGGTGAACCATGGCCTTGGCCACCATCAGGCGGCGCTTCATGCCGCCCGACAACTGGCGGACATAGGCATTGGCCTTGTCGGACAGGCCCAGGGCATTGAGGAGCTCGTCGGTCCGGCGCTCGGCCTTGGGCACGCCATACATGCCGGCCTGGACGTCGAGGGACTCGCGGGGGGTGAAGAAGACGTCGGTGGCCAGTTCCTGCGGCACCACCCCGATGGCAGCGCGGGCATCGCGCGGCCTCTGGTCGATGTCGCGGCCCCAGATCTTCACCGTGCCGCTGGTCTTGCGGGTCAGGCCGGCCAGGATGTTGATGAAGGTCGACTTGCCGGCCCCGTTGGGCCCCAGCAGGCCGAAGATCGAGCCGCGCGGCACCTTCAGGTCGATCCCGTTCAGGGCGCGCTTTTCGGGCGAGGTCTTGGTGGCAGCATAGGTCTTGAACAGGCCTTCGGCTTCGATGGCGTAGGCGGGCAGGTCCATGGAACGTCCAGACAGGTCCCGGGCGGGACGGAAGGGTCAAAGCGGCTCCCGCAAGGGAGGATAGAAAGGGCCGGGCACGCGGCTTGAATTGACGACAGCGCGACGGGTCGCATAGGTATGCCTGCATCGCCGCCAAGCCAAGGCCGCGTCCAGACTTCAAGGGTTTTCCAACATGGCGCGCAAGGCCAAGACCGCAACCGCCACCGCTCCGACGGCCGTCGAGGTCGCCGCGACCGAGATCGGCGGCTTCCCGGCGCCGGAAACCGTCATGGTCCGCTCGCACCGCATCGCCTGCGAGGGCGTCGGCGGGGCGCTCGGCCATCCCCGGGTCTGGCTGGAACTCGGCGCAGCGGGTTTTGTCGACTGCCCCTATTGTGACCGCCGCTTCGTGGCGGCCACGGCGGACGGCCATGATGAAGCCGGGCACCTGGCCCCGGGCGTCTATGAAGGCGGCGGCGGCCACTAGGCCTTGTCCGACGAGATTTCCTCCGCGCACCGCGCCGAAACCCTGGCCGAGGCCTGGGCGGCGGCTGAATGGCCCCATGAGGCCCCGGTCCTGCGCGCCATCGCCATGCCGTCCGACACCAATCCCGAGGGCGACATCTTCGGCGGCTGGCTGCTGTCCCAGATGGACCTGGCGGCGGCCTCGATCGCTTTCCACCGCGCGGCCGGCCGCTGCGCCACCATCGCCATCGACGGCATGACCTTCATCAGCCCGGTCTTTGTCGGCGACGAGGTCAGCCTGTTTGCCAAGGTCGTCCATACCGGTCGCACCTCCCTGAAGGTCGGGGTCGAGGCCTGGCGCCGCCGCCGCGACGCCGAGCAGGCCCACAAGGTCACCGAAGGCGTGTTCACCTTCGTGGCCATAGACGAACACCGAAAGCCGCGACCCCTGCCTTAGTCGGTTCGCACACTTGCCCCCTCCTGACCTGCTTCGCAGGTCGTCCTCCCCCGTAGGGGGAAGACGAGGTTCGCGCCTTTCATCTTCCCCCTGCGGGGGAAGACGGCTGCGCAGCAGCCCGTAGGGGGCAAGTCTGGCGGACACAGGCTTTCAACCTCACGCGATCACTCGCTGAAGGGATGGAAAGGGTCGCGGAGCGTCCGGACGACGTCCGGATGAGAGATAGAGATTACCGTTTCGACGAAGCCGTGCGCTCCGCGTCACCGTTATCCGTCAGCCTCCCGCCAGGTGGCCCTGTTGAGGCCTTACCGGGACCCGGACCC